>CAKVMI010000001.1 GCA_934772525.1 uncultured Clostridia bacterium
GGTGGCGGAGGTCCAGCCAGAAATGGTCCGGGCAAAGCCTATAAGCAGTCATTTGATAAACTTGATAGCGAGAGAACCAAAAATCTCTTAAATTCAAGACCTAAACAAGTAGTAAATGAGAACGAGTCTGAAGATGAGATTTCACTATTTGCAAAGATAGTTAGATCTATTAAAACCAAGTTGGCAAAAACCGTTAATAGATTTGCCGTCAAACTTGGAATTAACGAAGTGTTGTTGACTTCGTCTGAAATTAATGAGCTCGAAGATATGTATAATTGGGTAGGATTCTGCTTTGTATCAAAAGCTAGAATCTCAAGGAAGGGTTATGTTGTTGAGCCTTCCCGTAAAAACCGCATATACCTTATCGATAAAAAGACCATGAAACAATATTCATTAGAGCCACTTGGCACTATTTATGGAGTTTCGTGTGGACTTATCACTAGCGAAAAGGGTCTATTTAAAGCAATAATAAGACCAGAAGGCGTTGTGTTTGAACGTATTGAAATTGATTCTAAGTACACGGTTGTTAAAACGATGCAAGACACATTCGGCAATGTTTACATCGGTATCACAAACGGCCCTGATGAAGAAGAAGTTAGATTTACTTCAGACGGAAAACGAGTAAGCTTGTGGAACAGAAATGCTTTACTTGCTCTCGGAAACGATAATAGGTTGTATTTTGTAACAATGGACGACAGTTTCAATATTGATAAAGGCAAGATTACCGATCTTAAAGTAATTAACAAAGAAGGTTCTTTAGTGGCTGTTATGCCTACTGAAAACACTAAACTGGTTCGCTTTAAAGATAGTTATGATAGATACGGATTTGTTTATTATGATGGTAACTTCTTATGCCTAGATAATGGTTATAAGTACTTTAATTTAACGACTAAGGAAACATATTCGTTGCCAATTAATTGTTGGCAGTTATCCGAAGACCAGTTAGCGATTGCATTAAATGACGGAAATCTTTACAAGGTAAAGGTACAAGATGTCTTGAATGTATTCGCAAGTGGGGAAGGTGTAAATTCAATACAAGATAAACAATTACTGCTAAGAAGTGTCTCTCGGGCACAGATTAAGGGTGATAGTTTAGAGTTTACATCTACGGACGGTGTAAGCCGATTCGTTGCTCCTTTAACGGCGGAGTTCCTTGCGCGGGCTCAGATAAGACTTGGAAGTTGACCAAAGCACTAAGTGAATAATGTATGCTTCTTAGTGCTAAGGTCAGCCAAAGTAATTAAAAATAGAGCATAAAGAGTTTAAATTTTTGCACACCAAAAATACAATTAAACTAATCTATTTAATTAATTTGGTAAAAGACTGTTGCATACATTTATATATTAGACGCTAGAATGATTTCGTTCGGTGTGGCAAAAGAGTTGCCCACCCGATTATAGCAAAAACTTAATTAACACCTATTTTGTTGGTTCGCCACTTCAAAATGGGTGTTTTTTGTTCTTATATTTTTGGGTCGTGGGACTGCCCGAAATTCGGCAATTCTACTTTTATTCTATTTAACTATTTACAAACGGACTACTTTATGATACTATATTTAAAAGGAGAATGCGTAATGGTCTATTTGATGGAATTAAATAATGGTAATATTTTATTAGATGACTACACCATAGAAATGTATGAATCAATCATTATGCCAATATATAAGGGCAAAGAGCGTGTAGAAACCATAAAATTAGACGTAACTTTGAACGACGATGACGAAATAGAATTTGTAGAAATGCTATCTAAAAAAGCGGAAATTGGGGACTATAAGAGGGTTAAATACTTAAACAAAAAGGAAATGACTAGTTACAAATCTATGTACAATTGCTTGTTAAAAGAGTGCAAAAATAGGGCTAAAATGCATAATTCACCTAGTTTAAATAAGGAAGACAGAATGTATTCTCGGGTTTTCAGTTATATTATGTATGACGAAGATGATGACAATGGCTCTAAAAGTTATCTTTCAATGCACGAAATTACAAAGGGCGAAAGTGAACCAATGGCGTTAAATTTTGCGGTTTTGGTTAGTGAAGATACGTTTGTTATAAAGGAACTACTAAAGTCGGCGGTACATATTACACCATTAAACAACGTTGTACTTGACTCGGAAGATTCTTTCAGTGTTATGAAAGCGGTTGGTGTAGATTTATTTATGAAGCAAGAAAATACTGAAGAAAGGGAACAATCCTAGAAATAATAAATATTGTGCAAACTAAAAATTTAAATTAATTCAATAAGGGGGGATTATTATGATTTTTACATTTAATGGCCGACCAAAACAATTAAGGACATTCGGCGGTTTTCCCGATATTAGCATTTCAAAAGTCATTCAATTAAAAAGAGATAATGTGCCAACTGGAATTTTGGGTATGCAAATAGATTATGACGACGACACAAAGTTGTATAATTTATGTTTTGCAGTTAAAGAGAGTGTTTTTGACGAATATGAAGTAATTTCAGAAGTTACACTAAAAAAATGTGACGATAAAATTGCTACCGATATGTTGTTAAAGCAAGCCGAATTTATTGCAAATGAAAGAGATTACGACGATATTGATGCAGGTGGCAAAGACCTAATAATTGCCGATATGACGGAAGCACTTTTGTATTCAAATTTAGATTCTTTTGTAGAGGGAAGATTTGAAAATGGAGTATATTGCTATAGGTTACATCGTGTTAATGAGAAGAAGTATTGTGACTATGGTGTTATGCTTGGTTCCGATGAAGAGATTATTGATACAGTACGAGATAATACAGAGAATTTTAAGGAATCTAAAATGCTTGTAGTCGATTTATTTGACCCATTTTTTGTGGCAAGTTGCTTAAACGTTGATATACAAAAAGCATTGAATGAAGATTCTGCAAGCGAAAAATTTTAGTAAAAAAAATAAACCTACTTAAAAGTTGGGATGTCAATTATAGTAGGTTTTTTTATTTTATCTTTTTATTAAAAATTTGATTGTTTAAGCCTAAAAATATAATTTTTTTGTTAAGTAAATTTAATTTTCACTATTTGTCTTAGAAAGGTTCTCACCAGCAATTTCAGTAATTTCTGCCATATCTAGTGGGGTTGTATCTTCTTGATTTTCTTTAAATTCAAAAGATTTTTCTATGCCGGTGGTGTTGCGGTTGAGTGATTTGTAACTTGAAATGTCACTATTTAGTGACGAGATCGTTATTCCTAAAATTACCATAAAAAATGGATATGTGTGTGGCATAGTATTGCCAAAGAATGCACTTATTGCATAGCACATTGTTGCAATTAGTCCAACAAACGTGATATTTGAAAGGTGTTTAAAGTATTTTATTGCTTTAACCGCTATTATTACAAAGCACGCAATATAAGCAAGTGCCGAAATAATACCAGAGTGTGCAGCAAATTGTAGATATTCATTATGAGGCTTTGTTATTACATCGCCATCTCCAACTAGTGGGTTTTCTTTGATGGCTTTGAATGCATCTAACCAAAGTTCCCAACGATTTGTGCCAGCTTTTTTGGTTTCTTCGGCTAGTGGAGCGGAAGATACTTGAAAGAAGTCTTTAAACACGCCATAAATTTGAACAAACAAGCTTTTGTAGGTAGAGTCCATTGGATTTGCAAGTGGAATGCATATAAAACTTATTGCAATTAACATAACAAGCGGTATAAAGCTGAATACGTTAAAGCGTTTTTCTTTTATACAAATGACTATTGGTATTATAATAAATGTAAATGTTAATGCAAGTAGAGAACCTAAGGTATCATTAAACATAGAAACAAATAGATGAAGTGCAAGTAAAACGCCAGTTATAATACGCCAAATATAATTTTTTGCCAAACTAAATGTAATTGCAAGGGTGCTAGTTGCAAGGCATAAAACATATCCTAAGTGGTTGCTATTTACAAAAGCATTAGCCCAATTGGTATTGTTTTCAGCAGAAATTAAAAGTTCTCCATGTGGGAATATTAAGGTTAATATACAAATTAACGATGTAACACTTATAAATACAAATAGTAAATTGCGTCTAGTTTTTTCATTTTTTAAATTTACTGAAGATAGAAAGATAACGAGATAAATAAAGAAATAAATTATACATTCTTGTAGGTGAGAAACCTCATTTTCATAATGAAAGAATGAATAGTTATTAGGGAAGTTAGGTGTAAATAAGCCAGTTATAAGTATCCAGGCAAACATAAAACATAAAATAAGTGTTTCGGGCTTGTTTTTTAATGAGTTTTTAACCGTTTGATTAAAGGCGGGTGTATTTTTATTCATAAACCATTGAGGAATATCTACGCATATAAAAAACGCAAAAATGCTAAATACGGTTAAAAGAACTGGTAAAATGTTTAGGTGAAAAACAGGACAAAATTTACCAGTAAATAAATATATAGCATAGATTAGAATAAACGAGATTACAGGCATTAGCATTATTAAGTAGGGAAGCCCTACCGACATTTTAGATTGTCCCTCAATTTTAAAATCTGAAAACCAATTAATTCTTTTGGGGGTTGTAGGTGTTGATGTGCTTTGCTTTGTGATATTTTCCATAAAAATTTATTCCTTAGTTTAATACGTTTTGGTCGGTTATTATTATGCCGTCTGTTTTTATTGTTTTTTGCAATTTATTTTTCTTAATATCTATGTTATAATACCTTACAAAAACTCCAAAAATCATTAAAAATAAAGGAGTTATGTGTGGCATAATACTACAAAATAGCGAGCAAATTAAAAATCCTTCAATTGCAATAAATGTGATTATAGATAAACTACTTTGACTTTTAAAGTGTTTGAAAAATCTTATAGTTGACATTATAAACGAAATGATGAGCAATGTCAAACAAGGTAGCCCCCAAATTTCTGCTAATTGCAAAAATGCCGAATGTGGGTTAGTGTAGGTGTTTCCGTTTCCAAGTAGTGGGTAATCTAAAATTTGTTTAATTGATTCTTTAAATAATTTAAACCTACCAGTACCCGCATTGTCTGCAAGTGTGGAATTATAGTCGGTAAAAATATTTTTTATATCTATTGCAAGTTGTTTAATTTCGGCGAAAAAACCGATATATTTGCTATAATAACTTTGGGCAAATAATTGTACTATTAGTGATATTGCAACAAATGCAAACAGTGGTAAAAGTGAAAGAAAAGAGAATTTTTTTAGCCTTACATTTTGTAAAATAAAAAGTGTTATAAGGGCAATAAAAACAGCAAGCATACTTGAAAATGTATTTACTAAAAATAATACAAATAAGTGCAATAAGAGTGCCACGAAACTAAGCCACCGCATATTTTTTGTAGAAAAACAGAAGAGTCCGGCAAGTAAAAGTATGGAAATTGTTAAATATAACCCAAAGTAATTTGAATTACAAAATACCGAACTCCAATTTGTATTGCTTGGGTTATGAAAAAATAGATCGCATTTTGGGTCAATTAGTATTAAAATGCAAAGAATAGAAGAACAAATGACAATAGCAAAGAGAATATGCGTTGCGATATTGCGGTTTTTTATTCCAAAGCCAAACAAAAAGCACATTGCAATTAGTAATATTATAGGAAACCCTGTTGCAAGATGATATGGGCTTGATACGTCGGTGGTGAAGCCGTTTAGAGAACTATCTTGAATTATTTGTACTATGCTAGACGTAATTATTAGTAAAAAACACATTGCAAGGGGTATAATTTCGAGGTAACTTAAAATGAATTCTTTAAAATTAAACCGTAATCGTCTTTTACCGCATAGTACCGCAATAATATCCACCAAAATAAATATTATCGGAAACAAAATTAGTAAATAAGTGTATTGCGAATAAAGGTGCAAAAAACTTAAATTAGTAACATTAAAAATTTTAAAAATGCAGTCTAAAATTATTGTGAAAACGGGTAAGATTGCCAAAATATAGCAAACCCAAATAGATGCTTTTACTTCGTTTTTTATTGAATTGTAGTTTTTTAATATTGAAGGTTTCATAAATTTACCACATTACATAAATATAATTTTGAACGAAACAAATTATAGAAAGAATAACTAGATATGCACTAAACCATTTAAAATTACATTTGCCGATAATTTTCATCATTAAGCGTATTGCGAGTAGACCAAAGATAAATGATGTAAAAAATCCAACGCCTAAAACCGCCCAGTTTATATGTGTAAGTTCAACTTTAAATAATTCTAACACAAGTGACCCTAATATTATTGGAATGCTCATAAAAAAACTAAATTTTGCAACGGCCTTGGGGTCGTTTTTGGATAGTATTCCGCCAAAAATTGTAGAACCGCTTCTACTTATTCCGGGAAGGAGTGCTACACATTGAGAAAGTCCCATAACTATGGCAGAGCGAGTGCAAAATTCTCTTTTTACAGTGGTTCTTTTTGCAATAATTTGAGTGCATAAAAGCATTATACTTGTAAATAAAAATGTGTAACAAAGCAACTTTGATGACGTTAGTTTTTCAAAAAAATCACTAAAAATTAAGCCAAAAACGCAGGCTGGGATTGTGGCAATAAAAAGCCAAAATACAGTTTTGTAATTTTCGTGTTTTATAAGTGCTGTTAGGTCTTTGAAATAGTAGATAATTACCGCAAATAATGTGCCAAGATGAAGTACTATGGTTGTAAAAAGCGTGTTTTCGGTTATTCCAAAGATTTCTTGCAATAAGATTAGGTGTCCGCTACTAGATACTGGCAAAAATTCGGTTAAACCCTGAACAATGCCTAAAATAATGATTTCAATAAATTCTTTCATAAATCGTTCCAAATACAAATTTGGTATGAAATATGCATTGTCACCAATTCAAGTATAACATACCATTTAATTTATATGCAAATTATTTGTATAAATTGCTTTTATTACTTGAATTAAATTATCAAGTAGTGTATACTTAAACCTAGCGAATGCATCACAAAAACAAAGGAAAAGTTTTGGCAAATGAAATTAAAATTTATGGAACAACTTAAAAGTTGCAGGTTTGCACAAAATACTCAAAAAGTTTTGAGTAGTCCTTTTTTTGTAGTTGCTATTTTTTGTATGACATTTATTTTGTCAGTGTTTAAATTAACCGTCCCAAGTTTTATAATTTTGGGACTTTTAATTGCTTTTGTTTTTGTGACGCAAAAGGATATTAAACCAATAATTGTTCTAGTTTTGAATTGCATTTTAAGTTTAACGCAAAATTTGGTTTTGTCTAATATAGATAAAATTGCATTGCTAATTTGTGTATGTGTTGTATTTTTGTCTTTAATATATTATTTTGTTTGTACATTTGCAGTAGAAAAGAAGAAGTTTGTTTTCGGTAAACTCTTTTGGGGTTTGGTTGCTGTCACTATTATTGGGGCGGGGCTTGCGGGGCTTCTTGCAACTGACTACGAGCATATTTATTCACTCAGATTTTTGGGTATTATGTGTGTCATATTACTTTTATATATCCTACTTGTAAATGGTACGGATGAAAGTGTAAAAGACTATACGGCGTTTGCATTTATGTGCTTTGGGGTGGTTGCGTGCTTCCAAGTTATTGTATTTTATGCAACTTGCGGTGACCCAGTTTTGGCGTTTCATCAAAAATCACTCCGAATAGGTTGGGGGATGACTAATACCATTGCGCCAGCGCTCGGATTGTGTATTCCAGCAACTATATATTTAGCAACAAAGAAATTCCCACAAATATATTTGCCTATTGCAATATTAATGTACATTACTGTTTTGTTTACCTTTTCTAGAGCGGGGATGTTATGTTCTACAATAATACTTCCATTTGCGTTAATTTATGGCTTTTTAGTAACAAAAAATCGTTTGCATTATGGCATCACATTACTAACTCTAGTTTTGGTTTGTGGTGGTGTATTTACCATTTGCCTACAAAATGGAAAAATTGATGACTGGTTTAGTTTTACAAAATCATTGGGCTTTGATGATAACGGTAGATTTGAAGTTTGGAAATATGGATGGGAAGACTTTAAAAGAAACAAAATCTTTGGTGCTGGTTTTTATGGTGAAGACGGTATAGCACTAGTCGGTCCACTAAAAAAATACCACAATACAATTTTACAAATTCTTGCGTGTTCAGGTATAGTAGGGGCGGTTGCATTTGGGTTTCATTACTACCAAAGATACAAACTAATGTTTACCAAACTTTCGGTATGTAAAGCATTTTGGTTGTTTAGCCTTGCAATTTATGAAGGCTGTGCCTTGCTAGATGTAGGAATGGTAATGTTCTTTATACAAATGATGCTAGTTTTCGTATTTGCATCTTGCGAGAAAGAGACCGCAAAAACGTATGTGCCAGCAATTAGTGTAATCTATAAAGGGAGAAAAACAATGGATAATAAAGATGTTGAAAATTCAATAGAAGAAAAGAATGTAGAAGAAACTGGCGAAACTCAAAAGAAAAATGAAGTAGATGAAGTTGTTGAAACTAAAGAAGTTAATGAAGTTGAAGAACCTAACATTTCACTTTCAGAAACTAGTGCTGAAACAAAGGAATTAGTTAAAAAGATTGAAGAAACGAATGCGGGTCAGTTAACCGAAAATAAATCTGAAAATGCTAAAGGTAAAGAGCAAACTTTAACTGAAGAGAAAACAGATAAAGAGCTAACAAAAAAACATAAGTTTTATCGTTACTTTTTAAAAAGGTTCTTTGATATTACATTATCTTTAATTGCCATGATTGTTTTATCTCCAGTATACTTGGTAGTGTCAATATTGGTAAGGATAAAATTGGGTAAACCAGTGATTTTTAAGCAATTTAGAATTGGTAAAAATGGTAAATTGTTCCGCTTTATTAAGTTTAGGTCTATGAGTAATAAGCGTGATGAAAATGGAGAGTTATTGCCAGATTATCAAAGATTTACAAAATTTGGAAATTTTTTGCGAAAAACTAGTATTGATGAACTCCCTCAATTATGGTTAATTTTTATAGGAAAAATGAGTCTAGTCGGGCCACGACCAAGAGACGTAAAGGAATGTATATTTCTAAATGAAATGCAATCGCAAAGACATTTGGTATTACCTGGTATAACAGGGTGGGCCCAGGTTCATGGAAGAAACAATTTAGATTTTGAACAAGTTTGCGAATTTGATAGATACTACGTAGAAAATTGCTCATTATGGTTAGATATAAAAACTATATTTCTTACAATAAAGACTGTTTTTAAAAAAGAAGGTATAGATGGTTCAATAAAAACAGCGAAAAATGTTAGTGAATATCATGGTGACTATCTTTTAAGAACGGGTAAGATAACAAAAGAAGAGTACGATGAAAAGATGGAAGAAGTTAAGGAGATTGTTTCAAAACAATTAGTAAAATAGGAGAAAATATGTTGCAAAATAAAAAAATTTTAATTGTCACCACGTCAGATGATTTTATAGATCGCTTTTTATTGCCACATATTAAGTATCTAGAAGATGCTGGCAATGTGGTAGAATGTGCTTGTAACGAAAGCGGTTTTTGGTTCAAAGAAATGGAAAAGAAAGGGCTAGTTTTACATAAGATAGATTTTCCAAGAAATCCATTGTCTACCAAGTTAATAAAAGCTAGAAAATCACTATTTAATTTGGTTAAACAAAATAAATACGACCTAATAATCTGCCATCAACCAGTCGGCGGTGTAATGGGTAGAATGGTCGGCCATAAATACAAAATACCAGTAATTTATGTGGCACACGGGTTCCATTTCTTTAAGGGTTGCCCTAAAAAGAATCTGGTATATAAAGCAGTAGAAAAGCACTATAGCCGTTACACCGATGCGTTAGTTACAATGAATGAAGAAGATTATCAATCTGCGCTAAAATTCAAAGCAAAAAGAGTATACAAAATAAATGGCATTGGTTTTGATGAGAATGTATACAAAAGAAGTAGTTTGGAAGATTGTAACAGTTTAAAACAAGAATTGAATATTGAAGATAAAGATTTTGTTTGTGTTTCAATAGGCGAATTAAATGATAACAAGAACCATATTGCGGTTTTAAAAGCAATTGCACAAATGGAAGACAGGTCAAACTTCAAATATCTAATTTGTGGTGAAGGGTCTAATAGGGAAGAATATCAAAATTTTATAAATTCAAATAATTTGCAAAATGTAGTAAGTCTTCTTGGCTTTAGAAAGGATATACCTACTATTTTAAGCGTAGCAAATTGCTTTATAATGCCATCACTTCGTGAAGGTTTGCCCCGTTCAATTATGGAAGCGGAAGTCTTGGGTTTACCTTGTATTGTGTCAGACATAAGAGGTTGTAGAGATTTAGTTATAGACGGCAAAGGCGGTTTTGTAATAGATTTTAGTAATATCGATTTGGTAACTACTAAAATAAACACTCTAAAAGAAGATAAAAATCTTTGTGAAAGCTTTGGTAAATTCAATCAAGAATTTATAAAAGATTACACTCTTCAAGTAGTGTTACAGCAAATGAAAAATATATATGAGGAGATTGAGTTTTAGACGATGAAGGGCGTGTTTACTAATGCTAAAAATTTGTTTCTAAGCGACTTTGAAACGAAGAATAATGATTTTACGGCAATACTAGCAAAATGTGGAATATTAGCGTTAACAATATTCCTTAGTTGTTTTTTACCATTTTTTGTGTATATTGCATTTGTTTTTGCTGTAATATTTGCTGTTATTCAATTAAATGGTAGGGCAATTTACTATTTGGTGTTTTTAATGCCTTTAATGGGTGTATTTAAAAAGAATGGGCAATCAACATATATGCTTGCATATTTACTATGCATAGTTTTGTTAATGCTTGCAATTCGATTGGTAATTGAAGTTTTTGTAAAAAAGACAAAAAAGATAAATTGGTGGTTCTCAATATTTTTTGCAATAACATTAATTTATTTTATGGTTCCATTTACTTTTCCGGATTTTTCAATTTCCTTTAGTTTAATTTTAGGGCTTTGCTTAGTATTCTGTGCGTATTATTACAAAGAAGACCTAAATGCAAAAGAATTAGGGTTATTATTTGTACTAGGTGTTTGTTCATCAATTTTTATTGGTCTATTTTATCCTGTTTCATCAAGATTGCAATCAATGATTGAAATTTTCTATGCATATGGTTTAAAAAGATTTTCAGGGGCATATACAAATCCTAATATTTTAGCTGGAGAAATGATGTTTGCCTTAGGAATTGTGTATACCTTAATGATAAACAAACAAATTAAAACAATTCAATATCCACTAATATTAATTTTTACGATTTCTCTTATATACTCAATGTCAAAATCTGGTTTAATAATTTTTGCAACAGAAACCTTTATTTTTGTCGTATTATATTTGATCAAAAACCATAAGTGGCAAGACTTTGTAAAAGTAGCTTCAGTTCTTATTTTGGTGGGAGGTGCTTTATTAATCTTTAATGAAAGACTTAGAGTTTCTTTTGGTAGAATAACAGCAGCAATTACTCCAGGAGTAGAAGAAGGTGGCGGAGTTATAGAAAGTCCAACAATTAATATGGAAGAATTAACAACGGGACGCTCTACTATTTGGGCGGGTTATATCGATGCAATATTTGATAGTGTAAAATCTGCATTGTTTGGATATGGTGTTGGTGCTCCGTATTTGGGTGAGTATGCAGGAATAACCGATTGGTGCCCGCACAACACATACTTACAATGTTTGTATTTTGTTGGCTTTTTTGGTGTTTTGTTAATGTTTGCTATGCTTGTATCAAGTAATGGCATTAAGAAAATTAAGGATGTTAACTGGTTTAATGTTTTACCAATTATTGCTTGTGCAATGTATTTATTTGCTGCAGAATTTTTCTCGTTTAGGTTGGCTATTTACCTAATAGTTGCATTGTTCTTATTGGTTGACAAATTTAAATTGGTAGAGAAAAGTAATTATAAGCTTTCAATTAAAGAATTTGTCTTAGGAAGTGAGATTGTTTCATTTATAGAATCGAAACAAAATGTTGACAAAGCTTCAAACGATACAACAATTAAGGTTTTACATTTGTTGGCTTCCAATCGATATTCTGGAGCTGAGAATGTTGCGTGTCAGATAATTAATGCGGTTGGAGATGAAATGGAGTTTGCTTATTCATCTCCAAATGGTGAGATTGCCAATAGTTTAAAAGAAAAAAACATTACTTACTATCCGTTGTCACAATTTAATGCAAAAGAATTAAGAAGGGTTATAGAAGAATTTAATCCAACAATTATTCACGCCCATGACTTAAAGGCAATAGCTTTGGCAACATTGGCGGGTGGAAAAATTCCAATCATAGCACATATTCATCAAAATCATCCCAAAGCAAAAAAACTATCAATAAGATCATTAGTTATGAATTATTGCTTGACCAGAAAAAAAATCAAACATATAATTTGGGTGTCAAATAGTTGTTTTGATGATTATAAATTTAAAAATAACGTCGTGAAGAAGTCTGAAATCATCACAAATATAATAGATTGTAAATCATTAGAAGAGAAAGCAAGTAATGCTGAATTGCAAGATGGGGCAGATGTTGTGTATCTTGGCAGGTTAACATACCCCAAAAATCCGCAAAGACTCATAAATATAGCAAAATTATTGGTAAATGATAATCCAAGCATTAAGATTGCTATTATTGGTAGCGGGGATTTAATGGAAGAATGCAAAGGGCTTGCAGTGCAAAATGGTGTAGACAAAAATATTAAGTTTTATGGTTTTTTGTCAAACGGATATGGAATTCTTAAAAATAGCAGAGTCTTTTTACTGACCTCGAGAAGTGAAGGTTGTCCTATGTGTGTGCTTGAAGCACAAGCGTTTGGTTTACCAATAGTGTGTCCTGACTTAGGTGGATTAAAAAGCTTGATTATCAATGACAGAACTGGGCTAATTTATAATACGGATGAAGAAGCAAAAGTTTGTATTGAGAGATTATTAACTGATTCTGACTATTATTCAAAGATACAAGCAAATGTGGTTAATTTTTCAATATCTTACAACAATATTGATGAATATAAATTAAAAATGCAGTCTATTTATAAGGAAAATAAATAATATGTTAGATAACTGTTTGGCTATTGTTACACCAACATATAATAGGGCGGACTTATTAACGAGATTATATGATAGTTTAAAAAAACAAACAAATAAAAATTTCGTATGGTACATTGTTGACGATGGAAGTGTTGATAAAACCTCAGAAGTTGTGGAAAATCTCAAAAGAGAAAATCAAGTAAAAATAGTATATACAAAAAAGACTAATGGTGGAAAACATACGGCAATTAACGTAGCTCTTAATTTGATAGAAGAAGCATTTTTAGTTATTGTAGATAGTGATGATTTTTTAAAAGAGAATGCAGTTGAAATAATTTTAAACGATCTTAACAGAATTTCGGATAATGAATTTTGCGGAATAGGTTATTTAAAAGAAGATACTAATGGTAAAATTACCGGCAAAAAATATACACAAGACCAAAAAATTGATACATTTGTTAATGAACGGTATAATAACAACACGTATGGTGACAAATGTGAAGTTTTTAAAACAGAGATCTTGAAAAAATTTCCTTTCCCTGAAATTGAAGGTGAGAATTTTGTGAGCGAGTCAACTGTTTGGTGTAAGATGTCAGGTGAATACAAAATGTTGTTTTTAAACAAAGCGATTTACATTTGTGAGTACCAAGATGGCGGGTTGTCTGATGGTGTTCATAAAAGGCTATTTAAAAACCCTAAGGGTGCAGCACTTTGTTATAAAGAATTAAGTAAAAAAGGCTTTAAATTTAAGATTAGAGTTAAATACACAATAGCATATATTGTTTATTCTCTAGCGGCGGGATATACGTTTAAAGAAATCAAACAAAACCATTTGGAAAATAGAATTTTAATTAATTTATTATACTTGCCGGCAAAGTTGTATTACAAAAAACTAGCAAAAAAATATGCAGGTGTATAAAAATTTATTGTGTTACTAAATATAATTCACTCTACAATATGGGGATCAAAAGAGTAGATAGGAGAAAAACTTTATGAAAATAGCCGTTGTTCAGAAAGATTTTTACATAGGAGGGATATCGTCCTCTTGCATTAATTTTCTTAACAGTGTTTCAAAAGAGCAAGATATTGATTTGACTTTATTCACATTTGATAAAATTAATGAAGATATATTATCTAGCAATGTTAATATTGTTTATGCAAATAAAAGCTTAACCCCATTTGCGGTTTCCTATGCTGATAGTAAAAAACGTGGTATATTTTTCAGATTAAAATGGTTATTTCTTAGGTTGTGGTCAAAAGTTTTTACAAATAGGCTTCCATTAAAATTTGCACTAAAAAGGCAAAAAGAAATAAAAGAACAATTTGATGTCGCAATTTCATTCGCTCCGTCTACAAGCAATAAAACTTTTAGTGTTGGTTCTTCGGAATTTGTTTTGCAAAAGGTAAACGCTAAGAAAAAATTTATTTTGTTTCATAGCGATTTTCAGTCATCTGGGTTAAATACAGAGTTTGTAGTAGATGGACTTAGTAAATTTGATAAAATTCTGTGTGTTTCTAAAAGTTGTGCTGAAAAGATGAAACAAGCGTTACCGCAATTGCAAGAAAAAATAGATTACTTGTATAATTTTTCGGACTCTCAAACTATTATAGAAAAGGCAAAAGAGTATACTGTTGATTATTCTAAAGACGTGTTTAATATAGTTTCGGTTTCGAGAATAAGTGAAGAAAAAGGGCACCTTAGAACGCTCAATGTTCTTAAAAATTTACATAGTATTAATACGAATTTCGTTTGGCACATAGTTGGTGATGGAAAAATAAAAGAAGACTTAGAGACATTTGTTAAGACAAACGATATGGATGGTTATGTTAAATTTTATGGAAATAAAAGTAACCCATATCCTTACATAAAAAATGCTGATTTATTCTTCTTGGGTTCTTACCACGAGGCCGCTCCAATGGTATATGCAGAGGCGATGACACTGGGCGTTCCTGTGCTAACAACAAAAACATGTTCGGCTGAAGAACTGGTTGGAAATTTGGGGTTCGTTTGTGAAAATTCTAAAAGCGGTATTTTAGAAGAGCTGAAACACATTTTAGAAAATCGTAATTTGGTTGTTGAAAAACAAAAACAACTTGAAAATTACAATTACCCAAACAAGCAGATTGTTGACAAAATAAGGAGGCTATGTGAATAATGTATGATTTACAAAAGGTAAAGTTAATAATATGGGATCTAGATGAAACATTCTGGAATGGAACTTTGTCAGATGGTAACATGGAAATTAACCCTAAAAATATAGAGTTGATTAAAAATACCACGGATAGCGGAGTAATTAATTCAATTTGTTCAAAAAATGATGAAAAAACCGTATGTGAAGTTTTGGGGGAAAATGGAATTCTTGATTTTTTTGTTTTCAGATCTATTAATTGGACACCAAAAGGCGACAGAGTAAAACAAATTATTGCGGAAATGCAACTTCGAGAACCAAATGTTCTTTTTATAGACGATAATGCACTAAACATTGAAGAAGTTAGGTCTGCGTGTCCTAATATTATGACGTGTATGCCTGAAAATCTAAAAGACCTGTATAAATTCTATGATGAAAGAGAGAAAAAAGATCTTGGACATGATCGCTTAAAACAATATAAAATTCTAGAAACAAAAAGGGAATTTAAGGCACAAGTAGGAACAAATGAGGAATTTTTATCACAAAGCAATATACAAGTTACAATAAAAAACGATTGCTGTAATCATATTGACAGATTAACTGACCTGATAAATCGTTCCAACCAATTAAATTTCACAAAAATTAGGTTAAATGAAAAGGAAATCGCAGACTTAGTCAGTGATTCAAATATAAAATGCGGGTACGTTGAAGTAGTAGATAGATTTGGGGATTATGGAATAGTTGGGTTTTATGCTATAAAAGGCAATAAACTAGAACATTTCGTATTTTCTTGTAGAACCTTGAATATGGGTGTTGAACAATATGTTTATAACACTATTGGTAGACCAGAATTGCAAATAGTTGGGGAAGTCGCATCTAATCCAAAAAGCGGAAATCCTTATTGGGTTAATAATGGAAAAGCTAAAAATAGGAGTGAAAAAGCAAATTTAGTGGATAAGATATTAATAAAGGGTCCGTGCGATATGTCGCAAATGTTCTCTTTTATCAATCCGTCAAAAAATATCCTAACAGAGTTTGTTTATGTTAATGATAAAGGTGTTTCTATTGAACAGCGAAACCATACAGCACATATAATTCAATCCAAGACTTTAACTGAACAGCAAAAATTATCTGTTATCAATGAATTGCCGTTTGGTGATAAATTAATGTATCAAACAGATATGTTTAATGATGATATTAAAGTTGTTGTGTATAGTTTATTTACAGATCCAAATTTAGGCTTATATAAGAGAAAAAGTGATGGGATAGTTGTGGCATTTGGTGAATATACAAACGATTTGACGGATGAAAGTAAATGGAACCAATACATTAATAAAGAATTATTTGTTGCAAATTGTAATTTTAACAAAGAGAATTTGAAATTTATTCAATCTAATTATGATTTTATTGGAAGATTGTCACCACAGGATGTATTCAACAATATTAAGAAAATCGCGGATTTAATTGATGAAAAGAAATTAATTTTAGTTTTGGGCAGTGAAACAGAATTTGTAAATAATAAGCAAGAGGCGTATAACGATAGGCATTTATACAATAAAGAATTAAATGCTTTAATCCGTAATCTTGCGGAAACAAGACCTAATATTCAGTTGTTAGATGTTAATAAATTTATTAATTGTCAAGAAGATTTCACAAACAATATAAATCATTTTAACAAAAATATTTATTTTAAAATGAGTCAAGAATTAATTGCATTGATTAATAACGAAAGTGACGCTATTAAGATATCAAAAATAAATATCGGCGGGCATATCAAAAATTTCTTCAATAGAGTTATTGGTAAGATAAAAAAGGTATTTAGAAGATTACACAAAAGTAAATAAGAATAATTGTAATTAGGTTAGAGAAAAAAATAATCTTCAGTAATTTGAATTTAAGGTGGTAAGGAGAAAGGTTTGATGATACCAAAAATAATTCATTATGTGTGGCTTGGGAATAAAGAATTGCCGGCTATGGTAAAAAAATGCATTAAAAGTTGGGAAAAATATTGTCCCGATTACGAAATCAAACGCTGGGATGAAACAAATTTGGATATTGATTGTTGCAAATATTGTCGAGATGCGTATGATGCTAAAAAATATGCTTTTGCTTCCGATGTTCTAAGGTTTTTAATATTAAAGAATGAAGGCGGAATATATTTAGATGTTGATGTGGAATTATTAAAGCCGTTAGACGACCTTTTGGAAGAAAAATGTTTTATGGGATACGAGTGTTGTGGAAAACGGTTATACGTTGCACCGGGCTTAATTATTGGGTCGGAGAAAAATGGTAAAGTCGTAAGCGAAATTTA
Organism: uncultured Clostridia bacterium; assembly: GCA_934772525.1. Classification (GTDB taxonomy): domain Bacteria; phylum Bacillota; class Clostridia; order Christensenellales; family UBA1242; genus UMGS1908. The sequence goes on from CAKVMI010000001.1 coordinate 17,380, forward strand.
TCAGAGTTATTTGGAAAGTAGTTTTTATGTAGGTAATGATATAAATTATGAAACGGTTTGTGTAAGAACTACAAATATTTTAATAAAGAACTATAATCTTGAACCAAACGGCAGAACTGTACATTTTGACGATATTTCAATTTATGCTCCCGAATATTTCTGTCCGTTAGATGGAGAGAGTAAAGAGGTTAGATTTTTGACTGAAAAAACATACTCAAAACATTTATATTTAGCGTCTTGGGTAAAAAAGCCTCCACTACACAAAAGGTTTGCAAACAAAATGAAGAGCGTTTTACGAAAAATTATTGGTAAAAAAAATTACAATAAATTAAAACAAAAAGTCAGAGGAGAAAAATAATGGTTAAAATTACTGTTTTTACACCAACTTATAATAGAAAGCATTTATTACCTAATTTATTTGAAAGCTTAAAAAAACAAACTAATAAAGATTTCGTATGGCTTGTAATTGATGACGGATCTTCAGACGGCACGTCAGAATTATTTGAAGAATGGAAAAAACAAGCGGTTGGCTTTCAAATAGATTATGTTCAAAAGAAAAATGGTGGAAAACATACTGCTATTGAAAAAGCAAATGAGATTTGCGGTACAGATTACATTGTATGTGTTGATTCGGATGATTATCTAACAGAAAATGCGGTAGAGCAGATGTACAAAGAAATTGACATAATTGACAAAATGGATGATGTCTGTGGCGTTGTTACCAGAAGAGCAAAGCCGAATGGAGAACCATTTTTTGATAAATGGGCACCAGACAAGACCCTTTTATATTTCAATGAATTGTACACTAAATATGGATATGAAACAGACACATGTTTATTATTTAAAACTAGTATAGCAAAGAGTTATCATTTCCCTATTTTTGAAGATGAAAGATTTGTTACCGAAAGTGTATATTACAATAAATTTTTATATAAGTACAAAATGTTGGCATCGGTTAATTTATACTATGTAGGTGAATATATGCCGGATGGGTATACCGCACAAGGGATGAGACTGTTTTTTAAAAATCCAAAGGGTTATGCATATGCATTAAAACAAGCTGCATATTACGCAATAAAACAAAAACTATCCTTAAGGAAAAAAGTTGGCTATTCAGCGTCGTATTATGCGTGGCTAAAATACGTTAATCTAAAAAACTTCCGAGTAAAAGAGTTTAATCTAGGAATATATGGGCTTATTGGCTATATGTTAAAATTTATTCCTTATAAAAATTTTAAAAAAGGTGAACAACGATGAAAAAGGTTGCGCTTGTCCTTAATACAGTAAATGTTGGTGGTGTTGCTAAATCATTTATTGAATTTGTGAAATTAATGAAAGATTCATGCGAGTTGGATGTCGTTTTATTTCGCAATGATGGAGATTTAATATCGCAGTTGCCAAAAGACGTTAATTTAATAATTCCTAAAGGATACATGGGTACCTTTGTAGAAAAACGTCCGTCGTGCAAGAAACTGGGGTTGAGTAAATATTTATTTAAGATCATAATGGATGGAATATGTAAGTTTACACATAATCGTAAACCATTTGTTAATTTTGCAACCCGTCATTCACAAAAACTAAAAGGATATGACGTTGCAATATCGTATGCAAAAGTTTGCCCTGTATATGATTGCTGGGCTGGATGTGCCGAATATGTTCTAAACAATATTTCAGCAAAGAAGAAATATGTCATTAACCATGATGACTATATGGCGGACAATTTCAACAGGTACCAAATAAAAAAAATAAAGCAGTTCGATAAAATGTTTTTAGTCTCCAAAAGTTGTATGAATAGAGTCGCTGAGAAAGTGCCTGAAATAAAAAATAAGTTAGACTATATGTATAATCCAATATGCAAAGAAACTATTATTGATAAAGCGAATGATCCGCTTGATGCAGTTTTTGATTCTAATAAAGTGCAACTAGTTTCGGTAGGAAGGTTGGAACAACAAAAGAACTATTTAGGGTTAATTGATATAGTTAAAGAAGTTAAAGATAATGTTGGAGCCAATTTTGTGCTTAATATTGTAGGAGATGGCTCTTGTCGATCCGCAATTGAAGATAAAATAAAAGAGTATAGTTTACAAGGCGAGGTTAAACTATGGGGTTTTAGATTGAATCCATACAATATTATTAAGCAATGTGACTTATTTGTATTAAATTCTATTTGGGAATCGTTTGGTATTGTGTATATAGAAGCAATGACTTTATTTGTACCAGTGTTAACAATAAATGTTAGCCCAGCTAAAGAAATGGTTGGTGACTATGGAATTATTGCACAAGATAAAGCTGAGATGGTTAGGGTACTATGTGAGTTGATTTCTAATAAGGAGAGTTTGAAAAAGTTAAAAAATAAGGTTTTAGATTATGAATTTGATAATTTGGCAATTAAAGATAAATGGTTGAAATACATAAACGAAGGGGCTAAGAATGACTGAATCTAGGACAAGAAATTCTACGAGAAATATTATATTTTCTGCTACAGCTTATTTAATTCAAATTATATTAGGCTTTTTAGTACGAAGATATTTTATTTATTATTTCAATGAAGAATTCTTAGGTTTGAATTCTTTATTTTCTAACATATTAACCGTTTTGTCTTTGGCGGAAATGGGAATTGGCGGTGCTATTGTTTTTGCAATGTATAAGCCTATGGCGGAAAAAGATACAGCCAAAGTTAATGCACTGTTAAATTTTTACAAGAAATGTTATATAACTATAGGTTGCTTAGTAACAATTCTTGGGCTTTGTGTTGTTCCATTTATGGGTTACTTTAAGGCAAAGGCACCAAAAGTTGATGTTAACCTTTATGCGGTATATTTAATATACCTATTTAATAGTGTTATTAGCTATTTCTTTGCTCATCGAAGGGCTCTTCTGTACACCGACCAGCGACAAGATATAGAATCTAAGGTAAACATTGTTGCCAACCTTGGACAATCTTTGTTACAACTGGTAATTATTATCTTTATAAAGAACTTTTACTTATATTTAGGTGTTGTTGGCGTTACCAATTTAATAAGCAATGTGTTAATATATATCATTACAAACAAGAAGTACAACAATTTAATTAATGGTATTAAAAATGATATAGACGCAGACACTAAGCAGTTAATTAAAAAGAACGTACTTGCTATGCTGTTCCACAAAATCGGTGGAGTAGTTGTTTTTGGAACAGATAGCATACTTATTTATTTGCTAATAGGTGCTTCGGTGCTAGGAAGGTATTCTAACTATGTGCTTATTACAACGAATGTTGGGTACATTTTTACCATATATATTAACGCAATAAGGGGTAGCATAGGGAACTCAATCGCTAGTAGAAACGAAAAAGAAAATTATGACTTATTCAACAAACTAAATATGATTCACTTTATGATTACTTCATTTTGCACAGTTTGTATTTTTGTATTGGCAAATCCATTTATAGATACCATCTTAACAAAGGATAAGTCTATATCTTTGCTATTAGACCTTCCTACATTAATTATTATTTGTGTGAATTTTTACTTATCTAGATCACGTGAATTAGCTAATGCGTTTAAAGAGTGTGCGGGACTTTTTTATCAAGATCGATTTAAACCAATCGCAGAATCGATAATTAATTTGGTTTCATCAATTGTTTTGGCTAAGTTTATAGGATTATCTGGAATCATTCTAGGCACAATAATAAGTACAATTGCTATGCCACTATGGGTTGAACCTTATGTTTTAAATAAATGTTATTTTAAAAAGAGCAACTCAAAATATTTCCTAAAATATTTATACTATTCTATCTGTATGCTAATTAGTTGTGCGATTACATATTTTGTTTGCGGACTTATTCCAACAGGCGGAATTTGGTTGCTTGTGCTTAGGTTTGGTGTATGTGCAGTAGTTGCTGCTACTACATTAATATTAGGCTTTATGTTTTTGCCAGAGTTCAAACAATGTGTAGCGTGGGGTAAGAGTATACTGGGAAATATTAAATTAAGGCATCAGACTGCGGTTGTTAACAATGAAAGTGTTATTCCTGTAGAATTTGTAGCAGAAGATCCTGAAAGTATGGAAAATTCAGTACTTATGTCTGATATAATTTTGGCAGAAACTTTAGTTGAAAACGAAAAGAATGCGACAAATAAAATAGACAATAAAGATGATTCTGTAGAGAAAATTGATAATGGTAAAATTATATCTCAGGATAACAATGAAGAAAGTGCAGTCAAACCTAATGGTATCGAAACTAATATGAGTAATGATGGTAAGACTAAAGATAGGAATACTGATAATTTTGATCAAGATTAGTATACGAATTGTTTGTATATTGCATATGATAAAAATTACCAAAACATTTTAATTTATTTATCAAGCTTTGTTACAAAGTGCATATATTTTTATATTCAGTTTATTTGACTAATTTATTGCGTTTAGTGTATAATGGGCTAAAAGGATATAAAGGAGTGTGAGTTATGAAAGTTTTACTTACAGGTGGGCTTGGGTATATTGGTTCGCATACGGCGGTTCAATTACTTAATGCTGGAGAAGAAGTTGTTATTGTTGACAATTTAAGCAATAGCGAGCGTAAAGTTTTGGGCAGAATTAAAAAAATTACCGGTAAAGATGTTAAATTTTACAAATATGATTTGCGAAAAGAAACTGGGCTTAGAAGAATTTTTACCGAAAACAAAATCGATGCAGTTGTGCATTTTGCTGGGCTAAAAGCTGTTGGTGAAAGCGTTGCAAAACCTATTGAATATTATGAGAACAACCTAGAAAGCACCATTAATTTGCTTAAAATTATGCGTGAATTCGGCGTTAAAAACCTTGTTTTTAGTAGTTCGGCTACCGTTTATGGCAAGGCTGAAACTATGCCATTATTTGAAGATTTTCCTACAAGTGCTACTAATCCTTATGGTAGAACAAAATTGTTCATAGAAGAGATTTTAAAGGATGTAAGCAAAGCTGACCCTAGTATGAACATTGCTATTTTAAGGTACTTTAACCCGGTTGGCGCTCATGAAAGTGGACTTTTGGGCGAGAACCCTAGGGGAATTCCTAATAACTTAATGCCATATATTTCAAGGGTTTCAGTTGGAGAATTAAAAGAACTTAGCATCTTTGGTAACGACTACAACACTAAGGATGGTACAGGCGTAAGGGATTATATTCATGTGGTAGATTTGGCAGATGGTCACCTTGCTGCTCTTAAAAAACTTGAAACAAATTGTGGTTTGGTTATTTATAACTTGGGAACGGGCGTTGGATATAGTGTATTAGATATGGTAAATGCCTATAATAAATGTTGCGGTGGCAAAGTAAAATACAAATTTGCACCAAGAAGACCTGGCGATATTGACGAGTGTTACGCATCTCCAGATAAAGCACTAAAAGAATTAGGGTGGAAGGCAACTAAAACACTAGATGATATGTGTGAAAGTACATATAAGTTCCAACTCAATGAATTAAAATTAAATAAGAAGAATAAAAAGTAACATAAACGCCGATTTGAGTAAAAAGTATTCATTTCGGCGTTAATTTTATTTTTGTTATACTAATCTATTGACTTTAGATGTTGACTCGTGTAAGGATAAGTAGTGCGGTGTTAATGATATTTAAACAATTTTATATATTAAGGAGATAAATAATGGATTTAAATGCGGTTCAAAAAAGAATAATTGAAAACAAAAAGAATAAAGGGTTTAATACAACGGACTTGTATATGGAATTTTGCTTGCTTTATGGTGAAGTCGCGGAAGCGTGTGACGCTTTTATGAAGAAAAAGGATGACTTGGGTTCCGAACTTGCCGATGTTGCAATATATTTGCTTGGAATTTTCGAACTTTTGGGCTTTTCATTAGAAGATGAGATAAACAAAAAGTTAATTATAAATGAAAATAGGGTATACCATAAAGTTAATGGTGTGAATTTAAAGGCGGGGCTATAATTAATCGATTATTGTCTGACATAGTATTAAATTTTCAAGCAAAACGTAAGTTATGTCTGACATAATACTAAGTTAGATGATAAAAACTTGCATGGTGGCGTCATTATTACTTCATTAGAATATATAGATATAAAATTTGATAAATTAAGTAACTATCATAGATTGTATTTGTTTAGCTTAAACATCTACAGATTATATTTGCTTAACTTGAGCACTATAATTGCAATTATACCATCTAATTTAGTATTCGGATATTTCACTCATAATTTGGCATTTTGATTGTTCTCTCTTACCCAAAGCAATAAAAGTCTATTTTATATAGTATTTAATATGTACAAAGAAATTTAATATAAAAAGCGAGAAGTATTTTTCTTCCCGCTTTTTGAATTGATTTAATTAGTCATTTAATTTTTTAATTTCATTTAAACGTGCTTGACGATATAGGTCTGCTTCATGAATTAATTCTTCAGCCTTTTGAGGGTCCTTTTTAGCAAGAATAAAGTATCTTGATTGAAGGTCGGTAAATGACTTGTAGTCTGCGTTTTTGAATGGTGGGTCTATGGTTAGTGGTTGATTTTCCTTAGTTGGGTCAAATCTGTATAGAGGCCAGTAACCAGAAAGAACGGCATTCTTTTCAGTTTCTTGAGTTTTACTCATATTAATACCATGGTTAATACACGGAGCATAAACGATTACAATTGCTGGACCATTGTGGTTTTCAGCTTCGGTTAATGCTTGAATGGTTTGAGCAGGGTTAGCACCCATAGAACAGCTTGCAACATAGCAATTTGGATAGTTCATTGCAATAGCGCCAAGGTCTTTTTTGTGAGTACGCTTACCGCTAGCAGCGAATTTTGCTACGCTACCAAGTGGGGTAGACTTACTTGCTTGTCCACCGGTGTTAGAGTAAACTTCGGTATCCAAAACAAGAACTTTAATGTTTTCGTTGCTAGATAGAACGTGGTCTAATCCGCCGTAACCTATATCGTAGGCCCAGCCGTCGCCACCAAGTATCCAGAAAGTCTTTTCGGTTAAGCAACTATTAAGAGCAATTATTTCATGTGCAAAGCGAATTGCATCTTCACTGGTGTTTTCGGTTTTGCATAGTTCAATAATTGTATTTCGGTTATCGTCTGAACGATTTCCGTTTAACCATTCGGTTAGGGCTTTATTAAGATTTTCACTTTTTTTGATTGTTTCTACACCATTTTTAATAAGGTTAACTAAACTTTGAGTGTTCTTCTTGTGAGCAAGGAACATACCTAGTCCAAATTCTGCGTTGTCTTCAAATAGAGAGTTTGACCATGCAGGACCTTGACCTTTCTTATTTTTTGTATATGGGCAAGTAGGGTTGCTACCACCATAAATTGAAGAACATCCAGTAGCGTTTGCTATGATCATATGGTCGCCAAATAATTGGGTAAGTAGTTTAACATAAGGAGTTTCACCACATCCAGCACAAGCACCGCTAAACTCAAATAATGGTTGTTTAAATTGGCTACCCTTAACTGTATTTGCCTTAAATAGGCTTTGTTCATTTTCAATATCTTTAACGATATTGTATTTTTCATTTTCTTTTTCTAGATAGGTTTCTTTATCTACCATAACTAGTGCTTTGTTTTTTGCAGGACAAGTGTTTACGCAGTTTTCGCAACTTGTACAATCCATAGGGCTACATTGTATTACAAAGTCCTTGCCAGCAATTCCTATTGCTGGTTTTGCACCAACTTTTTTGCTCTCTTCGCTTCCAGAGTTTGGAAGGTATGGGCGAATACATCCGTGTGGGCAAACTAAAGCACATTGATTACATTGAATACAATTTTCTGGAATCCACATAGGGATAGTTGTAGCAATATCTCTCTTTTCTAGTGCGGTAGTACCGGTTGGAACTTCGCCATTTGGTGTAAATGCACTTACTGGTAGGTTATCTCCGCTTTGAGAAATGATTGGTTCAATAACTGAATTAAAGTATGGGTCAGAGCATTTGCTATTTACATTAGCACCGGTTGTGGCATTTTTCCAGTCTTCTGGAACTACAAATTCCCACATATGGCCGTCAGCGCTATCTATTGCTTTGATATTCATTTGAACAACGGCGTCACCCTTTTTAGAATAGGTTTTTACAACGGCGTCCTTCATCTTTTGACTAACAACATTCCAAGGTATGATGTTAGTTAGCTTAAAGAAGCATGCTTGCATAATTGTGTTAATACGGTTATTTAAACCAACTTCTTTAGCAATTGCGTTTGCGTTAATTACATAAACTTTTAAATGTTTTTTAGCAAGGGTTTGCTTCATACTTGCTGGAAGTTCGTGTTCCATTTCTTCCTTTGTCCAAGGAGCGTTTAGTAGGAAAATACCATGGTCCTTAATACCATGCAAGCAATCAAACTTTTTAACGTAGGTAGGGTTGTGGCAAGCTATAAAGTCGGCATTTGTGCATAGGTAAGTGGATCTAATTGGAACTTCGCCAAATCTTAGATGGGAAGTTGTGATACTTCCAGATTTTTTACTATCGTAAACGAAATATGCTTGAGAGTATAAAGAAGTGTTTTCACCAATAATCTTAATACTATTTTTGTTTGCTGAAACGGTACCATCTGAACCCAAACCGAAGAATTTACATTCAATTGTTCCTTTTGGTAGGGTGTTGATATGTTTTTTTACTGGGATAGATGTATTTGTAACATCATCAGTAATACCAACTGTAAAGTGATTTTTAGGTTTATTTGATGCCATATTGTCGTATATTGCAAGTACTTGGTCTGGGTCAAAGTTCTTAGAAGAAAGACCATATCTTCCGCCAATTACCTTTATTCCAGTAATTCCGCTTTCAAACAAACTTGAACATACATCAGTGTAAAGTGGTTCGCCAATTGCACCACTTTCCTTGGTTCTATCTAAAACGGTAATTCTTTCGGTTGTTTTTGGAAGAGCCTTTAGTAGGTGAGATGTACTGAATGGTCTAAATAAGTGAACTACAACAACACCAACCTTTCGTCCTTCAGTTTTAACCAAATAATCTATGGTCTCCTTAATGGTTTCGGTGCCAGAACCCATTGCTACTATAATGTCGGTAGCATCTTTTGCACCATAATAATCGAACAATTTATACTTTCTGCCAGTTTTTTCTGCAATTAAATCAAATGTTTTTTCTAGTTCAGTAGGAAGTTGATTGTAGAAAGTGTTAGAAGCTTCTCTATTTTGGAAGAATACATCGCCGTTTTGTGCGGTTCCTCTTTGAGTAGGGTTATCTGAAGAAATTGCAGATGCTTTAAACTTTTGAATTGCGTCGTAATTTATCATTGTTTTAATAGTATCATAATCTATTTCTTCAATTTTGTTTATTTCGTGTGATGTTCTAAATCCATCAAAGAAGTGAAGGAATGGAACCCTTGAATTTATTGTCGTTAAGTAACTTGCAAGTGCCATATCTTGTGCTTCTTGAACACTGCTGGCAGAAAGCATTGCAAAACCTGTTGCGCGACACGCCATAACGTCGCTATGATCACCAAATATTGATAGTGCATGAGTTGCAAGTGTACGTGCTGCAACATTGATAACACATGGAAGTAATTCACCAGCGATTTTATACATGTTAGGTATCATTAATAGAAGACCTTGCGACGATGTGAAAGTTGTTGCAAGTGCACCACTAGTAAGTGCTCCGTGTAATGCTCCAGCGGCACCAGCTTCGGATTGCATTTCGGTAACGCTAACCTTGTTTCCAAAGCAGTTTAGCTTACCGGCTGCTTGCCATTCATCAATGTTTTCAGCCATTGGAGAAGATGGAGTAATAGGATAGATAATTGCCATATCAGACAAAGCATAAGCCATATTTGCCGCTGCGGTATTACCATCTACGGTTATGTATTTTTTCATATTTTACCTCTCAATTTATTGAATTTTTAACCAAATTATATTATAATCAATTGCAAGTAGTTAAGTCAAAGGAATTTGATAATTTTTTTGTTTATAAGACAAATTTCTTTATATTTAAGGAGTTGTAGAGTGCTATGTTACACAGAATAGTTATGGTATTTGAATATATTGGTACAAACTTTGCGGGTTTTCAGGTGCAACCAGTCAAAAGAACGGTACAAGGCGTTGTAGAAGAGCAGTTATCTAAAATTATTGACGAAGAAGTAAAAATTTATGCGAGCGGAAGAACAGATTCTGGAGTTCATTCTTTGGGTCAAGTAGCACATTTTGATACTGAAAAAGACATTGATTGCAATAGACTTTTATATGAATTGAATGACGGAAGGTTTGAAGATATAGATTTTTTGAAGGTTTTTGAAGCTCCAATTACATTTGATTCAAGGTTTTCAGTTAAAGTAAAAACCTATTCTTATAGATTTTATTTATCACGTTTTGAAAGAGTGATGTTTAAAAATAGGGCATTAAGAGTTAATGATAATGTTAGTATTGAAAAAATGAAGAGTGGATTAAATGCTTTAATTGGAACACATGATTTTACAAGTTTTGTGGCACGAAAAAGCGGTAAGACCGATTTTATTAGGACTATTTATTCGGCGTCTATAAATGAACTTGGGGATGGGTTGTATGAATTTGAAATAAGTGGTAATGGCTTTTTGTATAATATGGTAAGAATTATTATGGGAACGCTTATAGACATGGGTGCTGGAAGGAAAGATGGTGATGCTATGTCAGACATAATACAAGGTAAAAACAGAAGTTTGGCGGGTAAAACTGTGCCACCTTACGGATTATATATGAAATCTGTAAAATATGACGATATTTCATATTAATAGATTATCAATAATAGTTGACAAAGTTGGTCGATAAATTTATACTAAGTAAGTAATTCAATTAAAAAGGACAAAATTAGAAATGGAACAAATTTCAAAACTAAAAGAAGGTAGAGTCAATTTTTATGCCAGCATAGATACTATTAGAGATAAAAAGACTATGCAGTTTATAGTCGTAAAAGATTTTTCAGGTAAAATTCAATTAACGGTAGATAAAACAGCACACCCAGAAGTAGGCGAAGTTTTTAGTAAGCTTTTGAGTGGAGCAACAGTTAAAGTTTCGGGTGAACTAGTTCTTAGTGAGTTTGTAAAACTTGGCGGTCGTGAAGTTTTGGTGGATGCAGTAGAAGTTACAAGTGTAGCAGATGCCAATCCTATTGCAGATGATAGTGATATAGACCACCGTTTGGACTATCGTTGGATAGACCTTAGAACGGATAAAAACCAATTAATGTTTAAGGTTCAAACTTGTTTTACTAACGCAATGAGAGAGTATTTATTAGACAAAGATTTTGTTGAAATTCATACTCCAAAGCTTATTGGTACAGCGTCAGAATCGGGCTCCGAAGTATTTGCTGTAGATTATTTTGGTGGAAAAGCTTATTTAGCCCAAAGTCCACAATTTTACAAGCAAATGGCTATGGCGGGTGGACTTGGTAGAATTTTTGAATGTGGCCCAGTATTTAGAGCGGAAAAATCTCATTCAAGAAAGCACGCAACCGAATTTACAGGCTTTGACCTAGAGTTTTCTAACATAGATAGTTTTGAAGATGTTATGAAGGTTGAAGAAGAACTTTTAACATATGCATTACAAAAGGTTTCAGAAAAATACGGCGAACAAGTAAAGGAAGTATTTGGTGTAGATGTAGTAGTTCCAAAATTGCCATTCCCACGCATTGATTTAAAGGAATTATATACCGAATTAAATACTAGATATGGACTGGTTGTTCCAGAAAGTGAACAAGATGACCTAACAACCGAAGCCGAAAAACTTTGTAAACAATTTTCTATGGAAAAATATGGAAGTGAATTTTTATTTGTAACCGGTTATGGTGCAAGAAAAAGAGCTTTTTATCATATGAGAAAGGATGGTATTCCTCAAGGATACGACTTAATTTGGAAGGGTGTAGAAATTACAACGGGTGCACAAAGAGAACATAGATATGATATTTTGTGTGCACAAGCAAAAGAAAAGGGACTAGAAAAGGACGTAGAATTTTACTTGCAATTCTTTAAATATGGTTGTCCTCCACACGGTGGATTTGGTTTAGGACTAGATAGAATTACTATGAATTTACTAGAACTTGCAAACCTTAAAGAAGCAATGTTCTTGTTTAGAGGACCAGAAAGAATTACTCCATAGTCGATCTATGTAATGAAAAATTAATATATAGAAACAATAATACACTAATATGTTTAGGGCTTTGTATAAATTGCACAAATTTTGCAAAATTTCAATAAGCGGTTTATTCATTTTTTGATAAAAATTTGGCACTTTTTTCACAAAACCCTTGACATTGGTTTGTAAATATATTAAAATAGGACAGCAAAGTTAATTAAATCAAGTTATTTGGTTTGGCGTCAAACGCTTTTTATTTTGTTAATTATATTAATAATAAAGGAAGTTTTAAATTTATGAAAACAACTATGCAAAAACCACAAGAAGTTACAAGAAAATGGTACATCGTTGATGCAGAGGGAGTTGCCCTTGGTCGCCTAGCAAGCCAAGTAGCAAGTGTATTAAGAGGTAAAAACAAGCCAGAATTTACCCCTAATGTTGATTGCGGAGATTATGTTATCGTTATTAACACTGATAAGGTAGTTCTTACAGGTAAAAAGATGGAACAAAAGTTCTATCGCCATCACTCAGGTTATGTTGGTGGACTAAAAGAAGTTGGCTATGACAAAATTATGAAGGAAAAGAGCGACTTCGCAGTTCGTGAAGCAGTTAAGGGAATGCTTCCAAAGAACAGCATTGGTAGAAAAATGATAAAGAAATTAAAAGTTTATCGTGATGCTAACCATGAACATCAAGCACAACAACCAGAAGTTTTAAATATTGTTAAGTAGGAGAAAGGGTAGATATGGCAAAGAAAATAGCAAATAGCAAAAAGAACCAAATCTGGGGAACCGGTAGAAGAAAAAAATCTATCGCTAGAGTAAGACTTATTCCAGAAGGAAGCGGAAAAATCGTTGTTAATGGTAAGGATATCAATGAATATTTTGACCTTGAAACATTAAGAATTATTGTTCGTCAACCACTAACAATCACCGAAACTGAAGCTAAATATGACGTTTATGCAAATGTTTATGGTGGTGGTCTTAGCGGACAAGCAGGCGCTATCCGTCATGGTATCGCTCGTGCATTAAGTATGCATGATGAATCATTAAAGCCAGAAATTAAGAAGGCTGGATTACTAACTCGTGACCCAAGAATGAAAGAAAGAAAGAAATATGGTCTTAAGAAGGCTCGTAAATCTCCACAATTCTCTAAGAGATAATATTTTAAGTTTATTAAAACCACTATTGTTTATGCAATGGTGGTTTTTTTGATGCAAAATTTATTATACTTTTATAACTATATATAGTATTTTTAAATTGTAAATGCATAAAAATTTCGAGCAAAAAGTAACTTTTTAATAGTTAAAATAAGTCAGATTGTTATAAAAAAATGAACAAGTTGTGAGATTTATTTTTGATAAAATAAGCAAAGATTTTGTAAAATAAAGGTGTTCCCGAGTTTAGAAAAAAATCAAGTAAAATTTAAAAATAATTTATGTTTTTTGCAAATTCGTTTAAAGTGTATAAAATCAATATATTGTGTTTATTACGCTTTACAAAGACTATATATTGTGTTAAAATTCGTTTGTACACTAAAAATTGACTAGAAAAAGCGTTGCCGGTACGCTAAAATGTTTCGTTTTTAGTTACATAATTTTTAAACTTAGGAGAACATTATGATTAAATCTGTAATTAAGAGAAATGGAACAACCGTTGATTACGACATCACTAAAATTGAAAATGCTATAACAAAAGCAATGCTTAGTTTAGGCTATGGTAATATTCAAGATGTTAAGAAGATGGCAAAAATCACTGAGTTATATCTGACTGAAAAATATACAGATACCATTCCAACTGTTGAAAACATTCAAGATATGGTTGAAACTGTTTTGATGAAGAATGGGTATGAAGATGTAGCAAAGGCTTACATTATATATAGAAAAGAGCATGAAAAGATTAGAAATATTAGTAATACACTAATAGACTATAAAGAAACTGTAGATAAATATTTAAAACTTGCTGACTGGCGTGTAAAGGAAAACTCTACTGTTACTTATTCGGTAGGTGGACTAATTTTGTCTAACTCTGGTGCTATTACTGCTAATTATTGGCTAAGTGATGTTTATGATAAAGAAATTGCAGATGCTCATAAAAATGCAGATATACATATTCATGACCTTAGTATGCTTACAGGGTACTGTGCTGGTTGGTCATTAAAGCAATTAATCACTGAAGGACTAGGCGGTATTAAGGGTAAAATTGCGTCTACACCTGCATCTCACTTAAGCACATTATGTAACCAAATGGTAAACTTTTTAGGAATAATGCAAAATGAATGGGCAGGGGCTCAAGCATTCTCATCTTTTGATACCTATCTTGCACCATTTGTAAAAGCGGACAATTTAACATATAAAGAAGTAAAACAATGCATTCAAAGTTTTGTTTATGGCGTAAATACACCTTCTAGATGGGGTACTCAAGCACCATTTACAAATATTACACTAGATTGGGTTGTTCCACAAGACTTGGCAGAATTAAACTGCATAGTTGGTGGTAAAGAGCAAAACTTTAAGTATAAAGATTGTGTAAAAGAAATGGAAATGGTAAACAAGGCATTTATCGAAATTATGATTGAAGGTGATGCTAATGGTAGAGGTTTCCAATATCCAATTCCTACATATTCAATTACAAAAACATTCGATTGGTCAGAAGAAAAGGAAAATAACCGTTTGCTATTTGAAATGACAACTAAATATGGTACACCATATTTCTCTAACTACATAAATTCAGATATGGAACCTAGCGATGTAAGAAGTATGTGTTGTAGATTGCGTCTAGATTTAAGAGAATTAAGAAAGAAGTCTGGTGGTTATTTTGGTTCGGGTGAAAGTACTGGTAGCGTAGGTGTTGTAACCATTAATATGCCAAGAATTGCATACCTATCAAACGATGAAGAAGAGTTCTTTGAAAGACTTACAAAGATGATGGATATTTCTGCAAGAAGCTTAAAAATTAAGAGAGATACCATTACTAAATTACTAGAAATGGGCTTATATCCATATACAAAGAGATATTTGGGTTCATTTAACAATCACTTCTCTACGATTGGTTTGGTTGGTATGAACGAAGCATGCTTGAACGCTAAGTGGATACAAAAAGATTTAACAGACGAAAAGGCTCAAGAATTTACTAAAAAGACTCTTAACTTTATGAGAGAAAAACTTTCAGATTACCAAGAAAAATATGGTGACTTATACAATCTAGAAGCTACTCCAGCAGAGTCAACATCATTCAGACTTGCAAAACATGATAGAAAGCGTTGGCCTGAAATTATTACTGCATCTAACGATGAAAATGCTCCATATTATACAAACTCATCGCATTTGCCAGTAGGATATACCGACGATGTATTTAAAGCATTAAAAATTCAAGATGAATTCCAAACTCTTTATACATCAGGAACAGTTTTCCACACCTTCCTTGGTCAAAGATTAGAGAATTGGAAAGTTACTATGAATTTGGTAAGAAAAATTGCCGAAAACTTTAGATTGCCATATTATACAATTAGCCCAACCTATTCAGTTTGTGAAACTCACGGGTATATTAATGGCGAGCATGAAACTTGCCCAGAATGTGGCAAACCTACCGAAATTTATAGCCGTATAACGGGTTATTATAGACCAGTTGCAAACTGGAATGATGGTAAAACTCAGGAGTTTAAACAAAGAAAGACCTATGATTTATCGCACTCTACTTTAATTACAGAAGAAAAGGATTGCTGTGCAGAAGAAAGCGCTAAAACCAAAAAGTCTACTAAAAAGGGTGGAATAACCGAAAATACATTATTTGGCTCTGCAACATGCCCAAATTGTAAAATGGCTAAGATGCTTTTAGATAAAGCAGGAATTAAATATAACTATATTATTGCATCTGAAAATGCCGAACTTGCAAAGTCATTAGAAGTTACTAAGGCTCCTACATTGTTTGCTAAAGTTGGTGGAAAAACTGTTAAACTTGAAAATGTATCTGACATTAAAAAATATATAGAAGAAGGAAAGATTAAGTAGTATTATGACAGACATAATAATAGTTGGTGGCGGAATGGCAGGTATGACTGCTGGACTATATGCACTAAGAAACAATAGAACGGTTAAAATAATTGAAAGAGAAAGCTTTGGCGGGCAGATTGCTAGAAGTCCTAAAGTTGAAAACTATCCAACCGAAAAAAGTATTTCAGGGGTAGAACTTTCGGATAAATTGTTTGAGCAAATCACCGAACTTGGTGCAGAATACGAAGTTGAAGATGTTATAAATATTGAAAAAATAGGTAACATTTTTAAGGTAGTCACCAACTATCATACCTTCGAATGTAAGTCAGTTATTATAGCATCAGGTGTTAAACCTAGAATGTTAAATATTGAAAATGAAGATAAGTTTTTGGGTAAAGGCGTTTACTATTGTGCGATTTGTGATGGTCCGTTTTATGAAGGTAAGGACGTCACACTAATTGGAGATGCCAATAGTGCATTGCAATACGCATTAATGCTTGCTGGCTACTGCAAATCGGTACATGTTTGTACATTATTTGATAAATTTTTTGGCGAAAAGGTATTACAAGATGCCGTGCTAAATACTCCAAATATTACAGTTACTCATAATTTAAGTGCACAAAAGTTTAATGGTAAGGATAGATTAGAAAGTATAACCTTTAAAAATACAATTACCAACGAAACTTTTGAAGAAAAGACGGAGGCTGTATTTGTAGCGATTGGACAAGTTCCAGATAATAACGCTTTTAAGGGGCTTGTAGATATTGATAAATCAGGATACATAATATCCGATGAAAGTTGCAAAACTAAAACCGATGGGCTTTTTGTTGCGGGTGACTGCAGAACTAAGGCCATAAGACAAGTTACAACTGCGGTATCTGATGGAGCAATCGCTGGAACAAGTGCAAGTCTATATATAAGTTCTATTGGTGAATAGTATGAAAATATTAGGTATAGAAAAGGTTTCGTTTGTAGACTACGAAGGAAAGATGTGTGCAACTATTTTTACGGGTGGTTGTAATTACAGATGTCCGTTTTGCCACAATGGCGGAATTGTGTTAGACAAATACAAAGAAATTAGCGAAGATGACATTCTGGAATATCTGCGTTCAAGAAAGGGTCTTTTAGACGCAGTCACAATTTCGGGTGGAGAACCAACACTGCAACCCGACTTAAAAGAGTTTATTTTAAAGGTGCGAGAACTCGGTTTTTTGGTAAAATTAGATACCAACGGCACAAATCCAGATTGCTTAATAGACTTAATAGAAAACAATCTATTAGATTATGTAGCGATAGATATTAAAACGAACTTTGGCGATTATAGCAAGGTTTCGGGAGTTCCTAATAGTTTAACCGAGAATGTTAAAAAGAGTATTGAATACCTAAAAAACAGCGGATTAGACTACGAACTTAGAACCACTTTAGTTAACGAATTTCATACAAAAGATTCAATAGTTAATATGGCAAAAGAATTAAATGGTTACAAAAGACTATATTTACAAAAATTCAAAGAAAGTGCCGATTGCATAAATGCAACAGGGCTTAGCGCAGTGCCAAAAGCTAAAGCAAATGAGTTTGTAGATATTTTAAAAAAGACCATATCAATGGTAGAACTTAGGGGCTATTAATTGTCCTCAAGAAGTCTGGCTTTTAAACAAAAAAAGACCCAAAAGTGAAAAAAACACAACCAAAAAACATACAGCAAATTTTTATTATATTTAATATTTCAAAAACGCTCTATCACTTTAAGATACAGGATAGAGCGTTTTTTTGAAAGAAAATCTCTTAAAAATAGCCAAAATATAAAACTAATGCTAAAAAAGTTGATATATTTATGCCGATAGAGTAAAATATTGGTGTAGAAATATTGCCTAATGTAATTAATGGGCTGTAAATAAACTAATTTTGGAGAGTGCTTATGCGGGCGTTAAAAAGATTTAGAGCGTTTTTATTTATGGTGGTATGCTTAATAATTTGCTCCGTTCAAGCGGTGCAAGTAATTTGTGCTGTAAACATTAGAGGGGGTGGTAGTACTACCGCAACCTATGATGTGTTTTTGAGTAATGACGACATATTAAGCGTGTATCAACCCATAAATTCCGATGACCCAAAGTGGACAAAATATGGGCATAACGCCACACTAAATGCAAATGCTACAAAAATAGAAACCACAAACGCAGAAGCCTTGCAGTCCGCTTTAACAAACAAGGATAGTGAAGGCAATGCCGATTTAACCAAAATTGATGCAAGTTTAACTTACGGAGTAGACGATTACACAAAATCAAGTACGCCAGTATATGGCAAAATAGATATAGTAAATGTAGATATTAAAACGGGGGAGATAATAGGAAAACTCAGTGACCCAACCTACAACTTTGAGTGGTTTGGAAGAGATGTAACAATTTCTTCCGGTACAATGCTTGCAAGTGGCAGAACGCTAGATACAGACACCACCTTTACCGTAGATTGTTATACATACTACCCAACTATGTATATAAGGCGTTGCATAATAGATAATAACCAGTGGCTAAGCGTGTCCGAAAAGGATTTTGCCGGTTCGGTAGAAGTACCAGGGTACTACACTGCAACCTTTACCGCAACGGTATATAACCCAGATAAAACGCTTGCACAAAACTCAAATGGCGTGATTGTAAGAAGTTACATAAATAACGATATGCCACTATCTTATTGTAAATCTTCTTACTTAAATGAAATCTATTCAACCGACTATTCAACAGAAAACAGTGTTAATATTACATCGCAAACAAATATGCTACAGTGGTGTACAAACCTAACCAAAGCGTGGAAAACAGCACAAGAAGATGCTACATTGCAAAACTATACCTGTGCAAAAAGTTGCCAGGGCGAAGGTTATACCGCTTTTGTGTATAATTATTTGTATTTAATTAAGTATGCAGATAATAACGCACAAAATATGGTTGGAGATGGCAACTGCCGTTCTTATAACAAATATGACGCAATAACTAATGCAGACAATAGTGCAGAAAATGCAGGTGAAAATGAAATACTAACGGTAACCATAAATGGCAAAGAAATCACTTATGGTAAAAGCGTAAAGTTTGCAGAAACCAATACAACAAGAAGATATGATGTAGTAAATTATTTAGAAAGCATAAAGTCGGGTGCAACAATTGGTATGGAAGTATCAAATGCAAATGGCGGAAATGAAGCAGGTATGCTTTATGGTTATAAAGTAAACTATGTAAACACTACCAAAAATGGATATACCGAAAAAGAGGGTTTGTATACCACCCAGTTTTTAACGCATACAGCAAATGGCAAAAGGGTACTACTAGATGGCTATGTAGGTTCTAATAGTTACACTTCGGTAATGTGCTTAGGGGTAGCCGACCCTTGGGCAAATATGCATACTTGGGTATATGGAATGGCTGTATTAAACAACGCTGATGACCCCAATAGGGGAGAGGGCGAGGCGGTCATAAACCTATACGCAACGACCGAAAATTATGATTATAATACAAATAACTGGCTAACCTCAGAATATTCTGGTACAGGAGCGGACGCTTACGCAACCAAAATATCTGCATTAAATAGTGCCGGATACCATAAACTTAGTTACAATTTGCCAACAGCAGAGAGCAGATACCGAACACTTGGGGTAACCGATGTAGCAACACAAGGAAACCTAAAAGATGCTCTTATAGGCTTACCAAATGCAAATTCTGGTGTGGGCAGTAGTACAAATGGTCTTTGTGACTACTACTATTGCAATTCTACTACCAACCAAACATCACAGTATCTTTTTGGCGTGTTTCGTGGCGGTGCTGCGCGTAATGGAATTAATGCGGGTCCTTTCTGTGTCTATGTGTATTATTCACTAGCTAATTGTATGTATAGTGTCGGTTTGCGGTCTGCGTTAGTTAGTTAATTATTCTACTTTGTAGAGCGATAAAAAAACAAATATAGGTTTTTAACATTTTACCAAAAATGTTGGGTGGAATGAGGACGAAAAGTTAAGTTTTGTCTATTAAACTTAAAGTTTCTTTTGGGTAATAAATATTAAAAAGGAGAAAGAAAATGAAAGCAAAAAAATTGGTGATTGCAATGTTTGCTCTTACATTGGTTGCAATATCTGCAATAACAGCAACTATTGTATATTGCGCAACTACACTAAATGGTAGAGGTAAAACAACAGTTACTTATACAGCCGATGGTTCAATAAAAGGATCGGTAAAAGCAACATACAAAGTTGGCGAAAGCACCGAAACAAACTGGGGAACGGTGACTTTTACAGGACTTGAAGCAGAAAACTATAGTAGTACCATGGACGAGGCCAATGCGACACTAACCAAAACAAATAACTATATTGTGTATAAGTTTGAGTTTGTTGCTGACACAACCACAATGGCAAGTCAAAATGGTTACAAGGCGCAACTTTCTCTTTCCGCTGAAGAAACTAATAGCAACGTAAAGGTACAAGTATCTGAAGACGGAACAGGTTATACCGACGTAGTAGACCTTACCACCACTATAAAAAGTGTAGATGTAAGCACTGAAACAAAAACCGTATATGTAAAAGTATCTGTAGAGGATCTTTTAAACAACGCACGCTTTTCAGGCGAGTTTATGTGGACACTTGCAAAGTTATAAATATTTACAAAGTCATTAGAAGTTTAAATAATTCATTAGTTTAATTTGAACTACAAGAAAACTATTATAAAAGAAGTAATAATACAAAACCTTTCGGTGCAATAGACCGCCGTAAGGTTTTTTTTGTTAATGAAAGAAATAGTTTGTTAAGAGAAATATCTAAAAATATTTAATTTTTAGGGTTACTTTGTTTTACCCGTAAAACTTTATTGTAAAATAACTTATAATTTATTGTCAAAAATGTCAAAAATGGCTAATAATTTAAAAAATCACAAAAAAAGTATTTAGTGTTTTACTTTAGTATGATATAATTAAATTGTAAATCGTAAATCATTAAACAAAGGAGATGTTTTTTGTGGAACAAGAAAATACACAAAATGAATTAGAACAAGACTGTCGAAGCAAAAGACAAATTCGAAAAGAACAAAAAGCATTACAACGAAGTTTAATTCTTGAACAAAAACAAGCAAAGAAACTAGAAAAACAAGAGAAGAAAAAGCAAAAAAAAGAATTAAAGCGATTAAAAAAACAAAACCAATTACAAAAGAAATCTGAAGAAAATAAAAAATACTTAAAAAATAAGTTGGCTGATTGGTTTAAATTGGATAATGCAGGGACACTTTATCCATCAATAAAAGATGAAAATTGGTCTTTCGTTGTTAGGTTTTTTGTGCTATTAACCGAACCTATTGATGTAGAAAAACTTCAACTTGCAGTAGATGAAACAATGGTAAGATTTCCGACCTTTAATGTTGGGTTAAAGCCAGGTTTATTTTGGAACTATTTTGAAGAAAAGTCAACTCCGCCAAAGGTCGAAAAGGAAGAAAAGTTCCCTTGTTCTAGTTTTGAACTATATGATCCTAAAAGTCATATTGTAAGGGTGCTTTATTATAATAATAGAATCAGCGTAGAGTGTTTCCATGCTGTTGCAGATGGTAGAAGTATACTAAAATTTTTCAATTCGCTACTTAGAAGATATTTTATTTTGTGTGGTACAAAAATAGAAAGTACTCTTGGGGCTTTAGATGTTTTGGATAAACCTAGAAATGCAGAAAAAGAAGATGCATTTAATAGATTTTGTACAAATGGTGCAAAGGCTAAGTATAAAGAGTGTAAGGCTTTTCATATAAAAGGAACTAGCGAAGAATTTGGTGTTTGTAACGCAATTACTGGAACGATGAGCGTAAAGCAATTAAAGGAAATTGCAAAGTCGTATGATGCAACTATAACTGAGTATATGGTATCTGAACTTGCGTATGCAATCTATAAAAAATATCCAAAGCATAATAAACCAATAAAAATGTCGGTGCCAATAGATTTAAGACAATTCTTTGATAGTGAAACGCTTAGAAATTTCTCTGCGTACATAAATATAAATATTCCACCAAAAGAAGATGGATACATTTTGCAAGATATCTTAGACATTATAAAGCATGCATTTACTGAGATTACAAAAGAAAATATGCAAGCATTTATAAATAACAATGTTAGTATGCAAAAAAACATATTTATAAAACTTGCACCATTAAAACTAAAAAATGTTATTATAAAACTTGCATATCACGCCGTAGGCGAAGCATATCAAACTATGAATGTTTCAAATATTGGTGTGGTGAAAGTTCCTCCAGAATTTGCACAAAAAATAATAAAATACGGAGTGAATTTAGGGCGTCCTAAATACAATGCAAAAACGGTTGGAATAATATCTTTTCAAGACAATTTGTGTATTACTATTTCTTCTAAAATTAAGGAAAACGATATAGAAGAAGAGTTTTTTAAAAGTTTATCTGCAAAGGGTGTACATATTTTGATAGAAAGCAATAGGAGAGATTATTATGCATAAAACTAATTTTTGCACGCATTGTAGAGTTGATGTTGCGGGAGATTTAAAATATTGTCCGCTTTGTGGTAAGTTTGTACTAGAAAGTGAGAATTCGGAAATAGCTGAAAATGAAAATAGTTACCCAATTTATGACCTAGATTACATTTATAGAGCAAAATGGCTAAAGTTGGTAAAATATTCTTTGCTTTTGGTTTCTATAATTGCCGTTGCGGTAAACCTTTTATTTAATATAGAGTGTATTTGGTTTCCGTACGTATTAATAGGACTTTTTGCCATTTGGAAAGTGGTATTTTATCCATTTAAAGAAGGTCAAAATCATATAAAGCGAATACCAATAACGGGCTTTATTTTGAGTTTTGCGGTCATGACTATAGATGTTTATGATCACTTAGTATTTAATACTTTATTTGGTTGGGGAGTAATTTATACAGCACCATGCATATTAACGCTGACTACAATAATTTCACTTATAATATCTCTTGCGACAAATAAATATGATGTTCAACTAATTAGGGGAATGGTGTATTTATTAATTGTAAGTTTGGTGGCTTTTATAGTAGAATTAATAGTGGTAAAAAATTATTACATTTGGCCAATATTTATGTATTTTTTAAGTGCTATAATTAGCGTGTTTATATTATTACTAACCAAAAAGAAGCGTATGTTTAAAGAAATCAACCGTAATTTTCACATATAATAACAAAAGAGAGGAAATATGAATAAAAACGAATTATTAGAAATGCTTAGAAGTCAAAGAGAAACCTATTTAAGTGAGAGTCAAATTACCAAAATTTGTGGTGCAAAGGTAAATTTTAACATATCCGCAATAAAGAATATGTTAAGTAGTTTAGTGGATGAAGGCTCAGTAATATTAACCGATAGACATAAATATGCGGTAATCGAAAAAACGAATATTGTAAAAGGCAAGTTTATTGGAAATATTAAGGGCTTTGGCTTTGTAGAACGCATAAGTGAACTGGGTGACGACTTATTTATACCAGAAAAAAGCGTAAATGGTGCGGTTCATGGAGATATAGTACTAGCAAGAATAGTCCCTAAGGTAATTAAACATAAAAATTACGGTAGAGGCGGAAGAAATAATGACTATTCGGGCAGATCTACCGAAGCAGAGATAGTGAGAATATTAGAGCGTTCTACCAAATCGCTAGTAGGTACATTTATGGTTTATGCGGGCGGAGCTATTGTCGCACCAGACGATAAACGTTTTGCCGACCAAGTGTTTATACCAATGGACAAAACAATGGGTGCAAAGACAAACCAAAAGGTTGTAGTAGAGGTGACGGCTTACCCATCTAGGAACCAAATGGCAATGGGTGCGGTTACGGAAATATTGGGTGATGTTGGAGATATTGGAGTAGATACATTAAGTATTGTAAGAAGTTTTGGTCTGACTGAAAAATTCCCAGAAACCGTTTTATTAGAAGCAAAAGCAGTAGCGAATGAACCAGATGAGCACGATTTAAAAAATAGAAAAGACTTCACAAATGACCTAATAATTACCATAGATGGGGATGATGCAAGAGATTTTGATGACGCAATAGGTTTAAAATTAATTGATGGCGGGTATGAACTTTCTGTTCATATAGCAGATGTATCGCACTATGTAACTCAAGATAGCGAGATAGATAAAGAAGCGTTTAAGCGTGCAACTAGTGTGTATTTTCCAGATATGGTTCTTCCAATGCTACCAGAAGAATTATCTAATAACATTTGCTCATTAATGCCAGATAGAATTAGACTAACGTTAAGTGTGGTAATTAAGTTTGATGAAAAGGCAAATATAAAAGATTATCAAATTTACAAGGGCTTCATAAAAAGTCATAACCGTATGACATACAAAAATGTAACCAAAATTTTGAATGGCGATGCGGACGCTTGTAAAGAGTATGCACACCTAGTGCCAATGCTTAAAAATATGGAAGAACTTGCAAATCTTTTAATTAAGCGAAGAGATATTGCTGGTCAACTAGATTTTAATTTGCCAGAAGTCCAAATAGATATGGACGAAAAGAATAAGATTAAAGACATTTATCGAAAGCCTAGAGATATGTCAGATAGACTTATTGAACAATTTATGGTTGTAACTAACGAAGTTGTGGCAAGACATATGAAAAATATGCAATTACCATTTGTATACAGAATACACGAAGTGCCAACTCAAGAAAAAATGCACGCATTTAATGAATGTGTAAAGGGACTTGGTTTAAATCTTTCAATCACCGAAATTGACCCAAAGCCTAGAGATGTTCAAAAAATAATTATGGCAGTAAAGGGTAGACCTATGGAAACGGTAATAAATTCAATTTTGTTACGCAGTATGCAAAAGGCGAAATATTCCGAACTTCCAGTAGGGCACTTTGGTTTGGCTCTTGCAGATTATTGCCATTTTACTTCGCCTATTAGAAGATACCCTGACCTTACTATTCATAGAATTATTAAACTTTCTATGGACGGCGAAATGGTTGGTAAAACATTCGGTTTTTACGAAAATTTCGTTGTGGAATCTGCAGAACAATCTTCTAGAAGAGAGCGTTTAGCCGACGAAGCGGAAAGAACAGTGGATGACCTTAAAAAGGCAGAATATATGACCCAGTTTATTGGTAAGGAATTTAGTGGCGTTGTGTCTGGAATCTCCGAAAGTGGAATTTTTGTGCAACTTGAAAATACGGTTGAAGGTATGGTTACTATGGATGACCTACCAAAGGATAATTATACCTACGACGAAGTTAAGTGGACGATGTTTGGCAAAAATAATACCTTTAAGTTGGGGCAAAAGTTAAATGTTGTAGTTTCTAATACCGACTTAATTTTAAGGAAGGTGTACTTTACACTTCCAGAAGATTTTGCTAAAAAAGATTAATCTCAAGCAAAAATATTGAAAAATTCAGAAATGTGTGTTAAAATATTCAAGCAAAAGGACAAAAGAATATGGACAAACAAATTGTAGCGGATAATAAGAAGGCTTATTACGACTATACTATTGAAGATAAGTACACTGCAGGAATTGCTTTGCAAGGCGTAGAAATTAAATCGGTTAGAGCGGGCAAGGTAAATTTGAAAGATAGTTATGTAATTATTCGAAATGGTGAAGTCTTTTTGCTTGGAGCACATATTGCCGAATACGAAAAAGCCGATGGTATGAATAAGGTAGATACCAGAAGAACACGTAAGTTACTTTTAAAGAAGTCCGAAATATTAAAACTTGAAAGAAAGGTTAATATAAAAGGATATACATTGGTTCCAACACAAATGTTTTTGGTTAACAACCTTGCTAAAGTAGAAATTGCAGTTGCTAAGGGTAAGGAACTTTATAACAAAAAGGAATCAATTAAAGAAAAGGACATAAAAAGAGAAACCGAAAGGCAATTAAAAGGTGCTTTTTAACAAATTTTTAACTTTTTACCAAAAAGTTGTTAAAATTACTAAATAGTTTTTAGTTCTATTTTTATGGGGACGACCGGTTTTGACGGGTATTTTAACTTTTGGGTATACAGCATGTTGCAGGGCGGACTGCACAAAAACTCGCAAAAAAATAAACGCTAATAACAATTTAGCATACGCTGCCTAACTTTTAGGCATGTTCATTATGGTAGGCTTACTATACTATGATGGGCAACAAAGTAAAGTAAGAAACCTTCAGTTGGTGTTTTTGGCGACAGTAGGGGATTTTTACCAAAAACTAGCGAAGTTGTAGGTTGTTTGTAATCGACAACATTAGCGAAATTTAAATTACAAACTAAGCATGTAGAACAACTCAAAATGAATATTCGGACGTGGGTTCAATTCCCACCGTCTCCACCAAGAAAAAAATGAAAGTATTTAAGAGAAAACCCTATAAAGGTTACTTAAAACAAAAAGGATTTAGGAAGAAACTTTATGTTTCTTCCTATTTTTTTATCTTTTTGTATTGTAAAATTCTATCCAGTATTCAACTAACACTTGATATTCAGCTTATTATACGAAGTTTTTTTGAATTCATCATTGAATTTATTAAATATTGGTCCTTTACTAGCCATAAAAAAGCCTCCTATGGAAATTACCATAAGAGGTGTTAGGCTTAAAGAACCCCCATTTTTGCACCGCAAAATGGTGGTTCTTTCGTTATTAGTCATTTTTAATTGAACGACTTTTGTAATGTTTGTTATGTATAATTTTATTTTTTATTTCTATAAAAAGGTCAATTAATCTGCAATTATCCATTGAACAGTTTTATCTTCAGTTGTATCATCATCCCATGTCATATTTTCTTTATCGGCAAGTGAAATGGTAACGGTATATGTACCTTTTTCTGTTCCACTAGTCTGTCCAGAAATTGTAATATAATCA
Organism: uncultured Clostridia bacterium; assembly: GCA_934772525.1. Lineage (GTDB taxonomy): Bacteria > Bacillota > Clostridia > Christensenellales > UBA1242 > UMGS1908. The sequence goes on from CAKVMI010000001.1 coordinate 44,227, forward strand.
GCATACTCTTCTGCAAGAATAAAATCTGCACTTGTAACTGTTATTTCTTCGCCTGTATATATCTTTTTAACAAACGCACTCACAGCTACATTGTTCTTCCAATCCAAGCGCTGTATTTTCCATTTAACTGTTTTGTCGTCAGTGGTTCCGTCACTCCATGTCATATTTATCTTGTCATTAAGTGTAAGGGTAACTGTATAAGCGCCAGGTTCTGTAGCACTTGTTTGACCAGAAACTGTAACAAAATCGGCATAATCATCTTCAGCAATAAGATTAACACTGGTAACGATTTTTTCTTCGCCAGAATATAAAGGTGTGTAGCGAGTTACAGTTAACTTCGCTTTTACTATTTCCCAAGTTACGATTTTATCATCAGTAGTTCCGTCTTCCCAGGTTGTGTTTGCTTTATCTTTTAGTGATAGTGTTACATTGTATGTTCCAACATCGGTGGCACTAGTTGTTCCTGTTATTTCAACGGCAATAGGTGAGAACTTAACAAAATCTTTGCTGGTTACCGAGATTTCGCTACCAGTAAATACTTTTTCAGTTTTTTCATTTTTTAAGGTTACTTTTGAAGGTGTTTTGATTTCCCAAGAGATGGTTTTGTCTTCGGTAGTTCCGTCTTCCCAAGTTGTGTTTGTTTTATCTATTAAAGATAATATTACATCGTATGTTCCAACTTCAGTGGCTTTAGTTGTTCCAAGTAAAGTAATGAATTTACTATCATTAATATTTGCTATGAAATAGGTATTTTTTAGTACGACTTCGTCGCCAGTGTAAATTGTTTCAAATTGGTCAAGTGTGGCGATTTTGCGTTTTTTGATTTCCCAAGTTGCGGTTTTATCTTCGGTTGTTCCGTCTTCCCAAATTGTGTTTTCTTTATCTTTTAATGATAGTGTTATCTCGTATACTCCAACATTTGTCGCACTTGCTGTTCCAGTTATATTAACAAAGTCGACAGCATGCGAATCCGCCACTATAACATTATAGGCAGAGAGTTCTTCGCCAGAATAAGTTTCCCATTTATAACTTTGAAGATAAATAATTCTTTTTTGAATTTCCCAAGTTGCGTTCTTATCTTCGGTTGTTCCATCTTCCCAACAATAATTTACTTTGTCTTTTAAAGATAAAGTTACGTTGTATACCCCAGGATAGGTAGCATTTGTTGTTCCGGTTACATCTACTAATTCTGCAAGACTAGAACCTGTAAAATATTCGCTAGTTACTGAGAGTTCTTTGCCAGAATATTTACCGAATTTATAATCAAGAAGATAATGGATACTTTTTTTCCCAATTTCCCAAGTTGCAGTTTTATCCTCAGTGGTTCCGTCTGCCCCCCAACGATAATTTACTTTATCTTTTAGTGATAGTGTTACATTGTATGTTCCAGCATTGGTGGCAGAGGTAGTTCCGCTTATAGTAAATAGGTTGCTATATTTCTGACTAAAATCGGCAGGGGTGATAGTTATTTCATCGCCAGTATATTCTTTACGGGCAAGTAGTAGATTAACAGAAACCTTTGCAGGAACAATTCTCCATTGTACAGTCTTATCCTCTGTGGTTCCGTCGCTCCATATTGTATTTTCTTTATCTTTTAATGATAATGTAATATTGTATGTTCCAGCATTGGTGGCAGAGGTAGTTCCGTCGCTTATGGTAAATAGGTTACTATTTTCTAAATCTGCAAAATCGGCAGAGGTGATAGTTATTTCATCACCAGTATATTCTTTATTGTCAGGTAGATTAACAGAAACCGTTGCAGGAACAATACGCCATTGTATAGTCTTATCCTCAGTTGTTTCGTCTTTCCAACAATAATTTTCTTTATCTTTTAACGATAGAGTGACTTCGTATGTTCCAACATTGGTGGCAGAAGTGGTTCCGCTTATGGTAAATGGGTCACTGTCACTATATTTCCAACTATTAAAATCGGCAGGAGTAACAGTTTTTACGTCGCCAGTATAATTTTTAGTGACAAACATATAAAAATAAACCTTTTCAGGAACAATAATCCATTGTGCAGTCTTATCCTCGGTTGTTCCGTCTTCCCAGGTTGTGTTTGCTTTATCTTTTAATGATAAGGTTACATTGTATGTTCCAGCATTGGTAGCACTAGTTGTTCCGGTTAAATCAACTAAATTTGCATATTCATTATATACAAAATAATTGTTGTTTACTGAGATTTCTTTGCCAGTATAATATATACGTGGGGGGCGAGCTACAGTTAACTTCGCTTTCACTATTTCCCAAGTTGCGGTCTTATCTTCAGTTGTTTCGTCATACCAACAATAATTTACTTTATCTTTTAGTGATAGTGTTACATTGTATGTTCCAGCATTTGTGGCTTTTGTATTGCCAGATATTTCTACGAATTGAGCCTTATTTGAGCCCACAAAGTTTGATGCATTTACAGATAATTCTTCGCCTGTATAAGTTGCAGAATAGAATGAATAATCTAAAGTTTGTTTCCAGTTTGCCTTTAGAGTAATATTGCCGGTAGTTCCGCTAGGTATAGTGTAGTCCCTAACTATTTGTGAACCGTCATTAATTGTCCAACCTGAAAAGTAGTAGTTTGTATAAGTTGGTTGCGATATAATTATGTCATTTGAGTTAACTGTATAAGTTGTGGGATTATTTGCATTGTTTTCGCCACCCTTCAGGTCGTAAGTGATAGTGTATTGTATAGGTAAATATTCTGCGGAAATAGACACATCACAATCTGGCATAATAAAGTAGTAGTTGCCAGATTCATCGTAGTTAACGACTATTGCTTTTTGGTCATTAGTCTGCACCATTAATTTTACTTCGTATCCGGGCTTTTCAACGAAATTTTCTTTTTTGGTGTAACTAATTGTAACTTTTTCTTCGCTCTTAGCGGTAGAAACATTAGTCGAAATGTTTAAATAATCGTTTTGTTTAATGCTAATATTGTGTTCATTACTGCAAGCAGTAAGTGCAAATGAGCAAGCAACAATTAGACACAATGTAAGCACGTAAACGAAAATTTTCCTTTTCATTTTTTTATCTCCTTTTGTTTAATATACATCTATCTTACACATAGATGAACAAAATTTTTGTAAAATGACACTATGCGATATCAAAATGACGCATTGCCATATATAAAATTACAATTTATGCTTATATTAACTACATAGGGTTGACAATTTGTGTAAAATATGTTAAAATATGTACATCTATGTGTAAGATAAATGTACAATTTTCGTCAGCCGTAAAGGCTGTTTTTTTATTGAAATTTTAACTAAGATTTTCTTTTTGATGCGAAGATTTCCATGGCTTTTCGTTTGTTTTGCAAATTAGTATGAACATATCTATTCAGCGTTATTGTTGGCGACGAATGACCTAAAAGTTCGCTAATTGTTTTTATATCCACGCCATTTTCGAGTAGTCTTGTTGCAAATGTATGGCGAAGGGAATGGAAACCATAATGCTTAACATGTAACTTTTTGAGTAAGTTATCAAAAGTTCTTTGATAGGCTCGGGGGTTAACTTGCTTATTGTTACGGCTTGAAATTACATAGTCTATTGAAGAATGTTGTTTTAATAATTTTAACAAATCTAGTAAGCGTTTAGAAATAGGTATAACTCTTATTGAACTAAAAGTTTTAGGTGAACCTTCAATGGTTATAGATTTATGATTTTGTGAGATTATTCCAACCGATTTATCAATATAAATTAGCATATTTTTAAAATCAATATTTTGCCATGTTAATGCTATTACTTCACCAAGTCTAAGACCGGTATAAAGGCTTATTAGAATACCGAAATGACGTATTTTTTTATTTTCTAAAATATAATTTTCAAGTTTTGACTGGTCGTGTTTTTCTAGTGCTTCAATTTTTCTTGCTTGAAGATTTTTTATTGTTAGTTTAATTGCGATATTTTCTTTTATCCAATCATTTTCAAACGCAAAGAGCAGACTCCTGTTTATTAAATTTTTAATTAAACTTGTCGTAGAATAAGAATATTCCTTACTTATGCAGATGAAAAATTCATTTATATTATTTGAAGTGAGTTTTTTATCAAATTTAGCAATATAAATATCATTTATTTGCAAGTAAAATAGGTAAGTTTTTTGTTTTAAAGAGTATTTGATGCTTTCCAAATACTGTGCTACGATGTGCTTTAGTTTCATTTTAAATTCCTCCGTGGCAAATATTTTACTTGCAATTAAAAATTTTTGAATAGACAAATTTAGTTTTTATGTGATGATATTACAATGGCTTTAATAGTTTTATTTGTTTTTAATGTTTAATAGCGTAAATTTTACATTGTAAAGAGCAATAAAATATGATTTTAATTTCCTAACCACATTTGACGTGAAGAATAGTAGAGAGCTGAACTTTAAGTAGATTGCGTTTTCTGAAATTTTAATTTATAAAACAATAATATAGTTCTTGAAAGAAAATTTTTTGGGCGTATTAATTTTGATAAAAATTCTATCGTAAGAATTTTAATTTGTGAAATATACCGAAATAAATTTGTCATATAACTTGAAATTATTTATATTGAATGATACACTTAAACTATAAAGGTTAAAGGGTTGTTGTTATGGAGTTTGATGAAGAGTTTGTTAAGGGTATGAGTGCTGTGTATAAGTTTGTGTATGCTAACAAGCCAGTACACCGAAACATTATAAGAAAACAAATGATATTGAAGGGCAAAATATCTTCGGCGAGTAAATTTGCAAAGATTTTTGATTATTTAAAATCGTCTGGAAACCTAACGATGGACGGTGAAATGGTTTCTCTTAATGGAAAAAATCTAGAAGTTGGAATTTTACAAAAGAAGGGAGATGAGTATTTTGTTGTAACTCCAAATTCTAAGAAGAAGTATAAAATTAGTAAAAGTACAGCTATGGGCTATAATGTGGGGGCATACTTGGATGTACTTATTGAAAATTATGGAAATAAGTCAATTGCTTTAATTTTAGGAAAAAGCACAAAAAAATTAAATAGAGTTGAAAAAATATCAAGCGTAAAAGAAAAGACAATCGAAAATAACGGAGATTTAATTTTAGGAAGAGTAGTAAAGTTAAGTCACGATGAACTAGTATTTATTCCAAACCAAAAGAATTTTCCTTTAAGACGTATTCCTATATTAAATAAAAAGGAAGAGCAAGGAAATTTTCAAGACAAGATTTGCGTAATGAAATTAAAGAACAAAGATGTTCCGCTTTGGGGTGGCGACATTGTGTCTGTAAAAGGAGAGGCGGGAAATCCAGTTCACGAATATGATGCTATTGCAGAAAATTATGGTGCAATAATGAATTGGGACGGGGTAGCACTAAAAAATGAATTGGATAAAATACCTTCAAGTGTAGAAAGTAGTGAATTAAATCTAATCACTGAGAATGAAGCGGAGTACTTACAAAAGGGTAATGTTGTAGATTTGAGAGATTTACCATTTGCAACTATAGACCCCGCAACTTGCAAGGATATGGATGATGCAATATACTCTACTATAAATCGAGATGGCGATTTGGTCTGCTATATAGCAGTAGCAAGTGTAACGAAATATGTAAACCTAGATAGTATAATTGGTAGAAGGTATTTAAAAGGTGGCTTTACAATTTATGCACCTAATAAAGCATATAATATTCTGCCAACAAAATTGTCTACGGGGATATGTTCACTAAATCCTAATGAAGATAGGCTTGCCTTTGTTGTTAAAGTTATTATAGATAAAGATACTGGCAAAGAAAAGAGTAGCAAAATTTATGATGCAGTAATAAAAAGTAGATGTAAGTATAGCTATGAAGAAGCACAGCAAGCGGTAGATAATTTAATTGATAAGATTAATTTCAACTATTTGAAAGAAAAGATTGATGAAAATAATGAACTAAGCCCAGAAGAACAATTACTTATGAACTATTTTGTTGCACAAAACATAAAGAAAGGTTTTGAGCAGAGAAAAATGATTAAGTTTTTATCTAATGATGAAAGAGAAGTTGTATTTGATGAAGACTTAAAAGATGTAGTTGACATTAAAATGGTGCAACATTTGTTGTATCACGAAGTAATCGAAAATTTTATGATTATAGCAAATGAAGCAACGGCGAAATACTCAAAAGAAAGAAATTTAGATGTTATTTATCGTGTACACAGTAAGCCAAATACAGAAAAGATGGATAAAGCAAATGAGTTTTTTAAAGTTCTAGGTATCGATTTTAATGGGGATATGTCGGTTCAAGGTATAATTGACTTGATTGAGTTAACAAAAGGTTCGGAAATGGAAGAAACTATAAATAAATTCCTAATAAGAATGCAGTCTAGGGCAGTTTATAGTGATACATTAAATCCAAATAAAAATGAAACGTCAGATAAAGATTTAATTTCGCACTATGCGTTACAATCTAAGCATTATAGTCACACAACATCTCCTATTAGAAGAATAAGTGACTATATAACGCAATATAATTGCTTGGCAAATATGCATGGTACTAAGCCTTTATCAAAAGAAACAATAAAACTTGCAGTTGAAATTGCAAACAAAAGACAAATTGAAGTAGAACAAGCCGAAAAAGATTTTGATGATGTAAGTAGCGTGTTATATTCCGAAAAACATATTGGCGATGTGATAAGTGGTAAAATTATTAAGTTTAGATATTCTGTACCCGAAGAAGAGTGTAATGAAGAAATTATTGCTATTGTAAAAAACGATGAGCGTGGAATTGTAACAGAAATTCCTATTTCTCAAATTATTGGTAGACAATCTAATGATTGCATTATATCCGAACAAGGTTGTGCTGTGCTTGATGGTTCGGGAAATATTGTTGCAACTTTATGTAAACCTATGCAATTTGAAATTGTATCGGTAGACCGAAAAACAATGACAATTAAAGGGAAGACCAATAAAGCACTACTAAAGCAAGCAGAACTAAAAGCAATAGACTTTAGAAATAACAGGTTGAAGAAAGGTAAAGAAAATGGTAAAATAGTTGGGGAGAAAAAATTTGAAATAGAAAAATAGACGTCTTAATAAAATGACATTAAAAACTATTTGACTATCTTTGACCAATAAAAATGTGGGAGCGTAAATGAAAAAAATTGGAATGGTGGTTGCGGTAGAAATAGAAGCCGTAATAGAAAAATATGCAGGACTTGAAAAAATTGAAAATATTCCTTATGAAATTTGGAGAACAAATATAAAGAATGTTGAACTATACATATTAAAGTCGGGTGCTGGTGAAATTTTTGCAAGTGCAGGCACTCAGTATTTAATTACTAAATATAATGTAGAGTTAATTGTAAATTTTGGTATTGTTGGTGCATTAACCGAAGAACTTTCTCACGAAAGCGTTTGTTTGGTTGAAAAGGTTGTTCATTATGATTTTGATACATCCGCGGTTGATAATTGTGCGGTTGGTAGGTATCTAAATTATGAAAGTGAGTACATTGGTGTAAACAAAAAATTGTTAGATGTTGCAAAATCGGTTTTCCCAAACTTAAAAGAAGTTATTTGTGCTTCGGGCGATAAATTCGTTGCAGACTCCGAACAAAAAAAGAATTTACATGAGAAGTTTAACGCTGACATTGTAGAGATGGAGTCGGCGGGCATTATTTTAACTTGTGATAGAAATAATATTCCGTGTATATTTATTAAAACTATTGCAGATACGCTCTTTGGCGGGGCTAACCAATATGAAGTGGAATTTGAAAGGGCAAGTAAAATGTGTATGGCTATAACAGAAAAAATAATAGAAAGACTAGCATAAATTTAAGTTTAAATTTTAATTTGGTTAATGAAAAAAAGGGAAGATAATTTTTAAAAACTGAAAAAATATAGTTTTATACATTTTTTAAAAAATTAAAGTTTAATTAATTTAATTTAATTTAATCAAAAAGTTGACTACTATTTGCAAATTTGCTAATATATAGTTATAGTTTAATAAGGAGGGAAAATATGGCAAAGAAAAAATCTGGAGTTAGCATTTCAAAGATTTGTTTAGCACTTGGACTTCTTTTGGGAGTTGCAGCAATTTGTATGATGTTTGTTACAAGCGTAGAGTTTAAAGGTTTGACTTACACCGGCCTTCAAACGGCGTTTGGTTACACCAAAGAAACTGATGTACTTGTAGCAACAGCAAAAACAGAAGTTTTTGCATTCTCATTTATGAATCTTTTAACTTACATTTTAGCTCTTGCAGGCGTAGTATTATGTTTATTAAATATGCTTGCACACAAGTCTAGCAAGTTGTTTGCTTTTGTTAGTGCAGTAGCATTTATCGTTTCAGCAGTATTCTTCTTTTTAACACCACAATTTAGTATTCATATGGTACTAGGAAAGAGTGTTCAAGGTTCAGTAGAACTTGCTCTTGGAATTGGATCAATACTTGGTGGCGTATTCTCAGGAATTGCTGGACTTAGCACACTTGCATCTTGCTTTGTTAAGTAACAAAAAATACTCTATTCAGTGTGAAGTGACCCTTATGGGGCTTGCTTCATCAAAAGAATAGGGTATTTTTAATTGTAATAAAGCACTAGGAAAACCCTAGTGCTTTATTGTTGGTGCGAATAACTGGACTTGAACCAGCACGGAGTTACCCACAAGCACCTCAAGCCTGCGTGTCTGCCATTCCACCATATTCGCATTATAAACTAATTATATGCAAAATCGGGTGAATTGTCAATAGAAAATTTGTGTGTTTATATGAAGATGGATAGCATAAAAGCCGTTTTATTTTGAATGTGCTAAAAATAATTTGACTAATTTTGACCTTTATATTTTTTACCTTGATAAATATCGTTATCTAAAAAGTATTTATTTAGATTATTTAAAACTATCTTTTTATGTAAATTCCATTCAGGAGCCACGAGTTCTGACTTGGGGGCATCGGCGGTAATTCTATAAATTATTATATCCGGTCTTAAGTTTACTAAAATAAGTCCGCAATAATAAATGTACTCTTCCATTGTAAGTGGGGTGTATAAATTATTTAGATATAATTCATTCAGCTTAGTGTTTTTTAATACATATGTTGAGTGAATTTTTATTCCATGAATTTGGAGTGAATTTAAAAGAGTTATGGTATCTAAAATATCTTTCTCGGTTTGGTTTGGAAGCCCTACCATAATGTGGGCAATCACTTTTATATTTGCGTTAGATAAAAGTTTTACTGCGTTTATAAAGCACTCTGTAGTGAAACATCGGTTTATTATTTTACCAATACTATCATTAGATGTTTGTAAACCTAATTCAACATAAACATCGGTTTTTGATTTAAGTCTATGTAGTACTTCAATGATTTCGGGCGTGATGCAGTCGGGTCTTGTACCAATGTTTATTCCTACAATCTTTTCAGAAATTAGAGCTGAGTTATACTTTTTCTCTAGATTTTCTGGGGTATCATAAGTTGATGTAAAATTTTGGAAATACACTATAAACTTATTTGCACGGTTAATTTTATAACTATTTAGGTAATTTTTTACTTGAGAAGCAATATCTATTCGTTGTAGTTGGTCACCAGAGCCTTTGGCAGAACAAAATATGCAACCGCCAGTTCCAACTCTGCCATCACGATTTGGGCACGTAAAGCCACCATCGACGCATATTTTTAATGTTCTTTCGGCGTAAATTGATTTATAGTAATCGCTTAATTTATTATATATAAATTTTTCCATAATGTTATTTTAACAAATTGCGAATTGATTTTCAACACATTTTTGGTTTATAGATATTTACATTGACAAAAGTATAGAATTTGCCGTATAATTAGAAAACGATCAAACAAAAGAATAGGAGTAAATTAAAGTGGATCCAATAATTTATATATTATTTTCATACGTGTGTCTAGCGGGCTTAATTGTATTTTTATCTATAAAACTTTCTGATTACATTGATTTATTGGATAAGAAGACAAATTTATCAGGTGCGTTTTTGGGTGCTGTGTTGCTTGCAATTATCACATCACTGCCAGAATTATTTACATCGCTTAGTTCAGTAATTTTTTTAGAAGAATCGGGTATGGTAATTGGAAACATACTTGGCTCTAATTCATTTGATATATTGATTTTAGGTGTTTGTATCTTATTATTTTACAAAAAATATGGGGCAGATAAACTAGATTTTAAGCCGCATTTGGTAGTGTGTATCGGACTTGTTTGTATGTATATAAGTTTAATAGTTCCATTACTTTTGGGCGAATACCAATTAGTTGTAGGTAATATCAATATATGTTTTGTGGTTATTGCGATAATTTACGGAATTGCACTTTGGAGAATGCCTAAAAAGGATAGTGATGTAGAAGTTAAGCCGATTGAAGTTAGCCAAATTGAAACGAAAAAGGCAGAAACCATAGAAAGTCCAGTAAAAGAATTGAGTGTAAAACAGATTGTTTTTAGATTTATTGTTTGCTCAGTTTTATTAGTGGCGGTTAGTATATTTATTACATATGCAACAAATGATATTGCATCATATTTTAACTTAGAAACCAGTACGGCTGGCGTGCTATTTTTGGCAATAGCAACATCACTTCCAGAAGTAGTTTCAACTTTGGCACTTTGCTATAAGGGTAACTTTGATGCTTCATTTGGAAATATCTTAGGGTCGTGTTTATTTAATACACTAGTACTTACTATCACGGAAATACTTTACTTTAAGGGTTCAATATTGGTTCCATTCGACTTTGCATCTATAAAACTTGTAATACTAAATTTTGTTTCTGTTATTGCAACTATTGCAATTTTGGTGATTAAAAAGCCAAATAAGCAGTTTAAAGGCGAAAGAGTCATAAATTATTTATTAAGTATAATTCTAATTTTAGCATATTTCGTTTACTATATTATATAATGTGATTAAGCCGTTAAAAGATTATTTAACGGCTTTTTGTGTGCATTCAAAAGGTGTTTTATTTGACAATGATAACGAAAATATTTATTATAAATATATAAGGAATATAATATGAAAAAATTTGGAAAAGCGTTATATGGTATAATTTTTGTTTGTTTGGTTGCCGTATTTTTAGGGACGGCAAATTTTAGTTTTGGTAAAGCGGAAAATATAAAGAATTATTCTACAACCATTGCAGATGAAAGTGGCAGTTCTTTCTTTGAGTCAAAATATGACCCACGGTCAAAAACGTTTATAACTACAATAAAAAACCAAGGGCAGTTAGGGCTTTGTTGGGCGTATTCAATATTGGATAATATTGAAATAAATTTAAAGAAAAATTTTAACTATGACGGAAAGTATAATTCTATAAATTTAAGCGAAAGAGATTTTGCATATTTTGTAAAAAATGGTAAAGATAACGACACTGGCAGTTTAACTTATGGAGATGGCGGAGATTGTTCTGGTATAGAGGACGAAAGTGCAAAATTAAATTTTATCTACAATGGCGGTGGAGATTTTATGCAAGCAATAGAAACCGCAATTAGTGGCTTTGGTCTTAGAAATCAAGACTATGTAGAAAACACTAGTTCGGTAACTGGTTATTGCTTAAATTTACCAAGTGATATGGATAGTCGTAAAGACTCAATTTTAAATGTAACTGGTTTTCGTAACTATAAAACTACCGATAGTGATTTTTCTATTGAAAATATAAAAAGTGCAATATTAACAAATGGTTCGGTGCTGGCGTCATTTAAAATGGATAACCAAGATAGATATGTGCTTGATAGTTTTAATACGGCGGGCGATGGGAGTTATAATTTTTATATTCCAAGCGGTATATATACAGCAACCGACCACTTGCTAACAATAGTTGGTTGGGATGATAATTATAGCAGAGAAAATTTTTCTACTAAAGATGGGCATTCACTTCCAACTAATAATGGAGCGTGGCTCGTAAAAAATTCTTGGGGAAGCGATTGGGGAGATGCTGGCTTTGTGTGGATATCCTATGAAGATTTTGGACCTTTAGTTAATGGATATTTTTCTATAGAGATTTCTGAACGCAGTGAAGACCAAAATTTATATCAATATGATGTTGGTTTTTCAATGATGTTATCGGTTTCGGCGGGAAGTATGGGAAGTTCTATTACTGCGGGTAATATTTTCTATAATAAAAGTAGCGAACAATTGCTAGATGGCGTAGGTTATTATATAATTGAAAATAGTACGACTAATTCGGGAGTGACAACTCTATCCACAAACCAATCTGCAACAATAAAGGTATATGTAAGTTCTAGTAAGATGAAAACTCCAATAGATGGCAAAGAAGTTTTAACTATTAATGACTCCGGAAGTGTAGGCACTTGTTATAGATATGTCAAATTTTCTGACGAGCAAAAGGTAAAGATTGAAAAAGGACAATATTTTTCGGTAGTTGTTACACTTAATTCACAAGGAAAAACCATATTAGCAGTAGAAGGTAAAAATAATGCTGGTTCATATAGAAGTTTTAATTCAGTTGAAGGAGCAAGTTTTATAAAGCAATCCAACTTTTGGGTGGATAGTTGCACAGGACGTGTGGTAAATGGAATCGAGGTAATTGATAACTACAAAGTAAATAATGTATGTATAAAAGCATATACTACGACCACCGAATGTAAGCACAATTATGTTACGCAAAGTCATGTAGTTGGAGATTGTACAATGTATGGTTATTTAATTAAAAAATGCACCTTGTGTGATAAGGTAATAACCGAAAGTGATAATACATTTGGACCACATTCTTTTGGAACAAAGCATATTGATGGAAATTGCATTAAAAAGGGGTACACAACAAATTACTATTGCACAATTTGTGGGTATGATGCATCAACCGAAGATGAAACAAAACGAACATATGATGAAACTTATGGTGACCACCAGTTTGAAAGTATCAGTATTACAAATGGAGATTGTCATCATTATTCAACCGAAAAGCAAAGGTGCAAACTATGCGAATTAGTTAGAACAATAGACCGTGAAGATTTGGGGTATGGAGAGCATAATTTCAAAAAGTCGGAGAACTATGATAGCGATGGATTATATCGTTGTACTATAGATGATTGCACCGCTACATTTTCAAAAACTTTACAAAACGAAAATGAATCTATTACTTTTAGTTCGGGTTTTGGTTATATAAATTTTCCGTATTCGGATATAAAAGATATTAAACAAATTGTTCTTTCTAATGATTATGGTGAATGTATTGTAAATACAACTCTTTTTAACGATGTTATTAGTACAGACACAAAATTGACTATACTACTAGAAAAAATAGAGAGTTTAGGTGATATTCAATTTGAAGATACCAATAAATTTTTATCCTTAAACAAATTCAGAGTCGAAATTAGATTGAATAATAATATAATAACAACCCTAAATGACTTTGTAAAAGTTGTGATTCCACTACAAATAGAGAGTGATAAAATTTATGAATTGTACGTGCAGAACGAAAAAGGTTTTATTAAAAGTAATTCTTTAACAATTATCGACGGAGAAAAAATAGAAGCGGGGGTATTTAATTCGGGCGTTATACTGATTGGAGTTTTGCAAAAAGAAGTAAAGTATAGTTTAAAACTGAAAGATTATTTAATCATTTTTGGGACACTTTTGGGCGTGGTTATTGTTGGTGAGGGTGTTGCAATTTGTATAAAAAGAAAGAAAAAAACTGAATAAAAATTAGTCCGTAAATTTACAAAATTGTAAAATTTGCGGACTATTTTTTATGCTATTTTGATATTAATTTTGGTTATAAATTTGCAGTGGTTTTTGGTTTAACTTACTAATCGAAAAGGGTTTGTGTGGTCAAAAATAGGTAAATTTCGACCCAAAAATAGAATTAAAATTAAACAAAATAATAAAATTTTGTAAATTTGCTACAATTTAAGTTGTTTTTTTACTTTAAAAATTTTACTCAAATTCTCTTGATTTTGCATGAAAATAAATTGCCATTGTGCCAGGGCCAGAGTGATTAGTGACAAGTGCGGATAAACTCATTATGTACGGTGCAACACCTAATTTTTCTTTAACCATATCTGCTAAAACTTTTGCTTCGTCTTCACAATCTGCGTGGGTGATAAAAATAGTATCAAACTTATTTGAATAATATTCAGCAGTTTTTTCTGCTAGAGTTGCAATTGCTTTTTTTCTAGAAATGACTTTTTGTGCGGGAACAATTACGCCTTCTTTAGATAACCTTAAGATTGGCTTAATTTTTAAAATTGTACCAAGTACGGCTGAAGAGGTGGAAATTCTTCCGCCACGCTTTAAGTACTTTAAGTCGTCAACGGTAAATATATGGGCGATGTTGAGTTTTATTGATTCGGCAAAATTTATGGCATCGGTTATACTTAGGTCTTTTGATATTATTTCGTCGGCAGTTAATTTGATAAGTAGTCCAACGCCACCAGATTGACAAAGGGTATCAATTACATAAATTTTATTTTCGTTTGTGGCATTTAATTCTTCGGCAACCTTTTTGAAATTGTTGTAGGTGTTGCTCATAGCACTTGAGAAACTAAAATGTAAAATATCTTTACCTTGTTTTAATAATTCTTCTAGATATTCCTTTGCGTCATTTTCATTTATTTGAGTTGTTTTTGTGGACGCACCTTCTCTCATAAATTTACAAACTTGTTCGCTCGAAAAGTTTTTATCATCTGACCGAAATTCTTGTCCGTTGATATAAAAAAGCATAGGTGCTATTTGTAAATTGTATTTATTAATTAATTCTTGTGGCATATCGCATGCACATTCTGTACTTAGTAAAAAATTCATAATTTTTCTCCTTTTAAATTTTGTACAATACAAGTTTATGATTAATTAGTTTGAAACTCAATCTATTGTAAATAAAGTTTAGTCTACTAAAAATCAAAACAAAATAGAGTAAAAATATTGCCACTCTATTGTGAGTGGAGTAAAAAATAGTTAAATTTTAGTTGTAAATTGGCTATACAATTTGTATAATTAAGTTATGGAAAATTTAGAAGATGTAAAGCAAATTATTGCTAAAAACTTAATAAGTTATAGAACAGATGCTGGGCTTACTCAGTCTGAATTGGCTGAGAAGATTAATTACACCGACAAGTCAATTTCCAAGTGGGAAAGGGGGCTTGGAATTCCAGACGTACTAGTTTTAAAACAACTTGCTAACCTTTATGGAATTAAGGTTGATGATTTTTTTGTAGAAAATGAAAATACATCAAGGGTAGTGCTTAATCAAAATAGCAAAAAGAGCAGTAGAGTTCTAATAACGCTTTTATCAGGAGGGCTAGTTTGGTTGATTGCAACGCTTGTGTTTGTTGTATTGCTTTGGTGCAATATAGATAGAGCGTGGTTATCATTTATAGTTGCAATACCAGCATTTTTTATAGTATTAATAGTTTTTTCTGCACTTTGGGGAAAAATTTGGCAAACTGCTATATGTGTGAGTGTTCTTGTTTGGACTATAGCACTTTCGGGGTATTTAATTTTTTATTGGACAAGTGCTGAACTATTGTTCTTTATTTGTATACCACTACAAGTGCTTATAATCATGTGGTATGTACTTGAATATATAATTAAGAAAAGAAGAAAAAATAAACCAACAACTAAACTAAAAGGCTAATTTTCGACAATTTACAAAATAAACCGCATTTACAAATTAGATTGATTGATTGATAATATAATCAATCAATTTTTTTTTGGAGTAAAAATGGGAAAAGTAATTGTTGTGACATCGGGTAAAGGTGGTGTCGGCAAAACTACAGTTTTGGCAAACTTAGGTATTATGCTTGCGACTTGTGGTAAAATGGTTTGCTTGGTTGATGCCGATGTGGGACTTAATAATTTAGATGTTGTAATAGGTGTAGAAAACCGAATAGTTTATGATTTGATTGATTGTATGGAAGGGCGGTGTAGACCCGAACAAGCATTGTTGCAAGTTCCTTTTTTGGATAAATTATTTGTTTTGCCAAGTTGCAAACTCGTCACTAATAAACGCATTGCAACAGAAAAATTTAGTGAAGTTATAGATGAATTAAAAAATAGTTTTGATTTTATATTGATTGATTGTCCGGCGGGCATTGGAAGTGGTTTTTATATGGCAACAGAACCAAGTGATAGTGCACTAGTTGTGGTAACTCCATCTATTGCATCTATTAGGGACGCGGATAAGGTTATTCAGTTATTAAAAGCTAACCAAATACATGAAATCAATTTAGTGGTAAATAGGATTGAAAGAAGTAAAGTCTTGAAAAATGAAATGTTAGACGCCGACCAAATAGAAGAACTTTTGTGCGTTAAGATGATTGGGATAATTCCCGAAAGTGATGAATTAAATATGTACAATTCATTTTTAACAAAGGGTGCAGAATTTTCAGATGAAAATATAAAATATGCATTTGGAATACTATGTAAAAATTGTATGGCGGGAACTTATGAAAAGTTTAACTATTTAGCAAAACGGAGTTGGTTATTAAGTTTATTTAAAAGGTGTTAATAATATGAGTTATATAGATAGAGCGTGTGAAAGAATTAAACAGTGTTTGGATATAGATAAAAATATTTGTCCTGCAAATATTAGTTCGGCGGTAAAAGCTGAAGTTAGTGAAGTTTTGGTAAACTATATGGATTTAAAGAGTTTAGATTTTAGAGTAAAACGAAATAGTGATGGAACTTTTATGATTGCGGTGGTTGGAAAAGTTGATTCCTTTTATTCGTTAAAATCTAGTATGATAGATTAACAAAATTTTTGTTTTAGTATAAATTAATAAAGAAAAAAATATATATTAATATGAAGCGATTTAAAAAAATCGGAGTCATAGCGTTTTTAGTATTGATGTTTAGCAGTGAATGTATATATATTTTTGATATAAAATTATCATTATTTAATACTAAAAATGTAAGTTACTCTGAGAGTGTGGGGCAAGAAGTATACTCAGATGATTTTTTTGGTATAGTGTACCCTTGCGAAATAAAATCATTTGAAGAAACTTCAGATGGTTTTATTGCTATGCACACAAACCCAAAGTCTTTTATTGTTGCTCCGTTAAAAATGGAATGCGATATTGTAGAAGCGTATGGAATGAAGGGGTTGCATTTTGAACGCTTTGGTTTTGATTGCTATTTTTATGGTTTTGATTATTTTGCTATTAAGAGTGGTGCAAAGTGTAAGTCGGGTGATATTCTAGGTAGTATAGTGGGTGATATACTATATGTAAGAGTATATAGAAATGAAAATAGGGTTAGTTTAAAGAGTTTATCTAGGTTGCTTGGTGGTTAAAATTAATTCAAAAAACAAATCAAGGTTTCCGCTTTCTATTCACCCACTTTTTATATTGTTCGGCGTATATTGCTATTTTACCGGAAGGCTTATAACATTTTTGTGTTATACGGTGTCGGCTCTAATTCACGAGTTTGGACATTTCTTAGTGGCAAAAAATTTAGGATACAAATTGCTAAAAGTTCGACTTTTGCCATATGGGGCAGAGCTATGTGGAAACCTAGATGAATTTTTGTATAAAGATGAAATAATAGTTGCGGTTGCGGGACCGATTACAAGTATTTTGCTTTCACTTACTATTGTTGCGTTTTGGTGGATAAATCCTAATATTTACAATTTTACTATTGAAATGTGCGTTTCTAGTATGGTTTGTGGTGTGTTTAACTTTCTTCCGATTTTTCCGCTTGACGGTGGTAGGGTTTTATTGTCCTTTTTAAGTATGAAAATGGATAGAAAAACCGCCGTAAAATATGCGTATATTGTTACTAGGTTTTTTGCTTTAGGACTCATGATTTTATTCGTTTTGTCAATATTTTATACATTTAATATAACATTTGGAATTTTGGGCTTTATGCTTTTTTATTCGTCTGTAAAACAAAATTCGGAGTGTAGTTATTTTAGATTAATTTCTATTAAAGATAAAATTTTTGATAAAGATAAGGTTTTAAATATTCAGTACGCAGTTGTAAATCAAGATATGCCAGTTTATAAAATAATGCGAAAAATAAAGGCTCAATCTTTTTATTATTTCGTTGTTGTAGATGAAAGTCTAAATGAAATGTTTACTATAAAAGAAAGTGTTTTTTGTGATATTAGCACAGAAGAGATGAAGGAGCCTATAAAACAATTAAAGTCGAAAAGGAATTTTGTTATAAAACAATAACGAAATTTTTCTAATTATTAGTTATTTGCCGTTGACAAAATTTAAAAGATATGCTAAAATACTTCACGAGCCACTCGGAAAGGGTTTATTTTTTAAGTGTAAAAATTTTTACCACCCACACGGTGAGACTGGTAAGAGGAGGATTTCAAGAATGTACGCTATTGTAGAAGCTGGTGGCAAGCAACAAAAGGCAGAAGTTGGCAGATTTTTTAAGACTGAAAAGATCAACGCAGAAGTTGGATCTAAGGTTGAATTAAAGTGCTTACTATTTGTTGATGACAACGGTAATGTTAAGTCTGGTTCAGACGCTAATGGCATTAAGGTTGTTGCCGAAGTTTTAGAAAATGGTAAAGAAGACAAGATTTTGGTTTACAAGTACAAAGCTAAGAAGAACGAACATCGTAGACAAGGTCATCGTCAACCATATACTAAGCTAAAAGTCGTTTCTATTGGTTAATTATTATGACTAATGTAACGATTGAAAAAAAAGGAAATAGCATCAAGAAAATTACTTGTGACGGACACACCAACTATGGAGAAAAAGGGGAAGATATTGTTTGTTCTGCTTTGTCGAGTATAGTTCAAACGGCGTTAATGGGAATATTAATTGTCGCTGGTGTAAATGCCAAAACAAAAAGGAATGACGACGATGGATTTTTGTCTATTGAAATTCCTAGCGGGTTGGATGAGAACACACAACATGATGTTGATGTCATAACAAAAACAATGCTTCTTGGTATTTCCGATTTGAATGAAGGATTTTCAGATTATATTGAATTGGAGGTAATAAACTTATGATGTTTATGAACATACAGTTATTCGCTCACAAAAAGGGCGGTGGCTCTACAAAGAATGGTAGAGATAGTAATGCTCAAAGATTAGGCGTTAAAGCTTACGCTGGTGAAACTGTTTCTGCTGGTAGCATAATCATTCGTCAAAGAGGAACAAAGGTTCATCCAGGAACTAATGTTGGTATTGGCGATGATGACACCTTGTATGCAAAAAAGACTGGTGTTGTTAAATTTGAAAGAGTCGGCAAAGACCGCAAGAAAGTAAGCGTTATGTAACTTTAATAAATAAACTTCCAAGAAAACTTGGGAGTTTTTTAAGTTCTTAATGGTAGCACTTTGTTTGCTATAACAGGAAAAGTGATATGAACGATAAATTGAGAGAATTAGAGAAAGATACATTAGGCAAGTTGTCAGTAAGTGAACTTCGAGATATTGGCAGAAGTGTTGGTGTAAAGAGTCCGACAAATGCAACAAAAGAAGATTTGGTTGAAGATATATTGTCTATTGTATTAGGAGAAGATGATTCGCTTGGGGAAACTAGAGGTCGACCTACAGATAAGTTTTATAATTACACATGTGCGGCAGAACCCGATGTCGAAAGTATGAGTAGTGGTGTATTTGCAACTACAGATTTTTCCGAAGCTAAAATATGTGAGTTTTTAAACCATGGTATTGTGATAAACGAAGATGGTGAAAGATATGTTGTAAATTATGATATTGACCCAAAGTCGAGATTAAGACTGTGTGCAGAAGTTTCTATAGAGTTAAAAACTGGAGATACGGTTTCGTTTTTACCGAGAGACGATGAAGCTATAGTTATAGAATACCTTGGTAGATTCTTGGTTGAAGAAGATAGAGTAGAGAATTTTGATAAACTAGAAATTATTTACCCTAATAAAAAATATAAAACGATTGAAGAAGTTGATTCATTAACTCCTATAGCGAAGGGTTCTAGAACATTGATTTTTGACGATTCGGTTCTTTTAGATTCATTGCATTTTAAAATTATACAGAGTATAGCAAAAAGATTTGGGGCTCCTACAATTGTTGCGTTTTGCTATGAAATTAGCGATGAAGATTTTTCAAAAATCGGTGAAAGTGCAGAAGTTAAGGTTAGAGTGTTTGGAGATGATAGCGAAGATTTAATAAACTTTAAGTTGAGCATTTTAAAGGAGTTTATTAAACGTAACGCAGAGTTTGGTTCAGATACAATTATATATTTCCCAGGGACAAGTTCTCTAAATAGGTCTACAAAAATTAGTAATATTGTTATTGATTGGTTGGTTGACTTTTTAAAAATTTCTGGAAGATACAGAAACGATGCAACTATTACAACTATAGTAAATTGTTCAAATAAGGTGTTGTTTGAAAATTTAACAAGTTATGCTACAAACCTTATAATGACGTCAGACGATGACGAATTGCGAATAGAACCTGAATTATCTGAAACAATGTTTAAAGAAGCATTTTTAACAATTAAAGAGATAGAAAAAATTGATTATGCTAAGAAAAACTGGAGTAAGATGAGCAAAAAAGAAAAACGCAATTTAATTTTGCGTTAAATAGTGAATAAAAAACAAGATTTGGAATATAATGAAACAATTAGAGCGGTTTAATTAAACTGCTCTTAATATATTGATTATAGTAGAGCGTTTTCGATAACTAAATTATCAAAATCTATACTCTCTACAAAATCACGTGGTAAAAACTTAATATTATTAAAGTTTTCATAAGTTGAGTAATGTGCATTTATTAGTACTGGAGTTGGTATATCCAACTGGTGACAAATTTCGCTGATATGCAAAAAGAATGTATCTCTAGAATACTGTTCTATAGATTCATAAATTAAATCTTTTTTTATTTTATGGTCTACCATAACTTTTGCCCATAGCCTAATCATGTTGCAACATACCTCAATTAATTTAGTAAGTAGTAGTTTACCACAATACACATTTCTATGCAATAAAATTTTTATGAAACGAGATTTTTTTTGCTTGACTTATTTTAAAAGTAATAATATAATAGCAAATCGTAATTTCGACATAAGTTTTTAAATTAAGGAGGATGATATTATGGCAGAAATGTTCTTAACTAAAGAAGGCTATCATGAAAAAGAAAAATATTTAGACTATTTAAAAACAACAAGACGACAAGAAGTAGTCGAAAAATTAAAAGCGGCTAGAGAATTTGGCGATTTGAGTGAAAATAGTGAATATGATGCTGCTCGTGATGACCAAAGGAAGTTAGAGGCAGAGATTGAGAAAATAGAAGAAACTTTAAGACTTGCAAAAATAGTAGATGTTAAAGACGTTGATACTAGCGTTGTTGGCGTTGGAACACGTGTTAAACTCTATGATGAAGAGTTTGATGAAGAAGTCGAATATTCAATTGTTGGGTCACTTGAATGTAATCCTAATAAGGGTCTTATAAGTAATGAATCTCCTATGGGAAAATCACTTATAGGCAAGAAAAAGGGTGACATTGTAGATGTTTCTGCTCCCGGTGGAACAATCAAAATGAAAATTTTAAATATTTGTGCTGCTAAGTAAAAATTTAACCTATAAAAGAACAAAATTCTTTTGTAGGTTTTTTTATGAATAGACTTTTTGTATTAAATTTTCTATATTTACTAATACTATCAGTATTATGAATAAGTGGAAGTTTATATTTTTTTCTATAATAATTGGTCTTTTGGTAGGGTTTGCAAATGGCTTTATGGGGGCTGGTGGCGGAATGCTTTTAGTGCCATTACTTACTATTCTTTTTAAAATGGATACGAAACTTACGCATACTACTGCAGTGTTTGTAATTTTGCCAATTTGTTTAATAAGTGGAATTACCTATATCGTAAAAGGTGTGGTAGATTATAAAATACTTTTACCTGTTGCTATTGGAACGTGTGCTGGGGGAATAATAGGGACATTTGCATTAAAGAAAATAAGTGCTGAGTGGTTGAGTTATATATTTTACGGAGTTATGATTTTTTCGGGAATTTGGATGCTAATAAAATAAATTTAGGAGTAAAGATGGAGTTTTTATATTATCTTCTTATAAGTATTGTTTCGGGGGTTTTAGCTGGTATGGGAATGGGCGGTGGAACCTTATTAATACCGGCACTAACCTTAATTATGAATGTAGATCAGCAAATTGCTCAAGCAACTAATTTGCTGGTTTTTGTACCTTGTTCAATTGTTTGTTGTATCATTTATTTCAAAAGCAAATTGATAGATTTTAAAAGTAGTTGGCTTATAGCGGTGGTGGCGTCATTGGTTTCAGTGGTGGCGGTTCTAGTTGCTGTAAAACTAAAAAATAAAACGCTTTCTATTATCTTTGGTATATTTTTGATTGTGCTTGGGGTTGTACAGTTTATTATAACACTTGTAAAGTCTACTAAAAACAATACTGGGTATATAAAAAGAAAAGAAATTTGATAAAATGAATTCATTCAAAATAAAACACATTTCGTGTAAAATAGACCAAAATTATTAGACAATCCAAAATTTTTTTGATATTATTATATTGATTAGAAAACTAATTAAAAGGTGCGTAAGTTATAATGAATATAAAATCGTACAAATACACAAAAGGGGTGGACTTACCAAAAGTAAATCCGTATAACGAAAGAAGCGAGGTTGTCACACTAGGTGCGCCAGCAATAATTGCTGTGCCTGTAAAACAATTTAAGGGTGCAGAAGCGGTTATTATGGTAGAAGAAGGTGAAAGGGTGGAAATGGGTTCTGTACTTGCAAAGGGTAGAACTTGTACTATTTATTCGCCTTGTGCTGGTACTGTTTTGGGATTTGAGAAACGACCTTCTGTTTATGGTGGGTCGTGTTTGCATATTATAATCGAAAGAGTCGAGAGTAATATAGTTAAGCGTCTTCCAGAACTTGATATGGAGCAACTCACCCCAGAAATTATTATTAAAAGAATTTTTGATGCTGGTATTGTAAATAACGATGGCGTTCCTTTGTATCAAAAATTAATTTTAAAGGATGAAGACAAGCCCGTTGAATTGGTTGTAAATGGTGCAACCGATGAACTTTTTATGTCCACTAATGTTACCTTATTAAATACCTTACCAGTTGAGATTATTAGCGGTGCAATTTATCTTGCAAACTGTATAAGAGTAACTAAAATCAAAATTGTAGTTACCGAAGGCCAAGAGAAAAAACTATCACCATTTATAGATACTTTAAAAGAGTACGATGGTGAATTTTCTATAGAACTTGCAACTGTTTCGGATAAATATCCTGTTGGAGATGAAAGAGAAGTTGTTGTTGCTTTAACTGGTGGAAAAGAAATTAGCGGTGGTAAAAATGCTATGCAATATGGTATGGCTGTTGTAGACCTTGCATGTTGCTATTCAGTGTTTGAAGCTATTAGTGAAGGTGTACAAGATACCCGTAGATTAATTACTATTTTAGGCGTTGGAGATGGCGGAAAGGAAAGTGTTAATGCTTGGGTGATGGTAGGAACCCCATTAGATTATATTTTAAATGCATTTAGACCAAACGATGGTGCAAACGTTCGAAAGATTGTTGCTGGTGGACTAATGCGTGGTGTTGCAGTAGCGGGTCTTGAAAGTGCAACTACTAAAACGCTTAAAGGAATTGTATTTATAAACGAAGCGGAAGCTACCGAACTTCCAGAATTAGACTGTATCGGTTGTGGTAGATGTGCGGAGGTTTGTCCAAGACGTTTACTTCCAAGGCAAATTGAACAATACGTAATAGATGAAGATTTTGTTGCTTGCAAGAAATTTGGTGCTGAATATTGTACAAGATGTGGTGCGTGTGGATTTATCTGCCCATCCAGAAGAAGATTGGTTCAACGAATTGTGTTTGGGGCTCAAACTATTAAGGATAAGGGGGTATAAAAGTTAATGGAAAATAATAATATTGTTTCATTCTCCCCACATATAAAGGGCGGAGAAAGTATAAAAAGAATATATATAAATCTATCTATCGCACTTGCTCCTGCATTATTGTTTGGATTTGTAATTTACGGAATAAATGCAATTTTGATAACACTTATTTGTGCCATTACTACAATGGGTTATGACATAATCTATAATTTAATCAAAACTAAAAAGTTTGATATAACAGATTGGTCAACTTTGTTTACAGCGCTAACAATTGCCGCTACAATGCCAGCTGGAGTTCCTTGTTGGTATCCAATAGTAGGTTGTATTGTCGCAGAATTTGTGATTAAGAGATTGTCGGGTGGGAAAAATAAATGTTTTGTAAATCCGACAGCCGTTGCAACTATTGTAACAATTATAGGATTTTCGGGAGCGTTACTTTGCTATACAACGGCGTTTAAGCATGTTAAAACTGGAGAAAGTTTGATTGCAATTTTACATAATGGTGGATTGCCAGATGGCGGAATAATGAAAGTAATATTTGGCTTAACTGTTGGTGGTATTGGTGAAGTTGCTGTATTATTTTTATTGATTGGTGGAATTTATCTTTGCATAGTAAAAATAATTGATTATAAAGTTCCAGTAATTTATCTTGCGACTGTGCTAGTTTTTTCTATGATATTTTTTGGGATAGAAAAAGGTTTTTATTGTATATTTGCTGGCGGTGCCGTTCTTTGTGCGTTCTTTTTGCTTACCGATTTTGCAGTTTGTCCAAAATCGCTACTTGAAAAATGTGTATATTCGGTACTTGCAGGTGTTATAACCGTCCTTATGTGGAAATATGCAAAAAATTATGCTATGGGTGCATATTATGCAACTATGATTGTAACTGTAGTAGCAAGTGCAACTCGTGGATTATATAGACCTAAAATTACAGGAGAGATTAAATAATGAAAAATAAGAAGGTTTTATCTGCATTTTTGTGCTTAATGTTTTTTGCGGTGCTTTGTATATCAATTATGCTTATAACGAATATTGCATTCAATAAAGATTCAAGTTCAGATTTTTTTAGCAGATATCAAACATTTGAGTTTGGACAAAGCATAGAGGAGGGTTTAAATGGTTAAATATAATAGTCAAGCGTTAAGCCCAATAGCCTTTTATGGTATAGGGCTTGCTCCTATAGTTTTGCTATGTACATCGGCATTAGGAGCGTTAAAGTTTGGTGCGGTACTTATTGTTGCTATGGTTTTATGTAATTTGTTGTATTTTGCATTTAAACCTATTGTTGTAGATAGTGTAAGAATACCTTGCTATGTATTGTTGATTATTGGTGTTGAATATTTGATAGATTCCATTCTTTCGGAGTTTGTGCCAAATAATACGGCAATTGTTACAAATATGGTTTCTTATTTATTCTCTGCAACAGTTATTATTTATATGTTTGAAACTTCAAGTAAGGTAAAGGATGCTCGTCATTCGATGCTTGATTGCGTAATTATGGGCGGTGAGTACGCTTTATGTATGTTTGTAGTCGGTTTAGTTCGTGAAATTTTAGGCTTTGGCAGATTGTTTGGCGCAAATTTGTTTGGCGGTGGAATTGGTTTCTTTGCATCTAGTGCAGGGGCAGTGATGCTAGTATTAATTTATGCATATGTATACAATATCATATTTGCCAATATAAACAAGAAAAGAGTTGCTTATTCGGGCTTAGTAGATAGATATGAACTATTTTTGGAAGATAAGTTTATGGAACTTACTCCTATGAAGACTGCGGACGAAATAACTGTTTCAGAAAATGTAGCAAGTACAGAAGAGAAGCCAGAAGAAAGCAATACAAATGCAGAAGGAGATAAGTAATATGGATTACACGAGTTTTTTAGGTGTCTTGGTTGCTGGACTTCTTGCAAATAATTGTTTGGTTGGAAATTGTACCGGCATTGACGTAACCATGAATGAAACACGTTCGTACAAAAACGCGTCTATTTATAGTTTGGTACTATTTTGCGTGCAACTAGCATCGTCGCTTATACTTGCACTTTGTAAAATTATACTAACATACTTTGGTCTTGGCGGATTGTTGTTTTTGGTAGCTATGGTTGTTGTTGCTTGTATGGTACAACTTGCTGAATTTGTTTGCACAAAGGTTTGTCCTGCATTTGTAAAACAATTTAAGTACTTTATTCCAATACTTGCTTGTACCGAAATGATGTATATGGTAGGTATTTTATCGGTTTCTATGAAGTTTGGTTATCAATTGCTTTATGTGATTTTTAACGGAATAGGAACATGGTTAGTTTTATTAACTATCGCTGGAATAAAGAAAAATTATACTCATAAAGATACTGCTGATAGGTATAGCGGTTTAACATTAAGCTTTTTAGTAGTTATGGTTCTTGCAATTATTTTTACCGCTTTTTAGGAGAAAAATGTTATGAAAGTTATTCAATTGTTATTCTTTTTACTGGGCTTGCTTGGATTATTATCACTAATTTACTTAGTGGTATATCTTTGCTTTATCAAGAAAAAGGATAGTGCTACAACTGACATTGTAAAAAAATCTATAGAAGGAAAACCAGATTGTAAAAAATGCGGAACTAATTGTGCAAAGTTCGCAGAAGGTCTAAAAAATGGCGAGTACGACTTGAGCGATTGTCCTAATCTTTCTACAGATAAAAAGGACGAATTGAAAGAATTACTTGAATTGAATGCCGAAACGAGTGGGGATAAAGTTGCGTATGTTTTTTGTAAGGGTGGAAATCGTGCAAGCGAGGACTTCCATTATGAAGGAGTGCAGACTTGTGCATATATGAACCGAATGTACAATGGCGTAAAGAATTGTAAGTATGCATGTCTTGGTTGTATGGACTGTGCAAAGGTTTGTCCTACTATGGCAATATTTAAAAATGAGATGGGTGTTGCAGAAGTGGATCGTAGTATGTGTATAGGTTGTGGTGCGTGTACAAAAGTTTGCCCAGATAAATTAATTAAGATGATACCTCTAGATCAAGAAGTTGTAACGGCTTGTAAATATTGTGTCAATAATCAAGTTAATACCGAAATAAATAATGTTTGTTCGGTAGGCTGTAATAAGTGTGGTAACTGCGTATCGGTTTGCCCAACGGGTGCATTATCGTTTGCTGACGATAGTACGATTCTGTTTGATAAATCTAAGTGTACTAAGTGTATGGAATGTGTAAAAGCGTGTCCTAATGGCACAATTGTAAAGACTATGTCCGACTTAGACAAAATTTAAAAAAATAAAAAAAACTATATACTTTTTGGTTCAAATATGTTATAATAAATGCGTTAAATAGGGGGACTCTACTTTTTTTAGGAGAATGATTATGGAAAAAATCGCATTTATTGAAATCAACAATTATATGGCAAAATTGATTATTGCTGAAACAAAAACAAACGCTCTATTTAATATAATAACCAAAAGAGTTGTTCCATTAGAGTTAGGGCAAGATTTCGAAAAAGACCATTTTTTCAAAAGACCACAAATTGATAAGGCGCTAGATGTTTTAAAACAATTTAAGCAAACTTGCAATATGTTTGGTGTAGATAAATCTCACACCATAGGTACTTTTTTAAGTGACTTAAAACCAAAAAATCTTAATAGTTTTGTGGACGAAGTATATACAAAATGCGGTTTCAAATTAGATTTTTGTGATGAAACCGAACAGTCAAACGCTTTATTTAAGGCGACACTTGCAACTGTAGATTCTAACAAAGCATTTGCTTGCTTGTTGGAACAAGATTCATTAAGACTAGTTCAATATAATAGAAGGGGCGTTGTAAATAGTGCAACTTTCTCATTTGGGCCAGTAACACTTTTGCAAAATTTTAGCAAAGATGAATTTAGTGAAGAAGAAAAAAGAATAGAAGCAATATCAAGTTATATAGACGCTCAATTAAAAACTATTGAATGGGCTGACGAAGTGAAGCCATTAAAGTTTGTTGGTATTGGTAGATATTTTGAAGATTTATCTAAAATGGTAATGAAATTCAAAAAGTATCCGTTTAATCGTTCGCATAACTTTGAAATGAATAAAGAAGATATGGAACATATTATTGAGCAAGTTTTGAAAATGGGACTAGATGATACTAAAAAACTTAAGAACTTGGATGACGGAAGAGTTGACACTTTTGTGGTTTCGTTAATAATAATGCAAAAACTTTTTGCTATGTTTGAAACTGAAAATGTAATAATATCTAAAAATGGCGTACTTGAAGGCAGGATTTTGGAAAAGACAATAGTATTAAATCAAGATAAGCCAATTATAGATATATTGGAATTTGGCGTAAGTGGTGCAATCATGAATTTGGATGAACGTCAACAACAACATTCAAAACAAGTTGCAAATCTAAGTTCAATAATTTTTAGAGAACTAAAAGTCGTACATAAATTGCCAAAGGGATATTTAAAGGTATTAAAAGTTGCAGGGGCATTACACGATATAGGTTATATAATTAATTATTATAAACATTCGGCTCATAGTGCATATGCAATTTTAAATAAAGAAATCTTAGGTCTTACACATAGAGAACAGATACTTGCTTCCTTTGTAGCGTCACTTCATCATGGTGAAGAAATTGACCTTGCAAGCTGGATAAAATATCAATCTTTATTTGAACCAGAAGACGCACTTGCAGTTAAAAAACTTGGTACAATGCTAAGACTTGCAGAGTGTTTTGATATAGGTATGAATAATGCAATTACCGATATTCATTGCGATATTTTGGGTGATAGCGTTATATTCAAAACAGAAAACGAAATAGATAAGTCTTTTGAATTACAAGAAGCACGTACTATGGAAAAGGCTTTTGAACAACTATTTAAAAAGAGATTAGAAATACTTTAGAATAAAGGATTAATTTAATCGGGGAATAATTTTTCGGGAGATGGGTTAAATGCAGTATACAATCGCTATTAAACTTGGAAGTTCCAATACGTCCATTTTAAAACAAGGCGAAGGGTTGGTGCTATTTGAACCATCTCTCGTTGCTTTTACTGGAAATAATAAAGATAGAACCATTAGGGGCGTCGGCATAAAAGCAAAGAGAATGCTTGGAAGAACGGACGAACTGACCCATGTAGTAAGCCCAATAGAGAAAGGAAAAATCGTAGACCCTAAACTTTGTGAAGTTATGCTAAAGTACTTCTTAGAAAAAGTTTTAGGAAGGGGACTAGTAAAACCAAAAATAAAGGCGGTTTGTTGTGTTCCTTTAAGTTACAGTATTCAAGATAGAAAACTACTTGAAGAAGTGTGCTACAATGTCGGTATTTTTGATGTAAAGATAGTTCCAAGTATTATGTGTGGAGCGCTAGGGTATAACTTTGATGTAGATGAGCCAAAGGGTATTTGTATGGTGAATATTGGTGGTGGGTCTACCGATATTGCCGTATGTAGTATGAATTCAATCATCGCTGGTGTAAACGTTGGCGTTGGTGGACTAACTATAGATTCCGCCATAGAAGAAACGATTTTAGATAAGTTTAAGTTGCAAATTGGTTTTGGTGTTGCAGAAAAATTAAAGGAAGATGTCGCAAGTCTATATAAAAATGATTCATCTCGTGCAGAAGTTAGCGGGATAGATACAGAAACCAAAATGGCAAAAGACCAAATAGTTAATTCAGCAGATTTATTTTCGGCTATAGAACCATATTACGCAAGTGTTGTGGACGCTATAAAAACCGTTTTAAATAATTGCCCACCAAATATAGTACAAGATGTCGTAAATGGCGGAATTTGCTTGATGGGTGGAGCAAGTTTAGTAACGGGAGTTGAACAATATTTTAAGAAAATGCTGGGCATAAATATTAGAGTTGAAGATTATACAACGGCAATTGATGTTCTTGGTGCTGGAAAACTATTAGAGAACAACTCTTTATTAAAACAATATACTGAAATATAAAAAATTATAGTTATTGAACAATTAGTTTTTGTTATTAAAATCATTTAAAAGTTATATTATTTTCATATTGTATTTTGTTTGTTTCAAAAAATTTGTACTTTAGTTTATATTTATAATAAATTCAAGAGAACCAGATTAATATTCTGGTTCTTTTTTGATAAATAAATTTTTTAATAGATTTTCAAAAATGACATTCTAAAATATTGACTTTGTTTTAAATGTTTGATATTATGAAAACAAAGAGGGATATATAGACATGGTTCAATAGTTAAAAAACAGAAATCTAAATATTTTTAAAAACCCAAGTAGTTTAAAATAACTGCTATATGGTAATCACTATTGTCATTAATGAGAAATTGATGGACAAAGTTTTCTTGATTACAAGAAAAGTAAATGATATTCTGAATTGTTTTGATAACTAATGAAACTGAATAAATATATGTCTAAAAATAAGTAAAAAATAAAAAATTAAATGATTACTCTTTTTATAAAGAGTTTTAGGACTAGGTTTTGACCTATTTATGATAAAAAATGTGTAGGGTAAATTTAATAATGAGTTTTGCTCTATACTGGTAATTATAATCATAATCAATTGACCAATGTTAAAAAAACATATAAATTCGTTATTATAAAGGCAAATAAAATAATTATTTCATAATTTGCTTTATTAAAAGTTTTTAGTAAATATATCTTTATTCCGTTATGCAATAGTGATTGCAGATTTAATGGGTATTTAAAAATGTGAAAATAAATCTGATGATTGTCAAAAGAAATTATTAGATGAAAAAAATTAACCATTAAATTTTAAATTAAGGAGATAAAGAGATGTTGGATGTAAATAAATTATCTATAACTATAAACAAAAACGGGCGTAAACTTATAGAAAATTTAACTTTCTCTTTAAATAGTGGAGATAAAATTGCTATTATTGGTGAAGAGGGTAATGGTAAAAGTACTATTGTGAAAGCAATAGTTGATAAAAACTTGGTAAAGTATGCGACAATTAAAGGAGAAATAAACAAACATGGACACACTATAGGATATTTAAGCCAGTTTATTCCAAGTGAATGGAATTCTGAAACGGTGACTTCATATTTTTTGAAAGATGATCCAAACGCCGAAGAAGATTTTGATAGATATAACGATTTTGACCGACTTTATAAGCTAGCGTCATTATTAAACTTAGATGAAAGAATGTTTGAAAATGAAATAAAGATAGGAAGCTTGTCGGGTGGAGAGAAAATTAAAATTCAACTTTTAAAAATACTAAAAGATGATCCTGATATATTGGTTTTGGATGAACCAACTAATGATTTGGATATTAAGTCGTTGCAGTGGTTAGAAAATTTTATCTCAAAAAGCGAAAAACCAATATTATATATTTCACACGATGAAACGTTATTGGAAAACACTGCAAATGCAATTATTCATATAGAACAATTAAAAAAGAAAAGAGTTTCGAAAACGACATTTAAAAGACTGGGCTATAAAGATTTTGTGCAAGATAGAAATGAAACACTACAAAAAGACGAGCAAATTGCACTTAAAGAACGTGAAGAAGATAGAAAAAGAATGGAAAAGTGGCGACAAGTTTATAACAGAGTTGATTATGAATTAAATACAATTACCCGACAGGATCCTGCTGGTGCAAGACTATTAAAGAAAAAAATGAAGTCGGTAAAATCTCAAGAGAAGAGATTTGAAAAACAAAGAGAAAATTTTAGGGAAATCCCTGACCCAGAAGAAACAATAACTATTAAATTAGGAGAAGATAAGACTGCTCTTGCTAAAAAAATATTTGATACTAACATACCAAGTTTAGAAGTTGGTGGTAAAATTTTGTCAAAAAACTTACATTTAAGTATGTTTGGTTCGAAAAAATATGTTATAATTGGTGACAACGGAGTAGGAAAAACCACTTTTATCAAGAAATTATATTCTAAGTTATATGAAGATGGTAATATAAGTGTTGCGTATATGCCACAAAATTATGATGATTACCTTAATAATTTTGAAAGTGTTTTAGATTTTATATCTTCTTTTTGTCACACCAAAGATGATATTACGAAAGCTAGAACATATCTTGGTAGTATGAAGTTTACAAGCGAAGAAACAGAAGGATTGGTTAACGAGTTGTCTGGTGGACAGAAAGCTAAGTTATATTTGTTGAAGTTGGTTTTGAGCAATGCCAGTTTGTTGTTGTTGGATGAACCAACGAGAAACTTAAGTCCGTTATCAAATCCTATCATAAGAAATGTGTTTAAAAATTATAAAGGTGCGATAGTTGCAATCTCTCATGATAGAAAATTTATTTCAGAAGTTGCTGATGAAGTGTTTCGGTTAACCCAAAAAGGATTTGAAGTCGTAGATAAAGAATTGATAATTCAATAATATTAAGTTGATAAGTTTAGTGTAAGCCTAATTAACATTACAATTAAAATGCAAAAGTTTTCGTTTTTTATAAAAATATTAAACAAAAAACATTGGAAAAAATAATTCCAATGTTTTTTAATTTCTAAACTTTTTAATTTTTAAAATTTTATAAAAGTTATTTAAGGTTTTGAATTGATTTTTAAATTAGTTAAATTGGATGCGGTCGTTTATGTATGAATATAGGTCGGATATATTCAATCTAATTTGTTCCATACTATCACGGTCACGAATGGTTACGGTATCATTTTCTAGAGTATCAAAATCTATTGTTATGCAGAATGGTGTACCAATTTCATCTTGACGGCGGTATCTTTTACCAATAGAACCAGATTCATCATAGTCTACATTAAAGTGTTTAGAAAGATTTTTATAAACTTCTAAAGCTTTTTCGTTTAAATTCTTTTGTAGTGGAAGAATTGCACATTTGTATGGGGCTATTGCAGGGTTTAAGTGTAATACAACTCTTGTGTCATTTTCAAGTTGTTCTTCGTCATATGCTTCGCAAAGTATTGCAAGCATTAATCTATCTGCACCTATAGAATATTCAATTACGGTTGGAATAAATCTTTCGTTGGTAAATGGGTCAAGGTAACTCATATTTTTGCCGGAATATTCTTGGTGACGAGATAAATCCCACGTGCCACGATGATGAATACCATTTAGTTCTTGCCAGCCCATAGGGAACAAGTATTGAATATCGCATGCAGCTTTTGCGTAGTGAGCTAGTTTATCGTGGTCATGAAATCTTAGTTTATCTGCAGATAAACCTAAGTCTTCTACAAACTTTAATGCACGTTCTTTGTAGTCGTTGTAAAATTTCATAGAATCGGTATCATGGCAGAATCTTTGTAATTCCATTTGTTCGAATTCAATAGTTCTAAATAGGAAGTTTCCTGGAGTGATTTCGTTTCTGAATGATTTACCGATTTGGGCAATAGCAAAAGGAATTTTTGCTCTGCAACTTCTTTGAACGTTTAAAAAGTTTACATATTCGCCTTGGCAAGTTTCTGGACGAAGATAAACGGTATCTTTTTGACCGTCTATAGTTCCACGGCTTGTCTCAAACATTAGTTTAAATTGACGAATTGGTGTCCAATCTTGCTTACCGCAAACAGGGCAACAGATGTGGTTGTCTGCTACATATTTTTCCATTTCTTCAAATGTCATCTTATCTGGAACGACGGTGCCAGTTTTATCATGCTTTTCGATTAATGTGTCTGCTCTAAATCTTTGTTTGCAATTTTTGCAATCCATTTTTGGGTCACCAAAACTTTGAACGTGTCCGCTGGCTTCCCAAGTAGTTGGGTTCATTAGTATTGCAGCGTCTACGCCGTAAGTAGAAGGGTCTTCTTGTACAAACCTTTTCCACCATGCACGCTTAATGTTATTTTTTAATTCTACGCCTATTGGGCCAAAGTCCCAAGTGTTTGCGAAACCACCATAAATTTCACTGCCTGGGAAGATAATTCCACGATTTTTACAAAGATTTACGATGGTGTCCATTGTTAATTTTTTTTCCATAATAATCTCCTTTTTATTTTATAATACAAAAAACCCTTGCAAAATACTTTTGATTTTCCAAAAGTTTTTTACAAGGGACGGTTGATAATCCGCGGTTCCACCCTAATTGGTAAATTTTACCCACTCTTATTTTTTAACGTAGGTTGCCCTACGGACAGCATTTTACTGCCTCCTAGCAAATCGCCACTTTGCTTCAATCGGAATTTGAGTAGAGTATAGCACAGCATATATTTGTTGTCAAGCAATAAAAAACTAAATTTGTCAAAAAATTGCGGATAAGTTAGTATATATTAATGAAAAATATTAATTAGTTATAAATTTTCACGAAAATTTTAAAAAATACTATTCACTTTTTCGTTTTGGTTGTGTTATAATAAAGTTACATAAACAAATTGCAAGGAGAAAAATGATGTTAAGTTTAAAAAATGTATGCAAAACAGTATTAAATTCAAAAAAACAAACGGTAAAAGTACTTACAAATGTGAGTTTGGAGATTAGGCAAGGAGATTTTGTATGCATTCAAGGGGCTAATGGCTCGGGCAAAAGTGCAATTTTGAATATTGTCGGTGGCAGAGATATGGATTTTGAAGGGGAGTATTACATTGATGGTATAGAACTTTCAAGATATACCCCAAAGCAATTATCTGCACTAAGATTAGAAAAGTTTGGATTTGTATCCGAAAATTTAGATTTGTTTGATAAACTTACAGTAGAAGATAATGTTGGAATTGCTTTGAGGTGGGCAAAAATTAAAAAGCAAGAAAGAGGAGCAATGATAGAAAGGGCGTTAAATAGCGTTGGACTATCGGGTGCTATTGCTAAGTTAAAACCAGTAGATTTGTCTGCTGGTCAACTTCAAAGAGTTATGATTGCAAGAGCAATAGTTCTTGAACCAAAGGTTGTTTTAATAGATAATCCTACTGCAAGACTAGATGAAGAATCGGGTTTGATGATTCTTAACTTGTTAAACAGATTAAATAAAGATGGTGTAACTGTAGTTGTTGTAAGTAATGACGAGAGATATTTGTTTAAGGCAAAGAGAGTATTTACGGTTAGCCGTGGTATGGTTGTAGAAAATTTAAAAGTTACCCGTGGTAAAAATATGGGTGAAGTGATAGGCATAGATGAAAAGATTGCCGAAAAAAAATCGTCTGGCGTTAGAAAAACTGTTATCACTCCACAAAAACAAAATTCTCAAAATAAGGGAATGAGTATTGGTGAAGCACTTGCTCTAAAAGAAGAACAAGAAAAACAACTTGCAGAAGAAGAGCAAAATAGAAAAAGAGAAGAAGAAAAAGCCGGTGAGCAATTGTCAATTTCTGGAATTGAAACAGACCAGACAAAGCCCGCAAAAAAAACAAGTACAAAATCAGTAAAAACTAGCGAAAGCAAAAAGAGTACTACAAAAAAACAAGTTGAAGAGAGTTCGGAATTTATGATTCAACCTGTTAAATCGGGGAAGAAAAAGACAACAAAGTAGGTTGATTATTTAATGTTAGATCAATTTAAAATTTACAAAGACTCATTTTTAATGAATAAAGTAAGATATATCAGTACAATTATTATTGGACTAGTTTGTATGGCGGGGGCGATTATCGTTCCTGCCATTATAACAGCAAAAATGGGTTTTTATATTGCTAATCTTAGCCAAAATGTTAGTGGGGCGTATAACTATATTATTTCAAATTCGTTAGAAGTAGAAAACATAGTGTCAGATGTAAGAATTGTAATTTTAATTTTAGTGACCGTTGTACTTATTACATTAAATGTTTTAAATGTTGTTTTAGAAAAGGAAACATACATTGCAAAAACAAATATGGGTAAACTTAGGTCGGATACTTGCAAAGAGATTATCTTTAAATCGGTAATTAATAGTTTAATTATGATTATATTAGGTTTTATAGTTGGAATAATTGTTGTTGATACTTATGGTAGTATGCAATATATAATTATAAAAGTTAGTATGCAAGATTGTCTAATTCCTTCGTTGGTTGGGCTTTTCGTAGGTGGTATTTCAAGTTTCGTAACATTTTTGCTTTTGATTGATAAATCTAGGGAAATAAAAGGTTTTTAATGTATAATAATGTTGTTGACAATTAGCGTCAAAATGTTTTAAAATATATAGGTAGATATAACACTATTTAAAGAAAATTAGGAGAATACTAAAAATATGAAACGCAATATGAAATTTTTAAGTTTTGCTATGGCGTGTACTGTTGCAGTCGGTGCAATGGGTGTTCCGTCTATTATAAATAGATGGACTTTTGCAGATGAATCTTTAACAAGTACTACACTTGCAGAACTTACCGTAAATGCAAGAGATACACAGATTATTGAAGTCGGTCAAAGTGTCACATTTGATAACGGATTATTTAAACTTTGGTCGCCATCTGGTGAAGTTTTACATGATTATACTGATGTTAGCACAACTGCTTACACCTTTGTTATGCCAGGACTTTATGCTTATCAATATAAAAATAGTGACGGGGTATATTCAAAGCAAGAATATATAGTTGTAAATAGCGTATTAGACAATGAAATTGTTTTAACTCAACAAATTTCAGCATTTGCTAAAACTGGAACTCTAGTTACAATTCCAAATTGCTCAACCGATGGGGTGCAAATTAAGGTTTATTCTCCATATGGCGAAGAGGTATCTGTAAGTAATAACAAATTCTCTAACATTTCAAATGTTAAGGGTACTTATTATATTGAATATTCAAAGAATGGAATATATAAGTATGTAACGGTTGAGTTTGGAGATACTTACAGCGAAAACGAAATAAAGAGTGTTGATAACGAAGATGCCTTATATCATTTTGAATATAATGATGACTTAAAAGAAATAGAAAAGAACGGCGTAATTTATATGTTTAAGGACTATAAATTAGGTGCAACCGTTTATGACAAATATGGCAGAAAAGTTAAAGACCAAAATGTAACAGTAACTTTTGATTTTGACGGAAGCGAAAGTGAAGAAATTTATCTTGGTACATTTGAGGGGGACGCCTTTAACTTAGCTGAAATAACCGACTTAGATGAAGCTGGAGCAAAGAAGTTTACTATAACAATTAAGGATACTAAAACTGGTTTAGAGAAAACTATTGAAGCCCCATTTAAGTTTAATAACAAATGTGTTTACATAAAATCGGATGGGTTGGTAAATGACTTTATAACCATTGAAGACATTAAAGCAGAAGGCGGTTTTGCTATTTCTAGTGCATCTGTAACAATGGCAAATGGATATACCGATAAATTGGGTGTGTTTGCATCTAAAAATGTTAGAATTAAATTAAGTTATCCGAATGATACTGGTAAAGTCGTTGGTGAAGATGATTTTGTTGCAGTTACCGAAAATAAAACAGATGATATTGTAACAAGTGTTATTCTAAAATCTAATAAAACTGATTTAACTTACGATAATATTGATACAAAGAGAAGAATAATTAATGCAGATTACTCTTACACTTTAGATTTAGGAATAGTTGGTAACCATACATGGACTGCAACAAATGTTGTAAAGATTGTCAAGGATAGTAATTCTTATTCAGATAATCAAGCACCAAAATTTGGAGAACTTGAAGATTATGAATCTATAATAAAGTCAAGTGCATCGAACTTTACAGTTCCTTTCGTTGAGGTAACCGATTTACTAAATACCGGCGAAAGCTCAAATGGCGTAAATTTGACCGTTTCATATAAAAAGAATGGTGCAAGTGCAAGTGCTGAGAATGTAATGATGGGACAAAGGTTAACTTTGGATGCTGGAACATATACATTTATATATACTGCAATTGATAGTTGCGGAAACTCTGCTGAAAAGGCAATTACAGTTAAGGTATATGAAACAAACACAAATAGTGATGCTATTGTTGGAAGTGTTACAGCAGGTAGTGTTTCTGTAATAAAGACCGATGATGGGTATGTATTCAATTTAACTGGCTCAAATGCAACCAACTGCTTAGTATATGAAGATGGTAAATCTGCTGTTGTGCCAAAGAAAGTAATTTATCACAATGGTAAAATTGCTAGTATAACAGTTGAAGAAACAAGGAATAATTTTGTAATAGTTTTAAACGCCTACAACGAAGCAGGTAAAGAATGTTATATTGGTATTGGACTTGAAGGCAAGGTTGATGTTGAAAACATTAAGCCATTTGCACATAACTTTAGATTAGATACAACCGGTTTTGAATTAAAGTATAATAATAGACTAGAAGTGAATGTTGGAGATAGAGTATTCTGGGCATATGGAAACGATTACACTATTGAAGCAACTGCAAACTATGTAATAGAAAATGGTAATATTATTGCACTAACTTCTGGTACAATTCAAATTACCGATAACCAATCTAGCCGTTCAGCACTTATAGTTGCAAAAACTGGTGAAATAAGCACTCCAGAATTTTATACAAGTACAAAAAAGGTAGTTTCTATTAAAAACGCAGATGGTACAATTGGTAGTAGTGATGTAACAATTTCTATTCCTTATATTAGAAATTATTTTGGATATAAATTGCTATCTTCTGTAGTAACTGCTACAAGTGGAAGCGTTCAATTTGAAAATAACACTTTACACATTGATAGGGTAGATAATTTTACCTTCCGTCATACATTTAATTATGAAGGTATTTCTAAGGTTTTAACCGAAACCATTAGTTCAGGTAATATTCAAAAACCAGTGATTAATATCGAAAAACCTTATGAATCTACAATAGTTAGAGGAGCTGTTACAAGAATTAACTTAATTAAAGCAACAGCGGTTGATAAATTTGGCAACATTATTAAGCTTGGCAAAGATAATATCGTTGTAAAAGATAATTCTGGTAAAATTATTGAAATTAAAAGTGATGGTGATCAGCTTTTCGTAGAAGTTGAAAATGCGGGAATTTATACAGTTAGTTATTCAGTAACAGATTCGGATGGATTAACCGCAGTAGATACCATTAATTTTATAGTTACTTTCCCAGAAGAAGCAGAAAAAGGTATGAGCGTTTGGGGAATTTTAGGAATTATACTAGGCTCGTTAGTCGCTTGTGCTGGAATTGGTTATGTTGTTTATGTTTGCATTAAAAAGAACAAAAAACAACAAAAATTTATCAATAAAAACCGTCAAACAAAGAAAACTGAAAACGCAGGTATTGTACTTTATACAATTGCTGAAAGTAAAGATGGTTCTTATTGGACGGTAAAAAAGAGCAATAGAGTAATTGCTAAAGAAAAGACTAAAGAAGAAGCAATGCAAAAAATTACTGACGAAAAGTGCAAAATTAAAGTCTATAGTAAAAATGGAAGACTAATTGATAGCATTGATAGATAACAAAAATTGACCTAATTATTTAGGTCAATTTTTTATGTCTACACAATTTAGAATAAATTGTGTAGGATAATATGTAATAAAAAATACTAAAACTATATTTTTAAACTTGACGGAGATAGTTTTTGTTTTTTTCTAAATTTTAGTTTTAGGTAAATTCCTCTTCCAATTAGGATAAGTGTAAACATAGTTCCAATAAGTCCAATAATAGGATAAAAGTTTTCTACTATATTAGAAAATCCTAGTCTTGAAATTAAAAAGGCTATTATAAAAATAATTAATAGAGCAATATTGTCGTGCTTTTTAACCTTCTTTTTAATTAACGAATGAACTACAAAACCATCTGAAATAATGGTGGTAATTATTGCTACTGCTAAAGTTATTATAGAAAGAGTAATAAATTGTGGTGCGGTATCTAGTATATAGATTATTAGTGGCAATTCACAATTTACGCACGAAGATGATATATTTAAAATTGTAAAGCAAAAACAGAATAGTAGGGTAGTAAGTAAGGTACTTGCAATTATGCAACTAAAAATGCTTTCTTTTTTTGTTTGATAGGAAGAAAATTCTACAGCGATTGGATAAACGTTAAAAAGGTTCATTCCTATATATAATGGAAGTGATGTGGTAAAAAATATTGGTACACATTTTGTAGTTGCAAGCGAAAATGTTGGTGCGGTTTTTATTCCAATAATCCCAAAAATAATGAGAGAAACTACCAAAATAGGAACAAGTATTAAATTGGTAGATGTTAGTCCATTAAATCCTAGTATTATTATTAAAAAAATTAATACAAGACTAATATAATAAGGAATGTTATTGGTAAAAATCATATCAAAAATAGATTGAAGTCCAGCAAGCATCGCAATAATAGAAGTAAATTCAGAGAAGAAAATGCAAATATTTAGTGCGGTTTTTAAAAAGGGCGATAAGATAGTTTTATCCATTGAAGAAAAGTAGATTGTGCCAAGGCAAAATACTAAACCAAACAAGAAACACGCAAGGTATGCGATGTTTCCGTAAACTCCTAAAAAGGTAGAAACTTCCTTTCCGCTTGCAAAACCAGCACCGATAATAGTGCCAACAATTGTAAATGAAACTTTTAGAATAGTCAATATAGAAGAAGATATTTTTTTAGTTTTTACCATCAATATATTTGTATGATAAAAGCTTTAAATTTATGTTGCATAGGGGTTAAAATTAATTGACTTGTAGGTGTAAAATTTATTATACTATAACTGATTTTAAAGTGATTATAATAGGTGTAAAAATGAAAGATAAAAGTAAGGAATTGCCAGAAGAAATCGTAGATAATACCAACGAAAACACATACGATTTTGATATCTATTATGCCGAAGCATGGAGCAAAAGACAGGGCAATTTTTCGTTTGGGTTAGCGAATAATTTAATTAAATATCTAAAAAATCATCATATCTATGTAAATAGTGTTTTAGACGTTTGCTCGGGTTCTGGCGAGTTTATTTCTATTATGAGAAACATTTGTACTGATTGTATGGGAGTGGATAATGCGGATGGATACCTAAATTATGTTGCTACAAAGTATGGGGATATTAATTTCCAAAAAGTCGACAAGTTATATTCCTTCAATTTAAAGCGTAAGTTTGACCTTATTAGTTGTAATAGAGATGTAGTAAATATGTTTACAAAGTGGAGTGAGTGGCAAGAGTTTTTTAAGACCGCTTACGAACACTTAGTAAAAAATGGAATTTTTATGTTTGACTTTTATACCAAGAAAAAACTTGATGGGTGGACAGATTTAACATTTGAGCAGACGGACGGGTTAGATTATGTTTCGGATGTAAAGCAAAATAATGGATATACCGTTATGAAAGAAACATATTATTTAAAGGAAACGTTAACACTAGTACATAAGACGGGTGACATAATGGTAGAAAGTTGGTTTGAAACTGAAAATATAATTTCTGCATTAAAACAAGCAGGATTTAGAAATGTAAAGATTGCAGATTATGAACTAAACGAAATCGAAGATTATTCTTCAATGGATAGAATTCATATACTTGCAACAAAGTAAGGAGAAATTTTATGAAAAAAACTAAAATTATTTGTACAATAGGACCTGCATCATGCGACCCTACAATGATTAAAAATATGATTCTCAGTGGAATGAATGTTGCAAGATTAAATTTATCTCATGGTACGCATGAATCACACACCGATTATATTAACGCAATAAAAGTTCAACGTGAAAAACTTGGGGTACCAGTTGCTATAATGTTAGACTTAAAGGGTCCAGAAATAAGAATAAAGACATTTGAAAATGGTTCAATAGAATTACAAGATGGTCAAATATTTACATTAACTACAGGTGATGTTATTGGAAACCAAAATATAGTAAGTGTTACCTACAAAGATTTGCCAAACGTTTTAAAAGCGGGTGACAGAATTTTGTTGAATGATGGTTTTAGCGAACTTGAAGTATTAAGCGTAAATAATTATGATGTTATTACTAAGGTTATAGAAGGTGGTAAACTTTCGAATAATAAGAGTATTAATTTGCCAAATGTAAACATTGATATGCCGTATTTAAGCAAGGTAGATAAAGACGATATTAAGTTTGGTGTAGAACAAGATGTGGATTATATTGCACTTTCGTTTGTAAGGACGGCGGATGATGTAAGAGAAGCAAAGAAATACATTAGAAGTCTAGGTGGAAATTCTGACCAGATAAAAATTATTAGTAAAATAGAAAATCAACAAGGCGTGGACAATATTAATTCTATCATTGCAGAAAGTGATGGTATTATGGTTGCAAGGGGCGACCTTGGGGTAGAAGTCGACTTTAAGCTTATTCCTATTTATCAAAAAGCAATTGTTGATAGAAGTTTAAAGGCTGGCAAAATTGTAATAATTGCAACTCAGATGCTAGAAAGTATGGTTGAAAATTTGAGACCAACAAGAGCCGAACTTACCGATATGGCAAATGCTGTTTTGGATGGTGCTAGTGCGTTGATGCTCAGTGGTGAAACTGCTAATGGTAAGCATGTTATTAAGTGTATTGAAACTATGAGTGAGGTTATTGAAACTTGCGAAAAGAACTTTATAGTAAAAACGCAATCTGCTGAAATTGAGTCTTTCCCAGATGTGTCGAAATCTATTGCTTATGCATGTAAATCGCTTTCATATAAAGTAAATACGAAAGCAATTATTGTAGTGTCGCTTACAGGTAAATCGGTGCTAGAAATTGCGTCTTTTAGACCGGGATGTCCTATAATTGCTTGTACAACAAGTGAAAAAGCGTATCAACAATTGGCACTCTGTTGGGGTGCGGTTCCAGTAAAAATGGAAGAGTATAAATCTACCGATGCACTTTTGTCATCGGCACAAGAATGTGCTTTAAATACGGGCATAGTTAAAAAAGGTGATATGGTTATTCAAACGGCGGGAGTTCCGCTTGGAACAGCACCTACAAATTTATTGAAAATCGAAACACTTTAAAATGCATAATTACTGCTTGACAAAATATTGTGAGTATGCTAATATACAAATATATTCTTTTGATTGATAACTATTTTTAGTAGCGTTGCATTATTGAAATTAGAGAAG
Organism: uncultured Clostridia bacterium; assembly: GCA_934772525.1. Classification (GTDB taxonomy): domain Bacteria; phylum Bacillota; class Clostridia; order Christensenellales; family UBA1242; genus UMGS1908. The sequence continues at coordinate 86,698 of CAKVMI010000001.1, forward strand.
AGTTGGTTGGTGAAAAACTTGATTGTAATGCAAAGTGTGAATTACGATAGTTGTAGAAAGACGCAAAACCAAGCGAAATGGTTTAAAAGAGGTTTGATTAATTATCAAATAAATTAAGGTGGTACCACGAATGCACACTTCGTCCTTAAAATAAGGAAGGGAGTGTGCTTTTTTATAGGAGAAATTTATGACAGATAAAAACTTGTATAATTGTTTAAAGGAACGTGGTCTTTTATATCAATGTACCGATGAAAAAAGATTGCAAGAAATTTTGGAAAGTGGCGAACCAATAACGCTTTATGAAGGTTCAGACCCAACGGCAGATAGTTTGCATATTGGACATTGTGTGCCTTATTGCATTTTAAGAAGATTTCAAAAAGCTGGTCATAAGGTAATTCTTTTGATGGGCGGTGCTACTGCTTGCATTGGGGATCCATCTGGCAAAAATGAAATGCGTAAAATTATGGATAAAGAGACAATCGCACAAAACATTGAAAAAATTAAAGATTCATTAAAAATATTTTTGGACTTTGATGGCGAAAATCCTGCAATAATAGTTAACAATGCAGATTGGTTCGAAAACCTAAATTATGTAGACTTTATGCGAGAAGTTGGCGTGCACTTTAATATTAGTAAAATGCTTTCTAATGAAATATATGCAAATAGAATTAAAGAAGGTGGACTAACTTTATTTGAACTTGGCTATATGCCAATGCAAGCGTATGACTTTATTCACTTAAATAAAAAGTATGGTTGCACACTCCAATATGGCGGTGGTGACCAATGGGGAAATATAGTTGCAGGTGTAGAATTACAAAGAAAGTTAAATTTTGCTAATGGAACAAATACAGAATTGATAGGTGCTACAAACCCGCTTCTTTTAACACCAGAAGGCAAAAAAATGGGAAAAACAGAACAAGGTGCTATTTGGATAGATAGGGATAAAATTAGTGCGTACGAATTTTATCAAGGAGTTTATCAAACGCCAGATGCTTGTGTTAGAATGATGTTTGCATTGTTTACAGATTTGCCAATGGATGAAGTGGATAATTTAATTAATACAGATATTGTTAATGCAAAAAGGATTTTAAGTTATGAAATGACTAAGTTTGTTCGTGGTGAAGAAGATGCAATTCTTGCACAAAAAACTGCAGAAGAAGTATTTAGGGGTGCTGGAATAAGTGAAAATATGCCAACAGTTGAAGTTGATAAAGCAGAGTTTGGTAGCGGACTAGCGATTTGTGAAATGCTAGAAAAGATTAAAATTTGTGCATCTAGAGGAGAAGCAAGACGACTTATTGAGCAAGGCGGTATATCGCTAGATGGCGAAAAAGTTACAGATGCAAAAATGATTGTTGCACCAAAAGATGAAATGGTCGTAAAAAAGGGAAAGAAAATATTTGTTAAGGTTGTAGTAAAATAATTAGTTTGCTTATTGGTTTAAGTAAAAAAATCATTAATATTTTAAAATTGCAAAAATTTTATAGTTTAAAAATAGAGTAAGGCGGGTTTGTCTTATTCTATTTTTATAAAATTAATTATGAAACTTAGTTAATGTGAGTGCATTACTATTTTATCAAATCTACAAATCTTTAATTATAAGCGAACCAAGTTGACAAAAGTGATAGAAAGGGTTTTTTTGTCAACTGGCGTTTGACAAAAGTAGTAGAAATGTGGTTTTTGTCAAGTGGGAATTGACAAAGGTAATTAAAACTTGATTTTTTCAAGTAAATCTGTTAAGGCTATTTTAAAAAGTTCTCGGCAATTAATAACTAAAGAATTATAAAAACAGAAATGAAGAGAATTGAATCAATTAATATTTGTCAGTGCTTTTTATTGACTGGCTTAACTTTAAAAATTAATATTCTTGATTTGTTGCTAAATGTTTATTCGGTATGATATAATCGAATTAATAGGACTGGTTAAATATTTTTACACGAAAAAAAAGAACCGCCTAACACGGTTCACCCTATATTGGGTAGTTTGTTAAATATTTATTTTAACTTTTAGTGTAATATTAAATGGTATTTAACAAGTTTATTATATCAAAAGAAAAGGGGTTTGTAAAGCGAAAATGTCAAAAAATGAAATTAAAAATTATAAGATTGGGCTAGATATTGGAACGAACAGTGTGGGTTGGGCTTGTATAGATGATGGAAACGCAATAGTTAGGCATAATGGAAAACTAATGTGGGGGTCACGCCTTTTTGATGAAGCTGAAAGCAAAAAGAATAGACGAGGATTTAGAGCAACACGTAGACGCTTATATAGAAGAAGGGGTAGATTAAACGAGTTAAATAGAATAGTTAAGCCAGAAATGGATAAAGTCGACCCAGAATTCTTTAATAAGATGAACGAATCTTTTTTAGTTAGGGAAGATAGAAATTGGTCTTTGCAATTCTTTGGAAATAAAGAAGAACGCAACAAATTAATGTATATAAAGGATGAGAACAATAAAGCGTACCAGAAAAATATTTATTTAATACGTAAAGAATGTATGCAAGACAAGCAAGTAGATTTTAGGCTAGTATATTTGTGTTTGCATCATATTATGAAATACCGTGGAAACTTTTTGTATGAAGATAGTCAAGTAGAAAACGCTAATGGTTCAAGAGATTTGATGATTCAAACAATGGTTGATTTGAATGAAGCATTTTTGAACTATTGTGATTGTGATTTAGGATTTGATAAATTAAGCGAACAAATTGTTGATAAGCTTTTAGACCAAAAAATTTTAACAAAAATTAAATATGAACAGATTAAAGATTTGCTATGTGATTATCAAAAGAATGAAATAGGAAGTGTAAAGTTATCGTCAGAAGTTAAATCTACTATTGAAAATGTTGTAAAACTAATAGTTGGATATAAGGGAGATTTATTGAAGATTTTTCCTACTTCGTTTAACGAAAACTGTGAACTATATATAAGCCGCTTAGATGATAAGCAAAGTGAAATAGAACAAGCATTAGGTGAAAAATACATAATTGTCGAATTAATTGCAAAAATAAATTCAGCATATACATTTAATGCTATTTTAGATGGCGAAGAATACATAAGTTACGCAAAGGTAAAATCATTTTATACACACAAAGAGCATTTAAATTTATTGAAGTCTTTATTAAAATATGAAAACTATAAGTATTTTTCTAGACAAGAATATGAAGCAATGTTTAATGAACCAGTAGAAGAAGTAGAGAAAAAATCGGCACAAGACGAACAAGATTTGGATAATAAGAAAAAGAAAATACCTGCAAATTATTATAACTATATCAACAATCATAAATTGGCTGGTCAAGATGAATTTTATAAGTTTGTAAGAAAAATGCTTGATAATAGAACGGGCTTAGATGATAATGCACTTGCAATGAAAGACAGAATAATAAGTTTAATTGAAAACAACGAATTTATGCCAATTCAGACTACAACTGAAAATGGAGCAATACCAATGCAATTGCATAGAAAAGAACTAAGTAAAATTATTGATATGCAAGGTAAGTACTATCCAGTGTTGAAAGAAAATAAAGAAAGATTGCTGAAGTTATTTAGTTTTAAAATACCATATTATTATGGACCATTAAATAGTGAAAGCAGTTTCTCTTGGATAGTAAAAACAAAAGATGAAAGTAGTCAAGAAAAAACTTTAAATGAAACTATTAATTATCTAAATTTTGATAATGACGATGTGGTAGACAAAGACGAAACGCAAAAAAGATTTATAGAAAGAATGCTAAATACATGCGAATATCTTTATGGTGAGAAGTGTATGCCAAAAAATAGTATAACATGTGAAATGTTTGACTGCTTGCAAGAACTAAATGGAATAAAGGTTGATGGCGAATACTTGCCATATGCAACAAAACAAAATTACATTATGGAAGTGCTAAAATCTAGTTCCAAAATTGGTTACACTCCACAAGGTTTGCAAAAATTTTTAGCGAGCCAAGAAGGTTATATTGGAAAAGAAAATAAAATAAGTGGTACAAGCGAAAATGATAAATTCAATTCGTCATTAAAGACTTTTAAGTTTTTCACAAGTGAAATAGGTGTTCCTTTACAAAATATTCAAGCTAACTTATATAAATTTGATGAACTTTGTAGAGATATGACTATATTTAAAGAGGGCGAGAGTAGAAAAACAAGATTAAATAAATATATTAGCATTTTGCCAAGTAATGAAAAAAGAATTGTAGACAAAGTCTTGAAACATAAATTTGATGGCTGGAGCAGATTAAGTAGAAAACTTGTGCTAGGAATAAAGGATAGTAAAGGAAGGTCTATTTTAGATTATTTATGGGAATTTGATTACGTAACCGAAGGCGGTAAGCGTATACCTCCAAAATTAATGAACTTAATTGCAAGTGACAAGTATGAATTTAAGGCGATTATAGAAGAATACCAAGAAAAATACCATGAAGCAAATAGTAGTAGTTTAACTAGTGTTATTGAAGAATCTTATTGTTCGCCTCCTGTAAAAAGAGCAACTGTTCAAGCTATTAAATTAGTAAATGAAATAGTAAGTATTTTAAAATGTGAACCAAGTAGAATTTGTGTGGAGTTTTCTAGCGATAGTCAAAGTAAGGAAGAGAACAATTCTAGACACAATCAGTTAAAAAAGCTTTATGAGAATATACAAAAAGAAGTAGATGAATATAACAAAACCATAGAAGAAAATGATAAAATTGATTTAAAGGAACTAAAGAGCAAACTTGATAGGCAGAAAGATAAATTGTCAGATGAAAAAGTTTATTTGTATTTTATTCAACTTGGGAAAAGTTTATACTCTGGGGCTCCATTAAACTTAGACCAGCCACAAACTTACGAAGTTGACCATATTATACCAAGGTCAATTATTGTTGATGATAGTATAGATAATAAGGCACTGGTACTAAAAGGCGAGAATCAAGATAAAAAGGAAACTTGTTTTGTAGAATATCAAGAGAATAAATATAACGCAAAAGTTTATAGTAAACACTCCATTGAAACATATTGGAATTATCTTAAAAGTAACAAATTGATGACCGAGAAAAAGTATGGCAAACTTCATGCGGACTTTAGAGAATCAGGGGTTTTAAATGGATTTATCAATAGGCAGTTAGTTGAAACAAGACAAGCTATAAAATTGGTTATAGAACTTTTAAAGCAAAGATATCCGGATGAAATTATTAAAGACACAAATAAGGTATATCATAAAGTTGTTGCTGTTAACGCATCGTTAAGCTCTGCATACAGAGGTATGAATAATATTTATAAATTGCGAAATGTAAATGACTATCATCATGCTCATGATGCATACCTAGCGGGTGTAATTGGAGATTTCGTTTATAATAAATTTGACTATTTAAACGACGCTTATTACTATTCAGCAAAGACAAATAAGTCTAAAAACTATTTTTATTATAAAAACATTAAAGATGGAGAGTTTGGTGCGATAATAAACCTTTTACGAAATGATGTTATGAATTTTAATACTGGTGAATCTTGTTGGTGTGCGGAGTGGAACAAAAAAATAAGAGAAACTATATATAATGAAAAGTGTTTTATTTCTACTAAAAACGAGAACAAGGCTAGTGGCGAGTTTTGGGGTGCAACCATAAATAAAAAAGCAGATTCGAAAGATGCAAAACTGGTGGCAGTTAATAAAAAGCGTAGCGATATAAGTAAGTATGGTGGATATACAGGCCAAAATATGGCCTGCTCAGTAATAGTTAAAATTGAACAAAAGAAAAATGGCAAAAATGTTGTATCTTATAAACTTCGACCAATATACAAAATTGATGTGGTAAGAGCAAAAAATCAAAATTTGGAACTTGACGAGTATATAAATAAGAAAATATTAAAAAACACAGATGAAATAGAGCAAACTGTTGTTGCCAAATTGTATGAAAACCAGTTGCTTGAAATTAATGGTCATCCAGTTTTAAAAAATGGTGATTATTACGAAAACGCTAAGCAGTTGATGCTATGTGAAGATGTTTGTAAATTTCTATATTGCATAAAAGATAATAAAATAAATTATAAAGTTTATGCGGATAAACAAAAATCTATTGAAGGACAAGTAGATAACATAAAAGAAATGTTAAATGTAGAAGCAAATGAAGTTTATGACAACATTATAAATCAATTTGCAACTAAATATAAAAATATGTTAAGAGCGGATGGAGTAATTAAAAAGCTTTTTGAATTTAAAGAAAAATTTGAGTTGCTAGCATTAGAGCAAAAAATATTTATTATTAACAATATTTTTAGTTTTATTAGAAAAGGAAGAATTAACTTTAAATCAAATGGTTATGCCGAACTTGGAAGTGCATTTGGAAGGATTCAAATAATGTCAAAAGACTTCAATTTTTCAGATAAAAGCATTGCCATTATAAACAAGTCAGTTACGGGATATTATCAAAATAGGATAGTAGTAGTAAACAATAGAAACAAATAAGGATGAATTAGCTATGGGATGGAGAACTATCATTTTAACTAATCCATGTAGACTAAATTATAAAAATAATTTTTTGCAAATTAGGGCCGATGAATTGAAAATGGTTCATTTGTCTGAAATTAGTACAATAATACTTGAAAATAGTCAAATCTCATTATCTAATTATTTGTTAAATGAATTAATAAAAAACAAGATTCAAGTAATCTTTTGTGATGAAAGGCATAATCCCACAGCGGAGGTTATGCCTTTTTACGCTAGCTTTAATAGTTCTAAAAAGATTATGCAACAAATTAATTGGATTGAAGAAAGAAAAAAGGTGTTAAACACCTATATAATAAAAAATAAAATAGAGAATCAGAGAAGGTTTTTAGAATTAAATGGGAAAGATGAACACGTAATGCTTAAAAATTACATTGACGAGTTAGAGTTTGATGATGTTACAAATAGGGAAGGGCATTCTGCAAAAGTGTATTTTAATGCTTTATTTGAAAAAAGTTTTACCAGAGATACAGAAAACCAAATAAATGCAATGCTAGATTATGGGTATACAATAATTTTGTCGTGTTTTAACAGGACTATTGTTTCGCTTGGGTACCTAACACAACTTGGTATTAATCATAAAAATGAGTTTAATGAATTCAATTTTTCATGTGATTTAATGGAGCCTTTTAGGGTTTTAGTTGACGAATTTGCTTACCAAAATGTTGGTAATGTTTTAGATATGGAAAATAAACACAGAATAGTCGATATACTAAATGAAAAAAGAAATTATGAAGGGAAGGAGCAATATGTTTCTAATATTGTTAAACGATTTGTGGAAAATTGTATAGCATTTTTAAATGGTTCAACAAATGAATATATTGCATTTGAATATGAGTTATAGATTTATGAGATTAATTGTTATGTTTGATTTGCCGGTTACAAAGGCTAGTTTACTAAAAGAATATACTGCTTTTAGAAAGTTTTTAATTAAAGAAGGTTTTATTATGATGCAAGAATCGGTATATACAAAATTGTTGTTAAATGCAACCAATCTAGATTTGCTTTATGCTAGAATAGATAAAAATAAGCCAAGTAGTGGGATTGTGCAACTTTTAAAAGTTACCGAAAAACAATACTCAGAAATAAAATATTTAGTTGGTAAAAAACAAGAAACTATTGAAGAAAGTGATAAAAGGTTGGTGATATTTTGAATTTTAAAATATTTGGTTTAGAAAATGAATTGCCGATAATTAGGGGCGTAAATTGTTTATGTATTGAAAATAAGTCATTTTATCAAAAATTTGTCTATCAGCTTTTAAATGGGGAAGGTGAAGGAAATTTTTGTTTGGTTGATGATGGTATAATGGTGGAAGATATTAATAAATATTTTGAAATAATTGTAAACCCATTTAGTATAAAGTTGGATGACAAAAAATTAGTAAATGCGTTTTATAAAGAACTATCCGCTCAGATTGTTGCCGACGATGAAGTGTATAGTGAAATCATTAATAAAGTTAGCGAAATACAAAATTTGCTAGAAAGCGTTGAGTCCGATTTAGATTTCGAAATTGAAACCAATGAAAATATTGCAGATATTTTAAAATATTTCAATGTATCAATTAAGAAAGAAGGGAATACATTGCTAGATAATCTGTATCAATATATTGATTTATACTCTAGATGGATAAAGGGTAATATGTTGTTATTTTTTAATTGCTTGAGTTTATTGGATGATAATGCAATTAAAGAATTACATAAATATGCAAAATACCATAACATTTCGATTTTCTTTGTTGAAATGAATTCGGTGGAATGTAGGGGTATTAATAAGTTAAAAATATATGATGATTTCTCCGATTCGCTTGATTTGGCCGTAGAAGATGTGCTACAATAATTGTAATATTACATATACCATTCAATATAGCAAGTGTAGTGGCTTGTACATTAATTTGAGGTTTTAGATTAATGTAATATTAAATGGTATTAAAACAATAAGCAAATGATGTTTAGTAGAACCAGTAGTTTTAGATTAATGTAATATTAAATGGTATTAAAACATCAAAAAATCTCATTATGTTATCTTCTGTGTTTTAGATTAATGTAATATTAAATGGTATTAAAACTATTCTTTGGAAGATGATACAAGAACTTTCGTTTTAGATTAATGTAATATTAAATGGTATTAAAACAAAAACTATCAATGGAGTTGAACGATTGGAAGTTTTAGATTAATGTAATATTAAATGGTATTAAAACAGTGAACTTAAACCAAACGCAAACAACCCGAGTTTTAGATTAATGTAATATTAAATGGTATTAAAACATTCGATTTTGCTACCGACAATGAAAACATGTTTTAGATTAATGTAATATTAAATGGTATTAAAACAACAGAAAACAAAAATAAATGGAGGGAATTAGTTTTAGATTAATGTAATATTAAATGGTATTAAAACGTCAATCATATAAACTATGATTGTATCAAAGTTTTAGATTAATGTAATATTAAATGGTATTAAAACGTTTGCTTGTTTCTTCAATTCATATAGTTGGTTTTAGATTAATGTAATATTAAATGGTATTAAAACAATTTCTTTAAAATTAATTTGATAAGGATAGTTTTAGATTAATGTAATATTAAATGGTATTAAAACCGCGTGGAATTCTTCTGGTTCGCTCTATGTGTTTTAGATTAATGTAATATTAAATGGTATTAAAACGAAAATAAAGACGGAACTCACGGCGAGCATGTTTTAGATTAATGTAATATTAAATGGTATTAAAACTAACTATTTAACAGATAGCATACTAGGTGGGTTTTAGATTAATGTAATATTAAATGGTATTAAAACTCAAATTATTACAATTGATTATATAACAGAGTTTTAGATTAATGTAATATTAAATGGTATTAAAACAAAATCAAAAAGTGCAGACAATTCAAAACTGTTTTAGATTAATGTAATATTAAATGGTATTAAAACTTTATTTTGTACTGCTGGTGTTGCTTTATCGTTTTAGATTAATGTAATATTAAATGGTATTAAAACAGCGTTAGCGAACACGACCCGCCCCTGCGAGTTTTAGATTAATGTAATATTAAATGGTATTAAAACAAAAACTAATATTTCTTTTTCGCATAATTAGTTTTAGATTAATGTAATATTAAATGGTATTAAAACAGAAAAAATGGTATCCACTTAACCAAATGAGTTTTAGATTAATGTAATATTAAATGGTATTAAAACTCTGCTTGTTGATTTTGTGCTATTTATTCCGTTTTAGATTAATGTAATATTAAATGGTATTAAAACAAAATCAAAAAGTGCAGACAATTCAAAAGTGTTTTAGATTAATGTAATATTAAATGGTATTAAAACTATTAAACTCTATAATAAGACTATTGAAAGGTTTTAGATTAATGTAATATTAAATGGTATTAAAACGAACAAAAAGCGGTTAATACATCGCATTATGTTTTAGATTAATGTAATATTAAATGGTATTAAAACTCTTTTCCACACATTTACTACCAAGTATGGGTTTTAGATTAGTGTAATAGATATATATTGGTTTGATGTGTGAAATGAGTAGGTGTGATTTTGATTGTGAGATAGAGTAAAAGTGTACCAGTAAATTTATATTTGCTGGTATTTTTATTTCAAAATTAATTTATAATTGTTGGGTATTTTGGATAGGATGAGTCGGTGTATATATTTTATCGATATTGGATAATGTGGCTAAAAAATGTGATTTATTGGCTTATTTTAACAAGAAGCTTAGGTTGTAATTTTAATTTGTTTGATTTTGGTAGGTTTTGTGGTGCAAAAGTTAAGAATATATTTTTTGCAATAATTTTTGTAATTTATGTAAAAATTGCTTTTAAATTAATTCATAAAATTAAAAGAAGATTAATAATGTATAATGTAAAATTACATTGTTTTTGGAGAATAAAATTTATGAATAGAAGTGATTTAAAATTTAAGCAAAAAAAATTAGACCAAGCAAAATTAGAAGAATTAGATGAAAGAATAGAGGAATATATAGAAACAAAAAGATTGATGAAAAAATAATAAAATAGTTGTTGATATTTAAAATACGATATGATATAATGCGAATGAAATTAGAGATAGGGGTAAGCGTATATGCAAAAAAATGTTTTATATATGAATGCAAATATGATTACAGCACTTTATTGGATAGGTGCAGATGAAGAAAACCGAGCTCCATTTTTAACGATGAAAGATATTAGTTTTCTTGCCTATAAGTTAAGCGTCGCACTTAGTAGGGTTAATAGTGGAATAGTAGAGATTTATCCAATAATGTTTGATTCTGTTGGTAGGGTATACAATCAGAACGGAATGTATTTTTCTTGGTCAATGGATTCTAGAATATATCCATATCCAGAGCCATACGATAGGGATAAAGATATGGATGGAAGGTGGGCGTGTAAGCAGGTTTCGGAGTTGTTATTTGCAACCCTTGGCATGCATGATGTTTCTTGGTGTAAAAAAGTTGAGGCTATTGATGAGACAAAATACAAAAATGCTTGGATGAGTGAGGAGGGTGAAGAGCTTGAAGCAAGGCTTGGCGAAAGTGCCGAACTAAGAGAGTATTTGTTTAATAATTCAATAGCGGGTAAAGGTTATAATGAAGCTGAGCTTATTGGAATTAATACTGATTTGCTGAAACGTGATAGATATGTCAACATACTGGAAGGCGAAAAATTTGATGGCCCATCGCGTGAAACTATTTACTTTTATGGAAGAGATATTGAAAAGGCCAATAAAATAATTCCTCGAGCAGAGAAGGAAAAAATAGAAGATGGTTTTAAGAAATATTATCGTGGTAGTTTAGTTTATAGCGAAGATTTTAAGATAAAGCAATTTACTTTAGCTAATATTCCAGCGGGAGATTATAATTTTAACCTTTCGTTAATGGAGAGAGGATGTTCGCCAATTTCGGCGTTAGATTTTATAGATGCTATGAAATATGCTTGTAAAGATTTTGACCGTAGAGGCTATTCTGGTATAAATAGATCTGTTTGGAGAAATGGATTTAAGGATATGGCGGAGAATAAAAACAATTTCTTTACTGCATTTGTAAAACTATCTCGTGAACAAAGACGAATAGAAATTGCGTATAAGTTAGGTGAACAAATCTATTATGAAGATGGTTCAAGTATGGAAGAAAAAATGGATGAACTTACACGCAAACGTCGAAAGTTGCAAGAAGGCTACAAAAATGGCGAAGATGAGGTAGAAAGAATACTTTAAAATAATTTAAAAAAGTCTATTGAATTTCAATAGACTTTTTAATTTGTTTAAATTTATTGTTCTTGTTGTTTTCTCTTGAAGTCCATTCTTCCACGTTGAGTGTGGTCTAGAATAGTTTTTCTCATTCTTAAACTTAATGGAGTAACTTCCAAAAGTTCGTCTTCATCTAGATATTCTAAGAATTCTTCAAGTGTTGGTTTTTTAACTGGTTCTAGTCTTAGTGCTTCATCACTAGAACTTGAACGTGTGTTTGTTAAATGTTTCTTTTTGCAAACGTTAACAACGATATCATCACCTTTTGGGTTAAATCCAACAACCATACCGCCATAAACTTTATCACCTGGAACAACTATAAGTTTACCACGTTCTTGAATATTGTATAGTCCGTATTGTACTGCTTCACCTTCTTCAAATGCAACCAACGCACCAACATTTCTACGGGTAATTGTACCTTTGTATGGCTGATATTCTTTGAATGTGCTACTCATAATACCTTCACCACGTGTTTCGGTCATAAATTGAGATTTGTAACCAAATAGGCCACGTGCTGGCATTATAAATGTAAGTTTTGCTCTACCATTTCTAGTTTTTAAATCTGCAAGTTCACCCTTTCTAGTTGAAAGCGAATTAATAATTGAACCAGCACAGTCTTCCGGAACGTCTACAACAACTTCTTCAATAGGTTCGCACTTAACGCCATCAATTTCTTTAATTAAAACTCTTGGCATACTAACTTGCATTTCGTAACCATCTCTACGCATATTTTCAATTAAAATTGAGATATGCATTTCGCCACGACCTAAAACTCTAAAGCTATCGGCAGAATCGGTGTCGTAAACTTTTAAACTTAAATCTTTAACGGCTTCTTTGTATAATCTTTCACGTAAGTGACGAGATGTACAGAATTTTCCTTCTCTTCCAGCAAATGGACTGCTGTTTACAGAAAATACCATTTCTACGCTAGGTTCGCTGATTTTTACAAATGGGATAGTGTTAACACTGCCAATATTTGAAAGTGAATCACCTATTGTGACACTGTCAGTACCAGCAATACAAACAATTTCACCAGCACTTGCACTTTTTACTGGTATTCTTTTTAGACCGCTGTATACAAATAAGTTTTGTACTTTGAATTGTGTGTTTTTGTTTTGGTCGAAGTAGTTTGTTATAACGATGTTGTCGTTTACATTGATTGTACCGTTTTCAATTTTACCAACGGCTAGTTTACCTAAAAAGTCATTTTGTTCTACCGAACTTACTAGCATATTAAATTTTGCAGTAGCGTCACCACTAGGAGCTGGGATATGAGAAAGAATTGTTTCAAATAGTGGGATAAAGTCGGTGCCAGTTACTTCTGGGTCAGTAGAAGATACTCCACTCCTTGCAGAAGCATATACAAATGGGCTGTCTAATTGGTCGTCGGTTGCATCTAAATCCATTAATAATTCTAATACTTCGTCTTTAACTTCTAAAATTCTAGCGTCCTTTCTATCAATTTTATTGATAACTACTATTACCTTTAAGTTTAGTTCTAGTGCTTTTTGTAATACAAAACGGGTTTGTGGCATTGGACCTTCAAATGCATCAACTACCAAAAGTACGCCATCAACCATTTTTAAAACACGTTCAACTTCGCCACCAAAGTCTGCGTGACCTGGGGTATCTACTACATTAATTTTTGTATCTTTATATGTAAAACTTGCATTTTTACTTAAAATTGTAATACCTCTTTCACGTTCAAGGGCATTACTATCCATAACTCTGTCTTCAACTTCTTGATTTTCTCTAAATGCACCACCTTGTTTTAACATTTCGTTAACCAAACTGGTTTTACCATGGTCTACATGGGCTATAATTGCTATATTTCTAATTTTAATATCACTCATATTTTCTCCTTAAAAAGAACGGGAGTATCCCCGCGCTTAAATTGTTAATTTGTTTGTAATCGCAAATCGTCACCCGTTAGTGCAATTTGCAAAGAATTAATTTTACTAAAAATTCTACTATATATTCTTTCCCCGTATCTGTCTAATAAATCATTAGGCGTTAGGTTAGATGTAATTATTGTTCGCTTTTTATGTAGATTGCGTTCGGTGATTACAACTCCTAAATATTCACGAGTTACATTTTTAAATAATGGCTCGGTGCCAAGGTCGTCAATAATTAGCAAGTCGGGGTCTAGTAGGGCAGATAAAATGTTTGATTTATCCTTATCAAATGAGCCATGATAATTTAAAAATATGTTGTTCATTTGAAATGCAGACACTATATTTACATAAACATATTTTCTAATAAGTGAACTTGCAATACATTGTGTGAAAAATGTTTTACCCGTTCCCGTTTCGCCATATATATAAATATTTTCATATTTAGTATCACGAAATTTGCTCACATATTGTTCGCCAAGTTTCTTTAACTTTGAGAGCGATTGTTGTTGCTTTTTTGTTGGGGCAACGCTTTCATCAAAATCTTTAAATGTTTTTAATTCTTTATAATTAATTCCGTTTGAACGCAAGATACGTTTTGTAAGTTCGGTTTTATAACAATTGCATGGATGTCCGTTATAAACGCCAGAATCTTGACAAGTTTTACATAAATAGTTTGGTTCTAAGTCTTCGGGAGTAAGGTTTAACTTTTTCAATAAAGATATTTGAGTCGTTTTTAGTTTGTTTAATTCTTCTTCATCTTGAAGGGTGTCAATTTTATCACACTTTTTCTTCGCAATCAAGTAATTTAATTGATTTATCTTTAAATAGTTTGAGTTAAATTTTTTGTCCGTCCTTGCAACTGCCAAATTTCTTTCAGCGGTTTGCTTGGCTTTTAGTACTCTATTTATATAAAGTGCTTTTAACTCACTTTTAATCTCTTGTAAACTTTGCATATTTCACACTCCTATATCTCGATATTGTCTAAGTTGTCAAATAGTGCATTTAAGTCTTTACCTTTATAATCTCTTGTGGTAGAAGGTATGTAACTATCTTTTGACTTGGCTTTTGTAGATTTAGTTTTGGAAGTGTTATTTGTTATAAAGGTTTCTGCATCTTTTAAGGTTTCAATCTTGTTTTCATGAAGAAGTGATAGTAATTTATTCATCTGTTGCATTGGTTGAATTTTGTCACTACAATTTTTTGCAACGAGCATAATTATATCGTGAGAAAATCCCCAAACTGAAGTCCAAGTTTTATAACTTTCTCTGTCCCAAGTATTTACTAATCGGTCTATATTTAATGCATCCAAAACCTCTTTTATTAAGTTGTCGGTAGAAATTAGTCCATCAATATATTGATTGATTGAAGTAGATGAAATTAAACCTAACTTATAAAACTTTAAGATAGTTGTATTCATTCCTTCAATTGTTCTAGTAGAAGATTTTAAACAGTACACAGAAATGGTTTTAAGTGTTTCGGGGTCAAATCCTTTTGCTATCCAGTCTAATATATAGTTTTCAACAATGGTGTCATAATTATCATACCTTAAACCAATAGTGTGGGTTATATCTTTTGCAAGGGTAATGTATTTTTCACGATTTTCGTTATATTCGTTAATTTCTTTGGTACTTAGTAATTTATGGTCATAATAATCGGTTAGAATAGTATTAAGTAATGCAATGCTTGGATTTTTGCCCTTTATAGATTTTGCAACATCTTTGATTGTTCCGTGTGTAAAACCAAATTCTTTTGTCCACTTTATGTAATTATTTCTATCATCAAGTGTAATAACAGTCTTTTTGCCAAATGCCTTGATAATATCCATAAGTTCGGGTGTGACTTCTTGGTGTTCTTCTAACTTTTGTTTTACTTGTTCTAAAGAATATAAACCTTCGTCCATAAAACTCTTACAGACGGTAATAATATATGGGTAACCAACTTTGCCACCTTTTAGTTTTACGCAGTATGATGCGATTTCAATAAGTGCATCGGCGTCTAAATGCATACTTTCAATTAAGGTATAGTATTCATTATATTCGGTTGGAGTAATCATTCGTTCGTTTATGACTGCTTGTAACTTACTATTAAAATCTGTGTATTTATCTTTTCTGATTTTGCTAGAGCCAACCCGTTTTGCTACTGGAAGGTACTTAATTTCTAGATTGTTACCACTGCCATTTTCTAAAATTTGAACAAGTCCTTCGCCTTGCCAATATTCAAATAGGTCTTTTAGTTCTTTAACTGAAATATTTAAAACATGACAAATGTTTTCAACCGAATTTTCGATTGAATTTGGATTGGTACACATACTTAGCCCATATAAATACACCTTTACACACATGTCTGGAGCGTATGGAAGATACTCATTTATAAAGGTATTTTCTATAACCAAAAACGAACCAGAGTGTGTAGAAGCAGAGTAAGAACAGAAAGACATAATTTTACCCCAAATTTGTTTGCAATATTTTTTAAAATTTAATATAATAATATCATTAATTGGGGGAATATTCAAGTTAATTTTAAAATTTTTAGGAGATTTAAGGAATTGAAAATTTTACACACATCTGATTGGCACTTAGGTGCAAAGACAGACCGACGCAGTAGGCTTGCCGAACAAAGAAAAGTTTTAAACGAAATTATATCTGTTTGCGATAGAGAAGCGGTAGATATTGTTTTAATTGCGGGAGATATTTACGATCAAGCAGTTCCTACAAGTGAAGCAGAAGATTTATTTTTTGATACGCTAGAAAAATTGACGGATAATGGAGATAGGGTAGTTATAGTTTCTGCGGGAAATCATGATGACCCAAAGCGTATAATGGCAAATAAGTATTTTGCAAAGAAGCACAATATTGTACTTGCTGGAGATTTGCATCCAGTAACCGATGTTAAACGCGGTTCTAGAGCAAAAATAACTTGCACCGAACACGGAACTATAAAGGTTGAAATAGAAGGTAGAGAAAAAACCGAAACTGCGTGGTTTGGTCTTTTACCATACCCTACAGAATATCGAATTGCTGAAAAAAGCAATGCGGATACCTATTCTAAAAAGGTTGGCGAATGGGCAAGTTTAGTTTGTACAGATTTTAATAAAAAGGACTTTTGTTGTATTGTATCACACTTTACTGCAGTGGGTGCTGAATACGAAGAAGTTGGCAAGTTTAGAAGAATTTCAATAAATGAATCGGGTGTTGTAAATTTATCCGATTTACCAAGGGCGGACTATTATGCTTTGGGTCACTTGCATTCCGAGCAAAGACTTGGCAGTTGTGCGTATTATTCGGGTGCTCCTTTAAAATTATCTTATATTCAAAAAACTACTAGTGTGAATTTGCTTGATGTAGATAATGGAAAATTGAAAAGTGTAGAACAAATAAACTTAGTATCCCCAGTAAAAATGGAAAAAGTTTGTGCGGTGGGTCTTGAAAACGTAGCGGAAGAATTGCAATATTTTTCTACCGAAGATATTGTGGAACTTACTATAGTTCAAGATAAGCCACTTCTATCTACCGAAATTAAGGGTATTAAAGAGCGCTATCCTTGCGTGCAACAAATTAAGTTGATGCTTACAAATATGGCAAAGGATAACGAGATTTATATAAATAATCGTGATAAACTAGAACCTAAGGAATTGTTTGAAAACTTTTATAAACAAGTTAAGGGTGTTGCACCTAGTCAAAAAATTGTTAGTTTGTTTGTAGAACTTATGGAGGAAACAGATAGTGAAACCAATTAAATTAACCATAGAAGGTTTAAATAGTTTTGTAGCAAAACAAGAACTTGATTTTTCTAAACTTGGTGATTCTGCAATTTTTGGAATTTTCGGTCAAACTGGCTCGGGTAAATCTACTGTGCTAGATGCTATTTGTTTAGCTCTTTTTGGTAATGTTGAAAGAAGTAAATCAAATGTAGATTTTATAAATTTAAAAACAAAGTTTACTAGAGTTGAATTTTACTTTGAATACACAGAAAAAAATAAGACCAAACTAATAAAGGTTTTAAGAGAATACAGACTTTCAAGAAGCAGTGATGTAACTCAAAAGGCTCAAGTTTTCGAAGTCGAAAAATCGGGCGAAAAAATGCTTATGGAAGGTCCAACTAAAGTTGATGCGTACCTAAAAGAATTGATAGGATTAACTCAAAATGAATTTTCTAAATGTGTAGCGTTACCACAAGGGGAGTTTGCTGGATTTTTAAAGGCAAAGCCTAACGAAAGAATAAATATTATTGGCGGTATATTTGATCTAAATAAATACGGCGAACCACTTTGGGAAAAGGCGAGAGCAAGGGCGACTAAAACTCAAGCAGAACTTGCAAACATCAAAACAAAAATTGAAATACTAGGCGACATTAATGATGCCTTGATGGATAAAAAAGTTGCCGAGTTTAAGCAACTTGAGAAAAATATTGCTGAAAACAAAGAAATGATTGAAAAAAGCACCGAAACTCTTGGCAAAGAAAGAGATTTAGCAAAAGCAAGTAAAGAACTTGAAGAAGTTGAAAGTATGTTAAAAAACCTTGCTACAAGTGGTGCGGATATTTCAGATAAGAAGCAGAAAATTGCAAAAGCACGTGCTATTCAAGATAATTCTGTTTTGATTGATACGGTTAATACTTTAAATAAAACTATAAACGAAGAAGAATCTAATATTGATAAGTTAAATACTGAACTAGATTCAAAAAGCGAAAGTTCTAAAAAAGAGATTGCTCAAAATGAGATAAATATTGAAAATTTAAGAAATGAAAGCAATAATCTTTCTGAAAAAAGGAACGCTTGGTCGGTTGCAAATTCTATTCGTACCGAATTAAAATCTTTACATGAACAAGAATCCATTTTAATTAGTAAACTTTCAGAACTTGATATAGCAAAAACCGATGCCGTACAAGAAAAAGAAGAAAACGAAAAAAGATTAGAGATATTAAAGTCAGATTACGATAAAGAGAAAAAACGCATACAAGATTTGGAAGAAAGGCTTGTAGGATACTATGATGTGTCTAGTTATACCTTTTATGTAAAAGAAAGGGAAGCAGTTGATAATTACATTAAATATATCGACTTATTGGTTAAGGGCGCAATCAATTTAAAGGCAAATTCTAATAGCAAAGTAAATGACTGCACAAAAGAAATCAATAAAGCGGTTGCCGAACTTAAAAAGTTAAGAAAGGAAGCACTTGGAGGTAATACAAAACTAGATATAAATTCAAAGACTCCAATACTTGTAGACGCAATTAACAATTTAGTTATATTACTAAGCAAATTAAATATAACTGAAGAATACATCAAAAACTTAGTCGATCGTGAAGACGAGTATAATAGAGAAAATCTAATTCGTAATAAAAAAGTACAACTAGCAGTTACCGCTTTAAATAAAGAAAAAATAACAAAGTCAGACGCTTTACAAAAAATTGAAAGTTTACAACGAGATATTGAAAATTTGGAAAAGCAACGAGTAGATGCAATATGTAATAATAGTGTTGCGGAATTTTCTGAAAAGTACAAAATAGGTGATACTTGTCCTATTTGTAATAATGAAATATTGACAAAAAATGTGCTTGCAAAGCTAGATGTAATTGTTATAGAAAAGGAAATTGAGAAGCAAAAGAAGGAACTTGCAAAACAAAACAAGCAAGCTGAACTTAGTACCGAAATTATTGCACAATTATCAAAAGAAATAGAAGACCAAAATGAAGAAATGTCTTACAATAATGATTCTATTACTGCAATAGAGTTAGAAATTACTTCAAAGTGTTCTAAACTTTTAAATAAAAAGAATGCAAGACCTGCGGACATTAGCATAGTTCAACTTCAACTAAAAGAAGATATTGTAAAACTAGAAGAACAAAGAAAACTAGAAAATGAAAAATTAGAAAGGATTGCCGAACTAGAATCTGAAAAAAATAAATATAATAGCATATTTATTGCAAGCAGTGATAAGCTAGATGACTACAACGAATTAAGCAAGTCCATAAATGACTTTAAGTCTAAAATAGATGCTGAAATTAGTTTTGTAACTCAAGGAACGGATATTGAAGTTAGAATTGAAGAGTTGAACAAACTTCAAAAGCAGAAAAAAGATAGCGAAATTAGTGCTAACCAGTTGCATAATAGCATTGTAGAAGTAAATGAAATAATTAAAAAATTAGCAGAAACCTATTCTGCGGTTACTGCCGAAGCCGATTTAAAGCAAGAAGCGTTGAAAAAGTTAAATAAAGACATCAAGTTTAAGTCTAGTCAAGTAGAGCAATTTAGTGATATTAAATCTTTCGATAAAGAAATTAACAAAGCCGAAATTAGAATGGCGGTAATTGAAAAAGAGATAAACCTAAACACTATAAATATTGATAAGTTAAGACAAATTAATGCTGAAATTACTTCTAAAATTGCAAATGCTAATATGCTACTAAGTGAACATAAGAGTTTAAGAAATGGAACTCTTGATAGTTTAATGACATCACTAAATGCTGTTGGTATAGAAAATTTTGATGATATACCTAGTTGTAAACTTGCAAGTGAAGATATAAAAACGCTTGAGAACTTTACCAATAATTATGACGGCAATGTTGCTGTTTTATTAAAGCGAAAGGAAGATCTAGAAAAGATTTTAGGTGGCAAGGTCGTTGACCCAATACTTATCGCAAATATTGAAACAACGCTTGAAAATACTACAACTGTTATGAATCAACGAATTGCAGAAAGTGGTAAATTAAAGTCCGAAATTGAAGTGTTAAATGAACAATTGAAGCAATTAAAAGAATTGAAGGATATTGAAAATGCATTGACTGCAAATTATAATATTCAAAGTGAACTTTGCGATTCATTGCGTGGTAAAGCTTTGGTTGAATTTGTTGCAGAAGAGTTTATGGATGATATCACATATATGGCAAGTGAAAAACTTGTAGACTTAATGGATGGTAGATACATATTAAAGTACGAAAACAAAGACTTTATTGTTGTAGATAACTTTAATAATGGTGAAGAGCGTAGTGCAAGAACGCTTTCGGGCGGTGAATTGTTTGTAGTGAGTTTGGCACTAGCACTATCTATATCGGATGCTTTACTAAGTAAATCGGATAAGCGTTTAGATTTCTTCTTCTTGGATGAAGGTTTTGGTACACTAGATAAAGATTATTGTGAATATATTATATCAGCACTTAATAAACTAGCAAATAAAAATATGACAATCGGTCTTATTTCACATATACCAGAACTTCAAGAAAGAATACAGAAAAAGTTTATTATTACAAAGGCTACAAATGAGTCGGGCTCTATTGTAAAATTGGTAAGAGAAGTTTAGTAAATAAAAACATAATTCACATTTTTAAAAACCCTAATCGTTAAAAAATGATTGGGGTATTTTTTTGTTTTAATTTGCTTTAGAGTGATTATATTAAATCAGTGCAATAAAATATATTGACGAAATGTACAAATGTAACAAACTTTAAATTTTAGTAGATTTAAAAATGCAAAAAAGTTTGTTGATTTTTACACAACTTGCGTTGTTTTTATTTGACTAAATATTTTAAATTAGTATATACTATTTATGACTAAAAATATCATTTTAATTAATTTCAGGAAAGATACATATATGGATGAAATAAAAGGAAGTACGCCTAGTAGTGCCGATGAAATGGTACAAACCCTAGATGGACGAATTGTAAATAAAAAGTCAATTAAAAACGGCGAAATTTACATAAACTCACAAGGTAAAAAAGTCAGAAAGGTAATAAAAAAGGTTGTAAGGTCTACCGCAAATGCTGGTGGCAATACTTTAGGTGGCGAAAAAACAGAACCCCGAGAACAAGCAAAGGTTGAAGAAAAGCCAGAAAGTGTTAAGTCAGTTGCAACTGAAACAACTCCAAGTGAAGAACCAAAACTTGAACCATTAAGAACGGAAAGTGAAGTTGGTCAAAAGATAGTTACCGAGGATGATGCAGATTTTAGATCTAGAATAGGTGCTCGTCACTCATTTTTAGCTAGAATGGAAAGCGGTCAAAGTATTTCTACTCCAACAATGGGTGGAGCAAAATTATCCGGGGCGGAGAGAAGTCAAATAACCAATTCTACAAATAGCACTAGCACTAATTATTCGGGTAAAGGAAAAGGTAAAAACAGAAATAAAAACGGCGAAGAAGAAATTGTAACCGATAAAAGCGTATCCGAACTAGAGCAAGCCGTAATGGATGAAAACTACAACGAAAGTATAGGAAAAAATGGTCAGAATGCGTCGGGTGGTAGGTCTAGTAGTGTAAGTGGTAAAGCAAGTAATCCAATGGGTAGTGTTTTGAATAACCCATTATCTAATGCCGATAATGCTTTGGCTCGTGGGCTTGCTGGGTCTTATTCGCTAGCGACTCCTAAAACTACTACAACTGTACCGCTTGCAAAACCTAAGAAGAAGAAAATTAAAAAACATATCAATATGTGGATACCAGCGTCTGTAATTGCTGCTATTTACATCATTTGTTGCGGTTTCTATTTTATAAAAAATTATAATTTTAGCGATAAGACGGTACAAGTTGGTGAATACTTTTTAAATGTTGGAACCAATAGTAAAACGGAGTATTATGACGGCGAGAGATTTAACTTTTATGAATTGATGATGACATATAATTATGGCGATGAAAATGTTAAAAATGTTGATATGAGTAAAGTTAATTTAACCACTCGTGCAAATACTCAAACCACTATGGGTTACACTTTAAAAGATGGTTATATTAGTGCAAGATGGGAAGGCGATTATCAAAACGCAACTAAGCGAACAGTTAATGTAGAATTTAGATACGGCAACGAAGTTGGCTACATTCCAGTAACTATATATAGAAACAGATTGCAAAGTTTATCTGGTCAAGGTGCAATAGTCGCAGACCCTATAACAAAACAAGTAAGTGTATTAATTTGGGGTAACTATACAAACGAATTAGTAGAAAGAAAGGGCATAGTTTTACAACCTAGAAAACTTACAGCAGACGAGTATAGTTTGGTTTTATATAGTGAAAGTGGAAGTCGTTTAGGTTCGCCAGTTCTTATAACAAATACAGACGAAACTTCGTTAAATATTGATAAATACCAATTGACCAATTCACAATTTGAAAACTTTACAAGAGTAGAAGTTGTTTCTACATCTAATAAAAATATCAAGAGTGATATATATAAGCAATTCTCAACCCGAGCATTTACCGATGTTGAGGGTGTAAAAGAAGACCCAGTTGGATTTAAAGTTGTAGAATGGAACACTGGAATTGATTTAAACTCTGCTGATGGTGTTAAAGTTTCTTTAAATGATTCATTTAAGTTTAAAATAGAATTAGATAAAGAGAATGGATATTACTTTGATAATTTAAAAATTACTTATAGTATAGCCGGCGGAAAATATTACGAAATTGGTGCGGAAAATACTTTTGAAGTAGAAGATATAAATGGTGAAGTAGAAACATTTTATAGTATCCCAAGAAAAAATATTACTGGGGACATAAAGATTTGTGTAGTAGGCGTAACTAACTTGTATCCAGTTAGATTTATGTACTTAAATAATGAAGGAAATTATGTTGAATACACAAATAGCGATGCGCTAAATCCTGTTCCAGTAAACGTAAGATATGGCGAAATTAAAACAACAATGATTAAAAATGCAGATAATTATAGCGGTCATACTTTTGCGGGTTGGAGAGAAGCGGACAATCTAACAACTAATCCAGACGAAGTTCACTATGTTAGTGAAAGCGTAAAATCGTTTGCTACTGGTGAATCATTTGGTGCGGTAGATGGAAAATATAGAGCAAGATATTTCTATGCTCAATACAACTTAAATAATTACACAGTGAATCTTTTGGGTAATGGCTTTACATTAAATGGTGTTATAAACCATACCGAACAAGCTCGTGAAAATGTAAATATTAATTTTGATACTACATCAAGTTATACCTTCCTAGAAGGAGATACATTTGTATTCACAATAGGTAAAAACGATAGTTCGTTAGAAGTTACAAAACTTGCATGTAAGTTGAGTAATGGTCAATGGCAAGAGTATTCTCCAAATAAAACGAATGGACAATATACAATTAGAATTGACGGAACAAATAGAATTACCGATATTCATATTTCTTCGACTTATAAAGTTGTTTCTGCTACCGACTTTATTGAAAGCATTACGTTACAAGATAAAAATGGTGAATTAATTGCAGATACTGAAGGAAATTCTCTAAATACAATATCTACAAGTTACAATACATTGGCGGATATGTACTATATTGTAATTGCCATGAAAAATAACATTTTAATCGGCGGAGAAGCAGGACATCCAGAGTTTGAAGGACTAACATTTGTTGAAGTTGATGAAAGTGGTGCGTATAAATATAGCATTATAGAAAAAGATTTAAAGAATTTGAATTTGGTTCCAACAAATGTTACAACTAAAATTTTGGTAGTAAAATCTAACGAAGGATTTAATATTGTTGGACTAGATGAAGATAATCTTATTAAGATAAGTAACTTCAATTCGGGTGCGGTATTTAGTTGCGTGCTTGATGAAAATTATGAACTCGCTGAAGGCGTTCAAAATGCAGTTGTTACAATAAAGATGAACAATGTTGAATTGTTGTCTGTAAACTTAGTAAATGGTGAATGTTCAATCACAATTTTAAAAGAAAAATTGAAAGAAGCATTTATAAATAATGATAACATTGAAGTTAGTGTAGTAGGTATTACACAAAAAACTACCCCAACTGAACCATAGTTTAATTTACACCACCTAAATTTTTAGGTGGTGTTTTTAATTTTTAATGTAGTTTAATTGAATTTAATAATTTAATTATGGTATAATTATAACATAAATTTAAGGATATGGAATTATGGAGAAATTTGTTATTATTGATGGCAATAGCGTTTTGTATAGGGAGTTTTTTGCACTCCCAGTAACTATGAAGAATGGTAAAGGAATGCCAACAAACGCAATTTATGGTTTTTGCAATCAACTATTTAAAATTATTAAAGACTATAAACCAACGCATATTGCTGTTAGTTTTGATGTGTCTCGCCATACATTTAGAAATGATCTGTTTGATGGATATAAAGCAACACGTAAACCAATGCCGGACGAACTTAGAGTTCAGTTAGAACCATTAAAGCAGTTATTAACATTAATGGGTATAAAGTACATTCAAAAAGAAGGGTTAGAAGGTGACGATATTGTTGGCACATTGTCCAAAAAATTTAGTGTTCCAACTATTATAATTACGGGAGATAGGGATACTTTTCAACTTATTGATGATACAACGGTGGTTTACTTAAATAAAAAAGGTTTAACCGATGTTAGAGTTATGGATACAACTGCTATGCTTACAGATTATGGTGTAACCCCAGATGAGTTTGTATATGTTAAAAGTTTAGCGGGTGATACATCGGATAATATCCCTGGTGTTCGTGGAATTGGCGAAAAGACGGCGTTAGAACTTGTAAAGACTTATAAAAATTTGGATAATCTTTATGCAAACATTGAAAACATAAAAGGTGCAACAAAAACTAAATTGAAAGAGCATAAAGAAGATGCATACTTAAGTTATAAACTTGCAAAGATTAATACAAATGTTGATATAGATTGCGTACTGGATGATTTTATTGTAAAAGTTCCGTTTAGTAATGAAGTTCTAAAATTCTTGAAAGAAAATGCGTTTCGGTCATTAATCAATAAAACGGAGTTTTTTGAAAGTGAAGATAATGTAACTCCTCTTACAAAAATAGGGCTAACTAAAGAAAGTATTATGATAAATTCGGTAGAAGAGTTAAAAAATTTAGTGAAGAATTTATCCAATAAAAAAGAGGTTGGTTTTGTAGAGAAAGATTATAAATTCCATTTATCGGATGGAGTAAATGATTACGCAATAATTCCTGAAGAAAGTTTATTACTTGAAGGACTGACAACTGCAACAATACTTAATTTGTTAAAACCTATTTTTGAAAACGACAAGATTGAAAAAGTGTTATTTGATAGTAAATCGGTTAGACACTTTTTAGATGAATATAATATTTCTCTTTGTGGAAGCATTTTTGATTGTATGATAGCAAAACACTTGCAAACGGGGGAAAGTGTTACAAATCTAATGCTTTTAACCGATGATTATGAAAGAATTGAAAAGTTGCCAGCACTTTCACTTACCGAATCTAAGGCGGTTTTAATTGAAGACCTTGAACAAAATCAAATGAAAAAACTTTATTTTGATGTAGAGTTGCCATTGAGTTTTGTTTTGTATAAAATGGAAAAGCAAGGTTTTAAAGTTGACCAAGAAAAGTTAGGTGAGTTGGAGCAAAAGTATAACGCTGAACTAGAAAGTTTAACAGATAAGATACATTCACTTGCGGGAGCAAATATTAATATCAATTCGCCAAAGCAGTTAGCGGAATTAATTTATGATAATTTAAAGTTATCAAAATCCAAAAAGCGTTCTACTGCTATGGAAGTGTTAGAAGAATTAGAAGATAAGCACGAAATAATACCACTTATTATTAGGTATCGAAAAGTTGCAAAATATTTAAGTAGTTTTATTAAAAATATGTATGAAAAGATAGATAGTAATGGCTACATTCATACAACATTCAACCAAACATTAACAACAACGGGAAGACTTTCGTCAGTTGACCCAAATCTTCAAAATATTCCAGTAAGGGGTGCGGAAGCGAGAGATATTAGAGGCATTTTTGTTGCAAGTAACAAAGATAGGGTTTTAGTAGATTCCGACTATTCTCAAATAGAGCTTAGAGTTTTGGCACATCTTTCGGGAGATGAAATGCTACTTAAAGCATTTAAAGAGAATATTGATATCCATAATCAAACGGCAATGGCGGTTTTTGGAGTGAGTGAAGAAAACGTCACTCCAGAAATGCGAAGGCTTGCAAAGGTGGTAAACTTTGGTGTAAATTATGGTATTAGCGAATATGGTTTAAGTAGAGATTTGAAAATTCCAGTATATGAAGCTAGAGAATACATAAATGCATATTTTAAATTGCATCCAAAAATAAAAGAGTTTATGGATAATAGAATACTTGATGCTAAAGTTACTGGTCGTGCGGTTACAATTTTAGGAAGAACAAGAAAGATGACCGAACTTAATAGTTCTAATTATATGGTTCGTCAATCAGCCGAACGTGCTTCACAAAATATGCCGGTACAAGGAAGTGCTTCCGATATAATAAAGCTTGCAATGTTAAAACTTGATAAAGAATTGGAAAAGAGTGGGATGGACGCTAAACTTATTATGCAAGTGCATGACGAATTGATTGTAGATTGCAAAAAAGAAGATGCCGAAAAAGTTCAAGCTTTGGTGCAAAAATGTATGAGCGAAGCCTATCCTGAACTTGTTGTTCCGCTAGTGGTTGATAGTACAATAGCCTATAGATGGAGCGAAGGACATTAATAAAAGTTACAATTAGCGAAAATTTTTGTTTGCTAATTGTTTTTTTGTCACAAAATATTGCAATAGAAATTTGTTTTTGATATAATAATTCCAATTTTGTAAGGAATGGGCGAAAGTAGTATGGAAAACCACAAAGACGAAATAGCAAATGAAGTTATAGATATATTTAAGTTGGCAAAAAACGATGAGGTTGCAAAACTACTTTTGTATTATATAGAACATAATGATTGTGTAAGACAAAGCGTAAAAAGATTAATAAAAGCATGCATTAGACAAGAATTTATGTACAATTCACCAGTGCCAGCAATTGCGGTATTTTTACCTTCAATTGCTCAAACAATTATTAATTTAATCATAAAAGATGTTTATGGTCAAACTCCAGCAATGGCTACTGGATTTATTAATGTTGGTTGTGCAATGGCGTTTGCCCAAATGTTACAAATAAACAAAAGAGAAATTAGAAATAATAAGTGGGCGGTAATAAATTCGTTAGAGAATAAAAAGGATAAAAAACTTTCGGATTCTGCAAATAATCTATTTTACGACAGAATAGAAGAACTTTTAACAAATGCCGAATATAGATATGTGTTATTGTCTTATATTGATATGGTGAATAAAAGAGAAAAGTTCGAAAGAAAGTTGCAAAATTTAGAAGAAATAAAATCTGGCGTAAATAAGTTACATGTAGACGATTTCAGTTACGAAAAATAAATTTGATTAAAAATCATTCTTTTTGCAAAAAATTATATTAATGGAGAATAAAGCAAAAAGAATGATTATTTTTTTGATGATTTTAGTTGCACTAATATCAGGTTCGATAGTTGGTGTAATTATGTATAATAGATTAAAATATCCTTTTTGTTACAATGAATTCGTGTTTCAATATTCGGCGGAATATTCGCTAGAACCCGAACTTGTGTTTGCGGTTATAAACTCAGAAAGTGGATTTATGGCAAATGCTGAAAGCGTAAAAGGCGCAAAAGGGTTAATGCAGATTATGCCAAGGACGGCAAAAAGTATCGCGGAAGAATTAAAATATGTAGACCTTGATGAAAAAGATTTGTTTTCCCCAAGACAAAATATAGAATTTGGGTGCTACTATCTATCATATCTATTTGATAAATACAAAGACGAAGAGCGGGTGTTATTTGCTTACAATGCAGGAGAAGGAACACTAATAAATTTTTTGGAAAAGTATGGTGAATTTAATTTGGAAAATGTTGAAATTAAAGAAACAAAAAATTATATAAAACGAGTTAAAAAGGCAAAAAAATACTATAAAAGATTGGTAAATAGTTCTCTTATTTCGGATAGGTAAAACTATGTAAAATTAAAATTTGAAACAATTATGTAATTAATGAAAATGGTATAAAAACGGTTGACTTAAGAATGTTAGCCGTTTATAATTTAATTATAAAATTTGACTAATTTTGACCTTTAAGGAGGGGTTTATGGCAAATATAAGTGATTGCATTGAACAATTTATTTTAAAATCTTTAAAAGAAGACGGCACTGTTGAAATAAGTAGAAATGATTTAGCAAACTTTTTTTCGTGTGTTCCAAGCCAAATAAATTATGTACTAGAAACTCGCTTTACTATGGATAGGGGGTTTATTAAAGAAAGTAGGCGTGGTGGCGGAGGATTTATAAGAATTACAAAGGTGCCACTAACCGATGATAATTATGTAAATAGTTTAATAATGGAGAGTATTGGCGAAGAATTAACCGAAAGACGTGCGAGTCAAATTCTTGACAAATTGGAATCTGATAAGGTGTTGACCGAAAAAGAGCGTCAACTTATTTTTGCTAGTATTTCGGAAACGGCATTAAATATGCCATATTCATTTAAAGATAAGCTGAGAGCGCAAATTTTTAAAAATGTTCTACTTGTGCTTTTGAAGGAGAAGGGGGGTGAAAACTAGTGCTTTGTTCGATGTGTAACCAAAAAGAAGCAATTATGGATAGAGAAGTTGATTTGGGTTATGGCAAAGTTCATGTTTTTTTGTGTGAAAGTTGTGCAAATAAAGTTCAGCAAAATCAACCCGAACCTACGGTTGAAGTGTTAGATTTTTGGACTCAAGATGAAGGGGCTTTGGTTTGTCCTAAATGCAAAGCAACTGCACAAGATATTGAAAAAACAAATTATGTGGGTTGTGATAAGTGCTATCAAATTTTCGAGCCAGAAATTGAAAGAGTTTTAACTATTATTCAAGGTAAATGTTCTCATGTTGGTAAAGCTCCAAGTAAATATATGTCTTATGACAAACAAAAGAGAACTTCTTTAAAAATCAAGAACAATACACAATTGGAGCGAAAGGAACCTAGCAAGTTTAACCCAGATGATTTTAATAGAAAATTCTTTGGGGGTGCAAAAAATGTTTGATAATACACTAGATAGCGTGGTTGTTTCTAGCCGAATTAGAGTTGCGAGAAATGTTGCGGGCAGAAACTTTACTCAAAATTTTGACCCTGAATTTTCACTTAATTTAATCAATAAAGTCGCAGACACCGTAATGCCACTTGGAAAATACAAAGTATATAGAATGAGTGCTATTAGCGATTTTGATAGCGAATTGATGTGTGCAAAGCATCTAATAAGTAAAGAACTAATAAAAAATAAAGAAACGGGTGCTAGCATTATTCGTGAAGATGAAGCGGTTTCTATTATGGTAAATGAAGAAGACCATATAAGAGAGCAATGTATTTTGAAGGGTTTAAATTTAGATGGTGCTTTTAGACTTATAAGTGAAATTGATGATGAACTCGATGCTAATTTAGATTTTGCATATGATGAAAAGTTTGGATATTTAACAAGCTGTTTAACTAATACCGGAACGGGACTTCGAGCAAGTGTAATGATGTTTTTACCAGCACTTACAATTAATTCCAAAATTGATAGCATAATAAAAGCGGTTAAAGAAAAAGGACTTACTGTTAGGGGCGTTTTGGGAGAAGGTAGTTTTCCGCTTGGATATATGTATCAAATATCTAATGCCGTTACAATTGGCGTATCTGAAAGAGAGATAATAGCAAATGTAAAAACGGCGGTATTAAAAATTGTTGAAATGGAATTGACCGAAAGAAAAAAGATGATAGATAAATTTCAATACGTCGCAACAACGGATATAGTTTGGCGTGCGTGGGGAATACTTACTAATTGTTATACCATTGATTATACCGAGTTTATGAAGCTTGCGGGTGAGGTAAAACTTGGAATTAGTCTTGGAATAATCGTACTTAATGACAACAAGATTATAGATAGGCTTATTGAGTATGGTTCTGATCTTGCACTGATGAAAATTAAGGGTAAAATGATGACTATTGAAGAAACGGCAAAGTTTAGGGCTGAAAACTTATACAAACAACTTAAAAATAATAGAATTAAATAAAGGAGAAAATTATGTTTGAATTAAATCCAGCAGAAAGCGTAAAAACGGCGATACAAAATTCTAAAAGATATGCTGTTAGTATGGGTTCTACATGCGTTGCAACCGAACATTTATTATTAGGTTTATGCAGTGTAGAAAAGAGTATGGCAAATAAAATATTGCAAAAATACGATGTAAATTTAAAAAAGTTGGAACGTCTTGTAAAAGATAAATATCCAGATACAAAACCACTACCAAAAAATATTAGTATAGATTTTTCGCCTAAAGCAAAAGCAATTATTAAAAGCAGTGAGCAATTAGCCTATCAACTGAATTCGGGTTATATTTACTCAGAGCATTTACTATATTGTATTTTGGCAGAGCAAACTAATATGGCGTGTGATATATTGCGTTCGCAAAACGTAAATTTGCAAGAGATATTATCCGATGTTATATATTTACTGAACAATGGAAGATTAAAGGGTGATGGGGATGATTATGAAGACGAAGATGACGATGATGATTCCTCAACCCCTAAAAAGGCAAACAAAAGCACTGAAGAACAAGAAAGCATAAATGCAAATTTGCCTGAAATCTTAAAAGACCTTGGTATTGATATGACCGAGCGAGCAAGACGTGGCAAAATGGATCCAATAATTGGTAGAAATAAAGAAACTAATAGAATTATTGAAATTCTTTGCCGTAAAACCAAAAATAACCCAGTTTTGATTGGGGAAGCGGGCGTTGGTAAGTCGGCTGTTGTTGAAGGGCTTGCACAAGCTATAGTTAAGGGAGAAGTTCCAGAACTGCTAAAAGACAAGATTATCTTTAGTTTGGAAATTGGTTCACTAATGGCGGGTACTAAATATCGTGGTTCAATGGAAGAAAGATTGAAAAATGCTATAAACGAAATAACTTCTCGCAAGAATATAATTGTGTTTATAGATGAAATTCACACCCTTGCCCAAGCAGGAGCGCATCAAGATGAGTTGAGTCCTGCAGATATTTTGAAACCATATCTTGCAAGGGGGGAGATGCAAACAATTGGTGCAACCACAACAGATGAATATCGTAAGTTTATAGAAAAGGATAAAGCACTAGAAAGACGTTTTCAGCCAATTATAGTTGAAGAACCATCTCCAGAAGACACCGTTTTGATATTAAAGGGAATTAGAGATAGTTACGAAGCATTTCATAAGGTAAAAATTACCGATGATGCTATTGAAGCAGCGGTTAATTTATCTATTAGATATATAATGGATAGAAGTTTGCCGGATAAAGCAATAGATTTAATTGATGAGGCGGCTAGTAGAGCAAGGGTTAGAGGTAGTATTGTTCCAGCAGATATAAGAGCACTTGCAAAAGAGTTAGATGACCTTGAAATGCAAAAGAAGGAAGCGGAAAAAAGTAATGAGTGGGCATGGAAGGAGCAGTGTACTGCAAAAATTAACGAAGTTCGTGGAAATTATTTGGTAAGAATGAATGCATGGAATGCAAGCAAGGGTAATCAAACAGGTATTGTAAACAAAGAAGATATTGCAGAAATAGTAAGTAGTTGGACGGGTGTTCCTGTAACAAAGTTGACCGAAAGTGAAAAACAAAAACTATTAAAACTAGAAGAAGTTTTAAAAAGTAGAGTAATTGGTCAAGATGAAGCCGTTACTGCGGTTAGTAAGGCGATTAGGCGAGCAAGAGCGGGACTAAAAGACCCAAAACGTCCGATTGGTTCATTTATATTCTTAGGTCCAACTGGCGTTGGTAAAACCGAACTGACAAAGGCACTTGCAGAAGCGATGTTTGATGATGAAAATGCAATAATTAGGCTAGATATGAGTGAATATATGGAAGCTCATTCGGTTAGTAAAATGATTGGTTCTCCTCCAGGATATGTTGGTTTTGATGAAGGTGGACAACTAACTGAAGCTGTTAGACGTAAACCTTATTCGGTTATTTTGTTTGATGAAATCGAAAAAGCCCATCCAGATATTTTTAACTTAATGTTGCAAATATTGGACGAAGGTAGATTGACCGATAGTCAAGGTAGGACGGTTAGTTTCAAAAATTGCGTTATAATTATGACAAGTAATGCTGGCGTTGCCGATCTTCCAAAAAATAATAACAAACTAGGCTTCGGAACGGTAGAAGATGCAAATCAATCTATAAAAGATAAACTTATGGAAGCATTAAAAGAAAAATTTAAGCCAGAATTTATAAATAGAGTGGATGTTGTAGTTATATTTAATTCTTTAAAAGAAGAAGATATAAGAAAGATTGCTTCTATTATGATTGCAAATTTAAACAAAAAGTTAAAAACGCAAGGAATAAGTGTAGGTTTTAATGAGAATGCCATAAAGGGTTTGGTGACTGAAGGGTATAGTCCAGTATATGGGGCAAGACCACTAAAAAGGGTAATTGAACAAAAAGTAGAAGATAAACTTGCCGAGTGCTTGCTAAGTGGGGAAGTTGTTTCGGGTAAAAAACTTGAAGTTGATTATAAAAATGGCGAATTTTCTTTTAAATCATTAGACTAATTTTTTTAAATATATTATAATTATTATGTAATTTAATTAAAGGAGATTAATTTTATGAAAATTGAAATAGTTGGAAGAAATTACAAAGTTAGTGATAGATTAAAATCACTTATAGAAAAAAAGATTGCTAGATTTGATAAGTTTTTCGATAAGGATGCAACAGCAAGAGTGGTTGCAACTGCAAACGGAAACAGATACAAAATGGAGTTAAATTTATCTGCACCTTCTGTATTTGTTAGGGGTGAAGTTGAATCTGATAATATGTATCAAAATCTTGATAACTGTATTGCAAAGGTTGAACGTCAAATCGTTAAACACAGTGATAGATTTGTAGATAAGCGTAATGCAAAGAAGACAGATTTCGCAGAATTTGAATATGTAGAAGACGAACCAAAGTTTGAAAGTGCAAAAATTACTAAGCGTAAAACTTATGAACTAACTCCTATGAGCGAAAAAGAAGCTTTGGATCAAATGGAAATGGTTGGTAATGACTTCTTTATCTTTATGCATGATAAACTAAACACCGTTTGCGTTCTTTATAAAAAGGCAGATGGCACAATAGGATTTATTGAAACTAAGTAAATATTTTATAAGTCGGTAAGATTATCTTACCGATTTTTTTATATTCGTTAATAATTTGCTCTATATCATTTTCGTTTGGGTCTTCAAAGAAAATTGTTGGAGAATGTGTGACATCAATAATTTCTTCTAAATTAATTACAATATCCATTCGTTTTTGATTGGGCTTTAATTTTAAGTTGAAGTACAAATAGTCTTCGTAACCATTTTTGTAACAAAGAAGATTTACAATATAATAATCTCCCTTTTTCCAACTATCTGCAAGTTGTAATCTAATTACTGGAGTTTTGCCGTATTTGTTTGTTTGATAATATGTGCGATTATTGATTATGCAAACAGTAGCGTTATTTAGATATGAATTATTATTACAACAAACGCTTACTTGAAAGTATGAAATATTTATTTTAGACGCAGTAGTTTTAGTAATTGGAGAGTATAACAAAATAGCGGTTGTAATTATACACACGCAAACAAAAATTGAGTACTTAAAACAAAATGTTTTCATAATTAATTTTATTGAAAAAATATTTTCGTATGAATAAAAAATATTGTATAATAAATATATGGAAAAGATAGAAATTAATAATTTAACAAAAAAATATGGTAACGTTGAAGCACTTAGCAATGTTTCGTTTAGTGTTTTTAATGGCGAGCATATTTTGCTTGTTGGAAAAACTGGTGCAGGGCTTACTACATTACTTGATATAATTAGCGGTGTGAGCGATTACTTAGGAAGTGTAAAAATTGACGGAATTGAGCGGACAGAAGTTGACAATAAAAATTTATTGATTAGTTATGTAACTTATCCATCGACTTTTTTAAGGGGTAGTGTAAAGAAAAATATCAACTACATAGCAAAATTAGTGAATAAAAATTTAACGAAAGAAGAGTGTGTGGATTTAGCAGGAAAGTATCATTTGTCATTAAAAAGCAATGTAAAAAAGTTAAGTGAAATTGAAAAAATATTTTTAAATTTGCTTCGAATTGAAATAAAAAATAGTGAAATTGTCTTAATAGATTTTGATAAATTGTTTGAAAATATTCCGACAACTTCAGAGTCTTATTGCGAGATTGTTGCATGGTTGAATAATTTTTCGGGGACGCTCATAGTTGCTGAAAACGGGCAAAATTTAGCCCTATTTTACAAAGGTAAGATTTTAAATTTTAATTTTGGCGTTAAAAATGACAATTTTTCGATTGAAAATGAATTGTTGTTTCCGAGTAATATTTTTGCATTTTCGCTTGCTAAAAAATTAAAAGGTGAAATGGTTCAAGTAAAAAATTTCACTCTACAAAAATTAATGGGTGGGTATTCGGTTACATCAAATTACGACTACAATTTAACGCAAAAAGATTTTGATAAAATTTATGAAAAAGTTATGCCACCTAAAAAGAACTCCGAGATAATCGTTGAGTTTATTGACGATTATTATTTTGATGCGTTAAGTGGTAGGTTCTTGTGTAAAATATCCAAAGAGAATAATTTATAAAATTACTTGAAAAATCTTTTATTATTTGGTATATTATATTCGTATTAAATTTTGCAGGGGGAGAAAAATATGGCTTGCAAAGAAAATGTAGAAAGATTAATTAATTTAAAGGCGAAGTCTATCAATTGTCTAGATAAAAATGGGCTTTTGAATATCCTTGTGGATTACGTTCCAATGAAGGATATGTTGGCATTTTCCAATGACCTTATTGACGATAAGTTTAGGGGAATTATGGAAAATGAAGATATGACTAGATGTGTGGAATATTTCTTTGAGTGTGACTTGAATGTTGCAGAAACATCAAGAAAGTCTTTTTTGCACAGAAATACTTTGCTTTATAGATTGGATAGAATTCAAAGTTTAACTGGCTTAAATTTGCGTAATTTTAACGATGCGGTTACATTTAAGTTGTTAATGCTTATCTACAATTTAACTAAGTAGGTTTAATTTCGTTTTATTATGAATAAACAATCAAAAATAGATTTGGTTCAAAAACTTATTGATTATTATCCAAAGGATGCTTGCGCATTAAATTTTTCTAATTGCTACGAACTTTTAGTGGCGGTTATACTTTCTGCTCAGTGCACAGATAAAAGGGTGAATGTGGTAACTGCTGAATTATTTAAGGTTGCATCTACGCCAGAAGAAATGCTAAAACTTGGAGAAGAAGGTTTAAAAAATTACATTAGGTCTTGCGGGTTTTATAACGCAAAGGCGAAAAATATAATTTCTGCAACTATGGATATAATTAACAAGTACAATGGAGTTGTTCCGAGTACCAGAGAAGAACTTGTTAGTCTGGCGGGCGTTGGTGAAAAAGTTGCAAGTGTTGTGCTTGCGGTTTGGTATAAAGTCCCGGCAATTGCAGTGGATACTCATGTGTTTAGGCTTAGTAAAAGGCTTGGTTTGTGCAACGAAAATACTCCAACTGCAACAATGAAAAAGCTTGAAAATATTTTACCGAAGTCTATGTGGAGAGATGGTCATTATGCCATAGTTTTGCATGGTAGAACATTTTGTAGAGCGGTTAATCCAAATTGTGATGAGTGTTTTATAAGAGACAACTGCCCTAAATTAAATTTAAAGAAGAAAGGAAAATAAAAAATGTACGACGATAGAGTTAAGATTTTTATAAAGTCTGGTAATGGTGGAAATGGTAAAGTTTCTTTTCATACGGCAAAGTGTGTAAGAGTTGGTGCTCCTGACGGCGGTGACGGCGGTAGGGGTGGCGACATTATTATCCGTGCAGATAAAAATGTTACTGACCTTGGGGAGTTTAGATACTCAAAGTGCTTTAAAGCCGGCAATGGTTGGGCAGGTGGACCAAATACTTCTACTGGTAAAACGGGCGAAAGCGTTTTAATTAAAGTTCCTTGTGGAACTATCGTAAAAGATAATGAAACGGGCGGAGTTTTGGCAGACCTATTCTATGACGGCGATGAAGTTATTGCAATGCATGGTGGCGAAGGTGGAAGGGGAAATGCTAAGTTTAAGTCTAGCAGAAGAAAATCTCCAACATTCGCCCAAACGGGCGAGGTTACTAAGGAAGAATGCCTTATTTTAGAATTAAAAACTATTGCGGATGTTGGACTAGTAGGTTATCCAAATGCTGGAAAATCTACCTTGCTTTCAGTTTTAACTTCGGCAAGACCAAAAATTGCGAATTATCAATTTACCACACTTTCTCCAAATCTTGGAGTTGCAAGGGTTTATGATAAATCATTTACAATAGCAGATATTCCGGGTCTTATTGAAGGTGCAAGTGAAGGGGCAGGTTTAGGACATTACTTTTTGCGTCACGTTGAAAGAACAAGGTTATTTTTGATGGTTGTAGATATTTCTGGAGAGGAAGGTCGTGACCCATACAAAGATTACAGAATAATTTCAAACGAATTGAAAAAACATGATAAGTCACTTGATAAAACGCCAAGAATAATAGTTTTAAATAAAATGGATACATTGGAAGCCGAAAAGAATGCAAAGAGTTTTATTACAAGACTTAATAAGACTAAAAATGCACCAAAAGTTATTAAGATTTCTGCATACACGCATATGGGAATAGAAGAACTTTTAACAGAAACGGCAAAGATGATAGAGAAATTACCAAAGCCAGAACCTATCAAGTTTGAGAAGTTTGAATACAAAAAGGCAGACCCTACAATGTATGATATAGTTCGTGATGATGATGGAGCGTTTGAAATTATTGGTGGTTTTGTAGATGAGCTTATAAGAAATGTAGTTTTGAGTGATACTCAAAGTTTTGCGTATTTCCAAAAGGTTTTAAAAGATAAAGGCATTATTAAGCAATTAAGAAAAATGGGTGCAAAAGACGGCGATACAGTACGAATTGCAGACTTTGATTTCGAATTTTATGATGATTAGGAGAATTTATTTATGTTAGATAGTAAACAAAGAAGTATTTTACGTGCGAAGGCACAATCGCTAGACCCAGTAGTTACATTAGGTAAGGGCGAAATAGACGAAGATGTAATGTTTTCTATAAATGGAGTACTTGATACTCGTGAACTTATAAAAATTAACATTTTACAAAATTCAGATTTTGATGCCAGAACGGTAGCGGATGAAGTTGCAAATGTGTTAAAAGCGGATGTTGTATCTGTTGTTGGAAGAAAGATTGTTCTTTATAGAAAGAGTACCAAAAAGGGCGTAAAACATATAGAAATTTGTTAGGAGAAAAATAATGGAAAAGATTAACGAATCGGTAGAACTTGTAGGAAAAGAGTTCGATGAAAAGTATAATAATTGCAACAATGCAGAAGAGTTAGATTCATTAAGAGTTGAATTTTCGGGCAAAAAGGGAAAACTTACCGAAATTATGGCAATGCTTAGAGATGTTGCAAACGAAAAGAAAAGAGAAGCAGGAATGAAAATAAATGCTTTAAAACAAAGAATTGAAGAAGCACTAGCAAGTAAAAAAGAAAAATTAGCAGAAGAGAAGTTGCAAAAAGAGTTGGATTGTGGAGAAAAGGTTGATATTACAATGCCAGTTTGCACAGGTGTTGGTTCGCTCCATCCAAGAACAATTGTTCAACAAGAACTAGAAAATGTGTTTAAATCTATGGGCTTTGTTGTAGAAGATGGTACGGAAGTCGTAACAGAATACGAGTGCTTTGACGCTGTTAATGTTCCAGCAAATCACCCTGCTCGTGATATGCAAGATACCTTTTGGTTAAATAATGGTGAACTTTTAAAAACACAAACTTCTGCGCTTCAAAATGCAATTTTAAGAAAATATGGCGGTCATGTTAGAGCAATATTCCCAGGTAGATGTTATAGAAATGAAGCAATTGACCACTCACATGAAACTACATTTTTCCAAATGGAAGGCGTGGTTGTAGATGAAAATGTGTCAGTTGCAAACCTTATTTACTTTATGAAAGAGATGCTTAGCAAAGTGTTTGGTAAAGAAGTCGAAGTAAGACTTCGCCCAGGATTTTTCCCATTTACAGAACCAAGTTTTGAACTTGATGTGCTTTGTCCTTTCTGTGGCGGAAGCGGTTGTTCGGTTTGTAAACATGGTTCGTGGATAGAACTTTGTCCTTGCGGAATGATTCATCCAAATGTACTAAAAGAAGCGGGTGTTGATAGTACTAAGTATAGCGGTTTTGCGTTTGGACTTGGACTTGATAGATTAGTTATGATTAAGTCTGAAATGGATGATATTAGATGGCTAAATAGCGGAAACTTAAAGGTTTTAAAGCAATTTGGTTTGGATATGTAAAGGAGAAAAGTTATGATTATATCATTAAATTGGTTAAAAGAGTTGGTTGATCTTAGCGGAATTGCGGAAGATGAAATAGTGAAAAAGATTACACTTTCAACCGCTGAAGTAGAAGGCGTTACCCATGCTGGAAGCGATATGGAAGATGTCGTAATAGCAAAAGTTGAAACTTGTGAAAAGATTGAGGGTACACACCTAAATCTATTATCTGTAAACGATGGTAGTGGTGAGAATTTGCAAATTGCTACGGGGGCTCCAAATGTTTATGCTGGTATGGTAACTGCACTTGTAAGAATTGGCGGTATGGTTGGTGGCAGAAAGATTAAAAAAGCGAAACTTGCTGGAATTGATAGTTACGGAATGTGTTGCTCAGAAGCCGAACTTGGTATAGGCTCTGATGATGAAGGAATTGTTGACTTTAAGGAGTTAAATGTTCCACTTGGTACAAGCATAAAGGAAGTTTTGCCAGTAGATGACTGTTTGATAGAGATTGATAACAAGTCACTTACTAATCGTCCTGACCTTTGGGGGCATGTTGGTTTTGCAAGAGAACTTGCCGTTATATTTGATAGACAAATGAAGCCATATGATACAATAGATCTATCAAAACTA
This sequence comes from uncultured Clostridia bacterium, assembly GCA_934772525.1. Lineage (GTDB taxonomy): Bacteria > Bacillota > Clostridia > Christensenellales > UBA1242 > UMGS1908. The sequence continues at coordinate 126,046 of CAKVMI010000001.1, forward strand.
GATGGACTTAAGACCCCATCTATTAAGGTTGAAACCGATAAGTGTATGCGTTATTCTGCAATTGATGTAGAAAATGTTACAGTAAAGAAATCTCCACGCATAATTAAGTTAAGATTAAATTATTGCGGGCTTAGAGATATTAACTTACTAGCAGACCTTACAAACTACTTGATGCTAGAACTTGGAACTCCTATGCATGCGTTTGATAGTAGTGTGGTTGATGGCGTTATTGTTCGTGAAGCAAAGGAAAATGAAGAACTTTTAACACTTGAAGGTGAAGTTCATAAGGTTCAAAAGGGTTCAATATTAATTTGCGATACAAACAATGTACCAGTTGCAATAGCAGGTATAAAGGGTGGAAAGTTGTCTGGTATTAGCGATGATACAACGGGCTTTTTACTAGAAAGTGCGGTGTTTGAGTCTTCTACAATTAGAAAGGCTTCTAAGGCGATTGGTTTAACTACAGATGCATCGCTTAGATACGAAAAGTCGTTGGATGCTGAACTTACTACTGTTGCAATATCAAGACTTTTAAAATTACTTTCAGATATTGATAGCGGAATTGTAATTGCATCAAGTGTTGGTGATGTCCAAACTGCAGAAGTTAAAACTATAAAGATTGCGGTAGAATGCGACTTTATTCGCAAAAGAATTGGCGTAGATTCTATTAGTAATGAATTTATTGAAAACACTTTAAAGAAGTTAGGTTTTGTAATAGAAAGTAGCAATAACGGAAGCTTAATAGTTGTTGTACCATCTTATAGAGCCACTAAAGATATATCAATTAGAGAAGATTTAGTAGAAGAAATTGCAAGGCTTTATGGATACGATAATATTGTTCCAAAAACATTAAAAATGTCTGTAGAACCAGTATTACAAGACTCAAAGCATGTACTTGAATATAAAACTAAGAGATTGCTTGCTGAAAAGTATGGTTTTAATGAAGTTCATAGTTATATTTGGAATTATACCGATTACAATCAAGGTTTGGGTATTAGTAGTAAAAGCTTTGTAGAACTACTAGACAGTTCTAATAGCGGTCAAAGTGGAATAAGAAGTGAAATGCTTCCTACATTAATTAAGTTCTTTGATGAAAATAAGAATAATTTTGATAGTATAAGAATTGAAGAAATCGGTAGAGTGGTAACTGGGCTAGATGAAAACAATTTGGCTATAGAAGAGAAGCATTTGGGCTTAGTTATGTCAAGTGCTAAAGCTTCTGAAAAGGACTTGTATTTTGAAATGAAACAAATAGTAGAAAATTTATGCGAATCTCTTTCAAAACAAAAAGCAAGTTATACAGGTAGTACTTCAAATAAACTATTCCATCCAAATATGAGTACCGATTGTATAATAAATGGCGAAAATGTTGGTAGTTTTGGTATTATGCATCCAGAGATTAGATCAAAATTAGATAAGAAAGTCAATATTTGCATGCTAGAATTTAATTTTGATAAATTTATGGTTCTTTCAAGCCAAACAAAGACATACAAACAAGTTTCTAAATATCAATCTGTTGATTTAGACTTTAATTTCCTAGTTCCAAAGACTATGAAATTTGAAGATATAGAAAAACTAATAAGCGAATTTAGATGTAAGTTTGTAGTTAAATACAAATTACTTGATGTTTATGAGAATGCAGATTTTGGTGGATGCAGATCAATGACTCTAAGATTTAACATTTGTTCAACCGAACATACATTAAGTAATGGAGAAATAGAAAGCTTTACAAAAAGACTTACCGACCACTTTAAACAAGCATCAATAAATTTAAGGTAAAAAATAGTGGATAGTATTAATTACTATCCGCTTTTTTATTTTGTTATATTAATTATTTTTGTTATAATATTATAGTAATTTATTTGCTATGGAGATTAATAAATGGAAAAGAATGAATGGTGGAAAAGTGCCGTTGGTTATCAAATATATTTAAAAAGTTTTTTTGATTCAAACAATGATGGTGTTGGAGATATTGCGGGAATTACTAATAAATTAGATTACATAAAAAACCTTGGTGTTGATTTTATTTGGATAAGCCCATTTTTTGATTCACCGATGGACGATAACGGTTATGATGTAAGAGATTATAAAAGCATATACTCTGAATACGGAACAATGGAAGACTTCAAAAATTTGATAGATAGAGCACATTCAATGGGTTTAAAAGTTATTGTGGATATGGTTATTAATCATACATCTTCTGAAAATAACTGGTTTGTAAAAAGTGTTGCTAGGGCTACGGGGTTTGATGATTTTTATTATTGGAAAGACCCAAAGTTTGACGAAAATGGAAAAATTCTGCCACCTAATAATTGGCAATCATTTTTTGGTGGAAGTGCATGGGAATACAATTCCGAAAGAGAACAGTTTTATTTAAGGTTGTTTTCAAAGTCTATGCCAGATATAAACTACAATTCAAGGGTTGCAATAAAACAAATTCAAGATGTAATGGAATTTTGGATGAATCTTTCGGTTGATGGCTTTAGAATGGATGCTATTTCGCATATTGGAAAGGTTGAAAGTTTTAAAGATGGAAAGGTTAATCATACTTACAAAATGTTCTCTAATCTAGATAATGCACATGAGTTTTTAACAGACATTTTGAGTATTGTTAAAAATAAAAATATTGTAACCATGGGAGAACTTGGCGGTTGTCCAACAATTTATGACCAGTTGAAATTCTCAGATTCAAAACGAAATGAATTGAACATGGTGTTCGAATTTTCTCATTTAAATAGATTTAACAAAAAAACGGGAAAACCTGACTACAAAGCAATTATAAATTCGCTAAAAAATAAAGAGAAATTAATAAGTATGGGTGGTTGGTCTACATTATTTTGGACTAACCATGATTATCAACGACTTGTTTCTATGTATGGAAATAATAAAGCGCTTAGCAAAAGTGCATCTGCATTTGCAACGGCGATGTATTTATTAAAGGGTACCCCTATTATTTATCAAGGCGAAGAACTTGCAATGACGGGGTATCCATTTAAAAATGAAAATGAGTTTGAAGATGTAAACGCAAAAATGTTAATAAAATTAGCATCTACCGAAAGCGAAAAGAAAAAGGTATTTGAATCATTAAAAAATACAAGTCGAGATAATGCAAGAACAATAATGCAATGGAATGGTTCGGTGTATGCTGGATTTAGTGAGCATAAGCCATGGTTTTTAGTAAATCCAAATTATCATTCGTTAAATGTGGCAGTTGAACAAACGGAAGAACATTCTGCACTTAATGAGTATAGAAAGATAATTGCTTTAAGAAAGGAAAATAGTGATGCGTTTTGCTTTGGAGATTGCACCTTTAAAAGGGCTCCACGTGGGGTGTGTAGATATATTAGAAGGTCGGGTAAAACGGAATATGATGTTATTGTAAACTTAACAGATGAAGTTAAAAAGTACTTGTTACCAGTAGGTGAAATTGTTTATACAAATTACGGCGAAGTAATAAGGGGCGAATTAAGTCCGTTTGAAGCTATTGTTTTAAAAAGACAAATATTGATATAATTAGAGAAAGAAAATATTCTATATAATAAAAAGGAATTGCGAGGCTAAATGCAGTTCCTTTTATTTTAAAAGAATTTTCAATTGTAATTCAATTAATTTTTAGAGCAATAAACTGATTTTTAAAAAATATTCTTCACATAAAATTTATATTGAAATTTATTTGATTTATAAAATGTAGAGTAAAAAGAAAGTTCAAATAACAAAATTTTAATAAGGTAATGACTTTTTATGTAAGATAAAAAGTAGTGTTTTGAAAATAAAAAACAAAATGGGAAAACATAAAAAATAGTATTTTAGAAATAGATGGATTACTGAAGGATATAAAATGAAAATAAAAAAATAATTCCTAACTAAAATTTAGTTAGGAATTTTTGGTGACCCCGACGGGAATCGAACCCATGATACCGCCGTGAAAGGGCGATGTCTTAACCTCTTGACCACGGGGCCGTGGTAACTTTATTAAATTGTGGTAGCGGTGAACGGATTCGAACCATTGACCTGCCGGGTATGAACCGGACGCTCTAGCCAACTGAGCTACACCGCCAGAACCAGTAACGAGAAAAATTATACACTAAAAAATGATGCTTGTCAATGATTTTTTTAAACATTTTTTTATTTTTTGAAAATTTAATTTTGTTTTAATATTGTGACAAAGTTACTTTGTAATTTTTAAAAGTTATTATATAATATATATAATTAATTTGGAGATATAAGAAATGGATTATACAAATGTTTATTATCAAGATGTAATTGGTAGTAGGGTTTTACCGAATGATATTTATGAGTTCGGGAAACTATCTATGTCTAACCCAGAAATTATGGCAATATTTTCTGGGTTGCAAATTACTTTTGGAGAAGACGTATTGTTGACTATAAAAGAACTTTTGGAGGATACCAAAAACATAGTACCAATTTGCTCTAATATGGAATTACAAAAATGTAATTTAGAACAACGTGAAAGTGATATGCGTGCAGTTGATGAATTGCTTAGAAGAAAAAAAGAAGTTATAAAAACTAGAATAGGTGAAATTTCGGAAATTGAAGCCGAATTTAAAGATTGTTTGGAGCGAATGGACACCGACGGTATGAGTGTTTGCTCAAAATTATTAGTGGCTAAAAATACCGAAACCGAGAGCGATAGTGGCGAATGTGCAACTATTGTAAAAGAATTAGATAGTTACACAAAGTTATTTAATGATGCAAGTGATAGTTATAATAAGTGTAAAAAGGTTTTGGACGATAGTACGATGGATTTTAGTGAACAATTAGAAACACTTGCAATAAAAGATTTGACTAAATTTAAGGCTTTTTGCGAATTTGATAATAGCGTATTTTTAGAGATTGTACAAAATGGTGTAAATGCGGTAAATACAAATCTGGCATCAAAGTTTGGTGGTAAACTACAAGCGGAAGAAGTTCTTGAAAAAAATGTGTTTATATTAGAACTGCTTGCTGGGTTTTATGGCTCAGCGTATAAGTTGATTGAATATATGAAAGGCTTTTTGGTTGAAAATAAAATGGAACTTGGTGTGTTTGATACTAAGGTTGCAAAAAGACACATTACAGTTTTAAATTCATTTGGTCAATATCTAAATGGCGAATTTGGTGTTAAATATGTGTTAGCGTATTTGCCAACAAAACTCAGAAAAGAACAAATAATCACATTAAAACTTTACAATGATTATTTAAAAGATAAAATTCAAGGAAAGAAGAATATAGAGTTTTCTGCTGAGCGAGATAAAATATTTGATTACGTAAAAAAGAATAACGACCCATTAACCATTTGTTTAGTTGGTGCTATGAATGAGTTGGATATGGTGACGCTTTCGGTATCTAATAGTGCAAGTTTTACAAACAGCACAATAGAAGAAGATGATTTAGTACATAAATTGCTGAATGATGCCGACATTAAAAGATTTGAAGACTAACTATAAATTTATTATGTGTTCGGGAGTATGTAATTTTTTTGGTTTTTGTTCTTTAGGTTTAAATATGATGCACAAAATAAAAAACATAAAACTTATACCAGCACAAATTCTGTAGTATATTTTTAGTGGTGTAAAGAAACTAATAATTAAAAGAAGAATTGAGATACTCAAAAATTTTCTAATATTGATTTTAGAAAAGACTTGTTTCAATTCTTCTTTTCTATTTCTTTTGGATGTTTCTTCTTTAATTGTAGGGAAAGCGTTTAACGCTTTAAATAAATTGAATGTATCTACTTTGTCGTACAAAATGAGATTGGGGTTGTTATTGGATATTTCAATTGCGTTTATAGGAAAGGAGTTTGCTAAAAAAATAAAGTTTTGAGCATTTGTATTTTTTGCGATATTTAAAAATTTGAAAATATCCGAAAGTTTAGCAGTATCCGCTAAAAAATCAAAGTCAAGAGCGAAATTGTTATGAGTGTCATTATTTTGAATTAATAGAATATCATCAATGGTTGAAACAGAAAATTTTGAGTTAGCCGAAAAACTATTTGATAAAAATTGTCTAATTTCGTTAGGGTTTGAAACGGATAAACTATCAAAGGTTTTTTGAAGGCGCGATTGTTCATCTTTTTGAAGGCTTTTGATTTTGCTTTTTGAATTTAAATACTGTAACAGCACTAAAAAAATGAGCGTTCCTAAAATAGACCCTACAATCAAACTGAACGCGCGTGCTTTAAATATGCTATTTATGATTAAAATGTTTAATATTACAAGCATAATAAAATAAAAACTTCTATCTAAAAATACCGAAAATGCAGTTTGTTTCATAATAATCTCCTAAAATAATTATTAACAAAACCACGCAAAGTATTCTAAAATAAATTCTTTTAGTGTATTTGTATAGTCGGCATTTTTCTTTGATTTTTACAAATGATTTTGCTATACTAATAGTAGAAAATTGTTTCGGAGAAAATTTATGAATATTTTAGAACTAATAGAAAAAAAACGTGACGGCGAAGAACTAAGCCTCGAAGAACTTGAATTTTTCGTTCAAGGGGTAATGAAAGAAAAGTTTAAGGGGAGTCAGATTGGTGCTTTATTGATGGCTATTACTAATAGAGGTTTTAGTGTAAGTGAAGCGTATAACTATGCCGAATGTTTGGTTGATAGCGGAATAAGGCTTAACGTATCCGATGTTGTTGATAATGCTGTTGATAAACATAGTACTGGTGGCGTTAGCGATGCTTGTACGCTTGTAGTGTTGCCCGTTCTTGCAAGTCTTGGGTATAAAGTTGCAAAGTTTAGTACAAAAAACATAGGAGCGTCTTTTGGCACTCTTGATAGACTTAGTGTCTTTAATGGCTATGCGCCAAATATTAGTTTTGATAGATTTTTCCAAATTTTAAAAGATGTTGGTATCTCAATTATAGGCGAGAATGATAAACTAATACCAGCAGATAAAATTATTTACAAATTTCGTGAAGAAACGGGTACGGTTCCAAGTGTTCCCCTTATTGCAAGTTCAATTATGGCAAAGAAAATTGCTATGGGAACAAAGACTGTTGTAATAGATGTTAAGTGTGGTGAAGGGTCATTACTTAGTGACCAAGACCAAGCAGAAAAATTAGCAACGTTAATGGTTAATATTGGCAAAATGGCGGGTATTAATACAACGGCAATTCTTTCAAACTTAGACCAACCGCTTGGCAGAAGTATAGGTCCTATGCTTGAAACTAGAGAAGCGTTGAAGTTATTAAATGGAGATGTAGAACTATTTGATAGCGATTTATATAATATGTGTAAAGAAATGGTTACGCATATTTTACTGAGTACAGGCAAAGCAAAATCTCGTCAGTCTGCTGGTGAAATGTTTGACGAAGTTGTGGCAAATAAATCTGCATTTAAAAAACTAAAGGCTATGGTAAAGGCTCATGGCGGAGATACCTTTGCGTTTGATGATATAGATTCGTTAATTCCTCCAGTAAATACTATTTATGTTGTGGCAGATAAATCGGGTTATATTACAAATGTAGATACAAAGGGATTATATCAAGCAATTAATGTAATTGGTGCAACCGAAAGCGGAGAAATAAATAGATTTGTTGGGCTTGATATAATTGTAAGAGAAGGGGATAAAATTAAAGAAGGTGATAAACTTGCTAAAGTTTATTATGCGATAACCGACCCAAATTTTGCGTCTGCTGTTACATGTATAAGGAAATGCTTTAATATTGGAAAGGTTAGACCAAACTTGAATTCATTAATTAAGAAAATAATTTTTTAAGGTAGGGTGAAATAGTTTTGTGCTATTTGCAAAAAAATTAAAAAATGATTACGGTGTAAGTTTAGATGAAAAAAACATAAACAAACTTATAGATTTTACCAATTTGAGCCCAATAGTTTCGCATAAAGAGTTGGAAAGATTTATTTGTACAGCGTATAAAAATAAATATTTTAGTGTAGTTGTAAATCCTGTTGATGTGGAATTTTGTAAGCAGTTTATAGATTATAAGTTTAAAAGTTCTATTAAGGTGGGTACGGTTATAAGTTTTCCGCTTGGTGCGGACACTATAGAGTCTAAAGTGTTTCAAATAAAACGAGCAATCAAAGATGGTGTGGATGAAATAGATGTAGTTATTACACTTTCTAAAATTAAAATGAATGATTGGTCGTATTTGAAAATCGAACTTGGAAGGTTAAGGCGTGCTTGTCGAAAAAAGATTTTGAAGGTTGTAATAGAAACGGCGGTTTTAACAAAACAAGAAATCGAAAAAATAAGTATTTTATGTGCAAGAGCAAGAGTTGACTACATAATGACTTGCACGGGGTTTGCTGATGGCGGTGCGAGTCCTGAAGTTGTTGATATTATAAGAGCGGTAATTAAAAACAAGTGTGGCATAAAAGCGTCGGGTGGAATTGAAACAAAAGCACAAGCGGTAAATTTAATTCGAATAGGTGCAAATAGAATAGGAACTAGTAGAGAGATTTAATTATGGAAGAAAGATACATTAGTAATAGTTTAGAAGAAACCGAAAAAATAGCGGAAGACTTTGCAAAGACGTTAAAGTCGGGAGATATAGTTTTGCTTAGTGGTGACCTTGGTGCGGGCAAAACCCAATTTACAAAAGGTGTGGCAAAAGGTCTTGGAATAAATGACACTATACCTAGTCCTACATTTACTATTATGAATAGTTATGAAAATAGACTTTTCCATTTTGACTTATATAGATTGCATTCATTTGAAGAACTTATAAATGTTGGTGCGGAAGAATTTTTGTATTCGAATGGCATAAGTATTTTAGAATGGCCAGAATGTGTAGGTCTTGAAAATTTTCCAAATTATGCTATAATGGTAACAATTTTAAAATTAGATGAATTTAAAAGGGAAATTGTGATTAGGAGAAATTAATGAAATACTTAGCATTTGATTGTTCTAGCAGTGATATTTTGGTGTGTGCAGTAAATGAAGAAAAGTGTATGAATTTAGTTAAAAAAGATAGCAGTGGAACGGAACATTTAATGGAAACTATTGATGAAGGGCTACGCCTTGTAGGGTTAAGTCTTTGTGATATAGATTACATAGGTGTATCGGTAGGTCCAGGGTCTTGGACGGGTGCTCGAGTTGCGGTTGTGACAGCGCTTGGTATTTTGGCGGGACTTAAAAAACAAATAAAGATTGTAAAGTTTAACGCATTTGACTTGATTTCATATAATGAAATAGAAAGTGATGCGGTTTTAGCGGTAAAGGCTTACGCGAACTTTGTATATATCAAAAAAAATGGGGAGTGTAGATGCGTTGAAAAGAAGTCGGTAGAAAGCGAAAAAATTGTATGCAGTGAACCATTGTTTGAAGGAGTTCAGATTGTCGAAAGAAATTTAAAAAGAGTTATGGATAGTAAAATTGCAAGTGGCGATTTTGCGTCCGAAAATGACCTTGAACCAATGTATTTAAGGCTTAGTCAAGCAGAGATTCAGCTCGCAAACAAAAGGAGTAAAAATGATAATTAGAAGGGCTAAAATTGAAGATGTTGAAGAAATATTTTCAATTAGAAATTCGACCGATGGAAGAATTGAAAAAAGTTCAATATTAGATGAGATTATAAACCCTAATTATTTAGTTCTAGTTGCCGAAGAAAATGGGGAAATTGCTGGTTTTCTAAGTGTAATAAAAAATTATGACTGTGCCGATGTTATGATGATTGCAACAGGTTTATCGTATAGACGAAAGGGGGTTGCAACAAAACTTTTAAGCGAAGCGATTGGGATGCTAAAGAACTTAGGAGTTAATAGATTATTGCTTGAAGTAAACGAAACTAATATAGGAGCAATAGAACTATATAAAAAATTGGGTTTTAAACAAATTTCAATTAGGAAAAAATATTACAAAGGGCAGTTTGATGCGTTAATTATGGAAAGATTTATTTAGTTACGGGGGCTAATGTTGTATTACGAAATGATTGGCAACACCAAAGAAAATGTTGTATTGTTTTTGCACGGATGGGGAGCAGATTGTACAAGTTTTAGGGGTGTTGTTTTTAATTTACCAAAAAACGACGTTTCGTATATGCTTGTAGATTTTCCTGGGTTTGGCAAAAGTGAAGAACCGACTAGAAGTTATAGTGTATTAGATTACGCTGAAGAAATAATAACATTATTAGATAATCTCAAAATAAGTAAAGTGACTATTGTTGGGCATTCGTTTGGTGGACGGGTTGGTATAGTTCTTGCGAGTAAATTTTCAGAGCGTGTTAAAAAACTTATTTTAGTTGATAGTGCGGGAGTAATAGAAGGGCGTGGGTTATACTACCACTTAAAGGTTGGGTGTTATAAATTAAAGGTAAAATTGTTCGGTCGAGAAAAAGTAAAACTTGCGGGGTCGGATGACTACAAAGCGTTAAAAAGTGATGTAATGCGTGAAACATTTAAAAAGGTTGTTAATGAAGATTTGCTAGATTTATCTAAAAATATAAAGACACCAACCGTTTTGATTTGGGGAGATAAAGATAAGGCAACTTCCTTAAAAGCGGGCAGGAAACTAAATAAGGCAATAAAAAACTCTAAACTTGTTGTACTTAAAGGTGCGGGTCACTTTTGTTTTCTTGACAAACCGACCGAATTTGTTTATATTTTATATGAAAGTATTTTTTTGTAAGGAAATTAAATTATGTTTAATTTGTTGTTGTATAATGAAGTTCCGACTCCGTTTGGCTTTGATAATTGGCTAACATTTTGGCTTATACTTGTAATAAGTGTGCTAAATGCGGTGCTTATGAATTTCGTGGGGTATAAATTTTTACAAGTCTTTCAATTATCTGGTTATAAAACTAAAGATTATTGGGCTTGGATGAAATCTAATAAGTACAAAGACTGGGGAAGATTGATTGTATTATCCTTTTTGAGTTCGGCGGCGTTGCTTGTAACAAATGTATTATTAGAACAAATTATCATTTATAAAATAATGACGTATGCGGGATTATTGTTTTACTTTTTGTTTTGTTTTGTGTACATCTTTAACGTTTATAACGTTCCGCAGAAAACCCCATTAAAGTACACGCACAGAATGACAAGGCTTTGTATTGTAATAAGTGTTTTGGTATTTGTGTTTACCTTTTTAATTATGACGGCGTCACAACTATATGTTCCATATTTTGAATTTGGTGCAGTTGGTTTAACCCCAATGCTACTACCTATTATAATTCAGTTGTCGCACTATGTAATTTGTCCATTTGAAGCGTGGAATTCTTATAGATACATAGCACTTGCAAAAAAAGAACTTGCAAAGCATAAAGATATTAAGGTTATAGGAATTACGGGGAGTTTTGGTAAGACTTCGGTTAAAAATATATTAACAGCTTTACTTTCCGAAAAATATAAAGTTTGTGCAACTCCACATAGTTACAATACTCCACTAGGGCTTAGTAAAACCATATTAAACAATTTAAAAGATAATGATGAAATTTTGATTGCTGAAATGGGTGCAAAGCATGTTGGAGATATAAAATATTTGGTTAATATGGTGCATCCAACAGTTGGTATAATTACAGGTATCGGTAACCAACACTTATTGACATTTGGCAGTATTGAGAATTTAAAAAATACCAAGTTTGAACTTATAGAAGGTTTGGGTGAATCTGGAAAGGCATATTTTAATTTAGATTCTGAACCAAACTACGAACTTTTTAGTCGGGCTAAATGTGATAAGATTGGCGTAAGCATAAAAAATGAAACGGGCAAAATTTATGTGAGTGATATAAAGTCAACTTCTAGGGGTAGTACATTTTCGTTGCATGTAGACGGGAAGAGTGTTGAGTGCATTACGACACTTTTAGGGATTCATAATATTTCAAATATTTTATTGTGTGCAAGTGTGGCATACGATCTGGGTGTAAGTATATATGAATTGCAATCGGCTATTGCAAAACTAATGCCATCTGCACATAGGCTTGCGCTGGTGCCATCGGGTAATTCTATTGTTATAATTGACGATGCGTACAACGGTTGTGTTGAAGGTGCCAAGGCTGCTCTTGAAACTATAAAGCAATTCGATTCAAAAAAGATTGTTATAACACCAGGGCTTGTAGAACTTGGCAAAGAAGAATTTAATTGCAATTTTGAGTTCGGTAGACAAATGGCAAGCGTGTGTGATTATGTAATTATTAATGGTGTTGTAAATTATGATGCACTGAGTGCAGGGCTAGAATTTGGCGGTTTTGATAAATCTAAAATATTGCGAGCAGGTAGTATAAAACAAGCAATTGAAGTTATGCAACAAGTTGCAGTGGCTGGAGATGTTGTGTTATTTGAAAATGATTTACCTGATAATTACACTTAAATTAATATAAAAATTACACCTATTAGTGAAGTTAATTTTTTGATTGAATAGAAAGTTAACAACAGTAAAAGGTGTTAAAAAGGTACAAAAGAATGGTTAAAATGCTATTCTTTTGTTTTTTAATTTCGAAAATTATTAAAAACGAAGATATGTTTTAAAAAATTAATAATTCTTTTTTCGGGGGTTAATATGAGTAAAAATTTAATAATTTGTTATGGCGGTAAGTCTACAGAAAAAGATGTATCAATAATCACGGCGTTACAAATTTATAAAAAGTATAAGGTTAAAAATTTTGATATAACTTTGGTGTATATAAATGCGGAGGGTGAATGGTTTGTTGGAAACTCGCTTTCAGAATTTAAAAATTATGCGGGCGGAATGGATACAAAAAAATTACAAAAGGTTGGTCTTCAACTAAATAGCAATTTTTTATATAAAATTAAAAACAACAAGTACAAGTCACTTTTTAAAATTGATTTTATTTTAAATTGTTGTCATGGTGGCGATGGTGAAAATGGAAATTTAACTGCGTTATTTGAAATGTGTGGTATTCCGTCTAGTACGGGATCTAGTGAAAGTTTGATGATTATGATGGATAAGTTTTTAACAAAGGAAGTTTTAATAGCAAACGACTTACCAACTATAGACTTTTTTTTGATTGAAAAAAATGATTGGATGTTGGCTCGTGATAAAGTTAAAGCTCAACTAGAACAATTTGGTTTGCCGATAGTTTGTAAGCCATGTGCGCAAGGTAGTAGTGTTGGAGTTTATCTAATAGAGAACATTCAAGATTTTGACAAAGCGGTAAATCTTTGTTTTGATTTTGGTACAAGAGTTATTGTTGAGCGGGCAATAATGAATAAGCGAGAATTTAATATAGCGGTAAAACTAAAAAATGGAGAAGCAGTTGCGTCATTGGTTGAAGAACCGATTGCAAAAAATACCGTAATTTCGTTTGCAGATAAGTATATGAGTGGTGGTGGAAAACTAAAAGGTGGAGCTAAAACTACCCATATTGGCGGAATGGAAACAAGTGAACGGAAGTTCCCCGCAGAGATTAATAAAAAACTAGAAAGAAAAATAACATATATTGCAAAGACCTTTTACAATTTGGTAAATGCTAATTCGGTTGTAAGAATTGATTTTTTGTATGATACTAATAATGGTGCTTTGTATTTAGGTGAGGCGAATGCAATTCCGGGTTCTCTTGGCTATTACTTTTTTGATAGAGAAGACTTCTTGGAAGAAATTGTAAAAGAAAGTATGGAATATTGGAGAAAAATTTTCATGAAAAAATACACTACACCAGTTGCAAAAATTTTCTAAATTTAGTAAAATAATGGCTTAATAGATAAAATAAGTAAAAAGGCTTTGAAATTTACTTTGTATTTTTGAAATATTTGTTATATAATATTAAAGTAAAAAGCAAAGTTAGGAGTATGTATGCAAAAGATAAACAGTGCAAAAATGGTTTTAAAATACTCACGCCCAGCGAATGTTTCTTGTGCTTGGGAAGGTAGTCTTCCAATAGGCAATGGTAGAGTTGGCGCTCTAATACAGGGCGGTGTACGCTATGAAAAAATTATGCTTACCGATAGTAGGTCTTCGTGGCTAGGTTCGGTAGGCGTTTTGCCTGATATTTCGGATAAAATGAAGGAAGTAAGGAGACTTGTTGAAGCAAAAAATCAGACAATGGCAGGTCTTACTATTGAAAAAGCGTTTGAAACAAAAAAATATACACCAACAAAGGCTTGCCCTTTGCCATTATGTGATTTGGTAGTAGAGCAAAATATAGTTGGTAAAAATATTAATAGTTTTGTTCGTCAAGTTAATATGGATAACGCAGAATGTAGCGTTTGTTTTACCGATAGTGGTACAAAAATTGATAGGTCATGCTTTGTTTCTTGTGCCGATAATATGTTTTATTATGAAATTCAAAAGAATGGTAATAACTTATTAAATTTAGAGGTTGGGCTTGTTCCACACGATTTAAGATATATTGCCTTTAATGGTAAGGTTTCCCCAGCTCTAGAAGAAGTTAGAGCGGAATCTGTTGGTAACTTTTTAATTTTTAGTTCTATGTACGAAGGGGTATATAGAGGAGTAGTAGCGAAGGTCTTTTTGGATGGTAAAGCAACTGCTCAAGACAATTTAGGAAAAATTAAAATTGAAAATGCCGAAAGTGTGCTAATAATTGCAAAAACTTTCGTTGGTAAAAATCGAGATAAAGAAATTCAAGAAATTAAGGCTACACTAACAAATATCAAAAGTCCAAGTTATGAAAGAGCATTTAAGTTACATAACTCAGAGTATGCTAAGCGTAATAGTAAAGCGGAACTTGAAATATCAACCGAGAAAGATGCTTTTGTAGATAAATTGGTTGCAAATTTCACCGATGAAAGTACCTTAATTTTTGAAAAATTATTTAACTTTGGTAAGTATCTTAATGTGTGCGGACTAATGTCTGCAATGGATCCTATGTTTGTTACGGGGTTGTGGTCATATAGTTATTGTTGTGATAGAGCACTTGCAGATAGTTGCTGTAGTTTACCTGCACTTTTTAGTGCGTCTACTATTTTAGGACAAGATGAAAAACTATTAGATTTGATAAATTATTTCATTAAATACAGTGATGACCTTAAAAAGAATGCGTTTAGAGTTTATAAGTCTAAAGGATTTTTTGTGCCATTTTATTATGCTTCGGGTACGGGACTTGTAGGATCTACCAGTGCATGTGATGTTTCGGTAATTGTTGGTGGTGCAATAATTGCTAATATGTTCTATGATTATTTCTTACTAACCAAAGATATCAGATTTTTAAGAAACGATGCACTTCCATTTATGTGTGAAGTAGCAAAATTTTATATGAACTACCTATATTTAGACGCTAATGGTAACATTGTAAGTTGTCCATCATTTTCACCATTTGGAAAAAGTAAGTATTTTGAAAAGAAAAATGTTGGAGTTTATAGTTCTTGCCCACAAGATTTTGCAATTATTAGAGCTTTACTTTCTAACATTATTAATGCGTCAAATACATACGCAATAAGTTTGAAGGAAGTTGTAGGTTTTCAAAAGTTTTTAAATATGTTACCACTTCCAAAGGTTACAAATGGTATTTTAAATGAATACAGTGACGACGATAATAGTAGCATTAGTGCTGGATTTTTGCAATTTTATCCAGTTTTTGGAACACGTAATATAACTGCTCAATCCAACCTTTCAAGTATTGCGCCATACCTTAATAGCGTGGTAAATAAAATAGATAAAAGCATTTATGCTCAAAATATAATTAGCCTTGGTAGGCTTGCAGAAGTTTCTTCAATTTTGGGTCACGGAGATGCGTCAATTAAACTATTGCAAATAATTGTTAAAAACTTTATGTCCGAAAACTTAATTACTATGGAGTACGATAAAAATAATTTATGTGCTTTGGTTGGTAGTGAAAATTACTTTAATATTGCGGGCAACCAATTAATTTTAAGTGCTATTAGTAATTGTTTTGTTTTGGGTAGTGATAAAAACATTTCAATTATGCCAAGCAAACCTACTAGTTGGATAAGTGGAAAAATAAGCGGTATTATTACTCCACAAAACACAATTGTAGATATTATATGGGATGACAGAAAGGGAACGGCGATTGCAACAATAAAAGCCCTTAGGTCTACGAACTTTAATGTTGTTTTAAATAAAGGTGTTAAAAAGGTTAAGGGTTATAATATTAATCCAGTTAGTCCGTTTATTGAAAATATTAATCTTGCAAGTGGAAAGAGTGTTGTGCTTGAAATTAAGTACTAAAAGGAGTTACATAAATGGAAGAAAAGAAATCTAAACCTTTAAATGACGAACTTAGTGCATTAATTAATGGAAATGATGAATATTTTACAAATATAAGCAAAGCGGAAAACAAGTCTGCATCTTTCGGTAGAAATTCGGGACTTGAATACAAAAATAAGTATTCGCTGGCGGGTGGAAGTAAGGTCGCATCAAATAATGTTGTAGATGTTAGTGCTTTCCGAAAAAAAGAAGAAAAGCCAGCACCTGAAATAATTGAAAATAAGGACAATGAAGAACCTAAAAAATCGGATGAAACAACAACCGAAGATGAAGACTTTGATAAATTTTTTGATGACTTTTTAAAAGGGCTTGGCGAAACCGAAAATGAAAAACCCGAAACTAAGGGTAATGAAGAAGTTAAGCCAGAAAAGAATTCTAAGCCGAAAGTAAAAAATGCGGTAAGAAAAAAGAAAAGGGCAATAGACATCGATATTATTAGTGGGGGAGTCGGGGGAGATATAATCTAAAAGGAAGAAAATTTTAGTGTTACAAAAGTTAAAAAGTACGTCAATATCGGTACTGCCACTAATAGGTTTTGTATTGCTTGTGCATTTTACAATGTACAAGTTTTCGTCTACACTTTTGTTAAACTTCTTTATAGGTTGTGCAATTCTAATTATTGGTCAAGTAATATTTTTAACGGGTATAGATAATAGCATTGTGCCAATGGGACAATTTGTTGGTAACTCGGTCACCGACCAAAAGAAATTTTATATTTTTGTATTATTTGGTTTTATATTTGGAGTTTTAACAACAATTGCAGAACCTGACCTTCAAGTGTTATCTGGGAAAATTTATATGGCTGGATTTGGTATCCCAAAGGTTTTAGTACTGGTTGTTTCGGGCATTGGAGTTGGTGCATTAATTTCGGTTGGTCTTATAAGGATAGTAACTAAACACTCGCTAGGGCTAATATTATTTATTCTTTATGCACTGATTGCGGTGCTTGGAATATTTGTATCCGAAAAAGGCTTTGCAATGTGCTTGGATGCGGGCGCTTGTACGACGGGTGTTGTAACATCACCATTTTTATTAGCACTTGGCATTGGCGTTGCAAAGATGGTATCTGCTAGTGGAAAAACTTCGGGTGAAGAAAACTTTGGGCTAATTGCTCTAAGTTCGGCGGGTCCTATTGTACTTATGCTAATTCTTACAATAATTTTTAGCGGAACTGGAAGTGAAGTTGTGGTTGAACAATGTGACACGCCGTTACTTTTAGAAACACTTAAAGATGTTAGTTTTTCATTGTTCCCACTATTTATTGCGTTTTTTGTATTTGAAGTGATATTTATTAAAATATCTAAAACCGAAAGATTAAAGTTGGTTGCAGGTTCAATTACTACATTTGTTGGTTTGTATTTATTTTTATTTGGAATTGAGTTTGGTCTAACCGATATGGGTAGTGAGTTTGGTAAGGCACTTGCAAGCGTTAATAAGTTACCTATAACAATAATTATTTGTGCGGGTCTTGGGTTTGGCTTGGCGTTTTGTGAGCCTTCTATTAGAATACTTGCTGAACAAATTGAAGAAGTTACAAACCGAAACTTAAAGGTTCCTTTTATAATGGTATTTATGGGGGTTAGCATAGTACTCTCAATTACCCTTGTAATATTGCAATCTACTTACAATTTTTCAATATGGTGGATATACGGAACAATGTATGGGTTATCATTTATTATGATGCCGTTTGTCTCAAAATTGTTTACATCTATTGCGTTTGATTCTTCGGGCGTTGCAACGGGAACTATTACAGTAGCGTTTATTTTTCCTATTATGCTTGGGCTGAACGGAACGCTTGGTGGCTTTGGAACTCTTGGAATAATGGGTATGACACCTGTATTTGTTATGGAAGTACTAGGTATTATATTTAGAATTAATGTAGAAGTCGAAAATAAAAAGACGCAAAAGATTTTGGTTAGACTATCTAAAACGGACGATATTTATTCTAATATTGAAAAGTTAAAACAAAAACATATAGAAGAGTTTGAAGGGAGGGTAGTATAGTTGAAAAGTGATATTAAATCATTTAAGTTGTCCGAGATTGATGAATTGAAGTTTATGATTATAATTGGTAAACTATCAACCGAAGACCAAATAGTTTCAAAAATAGAAAGTTTTGGCGGTAGAGTGCTACTAAGGGAAGTTGGTGAAGGTATAGGTAAAAATATGAGTTTGGAACTATTAGGAGTGCAAAAAACTAAAAATATAGTTATTTTGGCTTGTGCCAGAAAGCAAGATGCGGATAATATTTTAGTTGCGATTGATTCAGAAATTAATTTTTCAAGCCCTGGAGTAGGACTAGGTCTTACTATAAATGTTGACGGATTTATGGGTGCAAAAGGATTATTTATATAGGAGAAACATTATGGAAGAAAAAAATGTAAATTTAAGTGATATAAAATTTCCTGTAATTACCGAGATTGAGCCGGACGAGATTAAAAAGACGGGGCATAAACTAATAGTTTCAATAGTAAAGAAGGGTTACGCCTATCAAGTTATAAAAACCGCAAATGAAAATGGTGCAAAGGGTGCCGTTATTTTAAATGGTCGTGGCGTATCACAAAACAAGAAAAGATTTTTTGGTATGGATATTTCTCCAGAAAAGGAAGTCGTTTTAATAGTTGTTGAAGAAAAGTTGGCGTATCCAGTTATTAAAAGTGTTTATGCTATTGCCGACTTTAAGTCGGTGGCAAAGGGTGTTGTTTTTGCTTTGCCAATTTCTATGCTGTTAGATTAGCGTGCAGGGTAAAAAGTACATGTAAGTATATACATGTTGTAAACTTTTGGCACAAAAAAAGATTAATGAAAAATTTCATTAATCTTTTTTTTGGTTTAGTTTTCTTTTATCACACACTCTCTGCCAACGGTTGTGTTGTCTTCTGTTCTAGATTGCAAGGCTTTTACTGGGTGTTCAGAGTCTTGAACTCGGTAGTCGCTACCATTCTCTTGAATGTATTTTGCGGTTAGTTGATGCACAGGTTCGGCATCGGTTGATGCGTTTAGAGTTTTTTGAACTTTTATGAAGTCGGTGCCTTTGTAATTTTTAGAGTCTACATAACTTTCTTTTTCGGCAGTGGCGTGGACAGATTCGGCTAGTACCTTTCGGATGTAGTCTTTGCATGGGCGTAGGTGTAATAAATTTGGAAATTCACCTTTTGGAATAACTTCTTGCCAATCTCGTTTTTCGTATTTCTTTAATAGTTCTGCAACCTTATGAAGGTGTGCAATTTCTTGCGTTAGGTGAAGTTCCCAAACTTTTCTAATATGGTCATCCTTTTCGTCGGTCATAAGTGAATAATATAAATAACATTCGGTGTACTCATGATTTAAACAATTTTCAAGATAGGTTAGAGTAGGGTCTTTTAGTCCGCCATAGCGGGTAACGTGCTCTTCTTCAATTAGGGCAATTTCGGAATATACCTTTCTGCCTAAGTCGTTTTTGTAAAAAGTTCCAATGTTCATATAATAATTCATAGTTTGTTGCTCGGCGGCGGTTATAATGCAGGCGTGAAGTTTGGATAATGGGTCGGCGGTTTTGTTATCAAGCCAAGTGGTAAGTTCGTCGTTTGGATGGCGGTGTTCGGAAATTGTAGGTCTACCTGGCATAATTTCGGTATAGTTGCCAACTAGTTTTTCGGCGTGGATACCATCGTCCATTTCAAGTAGGTTAGAATAACGGTACAAGTGGTCAAAGTCTTCAAGTAGGGCAAAATCTAATGCTTTTTTTACGTTAGGGTCCTTTTCTTCTTGAGCCATACAAGCGGTTAAGTCGACTGCGAGTTGCTCGTAACCTATGGTGGTTTCTAGAATTGACTCGTTAATAGGGCGGAGTGCAGATATGCGCTTTTGTTGAATTTGCTCAACCTTTCGTATTAATGCAAGGTCACGTCTGAGTTCGTTGTCTGGGCAATTCCTTGAAAAATTGTGTCCCATATAAACAGATTCAAACTCGGTGCCGTTCATTAAAATAATGCGGGTTTTGGTGTAGGGGTCGGTGTCGTTTTTGTCGTAACTTGCAGGATACATCTTGTCCCAACTACATAGTCCTTTTTCGACCTTTTCTGGTTTTTCATTAAATGGATTAAATGACATAAAAAATCTCCTAAAAATTAATTTACTCTATAAGTTTGTGCTAAACTTAATAAATTAAACCATTTTTAGGAGAAAATTTTAATTGTCGTAAATAGCGGTGTAGATTTCTAAAATTGTTGCTATATCTGACGCTATTTGGTTTGTAAGATTGTTTGCAAGTGTTCCAGTTTTGTTTTCAGACAATAAACTCATTAGTGAACCACAGTTAAATTGCAAACTAAATAAACATTTTGAAAGTTCTAGTGGGGTTGGAATGTCGTAATCGTAAGAATTTGCATTTTGTATATTAAATGCTACGTTAAATTCTTCAAATACATCGTTTTTCATAGTTTTTAGAAGACCTTGTGCTTCTTTGGTGTATTTCATAGATTCTTGAAGATTGCCGTCATTCATTGCAATCTCGCTAGAAATTAACAATTTGCCGACATGGGCTGAGTGGCTTACAAGTTCGGTTAATAGTGAAAAATGTTCGTTCATGTGTTACTCCTTTTATTGCTTTACAAAATAATTTTAACATAATTTGGTCAAATTTTAAAACTTATTTTTGCTTTATAAAAAATAATTTTGCGGTAAGTTAGTTAATTTTTATAGAATAGAAAAACATAAAAAACTTAATAAAGCACTTGCATTTATTATAAAATTATGGTAAAATATTTTTTGTAGTTGAGTGGCTACCATATTTTAATTTTTGCCGAAGTGGTGAAATTGGCAGACGCGCTGGACTCAAAATCCAGTTGGGGCAACTCAGTGCGGGTTCAAGTCCCGCCTTCGGCACCAAAAAAATGCAAGTCTTATGGGCTTGCATTTTTGTTACTCCGGCGTGACGGCGGGCTATTAGCCCGCACGAAAAACGATGTTTTTCGTTTGAACCAAGTTAGTCGTAGGGCTTACAAGTAGGTAGTCGCAAGGCTTGCAAGGTAGTTGTAACGCATACAACAGCAAGCCTTAGTGTAGCGGCAAATATTCGCATACGCTCATATTGACAAGACCCGCCTTCGGCACCAAGTAAACAAGAAGATAAGTCTTACAGGCTTTTCTTTTTTTACTATATAATTTAGCCGTACATTATAAATTTAAAAAATATATTGAAAAGCTGGAAGTACTATGATATAATGAAACCAATCAAAATAAAGTGAGATTGATATGAGTAAGAATTGGAAATTAAAATATAGAAGCAGTAAAGGTTACTGGTATGAAGATAAAAATGGTGAAAGAAGCCAAATATTTTATTGTGCTTACAAATATTCCAACGGTTTTGGTTTGGTTCAGTTAGAAAACAGAAAGTATGCATATAGAGATGTAAATGGAAATCTAAGTGAAGAATATAGGTATGCATATCCATATTCCAACGGCTTTGGTTTGGTTCGGTTAGAAAACGGAAAGTATGCATATAGAGATGTAAATGGAAATCTAAGTGGAGAATATAGGTATGCAAGTTCATATTCCTACGGCTTGGGTTCGGTTGAGTTAGAAAACGGAAATTGGGCATATAGAGATGTAAATGGAAAATTAAGTGAAGAATATGAGTTGGCTGGCTCATATTACGACGGCTTTGGTTCGGTTGAGTTAGAAAACGGAAATTGGGCATACAGAGATGTGAATGGAAAATTGAGCGAAGAGTATGAAGATGCGGAGACATATTCAAATGGCTTTGGTTTGGTTCTGTTAGAAAATGGGAAGTATGCATATAGAGATGTGAATGGGAAATTGAGTGAAGAGTATGAAGCTGCTGAGCCATATGAAGAAGACGGTTTTGGTTTGGTTCAGTTAAAAAACGGAAAGTATGCATATAGAGATGTCGATGGTAATCTTTTTAATAGAAGCGAATGTAACACAATAAAAAGATTCAATAAAGGCGATGTTGATGTATACAGTTTAGAAGATAAATTTTTTGCTAACGACAAACTTCTAGCATCAATTCTAAAAAAGTTGAAGAGAGATGCATACCGATTTATTAAACTAGCCCAAAACAAAGAACAACTTGAAACTGCTAAACGTTATTATTTAGATGCAATGGAGTATGTTTTATCCACTGCTCATGATATTAGAAAGGAAAACGAAAAACAAAAGAAACTTGAAGAGCAAGAAAGAATAAAAAAGAAACAAGAAGCAGACAAATGGTCGGCTATTCAAGACAAATTGATAGAAGAATTAAATTTAAAATAGTTAAGAACTTCAATTATGAAAATCTGATTGACATAAAAAATTTTTAATAAAAATGATTTGACAATCAAACTACAGAAAAAAAAGATAGACAAAAACGATTTTGATTATATACAAATAAGTAAACCAAGAAGAAAGTCGGATAAAACCCAATGGGTTAAGTAAGGCTTTCTTTTTTATTGTAAAAATTAGCCATACGGGGTAAACTCTGTGTAGGTATTGACAAACGGATAGTGTTATGCTACAATATGGCAAATTAAAATAAATGGAGATTAATATGAGTAAGAATTGGAAGTTGAAACATAATATCGGTATAGGTTTTTGGTATGAAGATGAAAATGGTGAAAAAAGCGAAATATTTAAGTATGCTAAAGAATATTCAAACGGCTTTGGTATGGTTTGGTTAAAAAATGATAGATGGGCGTATAGAGATGCAAGCGGGAAGTTGAGCAAAAAGTATTGGAATATTTGGCCATATTCAAACGGCTTCGGTTTGGTTCAGTTGGAAAATAAAAATTATGCATATAGAGATGTGAATGGGAAGTTAAGCGAAGAATATAAAATTGCTTTTTTATATACCGATGGATTCAGTGCGGTTAAGTTAAAAAATGGAAGATATGCATATAGAGATGCAAGTGGAAACTTAAGTGAAGAATATAGAGAAGCTAGTCCATATATTAATGGCTTTGGTGCAGTTAAACTAGAAAATGGAAAGTATGCATACAGAGATGTAAATGGAAATTTGAGTGAAGAATATGAAATGGCTTGGTCATATATTGAAGGATTCGGTAAAGTAAAGTTAGAAAATGGAGAGTGGGCATATAGAGATGTTGATGGCAATCTTTTTAGTGAAAACGAATATAATAAAGTATATAGATTTTATGAAGGTAAAGTCGATGTATACGATTTAGAAGACGAAGTATTTGCTAACGACGAACCTTTAACATCAATTCTAAAGAAATTGAAGAGAGATGCATACAGATTTATTAAACTAGCCCAAAATAGAAAACAACTTGAAGACACTAAACGCTATTATTTAGATGCAATTGAATATGTTTTATCTACTGCCCGTAATATTAGAATGACTGACGAACAAAAAAAGAAAGAAGAAAAGTTAGAAAAAAGAAATGAGCAACAACAAGAGAAAAATTTCCTTGCAAAGCAGAATGAGTTGTTAGAAGAATTAAATTTAAAATAAAAAACAAGCGGAATTGATAGTGTATAATTAAAACACAAACCAAGAAGTGTTAAAAACGAAACTGAGTTGTAAAATATAACAAATTCATTCAACTGAGCTGTAAAATATAACAAATTCATACAAAAATGATTTTTGATTGAATACATAAAAATGCAAGTCTTATGGGCTTGTATTTTTTTATCTCGATATGTTTATGGGTTGATGCTTACTTAAGTCTTAGTTAATTGTTTGAAACTAGCAACCCTAAAGTCTTGCAATTGGTAGGTTTTTAGATTGTTGCCAACTTTTATAACTTAGTTATGTATATGAACTTGGTAACTCTGAAGTCTTACAAATGGGTAAACCTTTTCGTTCGCAATAAAAATTTGTAGACTCAAAAAAAACATATGAAACTATGTAAACTTGACACATTCTGATTTTATGGTATAATTAGTAAAACAATAGTTTAGGCGAAAAGAGAATAAAAAACAAATGAAACATAATTAGTTAATAAAAATTCAAGGGTGTAAAGAATTTGTTAAATTCATCTTAGGAATCAATAAAGAAAATTAATGGGTTAGAAAACTAACTAATTTTAGGAGTGATGTGTAATGAGTAAAGAGAGAGCCGTTGAAGAGAATCTGGCAAGGTTGATGTGGCACAGTACAATAAGCAAAGACAGTGTAGACGGAAAAATTGTAGGAAGGCTACGCGGGTTTGACTTATTATATCCAACAACAAACGAACATTTGCCTAATCTATTCAAAAGATTAAATACATCTGGTAAAAAGGTTTTGACGGTTGGAAGTTCGGGCGACCAAGTGTTGTATTCTGTTTTGAATGGAGCAAGCGAAGTAACGCTGGTGGATGTGAATCCATATGCTAAAATGTTTTTAGAGTATAAAATTGCGTCAATAAAAACATTTACATTTGATGAGTTTTTTAAGATATTTAGGTTTTGCCGAGTGAAAGAAATTGTTGACAATGAAACGGATAAAAAGAATATTTCATCTACAGATGAGTTTATAAATAGTGCTGTATATAGAAAAATTTCGCACAATATGGAAGCTGGCGCAAGAGAATTTTGGGATAGATATTTTTTAGAGTGTAAAGAGCTTTACGATGGTTTTATTTCCCGAGAAAAATTATTTCCGGATTCGTATCTTGTAAATGGCGAGGTTTATAATAAACTTTCGAAACAACTAAGAAAAGGGAATACAAAAATTGATTTTATAAATCAAAACTTAAAAAAAGTGGCACCAATGCTTGGGGATAGAAAATACGATATAATGCTTTTTTCGAATGTTTTAGATTATATGCAAGGGTTTGCGGTTTCTAGAAAGGCTAGTAATTTTAAAAGAAAGATTGTTGATAAATTAAAAAAGAATTTAGAACCTGGCGGAGTTATGCAAATAGATTATACGTTTGAAGATTGCAACAATAAAGAGTTACAGAATGCGATTAGCGAAATATTTTCGGATGGCGAAGTAAAAATTTTGCAACCGAATGGGTTTGTTTTGTATAGACCAAGAGAATATACAAAGGACGAAAGGGAGTAGAAGACCAAAAGCATAAACAGAAAAGATATGATTAAAAGTATAAAATAAAGTGATATAGAAAAACAAGGTATAGCAAAAAATCTCAAAAAGAAATAAATACACAAAATAAAAGGGTATAGAAGAATAAAAGCACAAAACGAAGAAATTTAGCAAAATAAAAACCATAAAATAACAAGGTATAGCAAAATAAAAAGCATAAATTTTAACGACATAAGGACCTAAAACAAAAACGAAAAGATATAGAAAAACAAAAAAACACAACTAATTTTTAAAGGTGTACATTACACTGCAGTAAAAATGGTTGTGTTTTATATTTGTTATAAAATAAACTTTTATTAAACTTAATAAATATTAACTAAATTAAATTATAAAAACTTTAGGGTTTTATTTTATTATTCTTCAGTTACGCCGTCTTTAATTTGGCGGTTATATAATGCACGGTAAGTTTTGCTAGTCTTCATAAGTTCGGCGTGTGTGCCGTGGGCTACAATTAGTCCGCCATCCAAAAAGAATATTTCATCGCAATCTTCTATGGTGGATAGTCTGTGTGCTATTGTAACGATTGTCTTATTTTGCTTTAACGAATTGATAGAATCTATGACGTGGTCTTGAGAAATGTTATCTAGTGAACTGGTTGCTTCATCAAATACAATTAGTTTTGCGTCTTTTAGTAAGGCTCTTGCTATACAAATTCTTTGTTTTTGACCACCAGAAAGTCTGGTTCCTCCTTCGCCTAGGAAACTGTCTAATCGGTTAGGTAAAGCGTACACAAAGTCGTATGCGTTAGAAAGGCGGAGTGCTTCATAAATTTCTTCGTCTGTAGCGTTTGGTTTAACTAAAAGCATATTTTCCCGAATGGTCATATTGAACAGGTAAGGGAACTGGTTTACCATTGTAACTTGTTTAAAGAACTCTCGAGATAAACTTTCCGCTGGTTTATCGTCATAAAATACCGAACCGCTGGTAGGGGAGTAGAGTTTACAAATTAAACTAACAATAGTAGATTTACCACATCCGCTTTCGCCGACAAAGGCCACGTGAGTATGTTCTTTAATTTTAAATGAAACGCCATTTAGTACATTTTTATTTGGGGTGTAGCCAAATTTAACATCCTTAAATTCGATTGAACCTAAAAATTCTGGGTAATCGTCATTGCCGTACTTATTAAATTGATATTTAACGCCGTCTTTTAAGTCAAATACACGCCAAGCGGAAACTTCAATTTCTTTTAGATAGTTTTGTAAGTTTCCTAGATGCACGGCAAACTCCATAACGTGAGACTTATAAACATAAGCGGTGTAGAAAATGGCAATTTCGATGAATCCCCGTTGCATTAAAGTTATACATAGCATTACAAATAGTAGGTTACAAACAATGCTTACGAAGTTTGCAAAGGCACAAAGTGATACTCCAATATACCACTCTTTATTGTCAGCCTTCATATATTCGGTTTGTTGAATTTCTATTTGGTTAAGCAGGGTGGATTGCATATCTAGTGTTTTTATATCTTTTATACCACGAATGGTTTCGCCGACGGTGCTATTAACCGTTTCGTTTGCTTTATGTACAATTGGTTTATAAATTGAAAAGTAGTAAATTCTGACTTTATAAACATAATATCGAATTATGATAAATGCTAAAAGGAATAGTCCAAGCCAAATATTTATGATAGAAATATAAACCAAAAATCCGATTTTGCTCATAAATGAAACTATTGTTTCGGATATGGTTTTAAAGGAGTTACTTAAACTATTTAGGTCGCTTGTAAGTCTTGTAATAAAGACACCGTTACCCATCTTTTCGTATTGACCGATATTAATATTAAATGAACTATTAATTACATCGACCTTTACATCAAGTTTAACTTTGTTTTCGAGCATCTTAAAAAATGGGGTTTGCAAAACGGAAAATCCAAGGTTTACAAGCTCTAGTGCAAACAGTATCCAAGCATAATTTAAGGCACTATCAAAGTTGGCGTTTGCAATTTCGGATATTACTTTACCTAAAACAACTGGGGTAAAAAATCCAATAACGCCACACATAATTAGCGTAAACCAAAAGCCTAAACAAAGCCATTTGTATTTTCTGAAATATTTTAGATATTTACCTAAATTTTTAAAGCCCTTGATGTGATCTTCTTTTGTAACTACTGCCATATTGTTTGCCCTAATAATTTATACTGTAAACTTGTATAAATTATTTTTTCCTTTATTGTATGTGATTATTTTAGCACACGAATTTTAAAATGCAAAACAAAATAAAAAAATAAATTATTTTTTTGTAAAAAAAATTGAAGGAAATGTTTGAGTTGATTTTTGGGTCAAAAAAAATAAAACAGCGTAAAAAGTAACGCTGTTTTAAGTGTATTAATTTGCTTAAATTTATCGAAGTGGAATTGTTTGAATTTAGCACTAATAGCTTCAAAAACTTCAAACTAATCAATTCTACCAGTTAATGCACCCGTTTCTTTAAGACCTGCAAAATCGTTCTGTCTTAATGCTTCAAACAAAATTATTGCAACTGAGTTTGAAAGGTTTAAACTGCGTGCGTTTTCAACCATTGGTATTTTGATGCAATCATCTAAGTGCTTTTTTAATAGGCTTTCTCTTAGTCCAAAACTTTCTTTACCAAAGACTATAAAACAATCTTTAGGGTATGTAACATCGGTGTATTTTTGCGGACTTTTGGTGGAAGCGAAGAAGAATTTTTTATCTTTGTTATTATCATAAATTTCTTCAAAACTATCTACAACGGTGAAGTCTGCAAGTGTTAGGTAGTCCATACCTGCACGCTTAAAATGTTTGTCGTCTAGAGTAAATCCTAATGGTTTTACCATGTACAATTTTGTATTTGTTGCCATGCAAGTACGGATAATATTTCCTGCATTTTGAGGAATTTCGGGTTCTACTAATACAATATTCATTTAAAACTCCAATAGTTTTAGATACATATCTTTATTTAATGCACCAAGGAATAAGTATAGTCTAGGCCCAGATTCTTTACCAATTAGCAAACTATATACATTTTGGAAGAACTTCTTTTGGAATGGTTGATTTTGTTTATTGTCTAAACCATCGTGCTTTGGTATATCATACAAAACTTGTTGAAGTTCATCTAAAGGTAAGTCTTTGCTTTGAAGAGTGGTGTAAAGAGTATGAATATCTTGTTGTTCACGTTCTGGTAAACTATCAAAGTATTCGGTATTTTTTTGTTCTAGTAGTTTTGCAATAGATTCTGGGGAATATGTAGTTGCCCAATATTTGATACGGTCTAAGCGTGAAAGTAGGTCAGACTTATCTACATTTGGTTCTACCTTTTTATATAGTTCGTACATTAGATTTGGTTCAAAGTTTACAATTGACCCAAGAGAGAATAGAAGTTGAGCAGATACAGTACTTGGGCTTAAATTTCTACCGAAGGTTACATAACGCATAACATCTTTTATATTTGCAGGGCAGTTATCAGAGTAGTAAGCGGAAAGTGATCTGTCAAATTCGTGGTATTGTCTTAAAATTTCATCATCAAAGCAAAAAGACCAACTTTGACGAGCGGGAACTTTTGAGTATAGCCATAGTATCATTTCTGGTGGGCATACCTTTAATAGTTCTTCTGGGGTAATAGATGCACCCGATGAACTACTCATTTTACCGCCACCACCTTTTATACCAATAAACTCATACATAACAAAGTCTGGGGCGGTATAGCCATACACTTTATCTACAATAATTTTACCAACGGTATATGAACTGCCTTCGGTACCGTGGTCCTTGCCACCTGGTTCAAAGGTAACTTTTTCTTCGTTCCAACGCATTGGCCAGTCTACTTTCCAAACAAGTTTGATATTATGATAGTTTCGAATCTTGACGGTATCGTGGTGTCCGCAAGTACATTCATAAGTAATAGACTCGCAGTCATCAGAAACGTCTGTTACCTTTGTAGAGTCATGTCCGCATTTTTCACAATATACTTGAATTGGAACATACGCTTCACGGCCTTCTTCGGTGGCTTCTTGGCTTTTATATTCGTACAAAATGTCGTAAATAGTTTTACGCATCTTTAGCGCCTTAATAATTCCTTCGTCATATCTACCACTGCGGTATTCCTTGGCTTGGGTAATAAATTCGCATTCGATACCAAACTTTTCTACTGCCTTTTTAAATTGTTCTTCAAAGTGTTCTGCATAACTACTATGGCAACCGAATGGGTCAGGGATATCTGCATATGGAGTACCAATATACTTATCATAGGAATCTCCAACAACTTGTTTGACTGCAAACGGAACCTTTCGTAGTCTATCAAAATCGTCAAAACTCATAATGAATCTTGACTTTTTACCAGCCATTTTTAATCCTGTATGTACAAAATAACTGGTTAAGAATTCACGGAAGTTACCAATATGTATTGGTCCAGATGGGCTAATACCAGCGGCACAAGTGAACTCATCTTTTTGGGGATTGTCGTTAATTAATTTTTGAACGGCTTCGTCTATCCACAACATTTTTGTTTTCTCCTTTTATTAAATTTTGCCAAAATTAGCAAATTATATTAAAGCAATATTTTCTCTAACATAATTAATGTATATAATACCAAAAATTGCATTAAATTGCAAGTAAATTTGAAACTTTGTTTTGATTGAAACTCTCTCAAATTTTTGCAATAAAAAAACCGATTATCCAAATTGAATAATCGGTAATGGTTTTTAAACGAAACCTTTTTGTTCATCTGCATCAGATGACTGAACTTTGTTCTTTTGACCACGTGTCTTTTTACGTTTGCCAGAAAGTTTTGTAAATACTAATGCTATGATGATTGCACAAACTAAAAGTAGTGAAGATAGTGTAGCAAATAGAATTTCTAATTGCTTGTTGTTGGTTTCGGCGTCTGGAAGTTCGTCGCTTGAAGTAGTTGTGTTTCTTAAATCTAACTTTGTAATATTTGGTGTTGTTTGTGAAATGGAAGCAATACCAGAATTGTAATTAGATTCGGTCAACTTTTCAACGGAAATATTGCTAATTGCAATTTGACCAATTGTGTTTTCTAGAGCAATAGTAATGTTTGAAGTTATGGCTTCTTTATTACTTGCAAAGTATAAAGTGTATTCTTTATATTCATTTGAAGTAATTTGTAATTGAGTATCTAGATTTGCAAATTTAATAGTAGCGTTTTTACCTTCTGGTAAATTTACGGCTTTTGCAATAATAGATAGTTTATAGAATGAACTCTTGGCTAGGGTGTATTTTTGGTTAAACTCTAGGATATGAGTGTCAGCACTTGTGCTATTTAATACCATAACAAATGGGCTAATGCCATCGGCGTATTTGTAATCTGCGTAGGCTTCAAGTGAACTATCCAAAATGTAGCATGAGCAATCGCCGTTATTTAGAGAATTTAAAGTTACGCCATTTGCACTAAACTTACCGTCTGAATCTAGTACGTCACCAATTTCGGTGAATGAAGAGCCGTGAACGCTTACTACCTTTAGGTGTTTTTCTTTAATTTTGGTACTATTTAATTTTTGGTTTTCTTTAAATATTGTCTCACTAGATGGGGCAGAGAACACAGTTTTAACAAGAAGTGCACCTTGCATTTGAGTTTTGCCATCGCCATATTGTACTTGAATGTACATATTTTCAGCAGTCAATCCGCCCTTTACATAGAAGGTGTAGTTTTGCCAGTTGTCTTCATTTTCAACGTTTTCATATGCGTCAATATCTATGCTTGCGATAATTTTATTATCTGCATTCAATAGATTAATCTTTGCAGGGGAACCGTTTGCAAGTTCAGAATAAACATAAACATTAATTGCTTTATATTTACCACTAGCAACGCTAAACTTATCGCTAGTATATTTAATTTGTGGCATTATTACGCTATTTGTGTTATTGATTACAAGATAGTTTTCAAGAGTATTATTTGGGTTTACAAAGTTTACATCATTTGTGGTAATTGACTTTGAATTTAAAGTATTAGAATAATTTTTACCAACTACAACACCAGTTATAAGTTCGTCATTTTTTACTAGGTGAATAGTAGAAACAATGGTGCCATCACTTGATGTGTTTACATAAGTATTTGAGCTTCCGGAATATGTGTAAGTAATAGGGCTTGCACTATCAGATTCATCAACAATCTTTACACCATTTTCTATAGTTAAATATTTTTCATTTAAAATACTTCTTTCGGTTGTGGTGTTGCCATCAATGGTAGTTTCTTTTACAAGGTAATAATTTGTATCGTTTGCAAGACCGCCAGTTGTTAGAGTCCAGTTGCTAGGGCTATATAGTCCAGCACTAGTCATTTCACTATCTATGGTGTTAAAAAATCCGTTTGTAATAGATTCGTTTGGAAGGGTAGATGTAAGTGCTAGTTTTCTATCACTCATTGCACTATATTCGGTACTGGTTATTTCTTCAATAGTGTAGTTATCAAATAAGAATGTGCTATTTTTTGGAATAGATATATTAAACCATACATCTGTTGCATATAGTGGGCAGGCTTGAACATAGAATGATGTTTCTGTCCAGAAGTTGCTTACGTGACCATTTCCGTCGGTCTTTCTTTGGTTTTCGTTATATGGGTCAATTTGGTATGACTTTGTCGCAACGGTTTTGCCATTTAGTGTACCGCTAAGAGCAATTGTAAATTTATCGTGAGTGAATGAAGTTGGGTTTTTGAACATATCCAAATCTTCATAATCATATCTAGACCAAATAGAAACTTTATAGTACTTAAATGGTTCTACTTGAGTTTTTGAAGTTTTGAATGAAATATCATCACTTGTAGAGTTTGTTGCTTTTAAGCAATAGTTAGAGTTGTTGAAGGTATTATAAGAAGTTTTATCTTCTTCACGTATAATCGTAAATGCGTCTTCGGTAGCAGAAGTTGTAGAGTTCCAGGTAAAGCCTTCTTGTTCCATAGTTTTTCCAGCAGAGAACTTTGTTAAAACATTAAGGCTTTTACGCATATTGATTACATTTGTAGATTCGTTTTCTACTGCATTGTAAAACTCACTATATTGAATTTCGGTTAGGTCAACGTCATCAAAGAAGACTGCACCACTACTTAAACTATCTTCAGAGTTTCCAAGGGCTAATTGAATACGTGTTTTGTTCATACCGCTATTGCCATAACTGGTTGCAATATAGTAGGTGTATTCCTTCCAACTGCCAGTAGTATCAATATTGTTAAAACTTGCAGAAGTGTCGTCATTGAAGTCACCAGTCAATCTAATAGAAGCGGTGGCTCCGTCAGTTGTGCAAACTCTAAATACTAATTTAAAGTAGCAGTAACCAGCAAGTTGAATGTCACTACTTGATGTATAAGTTTCATAAACTTCATTGTCTAAAATTTCATATCTAGAATCTTTCTCGGTAATTTGGTAAGTGGTTTCATCTTTTGTAAGTTCCCAAACGTTGCCAAGACTTGCATCTTCTCTATAAGTGTATGTTCCGCTTGGAATATCCGAAGTAGAAGAAGTTTGAACGTAGTTTGTACCACTTTGAGGAAGGCTAGATGAAGGAATTGTAATGGTTGTATCGGTAGTAACGCTTCCGCTTCTATGAACGGTGTAAATCTTTTTGGTTACATCAACAACTTTACCAGCGTTTATTAAAAGTGCACTTGTGGTAGTGTTTTCGTCGGCTTCGGTTTCGCTATCATATCTATTTGGATATGCTGGGTAACCCAAAGGATTATATGTTAAGTAAGCATTGTTTTTTAGTAAAGTTTCAATAGATTCTTTATACTTGGTTTCATCTAAAACATTAACAATACCAGAGATTGTGCTATTTACCTTATTTTCGTCAGTTGTTAAATCTCTTAATGACTTAATTCTTGAACTTTCCCAACCAGTAAGGGTATCACCGATTGTTTCAAAGTTGCCATTTGAAATGCTTTTGCTTGATGGGGTAAAAGCAACTCCGCTTTCTTTTGCGTAGGTTGGTAAAAATGCGTGTTTAGATATAACAGGCATTGATGCAAAGCACATGGTAGTTCCGAGTGCAATAGCTAAGATTGATTTAATTTTTTTAGAATTGTTTTTCATAATTTTTGCCACCTAAATTTTATTTATCTTTATTATTTTAATACATTGATAGTTTTTTTGCAATAAAAAAAAGGAAAATTTTGTTTTATTTGGGCGAGTTTTAATGCTTTCAAAATACCACTAAATAATTGATATATTTATGATAATTTAAAAAATTGAATTATTAGTGAAATAACATTAGTTTTGCTCGTTTTTATCTTTAATCTTTTTATACATTTTTGATTTATAGAACAGACCATATTGCTTTTTTGCGTTTTGAATGGTAGTGTTGTATCTATAAAGCATTTGATTCATAGTTTCTTGGTAATCGGCTTCATTTCTAAACTTAAAACTAAATTCTTCCATATGGTCTATGGCGTACTTTTGGGCATCTCGCTCGACGGGTTGAAGACTATAAATAGTGCGGTCTTCTTTGCTTGTAATGTAACCAGCGTAATTATCTCTCCAACGTCTTGCTTTAAAGTTAAACCAACTTATGTGCTTTTTGGTGATTTGCTCGTACTGGTAGGCGTGACGGCCTTCATGAAAAATGGTTTCTAGTGCGTGGAAGCGAAGATTCGGGTCATCTATTAAGTTTATGCTTAAATACAATGTTTTTTTGCCCGAGGAGTTTACTTCAAACATCCCGTACGACTTCCAGTTTTTGTCGGAAACTATAACTACTGGGAGTTTTTCTCGATTTAGTTTTTTGGACTGCTTTTCTTCAATTTTTTCAAGAATTTTTTGCCGTGTACCTGGAGAATATTTTATCCAATTTTTGTACTTGAATTTGTTGTAAATGCTAAATAAACACATTCTATTTTCCTTCAAAATATATTAAATTAACAAAATAATTGTACCAAACTACTCTCACAAAAGTCAAATAAAGTAATAACTTATTTTATTAAGTGAAATATGTAAATTTTTATGTAAATATTTAACACTTTGGCTTGAAAATATATTTGACATTATAATAAATTGAATATAAAATAAAAGCCATAAAATTAATACGGAAATAAGTTATGTTAAAGTACAATGAAATTGAAAATAAAATAGAGATTATAGGAAAAGAAGAATTTAACCCGAAGCATATTTTGGAGTGTGGGCAATTTTTTAGATACAAAAAGATTGATGAAAAAACTTATGAACTAGTTAGTGGGAATCATCTAATAACAATAATTGAAAATGACAATGGTTATACGCTTTTAACAAATGATTGTACTTTTGCAAAAGACTTGTTTAACTTTAATGTAGATTATGCTGTAATTAAAAATAAAATTGAAAATATTGATGGAGTAAAAGATAAAGTCCATTTTGCAAATGGTCTTAGAATTTTGCATAATGGTGAATTTGAAACTATTTGTTCATTTATAATTTCACAGAATAACAATATAAAAAGAATAAAACTAATAATAGAAAGACTTTGTGAAAGAGCGGGGGCAAAAATTGATGAAACCCATTACGCTTTTCCGTTGGTAGAAGAAATGCAAAAACTTGATGAGCAGTTTTTTGTAAGTATTGGTGCGGGGTATAGAGCGAAGTATTTGGCAAATTTGGTGGATAACTATAAATCATTTTTAAAGTGTAATCCGAGTAGTCTTTCTACAGATGATTTAAGGCGGGAACTATTAAAAATACTTGGTGTTGGTAGAAAAGTTGCCGATTGCATTTTGCTTTTTGCGTATAATAGAACGGATGTTTTTCCAGTAGACGTTTGGATGGAGAGGGTATACAAAGAAGTGTTTGGCGGAAAAGAAACGGAAAGAACCAAAATGAGTGAAGATTTGGTTGAAAGATTTGGAGAATTATCGGGTTACATTCAGCAATATATGTTTTATTATAAAACGGTAGAAGAGAAGGAATCAAGGTAAATTAATTTGAAAAGTATATGTAGAGTGAACCGCAAAAAATAATAAACTTTAGACGATTAAAGCCTTAAATATAATAAAATAAAAATATTTTAAAATTTCGAAAATTTGTTTGACTTAAAATGCGTAAAGTGGTAATCTTTAATCATGGGATGCAAAAGTCCCCCGATTTATGCATCCTTGCCCTTTATTGAAAGAGAGATTGGTTTCCATCAAGTGCCGTCTCTCTTTTTGTTTTAAATAAATTAAGTTATGATTTAATAAGTATTTAATTGGAAGTTTAATATTTTATAGGTATACTTGACGGGTGCTTAAAGGCTGTTAGTATTGACAAATTTTTTATTTGTGGTAAAATAGATTTGCTTTTGATGTGAGAATATTTTGAGTTATTTGGTTTGTAAAATTTTAAAATAGATTTACAAGTTTGACGCAATCAAAACTTAAGGTGTAATAACTAAAATAAGTTTTAATGAAAAATTTTTCGACTAATTTATTACACATATATGTAAGGAAAAATAATATATATAAAGGAGGAATAACGAATGCAATCACTTTTGCAGATAACGACTAGTGGTATTGTTTTGCTTAGTGTTTTTGGCGTAATTGTTATTGGTGGTTTAGTTGCCTTTTTTATTATTTTCCCTATAGGTGTTTGGTGGCGGGCGCTTATATCTAATGCTCCTATTCCTATTGCAAAATTGCTTGCTATGAAAATGCGAAAGGTAAATTTAAACGATGTTGTGGTTGCATACATTACAAGCAAAAAAGCAGGAATAGAGTTAAATATAGACGATTTAGAAACTCATGTACTTGCGGGCGGGAATATTGATAAAGTTGTAAGAAGTATGATTAGTGCAAAGTCTGCAAACATTAAACTTCCGCTACAAGTCGCAAGGGCTATTGATTTGTCGGGTAAAGATGTTGTAAGCGTAGTGCAGTCTTGCATTGTTCCAAAAATTATTGAAACTCCACAAGTGACTGCTGTAAGTAAAGATGGTATAGAACTAAAAGCTAAAGCTCACATAACCATAAAGACCAATATGGGAAGAGTGCTTGGCGGAGCGGATGAAGGAACTATTGTTACAAGGGTGTCGGAGTGCTTGGCAAGTACAATTGGTTCTAGTGTAAACCACGGAGCGGTTATTGAAAATCCTGATGTTATTAGTGATGTAATAATGAGCAAAAATTTGGATAATGGCACGGCGTATGAAATAATTTCGATAGATATTTTTGATATAACTATTGGCAAAAATATTGCAGTGCAATTAGAACTTGAGCAGTCGGAAATAGCAAAAAGAGAAAGTCAAGCGGAAATAGAAAAACGCAAATTAGAAGCAATGGCTATAGAGCAAGAAAATAAAAATAAAATTCAAGAAGCAAAAATGCGAGCAATAGAAGCTGAAGCCGAAGTACCAAAGGCACTTGCAGAAGCTTTAAAAGAAGGCAAGATTAGTCCGATGGACTATTACGATATCAAAAATTTAGAAGCCGATACAAATCTTAGAAATATGCTTAGCGGTAAAAAGACGGGAACGGAAGGAAATGATTCTGTTCAACCAAGACCACGAAGAGCAATAAAAAGACCTAACCCATTTGATTTTGATTAAAATTATTAAAGGAGAAAAATGTATATGTCTATAATTACTATTGTTGCTATAATTATTGCAGTTGTAGTGCTGTATATGTTTTTGTCTGGAAATGGTATAAAGTTTAAAATCTTCAAAAAAAAAGAACATAAAGTAAAGGCAAATAAAAGTAACGAAGAAAAATATAAAGATGTAATTCCAAAGGAAAAAGCAGGAAAGAAGGAAACTAAAACAAAGTTTTTGGATAGTGCAAAAAAAGAGAAAATAAAAAGTGATATAAAAAAGGAAATAAGCGAAACGGTAGGAAAACCTAAGGATACGCAATCGGCACCAACGTCTGCTGGGACGGTAACTAAAATTACCAAGGAAGATTTTTTGAAAAACAACATAACGTTGCCTAGTACTAGTCCATTTATGGAAGACGAGAAAAAGAATGGTGTAGTGCTACCAAAAGCAAAAGAGCAACCATCTAAGCCATATGATTTTGGGCTAGGTGATGACGATATGCCCGACCCATTTGAAGAAATAGGTATCGAAGAAAACGATGAATCTGACCCGTTTGCGGGGGTTGATATAGATGCACTTTTAAATAGTAGTGATGAAGAGTTTGATGCCTTTTTAGACGGGAGATTGGGTGGAGCGAATAACAAAAAGAGCGAAAGTATGGCATCGCAACAAAAACTTGAAACCGAAAATAAATTCAATCAACTCGGTGCAAAAGAGTATTTTGGTGGTGTGGATAAAACTATTCCGACAGCCGAAAAGTCGTATGATGCTCCACTTACCAACAAAACTTTAGGTGATAGATTTGAAGAAGTTTTTGGAGATAAGTTTAGAGAAATGGGTGGAACAGAGCAAGGAAAAGAGATAATTGTTGGCGATATTTTGAGTGCTCCAAGAAGCGAAGTTAATAGAATGAAACGTGCCGAAAGAGAAAAACGAAGAAAATGGATGTAGTAAAAAAGAGTGGAAAAGTTAAAATTTTTACTCTTTTTTTGTTTGAAAATTTGCATTTTTTAACAAAAATTACCGACTAAATTTTGAAGCAAATTGAAAAAATTTAATCAATTTTTATAAAAATTCTAGATAAATATTTTATTAATTTAGGGTTAATATTATGCCTAATTTCTTTGACAATAAAATACTTTATTGATACTAAAATTATCAAAAAGGTGCAAATTTGGGGCTAAAAATGAACAATTAATGCAAAATATTTATAAAAATTGATAATTTTTATTAAAAATTGATAGTTTTTTAAATATTTTTTTAGTAAATTTTAGGATAATTTTTTTGGTTGAATTTTAGGTTTTTGAATAATTGACGATGCTTCAACATAAAATTTTTTAGATAGAAAATTTAAGGAGAAAGAGAGTGGGAGATTGTCAAAAATTTAATTTAATAAATTACAATTTTTCGGGCGAAGAAAATTTTAAGGTGAGCAATATTAATGATTGTACAGTTACACTAAAAAATGAAAATGAGTTACAAGTTACTAAGTCGGTGCAAAATGAAACATTTAATGTTGGCGACACTATTTCATTTATTGTTACAATTAAAAATACGGGTGTTGGATATTTTTCTGGACTTAGAGTTTTAGATAATTTTGGTGGGGTAAATTATATTGAGTATGTTTCGGGGAGCGGAGCAATCTATAAAAATGGAAGTATTGAAAAACCCGAAACCATTAGTTGTGTTCCGCTAGTTTTTTCACTTACACCACTTTTGCCAAATGAAAGTGTTATTTTGACCTATTTATGCAAGGTAAGAAACAATATTCCGTTATCTGTTCAAAATATTAATAGTTCGGTTGAAGTAACGGGATATACAAATAACTCTACCATAACTAATGTTGCAAGCGTTATTATTAATAGGGCAAAAACAGCAGAATTGAAGATTGTAAAGTCGGCATCTGCAACAAGTGTAGTTAGTGGTGAAATTTTTAGTTATTATTTAACAATCGAAAATGAAGGTTTGGTCGACGCTGAAATATCAAAAATAAATGATGGGCTAGAAAGTGGGTTTAAAGTTTTATCGGTAAGAATAAAAAGTGGTGATAATAAAGCGGTAGAACTTAAAACGGGTGACTACTTGATTGATGGCGGAAATAATATTCTAATTGAAGCGAAAAATGGTATAGAAAAAATTATTGTGCCAGCAAGGGTTGGGGATACTGCCAGTAAAACCACTATTACAATTACGGGTTATTTTGAAAAGTAAATTTTTAGAAGACATTAAATCGTTAAAAAATAAAACTTGCAGAAGTTACTAAAATAGTTAATTTTTGCAAGTTTTTATAATTTTAATTAATAAATGATTGATGTTAGTTATGTTTAATAAATTTTATTTTTTAGTCTGAAAGTTCAATTTTGTTGCAAAAATAATATCATTATTCTAATTAATAATTGCTTTATATTTGAATAAAGTTAATTTAAGTTTTCTTAAACTTACAGATTAAAATATTTTTGGTTTTCTTGTGTGTTTAAAATCGTTATTAGGGTCGTATAGGTATTTTTCTAAATCGACTGTTTCATTGAAAACGACTACACCTTCACTTTCGAGCAGTTGCTTTTGTGCGTCAGTTCCGCCAAAGGCAAAGCTATTAGATAATTTACCAAAGCGGTTTACTACTCTATGACAAGGTATTTCAATTGGTTTGGGGTTGCAGTGCAATGCGTACCCAACGATTTTTGCACTGCGGGGCATATTGGCTAGGTTTGCAATTATTCCGTAGGTAGAAACTTTGCCGGGCGGTATTTGCTTTACGGCTTCATAAATTTTTTCAAATGTAGTCATGTGGTTCCCCTTTTTGTATTTATATTTACTCTAACTATAGTATATATATTTTTCATTATTATTAATAGTAAATTGCAAACAATTTAAAAAGTTGAAATGTTTGTAAAATTATGTTAAAATAATGTAAAAGATAATTTGTTTTTTGTAATAGCAATCACTTCGGGAGAAATTTTTATGAAAAGTTTAATTGAAAATGGTGTTTTGAATCACTTTGATATAGAAGATTTAAATGATAAGAATTCGCCATTTAATGTCCGATTAGTCAAAAAGAAGGGTAAAACTTATTTTGAAATTACAATTCCTAATGCGGTTGAAGAGATTGGTGGAAGGGCTTTTGATTTGTCTTTTCCGTATGTAATAAATATACCTTCTTCGGTAAAAGTAATAAAACAAGAAGCGTTTAAAAATAGTTTTTTAGCGGAAGTGAACTTTTCTCGAGGCTTAGAAATAATTGAAAAAGAAGCGTTTAAAGGTTGCAAAATACAAAATATAAGTCTTCCAGACGGACTAAAAGGTGTGGGAGTGGATGCGTTTAAATTGTGTCCGCTAACTGAAGTTGAGTTGCCGTTATCTATAGTTAATTTAGAATGTGGGTTTGACGGCAACATTGGAAAACTTTGCATTGGCGGTAAAAGTTTTAGTCAAAATAACTTCGCTTTTGCAAAACTTAACACAACTTGGCATTTTATAAAATATGCAGTTTTAAATAAAAAGTTTTTACCTAAAAATGAATTGATTATGATGGGAACCGCTCCCGAAAATTTACCAGCATTTTTTAGTCATTCAAAAGATTGGCTAAATGTAATTTCTACAGCCGAAA
This sequence comes from uncultured Clostridia bacterium, assembly GCA_934772525.1. Classification (GTDB taxonomy): domain Bacteria; phylum Bacillota; class Clostridia; order Christensenellales; family UBA1242; genus UMGS1908. The sequence continues at coordinate 166,240 of CAKVMI010000001.1, forward strand.
GAAATAATAGTACTGAACTAAAAAGGTTAAATCAAGAAGGTAATTTCGTTTTTAACAAAGAATCGTATGAATATCAACTTTATAAAATTTCTATCATTTTAGGGTTATTTGAAAATAAGAGTAGCAGTGAAGCGAAAAACTTTTTGATTAACAAAATTGCAAAAATGAAGCCAAACGAATGTTTTTGGTCTTTTATGGATATATTGCACCCAGTATATAATTCAGATTTTGCAAGTTTTGTAATGAATAATTATAAAAGCCCTGTATTAGACCCCGAAACTGACCTTTCAATCTGCTTTTTGTCTAGAGTAAATAGTGCAGGCGAGGTTGATCATAATTTTTCAGATGCATATAATAGGTGGGGCGAAGTTAGGGCGAAATACCCTAATAAGTCTGTTATGAAGAAAAGGGAGACTGGCAGTATAAACAATAATTTAAGTGTAGATGATGTTTTTAATGCTTTATACACTATTGAATATAAAAACGTCTTGCCAGGTAATGAAAAATTGGTTGAAACAATATGTGGGTATGGCTACTCGCAAAATAGTTTTGAAAAACTGCAAGCGTTATATGAGTTTGGAAAAATGCTGGCTAAAAGTCCAGAGTGTTTGCCACTTCAAAAAATTACTCCAGATAGTGCAAATTCGACTATAAAATATGAGTTGCTTAAAAAGGATGACCCCGAGACTTTAATTTTAGGAGATGAAACCGCTTGTTGTCAACGCTTGAATGATAGCGGTGAAGAATGTATGAAGTATGGAGTGACAAGTAAAAATTCAGGATTTATAAAATTTGTACTTAATGACCAGATTGTTGCACAAAGTTGGGTTTGGTATAATGAAAAAACAAAACATGTATGTTTGGATAATATAGAAATTCCTGTTCTTTGGAAAAAGAGAATGAGAAGGGATGAATTACAACGAGAATTCAATAAGTGCTTAATAAGGCTTGCCAATGCGATAATTGTTGGTATGAATAAGGATGCGGATAGGGTGAGACTGGTGAGTGTTGGAAGTATGCATACCGACTTTGATGGTATAAAAAAATTCCCTGAATTTACACCCGAACCAAATCTATTGCCCGATGATTACTATGGGTACACAGATGCGTCAATTAATCAATACCGAATAAGCGGAATACAATTTGAAGATTTATATTTCAACGAATTACATAAATAAATTGGGAAGTAAAATGAATAGTTTTAAAGTGCCAGACAAAATAAAATTTGTTCTGGCACTTTTTTATAATCTATATTTAATGGGTCGTTATTAATATATATTTTTTAATGCAATTTGCTAGTTTTTTTACAATGAGACTAAGTGAAGAAAACAATAAAACAAATATAAAGCAAAAAATAAAGGCGTTACAAATTGTAACGCTTTTAAACTGTAGAAATAATTGTGAAAAATAATTGTTAAAATTAAATACATACAACTAACAAGTATGGGTGGAGTCGTCTTGGGCGGTTTGTTCGGAAAGGTATTGATTGAAAAATGCATTTTTTACATTAGGCGTTGGAATGAAAGTCCATTTTGATCTTTGTGTATTGTATCGCATAATATCTTGAGTAAAAGCCCATAGCTTGCTTTTATCTTTATTAAATACTTTTGCCATTGTATTATAACCTAATGATTGTAAATTTAGATAAGTTATTGGTTCAGAATTTTCTTGTAAAAAACCATTGATTTCATTGATTGTTTCTGCTGTTGGTGGCAATGTGTTATCTAATAATTCTAAAAGCGTTTCAAATTTTGGGTTTATACGTTTGTTTTTTTCTAAAAACATTTCAAAACTTGCATTACTACGAAAAGACAAGCCACTTTGACTTAGGCTTATGTCGTCACGATCATAGATATAGGTAGGTAAATAACCTAAATCTAGGGCATTTGGGTAAGTCGTTGGATGGGGAACGGAGATTTTTCCCGCTTTGTAATCTAGATACTGAGCGGTGCTGTATTGTAAGTCGGGTAGTGAAATTAGAAAATAATTTAGCCATATGCCGTTACCATTACCGGCGTTATCTTTTGTTGGGTCTAGTAAGTAGTACCCATCTACATTGTACTTAGGGTCTTTAATGTAAATTACTAAAGAGCGGTGTCCTGCAAGACCCTTTTTGGTCTTACTTTTTGTTCTATTATTAAAAGTTAAAATTGAATTAGTGTAATTTTTGTAATAAGCAGTTAGGTAATTAATGATTAAATTTACATAACCAACACAAACAATTCGGTTGCTAGAGAGTACCCCATAGATTGACCTAGACATACCCGAGCCTTCGTCTTCGCTTTCAGCGTTGTAACTTCGTTTTGTGGCAGTAATGTAGCACCAAAGTAGGGCTTCTAACGGCGTTAGTCGTTTTAGGTGACATATTTTACCAAATTCGTAAAATTCATTACTTACACGTCTGACGGTTTTTAAATCAAAGAAATTTTCGCTATCTAAAATTAAAAGATTGTTTTTATACTTTTTGTTAATCAAAAAATCAAATTGCTCAAATCTTTCTAGTGCTTTTTCAGAAATTAAGCCGTCTGTTGCAATGCTAAACAAACAATTTGTTGGGTTAACATTATATTCAAGTGATAATTTATTTATTAACTCTAGTGTTTCATTGGGAGATTTGATTATGTCGTAGGGATGAAATAAAATATTTATTTTAAACTTTTTATTTCTAAATTTTTGGTATTTGGTAAATTTCTCATTTAAAGAGTCTTTGTCGTCATTCAAATTTACATACATATTAAAAATGTTTTTCGGAAGTTTTTTCATAGTTTAATTATATCATTAATCTCTAAAATGTCAATAGCGAGGGTGGGGAGGTCTTTAAGGATGCTAGCCACAAGTCGAATATTTAAACTAAACAAAAAGGTGGAGATATGATCTCGCACCTTGCAATAGGTTAAAAAAATGTAAAACCTAAGAATTCTTTTCGCCTAAATCTTCGCAGAACCTAATAAGGTATCCATCGGGATCTTGAATTAAAAACTCCTTATTTCCAAGCAGTTTATTATTCTCACGATACCAATTTTCTTCCATATCAAATAAAATTGGATAGTTGAAATTCTTTAAGGAATTATAAATGGTTTCAACATTTTTAACTTCAATTTGAAAATTTACACCGTTGCCAAAAGGATATCTTAATGGTGCGACTTCCCATTTATCGTCTTTAGAGATTTCTTGTAGCATAATTTGACTGCCTTCTAATGATATAAAGGCAAATTTATCTTCGGGTCTTTCGTAGTTTATTTTAAACCCAAGAATTTTATAAAAATTTAAACTACTATTTAAATTTGTTACAGACATTTCTGGTATTAGTTTATTAAATTTCATATGTATCTCCAAAAATTTACGGTCACTAAGTAAGGCTTATTTTATTTTTAAATAATTAAATCACGAATAATAATTAAATTATGAATATAGATAAGTTAATAATATAAATAAAATAATCCGAACAAAAAAGTTCGGATTATAACCATTTGGCGGGGCAAGTTGTGCCAAATTTGAACACTCAATTTCCTCTAATTCGTCCTCGTGGTATTCTTTTTGATTGTCTCCGTCGTGATTATATATAATAATAATTTTATCGTCATATAGAATAACTTTTCTAACAAATGAGCCAATAATGACTCTTTTTTTATCAGCGTTATCAATATCATTGAAACGGCTAAACCAATATTTTATTCTGTATGAGTCAAGAGGTTTTTCTTCGATAGCTAGTTGTAGCTCGAATTTTTCTTCTAGTTCTTTAACCTCATTTTCAAGAGCTAATAATTCATTCTTTGTAGAATCTGTGAAGATTCCAAGCTTGATAGCTTTAAGAATGTTATCAATCTCTTTATGCTTAGCGTCTATCTGTTTTTTGATAGATGTTGTTATGGCAGAATTTTTCAAATTGTTATTATATATAGTTACAATCCTATCAATAATAGGACATTGATTTTTTTCGTTTAATATGTGGCGTATTGTTAGATTTACAACTAAATCTTCCAATGCGTCTTTTTTATAGTTCTTTTTCTTGCAATCGCTACCTTTCTTTTTGCCAAAACATTTGTAGTAGTGGTGTATTGCTCCGGTTTTACTTGTGCCGCTTTCTCCGGTCATAAGTGAGCCACAATACCCACAATAAAGTTTAGACGATAACAAATATTCTTCTTTCGCTTTCATGCGTGCTGGACTCCTTTTATTAGCTACAATCCTAGCTTGTACCTTTTCAAATAGCGAATCTTCTATTATTACCGGAATGTAATTACGGATAACATTGTCGCCATAGATAAGTGTTCCGTTGTATTTTTCATTTTTTAGCATATTCATAATAGAATTTACTACAAAATATCTACCAAATTTATTTCTAATACCACGCTCTTTTAAGTTCTCGGCTATTTCTTTTGCTGTTAAGCCTTTTGCATAGTCAACATACATCATTCTGACTAATTCAGCCTCAGTCTCGTTTATGACATATTTTTTATCGACTACATCATAACCATAAGGAACAAGGCTGCCTAAGAAATTACCTTTTGCAAGAGATTCTTTTTGGCCTCTTTTAACCTTTTGAGACAATTCAGCAGAATAATATTTTGCTAATGCTACAAGAATCCCCTCAGATAAGATACCATTGATGTTGTCTGTTCCGTCAATATTCTTACTTGTTATTTGAGTTGCAGACAATAGAGATACACCATTTTTAGAGAGTGTTCTTTTGTTTATTGCATAATCTTCGTCGTTACGACCAAATCTGTCTACCGCATAAACAATAACAAATTCCCAATTATGCTCAGAGCTATCTCTTAACATTCTTTGAAATTCCGGTCTTCTATCATTTGTACCGGTCATAGCTCTGTCAATATAAGTATCAACTATCAGAAAATCGTGCTGTTTTGCAAAGTCTGTGCAAACTCTTATTTGTCCCTCAATAGACTGCTCTGTTTGGCTGCTAGAACTATATCGTGCGTATATAACAGCTTTTTTCATACTTACTCCTATTTAACTATCACTTGGCCAGTAATAGATTCAACCTTAATATCATTTGTATTAGTTGTTGGTAAACAATTTGTAGAAAGTAGTATGCCGGCTTTTAAAGTGATTGTGCTTACGGAATGTCCGGTGTAATCAATATCTGTTTTTACATTTTTATCTAACGAATCATTTATTGGTCTCCATGAGTTCACAGATGTTGGGTTTAGTGTAAAAGCAATATTTGTTTGTTTGAATGAGACATTATCAACAATAGCACTTGTGGTTATTGTTGCTGTGCAATACATGGTGTTGTTTTCTTTGTCAAGAATTAAATCTCCATACTCAACATTGAATGAAATATAGCTATTATAATTTTCTGTTGTTAACGCTATTTCTGTTGGCTCAGATTTGCCACAGCCAGTTAAGAATAAAATAGGAACTAATAATACTAATAATATATAACTTAAATATTTTTTCATAATCCCTCCTATAAAACTTTACCTATAATATAAAACTCGTCTATGTTTTCAACTAATACTGGTTGATATTCTTTATTAAATGATACAAGTTGTATGCCTTTATTGTGTTCTCTTAATTGTTTGCAATAAACATTACCTTGATAACAGAATATACCAACATCTCCGTCTCTAAGATTTTTACATGATTGAATATATATAATTCTTTCGTCTTCGATTACTGGTTGCATAGACTTGCCTTGAACTCTTATAGCAAAGTCTGCGTGGATTGGTGGATTTGAAACCTCTATCAACTCATAGTCTTCTGAGTCTACAAAATGTCCGTTGCCAGCACAAGCACTTTGGTTGTACAATTTAATAGTTTTAACGACAAGTCCGTTGGATAGTCCAAGTTGTGTTTTAATAACAGCTTGGGCTATTTGTTTTTGTCTAAGGTCTAATCTTCTGTAATTGTTCAGAAGATTTTTTTCGTCATAAGAAGAATCTTCCATGATAGCGTCCATATCTGACTCTCCGTATGCCTGAGACATTGTTATATCTAAAATATCGCATAAGACTTTTAGAGTGTTTGGTGTTGGACTATATTGACCGTTCTCCCATGGTGTCAAATATGCAGACGGAACATTCTCTCCAAGACGCTCTGACAATATTTTGCTTAATTGAACCTTTGTAAGTCCTTTTTGTTCTCTGTACTTTTTTATATTATTACCAAGAATGATTCTTAATTCTTGCTTATCCATATAGATACTCCTTTTAACTAACTATATATATTATACTATAAATTTTATAAAAGTAAAGAAAATTTTGAAGAAAATTTAGGAAAATCCTAAAAAATTTTTGAAAACCATTTGACATTTAGGAAAATCCTAGATATAATAATACCAGAAACTAGGAAATTCCTAGATTAGAAAAACACAAAAACATTGAAAATCCTAGTTTAAATTTTAAAAGGAGGAAAGTTAATGTCGAAAGCAAAAGTGTTAGCTAAAAGAATTAAGGATTATTTAAAAGATAATCACATTAAAGAATCAATCTTTTGTCAGCCACTAGATAGTAGCCCAACAACAATTAGCGAAATGCTTAATGGTAAAAGAAAGATTCTCGCAGACGAATATTACATAATCGTCAAAACACTAGGTCTTCCGTTTGAATATTTTATGGAAGATAAAAAGAAAGGAGATTAAAGATGTCAGAGTTGATTGTAAAAGCAAACAAACCCAAATTAACAGAAGACGAATTAAATTTCTTTGCTCTTACTCTTGGCGAATGTATAGCAGATTTCTTTAAGAATCCTCAAAATGAGGCTGACTATCAAAAATGGTTAGCCGAACAACTTAAAAAGGAGGGTAAAGCTAAGTGAAATTGAGAGAGCTATTACAACAAAAAGGTATTAGACAGCAAGAACTAGCAAAGTCTGTTGGATTAGACGAGACTATGATTAGCAAATTTATGAATTATAAGTGTTTGCCGATTCCGCCGGACATGAAACTTATCTGTGAATTTCTTAATTGTGCAATTACAGACATCTATCTCGAAAATGAAATTTACATGAAAAAACACAAAGAGTCTTCTGTAAGCAAAGAGCCGGAATGGTACAACTTGACCGTAAGGCTACCAAGAAACGCAAAAGATTTACTTAATAAAGCGAGTCTTAAAAAGTGTGGTTACAAGGATATTACTCAATGGATTACTCACTGCTATAAGCGATTAGAAAAGAGAATAGACAAGATTAACCAAAAAGAAAAAGACCGCACAGACGCTGGAACATCTGTAACGGCCATAAAAGGTATTAAGTAAGCCACTTATACCACCAATAATTATACCAAAAAATAATTGATTATGTCAAGGAGATACATATATGAATACAACAGTTGAAAATATTAACGATTTGAAAGATACAATTCAAATTAACTTAACAGCACTTAAAGAATTCCAAAAACAAGGAGCGTACTCTTCTTATGAGTTGTCTCAAAAATGTATTAAGAATTTGGATAGTGCTTTTTCTATGCTTAATTATTATTTGAACTACTTAGTAAAGAAAGAAGAAACAAAAGCTGCTGAAAAGAAAACAGCCAAAGAAATACTTTTTGGAGGTGCTAACAATGGCAGATAAATTAAAGAAAATGAGTAAAGCTCATACAAGATATTACACATCAGACGGAACATTAGTGCCGGGAGCAACAACAATAACCGGCTTATTAAATAAGCCAGCATTAGTATCATGGGCTAATAAACTTGGTTTAGAGGGAATAGACTCGACAAAGTATGTAGATAAAGCTGCTAAGATTGGTACTTTAATTCATTACTTGGTTGAATGTCATATTACAAAACAAACACCGGATTTAGACGATTACACAAAGACAGAAATTGAAATAGCAAATGTAGGATTCAATAAATACTTAGATTGGGAAAAGAAACACAAAATTGAGCCTATATTCAATGAAAAAGGATTTGCGTCAGACAAATACAAATATGGTGGAACTTGCGACTTTTATTGTAAATTAGACGGCAAATATACACTAATTGACTTTAAGTCTTGTAAGGGAATTTATGACGAACAATTCTGTCAAGTGTCCGGCTATGGAAACTTATTAAGAGAAAACAATCAAAAAGTACAACAGATATTGATTCTTAGAATTGGTAGAGACGAATCTGAGGGCTTTGAGGAAAAATACATAACACCAAAACAAGAAAAATTATATTTCGGAGTATTCAAGCATTTAGTATCTGTTTATTACTTGAAGAAAGAAATTGGTTGGAGGTAGATATGGAAGAAAAGAAAACAACTACTAAGAAAGCCGAAGAGGTTAAATTAAATCTTTATCAGAAAATTAACGAGGTTAAAAAAGTTGTAAAAACTTTTACCAAAGATAAAGAAACAGAGGGAACTGGCTCATATTCTTACATATCCGGAGCTCAAATTTTATCGGCAATCAAAGAAAAAATGGAAGAGTTGCAATTATTGCTTTTACCAGTTGCAACAGAACACCAAAACACAGAAACATTCAATTACAAAAATTCGTATGGTAAAGACAAAACAGACTTTATTGTACAAGGAAAAATAATCTATGAGTGGATAAACGCAGAAAACCCACAAGACAGACAGAAAGTAGATTGGCAATATTACGGCCAACAAAATGATATTTCTAAGGCGTTTGGCTCGGGATTGACCTACTCAGAAAGATATATTTTATTGAAATCATTAGGCGTGCCAACAGACGACGAAGACCCCGACGCACGAACTGAGGATAAGATTCAACAAAAGGGCGAATCAAAGGTTGCAAGTACCAAAAACAGCTCGAAACAAGCTACTAAAACAAAATATACAATCATTAACGATATGATTAAAGATTCAGAGATTACAATGGCACAAGTTAACGAGCGAATCAAAAAGAAATATCAGAAAAACATCAGAGTTAACGACTTAAACGAAGAACAATTTAAAGAATTAACAGACGCACTACAAAAAGCTTTGGGGGAAAATGGAAATGAGTAAGTTTATAGCAGACCGAACTTATAAAATGATTGACGAAAATAACAATCTCATTGTGAGTTATGTTGTGAGTGGTTATGACAAGAGAGGTGCTGCTATGGCTTATGAAGAGTCAAAAGATTTAGGGAAACTCTCTATCGAGGTCAAGAAACATAAATCTCAACGCTCACTAGAACAAAATAGATTGTTATGGGCTTTGCTTGGAAAGTTGGCAACAGCTATGAGTGGTAAGAAGAATAAAACGACCAGCGAAGAGGCTTATTGCTTAGTGCTAGAAGAAAACAACGCTGTCTTTGAATATTTACTAGCAACAGAAAAGACAGAAGAAAATTTAAAGAAAGCATTTAGGGTTATTCGTAAAATACAAGATACAACATTCAAAGGACGAGCTATGGGAGTATATCAATGTTTCTTAGGCTCTTCAAAGTACAATGTCGAAGAAATGACTCAGCTTATAGAAACAACATTAGACAAGCTTGCTGAATTTGGAGTCTATGATAGCGAGATTGAATCTGCAAGAAAGGAATACAAATGCCAAAGAGTGTGATTCAAGCTGTAACGAATGATGTATACGAATTCCCTATATTACAATTTGATACTTATAAAGAAATGGCTAAGTATCTTGGACTATCAATAAAACATTGTCATTGTATAGTGTCAAGAGGAACTATTTACAGAAAATTGAATTGTAAATTTATCAAAATTAGTTTGGTGGAGGAGCTTGAAAATGAAATCGAAGAGAACGAAAGCTTGTGATATTTCTCCCAAAGTCAAGAACGCTGTGTGGGAAAGAGATAATCATTATTGCGTGTTATGTGGAAATCCAGCAGCTATGCCAAACGCACACTTTATACCTCGCTCGCAAGGTGGCTTAGGTATAGAAGAAAACATTGTAACCTTGTGTAACCATTGTCATAGAGAATATGACGCAACAACAAATAGGTCAGAGATTCGAGAAGAATTGAGACTATATCTAAAAAGCAAATATCCCAACTGGGACGAAAAAATTTTATATTATAGGAGATAAAATCATGAAAGTTAGAACAGAAACAATCAAAAAAACTAAAACAAAAAGAATTAAGGTAACAGAGAAAAATAAAGAACAAATGCGCAGAGCCTTTAATATCACAATTACAGATAACAGAACTGGAAAAGTTATCATTAAGGAAGATACAAATATTGTGTTAGGCGTTTATAACGCAACAAGTAAAGCAAACAAAGACGAACTGGCTATGGGAGCTATTAGTGTTACTAATTGCGATAGAATTACTAGATTATGTGCAATTAAAACCCTTGATTCAGTTAAAGAAGAAAATGTTAAACGACTTTTAAAAGATACAATTTTTAGTGCTTTGGAGGATTAGTAATGAACAAAGTTTTCTTAATTGGTAATTTAACCAAAGATGTGGAATTAACCACAACAAATAATGGATTAAGTGTAGCGAAATTCACAATAGCTTGTCAAAGAAAATATGAAAATGCTGAGGGCGAGCGAGAGGCTGACTTTATACCAATCGTTGTTTGGAGAGGTCAAGCAGATAATTGTAGTAAATATCTTAAAAAAGGCTCAAAGTGTTGTGTTGTTGGTAGCATACAAACACGCTCTTATGAAAATGAAGAGGGCGAAAGAAGATATGTTACAGAGGTTGTAGCTAATGAGGTTGAATTCCTTAGCACAAAGAAAGACTCAGCCGACGGAGCAAAGGACAAACCGGAACTAACACCAGTAGACGACGATGATTTACCATTCTAGGAGGAGTTATGGCAGATAGACGCATGTTTAATAAACAAATAACTAGGAGCGACGCTTTTCTTGATATGCCTCGTTCGACAAGACTTTTATATTATGACTTAAATCTTGATGCAGACGACGACGGATTTATTGACAAATATAAATCTATTATGCGTCTAACCGGTGCTAGTGAAGACGATTTAAAATTGCTAGTTGCTAAGAGTTTTGTAATTCCTTGTGAGGACGGACTTATGGTAATTAAGCATTGGAGAATTAACAATCTCATTCGTAGTGATAGATACAAACCTACGGTCTATCAAGAACAGAAAAAGAGATTAGCAATAAAAGAAAATGGTGCTTATACACTTAGAGAAAATGAAACTCTTGGTATACCAAATGACAACCAAGTGACAACCAAAGGTAGTCAAGAGGTTAACGCAGTAAAGGATAGTATAGATAAGAATAGTACAGATAAGGTTAGTATAGTAGAGATAGATAGCGAACAAGTCGCTACTCCCACTAAAAGATTCCAAAAGCCAACGATTGAAGAAATAAAAGCTTATTGTCAAGAGCGTGGAAATAATATTGACGCAGAGCAATTCTTTAATTTTTATGATTCAAAAGGCTGGAAAGTTGGAAATCAACCTATGAAAAATTGGAAAGCAGCTGTTATTACTTGGGAAAAACGCCAAAACGCCAATCCACAAAATGTGGATAATAAAAGTGGAAATGTGTTCTTAGATGTAGCAAAAAATAAAGGATTGTTTTAATGACTGAGAATGAAACAACCGCAATACTTGCGATATTGAAAACAGCATATCCACAACAACTAAGCAGAATAACATCTGTTGAGGCGGAGGCCATGATAAAACTATGGGCTGTACAATTTCATAATATCCCTAGCGATATTGTAATGCTAGCTGTACAAAAAATAATCGGAACATCTGAATTCTTCCCGTCAATACCGGAAATTAAGAAAAAAATTTCAAGCATACATTATGAGGCTTGGAGTTTGATACAACAGCACGAACAAGCTTGCGACGAGAAATGGGGAATTGGAACAAAACTATCTGAATCAGCTTACAAAAAAGTTAAGTACATATACGACAACACCTATCACAGAAACGACGATACAGAATTAAGTCTTTTAGATTGTATCGGTGGAAAGTGTATAGACGGAGTTATTGAGTGTAGCACACCATTATTAGAATTAGATTTTAAAACGGAGGACGAGTCATGAGCTATTTTGCACAACAAGAATATGAGCAAATACTAAAAGACAAAGAAGAGGATTTAATTAACCAACAAATGATGTATGACGAGCTATATTCTCAAAAAGAAACATTGGAAGACGATATTGCTAAGATAACAAATCAGTTATCAGAAAACAAAATCAATCCAACAAGAGACGGCGCTTGGAAAGAAAAAGCAAAACAAGCGTTGGAAATCAAGAAAATCCAAAGGAAGAAAATCAGTCGTCAAATACAAATTATGGCTGAGAAAAAGAAACAAGTTAAGATTTATCCAAAACTCATTGATAGAGCTATCAGAGATAGGCTTATTAAAGAGATTGGCGAGGAAGAATTCCTCAAATTTATTGAACAAACAAAACAAGAATTAGAAACATTAGGTATAAATAAGGAGAAATAACTATGAGAATTTTTAAAAGTAAAATCGACAAATTATCAAAGAAGAGACAAACTCTTATTGCTAAAAGAGATAACGCAGAAAGAGCTATGAGAGAAAGAAACTCTAAGAGAGAGGCCAAAGCACAAGCTCTTTTAAATAGAGGAACTGAGGACTGGGAAGAAACGAATAGATTTAAAGAAAAAATCAATCGTGAGCTTGATAAACTTGCAAGAGATATTGATAGCGAAAAAATCTATGTTGAAGAGGTAGCAAGTACTGAAACAAAAGAATATTTAGCAGACAAAAAAGAAAGAGAAGAATTCAAAAAGCTTGACAAAGCATTTTTGGATTCTAAACCGGAAGAAACACCAAAAACCATAAAAAAATAAAACGAGGTAAGGTATGAAAAATTGGATAAAAATATGCTTAACAATACTTGTGGTGGCGGCTATAAGTATTGGTGCGTACTTTATCTTACGAGCTTGTGGTGTAACAGATGTAGAATCTCTGAGAGAGTTAATAGCTAGCTGTGGTGCTTGGGGGTGGATAGTGTTTATTACACTATTCACTCTATGCACAAGCTTATTGTGTTTTATTCCGGCCAGTTCTATGACATTTATAATTGTGTCTGTGGTGCTGTTTGGAGCAACAAAAGGATTCATTATTAGCTCAATCTCTGTTTTCTTATCGTCTTCATTGATGTTTGTTTTAGGAAATACACTTGGAGAAAAAGTAGCCGTTAAGCTAGTAGGAAAAGAGTCGTTAGAGAAAACTCAAAACTTAGTTGATGTAAAATCAAAAATGTTATTGCCGCTTATGTTCTTATTCCCGGTATTCCCGGACGACGCATTATGCTTGGTTGCTGGTATGACAAAAATGAGATATTGGTATTTTGCTCTTATTGTTGGTATTTGCAGAACAATAGGCGTAGCAACAACTTGTTTCTTGGGTAGCGGCCTAATAAATTGGGCTGTGTTAAGATTGGTAGATTGGTTTGTTTTGATTAGTGTTTGTTTGTTTTGGATTCTGCTTATATTCCAATATCAACACAAAATTGAAAAGTTTATTACAAGAGATAAAAAAACAAAGCAGCAAGTTACCAGCAAGTTACCAGCAAATAAAGCTCCGCAAGTAATCAATTATACAAAAAGAATGGATAACCTTATCCAAAAGAGAGCTGAGTTTGAGAAATCTATTGAGAGATATAACACCATAATCTCTGAGAAGAGATACAAGGGCGAAGACCAGCTACATAATATCAAGGTTAAAATTGCTAAGATTCAGAGCGAAAAGCGAAAGCTAGAAAAGAATCTACAAAAAGAATATGAGGCACAAGGATTAAAAACCTCATTTGAGAATAATTCAAAAAAAGAGCTTAGAGAAATAGCATGCGAACAATTAAATCTAATCATGAAAAACGAATTTCCCAATATTAACTACTCTATCAATCAGAGTGTTTCGACAGAAAGCATATATCTAAGCCTCAAAAAGACTAATGGTGTAGAAAAAACTATTAGATTTTCAAATCACAAATCAGCAAAAATGAGTACAAGCTATCCGATTGAAAAGATTATGTCTAAAAAAGAAATTAAAAAGATTATAGCTAAGAATATCAGAGTGCTTGATAGAAAATCCGTTTATGTGTTGATTGATAAATTAGAAGAGGAGAAAGCCCATGCAAGCAATAATGATTAGTATTCAGCCTCAATGGTTTAAGAAAATACTCAATGGCGAAAAGACTATTGAGATTAGAAAAACAATGCCAAAATGTGAATTGCCATGCAAAGTTTATATTTATTGCACAAAAGCAAAACCTACTTTGCAATATTTCTATAATTGGGGAAATTATAAGCCTATTAGTGAATGCTCTACTTGGGCTGCTGGTAGCACAATAAATGCTGGTGAATATGGTAATGGTAAGATTGTTGCTGAGTTTACACTAAAAACTATTGACGAATACGAGTTTGAACTTTGGGACGACAATACTTATGAAAGTATAGGAAAGGTTTACTATGATATTGAAACCGGAGAAAGAGAGGTTGATGTTTTTGAGTCTGACGAAGATATAGAAAAAACAGAGCTTGCCAAAGACAGCAATCTAACACGACCACAATTAAGACAATATTTAGGAACTGGGTTTAGAACTTGTTTTGCGTGGCACATAGACGACCTTGTTGTTTATGACAAACCAAAAGAGCTGAGCGAGTTTTATTCACTAAAAAAATGTGATTCTTGTAAAAAAAGCGGCTATGAGAGTGCTGCTTGCAGATATGACGAGGATTGCAAAATACCTATTCAAATTACAAGGCCACCTCAATCGTGGTGTTATGTGGAGGAAATATGAAAAAATATTTAGCTGAATTTGCAAGTTATGGGGACGGCACTAAAAAATTTAATGGCTTTTGGGAAATATGTGGGAATAAGCTAGTTAATCAAAAAGGCGGATTTCATGACTACACACCAAAAGAAGACGATATTATTTATGAGGTAAAAAAATACGAGAATTTACCTTTTAGAAAATATTGTATAGATAATAGCTATAAGACTGGTTGGCTAGACAGAAACGGAAATTTCTTTGGTTGTAGTTTTATGGAACATGCTTTTGTAGCTTACTATTGTTTTCATAGAGAAGAACATGAGCTTGAAGATATGGGCTGGGTTAAAATTTCTAGGGATTTATACGAAAAAAATGGTTTGTCATATTATCATTGTTGCGTTTTGGGTTTAACTGACGCTCAACGCAAATATTTGATTGATAATGGTTTTGATGTGGAGGAATACAATGGATAGATGTAAATATTGTCAGAGTACAAATCTTGTCTTGGAGTCTAAGATTCCGGGACAAGATGTACTAACAGCAAATCAAGTAGCTTTAAAGTGTGGAGATTGTGGTAAATGGCTAAAATGGTGTCCGAAAGACGAAAGGCAACTTTATATTGATTCCGGCAAGGCTATTTGTGAAAAATATCAAATCGACAAAGAGTTATTTAAGGCTCTGAAAGAACACGATAGAAAAATTGAGGAAAGAGTTTTATTTGATGTTCTAGGAATACTCTATTTTCAAGACTACAATCGAGCTTGTGATTATGACAAAATGACCGGAGCTGAGGTAGTAAATGCACAGCACAAGATATTAAAAGAAATTCAAGAGCGATATAACTATGATTTCGATAGAAATTTTAGGCCGTAGGAGGATATATGTTTAATAGCGAAGAAAAAGTTAAAGAAATATTAAAACATCTAAGCCAATATGCTTTTGAGCAATTACAAACTCAAAATTACACAATAAAAGAAGACGAGCTTATGTTTATTTGTGAAGATTTTATGTCGTTAAAGTCTGAATGTGAAAACATGGGAACTATGCTTGAAAGTTTGAGGAACTATGTAAGGCTTTTAGAAAAAGAGAATAAAGAACTTAGAGGAGAAAACCATGTGTAGAAAAGGATATATTGTAGGCAGTATTATTTTGTTTTTAGTTGCAGCTGGATTAGCAGTAGCAGGGGTTATGATGTTTAATATAGTCCCTCTTGATGTAGTAGAATTAACAGCAAGACAAAGCTTAATTGTTGTAGGTATGGTATTTGCTTTTATATTTGCTGTTGTATCATTTGGACTTGCTGTGGGATTCCTTATAGCTGGAATAAATAATCATAGGTCATGGTGGTATTGATTATGGAATTAGAATTCGGAAGATGTTGTGGAAATTGCGTGCATTGTAACAGACCAAAACAGCCACAAGACCACGAGGCACATTATATGGTGGCCAAGACGGAGCGTTGGTGTTTTAATCATAAATGCTACATAACAAGAGAGTCTGTGTGTGAAAGTTTTGAACTGGAAGAAAAGAAAGGTGGAGTGCCGGCTGTTAAAAGAGCTAGGAAATTCAACGAGAGGGCTAGAAGAATAATTGCTTTAATGGAGAAAATGAAAGCTCTTGGGCTTGAAGAGTTCGATTATTACGGAACTATTTATTGCATACATAAAGACTGGTTATATACTAGGTCGGATTATAAAAGCGCATGGGGAGAGCCACATAATTATTATTGGAAAGTAGACGCCAAGAGTAATGATTTTGACAGAAAAGAAAAAGGCTTATACGATACTTTAACAAGTTTAGAGGAAAAGGGAGGAATTAAGTAATGTATTTTAATAGTTTTGAATTAGAAATGATATTAGCTGGTCTAAGAAAAGAAAGAGAAAGAGCAACACAAGATTATGTTGAGTCATTAAAACAAACAATAAATAAAACTCATTATGACACAGACAAAGTCTGTATAGGAGTTGCAGATTCTCTTCAATTTTTACAAAGGTTTAATAATTTGATAATCAAATGTGAAGACGAATTAAGAAAGGAGATAAAATCAAATGGCTAAAAAAAGAAAAGTTAGTATACTAGATTATGTTACAGAAGAAATGTCAAACAAGATTGACGACATAGGATATGAGTTTTTAAAGAGCCTAGGTTATGATACCGAGGGAGATAGAACTACATATTCATTCACAAACAAAATCAAAAGACAATTAAAAGAACACAAACACGCACTACTCTATCAAGGTGCGTACAACGACAAAGGCGAAATGCTTGTATATTTTCAAATAGCAGAGTTAGGAACAGAGAAATTAAAGAATCCAAAAATATTGTTTACTAGCCAAGGCATTAAGTTTGTTCCTAAACGCAAAGACGGAGGTGCTAATGGAGAAAACCCTCAATCAGATTAGACAAGACCTCCGCCTCTTAAAGAAAATACAACATAGTATTCAAGTTTTTTTAGATGTGGAGAGTATTCATAAAAAAAGATTGGAGGTTTTGCTTTCAAAGCAGCAAACAGACAGTGTCAAAGCTGACATTACAAAAATACAAGATATTATATCAAAGCTGGATATTGAGAATTATATAAAGCGAGCTACTGAGATAGAATCTAGGTATTGGGAAGCAATCAATAGCCTGTCACCACTAGACAAAACTATTATTTTAGACGGATATATCAATGGAACTCCGTACTGGAAACTAGGAAACAAGCTCAATTATTCAGAGGACGCAATCAAAAAGCGTATTCCTAAAATCATAGAGAATATAGCCGAGGCTATCAGAGAGAAATAAATAAAAAAGTGCTTAGAGTGTTAAGTTTACACTTTCGGCACTTTTTTTTGTTATAGAGTGTATATGTAAAAAACTAATTGGAGGTAGTTATGGACGAACTAAACGGAGAAAAGCTACTTGATTTAACAATCGAGAGGAACTTTACTTACCATAGGCCAACAGAAGATATGCAACCAAAGTTTGTTGCTATCAGAGATAAGGCAAAAGAATTAGCTTATTTAATAGCAGATTTAGTACCAAACGGCAGAGAAAAGTCTTTGGCTAATACAAAGCTTGAAGAGGTTGCTATGTGGGCTAACGCTGGAATATCACGCAATTAGTTATCAATATTCGCACGAATAGCGGAAAAATCGGAGGAATTTATGCAAGGGAAAGGATTTGGAGACAATGTAAAAGAAATGGTCTTAGCAGAGCTAGCAAGCGGAACAAGCGTTTCTGACTTAGCTAGAAAATACAAAATAGCAAAGAGTACGATAAGTGGTTGGAAGAAAGAACTACATAAGCTCGGAAACGAACAAAAGCTGAACGAGTTTGAACAACTACGAACAGAAAAGAAACAAGAATTCATTAAAGGAGCTTGGGAGAATATCGAAATGGGTAATCAACTCATTCAAAGAAGATTCAAGCGAGCTTTGGAACATGAAGACAAGATTGACGACTTGCTACAAGAAATAATGTCTCTGCCTAACATAGACCTCTCCACAGGCCAAAAGAAAGCTCTTGCAAAGAAACTGAGTGCAATCAAGGTTGAAGATGTAAGCAAAATAACAACAGCCATAGGTACTCTATACGACAAACAAGCTGTGGCCAACAATGAAAACACAGCCAAGACAGAGCATGTGGTAACAATAGAAGACTTTGTAAAGGATATTCAAGGTGCAAAGTATTAACACAAAAGCTTATATCGAAAAGTATTTGAAGATTAAGAACAAAGACGCTCAGATTATTCCGTTGATATTAAATAAGCCACAACAAAAGCTATACGACACTATCAAGCGTCAATACGAGCTAGGAAGACCGATAAGAATAATTATCTTAAAGGCAAGACAAATGGGATTCTCTACTATAACAGAGGGAATCTTGTTCAAGGAGACGGCGACAGAGCCAAATATTAAGACCGGTATAGTAACTCACGAAGAAACCGCCACCAAGAACTTATTTAATATGACTAAGATGTTTTATGCTAATCTACCGGCAGCATTAAAACCACAAACAATAGCCAGCAACGCCCAAGAACTTATTTTTAACAACAAAGATAGGACTGGGCTTAATTCAAATATAAAATGTATGACAGCTGGGAACGGCAACATAGGTCGTTCGGACACATTCCAAAAATTACATATTTCAGAGTATGCGTTTTGGCCGGGAAATAAAGTAGAAACTCTAACTGGTTTACTACAAGCCGTACCAAATACGCCGGAAAGTATCGTAATTATAGAGTCAACAGCTAATGGCTATGAAGACTTTAAGCAGCTATGGGACGACGCAGTTGAGGGAAAGAGTGATTATACTCCGGTATTCTGTGCATGGCACGAGCTGGAAGAATACAGAATGGACGCTAGTGATTTAGGCGAACTTACACAAGAAGAAATCGAGTTGAAAGAATTATATCACTTAGACAACGAGCAAATAGCTTGGCGTCGTTGGTGTATAAGAAACAACTGCCGAGGCGACTTGAATAAGTTTAACCAAGAATATCCTAGTTGTCCGGAAGAGGCGTTTATTTCAAGCGGAGCGTGTGTATTCAATAAGAAAGACATAGTTAACCGAATTGAGCAAATACGCCAGTTGCAACCGCTAAAACAAGGCTCATTTAAGTATAAGAAAACATACGAGCCAGTACGAGACGCAGACGGAAATGTTGTAAGAACTAGAAAGGTTATTTCTGACATTGAATTCGTAGAAGAAGAAAACGGAATTATTAGAATTTATGAAGAGCCACAAGTCAAGAAAGACAAGGAAGATGTTATTACAGCGTTATGTCCGTATACAATCGGTGGCGATACAGCCGAAGAGGGCGAGGACTACTATACAGCTAAGGTTATCAATAACTTAACAGACGAGTCAGTTGCAACGCTACAAGTACAATTTATCGACGAGGACTTATACGCAGACCAAATATATTGTTTAGGAATTTATTACAACACAGCTTTGATTGGTATAGAAATCAATTACAGCAGAAAGCCTATGCGAGAGCTTGAAGACTTAAATTATCCAAGCTTGTATATGCGTGAGCGTGTAGACACAATGACACGAGAGATAGTAAAGGCTTATGGATTCAGAACTGACCCAGCTACAAGACCAGTAATTATAGCTGAGCTAGTAGAAACAATGAGAGACGATATAACTCGTGAGACGGATATTCAAACATTAAGAGAAATGCTTACATTTGTGCGTAAGACTAATGGCAGAAAAGAGGCACAAGACGGATTCCATGACGACTTAGTAATGGCGTCTGCAATAGCTCATTTTATAGCTAAGAGTCAAGGCGAACACATGTGGATAGCTGTTAAACATGAAGAGTTTGACTTTATTAAAGAAAACTTTTCAAAACCACAACAACAATCTAATTCCTATATGGAATGGTAAAGGAGAAATTTATGGTCGTTATTATTAGCAAGAAGAAATACAACGCAATAATGTCTGAGCTTGGCAGTCTTAAAAAAGCTTTTAAGCAACACACAGAACAAGAGAAAGCTAATTTTAGCAAGGTAAATAAAAAGCTTGCTGAGGTAGACGAAAAAGCCAGCAAGAGATATGTCAGCGATAATTTCTCCAAAGAAAAAGATAAACCAAAGAGCTGGAATGAGCTTATGGACGAATACTTGAATGGCGAAAACAAAGACGATAAGGGAGGCAACTAATGGCAGAAGAGAAACAATTAAATAAAGCTCAGACACCGGAAGAAAGAGCCTCTGAGTTGTGGAAGATGTATGAGGACGGCAAAGAGTATCAAAGTCAAGTTGGATTGACAAAAAATGTCAAGACATTTGTCGATTTCTTTGAGGGAAGACAATGGCCAGCCCCAACAAAAGATACGAAGAATTTGCCTAGACCGGTATTTAACATAATTAAGTTTATTTGTCGTAACAAAAAGAGTGCTATTCTCTCTACTCCGGTTAAGCTTGTGTATCGTGCAGAAGATGAGCTTAAACAAAACGCAGAGAAATTCACTAACTTTGCAGACTATATCCAAAAGGAATATGGTCAAGAACAATTAGACTCTATTGCGTTGAATGACGGCGTTAAGAAAGGTACATACATCTATCACTACTATTGGGATTCTGAGAGAAAAGGAAAGCAAGGCGTACAAGACGGCGGAATGGGCTGCGATATTATTGATTTGCTTGACTTTGTACCGGCTAATCCACAAGAAAAAGACGAACAAAAGCAAGAATGGATTATTATTGCTAGTCGTGAAAATGTAGATAGCGTCAAGTCTAAGGCAGACGAAAATATAGATAAAGACTTGATTGTAGAAGACGAGTGCGAAAGCAAATACGGAGAGGTTGAGAAGAAAGGCTCAAAACTCTGTACGGTCTTGACAAGGTATTTCAGAAAGGACGGCGAGGTTTACTTTGAGAAATCTGTAAAAGCAACGCTAGTAAATGCCGCCACCGCTCTAACACCGGACTTACAATCAGCTATGAAAGAGGTTGGACTTGAAGAAGACGAGCCTAACAACAATCTACCGGACGAAAACGGATTCACTAATCCTAATTACACAGCGAAAGCTAATTTATATCCGATAGTTGTTGGCCAGTACGAAGAGAGAGAAAAGTCTATTTATGGTATTGGCGAAATTGAGGGACTAATCCCTAACCAAAAATCAATCAACTTTACAACAGCTATGCACTTAATGAATATTGAGGACTTAGCTTGGGGTAAATGGGTTGTTGCAGAAGACGCCTTAGAGGGACAAACAATCACTAATGAGCCGGGACAAGTTTTAGTTAACCATAGTAAAACTGGTGGCATTCAGAGAGTTGAGGGACATCAGATTCCTAATTCTCCACTTAATGCCGTTGAGTTTATAGCTAGCTTAACAAGAACTATGGCCGGAGCTAATGAGGTCATGAGTGGCGAGGTTATATCTGCAAATATGAGTGGTGCAGCTATTGCACAACTACAAAGCCAAGCACAACAGCCTATCGAAGAGCTAAAAGATTCATTTTGGCGTGTTAAAGAAAAGATTGGTAAAGTGCTAGCACAATTCTTTAAGCTTTTCTACCAAGGTAAAGAATTCTCTTATTCAGAGACTAAAATGGTCGAGAAACAAGGGAAAATGGTAGAAGAAGAACAAGTATTGAAAGATACATTCAATGGTAGCGAGTTCCAAAATCAAGAATTTAGTGTTGTTGTAGAGACAACAGCCGGAACAAAAGCAAGTGCTGCTGGCGATATAAATGCTCTTGATACTCTACTTATCAAAGGCTTTATCACACCAAAAGCTTACTTGAAAGCTTATCCAAAGAACGCATTATCTAACAAAACAGAGCTTATAAAGGCGTTAGAAGAGGAAGAAAACTCACAAATCAATCAACTAAACGCTCAAATCCAAGAAATGACAGCTCAATCACAACAATTAGCTCAGCAATTACAAGAGTCAATCAACACAATACATCAACAAAAAGATATTGTAGACAAGGTTGTATCTGTAATAGCTGAGAATAACAAGCTTAAATCTCAGATAGCCATGCTTTATGCAGAGGGCAAATCAAAGATTGACGAGGCAAATCAAGCTATTGCAACGACAAATCAAGACGCCCAAGACATAACGCAAATGCTTATAAACACTATTAGCTCATTAACTGGCGTACCAGCAGAGCAAGTAGTACAAGGAATTTTGCAAGGAGGAACACAAAATGGTATGTCCCAAGTGCAAAACGGCTATGTCAGTCAAGGTAGCCAACCAAAAGCACAGAATCCTAACTTGCCGCAATAAGAATTGTAGCAATCATGGGAAAGATGTTGAGGTTATCAAAAATCAATAATTATCTGAGAAATCAGTAATTATATATCGCAGAAACAGCGGAAAAATTCAAGGAGGACTATTATGTCAGAAGAAATTAAAACAGAGCAAACAAATGTCGAAGAAAAAGACAATGTGCAAGCAAACTCTGGGCTTGAACAAACAACAGAGGAAAGTAACGATTTTGAATTTACAGACACTCACACAGAGAAAGAAAACAAAGACGAAGAGTCTAAGTCTACCGAATCAAACAAAGCGTCTAAACCAGTTCAAACAAAGGAACAGAACTCTGAGTTCGCTCGAATTAGAAGAGAGCAAGAACGCCAAAGAGAATTATCAGAGGCAAGGAACAAAGCCATAATCGAGGCTCTTGACGGCAAGAATCCATACACTAATGAGCCAATGACAGACTCAGTAGATGTGGAAGAATATCTTGCTATGAAAGAGATAGAGAAGAAAGGCGGAGACCCAATCGCTGACTATTCAAAAGTACAAAAGCAAAAGCAAAAAGACGAAATGGCCAAGAATGAGCAAGCTAGGTCGCAAGAGGAATGGATTAAAAAGGACTCAGAAGACTTTAAATCCAAACACCCGGAGGTTGACTTAGGCGAACTTATCAACAATGAGGTATTTCAGAAATTTGCTGAGGGCAAAGTTGGAACTACTCCAATGGCCAAAATCTATGAGAACTTTGTAGATTTTACTAAGGCTTATGAAAAGAAAGCAAAATTACAAGCAGCACAAATGGTCGCAAACAAAAAAGCGTCTCCGGGAACTTTAACAAGTCCGGGACAATCTGAAAGCGGATTCTATTCAATAGAAGATGTTAAGAAGATGTCTGCTGAGGAAATGCGAAAGAATTGGGACAAAGTGCAAGCAAGTAGAGCCAAATGGAATAAGAAAAATTAAAATAGGAGGAAAGAACAATGGCTTATACAAACTTTATACCTACAATGTGGGCTGTCGGTATCGAAAAAGCCCTTGAAAAGTTATATGTATTCGCTGACGATTGTAACCGCAAATACGAGGGTGCTGTGTCTAAACAAGGCGAATCAGTAAAGATTCTTGGTGTAGGTAGACCAACAATTACAAGAATCTCAAAAGAAAATAGAAATAAGGACATCAATGATGTTGAAGAGGTAGAAGACACCTCAGTTATCATGTACATCAACCAAATTGCTTACTTTAACTTTATGGTTGGCGACATTGATAAAGCACAAGCAAGTGAAGACGGACTTATGAACGCTCTTCAAGGCGAAACAAGTGAGGGATTAGCTGACGAGGCAGATAAATATATCGCTGAATTAGTTAACGATAAAAGTGTTAAGAAAGTGTTTACTAATGACACAAAAGTTGTTAGAGGCGAAACATCTTCAAGTGGCACAAACATCTTAGAGGCTATTGACGCAGCTATTCAAAAACTTTATGAAAATAATGTTAAACCAACAGCTAAAATCGTTATTGATATGTCTCCAAGATTCTACACAATCTTCAAACAAGCGTACATCACAAAAGACACAGACAACAGCGAAATCATGGCAAATGGTAGAGTTGGCAAATACGGCAACGCAATCGTTAAAGTATCTAACAATGTAACCAAGAGTGGAGACGGAGCGTCTGACTATATCATGGTTAGAACACCAAGAGCTATTGCTTACGCTAACCCAATGACTCATGTTGAGCCATATCGTCCAGAAAAGAAATTTGCGGACGCTGTGAAAGGTTATATGTTGTTTGACGCAAAAGTTGTTAGACCAAAAGAAATCGTTAACCTTAATGTAAAATACGCCTAAGGCAAAATAAAATAGGAGGAAAATAACACATGGCAAGAGTTCAATTATCTGTTAAAGAACTAACAGAAAGAAATAAATTTTTAGATTGTGGCACAATTGCTGCTATGGCAACAGCTATTGACGCAACAGACGGAGCAGAATTTGTTATGAAAGAAAGAGACGACAAGTATCTTATCGTAGTAACTAACGCTGCAAGTGCGGCTAAGTCCGTAACACTTAAAGCTGGCGACGGATTCCAAGCTGGCGAAGACCTAGTACATTCTGTACCAGCTAGCTCATTTAGCATTATCTCTATTGATAGTGGTCGTTATAAAAAACTTAGCGGAGAAGACAAAGGTAAAGTTCTTATCGTTGGCGAATCTGCTGACATCAAAGTAGCTGTATTCAGACTACCTTAGTAAAACAAAAGCGTAGTGTAGTCGCTACGCTTTTTATGGATAGATAGCTTAATTGGAAAAAGCTTTTCGCTAGCACCCTAACAAAGAGTTGTTGATTGCAAGTTCGAGTCTTGCTCTATCCACCAAACCCCAATGGAGATTTAATAAAAAAAGGGTTTTATTTAATGAGTATATGTAGTTTTTGTGTTTGAGGGCTGTACTAAATAAGCCAAATAACACTTTATGGGGCTGTTTCTTAATGGTAGAGAACTTGTAGGAACAACAAGAAAGTTGTGCGTTCGAGTCGCACCAGTCCCGCCATTTTGAAATTAAAAGGAGACATTATGAAACTAGGCGAAATTAAAGTTGCAACATTAAAGCTTTTATTTGTTGGATATGAAAACGACATCAATGTCGGAGACTTAGACGAATTATCGTTAGACGAAAACTATAAGTCTTATTTGTTTGGAATGAATGACTCAATTAACAGAGCTTTTTCAAGCATAGAAGAAAAAGGCGTTTTGCCTAGCAAGTCTTACACAATAAACAAAGCAGACGGCGAGGTGGACGGACAATTTATTAGGTTTGATTTAAAGAAACTTATAAAAGATTATTTTAGCATGGATAGAGTTATATATCAGAATTCAAATGGCGATTATAAAGGCCACTACGAATATCAACTTGAAGAAGATGTATTAGTGCTAAGAGATTTTAAAGAATCAGACGAAAGCTTGCGTGTTCTATATAAGCCAACGCTTGAAAGAATAAACGACGATACAGATAATGACTTGGAGTTAGATATTCCTAACAGCATAGCTAGTCAAATCCCTCTATTTGTCAAAGGCGATATTTATCGTGAAGACGAGCCAAACGAGGCAAGTGAGGCTAGAAACTGGTTTGAATCTGCTATGAGTGAACTACACAAGAACAAAACAACAAATATTGGTAGAGTTAAAAAGATATTTTCACAAACGGAGTAGATATGAGAGCGAACACAAACATCACACTAAAAGATAGAATGAGTATTGAATTAAGCGACTTTAAGGGCGTTGATTTTTCAAGCTCTCCTCTTCGTGTGTCTCAAAATCGTTCTCCGGACGCAAAGAACTTTATCAATGAGTACGGCGTAAATAAAAAGCGTCATGGCTGGAAAGAACTTTTCAGATTCAGAGACGAAAACAGAGAGCCATTAAGAATCAATGGTATTTATAAGTATATCAGAGGTTCTTATAATTGCTTTATTGTACACGCTGGAACAAAGTTTTTTAAGGTTGTGTTTGATTACACAAGTCAAAGGTATATTTCAACAGATATAACATTATCTTCAACATACGATGAATCTAAGGTAGTTGCTAATAAACTAAAAGACCAACGCTCACAATTCTTTTTGAATAAAGAGAGATTGTACATTATCGGTTGTGGCGATTTCTTAGTGTATGGCACTTGGGATAATGGTTTAACTTATGAGCTTAGAAGAGTGGCTAATGATAAGGACACTTATGTCCCTACCACAACAATTTCTATTGACGACGATTCAGTAGAAGACAATGCAAGAGCTGCACTTGACGATATAAATATGCTTTGCTCTTATAGAATAAATCAACTAGTTGGCTCTTCGTCTACAAATAAGACTTGGACGCTTGATTCCGGAGAGATTGATAAGGATTCAGCAGTCGAAATTACACTTGAAACAATGGAGTCAAACAGAGCTGTTACTATTGAAATTAAAAACAATGGAACAGATAAGTCAATCTTATACAACACATCAACAAATGCAAAAGTTGGAACTATCAACTTTGCTACTGGCCAAATAACATTATCAATCACAACTACTCCACAGATTGCTAATAGAGATAATATCTTTGTTAAGTTTAGTCATTTGGTAGACGGATATTTGGATAGAATTGTTAATTGTAATTTTGGAGTTTTATTCGGTGTAAATGGAAACTCAGATAGATTATTTGTGAGTGGTAATAGTGAATTTGCAAATATAGACTTTCACTCTGAGTCAGACGATTTTACTTATTTTGGAGACTTAAACACATCTTCAATGGGTAGTAGCTCTGTGGCCGTAGCTGGTTATGGCAGACTTAGTGATAGCACGCTTGTTATCTACAAAGAAGACAACGCACAAGAGGCTAATATCTTTTATAGAAATGGTACTTTGCAAGAAACATACGATTCAAATGGTAATCTTGAAAGTATCAGAGCTGTATTCCCTACAACAGCCGGCTCTATTGGAGAGGGTGTTATAAGTAGATATGCAACAGCCAACTTTGCCGGAGACAACTTGATATTATCAAGAAACGGCGTATATGGAATTGTATTGCCAAACAACATCACAGCAAGTGAAAGATATGCTCGTGAGCGCAGTAGAACAATAAACGAAAAGCTTACAAGATATAGCTCATTAAAAGAGGCTGTTGGAATTGTTTGGGCTAACAAATATCTATTAGCTATTGAGGGCGATTGTTTTGTAGCTGACGCTAGATTCAAATTTACAAGCGAAAGCGATTTGGACGGCTCTTATAACTATGAGTGGTGGTTTTGGGATAACATACCAGCGAGAGTTTGGGCGAATATCGAAAATGAATTGTACTTTGGTAGTGCAGACGGACAAGTTTGTGTATTTGACGAGCAGTACATTGACAGAGAATACGAAGAAACTCAATCCGGAGACCTTTTAATCTCTGTTGCAGATAACAAAGTAACATACAATAAGACTTATTTAGACGATTTAGCAGATAATGACACAATCAAATTCAACTCTGACGGAATTTATGCTTTGGAGTTGGGTGTACAAGATTTGTTGTCGGTGGCGGATAATCGAATCAAAGTAAGCGAAGATAAAATCTCTGAGCTTTATGTTGGAACAGAACTTTATGCAGACCATGTAGCAGCTAGTGGACTTAGCGTAAATAAAAAATACATTATATCAGATGTAGACGCTGGTGCTTGTACATTTACACTAGAAGACGAAAACGGAAACGCTGTTAGCGTGAAAGACATAGGATTCAGACTTAGCAGAAACTTAAAGAATATTGAGCTTTATCTATGCAACACTACAAAGACCAATTTTGAGCTTAAATACTACAAAGACTCTAATCCTATAAGATTAGTCGCATACAACAATATATCTCCAACAAACGCACTTGCAAGTCTTGTAACGAATAGAAATGTAGTCGCTGTTTGGACTACTCCAATCCTAGATTTTGGAACTAACTCTCAGAGTAAGACGCTGCTACAATTAACGATAGCTACCGAGCCTACTGTGAACGGAGAAATCACTTTTGGATATGATACAAAAGATGTTTCAAAAGCTATTCAAGCTAAGGGTGTAGCTGTGTTTGACTTTGATAATATCAACTTTGAAAATTTTTCATTTGATACCGGATTTGCAAGCTCATATACAAAGAAAGTAAAACAAAGAAATTTCAACTTTATAATTTTCAGATTTGAATCTGACAACGAATATAATTGTGCCGTTAACACATTCTCGGTACTTTACAAGATAAACAAAATGAATAAAGGAGTAAGATAACATGAGTGTAAAACCTACAACCAATGCAACATTAAACGCCATGAAAAGAAAATCTGCTCAGACATTACCTAATAGGCCTAGTAACCAAGGTATGTCGGCGGAGCAGATTAAAAATGCGTTTTGGAAATTTGTTTTAGACAATGAAGATTCTATTGTTTCTGAAATAGCAAGAATCATAAATGAAACAAACAGCGAACTAGCAAAGAGACTTGTTAAGCTGACAAATGCTCAATTAACAGAGATTGTTAAAAATCATTTCTTAGAAAATTATGAGCTTAATAATGGCGATTTGTTTATTGCAATAGACGACGGCGATTATAAAGTTGGCCACATATATAAACTATCTACTTTGGAAAGCAACTATGGATTCACAGATGTTACTCAACAAGAACTAGATAAAAAGTTTACAAAAAACAGAACAGCTGCTAACGCAAAGAAAACTCTAACTATTGGAGAAGACGGCGAAACAATCGAAACCGATTATATCCATATTGGAGATATAAAAATACAAAAAGGGACAGAAG
Organism: uncultured Clostridia bacterium; assembly: GCA_934772525.1. Classification (GTDB taxonomy): domain Bacteria; phylum Bacillota; class Clostridia; order Christensenellales; family UBA1242; genus UMGS1908. Next base: position 194,825 of record CAKVMI010000001.1, read on the forward strand.
ACGGAAGTCCTTACATAGAGTTTGTGTTCCCAGAGGAGGCATGATGGGAAAATTAAAATTTAGAAAACCAAAAACCGATGAATATTTAGGTATTCCGCCAGTGGGCATAATTCTAGCATTTTCAAAAGAAGTAAGCCCAGCGCAAATTTACGGTGGGACTTGGGAACGCTGTGGTCAAGGTAAGACACTTGTTGGTGTAAACGAAAGCGATAACGATTTTATAGCACCTACAACAGTGATTGCGGAAAACGGTAATCTTTCCGTAACTGAAAAAACTGGCGGAGAGAAGACGCATACACTTTCTGTGAGTGAACTTGCAACTCACGACCACCAGTTATTAAGATATCCTGATGCTAAGTATCAGGCTGGGTTTGGAGGCAGTACTCATACGGGTATTTTGTCAGAAACGGCAGCAAATGTCTTTATCGGAAACATAATGACTGATACCCGAGGTGGCAATCAACCCCATAACAACCTACAACCATATATGACCGCATATTTTTGGCGTAGAATAGCATAAAGGAGCAAAAGATTATGAGTAAACCAACAATTAAAATAACCCGTAAAAATGGCAGTTTCGCCATTAAAACCACGGGGGGGGTAACTCTCAACGACCGAACAGTTGTTGATACAACTGGTGTGTTTGGGGCGTTCCCTATTGGCTCAATTTATTTGAGCGTAAATTCCACAAGTCCTGCTTCACTCTTTGGTGGCACTTGGGAGCAATTAAGTGCAGACGCTTATTTTAAAATCGTCACAAGCAACGGCGGAAATCTTGGAGGTACAAGTAGTAGTCATAAGATACCTATTGGAAGTATGCCTAGCCATGTGCATACAAAGTATATGAGTGACGGAACGGAAACAAACGAGCCTTTGGTGACAAGAATACCACACTTTGTTTGGAATAAACATGGTCAAGCATACATTGATACCGAGGCAAGCGGTGGCGGACAACCTTATTATCCATACTACTATGGTGTTTATGCTTGGATTAGAATAAATTAAATTTTTGGAGGAAATTATGAAAATTTACAATCAATCAAAAACTGAAATTTTAGAAAACCCAAATCTTGAATTGGGATATTTAAAAGCAGATAAAAGAGTTGTGGAAGTAGTCCCTGCTCAATCGGAAATAAAAGAGCAATTCCATTACGATTATAACGAGTATAAAAACGAAAAAGGCGAAGTTTATGGTCGTGACCGAATTAAAGTCGTTGATGTTCCTTATCAACCAGCAGTGGAAGAACACGAAGTTTTGGAAGATATACAAGTGTATATTCCATATACAGACGCCGAATTGCTAGAAAAGAAAAAACAATCTTTAAGAAATTGGCGAGAAAAATACTTCACAGTCATTGACCGTGCGGTATGGTTTGCTTGTCTTACAAGTGCCGAGCATGAAGAAGTTAAAACATTTAGACAAGCCTTACTAGATATAACGGACACATTAACATATCCAACCGTTCCTGATTGTGTTCAATCTCAAATCAAGGAGGATTAAGATATGTCAAGTTTGAAAATAACAAAAGTTGCCAGCGGTGTAAATATTGCGGGGGGGGGTACTAACCCTCAATAATCAACCACTTGCAGTATTGCCAGTTGGTTCAATAATTGAAACTACAAGCACGATTTCCCCAGCCCAACTTTATGGCGGAACTTGGGAAGAATTTGGCAAAGGCAAAGTGTTAGTTGGTTGTGATGCAAACGACACACAGTTTAATGAAGTGTTAAAAACTGGTGGTGAAAAGACGCATACTTTAATTGTTGGCGAAATGCCTAGCCATTGTCACGGAATAACCAGCACGTTAGGTAACACGGATTACAATGGTATGTATCCACTCATTAAACCATTTTATCCTTCAAGCCCTTGGCAAAAAATAGATGTTGACAATTCACAATCAAGTGGAAATGACCGACCACATAACAACCTACAACCGTATATAGTTGTTTATAGGTGGCGAAGAATAGCATAAAAATTTTGGAGGAATTATGAATAGAATAACAAGCTTAATCAGAAAGAATATTGGCATTATTGTTTCTATTGTGGGCTTGGCCTTACTTGTAATCCTTACCTTTGGAGATATGGGAGAATTTTTGACAGAGGAATATTGGAAGAATGTCGGTGGGAATTTATCCTCAATTAGTGCATTAACAATAGGACTTGTCTTGATTCAAACATCAATAAAGCAAGGTATAAGTGAACAAGCGTTGTCGGCCGGTTTGAATACAACAAACACAACAGAAAAGTATAAAGAACATAAAAAACTTGTTAAAGACAATCAAGAGAAACATGTGTACTTGCCATATTTCTTAGCTATAAGGAATAAACGAGAAACTAGACGCAGAAAGCGTGAGTTTTTAGTGGATAACAATTTTACAAGTGAAAAGATGTTGAGAACGAGTGGTAAAACAAGACTTATTAAAGCTTATGACGCTATTCAAACCAACATTACGGTAGACAGCATTAAGTGGTCCACTACGGAAATTGTTTATAACAAAAACGGAAGAATTGAAAAGCTAGAAACTTATCGAAAAAAAAGATTAGTTAAAGGATTAGTGACTGGAATTATTTTTATGATTGCTACAACATTCATAACTGGTGGGCTATTTCTTGATACAGCTCAGATTCCGTTTTGGCAAAAGATTATTAAACTTGTTACATATCTAATTACAATAGCCCTATCTGTATTATTTGACATAGGCAAGAACTACGAAAAAGGTGCTTTTGGTGTTCCTAATGAATTAGAAGAAATCAATAGTATTTGGGAAGAATTTGCCAGCTGGGAAATTCCTAGCTGGGTAAAGAAAGAGATTGAAGATAACGAAAAACAAGAAAACTTAGAAGAACAGCCGCAAGAACAAAAAGAAACGCCTCAGCAAGAATTCAAAGAGTCGATTGTTGAGGAAATAAAACCGATATTATTAGGCTTTGGAAATATAGAATCTATTAAGGAGGAAGATTATGAGTCAGACAGAGAAGAAAGCGTTGGCGCCGGAACAGATATACAAGAGAAACCAATTCAGAGCGAAGATATTTAAAACACTCGCTCCCATTGTGTTTTGGGTATTTCTTGGATTAAGTATCTTATTCTTTATTCTTATGATAGGAAATAGTGTTGGAAACATCACAGATATTATCTCATTACTAGATAAAGACAAGTACACCGGAGAGCAACTACAACAGAATTATCAACACCTTGTTGAGAAATGGGGAGAATGGACGATTGTAGGAAAGAACGCTGGAATGTTTAGTATTCAATTTATTGATATAAGACAAGCATTTTTTAGTGGGCTTATGATTACTTTCTTAACGCTTGGAATTGTTTGTTTAATAATTTCAGTTGTGGCCGGAAAGATAGTGTTGCCAAAGCTTGCACAATATTTCACGGATAACAATCAAAGCATGGTAGATATAGCTACTTTACAAACTCATGCAGAGGTTACAAAAAATAATAAAAAAGATAAGGAGGGCTGGTTTTAATGGGATATGAACAAATACAAAATTTCTTAACTCTTCCAAATTTGCCGGATATAATTACTTACATTTTATATGGAATTGTCTTGATTGTAATTGCTTTTGTTAAAGCTTTTGTAAAGAAAGACAATAAAAATACTTTAACTTTTGTAAATAGCAGGTCAGACGAACTTGTACAAGCTAAGAAAGAGCTTAAAGAATGTAGAGAGGAACTTGCAAAAGAGCGTAAGCTGCATAATCAAGAACGAGAAGAATGGCGAGCAGAAATGGATATAATGAAACAAGCTATAAGATTAAGTTCGAGAAATACAAAAGATTTGGTGTCTACTGGTGTGGCCAACAAAATTGCTAAGATGTTGCCGCTGGAAGAAGACAAAGACAATATTGAGGTAAAAAATATCGAGGAGGAGTCAACAAATGAGTAAAACTTATGACGCAAACTTTGAAGAATGGTATAAAAGATTATTTAATAAGAAATTCGACAAAAACACCGATTCTCTAACCAAAACAGAGAATATGTCAGACGAAGAATTTGAGCTCGGCACTAACTTGTATAACGCCTACTTACAAAAGAATAACCTTCTTGACCAATACAATAGAGCAAATACAAGTTTAGAAAAAGAGAAAACTCAGTCTCAACAACAGGCTAGTATTCAACTAGATAAACTTAAAAAATATATTCCTGCCCAGATTAAGGCACAAGGCTTGGGTGGACTTGGTGTTTCTGAGTCTACATTACTTAAAGCTAATAGCGATTATCAAAACAGAATGGGACAAATCGCCTCAAATGTTGGCGCTAGGCAATTAGACTTATTGCAAAGCTACAATAGTGGCGTGTCAGATGTAGATAAAAACTTGGCAAATGCAAACCAAGCCACATTGACTAAGTACCAAGAAATAACTAGACAGCAAGAAGAGACGGCTCGTCAAGAAAGAGAACAACAAAAAGCATTAGTTGATAATTACTATCGAAATGAAATGCTTTTAAATCCGGACTACTTTACAGAAGACGGCAGCAGATTAACAGAAGACGGAAAAAATAAAATAAAAGAATACCTTGACTCAAACAAAGATGTTTTGGGCGAAGAGTTATACAATACTTACTTAATCGAATTAGAGTCTCGTCCGGTTTACACTAATAAAGAAAAAGCTGAGACAGAAGAGACTGCAAGAGTAGAACTTGAAAACCAAAGTAAAGCTCATTCTTTGGGCGGACATGGTAACGGAATTTCGGCAGAAGAGGCGACAGAGGCGACTTTCGGTAATTATAATGATTCCGGTAAGGCTGGCTCAAAACAAAGCGTTATGGTTGATAGAATCATTAGTAAAGCAAGGAGAGGCGAGATTGCTGACGGAACATACATTGACTTTAACTATGGTGCTGGCTGGGTTTTTAATTCTGGCAGCATTTATGTTTACTATGGTGGCAAATTCTATCCAACAACATATACAAGGCGAGAAGCAATGAAAATGGCAGAAAATGGTAAAATCGTTCTTGGTTATGATTATAACGAAATATACACAAAAGTATAACTAAACATAAAAGGAGAATGTATGGCTATATGGGACCTGTCAACTGAGGAGAGAAAGCAAAGAGCTACTCAAATCAGAGATTTAAAGGAAAGTAGATATTTATATAAGCAATATTTGGAACAAAGAGAGCAAGCTGAGCAAGAACAGCGAGAAATAGAACTCGAACAACAAAGATTGCAACAGCAAAAAGATAGCCAAAATTTTCTTGTGAAAACATTTCACACAATCGGAGATGTGGCTAGTAATGTTATTACTGGTGCTGTAAAAGGTTTAGAGGGAATCTATGACCTTGGAGCTGGTGTTGTTGGTGCTGTTGGAGGAATCTTTGATAGTGATTTTAGAGATAGTGTTCAACAACACATAGCTTACGATTGGACGAGTGAAAATATAGGGAATCCACTACAAGAGCTTACAAAACATTCTTATTTGAATGACTGGGGTAAGTTTGGAGAGACAATAGAAAATGTAGCAAGTGGCGTAGGACAAATGTTGCCGTCTGTTGCTATGAATCTTATATTGCCGGGAAGTGGTTTAGCGACGATTGGTATAAGTGCAGCGGGCAAAGGTACAGAACAAGCTTTTCAAGAAGAGGGAACAAACTACTATCGTGGTCTTTTATATGGTGCTGCTAGTGGTGGCGTAGAAATGCTTACAGAAAAGATAAGTGGTGTTGTTGGTAGCAACGCAACCGGCAAAGGTTTCTTGGATAAAACCCTATCTAAACTTACTAAGAATAAGCTTGGCAAAGTTGTTGTCGGCTCACTTGGAGAGGCTGGCGAAGAGGCGTTGTCTGAGTTTGTGAATCCGCTTATCCAAAATATCTACAAAGATAAAGGATTCTTTGAAGACTTTATGACAACAGAACACTTGAAAGATATTGGAGAATCTGCTCTTGTTGGTGGCCTTACATCAATGGTGTATGGCGAGACCGTAGGTCGTTTGACAAGAAGAGCTGCTAATATTCAAGAAAGCTTATCTGAATTGTCTACACTTGAAAAGAAAGAAAATAATCTTTGGAGTAATGGCAAGCTTGCAGAACAACAAGAAAAAATCAATCAACAAAAGCAAGAGATATACGAATCAATTAGCAAAGAACTACAAAGCGTCAAGACTGACGAGGGACGAGCTAAGTATATTGATATGCTTAATAAATATGGTGTTAATAAATTTAACGCTGACGGCACAATTATTGCCGAAAATGGCTCAAATTTAAGCTTGGACGCAAATGGCGAACAAATTACTGACGGAGCAACTAATCAAGCTCAAAATGGACTTGCAACTGCTCAAAATTACAATCAAGACGCATACTCTCCTACACTAAGAGGAAAAGAACAATCGTTAGAGTTTGCTCCTACATCAGAAGAGTTAACGGAAACACAAAGACTAGCTAAACAAGAGTTTACTAGGCTAAACAAAGGCAAGGTAAAAGCTAATCTTGTTTTCTCTAATTCTATGGGAAAAGACGCAGACGGAAACGATATTCAAGGTGCGTATAGAAATGGCGTTCTTTACATAAGTACTAATGCTAATGCTGTGCAAGAGGTTATTAAGCACGAAATGACACACTATGCAGAGGGAACAAAAGCTTATGTGAGATATGCTAGATATATCTTGAAAGAAATTCAAACCAACAAAACATTGTCAGAAAGATTTGGCAATCTTGTTGAAAAGATAAAACAAACAAAAGACTTGTATCAGAAAGTTGAGCAAAATAAGAGTTTAAGCCAACAAGAGTATGATATTATTACGGAAGTTGTTGCTCAATACACAAGTGAAAACTTATTTACTAGCGAGGAACAAATTGCTAGACTTGCACGCTCTAATCGTACATTCTTTGAAAAGTTTAAGAATTGGATTGCAGACAAGATAGCATACTTTAAGAAGAGAAAGAATCTATCAAAAGACGAAAGACAAGTTCTTGATTTCTTAACTAAGGCTGAAAAGCTTTATAGCAAAGCATTGTCAGAGTCTTGGGGTGCTATGGATTATGCTGAGAGTATTGACAATTCTGACGAAAATAGGTATAGTATTAAAGACAAATTGATAAATAAAACATTCCCTCCATATAATGAAAGTTATAGCGAGGCGAATCAAATTGCTACACGCTGGGCTAAACAAGATAATGTTAAGGACGGCTGGCAAAAACTTGTATCTTATAAAGATAAATGGTACAAGATTGAAAAATTTTCAGATATGGATTTCGGCTACTTGATTGTAGATAGAATTCCAAATAGTAAATATAATGCAGAATTGGAGGAATTGAGAAAATATGAGCAAAACAACTATGCAGATAGCCTTGACCAAGGTCTTAGCGAGTATGAAAATGTCAGACGAAACAAAAGTGTTGATAGCACTATCTCTAACGACAGACACTCAGATAGGAACATTCCTACAATGGCTAAAAGCGGAGATTCCGGAAGAGAAAATACAATCAATGGAAGACGAGATAGCGGGCAAAGCAACAGAAATAAGCAAGGAAATGTAAGGTACTCTTTAAGTAAAGACAGCCAAGGCAACATTCTATCTGAAAATCAAGAAAAATTTTTCAAAGATTCCAAGGTTAGAGACGAGAAGGGAAACTTGCTTGTTGTTTATCATGGTACTGACGCAGAATTTAATGTTTTTGATAATACAAAGAGTGTCGAGGGAAATGGTGCTTTTTGGTTTAGCAAAAGCAAAGATTATGCAGAAGAAATGGCCATTGTAAAAAATGGCAAACGAGTTGATAGTTTTTATGTGAATTTAAAAAATCCGTTAAATATAGAAATGGATTTAAAAGATTTTGCTGACAATGTAAAAGAAAAAAAATTCATTAAACAAGCTTTGGATAATGGTAATGACGGCGTTATCTTTAAGGAAAAGGCAAAAGACGGAGATGTTTTTTATGCAGTTTTTAACTCTAATCAAATAAAGAACACTACAAATCTTAATCCTACTAAAAGCCCTGACATAAGATATTCCCTTAAAAATTCGGTTGAAGAAGATGTTTTGAAAACTTTTGGTAAAACTTACGACTGGAAAGAGACTGGATATATACTTAAAGACGGAACAAAGTTAGATTTATCCGGCAAGCACGAGGGAGCTGCTGGTGGCAGTAGGAGTGTAGACCATAGAGAAATATTTGATATTTACGAAGACTCAGATGTTTATGGAACTGAGGCTATGGTTGAGTTTATGGGTAGAGGCAATATAAGAGTAAGTCCGGAATATCCGGGAGTAAATATTCAAGTAGAGCCAACACAAGAACAATATGAGCAAATTCAATCATTGGTTGAAAGATTAGGCTGGAAAGAAAAGGCTTTTATTGTTGACATAGACAATAAAAATGGAGACACTATTGAGACATTAGAATATGAAGGAGCTGTGTCCGGCAGAAAAGTTGTCGCTGACATTCAATATTATTTTAAAAATGGTAAAGCACCTCATAAGAGCGAATTATCTCAATTTAGATACTCTTTATCAAAAGGGCAAGTAAAGAAGATTGTTGCTAATAAAACTAGACATAAATCATATAGCAGAAAAGACGCTGAGATTGTTGTAAATAACATCTTAGATAACTACATGGATTTTGGTGGTAAACATGGAGATATTGCTGGCAAGACTAAGCAGCAAGTAATTGACCAGCTGTGGCTATATATGAATACTAGCACTCCGGGATATTCAAAAGCTGCGTTTGATATAGCAGACTATATTATCGAAAACGGATTAGTAGAAGATATTGTCGGCTCTGAGATTAACGAAGAGCATGTATATATTGTGGAAACATTAAGAGAATATATGCACAAAATTGACTTAGATTCAATTAAGGGCGAAATCAAATACAGATACGATAAAGATAATAGTCCATACTTAATTTGGGGTAAAAGAAAAGGCGAAAGAGGTATGGGGGCAGACCAAATCGCACAAGAATTACAAGAAAGAGGAATTAGAATTGAGGCTATCAACGAGGCAGAGTGTTTCTTTGAAATTGCAGACACTTATAAAAACTCTTTGAATCAGATTAAGAAATCTGCTAAACAAAGTATGAAAGAATTAGGTAGCGATACCATAAAACAACTTAGACAAGACATAGTGAGAGAGATTCTTGTTGGTATAGATACACAAGGACAAGAGACTGAATTTAACAAGACTATTCAAAAGTATGTTGATAAAGTTAGCTTGCTAAAAGCTCAACTAAAAGATACCAGGGAAAGAAATAAAGCAATCAACAATTTATTTTCTTCTCTTGATAGAGTCAAAGCTTTTGAAAAATATCAAAGTGCAGAAATACAACTAGCTGACGAGGTTGTTGGCCTAGTGAAATTGCTAAAAAATGTCAAGACTTATAGAGATAATCTATCAAGTAATATAAGAGACATTATGAGCAAATATTCAAAAGAGGTTAACGGAACTAAGCTATATAACTTAATAGCAAATAACGGAGACGGAATAGACAATCCGGTTGGAGCTATGATTGAAGATATAGCAAGGAATCGTGGCGAATTGACTACTGCTGAGATTAAAAATCTTGATATGATTATCAGAAACTTTATTCACAATGTTAAAGAATATGACAGAGTGTTCTTTGAGGGCAAAACACAATCTGACACAGAGATTGTTACACAAGCTATCAAGGAAACAAGAGAGGCTGTCAAAGTTAAAGATAGTGGGCTTGGTGGCTCGTTCTCACAATTAACTCGTTGGCTACAATCTCCGGTTTGGAGATTTGAAAGATTAGGCTCTTATAGAAAGAACTCTATAATGGCTCGCGTCTTTAAGGAATTTCAACAAGGTGTAGACAAACAAGCAGCCTTTAATATGCGTGTTGCAGAACACTATAAAGAGTTCTTTAAAACCAACAAAAAGATTGTAAATGAATGGAGCAATCAAAAAATAGAGATAGCTGGAACTCAAATGTCAAAAGGACAAATGATTTCACTATATATGCTATCTCAAAGAAAACAAGCTCAAAGCCACTTATTTGACGAATTCGGAAACGGAACTATCAGACTAACAGACGAAAAGTCTGCGTCTGCTGGTAAGGTTAAGGACGCAATTAACAAAGGTCAAGATGTACAAATCAATCGTGCTGTTATATCAGAGATTGAATCGCACTTGACAGATGTAGATAAAGACTTTATTAAGCTAACAAAAGAGTTCTTTAATAAAATAGCAAGGGACGCAAAATACGATACAGATATGGCTATGTTTGGTGTATCGAATGTAGACGATAGCAACGATTATATTCCTATAAGAGTTGCTGACGACCAGCTATATAAAGAACTAGGCAACGATAAATTCAACTTTACTAATCTATTCAGCGTTTATAATGCAAGCTTTAACCAAGACACAAAGCCAAACGCAAACAATAAGATAGTAGTAGAAAATATTATTGATATTGTAAACAGACACTCTAAACAAATGTCTGCATACTATGGATTGGCTCAACCGGTTAAAACTTTTAACAGATTATTTAATAAAAAGTTAGAAGACGGCTCAAAACTAAGAGTTGAAATCAACAAAGTGGATTCAAGTTTTGAATCTTATGTTGGAAAACTATTGTCAGATATGCAAGGAAATGTGAAATCCAAAGAGGGTTTTGACAGACTTGTTGGTAAAGTTCGTGGCTGGGGTGCAAGAGCAGCGTTGGGATTCAACCCAAAAGTATTAGCAAGTCAGTTTGTATCATTACCAGCAGCGGCCGCTGTCGGAGTAAAATACAGAAACCTAGCTAAGGGATTGGCTATGGCTGTATCAAAGAAGACAGACTTTGAAAATCTTACAAAATATGCTCCTATGCTTTATGATAGATTCAGAAACGGAAATAATATTGATGTCGGTCTATTAAAGCAAGGTCAAGGTGTTGCTAAGAGTATTGATAAATTTACCGATATTGTTACAGCTCCTATTGGAATGATAGATAAGTTTGTTTGTGGTGCAGTATGGAACGCTTGCTTAGAACAAACAAAAGATAATAAAAATTATGCAAATTATAGTGAGGAACACTACAAAGCAGCGGCGCAACTTACAGAAGAGGCTGTTATTAAAACACAAGCTAACTACACAGCTCTATATCGTCCGGAAATATTGCGTTCTCAAAGCTCGTTTTTACAGCTTACTACAATGTTTATGTCAGAGCCATTACAACAATTTTCGTTGCTTGCAAGTGCCGTAGACAAGATTAGAATAGCAAAAACAATGCTTAAAAATGCAAAAACAGACGCAGAAAAAGCTGAGGCTGAAAGTTTATTTAAACAAGCTAAATCTGAATCAGCTCATGCAATTAGCGCCGTAGTGGTTGATACAATCATTTTGGCGTTGATAGCACAAGCTTTCAAATGGATTAAGGGCAAGGAAGACGAAAACAAGGTACAAGGATTCTTAATGGATTTTGCAGAAAATTATATCGGAATGTTCCCTATTGTAAAAGACTTGTATTCATATTTTAGTGGATATGATATTACAAATATGGCTTATACCGGTTTAACTAATATTGCAACAGCATTAAAGGAAATGTATAATATTGTTGACTTATTGGCCAGCGGAGAATCTTATTCGGACGCAGAAATCAATGGTAAGATAAGAAAAGTTGTACTTGGTATATCTCAATTGTTTGGTGTACCGGTTAGAAATGCAGAAACATACATAAAAGGTATAATTCAAAAGTTCTCGCCGGACGCAGTTTATAGATATGATAATTTCTTCTACAACAAGTCAGCAAGCAATTATAATGCAGACTTAAAAGCAGCAATAGAAAAGGGAGACGAAAGCTTGGCTGACACAATCCTTGATTTAATGCTTGAAGAAGAGAAAGTATCTGTAAAAGATAAGGAGATAAGAAAAAATCTAATCAGCTTGTATAACGCTGGTTATAGTGTGTTGCCTAAGAGTGTCGGCGATTATATCACTTATGACGGAGAGAAAATATATTTCACTCAAAAGCAAAAGAATAGATTTAAGTCTATTTATGAACAATCAAACGGAAAAGTAAAAGTTCTAATCACATCAAACGAATACAAAGAGGTAGAGCCTAAAATTCAAGCTCAGAGTATTAAGTTTATTTATGACTATTACTACAATTTAGCTCTTGAAGATTTACTAGGTGTTGACTTAGAATTGAAAAACTTATTATTTGGTTATGTTTTCGATATTGAAGATTTAGCATTATATGTATCTTATGCAAGGTCGTTAGAGTCTGACAAGGACGAAAATGGCGAGACTATAAATGGAACATTAAAAGCTAAGATTCAAGCGTATGTGAATAATCTAAAACTTACTATTGCTCAAAAGTATATGCTTATGGGCTACCTTGGATATACAAACAAAGTAGGCAAAGCACAAGTCAAAGCCTACATTCAAAGACTTAAACTAACAAAAGAACAGAAAGCTAAACTATTTGAAATGAGCGGCTATTCCGACGAAAAATAAAAAAGACTAGGATTTATTCCTAGCCTTTTTTTAATCCTCAAACCAATATACTAACGCAAAATAATGTGGCGTAAATATAAAGTTCGGATTATCACTTACTGGCGGAGAGTCCGGGATTCGAACCCGGGCTACAGTTTCCCGTACTAAGGCCTTAGCAGGGCCTCCTCTTCGGCCTCTTGAGTAACTCTCCGTATTAGCCGATTGTTTACGATATTATCTTTTTGTATTGCTAGTAGGCTTGTTGTATTTAGAAAAACTATTATGTTTTCGCTAACGCTGTAAGCAATTACTAGTTTTAAGAATAATATGCACTAAACAAATAGTATTATAACCTAAAAGTTTAGAATTTGCAACCCTTTTTTGTAACTATTTTTAAAAAGTGGGTAAATTTACTTTAAGTGTGAGATTTTGTTTATTTGTTTTACGTTAGGTTCAGTTTTGGTTTGATATTATACATAGAGTAAAATTTTGAAAAGTAATTTGTATAATCTGAAGAGCAAGTATGATTAACTATAAGTTTGTGATGAAATCAAAGTTGGCGTTAGATTGTGAAAAGATATGATTTGAAATTTTTTTGGAGTTGAAGGCTGATTTATTGCTAAACCAGACAATTTTGGGATTGATTAGATTAACAGTGTATGTATGGCAACGAGCTTGCGAGATGGGTTTTGGGTTGATGCCATAATAGGATGATGTTAGTAAAGAGTAGTGTTATAATATGGTGAGATTGGTTATAGGGTATTGAAATATTGGATGGGTTATGATATAATGAATAAAAATAAGGGGCGAATTGAGAAATAATGGAAATTGAACTGAAAAAGGAAGAATTGGCGAGGAGAATATTCGATTTTTATTTAGGAAGGAGAGAATTTTCTCGTGATGAAATAACGGCTTACGCTATTGCTTTTGCTGGTAGTGTTAAAAATGTTGATACGGATAAAATCGGGTCGGTAAATGTTTGTTATGAGCCGATACCTGCGGGGGAAGGTTCTGCTAATCCGTCTAATAAAATAACTGTTTCGGGCGATTCGCTTATGTCTGTTAGGTGTTTTGCAAACGACCTAGACACCATTTGGCATGAGTTTGGGCATATTGTAGACTTTGGCGAGATTAGGTCGGGGAGCGAAAAGGCTTTGGAAACGGTGTATATTTATAATGTCTGTGCACCTTTGTTTGTGTCGGCATTTTGTGAAGTAAATAAATATGGTCTTAACCCAAGATTAAAACGAATTTGTGAAAGTCGTTACGGAGATTCTGAAAAGCGTAATGGTGCGGGCGATGGTTTTGCATTTAAAAATGCTTTTGCTATACGAAAAATTGACAATGCAGTTTCGACCGTTTCAAAATTTTTAGAAAGTATGTACTATACATCGGAGTCGGAGCGTAATGCGCGAGATTTTGCGTCCGATGTTGCGTATGAGTTTATTAATTGTTTAAATGGTTTAAATTTAACGCAAAAAGAATCGGTTAAATTATTAGAACTTGCAATGGAAGTTCAAAATATTGAGATAGAAAAAGAAAGTGCTTTAAATGAATTAAAAAAAATGTATACGGTTAATAAAAATAAGTTTTCCGATGCGTGTCGTGCGGTGTTGGACTATTACTTTAAAGAAAATAGTGACGGAGTTTGTTTATTTGATAGTAGTGATATTAATACACAAGTTGAAATGGCGGAAGTCGCGTCGCTTTGCTTATTTAAGGTATTTAATCCATTATATGCAAGAAGGGTTTTGAACAAGTACCAAACTTTTTCCGAAAGACAAGATTTGCTTGTTGGTAGATGTGAAATAGGTAAACGCTGGATAGATAGACGTGAAAAATTAGAGGGTAATAGTAAAACGGGCAGTGTGCTAATTAAGGCATACAACCGAGCAAGAAATTTGTTGGACGATATTGGTTTTTCTTTGGGACTAATGGAAGTACTGCTTTATGTATCTCCAATAAAATGGGAAGAGCAAGATAAATTTGTGCTTGAAAAAAAGTTTAAAACATTTTCAAAGAAGCAAATTGAATTTATATTAAGTAACAGAAATGCGATGAATAAATCGTTAAATGAAAACATTAATGTAGAAGAGATTATGGCGGAAGAAAAAGTATAAATATTGTAGTATAAAATTAAATTAATCTAATTGGAGGAATGGATTTAGTTTACTTTAAACATGGTTTTTAGTATACTATATATTAAAGAGAAAATATGCAAACAAAAGAAATTTTAATAAAACATTTTGATTGGACGGAACAAGAAGTAATTGACAAAGCTAAAAAATTGGATTTTATTTTTAGTGAATTGTCTGAAAATGCCGTGCTTGAATTAACGCAGTTTTTTTGTGATGAATTTAAGCTGAGTGAGGATAAATTTAAAAAAATATTAAAGAAGATGCCTTCGTTATTAAATTTTACAATAGAAGGTATTAAGAAAAAAGAACAGTTTTATGAAAGTGTATATAGTATGAAACGTGAGCAGGTTAACAAGATGGTTAAGGTGTTTCCTAGGATTTTAGGTTTATCTACCCAAAGCGTACTAGATAAGGAAAATTTTTACAAAAGTGAATTTAGAGTGACTCATGATGATTTTTGTAAGATGATAAGGTTGTCTCCTGCACTTCTAAGTTACGATACCGATAGTGTGCAAGAAAAGACGAAATTTTATGAAAGTATATTTGGCATTACCAGTATAGAATTTGGTAAGATGATGAAGGTGCATCCTGCGTTTTTAGGTTACTCTACAGATAGTGTTCAAGAAAAGGCTAAATTCTATGAAGATACATTTGGCATTATCAGTACAGAATTTGGTAAGATGATAAAGGTGTTTCCTGCACTTCTAAGTTACGCTACCGATAGTGTGCAAGAAAAGGCGGATTTTTATGAAAGTATATTTGGCATTACCAGTACAGAATTTGGTGAGATGATAAAGAAAGTTCCTGCATTGTTGGGTCGATCAATAGAGAGTGTACAAGAAAAAGTTAGAGAAATCAAAGATATAAAAATCCCATCACAAGTAATAGTACAAAACCCAAGTATTTTAGCGGTTCCTAAAAACACCCTAAAACTAAGATATGTAATTTTAAGAAATATAGCAACAAGAGAAGAAATATTTTCATATCCTAATTGGTATATGACTAGTCAAGACAAAACATATGCAAGGGCATGTTATCTATCAGAGACGGGGAAAAAGCTTAACTGGAAAACTGTTTTGTATTCAGAAAAATTGTTTGGTAAGATGTGTGGTGTATCGAGCGATGAATTAATGGCAAAATACAAATTAACAGCTGGAAAATTTGAAAAATTAAGATCGGTCTTAGAGAAAGACGAAATAGTAGATTTTAACGATGATGAAAAAGGCGGTATAGAAGAAAAATGAAGATAGAAAAAATTTTAATAAAATATTTTGATTGGACGGAACAGGAAATACTTGACAAAGCTAAAAAATTGGATTTTATTTTTAGTGAATTGTCTGAAAATGCCGCGCTTGAATTAATGCAGTTTTTTTGTGGTGAATTTCAGCTGAGTGAGGATGAATTTAAAAAAATATTAAAGAAGATGCCTTCGTTATTAAATTTTACAATAGAAGGTATTAAGAAAAAAGAACAGTTTTATGAAAGTGTATATAGTATGAAACGTGAGCAGGTTAACAAGATGGTTAAGGTGTTTCCTAGGATTTTAGGTTTATCTACCCAAAGCGTACTAGATAAGGAAAATTTTTACAAAAGTGAATTTAGAGTGACTCATGATGATTTTTGTAAGATGATAAAGGTGTTTCCTGTGCTTCTAGGTCTCTCTACCGATAGTTTGCAAGAAAAGGCAAAATTTTACGAAAGTACGTTTGGTATTATCCGTACAGAATTCGGTAAGATGATAAAGGTGTTTCCTTCGTTCCAAGGATTATCTACCGATAGTGTGCAAGAAAAGGCGAAATTTTATGAAGATACATTTGGTATTACCCGTACAGAATATGGTAGGATGATGAAGGTTCATCCTGCGTTCCAAGGTCTATCTGCCGATAGTGTGCAAGAAAAGGCGAAATTTTATGAGGATACGTTTGGTATTACACGCACAGAATTCGGAAAGATGATAAAGAAGTTTCCTATGCTTATAGGTCTATCTACTGACAGTGCGCAAGAAAAGGCAAAATTTTATGAAGATACATTTGGTATTACAAGTATGGAATTTGGTAGGATGATGAAGGTGCATCCTGCGTCCCAATGTCTATCTGCCGATAAAGTGCAAGAAAAGGCGAAATTTTATGAAGATACATTTGGTATTACACGCACAGAATTTGGTAGAATGCTGAAGGTGCATCCTGCACTTTTAAGTCCCGCTACCGATAGTGTGCAAGAAAAGGCAAAATTTTACGAAAGCACGTTTGGTATTACCCGTACAGAATTTGGTAAGATGATAAAGAAGTCTCCTACATTGTTGGGACTATCAATAGATAGTGTACAAGAAAAAGTTAGACAAATTAAAGATATAAAAATCCCATCACAAGTCATAGTACAAAACCCAAGTATTTTAACGGTTCCTAAAAACACCCTAAAACTAAGATATATAATTTTAAGAAATATAGCAACAAGAGAAGAAATATTTTCATATCATAATTGGTATATGATTAGTCAAGACAAAACATATGCAAGAACATGTTATCTATCAGAGACGGGGAAAAAGTTTAACTGGAAAACTGTTTTGTATTCAGAAAAAGTGTTTGGTAAGATGTGTGGTGTATCGAGCGATGAATTAATGGCAAAATACAAATTAACAGCTGGAAAAATTGAAAAATTAAGATCGGTCTTAGAAAAAGACGAAATAGTAGATTTTAACGATGATGAAAAAAATAATTAGTTTAGGTTAAGGATAAGAGAATGGATAAAAAAATAATAGATTTTATTAAAAGTTATAATATTACAGATTTAGAAATAGAAGACATGAAGTCTATTTCTGTATTGCTAGATGTTACAACATTTGAAGAATTTATGACGAATGCTTTATTGTTAATTGAATACGGTTACCCAAAGTCAGATTTGGATGTTCTTTTGCTTAATAATCCGTATATATTTACAGAATCTGCAAGTGTGCTAAAATCTGATCTTGAGAGTTTAAAAAGTAAATACGGGGATATAGAAGAGATTTTAAAAGAAGACCCAACAATTATCTAAGTTTAAGTGATAATTTGTTCTATGCCCTAAATTTAGTTAATTAACAAAAATAGTGTAATAGCATAAAGCGGGAATAGATTAATAAACTAATAAGGCTAGGATAGTTTTATTTAAAAATTTTTGTATGGCACAACATAAATTTATAAGCCAAACTATTTGTGCCAAACTCTTTGTGTGTTGGATAAATTGTGTGTGTGTAAAGAAAATAGGGAGAGTTACCTTTACAGTTTAACCGTGCCTTTGGCGTAGAAAAATTAGTAAATGAAAATTTTAAAATTAATCTATAAAAAATGCTTGACAAAGGAAACGCAGTAGTGATAATATATAAACCATACTTAATTGGTATGAATTAATTTTAAGGAGTTAAGATGAAGATTTCTTCTAGGGGTAGATATGCTGTTAGGGTAATGGTTGAATTGAAAAATTCAAGCCCAAAAGTTATGACGGTTCCAGAAATTTCTAAAAATCAAGGTATTACTGTAAAGTATCTTGAAAAAGTAGTGGGGTTACTCACAAAGGCGGGACTGGTTGAATCTACTCGTGGAGTGGCTGGCGGTTACAAATTGAAAAAAGATCCAGCAGACTACACAATAGCAGAAATTTTGCGGGCAACGGACGATCTTCCAGAACTTGCACCTTGCATGGAACAAAATGTAGTTTGTGATAAAATGCAAACTTGCAAAAGTAGGGGTTGTTGGGAAAGGTTGAACGAACTAATTGTAAACTACCTAAATAGTGTAAAACTATCCGATTTATAATAATTTTTTAGGAGTAGATAATTTACTCCTAAAAAAATGCCATTAAAACATACCAAATCGGTAGGAGATATAAAGGAGAATATTATGATTTATTTAGATAATAACGCGACAACAAAAGCTGATGAAGAAGTTGTAAAAGCGATGCTACCATATTTAACAGATAACTATGGAAATCCATCAAGTATTTATAAAATTGGTAGAGAAAACAAAAGGGTAATTGAGTCTGTTCGTGGTACGATTGCTAAAACTTTTAACTGTTTACCTGAAGAGATTTATTTTACATCGGGTGGAACTGAGAGTGACAACACTGCAATTCGTGGTATTGCGTACGCCTATAAAAATAAGGGGAATCACATAATTACATCAAAAATTGAACACCCAGCAGTTCTTGATACCTTACATAAACTAGAGAAAGAAGGTTTTGAAGTAACTTATGTTGGTGTAGATAGTGAAGGTATAATAAATTTGGATGAATTAAAAAGTGCCATTAAGCCTACTACCACTTTAATAACCGTAATGTATGCAAATAATGAAATTGGAGTAATTGAGCCTATTGACGAAATCGGAAAAATTGCAAAAGAGAATGGTATAATTTTCCACACCGATGCAGTGCAAGCGGTGGGGTCAATTAGGATTGATGTACAAAAATCTAACATAGATAGTTTGAGTGTTTCGGCGCATAAGTTCCATGGTCCTAAAGGCGTTGGAGTGTTGTATGTAAAAAAGTCGGTTAGATTTAATAAATTTATTGAAGGTGGGCATCAAGAAAGAAATAAGCGTGCGGGCACCGAAAATGTTGCGGGAATTGTAGGTCTTGGCAAGGCGTTAGAACTAGCATACATTGACTTTGATGAGAAAAACGCAAAAATTAAAGCACTCCGTGACCATTTTATGACGGAAATACTTACTAAAATTCCGTACACAAGGTTAAATGGAAGCATTGAACATAGGCTTGTTGGCAACTGCAATATTTCATTCAAGTTTATTGAAGGTGAAGGTATATTATTAAATTTGGATAACCTTGGCATTTGTGCGTCATCGGGTAGTGCTTGTACATCGGGTTCATTAGATCCATCGCACGTACTACTTGCAATAGGGCTAGACCACGCAACGGCACATGGGTCGGTTAGAATTTCTATAAGTAAGTACAACACTTTAGAAGAAATTGACTATGTAATTAATGCGTTAATTGAAATTGTGGCAAGGCTTAGAAGTATGTCACCACTATATGAAGAATTTTTGGAAGGAGAAAATAAGTAAATGGAATATTCAGAAATTGTTGTAGACCACTACACAAACCCTAGAAATGTTGGAAAGATTGAGAATGCTTCGGGAGTTGGTGAAGTTGGAAACCCAGTTTGTGGGGATATTATGAAAATGTACATAAAGGTTGAAGATGGTAAAATTAGTGACGTTAAGTTTAAAACCTTTGGTTGTGGTGCGGCTATTGCTAGCAGTAGCGTAACTACCGAACTAATTAAAGGTAAAACCATTGAAGAAGCGCTGGCACTTAAAAATACCGAAGTTGTAGATAAGTTGGGTGGTCTTCCACCAGTAAAATTGCACTGCTCGGTGCTTGCAGAAGAAGCAATTCATAGTGCCATTGCGGATTATTTTAAAAAGCAAGGTAAGTTAAGTGATGAAGAAATTGCAAAGATTTGCGAAATTAAGGGTTGCTCTAGTTGTGAAATTAAAAAAGAAAATGCTAAGTAAATAAATTTTGTACCATTTTTAGTGGTACATTTTTTTTAGTTTTGTTGACAGGCGAAGTTGGTCGTTGTATACTAAAATAAATTCATTAAACACAATAAAAAAACTTAATGCATTTGCAATACAATATATAATGAAAAATAATTAATATATTTAAAAGTTTTTTAGGAGCGGAAATGGGATTTTTTGGTGATATAAATACATTTTTTAAGTGGCGTAAATATAAAAAGCAGGTAGATTCTACAAAGAGTCAAGAGTCTACAACCCTTCAAAACAGTTTTGAAGAATTGGGAAAAATTGAAGGGGATAGGTTGACTCGAAAGAGAGGAAAACACGAGCCAGAAAAGAACTACACAAAAGAAGAATGGCTTGAAAAGGTGCGACTTAGAGAAGAACTGCATTTAAAAGAAGCTCAAGAAAAGCAAAAACAAGAAGAAACGGACGCTATTAACGAACTTAAAAAGAGTACTTATCAGATAGAAAATTCTAAACTTGTAAAATTGGCTGAATATAGGTTGAAAGGTAAAAATGAAATAGAACGCCGAACTAAACTTGCTTCATTTAACAGTAAAATGGAAATGGCAGATGAAGTGGTGGAGTCGGGGCTTTACAGAATTTATAAGTTGCACGAATGGTTAAAAAAGACGGATGCAACGAAACTTTCAGCGGAAAATATTGGTTTGTTAAATCAAAAAAGTGCAAGTAGCGGGAAGAATTTCTATTTTGATAGTTTTAAATTTGTATCTACTGGACTATATGACCAAAATGCAGTGCTTGAGTGTTTTGTTTGTGACCATGACGGAGTAAAGTCTGCAGACAGAATGGCGTGTATACCTCTAGATGTTTACTCATTTTGTAAGTGTATAGAACATTCTAGTTTTAGTTTGGTAGAAAAAATCGCAAAAGGTGTAAATGAAACGGGGTGTTGTCCTATAAACTATGCGTCATACTTTGGTTGGGGAAAGAAGGAAAAGACCTTGATTGAAAATGCACTTATTACTAGAATATTGGAGATAAGGTCGGGATTGGATGGCTTAAACTATGGTGACGACGATGAAAGATTTTAGTGTATCTCGGCACTTACTTTTAAAATCGACTTATTAATGATTCTTATGCTGTTAGATTAAAAAGCAAATAAAAGAACAACTGAAAGCCCCTAAGGCATCATGGTTGTTTTCACTTTCTATATATAATAATAATTTAAAAAAAGAAATTTATAAACTTTTCATAAACGGGGTTTTACAAGGGTCGGCGATATTTTTTAAATAAAATTAAATAAAATACAAAAATATTTCACAAAATGTTGACTTTTGTCGAAAAACTTTAATATAATAAAAGTATGAGAAGTCAAAGTGAAAAAATTTAACCACTCATAAATTTGGGTTTTATAAACTTGAAATTTTTGAATGGTTTTTATATTCTTTTGACTAAAATAAAAGGAGAGTAAAATGAGAAAAAAATTGTTATTTAGTATGGCAGTTGCAGTTGTTTTATGCTTTGCAGTAGTTACCGCTACTATTTTAACCGGTTGTGGAAATAAGTCCTCAATTAACACTGTAAATATTTATAGCGAAACTCCAAAGTATGAAGTTGGAAACATAACTGACCATACAGCAAATCTTGAGGGGGTGGAATTTTTATATGTTCAATCTTCGGGAAATCTTGAGTCTAGCGAAGGCTCGCCTTATCTATTATTTGATAAGAATGCACCAACTATTTATAATGCTGTAGATGCATCGGATAATGGTGCGGTAGTTGTTAAAAAGATTGTAGATGGCGTACAAAAATACGGCGTGTATAGTTTTAAATTAGGAAAATTCATCTTTGAACTTAAGGAATGCACTAATTTAAAAATTATGGCAGAAACTGAAAGCGGTGCAACTTATGTTTCATACCGCACAAATGTTGGCGAAGTAGAAAAGTACTTTGTAGAAGAATGTGGCGTTGGTATTGTATATGAAAAAGAAGTTTCTACATTCGTTTCATTTTATGTAAAAATGTTAGGTTCCGTTGTAGATGGGAAGACAAGTTACGAAATGTGGCAAGTTTTTGAAAACGGCGTAGCTTATTATGAACTTCATAAAATCAAGTCTGGTAAGAGAAGTCTTGTATACGAAACTCGTGTAGATGCTGGCGACCCAATTTGGCTTGGTGGTGTTAGTCCGATTGCTGAAGATAGCGAGAATTTAACACTTGAAAATATGTATACTTTTGTTGGTTACACCATACCTAATGGCGGTGCAATGAGAATTCAAGTATATAATATGAAAAAACAAAAAAATGTAGGCAGTGTAGATATATCTGTTGATGTAAATTGTCTTATTGCTATTGGCAATACTATGATTTTCCAACGTGTAATTAAACTGTCTCAAAATGCTACTAATTACGATTTTATAGATGACCGTGGAGATTTATATCTTCTAGAAACAAAAATGGTTAATTTAGTGACTGCTAAGGTTACCGAATTAAAAGACTTTAACTATGTAATTCAGTCATCTGACGAAGAGTATAACAAAGAGTATGCCGTTGTAAAAGCTTCAAAAATTGATGAAAATAAAATGTGTAATAGCGAAGAAAGTGCCTTCTCACAAATTCAAATAAATGAAAATGGTAAGGTAAAAGAAATCGGAATTTATAATAAAGCTACAAAACTTTGTGATGATAGATTTGTGCTAGAATCTAGCGAGGATATGCACGTGCTTGTAGATGGTGACTATGATATAATCGCTGAACTTTCGGGTTTAACCGACTTAAGATTCGAGGCGGTTGGCGAAATGATTGTTGCGAAGAATAGTGCAGGTAAGTACGGCGTTATTGATAAAGACGGCAAATGTATTGTGGACTTTAAATATAACGATGTTTTCTGTGTTGGTAATGGTGTGGTTATGCTTTCTGAAAATAAGACAGTTGGAGAAGTTGAATCTACCCATATTTATAGCATTGATAACGAAGGTACGGCGACCGAACTATATAGTTACAGTTCAAACGACGGTAAGGGAATGTTTAAAGGAAGCGAAATAGCGGGCTTGGTACGTGGAACTAACGCATTTGCAGTTAAAACCGTAGATAACGGAAAAAATGTTTACACTTGCTATAATGCAAAGGGCGAACAAATCGGCGTTGTAACCGATGCTGTGGATAGCGGAAACGTATTCAATATTGTAAATTATGGTAAAAATAATGAAAACATTGCATTTGTAGTAGTTGCAAATAGTGGAACTGCAAATGCAAAAATAGTTTCTATTAGCACTTGGACAAATAACAGCTTAGAAAAGTAATGTGAAAATTTAAAATAGTGCAATATTGTTTAATATAAAATAGAGCATATTATAAACAAAAAAGTTAATTATTAAACCCTGAAAGGAGTATATCTTTTTGGGGTTTATTTTTTTGTGTTGATTTGGGAAATTAATGGGGTTTCAGAGTTAAAAAAATAGGGAAATAAGTGTCAGTTTAAAATGGAATTTTTTTGGGGGAGTATTTAGGTGCGAAGAAAAATTTGGATTAAACTATTAAAAGCGTTTTTTAAAATATGGTTAGTGGTGTATAATTATAACGATTGAAGGAGAAATTTTATGAATTGTTTTAAAAAGTTATGGTGCAGAACTTATCAAGGAGCATTTAGACTAATAAGTCCAATGCTTCCTTATAGAGAACCTAAAATATTAAATGGAATGACGGATGTTAAAGACGTTTTAGTGAAGGCTGGGGTTACGAGAGTAATGCTTGTAACAGATAAAAGTATTTTTGGGCTTGGTTTAACAAAGCCATTAGAAGAAACTTTACTAAATGCAAATATAAAGGTGGTTGTTTTTGATGGCGTTGTGCCAAATCCTACCATTTCGTGCATAGAAACGGGTTTAACCATATTTAAACAACAATCATTAGAAGCAATTATTGCTTTTGGTGGTGGTTCGGTTATGGATTGTGCCAAAATTATTGGTGCAAGGTTTGTGCGTCCAAATTTAACCGTTAAAAAGATGAAAGGGCTTCTAAAAATTAGAAAGAAGTTACCACTATTTATTGCTATTCCTACAACTGCTGGTACTGGTAGTGAAGTAACGGTTGCTGCCGTAATTACCGATGAAAACTCTCATAAAAAGTTCCCTATAAATGATTTTTCGTTAATTTCGCACTATGCGGTTTTGGATCCTACGGTTACACTTGGGCTTCCAAAAACTGTTACGGCGTGGACGGGGCTTGATGCTTTGGTTCATGCAGTAGAAGCGTATATTGGTAAGAGTACAACAAAACTTACAAGACAAAGAAGCGAAGAAGCAGTTAAACTTATTGCCGAAAATCTGCTTTTGGCGTATGAAGATGGTAGTAACATAACTGCTAGAAGTAATATGCTTAGGGCGTCTTATTGTGCGGGTGTGGCGTTTACAAGAAGTTATGTAGGTTATGTTCATGCAATTGCACATTCGCTTGGCGGAAAGTATGGAGTTCCTCATGGGCTTGCAAATGCAATAATTCTTCCAAAAATGCTAGAAGCGTATGGTGATACCGTATACGCTCCGCTTGCACGTCTTGCTCGAATTATTGGTCTTGCGGATGAATTTACTGTAGATAGTGAAGCGTGTACTAGATTTATTAATTGGGTAAAGGACTTAAACGCCAAAATGGGCATCCCTGAAAAGGTAAAGGAACTTAGAGAAGTTGATATAAAAGAACTGGCAAAGAATGCAGATAAGGAAGCAAACCCACTATATCCTGTTCCTAAACTAATGGGTAGGAAGGAATTAGAAAAGATGTATATAAAATTATTATAATGAATAAACAATTGACAAATTGAAAGAAATTTTGATACAATATAGTTAGATTTACTAGATAAAATACTTTCAAAACAATGGCAATATATTCAATATAAGGGTGAAATAAATTTAAACGTATGAAGAAGATTAAGGAATTTTTTGGTAAGCTTTTTTCAAATAGAGTGCTAATTTTACCACTAATAATAGGAATTTGTCTATTTGCAGTGGTAAATTTTAGTGTGTTTAAAAAGCCTGGAAATACAAAGCCAAACGATAGTAATCAAGTAAATATTGACGACGTGATTATTTATCCAGATAGAGCAAATTCTGGTATGTTTACCTACGAAAGAATTGGTGGGGGTTGTGTAATAACCGGTATTAAAAATGGCGTTCAAATAGATAAATACGCCTTTGTTATTTTGCCAGAAACCGCCGTTAGTGGTAAGGTACTTGGAATTGCCGATGAAGCATTTAAAAACACCGCAATTAAAGGTGTTGTTATTCCGTCTTCAATTATGACTATTGGAGAATCGGCGTTTGAAAATTGTACCGAATTGAAGTCAGTAAAATTTTTGAGTAAAAGCGAAAACACTCTGGCTTCTACTAAAATTGGAAGCAATGCTTTTAAAAATTGTACAAAACTAAAAGAAGTCACATTAAGTAACGCGGTTGATGAAGTTACGGAAAACGCTTTTGCTGGAACAACTATTGAAACCCTTATTTTGGAAAGTAATAAATTCTATTTGGCGGTTACCGATAACGGCTCTATTGGTGGAGCGGTAAGTGGAAGTACTGCAATTTTGACCTTGGCAGAGCAAAACGGCGAGATAATTGATGATGGGACTAATGATTATTTAAAGTATTTTTATAATCTTAGTGAAAGGGTTGTAAATAATGTAACTTTTTTGGAATATACTTTAAAAGGGGACATTATTACTATTAATTTAAACCTTTCGGGCGGAACACTTTCAAGTGGAGTTGAAGGAGTAATTTACCGAACAAAAATCTCCGTTGTTAAGGTACTAGATAGCGAAGGAAACATCCAATTAAAAGTTTTGGATGATAGCGGAAAACTTGTAAATTTGGTTGATGAAACAATAAAACTACCACTTGTTGAAAAACTAGGATATTGGTTTAAAGAGTGGAGAACGGAAGATGGTTTGGTTTACACTAAAATTGATAAAAACATTAGTGAAGATATAACGCTAAATGCTATATTTTTGCCACGTCTTATATTTATAAATTACGATTTGAATGGTGGAACTAATGATAGTAGAAATTTAAGCGAGGCAAGTGACGGGTTAACTTATAGAGTTGGCGGGGAAGAACGAGTTTTGTATCCTGCAACAAAGGAATACTCAATGTTTGTTGGCTGGTATATAGATGCCGATTTCAAAACCAAGATAGATTCTATTAACGATGATATTTTTAGATACATTATTTACTCAGACGCTGGAAAACCAGAAAGCGAAATAGAAAAGAAAAAAGTTGTTACACTTTATGCAAAGTTCGAAACAATCCTAATCATTAATGGTGGGGTGGTTACTGGCGTAAATAGTTTAGCAAGTGGACTTACCGAAATTGTTATTCCACAAAGTGTAAATGGTGTAACTATTACAAGTATTGCTGATAGTGCGATGGAAAATATGTATTCGTTACGAAAGTTGACCATTAGTGCTAGGCTTACTAGCATTGGTAAAAACGCATTTAGAAATTGCTATATGTTAAGTGAAATTAATTATAGCGGTGCGGGGCTATACACAATTGGAGAGTCTGCATTTGAAAATTGCATAAATTTAGGCGGGTTTACAATTGCAAATTCGGTAATAACTGTTGGTAAAAATGCTTTTAGTGGTTGTATGAACCTTAAAAGTGTTGAATATGAAAGTGGTTCATTAATTACAAAAATTGAAGACAATACCTTTAATGGTTGTAGGCTTCTTGAGAGTTTAAAATTGCCGTCGGGGGTTGTTGAATTTGGTGAAAACGCATTTTTAAATTGCGAAAAACTTAGAGATGTCACCTTTTTAAATGTTTCGTTCCAAGTTCTTGGAAACTATGCTTTTAGCGGAATTAAAGGTTTGACAAATATTACACTAGACGGAACTCTTGAAAGTTTAGGCGAAGGAGTTTTTGCGGGGTGTTCTGGACTTAAAAAAGTTAGTTTTGTAAACGGCTTTAAGTTAACCACAATTCCTAAAAATACTTTTTATGGAGCAACAAGTTTACAAAGTGTTATTTTACCTGAAAGCGTGAAGGTAATTGAAGATAATGCGTTTAATAATTGTGCCACCTTAACTAGTGTGAGCTTTGGTGATGGTATTACGAAAATTGGTAGTGCTAGTTTTAAAAACACCGCCCTATCAAAAATTGATTTACCAAAAACTTGCACCGTAATTGGGTGTGATGCATTTAGTGGGTGCAACCTAAAATCGGTGGAAGTTGAAAGTTTAAATGGTTGGGAAGCAAGTGGTGTATTTTTGGAACTTGAAAGTAAGTATGACTTATTATACGCTTTAATTAAGGGTGCTAGTTTAACCTACACTGAGCCATTTGTTATGGATGAAAATGGGTATATCACTAAAGTTAAAGCAAATTATTCATTATATATAATTGGTCAAAATGTTAAGGGTATAGTTGCTGGCGTTTTTGACGGAAATAATAATTTTAGGTTACTATTTGAAAATGAGTCGGGGTGGTTTTCGGAAATCTCTGAACTTAAAATAAATAACTCAAATGGAAATGCTGAAATTATAGAAATGCTAAGAACATCGACTATTATGAATGAACAAGCCTTGGTTATTGAAAAAGGTAGAGTAGTAGGTTCAACTACTGCATTAAATAAAATTTCTATCTTAATTATTCCAGAAGGTGTAACTGTTATTTGTTCGGGTGCAATTACTGGTAGTGAAACTATTACAAAAATTGTTCTTCCTACAACGCTTATAAAAATTGAAGTGGGGGCTTTTGCAAGTCTTACAAACCTTGAAAGTGTTGAATTTTTGGATGAGTTGTATTGGGGGGATGCTAGAGAGAGTGTAAACTTAGAAGATTTTTCTTTGAATGTGCAAAAGGTACAAGAATTAACTAGTGATTTAATAAAGACCGAAGTCTTTGAGTTTAGAGGTAATGAACTTATAGGACTTACCGATGTTGGTAAGGGAATGATTGAACTAATAGTACCTAGATTTGTTACGGTTATTGGAAGTTATGCTTTTGATGGCTCTATTGCTAGAACAATCACCATTAGTGCGGGTGTTCGTCAACTTAATGAATTTGCCTTTGTTGGGGCGAGTGAACTTGAAAATGTTATATTTAGTGAAAACCCTACGCTTGAATCTATCGGCAAATATTGTTTTAAAGACCTTAAAAAATTAAAGTCATTTGTAATTCCTGGCGGTGTAACAACTTTAGGAGAAGGAATATTTAGCGGTTGCGTTGGAATTACTCAAATTGACCTTGGCGGAATAAACTGCATTACCGACGAAATGTTTATGAATTGTTATAATCTTTTAGCGGTGACCGGTGGACAAAATGTAGAAACTATTGGTATAAAAGCATTCATTTATTGTGTAAACTTAAAAAGTTTTGAATTTGGAAACGCATTAAAAGCTATTGGTGCACACGCATTTTATTCGTGCGTATCGCTTAAAGAGTTAAACCTAAATGAAGGATTATTAACAATTGGGAAGGATGCATTTAATGGTTGTGAAAATATAGTTGGAGTGGTGGCTCTTCCTAATAGTTTACGAGAAATTGGCAGTAATTGTTTCTCAAATTGTTTTAAATTAACCACTATAATTTTTGGTGAACAAATTGAAAAAATTGGTGCTTATTTAATTTTTAACAACAACGGGAAAACAAGCGTTTCATCAATTATAATTAAAAGCGGTCTAGTTTTTAGTTTGTGTGATAATTTAAGCGGTATGGTGTTGCAAGACGGAATAGTTATAGGCGAAGGTGATTTTGTTTCGGGCGAAAGGCTTGCTCATTGCTTTAGAGAGTTGCTATATAATTACGATTGGGTGAGAGAAAAGTAAAATCAAATTATTTAACTTTAAAAATATTTTAAATTTTAACCAAAAGTGATAGAATACTGGTTTAAAACACAGAAATTATTTAAAAAACCAGATAAAACAAAACTAAAAAAAACAAATGAAAACATAGGGTAAAATTCACACAAAATGTGTGATAATTACATCTGTGTTTTTTGTTTAAAGGTATTGACAAATTGCGGATTTGTGGTAAAATATATGCAAAATAAAGGGAGGACGAAAATATGAATAAAGAAGGAAGAAAAAAATTAGATAGCTTTCTAAGATTGTTCTGTGTTGGTATTGCTTGTACTGCAATACTTGCAGTTGGAACTTTTGCACTTGTTGGTTCGGGGTTATTTGATGGTGTTGTAAAAAGTGGCTCTACTAATGACAACAATAACAGAAATGATATTGTTGACACCGGTGCGAGTGACGATAACGAAAGAGCCAATGGCTTTAAGTTTGTAAAGATTGGCGACGAATGGTATGTTGAAGAAATTGGCGATGATGTAGTCGTTGATGGCAAGGTTACATTACCAACCGAAACTGGTGATGGAGACAATGTTGTTGGTGTAATTGATGGAGCTGGAAAAGACAACAAAAACATTACCGAAATTGTTGTCCCTGATGGATACAAAGATATTACTGATGGTGCGTTTAGTGGCAATGATAATGTTACAAGAATAGTTATTGATAGCAAAAATATCTATGATAAAGTTGACGATAATCTTTTTGGTATTGGAAATGAGAATAGAAAGAATGTAGAAGTTTTAGTTAATAGTTCTATTGACGACCGCTCTAATGAAACTCTTAGCGATATGGACTTCTATTTAGTAGAAAAGACCGAACAAAATGGCAAGTCTTATAATAGATATTTCTATAACACTACCGATTACAGAATTGTAAATGGTGTAGTATATGGCTTTACCACTGCTGGTGCAAGCAAAAACTTAACTACAATTGATTTAAATAAAGAATACACTTCTGGTATTGTTATTACCGAAGTTGCAGATAGTGCTTTTGAAGCGAATCAAGTAGCGAAGACTTTAAATATTGGCGAAGGCATTACAAGAATTGGTAAATTTGCATTCTACAATACAAAACTTCAAACCGTTTGCACTACAAACACTGAATCTGAATTGTTAGTTGATAGATGTGCATTTATGAACTCAAAGGTTACACTTCTATCGCTTGGTAGAACTGTAAAAATTAATATGTATGCATTTAAAAACTGTAGACTTTCTGACAAGTCATCTGTATTAAATGCTGAATATTGGTCTTACTTTGTAGCACAACAATCTTTTGCTGGTACTATTAAGATTATTCAAGAAAGCAGAGTGCCAGCTGGTATGTTAAGTACAAATAAAACTGGTGACCAAATCTTTGTAAGCAGTATTGATGAATTTATGGCAATGTGGGTTAACGTCAATGAAAACTCTATTGTAAGAAGTTCGGCTAATGCTAAGATTACAAGAAGTGGTAACATTGTTACTATTGAAGGTGCTTATGGTGCTTATGGTAACTTTAGAATTAGTGCTTCAAATAACTTTATTGGAAATAACTTTGCAAGCATTATTAATAGTCATCCAGAATACGAATTGTGCTACAACGATTTTAATTCATTTGTTGAAATTAAAAATGGCACAGTAGTTGGATTAAAGTCTGGTGCTGAAGAAAAGATAAACTTTGCAGTTAAGACTTTACCAAACTATAACCGTGAATTAGTTGTTGATGCTAACATTGATACAATCAATTTAAGTTTATTTAAGACACTTTCAAATGGCGAAAATTTAGTTAACGGCGTTACATTTAAAACTGTAAACGACGAAAAAGTTGTATTTGAAATGATTAGTTCGGATGGCGAAAGCGGGGTTACTATTGAATTTGGTAACGACACTAAGTTAAACGCAAAAAAGATTTATTATATGTTGGACATCTTGGAACAATTTGGTAATGGCGTAACTGCTGTAAAACTTGTAAGAGTTAAGTAAATAATAAATTTATACCGATTACATTATGTAGTCGGTATTTTTTTATTACAAAAGAAATAAAACTTATTGGGCTTTAGTTGGAAGAAGAAAATGTGGTTTAACAAAATGAAGAATTAAATGTATAGAAAGAAAAGTAAATCTATTAAAATAAACAAAAACAATCTAAAAAGATTGCAAAAACATTCCCAAATTGTGTTAATTTTGACCACTTTATTTCCAAATGCTATTGACAAATTGGCGTTTTGTGGTACAATATAGAAAATGAAGATTAGGGGGGACAATCTTTATGATGAATAAAAGAGATAGCTTAGTAAGACTACTAATTGTTTCTATTGTTATGGTGGTTATTGCAAGTGTTGGGGCATTAGGTTTTGTGTACTATCGTAATGGTAAAAACAATGATGGTAGCGGTATAGTTGATGATAAAAAGCAAGAAGCGGGTATAGGTAATGACGACAATAATTTGCCAGATGATGGTAGAGACGATCTTCCTATAATTGACCCAGGTAAAAAAGATGATGAGCCTATAGACGAAGACTCAGATGGATATTTGTATGACGCAAGTATTTACCAATATGTAAGAATTGGTAATGTGTATTGTGTTGCAGGTTTTGCAAAAAATGTAAAAAATGTAAGAAGTAATTTAATTTTACCAACTGAAACACCAAATGGTGGAAAGGTTGCAGGTATTTTCGATAGTGCTTTTGCGGTAAACGGTGATGGTTTAAATTCAAAGATAAAAAGAGTGGTTATTCCATCAACTTATACTTTGATTAGTGAATCGGCTTTTGAAAATAGTAATATTGAAGCAGTTTACATTGGACTAGTAGTAGATGGTAATGTTGTATCAAGACCAATTGTTGAAGGGAAAATGACAATTAAGGCTGATACATTCAAAAATTGTACAAAGTTAGTTCAAATTGAAATATATAAGTCAGTAAAAAGTGTTGACCCAAAGGCATTTAATGGTGCAACTAATGTAAACGTAATGATTATAGAAAGTAAGACCGTTCTTGCCGGAATGACTGGAGACTTCTTTGGTATATCAACCGACCATAATATTGAATTACTTATTGAACGTAATATTAATAATGAAAATAGTGTGGTTTTAACAAATCTATTTAAATTAATTGATATTAAATACAATAG
Organism: uncultured Clostridia bacterium; assembly: GCA_934772525.1. Classification (GTDB taxonomy): domain Bacteria; phylum Bacillota; class Clostridia; order Christensenellales; family UBA1242; genus UMGS1908. The sequence goes on from CAKVMI010000001.1 coordinate 226,789, forward strand.
AAATGTTGAAATGCATAGATATATGGTAAAGAAATTCGCTAAAAATGTTTTTGAAGTTAGAGATAATAAAATAATAGGTTTGAGTGACTGGGCAAAAACAAAAAATGTTGAGTATCTTTTAGTTAATAGTGAAACTACAGGAATTTCTAAACCTTCTACAAGTTTTGGTGCAAAAGTAGTTGTTGGATGTAATGCATTTACAAATAATGCAAACCTAAAGGGTGTTGTGTTTGATGGTATTGATGTAGAAATAGAAGAGAATGCTTTTGCAGGATGTGTAAATTTGAAGACTTTAGAATTCAATACCGAACAATTTTTAATTAGAAGAAATGCTTTTGCAAGTTGCATAAAACTAAGTGCTATAAAAATGACAATGAATACTAGTGTATTAGTGTCACATTATTACGAAGGTGCCATTTGGTCGGGTGAATATGCAATTAGAGTTGACAAAACCGAAAGTAAAGAATTGATAAAATTATTATTAGAAGTTCCAAAAGCCGATGATTATAACGAATTTAGTGCAATTGTTGGTTAAAACAAAAAGTGTGTTGATAAAATTTATCAGCACATTTTTATTTGTAAAAATTTTTTAATATAATTAAATTGACAAAACTTATAAAAAACATTACAATTAAACAAAATGATAAGTTTAGGGAAATGGGTTTTATGGAAAATGTAATTGAAATTACGGGGCTTAAAAAGTATTTTGGCGAAGTAAAAGCCGTAGACGGAATTGATTTTAAAGTAAAAAGGGGAGAATTATTTGCCTTTTTAGGTGTAAATGGTGCGGGTAAAAGTACAACTATTTCTATAATGTCTGGAACACTCAAAAAAGATGCTGGCAGTGTAATTATTGATGGGCTAAATATAGATACCGATATGCAAAAGATTTCGACGATGTTAGGGGTTGTTTTTCAAGGGTCGGTATTGGATAATTGCTTGTCTGTTGAAGAAAATTTGATGGCTCGCGCTAGCTTATATGGAATTACTGGAAAGGATGCGATGGCTAGAATAAAATACTTAGCTCAAAAGCTTGAATTTGAAAATATTTTAAATAGACCGGTTGGAAAACTATCTGGTGGACAAAGAAGACGAATTGATGTGGCGAGAGCGTTGTTACATTCTCCAAGTATTTTAATACTAGATGAACCAACCACAGGGCTTGACCCATACACCAGAAGGGTTTTGTGGAGTGTAATAAATGAGTTTAGGAAGAGTCTTGGGATGACGGTATTCTTGACGACTCACTATATGGAAGAAACGGTTGATGCAGATTACGTAATTATTTTGGATGCCGGAAAGGTTGTTGCAAGGGGTACACCGATTGAATTAAAAAACAAGTATACCTATGACTACATTACTATTTATGGACAAACCGAAGAAGCGGTAAAGAAACTCGGGTGCTTGTACGAAATTACTAAAAACGGAATAAAAGTTCGGGTAAAAAGCACATTCGATGTGGTGAATCTAATAAAGGAACACGGCGAAGTATTTACCGATTTTGAAGTTATAAAAGGTAAAATGGATGATGTATTTTTGACGGTGACTGGTAAAATTTTGGAAGGGGGTAATAACTAATGAAAACACTTTTTAGTTTAACGACCAGAAACATTAAATTGTTTTTTAAAGATAAAGGAATGCTTTTTACATCACTAATTACCCCTATAATTTTACTAATTTTGTATATTACATTTTTAGGTAAAATTTACACCGATAGTTTTGCGTCTAATGTGCCAGAAGGAGTGAATATTGCAAGCAAGTTAATTGACGGAACGGTGGCGGTTGAATTGGTGTCATCGCTTTTGGCGGTTAGTTGCATTACGGTTGCGTTTTGCTCGAACCTAATTATGGTACAAGATAAAGCAAATGGCATATATAAAGACTTTTTGGTAGCACCAGTTAATAGTTCTACAATATTTTTAGCGTACTTTTTGGGTACATTTTTAACAACATTGATAGTAAGTTTTATTACGTTAGGGCTCGGGTTTATATATATTGCCGTTGCGGGGTGGTACTTTAATTTTGTAGACATTTTGCTTATTATTGCCGATTGTATTTTGCTTACATTATTTGGTACAGCGTTATCTAGTATAATCAATATGAACTTAAAAACCAACGGGCAAGGGACGGCGGTTGGTACAGTTGTTTCGGCGGGATATGGGTTTATTTGCGGAGCGTATATGCCACTTTCTCAATTTGGAGAAGGCTTGCAAAATGTTTTAAGCTTGCTTCCAAGTACTTATGGAACGAGTCTTATTAGAAACCACTTTATGCGTGGAGTCACTAGAGAAATGCGTGTAAATAATTTCCCTAGTGAAATTATAGACGGCATAATGAGTAGTGTAGATTGCAATTTGAAGTTTTTTGGAACCAAAGTCACTATGTTTGGATTATATATGGTTTTAATATTATCAATTGTAGTAATAATAGGCGGAATACTATTAATTGCAAAACTTAGAAGAAAACATAATTGCTAAATTTTAGTTATGATTTTATAATAAAAGTTATTTTAATATAAACAAAAAATAAGAATAGACTTGACCTAATTTAATTAGTGAAGGTCTATTTTTTTCGCGAAAAGATAAAACAAATGTTTGAAAATGACACAAAGTACCACTTTTGGTGCGTAGCGTATGTTATACTAGCGTTGTAATAAAAAGGAGATAGAACGAATGAAAAAGTATGGAACAAATTTAGGAAAAATTGTAGTGGGAGAAAGTAACTTTATAACGCTTAGTGAACCAACTTTGGTTGTTGCAAGGCGTACCGAATTAATCTCGGGGCTAATAAATAAAATCTTTTTGGGGTTAGAAGCAAGCGGAGATGAAATTCAAAAGATTGTGTTTGGTGGTAGTATTGCAGGAGCAAAATGTTTTGTAACCGAAGATGAGATAAATAAAGGAATGGTTGAAGTGTATAATTACATCAAAACGGTTTCTACATTTTTAAAGTTAAATAGGTGTAAAAATATAGAAGAGTATAACCAAAAGTTTAGAAAAAGCGGAGCAAGGCTTGTGGTTGTAGTGGAAGATATTGAAAAACTTTCAAGAATGGAAAATTATTCTAAATTTGAAGCGATTATAAACTTTTTGATTACTAAGGCTACTGACACTGGTGTGATGGTGATTGCGACGACTTCTCAGATTGAAAGACTTGCTATGGAAGAAAACCTATTTTATAAATTTTCTAATAGGTTAGTTTTTGGTGGGTTTTCTGGGGATGTGGTAAACAAATTAACTCTTGGGATGTATCATACAACAAAAGGGCTTAATGATAGTGAATTTTATTATATGACAATGAACAAAGGGAATGGAAGTTTACTTGAGCTATAAAATGCTAGTTAAAAATTGAAATATAAATTGAAGTGTGGTATAATGGGGTAACGAAAGTTTTGGAGTAAAGACGATGGCTATTGAAAGTAATAAAAAATTGTTGCTATTATATGTGCTTGATGTATTAAAAGAATATAGTGATGCCGAACATCAATTAACGCAGGCGGGGATAAGCGAACGCATAGAAAAGCGTTTTGGGATGCAGTCTGAAAGAAAGGCGATTTCCAGAAATATAGATTTTTTGGTAGATTTTGGGTATGATATTGTGCGTGGTGAAAAGGGTTACTATTTGTCGGGTAGAGAGTTTGATTCTAGCGAGATAACCTACCTTGTAGATTCGGTGTACTCAAGCAAGGTGCTTCCGCCAAACGCTGTTACCGAAATTGTAAAAAAACTTGCAGGCTTTTCAAGCGTTTATGAAAGAAAGGCGTATAAACATTTATTCAAACCAATGCTTGATACTGGAGTGAACAAGCAATACTTTTTTAATATTGATGTGTTAAATACCGCAATCGAAAAAAGACACAAGGTTAAGTTTGATTATTTGTCTTTTAATTCGGTGGGTGGAAAGGTTAACGAAGTTCGAAAAAGTCATATAGTGAGTCCGTACTTTATGGTTAATAATAATGGCAAATACTACCTAGTATGCAATAAAGATGGCAAGACTACACTAAGTAATTACAAAATTGAAAATATTGTTGATATAGAGGAGTTGGAAGATGATGCAATAAAAATTGAACAGTTTGTTGAAAAAGATAAAAAGTTTGATGAAAACGCCTATATAAACGACCATATTTATATGTTTGGTGGAGCGGTTTTAAATGGAAAGATAGAACTTCTCAGTGATAGGGCAATTGGTGTAATTTACGAGTGGTTTGGAAAGAATACTAGTATAATATCCGAAAATGGTAAAATGGTGGCGTACATAAAGGCGGATGAACAAAGTATTGCTTACTGGGCTCTGCAGTATGCTGAACTTATAAAGGTTATAAGCCCAGAAACAGTAGTTTCAAAGATAAAATTATTAATTGATACATTAAAGAAAAATTATGAGTAAATTTTAGGCTTTGTGAAAATTAATAATTTAAAAAGCAAGTTGCTAGTGAGTAATGAAATAAGAAAAAGCAAGTTATTAAAGATATAAAAAGCAAAATAAATATTTAGTGAATAATATAAAAAGTAAAAAGCGATTTGAAAAAGATGTAAAAAGTAGGATGAGTATTTAGTGCGTGAAGTAAAAAATCAGGTTACCAAAGTTATAAAAACATTTAATGAATTAGTGAGAAATGAAATAAACAAAAAGGAAGTTACTAAGAATGTAGAATTGTTAGATTAATAATTGGTTGTTATTTTACTTGATGAAAAAAAATAAAATAGTAGATATAAAAAATAAAATATAAAAACCGTTTACCTTAAAGTAAGCGGTTTTTGTTATTATTGTTTATTTGATGTTATTTTTTGTTGGTTATTGAAGTGTAGATTTTGTATGTTAGGATGTAATTTTATTGAATATTAATTGATAGTTTATAGGTTATTGATTTGTGGTTGTTGTTATGTAGGTTTGTGGTTTGTAATTCTATCTTAAAGAATTATTAAGCGGGTTTAGTTAATTGAATTAAAAAACAAACTTAATATGTCTTTTTAGATGTATAATTTGTGGCTTGATAATTTGGTTAGTTAATAAAAGAAGATAGATTAGTTATGCTTTTATAAATTTTCGGTTTGGTCGGTAATTTGCTTTTGTGATTGGTCGGAGGGTGGGAGCTGTGATTGGTCACGAGCAGATTGTTGCACTTTAGAGCGTGGACTTAAACCTTGCCAAAGAACGATTGAAATTTGAACGGGTACGCCGATTATAAAAATTAACCATACTTTATAGTTTATAAAACTTAAATACAAACTTGCGAGAAAACTCCAAATAAATAGGGAATTTATATAAATGTAAAATTTTCGTTTGCCCCACTTAAAATTAAATACACCAAGAACCATACAAGAAATTGGAACCGCCCATATAAAGACTACCCAAAGATTTTTGTTTAGGTTTACTTGGGTATATACGTATACAACGGTTGCAATAAACCAAACAACGGTAACGGCAAGTGCGGTAATAGAAATTTTGTTGTTATTGTTGGCCTTTGGGATGGTTAGGTCTTGCTTTTCTTCAAAAGAGCCTTCGGTAAGTAGATAATCTACTTTTACATTAAACATATCGGCGATTTGTTTTAGCACGTCAATGCTAGGAATGCTTTCGCCCCGCTCCCATTTACTAATTGCTTTGTCGGTGTAGTTTAGTCGTTCGGCAAATTCGGCCTGGGTAAGTTTTTCCTTTTTTCTTAAATCGGTGATATTTTGTGCAATAATATTCTTTAATTCCATAGTAATTATATTATAACATAAATTTTTAGTGAGTCAAGTAAATTTGGTGTGGGTAAAATATTGAAGTTTATAATTTTCATTATTGCTTTTTTAGGTTGTAAAATTGATATAAATATAAATTATGGTCAATTGGGTGGGTTATAATTGTAGGACGTTATCAATTAAAATAGTTTAAATAAATTTAAGTGGGTGAAATAAAAAAATAGAAAGCCGACAAATGCAAAATGCAAGTAGATTATTTTGTAAACTCTGGGTAGCTTAGAAAAAATTTGTTAGTAGACCGAAAAAACAAATAATAGAGTATAAATTGTTGTAGATTATTACACAAAAATATAAAATACATAATGTAAAGTAATTATGCTTTATAAAAATTTTTGGAGTTGTGTTATGCGAAATTATATAAAAAAGAGTTTTATAATAAAGGAATCTAATTTAGATTGTTACAACAAATTATCGTATTTTGAACTTATGAAAATGCTAGAAGAAGTTGCGGGGTTGCATTCTGCAAGTATGGGGATGAGTATGAGTGACTTAAAAAATAAGGACAATGGTTCGTGGGTAATATCAAAAATTAAAATAGATTTTGCTGGCGAATTTCCAGTGTCTGGCGAAAAGTTACAAGTATTTAGTTATCCTACAAAGCCAACGCTTATTAAAAATGAACGAAACTTTGTTTTAAATGTAAATGGTAAACCTTTTGCTAATGTGTGTTCGGTTTGGTGTATTATAGATATTGATACGAGAAAATCTATTTTAACAACTAAACTAAATAGCTTACCTAAAAACTTTAAGTTTCATAAAAATGAACTTGATAATATGAAGTTTTTGAGTGTGGATAAAAGCATTTTACAAAACACCGAAGCGGTTTTGTATGAAAAGCAAGTAGAACTATCTGACCTTGATATAAATAATCACTTGAATAATTGCGTCTATACAAAAATTGTGGTTGACGCTTTAGGTAAAGAATTTTTTGATAATGTAAATGTTAAAAGTTATGAAGTGCATTTTTTGAAGGAAGTACTACTTAAAGAAAAAATAGAAGTTAGTATAAAAAATATTGAAAATAGATATTTTGTGATTGGTAAGGTGGAAAACGAAAATGTGTTTGTTGCGATTGTGGAAACCTTTTAAATTTCAGTACGGGAATTTGGCTTTTAAAAAACTCAAAACAAATTATAATTTTTGTGATAAATTTATGTAATTTTGATAATATCAGAAAATATCAAACTCAAAATGGGCTTAAAAATGGCATTATTTGGGTAATTGCACACAAAACGAATAGTAAGTTGGGTTGGTCGGAAGTGTCAAAAGTCTGGGGTAAATTTAATTTAATTTTAGTATAAAAATTCGATTAAATTTTGTTTTTTGTGGTAATGGAAAATAAAAATTAATGCTGTTTGATTTTAAAGAGAAACCACAAAAAATATTTACAATTTCACTAAAAATTTTAAAATTGATTAAAATGCTTGCACTACTAAAAATTTTTGTGATAGACTATCCATTGTAAAAGTTTTTTTGAAAAAGGAAATTACTATGGATAAGTTTAAACTGGTTGTAATTATAAACGGAAGGGGTGGAGTTGGAAAAGATACATTCTGCAACGTTATTTCAGATTGCTATAATGTATTAAATGTTTCAAGCATTGACCCTGTTAAAGAAATTGCAAGAACGGTAGGTTGGCAAAACGGCAAGGAATTTAAAGACCGTAAATTTTTGTCGGATATGAAAAGTCTTTTGGTGGAATACAATGATTATCCAACCCAATATCTTTTGAGCGAATACAAAAGATTTATGGAAGATGATATCTATCAAGTTATGTTTGTGCATATTAGAGAACCAAAGGAAATTGAAAAGTTTAGAGAGTTGATTGATGGTAGATGTATAACTTTAAAGATAACTAGGTCGGATATTGAAAATGTTGTATTTGGAAATTCTTCAGATGACAATGTGGACGATTATAATTATGATTATACCTATCATAATGATACTCCGCTTGAAAGCGTTTCACTTGAAATGTTAAAATATTTTAACACCATTTTGGATAGTGAAAAATTAAAAGAGTTTCCGCACAGATAAAATTTAGTTAAATTTTTTGGAGGGTCAAGTTGATGCAATTTAGAACAAAGTTAGATGAAAATATGCAAAAGGAATTGATTAGAGTTCCTCGTATATTTGCAATTGTAATTTCGGTTTTGGGTTTTGTCGGAATAGTATTTACGGTGTCTGTTATTGTTTTTACGGGTAGTGATGATAATCAATTTTTGGAATACTTCTTTGCTGCAATATTTGCAATGGGGCTAGTACTTATTTTTACTTATGGGCGAATAATTAAAAACTTTAGTAAGATTAATAAAGAAAACGAGTATACAATTTATGATGAGTATATGGAGATTAAGACCTATTATCACGGAGAAGTAGAGACCACTTGTAAGTTGTATTATTCGGATGCCTTTAAAATAAGAGAAAGCAAAAGATATATATTTGTTTATCAAGATAATATGCGTGCTTTTCCAATGGAAAAAGCGAATGTTCCAGACCTTGAGAGATTAAAGGAAGTATTAAAATTAAAGTAATGAGTGGTCGACATCTGTTGGGTCATTTCATTTTGATACGTGATGTACAATTAAATAATCTATAATGAATAAATCTTTAGCGTAATTTATTGCTAGAGATTTTTTGTTACTGAAAATAAATATTTCAGATTTTAAAGTATCTAAAAAGTGTGAAAATGTTGGAGAGATTATTGTTGCTGAGAATAGTTTTTTGATGATTAGTTAGGGTTTGAAAAATGTACATTAGCGGAAATAATTTTTTTAAAAATTTGAGACTTTGCAGAGTTTGAAAAGGTTATAATTACTAGAAGTGTTTTTGATATTTAAAAGAATTTTGATTGGGTTTAGATAGCGGTAAAAACACGGGCTAATTGCTCGAAAATTTTTGAATTACTGAATAATAACAACCGCAAAAAGTGTTTGCAAATTGGGGCTTATATATGTTATAATTCTATTATGAATAAATAATTCCCTTACTTTTTTATAAGATGTTTTAAGTGGAGCGTCAATGCTTAAATTCGGTATGAGTTTCGAGTGCAAGAATTGGTTTTGAAGTAATTTAAAACGAAAAAAAATATAAGTACCGAAAAACAAGTTTTATAACTTTTTATTCAAACAAAATTTTTAAAATTAAAGCGTTAAAAATGAACACTTTGTAAAAAATTAAGGAGATAGAAAAACACTTTTCTTAAGGAGATTTTATTTTCAATGGCAAATGATAACGAAAACAACGGCAAGAACAACGACGACAAAATTGAGGAGTTAAAAAACAAACTTAATAGTGATGATGAAAATACCATACTAGATGGTCAAGTTGGTCTTGATGACTTAATTGAACAAATGGAGCAAGTTAGTGAGCAAAGTGTAACAACTGACCAGTCTATTGAAGAACAAGCGGAATTAAAAAAGAAGTTAAAGCAAGAGATGTTTGTAACTGCTGGCTTTGGTAAAAATGTAATTCAAAAAAGCGTAGATGTCGTTATGCACGAGTCTATGTTGCCTTACTCTGAACATGTTATTTTGGATAGAGCGTTGCCACGTGTTGAAGACGGACTAAAACCCGTTCAAAGACGTATTTTGTACGATATGTTAGAACTTGGTATCACTCCAGATAAACCTTTCCGAAAATCTGCAAGAATTGTCGGTGACTGCTTGGGTAAATATCATCCGCATGGCGATACTTCCGTTTATGATGCAATGGTAAGAATGGCACAACCTTTTAGTATGGGTCAAATATTGGTAGAAGGTCATGGTAACTTTGGTAGTGAAGATGGAGATGATGCTGCTGCTATGCGTTATACCGAAGCTAGACTTGCACCGCTTGCAATGGAAATGCTCCGTGACCTTGAAAAGGATACTGTAAGGTGGTCGTATAACTTTGATGATACGTTAAAAGAACCTGATATGTTGCCATCTAGATTTCCAAACCTACTTGTAAATGGTGCTACTGGTATTGCGGTTGGTCTTGCAACTAATATTCCACCACATAATCTTAATGAAGTCATTTCGGGCGTTGTGGCTTATATTGATAACCCTAACATTAAACTTAAGGAAATGATGAAGTATATTAAGGGACCTGACTTTCCGATGGGTGGTGTTATTATTGCAGGGGAAGAACTTGCAAACGCTTATGAAACTGGTAAGGGTAAAATTTCAATTAGAGCAAAAGCGTATATTGAAACTCGAGATAAAGATAAAAAGAGTATTGTAATTACCGAATTTCCTTATGGTGTAAAAAAAGCGGGTCTTTTAACAAAACTTATAGACCTTAGAGAAACAAAAAAAGAACAACTAGATGGTATTGCTGAAATTGTTGATGAATCGGATAAGACGGGTACACGTGCGGTTATTAAGGTTAAAAAGGATGCCGACCCTGAAAAATTGCTTGAAAACCTATATAAACTTACCGAGTTGCAAGTAAGTTATGGTATCAATATGGTTGTAATTGCAGATGGTAGACCACAACAACTTGGTCTTATGCAAATTATCAAGTACTATGTAGATTACCAACAAGGTATAATAGTAAGACGAACAAAGTATGATTTAGACCAAGCAAAGGAACGTGCTCATATTTTGGAAGGTTTGGTTATTGCCGTTAAAAATATTGATGAAGTTGTAAAGATAATCAAAACTAGTGCAAACACTCCAGAAGCAAAAAGAAGATTGATGGAGAGATTTAAGTTGTCTGACCGTCAAGCACAAGCAATTCTTGATTTAAGACTTGCAAGACTTACACATCTTGAAGTGTACAAACTTGAACAAGAACTTAAAGAATTAAAAGAGTTAATTGAAAAGTTAACTAAGATTCTGAATAGTCCAAAACTTCAACTTGAAACGGTTAAGAGTGAACTGCTTGAAATCAAAAAGAGATTTAAGGTTGAAAGAGCAAGTATTATTATAAAAGACCTTGGCGAATTTGTTATCCCAACCGAAGATGACTCTAAACCTATTGAAGAAGTTGTTGTCGGTATTACTAAGGCGGGAACTGTAAAACTTCATACCTTAAAGCACTTTAATATGAGTGGCAAGGAGTTTAGCGAAAAGACTACCGATAGTGATATTTATAGAAAACTAATTCAGACTAATACTTCTAAAACACTAATGTTCTTTACAAACCTTGGAAACGCATTTAAACTAACTGCTGGCGATATTCCTGAACATAAGATGAAGGATAGGGGTATTGAGTTTAATGTTATGTTTAAAGAAGCGGTTGCTGGCGAATTCCCTGTAGCTGTATTTGAAATGCCAGATGCTGAAAATGCTGAAGAATGCGCAAAGAACTTATTATTCTTTAGTAAGGCTGGTATGATTAAAAAGACTGCTTGGAGCGAATACTTCTTGCTTAAAAATTATTTCCAAGCTACAAAGTTTAAAGATGATGACTATTTGGTAGATGTTCAAAGTGAAAACACTAACCCTAAGTGTACTATACTATTTGTAACTAAACTTGGTATGGCTCTAAACGCATTTACCGATGATATACCTTTGCAAGGTAGAATTTCGGGTGGTGTTAAGGGTATTATGCTAGCTGACGGGGATGAAGTTATTCTATCTAGTCAAGTTATGCCAAACAACCGTATTGCTGTTATTACGGATAAGGGATACGCTAAAAAGGTTAAACTTGCTGAAATTGAACCAATGGCAAGATACCGTAAGGGTGTAAGAATTATGGATTTAAGTGCTTCAAATAATGGTAACGCTTGCGTATTTAGTGCGGTTATAGATAAGCCATTTACCATTGTAATTGAAGCTAAAAATGGTGACCGTGGCGGATACAATACCGAAAGTTTAGATAACCAATCTAGAACCACATCGGGCAAGAGTTTGGTTAGAGCAAAAGCTGGAATTGATGTAAAATCGGTTGACGTATTTGTGAACTGGCTAAGTTAAAAATAAAAAATCAAACGGGGGAATATGATTTCTCCTGTTTTGATTTTTTGTTATAAAAATATAACTATTTTGTGAGGAAAATATGGAAATAAAGAAACTTACTCGTGACGACCTAGGAGATGTCGTTTTGCTTTATAACAAGACTATGGAAACTCTCCCTAATAAATTTTGGTACAAGGAAATGAAGGCAGAAGACTTTCAAAAACTAATTGCGGACGGGTGCTTATTTGGAGCGTTTTTGGATAGCGGTAAAATGGTTGCGGTGTCTGCATTAGAACTTGATGTACCAAATTATGTTGTATCTGATGAATTTATTTCTCCCGAACTAAAACTTGGAGAGATTGGATACTTTATGGTGGATGAAAAGTATAGGGGTCAGGGAATAATTAATAAAGTGAACCTAGAACTACTAAAAATTGCAAAAGGTGTTGGGTTTAATGCACTTTGTGCTGGAATTCATCCAAGTAATATTTCGGCTATTAAAGCGTTTTCAAAACTTGGAAAACTTGAATATGTCGGAAGTGACAGAATGGATAGAAGTTATCCATCCGTTGTTTTGGGTGTTAGAATATAGGAGAAATTAACTTGGTTAAAGAAGAGATAGAAAGATTTCGAAATACTACAAATTTTAGCGGTAGAGAGGTTACCGATTTTAATAAAGCGACGCTAAAACCTACATTTATAAAGTTAGGTATTGCAGTTTTTGCATTGTTTATGCTTATAGGTGTATATATGTTGGTTATTGGAAATGGCTGGGTGTATGCTTGTGTATTTTTTGCGTTTGGTGTAATTAGTGCGGTTATTATGCCATTTTTGTACAAAAGCGTGGTGAAAAGGTCGGCTAAGAAAAATGTAATGTGCTCAGCTTCTACTTACCTAGATTATAAATTTACCGATGGCGGTTTTTATGTAAGGACGCTAAAAGGCGAGATTGAAGTTGCAAACCAGTCGGTAGATTATAGATGGATAGATAGAGTCGTGGAGTCGGGGCATTATCTATATATTTTCATCACGTCATCTATGTGCTACATTTTGGATAAATATGGGATGACAAGCGGTAAACCCGAACAACTAAAAGAATTTTTGGCTAGTAAAAATGTTAAAATTGTTTCTAAAAATAATTCTAAAGTTCAGCCAAGAAAAAGTGCTGAAAATAATAGTGAAAATGTAGATAGTAAACCTACTGGCGTTTTAGATGCTAAAGCCAAAGAAACTGAAACTAGTAAAACTAATACAAATAGTGAAAGCGGTGTATTGGGCTTAGTTGATGAAAATACGCTAAGTGAAGGAAGTAATAACCAAAATAATATAAAAAGCGGTACTTTAGACAAAGGTACCGAAATTTTGGCAACTGAAAAGAAAACCGAAGACAAAAATAAAGATAATGAACTCCAGAATGCTAAAAGTAGTAAACCCGAAAGAAAAATAGAAAAACTGGTGATAAAAAAAGATACGCAAAATGAATTATCTAATGAAGAACAAAAAAGAAAAAATGCTCTTGATAAAATGACAAAATAATTTATGTTTTAAAGTTATTAATTTGATAAAAAAAGAACCTAACTAAAAATGGTTAGATTCTTTTTTCTTTTGGTAGTTTTTAAAGTGCTTGATTATATTTTTTATTTTTAAAAAAGGGTGAATTTTTGTTGATGTTAAGAAAATGGTAAACTATTATTGTAGGAAATTATTATTAGACTTTTACAATTTAACAATTAATTAAACTAATAATTTGGAAAACAATATTTAGATTTTACATTTGTAATAATTGATTAGACTTGTGACTTAATAAACAATATTTAGACTTTAGCAATATGTAATTAATCAATTAAACTAATATTTTGGAAAATTATAGTTTAACTTTTGCGTTTTATAATAATTAATTAAAATATTAATATAATATATGTAGGGGCGTTTTTGTTTGACTTATTATGTGTAATTTTTTATACTTAACTTAGTAAAATTAGTACGCTAGAATTGTATTTATTTAGTTATTTTATCATAACAAAAAGTTGTGTGAATTACTAATAAAAATCGAAATTTTTTACAAAAGTAAAACTTTACTAAAAAGTCTTGGGTGAACAAAATGATGAAGTATTTTAAAAATACAAAAAAGATGGTTTTAGGTATTGTATGTGCAACGATTATAATGGTTGTTGGAGTTTTGTCAGCCATTTGTTTGGTGAACTTAAATAAGACCGATTTAGATTTAGAACCAACTAAAAATTCTAATGTTACCAGTGCTGATATTTTATACGATGACTACCTAAAGTTTGTACTAAAAGACGCAAGAGTAGATGGTAATCATTATTTTTCGTTTAATCAATCAAGCAGTAGTGATAAAGAAAATTTAGGCATAAATGACGACCTTTATACAATTAATTGTGACTATTTAACCATATCTGACACGGGTGACGTTGAATATGGTATGGATGGGCTTATTACCGATTTAATAAAAAATGGTACTTTTACCGAAAAGAATATTAGCCCAAGTAACTTTAAACTTCAAGTAGAAGACGGCTTTAATAGTGGAAATAAAAACACAAGTGCAGACTTTATAGCGTATAACAATAATTTAGGATATGAAAAATCTAAATTCGTAAAATTTCAGTTAGAACCAATTAAGGGAACTGATTTTGACGGCGACGACTGCAATATGTACTACATTTCAGAAATTGTAGTAAAGTATTATGACAATAATCTAAATAGAGAAGTTTCTTTGCAAACCATTAGTGGAAGTTGCTCTGAAGGCGTAATAAGTTATACGGGTAAAGACCTTGCAATACATAATGGCTTTTATGTATCTACCTACAATATGAATACCGAAAATATTTCGTACTTTTTTAAGTTTAGCGTAGATAAAGAAACGGGGCTTATTAATTATATTATTACAACGGCAAATGGCGGAGAATTAAAGCACGACTTTATATTTGACGTTAGAGTGAGCCTTAGAGACAAAGTTCAAGATAGTAGCAAAAATAAATTGCAACTAACTAAAGACGGCGTGGATATTAAAGCAAATGATAACACCACAAACTTAAATGGCTCTATTTTGGATATATCTGATGGTGCATTCTTTAGCAGTGAAAGGTTAAGACTTATTAATAATCCAAGTAGAAATTCTAACAAATTAAACTGCTACACAACCGATGACCAACTAATAGTAAATCTTGTAACGGGTAATGATTTAGCGTCTTTTAAAACCTTAAGTGAAGCACATATTGGGGCGTTTGTTACTGCAACTAATGGTACTAAGCAATACACCGAATGGTTTACAATTTATGGTGGGGTGTATGGCGGACTACTAAGTGATAAGAGATTCTACTTTAATGAAACGATTACAGCAAGTCTTGTAAAGAAGGGCGTGCTTGAAAGAGCCAGTGAACAATTAGATGCTGCCCAAGAAGAAGGAAGCACCTACACAAATTACTACTACAAACTTGCAGATAAATATTCACTAAATGGCAACATTGTGGAAATAGAAAAGAACAAGTCTTACTTGCTATTAAATAGTTACAACAATTGCGTGTACATTGAGTATTCTGACTTTTTTGTAGAAAGCAACAAAGATTTAGTTGACCAACAAATTACCATTGGCTTTGATAGAGTATCTGACTATATTGACGGCGGTGTGGTAGTTGGTAAAAGATTTGAGTGCTTAGGGGCTTCTAACCAATACACAAAATTTGAAATGATTTTCTTTAATGACGGCAGAATTAGACTATATAAAACCGCACTTGAAAGCAGTATGTATATTAATTACACCACTCAAAATTTTTACGTGGTATCACTTATGTCTAAGCCATCGGGCTCTACTAGCAAGTCGCTTTCTGGAATTCCTTATGACAAGGTTTACATAAGAGTTACAAGTGGTGGTAGTAGTATAATTAACTACGACTTTGTAAGAAGTGCAGAAAGTAGTGCTAGCGGAAGAACGGATGCAAAGGTTGGAACATTCTTTGCTGGAGTTGGTAAAGACGAATTTAAATTTAGTGCAAATATTGTGCTTGGTAAGAACTACTTATTTGACGAATCTAACGGACTAGATACAACCAAACTTCGTGAAGTAGAAGTAAACATAGGTGGCGAAAATAAAAGACTAAAACTTCAATATGTAGAAAGTAACGCAACTATTGGAAATAGAGAATTTATAGGTAGGGTTAATAGTGATAACATCACCGACTTTGTACTAAAAATAAATTTAAAACTTGTGGACTCTAAAGGTAACGAAACCGACTTTAATGTTCCAGGTACTACTATTACAACTAGCGGTATGCTTTGCGTTGGTAGTGTTGGTTCTCCAACAATTATTGGTAGCGGATTTAATAGTCAAACGGTAAACAATGGATATAAAGTTGTTAGAACTTTTTCGGTAGAAAAGCAAGCGGACGGAAATAGACCTTGGATAAAACTTAATTATTCGGCAACACTGCCATCGGGTTATGTTTTTGTTGGCGGAAGTTATAAATATACTTCTAACGAAGTAATAGATACTACAACCCATTTTGATAACTCTAGTTATGGAATTAATCAAGATGCTGTTGGTGTAAATTACTTAGGTATTGAAACGGACGAAAATGGCGAGATAATTGTAAATGATTCCGTTTTGGAAATTACTCTTAAAGTTACTGGTATTAGTATAGAACTACCACTATATGTAGAATACGACTCTAATATTTACGAAAACTATGATGAGTTTGCGGGGAAAATCATTAATCTTACGGGTGATGATGGTGCCATAAGATATAATTTAAGCGTTACCGACCGAGCAAGTTTAAAGATTGGTAAAAGCGGGAATGGACTATATAAACTTGTTGGTAATATAAAAATTCAAGTTGAAACGGTAAGCGTTTTAGGTATTAGCGTTAAAAGTGTTAGCGTGTATTTTAAAGAATTTGGTACGGCTAGTGAATATAAAAAACTTGACCTTGGTAATTCTCCCGAAAAAGACGGCTATGCATTTTTGGGTGTGTATACAAGTTTAGAAGGACTTAGCGATGGTGCGGAAGCAGGTATTGCTCACTTTGGTAATACTAATCACGACGGACTACTTGCCGATAACTTAATTACATCATCGGGGCTAAGACTAGTACTAGATTCTAGCGGAAGACCTTCAAACTACGAACTATTTATAGACGGTCAATTCTTTAGTTATTCATCTTACACAAGACACTGCGAAGACTTTGAAAGAAAGAACCTTTGGGAAGAAAAGTTTAACCTATTATTCAAAAAGGTTACTGGCTCTAAGGTGCTTGGGCGAGTTTATGCGTCAAGTGATGGTGTGGCTTCGGTTTATACGGGGTCGGAAGTAATTGGCGACGACGGAAGTTTGGTATATGGGTACGAGTTAAAGATTGATACTCTTCAAAAGGTTATGGCGTTTACTAAAGATAGTTATTACTTTGATAAAAATGGTTATTCTAGTATATACACCGGGGATGACCAGAAAAATGACTCTAGTTGGAAGGCTAGATATTGTTACACTCTAGCCAGTGCTAAAAATAACTATAGTTACAATAGTTCTAAGGATACTTCTGAAAAGAATATTGAACTTCTCTTGAAATATACAACGGACACGGGAAAAGTTACTCAAAGATTTTTTAAGTACTCCGAACTTTCAACCGAAGAACTAAAGCAAGAATGGAGAAGGGTATTTAGCGAAAACTTTGTTGAAACTAAAAGTGCTATAAGCGAACCTGGCATATTATACGTAAGTGCGTCGGGCGAAACATCTTCAAGCTTTGAAAGTGGTAAATATTGCTACGTTATGAGAGATGAAGAATGTACTTGTGTGTACTTTAACAATATTGCAAATAGTGACTACTTGTACCTAAATAAATTGGATGCATTTATTAAAAATGGGCTTATTGATACAACTAATTCGAGTTATGTTGTGGCATATGCTATGTTTGATGCTATTTGTAACGAAAAACAGATAATTTTTAAAGATTATAACTATGGCGATAGCACAGCAGAAGAATCTCCAGCCGAAATTAATATTGTTGCGGATGGATACATTTACACCGATACCGACTTTTTGGTAATTGAACATCTAATTTATGAACAACGTGTATATAAAATCGGCAATATGACTTCTATTACCGAAACGACAATCCCGTTTGAAGGTGGTAGAATTGAGTATAAGAGTTTCCCTGTAAATGCAAAAGATTACGCTCTAGAACTTTATCCTATAGCAAATCCAGAGTATATTGCAAAGGGTAAAAGAATTTATTATTTCACAACCAGTAAAGACGACTTTGACGCAAATAAACGTACGGCGAATTCTAGTTTTGTACTAGATAATGGTCAATCACGATACTTTATGGATGAAGATTATTTGACGGTTGATAGAAAGCGTGTACTAGATAAAGCCGTTTATCACTTAGGAAGTTACTATAAAGACGGCAACAAAAACAGTACTTGGTATGTTGTGCCAACTAGCATAAAGTATGAATTTAGTATAGTTGGTGTGGATGCAGAAAGACGTGTTGACAGCGAAACGGTGAGTAGAGTAAATTATACAGACAAAGGAAACTATGAAGTAAAATATGTGGAAAATATTCCTTACGGAGTTTCGATTTCGGACTTGGTTGGAAACTTCATTGAAAAGAGTATAACCGATAAACTAAGTGTTGGAAATTTCAAGGGCAATTTACTAGGCGTATTTGATAACGCAAGTATTGAAAGAGAAATTAAGGTACTAAAACTTAGGGGTTATGACCTTGTAGGGCTTATTCCATTTAGTTCGGAATATTTGAGTGAAAGCGTACTAGAAGACACTGGTTTTGATACCGCAGTAACTGTAAATATAGAATTTTTGAGCCGTTACTTTGGGCTAACCGACGACGAAATTCAAGCACTTGAAAATAACTACTATACTAGAATGGGCGAAGACGCTGAATTAAACTTTAACCTTGTAATGGAAGCCGTTAGTAGACTTACCAAAACTGAATACTTTATATATGCTAAAAAGGTCGCTTCAATATTTGGGGTACATATAGATAAAGTTACGAATGCAATGTTTGTAGAATCATTTTTAAATGAAAATGCATTAAAGGGGCTTGGATATAATAAGGGAACAACCGAAGAAGGTGACCCAATTACGGTTGGAATGTACACTTATCACACCGAACTATTAAAAGGAATAATAGAACAACACGTATCGGATGACTTTTTGAAGGCTCAAAGATTTATTACAGTTGAAAACTTTGAAGAAAGTAATTTCAGTAATGTACTAGTGTTAAGACCAGATGGAGAAGGTAAGATTGCATGTGACTTTAATTATTGCAGAAATGTGGTATTTGTACCTATATTTACAACAAAGAATAGTAACTTGCAATATGACGGCGTTGGCAAGGCGTTACTAGATGGCGACTACCTATTAAACGATGAAATGAACAATAGAGTAACTGGAAAATACGGGCAAAATGTAAAGTCTATCATTGACCCCGATACCGGTGAAACTCTAGGGTATACCTATGTAGATATTACCGACTTTTCGGTTAGTGCGGTAGGTTATAAAACGGGTAATATTGGTGATGGAACGCTAGATCCAGCATCAAGTCTAAACTCAATTTTAGGAAATATTATTGACCGATTAAAGCATTCAATTAGAATAAATAAACTAGTTAGAGTGGATGATATTTTGGCTATTAGTATTGTGCCAGAAATTATTCAAAATGGGTTCTATGCAAGTGGCATTAATCTTATTTGGAATAAAGGCACGATGTATGAAAGTTCTATAAGAATTATAAACTTTGATATGGCTGTAAATGGTGAACTTAGAACCTATGAGTATACAGCGTCACTGAATAGTGAGTTCTTTGAAATTGACGGAGATTATTATAAATTAAGGTCAGATTTAACCGAAGAGCAGATGAATATATTTAACCAAATGGCGGGCTTTGTGTACGCTAGTTCAGAAGGTTACTTATATTGGGATATGCTAGAATCGGTAGATATTAGAGTGGAATATACTCCATTTAAGTATAATGTTGGTTTTAGTGCGACAAGTGAAGATGATGAAATGGAAGAAAAGGATATTTCATCTATTGGAATGCTTGTAACTAACGACTTTAGTTCGGAAAACTTTGCGACGGGAGATTATCTAAACAGGGGTATAAAAATTGGGGACTTCATCAATTTAACCGACACTATTTATGGTGGAAGTAACGTCTATGTATTTAACACACTTAAGTTTATAAGACCAGTTATTAAGAATAGGGAAAACGTTTATTCAGAAGGCGACTATGATAGATATTTATCTAATGGTGTATTTATTAAGACAATACTAGTTGAGTACACTTCACTATTTGGCGATAGAACGGAAAGACATGCTGGTGTACAATTTACTATAAAAACCGATAAATATGGCTTACCACAAGTGGTTGAAAAACGAATTGTAAAGGTGATTGTAAACCCAGATGGAACGGTTAGTTTTGATAGCGAAGAGATTACAGCGGATAGTGTTGGAGAAGCAATTTTAGACGGCTTAAATTATGACTTTAAGCAAGATACATTTACCTTTGATATTGAAGCACTTAGTAACGCTGATAATTCAATTAATTCAATAAACTTCAAGTTTGTGTATGACTACAAGTCGTATGTGCTTTCGTTTAATGCTGGGTTATACCACATTACAAGTTTTGATGGGCAAGATTTAGTTTTGCCGCTCGACCCATCAAGTTTAACTGAACTCAGCACTATGTACTATGTAGTAAAATACAACACTAGAAACGACCCAAAAACTTGGCTTCCATCGGACTCTGAAGGTGTTTTAACGGGCGAAGTTGCGGGCTGGAAAGATGTAGAGATGCTCGGGAACGGCGGGGTTATAGACTTTACCACATTCACACTTGAAAGAATTGTAGAAATTACTACAAGTTACGATAAATTACCTAGGTTCTTTGCTTATTGGGTTAGAGATGTAAGGGGGGCTGGTTACATTACCCCAACTGGAGATGACGCAACCTACGAAGAACTCGGCATTTACGATTACTTGGTAGATAGTGACGGGAACCCAATTTTAGACGCTGACGGCAATGAAATTTGGCAACTACCTAATGTGTTTGATTCAGAGTCGGGCGGTTCGTTTGACTACTATACCTTATTTATGGATGAAGCGGATATAAATGTATATTATTATACATGGAATGGTCTTAAAAATCCAACGGGCGTAAATGGTTATACAAGAACGGCACACAAAGGATACTTCTTTGGTAAAGAAAAGGAATACAAAGACTTCTTTACCGTAAATGCTTATGAATATTATACCTTTGGTAATAGTAATGAAAAATATTATATTACGGGCTGGCTAAAGGTGTATGATAATATTTTAACAAAGACGGTAGACGGCAATATTGTGCTAGATGAATTTACCTTGTATTACTTTTTAAATCAAGATAGTATATCTATTATAGGCGACACAAAAATGAATAAATTTTTTGTGGACTCTACTGGAAAAACTATTTTCGTACCAAGTTTAGATGAAAGTGCGTTCTCGTACACATTAACAATGAACCAAAAGTTCTCGGTTAAAAAGCGTGATACTGTAGACGAAAACTTGGGCGCTATAAATATCTATATGTATGCAATTTATGCGAAAGTGGACTTTGATGTAACCGAAGACAAGGTAGTAACCGCAGAAAGTGAGCAAACCGAAAGTATTACGCCAACGACTTATGTTCCAAATACTGTTGAAATGGGTAATATTAGGGGAAAGCACCTAGAGAGCGAATACCAGTTTGCAACCTTTGGAGAAATGCTTGGAAAACTAAATAGCGTAAGTAATGTAAAGACATATTGGGCAAAAATTAATTATATGAATTACTCTAATCTTTATGGTAAGTACTTTACTATTAAGGATATGCTAAATAGCGGAGAATTAAATTTTGAAGTGCTGAAAGATAGTTCGGGAAATCTCATTAGCGGTAAAATTATGATGACGGACATTATGTCTAAACTTAGTCAAGGCGAAGTATTAGTAATGTTTTATAGTAGGCTCCCTGAAATTGAAGTGACCGATAATGGTATAAAAATTGATGGAACGGACTCTAATATTATTGCTGGGGCTATTATGGTAGGTACTAGAAGTACGGATAGTTTCCTATTTAAACAATTTAAAGAACTTAATCTTAATGCTGACGGAACGGTAATTGGCGTATTAGATGAAGTTGCACCACTAGAAGTAGGTACCGATTATTACACATCATATATTAACGCTGTAAACACACTAAAACCTATTAAAGATAATAATAATGTGGAATATAAAAAGCGTGAAATTTTAGTTCGTACAGCACTGCAACTTGCAAAGTGGAACGCAGATACAACCACCGACTATAAGTATAGATTTAGATCTAGTGAAGATGGGTCTTTTGTATTCGATTTAGGAAACTCCAAAACGATTGAACAACTAAAACAATTAATTGAGAAAATGGCTGAAGTTAAGGCGTCTGGAAATGAGAAAACTGAGTATATAGATATAAATTCAGCGAGTTTCGTAAGACTAGTTTATGCTATTGCAAGTTTAAGTTTTGCGGAAAGTAGCGGAGTGGATGCCGGAAGCGTTTACTTTGTTATGCAAGGCGAAGACAAAGTTTCATTTAATGGCGAAAACACCAAAGTACTAAAACCTACAATTGGTGGAGAAACTGTAGATCCAAGCACTGAATGTAAGTACGATGCAAATAGTATAGAAGGGTTCTATTATACCGCAGAAGACGAAGAAGCGGGCATTGGAATTAATGGTGGGTTAAAGGGTACTAATTTGATTGCTGGAGATATTTGTTACTTTACAAAAACCGAAACAATAACCATTGTAGATGAAGAAGGCGTAGAAACCGAATACACAAAAACAACTTGCATATTTACAATCTATTTAGGTATAAACATTAATTCGTCTAACAATACAAATAGCGTGTATCTTGCAAATAATAATAGCATTGGTGGGTTTAGTATATCAAAGCCATCTAACGGATGTTCGTTAAGTCAAGCGGGCGTTGGGGATGAAACTAAAGTACTTTCATATCTTGCTGGTGCGGTAGATTTATTTACATGCTTCAAGTTTATTAGAGTATATAACGGCGAAACGATTTAAAGGAGAACACTTATGAATAAAAAGAAGTGGATGATTTTTGGAATTATTGCGGGGGTGGTGGCGGTATTAACCGCTACCGTCCTTGTGGTGTTTAGAAAAGACATTTTTGAAGGTGGAAAAAACGGAAAAGACGTTACCATTTCGGTTACAAAAATTAGTTTGGATAGTGGAACCAGTTTTGATTCGTTTGGTAAAATTGTGTCTAGTTCGGTTAGTAGTACGGTTAAAACGGGTACTAGCCCTTGGTTTAGAATAGAGCCAACTTCTATTGGTTGCATTTATAGTGTAAGAGTAAATGGCGAAGAAGTGTATGACTATATAAATGACCCATCCATTAGGTCTATTACCGACCCATTTACCTACACTTTTACAAATATCCAAAAAAATTCAACCATTGTAATAACTCTTGATAGGCGTGGAACTATTGATGAATTAAAAAATGACAAAACTGAAACTAGTCTAATTAGATTAGATAACGAAAGAGTGGAAGACGGAAGGTTAAAGGGCGACATTATGTTGCACCCACTTCTTTGTAATGGTTACTCTGATGTTAGAAACGAGATTTTGGATAAGACATCTAATTTGGGTCAATCGGGTTTGTTTACTGTAAAAAATGGAAACCTTGCATTTGGCGAGATTAGTTTATTAAATAATGGAACAATATTTGCAAAGCATGGTGCGGTAAAAATTAAAATTAATGCATATGACGGATTTGAACTATTCGGCATTAAGTTTGCGGGCGAAGGCGATGTGGAGTTTGACGAAGTTACAGGTGCGATTTTAAGCGGAGATATTCATAGAATAGATACCGATATAAAATACTCAAGTGCTGGAAACTACACCGAAGAAAATCCACTGGCGATGTACGTTGCAAGCGAAAAGTGTATTGTTATTAATAATTACGATGATTTTGTTGGTCAAGGCACCAAACTTGTGTTATACTATATACCAGAAAAGGTTACTGTGCAAACTTATAGTAGAGCAAGTATTGAAGCGGGAAACCTTGAATATACCGAAGTTGAAACTAGATTGCTAACACTTCGTTCGTCATCTCGCTCAGTTACTTATAGCGAGACCGATACTGTTGGTAACACCGAGATTACTACAAATCTTGTATACATAAGTAGTGAAGCGAGCGGTAGTAACATTATTGTAAATGTGGCAGACAAAAATAGTATGGACTCTATTTTGCTTACACGAAACATTGCGGTCAAAAATTCGACCGACGGCAAAAAAGTAATTAAACTAATTGAGTAATTTGTTTTGTGACTAATAGACTTTTTAGGAGAAACAAAAGTGGAAGATAAGGACACTCAAAAAAATTTAAACTCCAACAATCAAAATTCATCAGTAGAGCAAAATTCTACTGGTGAAGGTTTGGGTGCAGAAAAAACGGAATTACAAACGGCAAATTCGGTGGGCGGAGTAAATGTAGGAAGCGTAGATGGAGTGGAGAAAGGAATGGAAAGTCCACCCGCTAATATGCAAACTACTTCGCCTAGTGGCACGCCTAGTACTGCACAAACTACACCTACTGCTACACCACTACAAACCGCTACATCTACTACAAGTGGAATCGCTGAAAATGTGAATAATGCAATAATTAGCGAGAATGCTGGTGCGGGGAATATGAATGACCAAAATGTTTTAAATAGTGGAAATGTTGGAAATAATGAAAGTACGGGCAGTGTAAATGTACAAAATGCTGGGGCTTTGGGTGTTACGCAAGGTCAAGTAGTTGGTGCAGGTAATGTAACCGCTGAAATGAATAGTGGCGTAAATACTGGGGCGAATAATAATTTAATGACCGCAAGCGGAACCGCTGGAAGTGTGAACGTTGGAAATGGTGTAAGTGCTGAAAATGTGAACACTCAAAATGTAAACACCCCAAATGGTACGGTGGTTGGAAATGCAAACACTGGAGATATTAATGCACAAAATGGTGCCGGTGCTGAAAGTGTTGGGGGTGCTGAAACGCTTGAGAGTGGAACGGGAACGAGTGTAGAAACTGGCGAAACGGCAACAGAACCTAAAAAGTCAAAGTTTAAATTTCCTGGAAAAATGGGGACGGTTGCGGGTCCTACTGCAACTATTAGTGAAATTGAAAAGTTAGAAAATGATGCATCCAAGGAATCTAAAAAGAAAAAAGGCAAAAAGGGAGCAACCGAAGACGAAGAAAAACCAAAAAACGAAACTACCGATAATGGAACTTCTAACGATGAGATAGAAGAGGAAGTTGAAGAAGAAGTAGTAGAAGAAGAGGTTGAAGAAGAAGTAGAAGATGAAGCTTCGGGCGAAAATGTAGATCAATCGACAGAAAATGAAAAGTCTACAAACATAGAAACCGCTGAAACAACCACCGAAGGGAACTCTGAAACCACCGAAACTACTGCTGAAACTGCTGGCGATACCGTAAAAGCGGTTGCGGATGAAACGGGCGTAACACCAGATACTGCAATAACTGGCGCATTTGGCGAAACGGAAGAAGAACGCAACAAACGTATAGAAGAAGATGAAAAACGAAAGTCTAAGTTTGTGCTATTCCCTAAAAAGACAAGTGGAACGGGTGCTGTAAATGGTGCGGGCTTTGATAAAGAAAAAATAAAAGATAAGAATAGAAGTGTAAGGTTTAGACCAGGAAAATCTGAGCAGACCGAAGCGGATATTGAAAATGAGATTAAAAAGCCAAAGCCATTGTGGTTAAAAATTACAATTGCGGTTGTATCGGTAATTATTGGTTGCGGTGCTATATTTGGGGCGTATCTTGGATACCTTCAAAGTGGGCATAATAGAGTGTACGACTGGAAGTATTTGCAGATTGTAAATAAAAACAAAAATAACACCGTTATGCTAAATACTACTCTTGATTGTATTACTTACAATATGAGTTATGGTATTATGGACCCAGATTTTACCTATTATAAAGCGGAAAATAAAATGGCGAACGGAAGTTCTACCAAGGGCGGAAGTTCTAGAGCGACAAACAAAGACCGTGTTATAATTAATGCAAATGGTTCGGCAGAACTTGTTGGTAAGGGCGTAAACTCTAGTGTAGATTTTATCCTATTTCAAGATATTGATGTGGATAGTACTAGGAGTTATTATGTAGACCAAAAAGAGATACTTACAAACTCACTTTCTTCTATGGCGGGCGTTTTTGCAGAAACGGGTAGTAGTAATTATGTGGTTAGTCCTATATCTAGTCCACTTGGAAGGACGGACAGCAGAATGGCAACATTCTCGGATAAATATATAAGTTTTAGAATTAGATATTCATTGCCTTCTAATTCGGAATTTATGACCAAGTACGGAACAAACGATAATTGCGTAATTTTAACTCGCTTTAAAACGACGGGAAGCAGTATGCTAAGCATTATAAATGTAAATGTTGGCATTTATGAAGATGAAGATATTAGACAGAAAGATTTGGAAGCACTTCTAAAAATTATGGACTACGAACTAAACACCAAGGGTAATTATTGTTTGGTAGGTGGTTCGTTTGGGTATTTACTAAACGGAGCGGACGGCGAATTTTTGAACAATATGCAATCTCCTAGTTGGAGTAAGAATTTGCCAGACTCTTTTAATGCGGATGTGCTTAACGGGATTGGGTATTCTATAGCCCGAGATGAAGTTGCAATAGACCAGAATATTGGAACGGTTAGAGATATGAGTGTAAGTTATAATAAAGGCGGAAGTTTTGAAGCAATTGTGGACGGCTTTATTGTAAGTAAAAATATCTCAGTAGATAATGTTTCGGTAATAGATAACGGATATTTGTATAGTTCTCATAACCCAGTGAAAATTTCATTTAGGTTACTTAGATAATTATTAACAAAGGAGAAAGAAAATGATAGAAGAAGTTGTTGCGGTTGGTGGAAATCGCAAAAATACTATCAAAATTTATGACGAGGTTGAAAAGCCTTTGGGCGTTGTGCTAATTATTCACGGAATGCAAGAGCATTCGGGCAGATACGAATGGTTCTGTTCAAAACTAAACAAGGCGGGATATATTGCTGTAACCAGCGACCTTAGGGGTCACGGCAAAAATATGGTTATATCTCGCCCCGGATATAGCGATGGAAACATTTTTGATGAGATTGTAACCGACCAAAAGGCATATATAAAATATCTTAAAAATAAATATAAAAAATTGCCACTTTTCGTATTTGGTCACTCTTTTGGTAGTTTCGTAACTCAAAGACTTTTGACCGAATCGGACGCCGATGTGGATAAGTTTATTTTGTGTGGTACGGGATACGCTAAAAGTCCAGCATTCTTCTTTGGAAATTTAGTTGCAAAGATTACCGAAGATTGTATGGGGCGTGGGGCGGATGCAAAGCTCATTGAAAAACTTAGTTTCAAGCAATATGAAAAGAAGTTTAAAAATGGCAACTGGCTATCTAGAGATGATAGGGTTTGGAAAAAATATCACGAAGATGTTTTGTGTGGCTGTACCTTTCCAGCGTGCTTCTACTCAAGTTTCTTTGGTTCGGCTAGGAAGAACTATAAAAATCTTGCAGTTGTGGACGAAAGTACACCAATACTTGTAATTTCTGGTACCAAAGACCCTGTTGGAGAATACGGCAAGGGCGTGAATAAACTCTTAAAGGTTTATCGTCATCACTGGTTAAATGTGTATGCTAAATTGTACACGGGTGCGCGCCACGAACTATTAAACGAAACCAACAAAGACGAAGTTGTAAAAGATATTATTGATTTTTTGAAAGCAGATAACAAAAAAATTAATAATAGATAATGCTTTTTATTACTACTAAAAACTTGAAGTTAAATTTTTGATGATTGGTTATGAACTGAATAATAGAAACACCCAGACAAGATTTTAAACCAGAGAAACTAAATTTTCCCAAATAATCTCTTCGAAAAATAACAAAGAATATTCATAAAAGGGCGGTATTTTAAGGGGAAACCTAAAAAAATATAATTATAAAAATATTCAAATTTGGTATAATTTATTTGCTAGAATTTTGAAAAAAAAGTATAATTATAACGAATAAGTATTAAAAGGAGATAGTCTAGCTAGACTGACGCATTTGTCCATGGCAAAAAAAGTTAATCTTTATAAATGGCACAGAATGAAAAAGAAGTTGATTTCTTCAGTCATTTCTATTTTGTGTTGCCTTGCGGTTATGGCGGTTGGTGTTTACGCATCTACAACGGCACAGTTTGAAACGACTATTTCTAACGATTTGGACATTAAAATTTCGGTGGTTGATGGTACGCTTTACGCTAAGCGGAAGGGCGGTGTGTATGGCGAAAAAACGCAATATGGCTCGGCTGGTATGCGTGCGGATGTATTTGGTACAAAAAAAGCGGGTGCTTCTACCGACAATTTATCCGATTACGATTTTTTGGAGTTATATAACCAAAATACAACAACGGCGGTTGACCAATTTGGGTATGTATCGGGTGTTAATGGTAACCTTGCAAAAATTCAAGGGCAAAAACTTGACATAAACGTTTACAATAACCGCATAGAGTATGTGTTTAAATATATTGTGGATGTAAATAATGGTTTTCCAACCATTATAAGTATAGAAGATAAATCTATTTATGCTTACCTTATGAGTGACGGGGCGGGGCTAGACGCTGACGACAAATTGGCGTTGGAGCGAGATAAAAAGCGAATTAAACTAACGTACTCTTATATTGCGGGCGGAAGTTCGCTTGCAGAACCTACCGATTGGGATAATAATCCAAATGTACTTGCTTTCCCTGTAAAAACTGGTAAAACGGGCGAAGATACCACGGCTTATACCGTTTCGGTTGGTGGTAATACTGAAAATGGCGTAACACCAAATACTTGCATTTATATTAGGTGTTTACTAGAATATAATACAACTGAATATGCAAAAGACGACGGCGAGTATAATTCGCAAGCGGTTGGAGATTATAATACAAATTATGGTATGATTTCCGATAACGGCAAAAATGCGTCACTTTATAAAAAATGGGCGTTTAAATTAAATCTTGTTGCTGGCGGAAATTAAAATGTAGTTACTTTTATTTGATTTTGAAACTTTTTAGTTTTAAAAGTGAATTTAATTAACTACATTTTTTTGTGTGCGTTTTATTTACTATTAACGTGATTGGTTATTTTTTAGGGGTATAGTTTGCTTTAATTTTATTACATTTTAAAGGTATGAATTATATGTGGAATGGTGGGCTTCGGGGTGGTGTATAATAATAAGCGAGTGGGGGTGGGCTTTGGTGATTACTAGAATAATAAGCGAGTGTCGGGTATGCTTTTGGTGATTACTAGAATAATAAGCGATTGGGGGTAGTCTCGGGAAAATTAAAGCATTGTATACGAAAATTTTGGTTGTGAAATTGCGGAAGTGTTTAATTATATATGAAAACTAGGTTGGCTTTGTGGGAAAATTAATTTTTTTATACGAAAATTGGGTTTGTTTGACAAAATTTTAGATAAAAAAGTTTTAAAAATTACCAAAAATATGAAATTTAAGATTTATTCGACAAAAGAAGACAAAATTCGACAAAAATAGTATTTTGAATTTTGAATAAATGCTATTATAATATGTAGTGTAAGGAACAGAAAACAGTCCTTACAAAAAAATAAAAATAAAATAAAAAATAGGAGTTCAAAAAAAGAATCTTCTAATGAGGAGAAAGTTAATTATGAACAACAGAGGTCAAAAATCTGACAATTCAAACAAACAAGAAAATGTAGGGGTGGTAACAACACAAAAGAAAGCAACTGCAAAAAGAAGAACATCTTCATCTAGAAATAAGGTACAAGTTGTTTACGAAGTTCAAGCGTGCGAGTCTATTATGCAAAACAAAGATTTCTTAGCGGAAGTGGATAAAGTTGTTGAAAGTAACAAGCCATTAAAAGAAATGATAGTCGATCGCCACTTTCTTGAAAGAGAGCATCCTATTAATATAGGAAAGTTCGCAGGACAAATCAAAGAGTTTGAAATTTTAACAAGAAGAGAAAACGATGTACTTACCGGGTTTTCACTATTTAAAAGGAATGTGAACGATGAGTGGAGCGTTTCGTGGATGGTTGTAACTAATGGTTTTAGAAATGTAAAAAGAATGTATGAACTATTTAGTGCCACACTTGTTGCTGGACGAGGCTTTGGAGCCAAGGACTTAAAATTTGATTTGTATTTGCCAGAATGGAAGAGTGAGGACGACATTTACGACTTCTTTAGTAGGGGGTCAGGAAATAGGGTTTCAATGGTTACAAAGGATGCTATTTTTGTAAAAGTAAATGACTTTTCTTATGGTTGTCCACAAAAGCCTATAATAGGTGGGCTAGATTTAGAGCCAAAACTTGACGAAAAGGACACTAAAAAACACTAAACAACCCGAGTAAAGGCACTAAATAAAGAAGTGCAAAAACACCAAATAATGAGTGTAAAAACATTAAATAATGAGGATAGGTAGAGTTGGTTGGGCTAAAAACCCCGCTAAAATAACATACAAAATGTATAGCGGTAGACAAAAAATAAAACTTAATATATGTAAAAAAGATTGCAAGAATATAGTTTGAACAAATTTTTATTAAAAAACAAAGTAAAAAAACAATTTTTATCTCCAAATTAAAATAACCCCGTAAATATTTACGAGGTTATTTTTTGATATAAACTTTTGGCGGTTAAACCAAAGGCAATTAATCAATTAAAATTTGTACCAATTTGTATGCAAGAGACGCCCGCTAGTTTACTAGTGAATGGTAGGTGAGGTACTAGCGGGGAAAAATTAATAGAAGTGTGTGATTATTTGTTTTTTAGACCGATATAAGGTTTTGTAAAACTTTCCCGCATTTAGCATTGTGAATTAGTGTTGGATGAATTTAATCTAATCTTGTGGGTTAGAGTTAGATGAATCTATATCGGGTGTGATAGAGTTGTTGGCACCAGCATTTTGTTTGGTATTATTTTGTTCGGCACTATTCTGGTTGGCATTAAAATTATTCTTTTTTGCGGTACTCATGTTTTGGGCTTTTGTACCAGCGCTTTTTGTGGTGGTTGAACCATTTGATGAATTTTTTATGTTAGTGCCGGTAGGGTTGGTTGAAGAATTTATTGATGTGGTACCAACAGAATAATTAGATGACTGAGTTGAAGAATTTTTCTTTGTAAATGATTTGCGGAAGAATATTATTACTAATAGTAAAACTATATTTATTGCAACTAGGACTATACCGACTATTTGTAATGGGGTTAGTTTATCCGTTTTTATATCCTCGGTTTTTAGGTAACCTACAAAAATTTGTCCGCCGTCATTTTGGTAAATGGCTTTGATAAATTGCTTACTGGCACTGATTTCTTCAAGGAGTTTTACTCTTGTATTATTAGTGATGTCCAAAGTTTCAAACTCTGCGATTTGCTCGTCAGAATAGGAGATTTTAGAGTCTGCAGAAGGTGATAGATACATTGTTGTATCTCTCTTTGTTCTGCCGTTGCACTTAACCTTTTTGGTGGCAATTTGGCTATTTGCCAAGCTTAATTGAGTATAACGAATGTATCCTGTGTTCCCACTAGGGGTCGTTACACAATAGAAGCTTTCATCTTGACTATTTTTTACAATTTGTAAAACTACTTGAGTGACTTCAGTGTTGTTTGTTAGATTTTCTATAACAGTATTTTTAGAATCCGTCTTTGAAGATGGCAAACTAAATAGTGGAGTATTGTTTGAACCCAATACTTTTGCTGGGGTAGAAACGGGGGTTTTTGAAAGAACTTTTACGTTGTTACCCTTTTTTAAATACAAATAGTGGTTTTGGTTTTCGGTTGAGTAAATGCAATAATAAAATCCTGCAAATTCGGGTTGGTCTTCTGCAATAATTGTTAAGCGGGTTCCAGCATTTAGGGTAAATAGTGGGTCTATTGCAAATGGGGTATTAAATAATTCTGCCGTACAATTAGCGTCTACTTCAATATACTTATGCGCAGAAATCCCTTGTATTTCGGGCGTTGGCGAAGTGTTTGCCAAAAATACTTCGGTGGTTTTTTGTGCTGGGTTTATACTAGATGTGCCATAAACAAAGATTACTTGGTTAGCGGGGTCGGTAAAGTATATCTTATCTTGCAGGAAAGTAAGCGAAGACAATTCAACTTTTTCGAAGAAAATTGTAGAATTACTTTTTACAGAATCGGATATATTAACCGTCTTTTTTAAACTTTCGTCGCTATTTGTAGCGTCTAATATAATGGTATTTGAAGCAGTTAGAAATGTGTATGTTCCGTTAGTTTCGGTACTTGCAATAATTGAACTAGCGTTTTCGCCCGAACTATAATAATAGTAAATGGCGGAACCTTCTTCGGTGGTTTCGGTTTTATAGTACGCACTTTCGCCACTTGGAGAAAGGGTTAATTTTATGGTTGCAGAACGAATTATGGCGTCAGATTCATCAGTGTAAGATAAATAGATGTCGGTGCCAGAAACTAGCAAATTTGTCGCTTTAACATCGGTTCCAAATTCGGTAGTGTATTGACTTGGGACGAATGATTGCTGGTTAGATGTTGCTGTTTCTCCAACATTTAAGACTTCTCGGTTTATAACGAGAGATGAGTCTATTAAGTAAAGCGTGTAATAATAATCGGTTTTTGTGATGTCAAACATGGTAGGGTTTGGCATTTTTGCATTGATTGGTAAAAAATTGATTGAGGAATTTAAAACTTGTAATTGGAAAATTTTATTTGAGTCGCCGTCTTTTGCTAAAACAAACATAGCGTCTTCAATTGCTTTAATTTGCAAAATCTCTTTTTCTTCGGTGGAAGTTGCAAGAGTCTTTTTGGTGGTGGTATCTATTTTGGATATAAGTTTGGTGTGCTTATCATATACAAATAGATTGGTGCCATCGGTTGCAATTAGTTGTGGGGTTTTAAGATAGGTTATGAGTCCTACGCTTTCAGGCGAAGTTGTGGCAAAGGTTAAATTACTTTTGTCACTTTTGAAAGTGGTAGACGAACCTAAAAAACCAATTATGGTAATTGCAAAAAGTGCAATTAGAGCAAGTGGTTTTAGCCAATTTTTTGTTCCTTTTTTATTATTTAGATTTTCCATTTTTGTTTTATTTCCTTGTTTTATTTTTGTAAAAATTATTAATTATTTTACCCCTAAAAGTTAAACTAATAAATAAATCAATTAAGTAGTCGAGAGTGTGAGTTCTCCTTAAAATGGGGCAATTTTGACGTTAAAATGAACTAGTATAATTTTTTATAGTTTAGAAATAGTATTTTTTATTAATTTAACGCATAGTAAATTGTTTTTAAAAATATTATAAAAATTAGTGATTTTTTTAAGTGTACAATTTTAAATTTTTTTAAAACTTAAAATTTTTAATTGGTTTAAATTTTTAGTATGGTTTTGGTTTATACAAAGATTAGTAAAAGTAAAATTTTGCTTTTAATTTTTGCATTGTGATTAGTAAGTAGTGAAATTTGTTTTGTACAAAGATTAGTAAAAGTAGAATTTTGTTAATGCAATAAAACTAGTGGGTGGGTAATTTAACTTTCTAGTTAAACTTAAATGACTGATAAATTTTAGCGATTTTTGAACTTAGTGATTTTCTGAATTTACAATTTTGAACCTTGTACTTTTTACGACTTACAATTTTTTAGTGTAATTAATTTAGGGTGGAACTTGTGTAAGAAAACTTACACAAGTTTCCGTTTTCCTAAATTTTTTTAAACGTAGTCTTTGTAGTCTCTTGGGTTAGAAGTTGTAGTTAATGTGGTTCTTGAAACTTGACCTGCAAAATGTAAATCATCTCGGTAGTAAGATTTCATTCCGTTAACTGTGAGCAATGTGGTTGCAAGAGTTAGTGGAAGAACTATTGTAGTAATCTTTACTAATGCAAGTGTTACTCGAAGAGTCATTACTGCAAACTTTAATACAACTGGAACAAAGTGGATAAATGTGCCCGCTGTAAGTGCTGCTAGTTTTGTAAGCCCCGATGTTGCGGTTGCAAGTAGTCCGCTACCAGCACCACCAGTTGCGATTGTTAACGCTACGGTTGTAACA
Organism: uncultured Clostridia bacterium; assembly: GCA_934772525.1. Lineage (GTDB taxonomy): Bacteria > Bacillota > Clostridia > Christensenellales > UBA1242 > UMGS1908. The sequence goes on from CAKVMI010000001.1 coordinate 260,550, forward strand.
ACAATCACTATTGCACTTGCAACTATAAATAGTTTTGCTTTGGTTATTTTATCTGAATCAGATTTTGTAATTAGTGTAACATCATTAATTACTAAACCAACTGACCTAATAATTGCTCTATTTGTATAAGTTTCTCCAGTAGACGATACCTTAACTGTAGTACTATCGTTACCTTCATCGGCATTTTTACCAACATTAATTACGTTGGTGAGCTTTGATATTCCGTTGTCGTTTGCAAATACGTTATCTTTAAATACCGAATCGGTGATTGCAATGTAAGATTTAACTTTTAGACTGTAGAAGTCAAAGTCTTCGGTTTCGGCATTAAATGAAGTTAGGTTGGTACGCAAGTTAATTGAATTTAAGATATTGATGTCACCAGTGCTTCGTGAAACGTAATTGGCACCCCTTGAATAAGCGTTTGCAAAGTATGGAGTGAAGTATCGATTTGCCTTATTAAAGGTATTTATAATTGCCATATCAGACTCGGTAAGTGCGGAGATACCGCCAGTCTTTTGATTGTCATCATATATTAGTGAAGCGTATTGTAAATATTCGTCCATAGTGATTTTTGTAGACTGTGTAGAAATTTTTGTTTGAGTATACGTGTAATCACTTGTAACATTGTTTACAAAGTAGAAGCCGACTGGTGCATCATTAACTTTAATTTCGTAATCGTTCCAAGCAAGTTCTTCTAGGTTGTTGGTAGTTTTTTGGGTATCGGTTTTATCATTAACTGCATTATAAATGGAAGTACCAATCATCCCAAATGGACCACCAACGATATTGATTAGGGCTGTCTTGCCAGCCTTTTTCGATACATCTGCAAAAGTCGTTTCGTCTACTAGGTTTCCGCTCGACAGAAGGCTTCCTAATTGCACTTGTTCTTTTAAGTCTATATTTGTAATTATAAAGTCATTATAATTTGCATTTAAATCTAATTGTAAAAGTTCGTAAGCTGAAAGTACATAAGTTGTAAGGTAGGTTTGTAAGTTAAATTCATCGGTTATTTCAATGGAAGTAAACAATTGTTTTAATGAATTGAAGAAACCATCATCTTTTGATTTTATATAATCATTTGCAAATGTACTGAAATAATCATACTTTTTGCCGTTATAGATGGTTGAACCTTTACACAACTCGTTGTAATGAGTTACAAACTCTTCACGGTTGGTTAGTTTTAGGTTGTTATCTAGTAACTTATTAAATGCAGTAGCATTTGCACTATTCATTAGGTAGTATAGTAATTGTTGTTCAGAAAGTGCCATTTCCATATTCATTGTAGTTTTGCGGTATCCGTTTTCATTAGTTTTAAACTGTGACAAATCTAAAATGGTATCCACACTCTTTAAACTATTTAGACTCTTTATTAGGTAAGATGACCTAACGGTTTCTTCATAAACTGGGAAGTCTTGATATGGGCCGTCTTTTGGAGCGGTGTAATCATATTGTACACCAAAGCCTACCTTTGTGTAAACTTTAAAGTTAAACTCTAAGTCATCAAGGTTTGTAGAATTGGTAATTTCGTTGTGGATATCGTTAGTATTGCAAATTGTACCAATTAAATTGTTATTTATTATATCGTTGTATAGGTTGTATGGAGTTGTGTCTTTAATAACAAATGGGTAGGTTGTACATATTTTCGCTTCATAGTTTATAGTTCCAAGTTGTAAGTCGTTATCATATATTGATAACTTATATAGTTTGCCATTCCAATAAATTTTGTCATTTTTTACACTAATACCAGAACCGTTACCTGATTGGTTAATCATAGTATTGGTTAGGTTATTATATTTAGTTTGATCACGAATAGGGTCATACTTAAATGGGTTATCAAGTTCACCACTAGTAAATTTTACTTGTGATACAACTGAGATGCCGTTTTCAGATTGATTGGTAACTACATCAAAATTAGAGAGTAGTAAGTTAAAGCCTTTTATAAAGTAGTCTTCAATACCTTTTAAACCCGTTCCAAATATACTACGATAAAGTTCTTGTTTTTCTCTTGTATCTTGATTACTTGATAGTTCGTCAATAAACAAGGTCTTTAACTCTTTTTTGGCATCATCGTCTAAATACCTTAACTTATACACATATCTGCTTTCTGTTATTGAAATATCTACTATTGGCTCAGCAGGAGTATTTGGTGTGTACTCTGCAACAGATTTAACAAGGTCTATACAACTGAAGTTTATGCTTACTGGTGCACCGTATAAATCGGTGTACATAATTGCTTCTAGATTTGGCATAAATTCGTCGTCTAGTATACTTTCAAGAGTTTTTAGATCAAACTTTAGGTAGCCGTCGTAACTTGTGATGTGGTCGGAACTTATACCTAAACTTAATAGTTTATTAGGGTCGACAAATACGATTGTACCCGAAGTAAAGGTGTAATCATCAAATACAAGTCCGTATGCTAGGAATGCTGAAATTGCAACTTTGCGGTACTGTTCGCTTGTAGCCCCGTGTTTACTATAAGCGGAAATTAGGTCATATAGTACGGTATTATAGTAATTAGAGAAGTTATTTAGATAGTCTTGAACTGCAAGCATTGAATTGTAACTTTCTATTGTAGTGATGATTGAGTCTGCGTATTTGCCGTCACTATAGTAAGTAGGGTTTGGCTTGAACTCGCCCGTTTTATTATAGAATGCGTTTTCATCGAATTTCTTTTCGGTGTAGCGTTCTATTAATGCACATAGGTAATAGTAGTAATAAAGTTTTTCGCCATTTATACCGAAGGTATTTGAACTAGAACCATTTGAAATGCTTGTAAGTAGGTCAGAGATGTAAGAATCTATTTCGTCTTCGGTAAGAACCTTAGTTGCTGAAGCGCCATAAACATTATATGTAACTTGCCAGTTGTCATTTAGTTTTGAAAGTTCGGTGACGATAATTGTAGAATTTTGTTTGGTCAAGTCTTTTTGAATTACTCTCTTTAGTGCGTTATTTATATTTGAGCTAGTATCTTCTAGTTCTCGCTTCATTATTTTGTTAATTCTTGAAGACAATCCAGTGTTTATAATAGTAACAATTTCGCTTGAACTAATTAAATCATTTTTTGCTTCATCAAATTTTTTAAAAGCTTCAACTAATTCGTTATCGTCTTTGATTACATCATTAAATTCTTGCAATTGATTTAGATAGTAGTTTGCACCCTTAAACTTGTAGATTGAGTAATTTGAGAATAGGTTAGATAGTTCGGTGGCAAGTTTGTTGTATTCATCAAAGTTACCATTTGACGCAAGCTCTATAAGCCTACTAATTAAGTCTTGGGTGTTTTGGTAACTAACACTGTTTTTATCATTTTCGTTTGATGGGGTATTTAGGTATCCAAGTGAAGTAGAACTTTCGCCCTCTGCATTAACATCTATTTCTAGTGCTATTGCTTTTAACTTAAATCCGACATCCAAGCGAACATTGTATGCAGGACTTGTAACGTTGCCGTATTCGTCTGGGAATATTTGGTTATTGAATGACTTGAAGTTACCATAAGTAAACTTGGTTGAGTCAATTTGCTCTAGTCCTGTTGGAGTGTTGTAGAATGCACGGAATATATTACTGTTTCGTTCTAGTCCGTTTACTGCACCCGTTGCACTTTGGTTTACATTTCCGTTCAACAATACTTGTATGCTTGGGAATCCGCTAGAAGGAGTTGCGGTAACCTTTACTTTAATTACAAATTGTGTTGAAGAACCTGTAAGCTTGCTTGTAATAGTAGAACTCTTAATGTTAATTAGTTTGTCGTCGGTTGTTTTGATTGGAACAACTTGAACGTTTTTGCTATTTGAAGAATTAATTTTGATACGGTCTTCGTTTAACTCTCCAGTTTGCTCGATTATGTATTCATTAATGTCAGATATAGAAGAGTTTAGAGTGTAATCATTAATTGCTTCGGCTTTTAGTTTTACTATTATGTAATTGCCGTCATTAAACCTTGTTTCATCGTTTGTTTTACAAAGAATTGTGTAAATAGAACGAGTAATCTCTTGGTTTGTATCGGCAAATGGGTGACGTCCAGATAGATTATAGTAAATATTCTTGCCGTCTGAAGAAAGTGCATATTGTTTTGATAGAAGTTTTCCAAATGCAATACCTTGAAGAATTGTATTACGTCTATAACTTGAAATCATTTCATAGTCATCATCGCCATTTAGGTTTGGAGATTTGATATAACTATTGCCGTCCCAAATGTAATTTGAAGCGGTTTTTTGATTGATGAGACTGTTAAGCGTTGAACTATTGGTATTACCAATTACAACTACATTTGAGTATTCATTTAGTAGTGCACCATTGGCGTTATAAATGTAACTCTTTAGTTGTTCTGGGCTAATGCCATCTGTTTCTTCAAAGGCAGTGCCTAGAAGTTTGTATAACTGAACCTTATTGCCAGAATCGCTATTAGTTGCGTAGTAGAAGCGGTTTCCGTTAGCGTCGATATCAAAACCTACGTTTTCGTATCCGCCGTCTGCGGTTTCTTGCAAGGTGTCTTTATTGTAAGAAGTTTCTTCGTCAATTACATTTGAACTTGCGTCATAGGTTTCATCTGACTCGTTTACATTAATATCCATTATGTAACTTGCGCCTCTAAAGTATGCATTTAATGTAATTCTGCCAGAAACGGTTGCGCTTAATGTGTTAAATGCCTTTTTGTCGGCGTGCATAAAGTGACCAGTTGTGTTCGTTCCCGTTGTTGCTACAATTACATTTGAGTAATCGGAGATTGTTTCGGTTTTGTGTACTGCAACTAGGTAGGTTTCTGGAACTTCGGTAATACCGATTTGAGTAGTAGTGAACTTGTACTCGGTTGCGGTATTTAGGAAGGTAAATACATTGTAGCCGTTTACTTTAAAGGTTGTAATTTGGAATGAGTAAACTAAACCCCTAATTACCATACTTCCGTAAATGCTTGAGTTTTTAATGTACATTGCGTATTTGAAGCCAAACTCGTTGTCTTCTGGTACTACATAGTAATTTAATGAATTTTCATTTACTAAGGTATTACCAATTTTTGTTTGTAGTTTTGCGAGTGTGTACTCGGTTGGGTTTACTAGTGTTTGAATTAAGTTAAACAGGTCAGTCCTTGAAACTCCAGTTGGAAGAGTGATAGAAGACCTATCAATAGCGGTTGCAAGTGTTATAATTTCGGTTTCTAGTTCGGCGGTTTCGATACTCTTATGAGCAAGATATGGGGTAATGCCCTTGAAGTATTTTAAGAAATCGCCATTTGCTTCTACCAATTTACGAACGTTACCAATATAAGTTTCTTGAGCGATTGTAGGAACGGTGAATACCGTATTGTTGATAGCAGAGATGTAATCGCTTGCTCTAGTGTACTTATCGGTACCAGTTAGGATAACTAGGTTAGAAACTGGATTGTAGGTAAATGTTGGAGTAACAATGTTGCTTAAATTTTTACTTAACACTTTCTTAAATTCTGAAATCTCGTCAGTTGAACTGAATAGGTTAGATAGGTTAAACTCAGCGGTAGCACTAGCATCTTGGTATCTAACTGTAATTGTGCTTAGGTCGGTGTTGTCGTTTATAGCATAACTTTCGGTGAAGAAGTAGGTCGCATTTTGAACATTTGTAGGAAGTGAATTTACTATATTTTCGGTAGAAGAATTAACTTCCGCTTCGCTTAGACCTAAATTCTTGTAAGTTTGCTTTACTAATTCAGTTAACGTAACATCTGCACCATATACAAATTGATTGCCAAATTTTAATTTTGTATTGCCGTAGGTCACATTGACATTTTCATTTGTAATAGGGGTTAGGCTACGAACGAAACGATTATATACAAATATTTGTTGGTTAGATGAATTTATGTAACTATCTTTTAGTAAAGTTCTTAAATTTGTAAACTCGCCATTAATGTAGCAATAGAAGTCAGTGTTTTGAAGATTTGCGGTCTTACTAATCATTGGTTTTGTGCTGTAGAAGATATTTTGTGCTATTGACGCATATTTATCTCTCTTTGGAGCAATTACGTCTGACTTTGTAATGTACAAGCCTTCGACTGCACCATTGCCAAATACTGCATTAAATTTACCAATGCTTGATTCGTCATCTTTTTGAAGTGTTACGGTTTCAAGTGTTCCGCTAGAATTTAGCGTGCCGAGCATTACGTTATTGTCGAATGCAACTTGACTAATTGTACCATTTTTGAAGTATTGCTTTAGCGTTCTATAATCTACATTTAAGTAAATTATTGGGCTGGTAGAATAGAACACGTTGTTTTGAATAATTCGGTTTAGGCTATTTAAAACGGCGGTTGGAGATACTGCTATATCTTGAACGAGCGAATTTATTAAGTCTAGAGAATATTCATAAGCGTAGAACTTAATTCCGTTATGCAAGTAAGTTTCTTGTTTTGAAATGTCGGCGTTACCTTGAACTAAAGACGTATTGAACAAGTAGTTTGCGTTATTTGGGTTTACTGAGTAATCGCCATCTGCTTTTAACTTGTACATATAGTAAGTAGTTCCGTTAATTTGCTCGGTGCTTTGAGTTTCACCCGAACGAATTGCACTTTCATCTAGTTGGTTTGTAAATAACCAGCCTGCAAATTCTGCAAATGGATAATTTACACTTGTTAGGGCTAGTGGGGTAGATTTACCGGTTAATCTTGAACCCTTGATGTAGCCTGAGTAACTAGTTTTAGTGGTGTAAGGAGCAAACTTAACTTCTTTTAGCGTTTCGGTGCCGTCTGCATTTAGTATACTTACTCGAAGTACGCCAGTGTATTCATTTTTGTAATTTAGGTCGGTGTAGAACTTGCCATCCGTTTCATTTAAGAAGACTTGAATGTTTTTGCCAGTTGCGGGGTCTTCCCCTATTAAATTACTATCTTGAACATATTCTAGTGAACCGTCTTCGTTTTCGTAAACAAATCTTGAAGTGTCGTATTCATAAGTATTGATATCTATTGGGTATAAGACATCTTCGTATAGTGCTATTACATTAATTGTGGTATTTAGGTTACCTTCTACTAAATAGTATAGGGTGTATGTACCATCGGTATTTTTTATCCAGTTGGTACTATTTGTGTTATTTGCATCAAAGAATACCGAATTTGATGCGTTGAATGATACGTTGTTGCGTTTATTAATGCTAGCGGTTGAAAGAGTTAGTTTTGAATTGCTAGAGCCGTTAGTTATAACAACAACGCCCTTGAAGTAGTAGCCGTTTTTGGTTGGAATAGTAACCATTAATTCTGAACCACTTGTGGTGGTTTTTATATTGGTTTTACTCTTATCGCTTGATGCGAAGTATACGGTTGCTTCTTCGTTTTCTTCATTAATATTAATGTAGCCATAATTAAACTCTTTGGTTAAATCAAGTGAGTACTTATAAGCAAGGCTTTGAGTGTATTGAAGTTTGGCGGTTATTTTTGCAATTGAACTGTTAGAAGAGTCAATTTGTTCACTCTCGTCTTCGGCTTCTAGTAACGCTAAAAGTTTACTATTTGCTTGGTTTAGAGTGAGTTTACCTGCAACGAATTTCGCGTATATTTCTCGAGCAGAATTTTCTATGTACACTGGACTATTTGGAGCAATTACAAAATTGTAATCGTCTTCTAGTTCTGGGTGTTCGGTAAATATTTCGTCAAATTCTTCGGTTCTCTCGCCTGCATTAAATTCTTCTAGTTTGCCGTCATCTGCTAGGTCACTTAACATATAAATGAATTTTTCGTAATTTGAACCTTCGTTTAAGTCTGATTGATTTATGGTGATAGCATCACGATTGATTGCAACTACTGAAGTATTTAGTTTTATACCAAAGATTGTAGCAATGTTTATAAGTTCTTCTTTACCACCACGGGTAGAGTATTCGGTATTAAACATTGTAACGCTTTGATTGGTATTAAATACAGTTCCGCGTTTATTTTCGTATAGAACGGAGTGACTCTTTTGACCAGTTAAACCGAATGCTGAATAACTAACGTCGTGTAAGCCAGTTGGTTTATTGTAGGTATAAACGTAGGTTATTGGCTCTGGTTCGGTTGGTTCAGTTGGTTCGGTTGGTTCAGTTGGTTCGGTTGGTTCAGTTGGTTCGGTTGGTTCAGTTGGTTCGGTAGGTTCAGTAGGGTTGGTGATGTCATCATCTGCGTAGGTTGTAGGTAATACATCACGACCAACGTTTGGTTCACGGGTTCCAATTACTGCTCCTGTTACTACGGTATTTGTATGAGTGTATTGGATTTCGCTTTCGGTGTTATCTATTATTCCACGGGTTGAAACGGTTAATGGAGTACCTTGAGTGAAGTAACCAAATGCTACAAAACTAATAGCGTTATCTGGAGCGTCATCGGTATAAGTAATTAAGCCGTTGTCGTCTACGTAGTTATTTAGTGGCAAATTATAAGTTTCGGTTTTAACTTCGGTTGTGCCGTCTGGGTTAGTAACTAGAATTGTTCGAGTTTTGGTACCGCTCTTTACATTATAACCAAATTCTTTGGTTGTAAATAGTTGAACGTATGACTTATCGGATAGCATATTACCGTTTGAATCGGTTAGGCCTACGTGTGCTAAGTCGTTACCCCAAACAAACATTAATTGTTTTGATGTGAAACTATTAAACATTCCGCTAATATCGGCGAAGAAGATAGAATCGGTTTTTGGAACTCTTACAAATGAAGTTTCGGTGGTCGCAAGTGTTAGGCTACTTGAAATTAAGTTCCAGTTTATGTTGTTCCACGTGGTGTCTGTAGGGCTTTCTAAATAGTCTTTCATTAGGTTTTCGGAATTTCCGTAGGTGAATACCGTTTTGCCGTCTGAAGAAGTAGATTCAGGTGGGGTAGTACCGTTAGAGATTGCGGTTAAACCAATTTGAACCGCTTCGTATACGCTTGACTTGATTTGACCTAAAGTTTTAGAACCTTTGAAGGTGTAATCACTTATATTACTATCGGATGAATATCGGAAGGTGTACTTTGAACTATCGGCGGTGAAGTTGTCAGTAACTACATCAAAGTATTCTTTACCAGTTGTTAAACTTTCTTCTACTCGGGTTATGAAGTTTCGAATATCGGTTTCACTAATATTCTCACTATCAATTGACTGAATGCTAATACTTGAAGAAGTTAGTCGGTTTACCTTACGAGAGTAATTAGCCTGAATGGTTATTGTTTCGCCGAATTGGAAGTTTGGATAACCGCCATTGCGTTCGGCTTGAATAATCTTTTCGGTTAATGACTTGATATCGTAAGTGCCGTACTTTTGTGGCATATTGATTAGATTTGAAAGTAGAATTTTGAAGTACTCTGGTATATTTAAGTTTTGAAGTTCGGTTGAGTTTCTAAATTCTACAATTTCAATACTGCCGTTAATTGGTAAGGTTGCTTCGTAGATGTAATTATTTGCGTCAGCGTCGTTATACTTTTGTAGTAACAAACTATATTTTGCGGATGCGGTAGAGTCTGGCATAAAGTCGGTTATTTCTACAAAGAATTCGTTATCTTGCATAAAGTAAGGAACTTTTGCATTTTGAACCGATTTATTCGTCTTGTGCAATGAATTATTGAATATTTCAGCGTAACGAGTAATACCATCATCTACATATTCAAACATGAAACCTGAGTTATCGGTTGCTTGATATAGATTTGCCGTAACGCCTAAGTCAGAGATTTTAACTTGACCAATATAGTCATACTCTTTATAAGTTTCGGTAGATAATAGTCTTCCCATACTTGGAAGGTCTACATTGATGTAACTTAAATTTATGTTATTAATTAAACTTAAATCGAGGTCTGCATCTTTTTCACGTTCTGTTACTGAGCGGTTGATGTAGTGCCAGCCATAGAAGTTATCTATTTTTTGGTCGTCTATTGTGAGCCACAATGTTACAAGTTCGCCTTCTTCGGTTGTAACTGAGATAATCATATCTTCTGGGTTTAGTGAATTTAATTTTGTTGAGCCAGCGTTACCTGAAGTTGTTAGGTAGTGTGCTTTTACTTCGGTTTGAACGCCGTTTACCATTTCGCCGTAATTTAGGATATTGTCGGTTGAACCAACTATTGTAATTTCGGTACGGAATAGTTTTGCAAAATTTGCACCAAACGAAGTATGACGATTTCTATTTACATTGAATGTAATAGAAGGTGTGCTTTCGGTGAACCGAGCAGTAGACTCTGTTTCGGTTTCGGTTATTGTATCGCCATTTTGGTATGCAATAGAACCATTTAGACCGATATTGGTATTTTTAACTTGGTCGTAATTTAGTTTAGATAGGTCTACAGTTACCATTGCGGAAGTTAGCACTTCTGGGATAGAAATAATCATTTGACCAAAGCCTAAGTATTTCGCTTTTGTATTGATTTTTTCAATGTCGGATGCATCTGCTAGCGTTGGGTCTGTAACATAGGTTAGACTACCAAATGTTTTGCCGTCCCTTACAATGTAATCACGAGACAAATTATCTTGGTAATCACTGAATGTTGGGCGGTTGTTCTTTAGATTAATCAAGAAGTTTGAACTGTATGCGGTAAAGTCTGTTCCTGAAACCTTGGTAGTAATAGGATAGTAAGTAATTTGAGTTGCTGAAGTGAAGTCTACAAGGGTTCGAACTACATTTGGTTTATACACTGCTCTTAGGTTTGCAATATCGCTAATTTTTACGGTGGTTACAAGTGAAGATGAATATAATATATCATCATTTGTGTACCAACCGACAAACTTAAAGCCGTCTACATCGTATGCGGTAAGTTCTACTAAGTTTTTAGCCGAACCTACTGAGTGAGGGTTTATGGTTGGGTTAGCGTTATTATTTTCTAGAGCGGTAAGAAGCATAGATTGTATTGTAGATGTACTTTGGTTTATGCCACCAAATTCTTTTGAAATTTGTACATTTACATTTATCTTATCGTAATCAATCTTATTGTTTTCATCCTTACTTGCGTAGTTTAGAGCAATTACGGTATTCGAACCGAATGGGTTTTCCTGACTATATTCATATACCGCTTGAAGTAATTCTTCATGTGAATTGTAGTCTGCAAGGTAGAATGATTGAACAAGTCTATTTTTGATACTGATTGAGATATTTGTTAGAGTGTATGCTGAATTTAGTGTGCTTTGAATATTTAGGCTTAACCAGTTATAACCATCGGATAATGATTGGTCATATTGGAAGTCCTTTTTGTATGCGTACACGGTAGATTCTAAGCCGTCAGCAAATTGAGTTTCGGTTACATCTCTGTCTTTATCTTTGTAGTTGGTTTCAGTCTTTATGTGACTAGATTCTCCAAACTTAACTAAAGTTTGTTCGTTATTTTGCTCGGTTGATAGATTGTTACCATCTACAATTATTTGAGTTTCTATAGCGAACACTTCTTTTAGTGTAACATAAACATAATAGTCATCATTGATGTTGTCAAAGCAAAGGTATGTATCGGTTGCAGTAGCAGTGTTTAGTTGTACGCCACCGAGTACTTCGTTTGCACTTTGGTTTTCGGCTTCGAAGTCTTGCAATCTGAATGTGAATGACGAATTGCTATTGGTAAAGTTTGTGTGATCTGCGTATGGGTTTTCACATAAATAGCAATATCTACTATCGGTATTAGTGCTGTGACTAGCGTGCTTATTCATATTTGCAACCTTTTGCTTGATTGAAACAAAGGTTACAGATGTGATGATGTAATTATCGGATGAGTAGATGTAGTATTTACCAAGAGAACCGAAGTTATCGTTTTTGGCATCCTTATCAAAGTAGGTAGCACCGCCCGGTGTTTTGTAAATAATATTTACATTTTCATCGGTACGATTGCGGTAATTTGATGGGTTGGTTTCTGGATGGATATCAGAGTATCTACCAGTTTCGATAAATTCGTTTGCGTCTTCAAACATACTGATTGTGTAGTCGCCAGTGTTGTAGTACTTCATTAAAAAGTCGTTAGATGTGTTGCCTGTAATATCAGACATTTGTTCAGTTGTGAAGTAACGAGGGTCACCATCTTTTGGATTAGTATTAATTCTAGTGTAGATATGGTGGTAAAGTGTACTATCGTAGTTTTCGCTATCAACTTGTTTGGTTGAAGTGTAGATAGTAAACTCTTCAGTTAAATTGTTATGCTGTGTTATTACGGTTTCGTGGAATAGTGGGTTAATATTTTCAACTACTGTAGATGTGGTTTCATCTGCACCCGTTTCGGTGTATGTTCTTCTAATAAACTCGCCGTGTGAGTGGTTACGAGATTCGGTACCATACTCGGTTAGAGTGAAGAAGTATAGAACAGAACCTGTTGGGAAGTCAGAAACCAATGTAAATGAATTAAATTCATTTTCGCTAGTGATAGTTGTATTACCTTGAATTGAACGATAGTCGTAATTATTAGCATTTTCGGTTAAAGTATTTTGCGTTTGAGTTAGTGGGTTATAGTAGAAGTAGTGAACGTTGTAACGGAAGTCGGTATCGTCTTTTTCTTCTGGGGTGATTGATAAAGTGAAGTTTTGTTTGGTTGTACCTTGCCAGATTGTAAAGTCGTTTTCTTCATCTATAGTGAATGTGTATTCATTTGAATAGATTAGACTTTCGTCCATAGTTTTATCTGCTCCACCTACTGAAATTTCGATAGGTGTATGACTAAACTTGTAACTTTCAAATGCAACTTTAACTTCTAGTAATTGTTTATTTGCTTTTATTAGTTCTTCTACTAATTTGTATGGAACTATGATTGTTGCACAACTTGAGCCCTTTTCATTATTAATAATACTAATTGAGTGGGTTTCGGATGTGTACTCTTCGCCGTCTGCGTAAACCTTAGTAAATTCGGTTGATAGGATGTATCCCTTTGGTAGGGTAACACTTACTATTGCGTCTTGCATTGAATACAAGTATCCAAAGCCTATGTCTTGTAGTTCATTTTTAATTAGTGGGGTAATGGTTGTACTTGGAGTGAATGTGGAGCTTAATGTTTCGCCTTCTTGCAAACTTGCACTGAATTCTATTACCTTTTTGGTAAATCTGGCTTCTACTACTTGGGAAATTCCCTTAGAGATAGTGTACTTAAATGAACTTAGGGTAGATAGAAGTAATCCATTTTTATAGAATCCTGTAAATGCTAAGCCGTTATTTTGAGCAAGTCTTAAGAATTCGCTTGCATCTAGCATACATTCCGTTCCGTCGTCGGATAAATTTAGGGTAAGTCCGATGAGTTTGTCTTCATCTTCTATAATTTCAGAACTACCAAGTTCATCCGTAATGTTAGCATAAATTTTTGATTCGCTAGGAATTAAATTGTTATTGCCGACATCATCATACTTTTTAACAAGTTTTAAGCCTTCACTGAATGTTGACGCTGAAATGGTTAACTTATTATCGTACGCTACAAGTTTTTGTTCAGCGGTTTCTGGGTCTATCATATACCAACCTACAAACTTTAGTGTAGTATCGGTGCTAGATAGGTCGTGAATTGTGACTGTGTCGGTTGCTTCTAGAACGGTTGTACCTATAATGCTTGTTAGAATAGAAGAAGTTGTGATTGTATCAAAGTATCCGTAGTAAACATTTATTTGTAAGGCGTTAGCGTTAGTTAAGATGTACTTAATTGTGTTATTGCCTTCCATAATTTGAAGTGACGTTGAGTAGGTAAAGTCGCTACCAGTTACTCTTGATTCTATTAGACCTAACTTGGTTTCGGTTACCGTTTCGGTGTCACCGATTTTACGTGTAGTGATTGTGCCAGTTGGGGTATGTAAGTCGGTAACGGTTACGGTTTCTCCAGTAATTGGGTCGGTTTCTGTATAAGTATGTTCAATATAAAGGGTGTAAGAATTTTCACGGTTGATTGACATACTGAATGTGTAAGCCTTTTGGATAACTGAGTATGTACCAATAGAGTGGGACATATTGCTAAAGCCAGATGGCATTACGTTATCTACGCCGTCCGTTTGGACGCTTACCGTAATTTCGGAAGTTTTGCCGTATACTGCGTAAATTTCGGTAGACTTGATACTTTGAATTGAAATTTCGCATTCGTTAGATGGACGTTCTTCTAGGTTGATTTGTGTTAGTTCTACAAGTTTACCCGTTTTTGCATCTATATAATAGAAGCCTTTTAGGTAATATGTATCGTCTGGGTCGGTGGTTTCTGTGTCTTTAGTAACTGTTACTTCTCTTGGAGCGTATAGGACAATGTTTCCTTTGCCGTATGCTTCAATATTAGTAATTTTGCTACCTGTACCAATTATGCCCGAACTTGCAAACACATTTATAAAGCCAGTTGAACTATACCCATTATTAACGGTTGCTACTAGTTTTTTGCCACCGCCCGTTTGGTCGGTTGCGATATCTAGTGGGGTAAGTTCATTTGCTACGTTATCTACAACTGCGGTTAGGTTGAAGTGGCGGATATTTGAGTAGAACCTTGCTTCTACAATATCTCCATCATTGATTTTGATTGTTGAAGTTGGGTTAGTGCCTTGAAGTGTGCCATTTACGAAGTAACCTAAGAAGTTTTCGTTATTTTCATTTAAACTGAATGTAACGTCGCTTGTTTTTGATGCGTTGTGGAAGATTGCTTGACCAACTTCTAAGTTGTTACCAAGTTTAAGGTTTCTGCCACCTAATGTGTAGTAGAAGCCGTTTTCGGTAGTAGTTAGGGTGGTGTAATCTAGTGACGCATAGAAGTCTAGTGGGTTAGAACCATTAACGGTTACAGACACCGTACTGCCAATTAGTGCTGAAACGTCTGAAACTTCGCCGTCCATAGTTGTAATTACTGCAAAGTCTGAAGTTGTGGTAGAAAGGTCTCTTGAGCGGTATGAAATGTAGTAGTTTGAAGGGTTAATATGACTAACTGTAGTGCTCATAGTAGTTTTGGTTGAAGTAGATGTATCAGTAACTCTAGTTAGTTGAAGTTTTAGTTCGCCCGTAAACTCATCTGTAACATACTCGGCAATGTAGATACCTTCTATGTAGTATTCTTTTTGAGTAGATGCGGTTAAATCGGACTCTAGACCAGTTGCACCTGTTGTTGTGAAGTAGGTTAGTGGAGTAGAAGATGATGTGCCGTTGAAGGTTGTGCTTAAGTTTGTATTAAACTTGCCGTAATGTGTTAATAGATAATTTATTAAGCCTAAGCGTTTTACTTCGGTGGTTGTAGTTTCGCCAGTTGCCTCGTCGGTAGACGAAATTTGTTCGGTGAAGTCGTCTTCACTTGTAATATTGTATCCGTCTGGGGCTTGATTTACGCTATTGATGATATTTTCCAAATCGGCATCAATTACTTGGATAACTTTAAATCCGCCTGTGCCTTCTTTAACGGTAGGTTCTATTGAAGTGCTATCGTTATTAGAAAAACGCATTTCTACATTGATGTCTTCGGTTTTTGTAAATATCTTCATAGAGGTTGAGCCGTCAGCAAACTCTCTGAGTTCATTTAATTCGGTCTTCGCTTGAACTAAAATGTAATTATCCTTGATTGTAATAATCATTTGGTCGGTGCCGTATACACTTACAAGTTCATTATTGATGTACCAACCTACAAACCTTGTGTTTGCGTTAACCCTTAGGGTAGTTGGGTCGGTGTCAGATACTAGAAGTAATGGAGATGAAACTGTAATAACTTTATCTAACTTATCGGTTGAAACTATTGTAGTGTATGGAGCGTTGCCGTTTGAAAGAGTGTACTGAGCGTACCCTGAGTACTTTAGAGTGCGTTCATTTGAAACGGTGTAAGTAGCGGATAGTAGATTGTAACTCTCATTTTTAACATTGGCTTCGCCGTTGTTATTTTTCTTTAGTGAGTTGATGTCTACACTGCCAGCAAACTCAACTTCGTTATAGAATTCTCTTGAGTACAATGAGTAAGTTAAGTTTATAGTAGGTCTTGAAGTAAATAGTGCTTTAATGCTTTGAACATTTTCAAAACTATTGACTATCGCATCGCCCGCTTCATTCATATAAGTTAGGGTGGTTTGAATTGTGCCGTCTTTTAACATAACTTGGCGAACCTTAATTGCTTCGGTTGAACCGCTAGGGTAAGTGTAAATTGTTTTGGTTGCGGTACGGAATGCGGTTGCACCCGTTTCAGCGTCGGTAACGTATTCGGTTAGGTAGGTTACTAGATATCCGTGGATAGCGTAACCTGTAGTTGTGTTACCAACTAGAATGAAGTCACTGCCTAAAGGTAAACGGTTATATGCATAATCGTATCTACTTGAAACTATTTCGGTTTCTTTATTTACAATCTCGCCAGTAGAAGCGTTAGATGTTGTAAATATTGTAGAGCCATTTAACTTTTTGGTATTTTCTAGGTCTAGAACTGGGGTGTAAATGGTTTCGCCCGTTTCAGCGTCGGTAGACTTATTGGTATACTCATAAACGCTTGAAAGTTCGGTGCTAGTTAGAAGTTCATAAACTGCATCAAGACGACCATCTAGGTTGGTGTTACTTTCGTAAACATTGTTGCTTGTAACCTTAATGGTTCCAACGTTGTCGTTTGATAAGTACCATCCGATAAACTTAAATATGTTATGAGAGTAGGTGCCGTCGTCATTTAGAACATTACTAATTACATAAAGTGGGGTGGATAATGTAAATGTAGCGTTTAGATTGAAGTTTAGAGAACTAAACTCGTCGGTTTCGCTATTTACAATTCCAAAGCCGTCCTTTGTAAAGTCGTAATTTATGATGCTTAGACCATTTTCTTTCATTGATTGAAGTTTTTCGGCGGAGATTTTATCTTGTCTTGCAAGCAAGATTGAGTTACCAGTATCGGATACTGGTTGACCCTTGTAAATTCTCTGTCCCAAAGACCCGTAGTTTAGAGCAATACCATTAGACTGCTCGGTAATAGCGGTTGTAAGTTCATCTACTAGAGAACCTAAAGCGTTGTAATTATTGCCAGTGTAAAGATCACTAAAGTTGGTTGTTTTTAGGTCTTTACCATTATAGTCGTAATCGCCGTTTACTATAGTAACATTAACTTGAAGTGAATTTGCTCCGTTATCGTAAGTTGCGTTTGCAACGTGAGCGGTTTGACCATCTAATAGATTTATTGTGGCTTTGCCAGAAGCGTCTTGAATGGTTTTATTGAAGTTACCATTTAGATACCAGCCGTCTAGGAATTCTAGGTCGCCACCAGGAGTATCTTCTTCGGTTGCTACGCTGGTTGCAGTGATTGAAACAGAGTTCCCGGCTTTGAAGTAACCAAAGATATAGATGATACTAGCTGAACTTAAGTTATTTGTACTATAATCAAATGATTTATTAATTTGTAAAGGTTGTCCGAATTCGTCGGTTGCGATGAAGCCTTTTTCGGTAACGAAATCGTAGAACTTATTTAGTTTAGCGTGTTTGGTTTCGCCATTTACTGAATATTCTAGGGTGTAGGTAAAGCGGTCGCCTACGGCGGTTTCGCCCGTTTCTTCATCTACATAAGATGTTTTTGTGTTGACTACTTTGAATACAACTAATTGAGCGTCTTCGGTTAGGATAGTTAAGTCGTTTAGTGTACCCTTAGCGGTGCTACGTTTTACGTACTCTGTAAAGTTTACGGTGTCACCAGATTCATTTAGTTTAAAGGTATGGTTATTTGGGTTTTTGTTCATCTCGTCGTATGCTGAAATCATATTTGAAGATGTGCCAGTGTAATGAACCTTAGTACGGATTGTTCTTGATGAAATAACATTTGTAATAGAACTTGAAGAATTTTGAACTGTGGTGCCAACCGTTGTAAATAGTTTAGAATTTTCTTCGGTTGAAGCAACACCCGTTAAAAGTTCTGGCAAGTAGTACTGAATGTCACTTAGGTAACCCGCAACTACATTTTGATAAGCTTTGCCGGATAGTGGAGTGATTGTAATATCTACATCGGTGCCGGTATCTAGGTATCCACCAATAGTGATTGTACCATCGGCATTTGTAGTTTTGGTAAGTGGAGCACCGAAGCAATCGGTTGTGATACCTAAATTTACTTGTGTAACGTTAGGGTCATAACTAATTGACCACCATTCAAAGGTGCGGTAAACTGCGAGCAGAGTTGAGTTATTTTGCATAGCAAGTATTGGAGAGTACTCTGAGTCGCCTATTTGAGTCATATTTTCAAAGGTCTTTGCAACATCGTCTATATTAGACTTATTTGCGTAATACCAGCCTGCAAATCTAATATTGTAGGTGTTGCCATCACTTAATGTAACTGTAGTGTAGTGAGTATTTGGAGCGGACACATTTAAGTTATGGTTTCCAATATTTTGTAGAAGTTTTGCACGGAAGGTAAGTTCGGTATCTGCACTAATTATAAATTGTTTGTACTGACCATTTGAGTTGTACGCTTTTTGGTTTTCGGCGGTATTGAAGTAACCTAAATCTTGGAAGTTGTATGGGTACAATTTCATAAGTTTTAAGTACTCACTGTATGCTTCTGGAGTAATAGAAGTATATTCGCCGGTACCTAAGTTGTCGGTATTTGCACCGAACAAGCGGAAGTAATCATATAACTTATCGTAATCGATAGTTGGGCTGATACCAAGAACTGTAATATCGTTTTGACCAACGCCTGCGAAGAATTCTTCAATTTTTGTGATTGACGAACTTTCGCCATCCGAATTTGTAATGTAAGAACTTAATTGTTCGTACAAATCTTGCCTATCGTCATAATTTACAATAGTGTGATTTACATCAAGGGTATAAACTAAGAATGAACTAAATCTTAGGATGTTTAACATACCCGATGTATTGAAGTTTTTGTTTAGTGTGTTATTTAGATTAGTATAAACATTTTTGTAGTTTGTGTATAGTGACTGCAAGTATGTGAAGTATTGGTATGCTAAAGAATTACTATAATAATTTCCAGTGTATACATTTTTGAATAGTGCAAGTTTGGTTGCTGAACTTAGACCGTTATAAAGTAGGTTAAAGTCAGTTTTTGTAAACTTGGTGCTATCCGCAAGTCTTTCTTTATTTATTCCAAATACTTTTGCAATTTCAGTGAACTTGGTGTTTACACGTTGAAGTTCTATCCAACGATTTTGAGTAAGTTGAAGTATTTTTGAGAATGTGTTTTCGGAATTACTTGTGGTGTTACTAAAGAATGAGTACTCGTCGAGCGTATAAACTTGGCGAGGAGTTTCTTCGGTTTTGCCGTGAATTCCTCCATAGAAGTAGGTATTTTCTGGAAGTTTTCCGTTTTGGATAATTTCATTGATGTAGTCATCCAAATTTAAGTTTGTTGCGTCTTGAGCGGTTGAAACATCAATATCTTTTACATAAACAACTTCATTATCTACATATTTATATGGAACGTATGCATAAACTTCTTTTGAAACTAATTCCATATTACCAAATGCGTTAGCAGATATTTGAGCCATTTTTAGAACTACATAATCGGTTAGAGCATAAATAGTTTTAATAATTGAGAAACCAGAAAGGTTATTGATTATTTCGTCTTCGGTGACTTCATCGGTAATTAAACTTAGTATTGGTTGTAAGTTAGATTTTAGGGAAGTCATATCAACTAGTTTTTGGTCGTTAGAAATTATATGGCGAAGCATTCCAACGAGTGTTGTTTGACTAGGTGATGATTCGGTTACTAGATTAAATGCGGACGAAATATAACTAATAACTAGGTTTTTATCCATAGTGTCAGGACTTTTAGTAAACTCATCTATGGTTTCTTTAAATGAATAGAAGATACCTGTTTGATTATCCGTTTTATAGGTGTATGAGTTTGCGTCAGTAACCTTACGAGTTTGCCCTAGTGGGTTATTGTATTTTGAATACAAGTTATTTAGGTGTAATAGTTCAAGTTCGGCTTTTATAGCACTAATGCTAATATCATTTAAGATATTTGAAGCGAAATCATTTAGTAACTTATTGTAGTGGAAGTATTTTTCTAGGTCGGACTTAGAAATTGTAAATGTATTGTTGTAGGAAATTGAATTATCTTTAGTGTAAATAATTGAATCACTATCAACTGTTACATATTTTTCTGGTTCAAACTGGAAGCCGTAAGTATCGAGCAAGTATTCTTGGAAGGAAGATAATGTTCTTCCACCTTGGTCTACTACTGTAAATATTGGAGTACCGCTTAGGGTGTAATTTGCGTTTTCATCTGACTTAATTGATGTGAAGTTAAATCCGCTATTTAGAGAATCTTCTGCAAAGTCATTTCGCATAATATACACGGTGTAAATGGTGTTATCTCCAAAAGTACGCTCGGTTAGGAAGGTAAATGATGTGCTTGAGTACTTATGAAGACCTGCATTCAGTGTGGTTTCGGTGTACTTTGTAGGTTGAACGAAGGTGTAATAGATTTGGTTATCATCACCTATAAATTCGCCGTGGGCTATGGTAGATAGTTCGGTAAGCGAAGTGACGCCATTTTCAGTGAGCCCAAGTAAGTAATTAAATGAGTCGCTTGAAGTTGACGTGGTATCAAACATCATACTAATGCCACGAGAGATTTGGTTCATATAATGAGCGTATTCATTTAGCATATCACGGTTGAAGGTTACCATAAATAAATAATACAAGTTTTCGTAATACTTTTCGGTTTCGCTACCTTCATTTAGTGCGTTTGCATCAATAAACTCATCGGTTGGGTACATAACTGCGTTTAGAGTGTAGTATGGGTTGGTTGAGTAAGACGCATTTAGTTTGTACTTGCTATTTACCTTTACCTTAATTAGTAGGGTGGTGTCAGCATCTATATAAATACCTTTGTTTACATAAGACGTTGGGATAGAGTTACCATTTATACCATTGTTATCTACTAAACTTACTACAAAGTCGGTTGAGTTGATTGGGTTAATGGTGTTAGCCCCATTTGTTAAGGTTCCGTACTTTTTAATCATACTTTGAGTGTATGAAGTAAGGTCGGTGGTGTAGTTTGGAAGGCTAGTATCTTGAACAACTGAAAGTGAAACAAGGTTTGTATATGAGCTTGCCCTATCACCGGAGTAAATTTTGCCGTTTCTTGTGTACAAAGTAGATTGAGTAGAGCCGTCACCTAATTTTTTCAAGGTGTAGAAGTTATTTACTTCGGAATTATTATTGTAAATTATTCCGTTTTTAATAACTGCACCGTGGAATGGTAGGTAGATTTTAACGGTTTCTAAAATGCCATGAGTATTAATGTAATTTAGGTTATATGCGTAATAAACTACGCCGTCTATTGTTTCGGACTCTTGAGCAATATCACGAATGGTATCGTAATTTGCAACTTGAGTTAGGGTATCCATATAAAGCATTGAAGTATTAAGTGTACTATTTTGAGTTAGTTGAACAAGTGTTTTGCCGTCTAGATAGTAGAACACCGTATTTGAAACGGTTGCTGAACTATTTGTATTAAAGTCGGTGGTTGAATAAAGTGTGTAGTAAAGCCCGTCAATACCTTCTACAGAATACTGGTAATAGGTAGTAATCTCAGAGTTAGAGTTTGTAAACTGAACGGTTACATAGTTTACGGTGTTATTAATTGAGTAACTTACCTTGGTTGAGCCAAAATCAAATATGTTTGTTAAGTAATCTTTTGAAAGAACGTTTTGGTCGCCGTCTGTAACGGAAGCCGATTTGTTATCTGCGTAATTTACATAAGCCATTTGTTCAATTTGGATACCAGCGTTGTTGCCAGCGTCGGTAAATACCAAAGTGTTGTAATTTTCGACAAATTTTGCAATTACACAAACGTTTTGTGTTATGCCATTAATGATTAGGTTGCCTGCACTATCTAGTTCAAATAGTCCACTTTCTCGAACTCTATAAAGTTTTCCTTGGTGCATATATGCATTTTCGGTTCCACCATTTATAGTTGCGGTTAGGGTATAAATAGTAGTTTCTTTAGCGGTGGAAGAATTTGAGAATGTATCGACGGTTGGAAGTTCTTTTAGCGTTAAATTGTAAACGGAACTATCTTCGGCACTTTGAGTATAAGTGAAGTAATAAATGCAATCGGTTTGTTTATTGTAATACAACGTCTTTATATCGGTAACTTGACCAAATTTATCTAATGCACGGACGCTTAAAACTCCCGGTTCATTTAGATTGAATGTGATGTAGTTGCCAATTCCGCCGTCTAGCAAATTGATATATTCTTTTGAAAGAGTGTTGCCAGCGTCGTCGGTTGCAACTTCGGAAACCTTATTTAGTCCAAACGAATTTGATACCGTAATGGTAGAAATTGTTTGGTTAGATTTTTGAAGAGTGTAACCTGCATTTGTTGTGGTGAATGGGTTATTTGCTTTGCGGTAAAGAGTGATTGTGTAGTAGTAACCGCCGTTCTCGCCCATTTCTACTTGAAGGGTAGAAACCTTGTAGCAAAGTGTAGTGCTTAGAGTGTTACCTAAACCATTTAGGTATTTGGTTTGATTGTTTTGGTCTAGTTTTATACCTGTGCGGTCAATTATATCAGTTGAGATTGCTTCGGTTTTATTTACCAAATATTTTTCGCCCGTTAGGTTTTGGGTAGCGGACTCAAATTCTTCTGTACTAATTGTAGTTGAAGTATTTGGTTTGAAGAAATCTACCTTTAAGCCTTGCTTATTTGCGGTAAGTTTTAGAGTGAATACATCTGCAACGTTACCAGTAGAATTTAGACCTTTATAAGTGTAGGTGTAACTAGTGTATAACTTGCCGTCTTCTAGGAACAAATAATTTGGAGTAGGAGTAGATGATACATTTACAAGATTGATTGAAGATAGAAGTGGAAGTGTAACTGACTTTGTAACTATTTGGGTTGAACCAGATTCTTCATCCGTTTGAAGTGTATCAAACGAAACTTGAATTGAACTTGAAAGGTTAGCGAACTTAACTATAACTGGAAGTGGGTTATTTTCGTGAGTTAGGTTTCCGTTATAGGTAAACGAAGATGTTTCGGTAAACTTAGAAGTATTGAATGAAGCGGTATAACTTGAAGAATTACCAAATAGTGTAGGGATAACAATTTCATCGTTACTATTTATAATAAATGGGGCAGTAGATGTGTTATCTAGTGCGTTATTTACAAGTAAGCGGTAAACGGTGTAAGTGTTTTCACCTAAACCAAAGTTTGCGGTTGCGGTGGAAGCCGTATTGAATGTAAATACATTTTCCTTAGTAGACAAATTGAATTGTGCTTGAGAGTAAGTAGAGTAGTTATTTGCCTTTGTGCTTGCCATATCAATGTATTTATATAGTTCGGTTGGAACACGCATTGTCATATTGAAGTCATAGTAGTAAACGTTACGTGAACGGTTATAGTAAACCATAGTAGAGTAAATCTTTTTGCCAGTGAAGTCGGTTATTTTGGTGCCGTCGGTTAAGTAGTAGTAACCCGAACTATTTGATGTGATGTCGGTGAATGAACCATCAGCATTTATCATATAGGTTAGGTAGGTGCCAGTATATAGGTTTTCTAGACTGGTTGGTAAATATTCTGGGTTGCCGTTGGCGTCTAGTAAGTATTGCTTTTTGTCTGAACTATTGTAACCTGTGATTATTAGATATTTGCCGGTGTTTTCATCGTACTCGACTTGTTTGATTTCATCGGTGTAGCCACGGTACTCGGATGATGTTATCTTTTCGTCTTTACCGAATTCATCCTTTTTGATTACATATTCGCCAGTTGCTATATTGTATGTTGCAAAGTACCAGCCAACAAATCGGTAACCTTCATCGCTTGTAGCCATAAGTTTTATGGTTGTGTGGCGGTCGAAGTATTGGGTAAGATAGGTTTCGTCGGTACCGCTATAGTAACTTTCGGATGAAATGTAGTAGTCTTTTACCTTGCTTTCGTCATTTTTAACTGAAACGTAAGTTGCTTTATTGGTAATCTTCCGAGCGAACTTTTCGCCGTCTGCAGTTTTTCGAATAACGGGTTTGCCGTTTATGTTTACTAGTTTATATACATCAAAGTAGATGTTGTTTAGAATTACAGGGTAGAAACTATCTGAAACGCTTGTAGACTTGCGAGTTGTGTAAATTTGATTTATTAGAGTTTCATAATTTACATTTAGTTGTTTTAGATTTGAGTATTTTTCGTTTAGATTGTTTGTAGTTCCACGGTCTAGTTTTGCACTTGACATATTGTAAGTTGCGTTATTTAAACCAGAGTCAAACAAGTATTCTACTGGGTTGAAGTAATAAACGAAGGTAGAAGCAGATGTAGTAACTTGGATATTATTTGCACCATTAAATATGCTTGTAATGGTAGGTGCTACAAAGTCACCTTTGGTGTTACCGCTATAATACCTTAGAGCAAATGGTACTGTGCCGTTTGTATTAAGGTAGAATGAACTATCGGTAACGGATGCAAATTTACGAGTTAAACCTGCGGTTGAAGAAGAACTATTTACATCGTATAGTACATTTTTACCTACTAGGTCTACATAATTACCATTGCTATCTAGCATAAAGAAGTATCTGCCGTTTGAATAGTGAATTTTGTATAGTGTACGCTCGCCAGTTGACGAAGTAAGAGAATACAAATAATAATTATATAAATTATCTTTTCCTATTTTAACTACGCCGTAATTTACGCCTGGGATGTTGTAAACGGTTTGGCTTAGACCATTGTATTTATTTGTGAAGCCAATTTCTAGATTTTCGCTTCCGATTTCTCTTTCTACCATATATGGAATGCCGGATGTACTATTTGTAGTGGTAGAAAGTTTCCCGTTTGTGTAACTATCTACGAAGTACTTTTCTATACTGCTGGTAGCTGAACTCGTTAAACTTAAATCTTTGAAATATTGGTATTCGGTAGTGAATACATAATTTTCAATGTCCATCTTTTCGTAGTCGTAAATTAAATCGGTTTTGCCACTGCCGTCTTCACGAATGACTGTGCCAGATGGGTTGTACTCTATGAAGTTGATATCCGATGTATTATCTTCAATGGTTTCAGAATCGGCATTTACACGAGCACCATCTTTATAGTAGGTTGTAATTACGCCACCATTTGCTTTAACGCCGTCCGTTGTAACGGATGAAAGTGTTAGAGAGTAAACTCTTTCGTAAATAGGTAAGAAGACGTAATTTTTTGCAAGAGCCGAACTGAATGTGAATGTAGATGTGTTTGTGCCGTCTATTTTTGCTTCGTGGTCACGGTAAAGTATTTCTGAGTTGTATCTGGTGTACACGCCCCATTCTTTAAATCTATATACAACGCTTGAAAGCCCGTTACTTATTACAATATTTGGGTTGGTAACAAGGATAACTTGTTCTTCGCCAATTGTAAAGAAACTATTGGTTGCAAGGGTTGCATTTTTGATTGAGTATGGGAAGCCTGCATATAAGCCTTGGTAATTTGAAGCCGAAGAACTAACAGAATCTAGTCCAGTGCGGTATGCACTTGTGATACCACTTATAACTAAGTTTCCGTAATTTGTAACTGCGTTACTATCTAATTCATCTAACGCACCGCATATGGTTTCGGTAGAGCATTCACTGGTTAAAGTTATGTTTCCGAATGCGTCGGTGGTGTAGGTATGAATATCTAGTGTAGGAGCGTTGGTAATTTCGGTGTACGAACTGCTCCAACTATTGTAGTTTGCAGTTAAACATGGGAATGACGCTGAGTTATATACAATTTCGTACCACTTATCATCTAACACATTATATCTATAATGAGATTTTGTAAGGGTGGTGTAGCGGTTTACATTTGTGCCGACATAGTACTCATTTAGTAAGAAGTAGCGAAGTGAAGATTCGTCAGTTGATGCTGAGTTATCTATCCATTCGGTGCTAAATGCGTATGGAGTGAAGAAGTCGGCAACCGATGTTGTGTATACGTAATAAGGAGTATCTTTATCGGTTTTTATAATGCTTCCGCTTGGGGTGGTTAGTTTAACCTTTTCGAAGTAGTATGACTTGAATGATGCGGAAGTGCTATCGGTACTCAAATTTACCTTGGTGTAATCAAATGGATTTGCGCCACTTGGGATACTATCTAGTGGGGTTGAGTAGTGTAAGTAGTATGCATAATTGTTGTTCTTTAGATTATTGTAAGTGATATAACTATCGGTTTCTGGAGTTTCGCTTGCTATTGAATAGTAGTAATACTTGCCGTTTATATTTATGCGGTAGTTATCTTGCTTTCTGGCGTTACTATGAACGTTCATACCACTGCCGAAGTTATTGCTATTTTGAGTTTTATCACAAAGTAGAAGCATTCCGTTATCATAGAACATGAAGTTTGACATAAAGTTTAGGTCTACTTCGGATGAGTCTACCAAACTTCCTGCAAATGAATTATCTACAAGTGGGTAGGTTAGGATGTTTGTAATATCTCTACTGGTAATCATCTTACGGTCGCCTGCAAATGATGCTGGAACGTAATATGGTGCAGATGAAGTACTATTTGCTAAACTGTATGGGTAACTTGAGTATAGTGGAGAGTTAGAAAATTTGTCGGTAACTGCAACTATTTGGTCTGGGTAATTATTTTGGTCTACGTTGGTTTCGGTATCTTTAAAGCCATAAGTTGCGTCTGGGGTTGCAAGATTAGAATTTCTAATATCCGTAACTATGCCACCAAGTTCTACTGAATAAACTTTATCTATCTTTAAGCCTAATCTTATTAATTGGTTATCGCCAAGTTTATGGCGGACGCTAAATGAGATAACTGTATTTGGATAAGGTGCACCGCTTAGAACGGTAACGCCTGGTAAACCATATTTTGCTGACTTTGCAGTAGAGTAATCTATGGTGTAGTAATTATTGAAGTCGGTGATGAAACTTGATACATCGGTATCTACAGCAGTTGCAAAGAAACTTGGGTAAATGATTGGCTTTGTAGAAGTCATTATGGTTTTACCCAAAATATCTATCTTTTGGTTGGTGCCGTATGCGTATGCGGTACGGATGTAAGCCTTTTTGGTATGAACTCTAGATACTGCCTTTTGAATTAGGTTTATGCGTGTGTTATCAGAAGTTATACCATAATAGATATTTTCAAAGGTTACGCTTGTAGAGATGTTTGCGTTTAGAAGTGCGTCTGCGGTCTTTACATATTGGTATGCTTGGTAGGTTTTACCAGTAAGACTATCTACATAGATTTGTTTTACAAGTGAATTGTAGTTGTATACCAAAATGTCGGAGCCAGATTTTACTTCTTGAACTTTACCCATACTTACGATGTAACCCGAAGTTACTCCGGTAATGCCACTAATTTCGGTGTAATAGTAGTAGTTGCCAGATGCTGAGATGTAGTTATATTTACCACTATACTTTGAAGCGAAGCGGTAGGATGCATTGAAGCTTAAGAAAATGTCGGTATCATCTAGTTCTACGAGTTGACCTAGAGAATCAAACTTGAATAATCTATCTAATTGTATAGGTTCGTTTTCTAGTTTTTCAATATTTGCATAATTTGTACCCGTGATTGGGTCGGTGAATGTGTAACGAGTGTCAAGCCCTACTGTTGTATGAGCGGTACCCGAATTATCATAAACGACGCTATCTGAGATACTACCAAGTAGAGTATTATCTTTGCCACTTAGTACTGGAAGGATAGACTGAACTTCAGAGTAAGTTAGTGGAAGAAGTAACTTGGTATTGTAAATGGTTTTAATTTCTGCGTTACCAGACTTAATAGTAGATGTAATATCGGAAAGAGTAGGGTAAGTTGTATCGGTTAAGGTAACTTTTGATGAGTAACTATTATCTAGTTTATTTGAGTAACTATAATCAATTTTGCAGTTAGTGCCATCTACTAGTGGAACGGAAACCTTAGTTGAGTAGGTATATAAAACTCGGGAACTATCTACCTTTATTGCATAATTTGTAGAAAGTATGCTATCAGCAATTTCTGTTGCATAGTAAGTGGTGTTGTCATCTAGAACCAAAACTTGTTGAACTGCATATTGCTTGCGGGTTAGTTCTGGGTTGGTGCGGTTTAACTTCTCAATTTCTGAAATTAGATTACTTAAACTTGTGTATGGAGTGTTTTCTCCAACAAAGCGGTAACTTAATGAGTAGTTAGAGCCAATAGACGCCAAAAAGCTTGTACTAAACTCGGTTACATTTAATATTGAATTGTAGTAGTTGCCGTTATCCCCGTAAACTTCGTTTAGTTCGCCATAGGTTATGCCGTCTAAAGTAAACTTGCCGTTTGAAGGTATACTTTCGTTGGTTTCATTAAAACCAGTGGTTAGTTTATCGGACTCAAACACGATTAGGATGTTACGAAGAATTGCAGTTGTGCGGTCGTCGGTGAATACGTCGTATGTGTGGCTTGTGCCTTGGTTATCGTAAACGGTGTAAGTTCCAAGTGTGGTGAACTCGTTTATAAGTTCTTCGGTTAGTGTTATTTTGGCGTTTTGAACTAGAGTACCAGCGGAATTATAAAGGTTCATTTGAACATTGGAGCCACTTATTATACTTGAAAGTGTGTAATAATTTAGTCCGCTATCAAAGGTAATATCTACAGTATTATTTGCATAACGCAAGCTGTAATTTATAAAGTAGGTCTTGTTGGTTTCGCCATCGGTAATTACAACTGGGTAGAAGTAATTATCATTAACACGGGTTGTACCGCTACCTGCTATAAAGGTTTTGCCATTATATCTTGCACTTTGGTAAATTGCATCCGTTTTGAATAATAGTTTTGCACCCTTATTTGCAACTAGCGAAATAGTAGAAAGGTTAGTGTTTTTGATGGTTGCTTGAATGAATTTGCCCGAAGTTCTGTATAAGTTATTATTGAATACTACCATTGTTTCGCCCGCTTCGGTTGGAACTACTGAGTAGTAAGTGCGGTTATTCTTTATATAATAGAAACCATTTATTTGAACTAGTGACTGAGTAGTATTTGGGGTTGGCATATAGGTAATATCGGTAACTGTTCTATTTGTGTAGAAATTTCCGTCTTTATCTTGGAAAATATCTATTTTGTAACTTGTAGTTGTAACAATTTGAGCATCGGTTGGGGCAACGCTTGTGCCAGCATTTGCAGTAATTTGTGCTACAAAATCGGCTTCGGAGTAATCTTTAGCGTACTCTGCGGTAAATTCATAGATATTTGTACAATTTTCAAATAAATTAGCGTCTGTTACATTTAATTCGTCTAAATTATCGACAAATGCGTTATTTCCTATAATGTTATATGTTTCGGAGAAAATTTCGGTAATCATATCAGAAGTTAGGATATCTTCAAGATTATTAGAGATTTCTGTGTTTTCTTCGAGAAGTTCAAGGATTTCAGATTGAAGGTCGGTATTTAGGTTAGATAATGCGTATTTTCCGTTAATTTTATAGAAAATTCGAGAATGTACGTCTTCGGCGTTAACTTTATATTTTCCTATACTAACTTGGGCGTCTTTTGAAATGAAGATGTTTTTTGATGCTTTATAATAAAGATTATTAAATAAATAGTAGAAGTTACTTAATGTATCCTTTAATATTGTTACATCGGCATCTAGTGTGAATGAACTTAAAACGGATGAGTAGTACTTGTTATTTTGTTTATCGAAGTATGCTTTATTGTATGTTTTACCACCATCGGTTGAATATTCGTAATAGTCTACCACAATAGAAGAACTATCGTAATATGTTCCGTCTAATAAGGTTGCACCCCTATATGTGTAGGTGGTGGAGTTGCCACTTGTAATTGCCTTTTTGTAAACTAGTTCGGATAGGCTGGTGTAAACGTTTTCAATAGAGCCGTCTTCATTTTTAGTTACATAAACTGCTTGACCGTTATTTTCGCCACTTGTGATGAAGTAGGTGTAATATTCAATTTCGGTGTAGCCATCTTCGGTTTTTATAACTGCGTTTTCAGCACCGAAAATATTGCCAGCGGATGAAAGTACCAAATTTATGTTTTCTACCTTACCGCTTAGGGTTCCGTTTGCACTATCGTAATTTGTATATAGAGCAGTGTTACCATTTACGTCGGTTGCAACAAAGTAGGTTGTGGTTGAGCCATCACTATTGATTGCTTTTAGTGTGTTTACAATACGTGCAGAAGACTTATCGTACTCGGAATATACTTGGTCGGTGTATTCTACAAGTTCGCCGTCTTTTGTAAAGTAGTAAACGGCTTCGTATGTAGTGTCATTGGTGTTTACTTGCTCTTGAGTGATGTATGCACCAACGCCAGCGGTTACATCGATAGACTTGAAGTAATAGTAGAATGATGGGTCAATTTTTGCACCCATTAGTTTGTAATATTGATACAAGTAACTAATGGTAGAATTGATTGGTAGTCGGTTTAGGTAATCGGCATTTTGTTCAATAATTTGGTTGATTGCTCTGCCGAATGCTGAAAGCAAATCACCACGGATGATAGATGCTTTTGCGTTTACTTGGGTTATGGTTAAAATTTCTTCAAAAGTTAGGTAACTAATATTAGAAGTTAGCCCAGTGTAATTAAACTTTAGTGCGTCAAAATTACTGATTTGACCGAAGTGTAATATATCTTCATCTAGTGTATGTTCACCAATAACTGAAGTTAGGAAGGTGTAGGAGGATGATACTATACTTGCACCTTGAAGTGAGTTAAATCTTACCGTTTCAAGGTCGTAATGTAAGTATATATTTCGGCTGGTTTCAATCCTTGTGTCGCCCAAACTATCTTTTGTAACATAAGACAATGTATGACCATTTTTTGAAGTGGTTTCGGTAAGGTAAGCGTAATCGTACTTTAATTTTACCGAACCATTTTCATTAAAGTCTAGGCTAATTTGACTCCCTTCGGCAACGGTGTAAACTTCGGAAATATATCTAAAGCCTACTGGAACTAAGTTTTCATTTAAGATGATTTCATAATAGAACTTGGTGCCAGTTAAAGATAGGTATTCGTTTAGAAGTCTTATGCCGTCAGTTACAGATAAGTTGTTTCTTTCGACTTCGACGGATGTATTGAATATGAAGTAACTACCCGCTGGAAGATTGATATTTGTGCCGTATTCATCGGTATGGGTTTCGTCAGTTACTTCAAATTGCTTTAATTGTTTACCATTTGCTTGACGAACACCAGTTATTTCATTTTCTAGATTTAGTGACTTGTAGAAAGTTTCGTTATATGCGGTATCATCAAAACTGAATCTAATTGTAACTGCACTAGATTTTAAATCGGATGGGTAAGCCTTTGCAATAATTGAAGTAGAACTATCGGTTGAAACGCTTGTGAACTTGATGTCCTTAATTACCATTTCGCCGTCTGAATTTTTGATATATAAACTATCGGAGTCAGTTGGAAGAGTGGTTGTAAAACTTTCGTCTTCGGCGTCAGCTGAAGTGTACAATTTAACAGTGTAAGTAGAAGTTTTTGCATTTGAACAATTGTAGAATAAATAACTTTCGCTATTTTTTAATTTTAATGCGTTAATGCTACTATCTGCAGTACGGAAGGTGAATATATTTGTTTTTGAAGTAGCGAAGTTTGAGTAATTTGATTGAGAAGATGTAAATACGCTGGCTTCCATTTCGCTAACTGAATTGAACTTAATGTATGTGCCACCCGTTTGGTAGGTTAAGGTGTAATTTTCGGCGTCTTCTACGAAAACAACTGGAGATGAACTATTTTTTAGTTCTAGTCTTTGGGTTGTGCTATATAGAAGTGGTAAATTTAAGTTTTCGGTGCCGTTTGTATATGAGCCGTTAACCAAACTGAATATATTAGCGCCAATATTAATTTCAGTTACTGGAACTAGTCCAGAATTAGTGCTTGTAAGTGTGATTGGGTAAGTGTAACTAACTTTATGTTCGACCGCTGTAATTTTTGAACTAGAACCTACTAATGGGTCGTAACTTACTAAACTATCGGTGGTTGTAATATTGAAACTATTAGACTTTGTACGGTCTATTGAACTTGATACTGTAAATGCGTAATCGGTTGTGCAAATTGATGTACTAGAAGTAGTTTCATTATAATAACTTTCGGCAGTGTAAACCAAAATGAATGTGGTTACATCGAATTTGCCAGTAGTGTTATTGTACTTAGCGTATACGAGTACTGGGCAAGAATTGTAGTAAACGGTTGCAACCTTGCTGGTGGTATCTGCGAACAATTCGGTTGCGTTGTCTACGCTTTGGATAATTTCGGTTGAAGAATTCTCGCTTCTTGAAAGTTGGTATCTAGTTTCGCCCGTTAAATTATTTGTAGATTGATAGATATAATCATATGCTTTTGAACTAACATTGTAACTACCAAATACATTTAGAGTGCTTGTTAAGTTACCGCTATTAGCATTAGAGTCTAGTACCCAAGAACGTACGCCAGACAAGTTATAGAAGGTGTTGAATTCTAGTGGTTTTGAGTTTATGGTATCGACCTTAGTGCTTTCGTTTGCAAAATTGTTGAACTTTTGGATGGTGTCAATATTTTCGTCTTCTGCAAGTTCAAGTCTTGCAAGGTTTGCATTTGTGTGGCTTGCGGTAACTAAATTACTTTGGCTAGCCGATTTTGTGTAGGATACCATTATGGTACCTTCGGAATTTATGCCGAGTTTTGTGTAACTATCAGGAATAGTAATATCGGCGGTTAGTAATTCACTTAGGTTAGAATTTATGCTACCTACTATGAAGTAGTTTGTAACCTTGGTGCTGTAACTTGTTTTGCTAGATGCTACAACTGTGCGGTTTTCTACTACTAATTTATATGTATTAAATTCATCCTTATAATAGTAGTAAGTTGTTTGGGCGTCGTTTGCGTCGGTGCCGAGTTTTGTAAGGAAGTAACCATTTGCAGTAAAGTAATTTGTGCTTACTAGTGTTTGGTTAGATAAGTTCATTAAACTTGGAGCGTAGGTTAGGTATTTGCCCGAATCTAATCTGACCGCAATCATATTTGAGCCTTGCAAAGTTGCATTTGCGAAATTAGTTGAGTCACTAATTAGGGCGGAGCCGTCTAGTTTACCAAAATAATTAGTGGTGTAGACGTAACTATTTGTAGATGTAGATTTTACTGGGTAAGTGATACCAGCAACAACTAAACCTTGATTGGTTAGGGTAGCATTCTCTACCTTTACGCCCGTAGAATCGTATGCAAATAGACCTTCGGCAGTTTTACGGATGAAGTAACTGGTTTTGCCTAAACTGAACTCTTCGTGAGCGGTGTAGGTGATTTCGCCATTTTGCTTTGTAACTGACTTGGTAATATCTTTAAATGTGTAAGTGGTTTGGTCAGCGCCTAAACTTTCAATGGTAGCCATTAGATAAATTGGAGTAATGGCTGAATCTCCGTACGCTTCTATAATAAAGTCGTTACGAAGTGGGTTATAATAGTAACTAATTGCACGTGCTACTATATCTTTTTCTGAAGTGATGGTATTTTCGACCTTGGTAGAACCGATTAAATCTATTAGACCATTTTTATTAGGGTCGTTAGACGAGATAGTAATGATTGTGTATTTTTGAACGTCGTCTTTATTTATTAACTTTAGGTTAGATATAAATAGTTTTGCAACTTGTTGTTGGAATACTGTCATTTGGCTTTCGGTTACATATTTTCCGCTTGCGTAAGGAAGTGAGTCTGTTGGGTTTGTAGCCGAAGTGATGTATAAAAGTTGACCATTTTCGGCAAGTATGTTTTCACTGCGTCCGCTAATATTTAAAATGCCCGAAGCACCATTTTCGGTTGCTTTTTGAACTGTGAAGTTACCGCTTGAACCAACTACTTTAAAGCCGGTAAATGCTAGGTAATTATCGTTATCTGCGACCTTAATAATTTTGGTGCTGGTAGTAACTTCGGTATTTGTTTCCTTACTATCTGGAGCAACAACTTGGTAAACTACGCTAAGGTTTGTATTGTTTAAGATATTAAACTCGTTAATCTTTAATCCAGTGCCGTCTGCATTTAGTGAAAGTAATGTAGTTTTTGCGGTTTCGGCATCTAATTTAAGGGGTGAAAGAGCGGTTAAAGAATAAACCATTTGGTTCATATCTTCATCAAATACCTTAAAGTTTTCAGTAGGGTAAACGTAGGAAATAGTGTAGTCGTTTGAGTTTAACCCGTCACGAACGGTGAAGTTTGAGCCACTAAGTGTGAGCGTGTAGTATGCTTGAAGGCGAAGTAGTGGAAGTAGGTCAGATGCATTTACGCCCTCAACTGAAATGTTAGATAGGTCAATGGTTTCGCCTCTATTATCACCAGTAAGTAACTTGTATTCAAATTTATTTGCGGTAGCAACTGTGCTAGAACTTCCCGTTTGGTATTCGGCGTTCTTTAATTGAATGGATGTAATACGGCGAATATCTAGATAAATGCGGTTACCTGAAAGAGTTGCAACTTGGCTAGATGAATATTTTTCTTCGCCATTTTCTAAATACATATAAGCGAATAATTGGTTAAATACCTTAATGGCATCGGCGGTAGAATTAAATTGAATGTATGGCACGAATGAGTAATTGACACTTCCTACAAGTGCGGATGGATTAGTTGGAGTTTTTAGGGCTAAACCTAAATAATCTACGGCTTCGCTTTCGGTTAGGGTAAAGTCGGAAGATGTGCCAACCAAAACT
This sequence comes from uncultured Clostridia bacterium, assembly GCA_934772525.1. Classification (GTDB taxonomy): domain Bacteria; phylum Bacillota; class Clostridia; order Christensenellales; family UBA1242; genus UMGS1908. Next base: position 294,930 of record CAKVMI010000001.1, read on the forward strand.
TCATCTGCGTTTACGTTGGTTTCGGTTAGTGTGTAGGTGTAACTATTGTCGGTAGATGCCCCAGTAAGTTTTTTGATAGCGTTTAGTTTATAAGACTTTCCGCTAATTGGGTCAAAGTACATTAAATAAACGTCATTATTGTTGTATGTTTGGATGTTGTATCCGGTTAAGGTACTATCGGATGGAAGAAGGGTTGAAAGTAATACATCGGTTGTGACGTAACCATCGGCATCGGGATCCGAACTAATAGAACTAATAAGTTCGTAACTAATGTCTATATTTGCGTCTTGGATGTTTACGAAGTTGCCGTTTTTATCCTTTACTACTAATTGGATATTTAGATTTGAATTTTGGTCTTTGGTGGTTGCAATTATGTTTACCGCCGTTTTATCTCCAAAAGTTTTACCCGTTGTGGCGTTTTCATTTGCAAGGGCTAGACCCCTAATATCTCCAGCGTAACTTAGTTTTGAGTAACTTGCTGAATACATATGGTAAGAGTTGCCAGAAATGGCAGTGGAATTGCTTAGTATAAAGTCGGTTAAACTTAAACCAGTTATTGTAAATTCACCCGTAGTTGGGTCGGTTTTTACCATACTTGGGCTGGTGATAGAACCCGTTTTTGCTTCTATTCTCCAATCTCTATTTTCATAAATACGGGTGTAGACGTTTAAAGTTAAGTCGCCAAGTTTAGATAGGCCGTTATCGGCGTCGAATGCGGTACCCTTAATTATGAAGTTTTTAATTTTTGCATAGTTTGCTTTAAATACATTGCCGTGGTTTTCTTTATTAGATACAACGGTGATGGTAGATGTTTTATCTTGGGCATTGATGGTTTCAAAATATAGTCTATCATTGCCAGTGCCCGAACCTATTGTAGAAGACGTGCCACCTATCATATATTTTTCGCCAACTGCTGGGCGAGTAGAATTTGAAATAGTAGAACCAGTGTATAGAAGTCCGCCAGTAGAGTGGTCGGCATTTTGGTTCATTTGGCGAACAACAGAAGCGCCCGAATGAGCGTCTGAAACTAAGCAGTTTGTGCCGTATAAATTGTTATTATGGTTGGTTGCGTTACTTTCCTTTAAAATTTGAAGTTCGCTACCATTTAGGATTACGCCTGTATATACTGCAAAGTTAGAACTTTCGCCGTTGGCGTTTAGAACGGTGGTATCAACTTCGCCCTTATAACTATTAACCGTCCAACTTTGAAGTGCGTAGTTTGCACTATTTGTAGCGGTGGCGGAAGCGGTTGTACCTTTGTTTAATGTACCAGGATAGGTACGCATAACGCGAACTTGCTTGCCTATTGGGAAGTAACCAGTAAGTGAAGTTGTGTAGTTTGCTTTATTTTCTGAACTATAAGTTTCAGTTTTTGAGAAGAAGTAGTATTTATCGGCAACTTCGCCACCTTCTAGAGTGATTTGGTCGGTAGAAAGTTCTGCAAAACCAACTTCCGAACTATTAGAACTTTCAACGCTAAAAGTAAGTTTACTTGCTTCATACAATAATGTATTACTTAAATTACTATTTCCATATAGGTTAGAACCATTTTGAACTATACGACGAACCTTAATAGAACGAGTTTCGGTGCCGTTTTCTAGACGAGGGTTAAACACAATTCTAAATTCGATTGCGTTGGCGTAATTTGCCATATCTTCATTTAGATTATACGAAAGAGTTTCTTCATTATAGTATGCTTCGGTGCCAGTGCGGACATTTTTTACAATTAAACGATACTCTAGTTTTATGTATGACTTATCTGCACTGGTGCGGGTGATTTCGCCCGTTTCTTTATTTACGCTTAAAAGGTTGAAGTCATAATCGGCTGTGGTAGAATAGAAAGTATTAAGTAGACTATCTGCTCCACGCATATTGTTGGAGTAAATTAGAGTAGAACCCGTAATACCAAATCTTGAAAAGACTTCGGCTGGGGCTACTAAGTCACCAATAGTTTGAAGGTTATCCTTAAAACGTGGCTCAAAATATACGCTTTCGCCATCTACAACTATTTGGTAATTTGACCAACTGAAATTTGATGCGGAACCATCTATGCTTGTGTGAATATAAGGGTTATCGGTAAACACTAAACTACCAGTATTCTCATTGGTTACTGGAACGAGTTCGCCGTTGGCGTTTTTAATATATTCATATGCTAGATGCTTGATTGTAACGGGGCGGAGCATTATTCTGCCGAGTGCATCGGTTGATGGGGTAGAACCCGAACTGAAGAGCTTTTGAATGTCTTCTACACTACAACCTGCCATTGTTACAGCACTAAAAAATACTGCAAATATAATGGCTAGTGTTTTGGTGCCATTTTGCAGTACTTTAATTAGTTTACTAAAAATGTTTTTTCTACTTCTTTCGTTTGCCATAAGTTTCTCCCTTTTAGCATTTGTAATTTTTAGTTTTTTAACCCAAATTTTATTATAAAAATATAACAATTTAGGGTTTTGTTTTTAAGTGAAATGTGTTTAGCAGTGAACCCCTAAAATTGTGATTATTAAAGGGTTTGACTGGGGGTTAAAGCCCAACTTTTGACACCTTGTCACTTATTAATATATATTATATATATATTATGTCGAAATAGCAAACAATTTGTCGGGTTTTTTGAAAATTTTTAGGGTAATATTAGTGAAATTTTAGGGCGTGGGGAAACGTTATGGTTTTTATATTTTTGGAGTAATTGTTTTTTAGAGAGTGTGTAGGGAAAATTTGCGTTTTTGGTTTGGTCGTTTTGTGGGGTTTGTGTAGGGAAATGCTTGATATTTTGGAGTTGTTTTTTGTAGGGTTTGTGTAGGGAAATGCTTGATATTTTGGGAATTGTTTTTTGTGGGGCGTGTGTAGGGAAAATTTGCGTTTTTGGAGTTGTTTTTTGTGGGGTGTGTGTAGGGAAATGCTTGATATTTTGGGAATTGTTTTTGTAGGGGCAGTGAGAAAAAATATTTAAGATTTTGGGCTTTGAATCGTTTGTTTTTTTTGTGGGGTGTGGAGTTGGTTTTAGTGGTGTGGAGTTTGGTGGTTGGAGTAGGAGTTTTTGTTTAGTTGGTGCGGGTTTTCGAATTTCGATTTCATCTTTGTGGGGTGAATTTGGGACAAGTGTAGTTGTATTATGAAGGTATGGCAAAGATATATGATTTGGTGCACCGTCATACATTTTTGCCATAAAGTGGGAAAAATAATTCGTCTACTTTTAAACCCAGTAGGCGGGCTTAGTGGCTTTAATTAAAAACATTATTTGGTTTTTATTTGGGGCGGAAGTTTATGTAATGTCAGATTGTAAATTGCTTAGAAATTGGACATAACGCAATTGATTTTTTAGTGGCTGAAAGTTATTGAATAAATGCTGGAAATTAAAGGCATTGCAGATAGATTTTGAGTTGTAAAAAATTATTAAAATCATTAAGTTGTTCAATGAAAATCATTAAGTAATTCAAGGTGGCTAAGAGTAATTTATGTTGTTGCAAGTGACGAAAAAGATTTTTAGTTATGAAAGTTATTGCCAGTAATTGTGTGAAAGAGAAATTTTGAGAGTTTGAAAAAAACTGCGGGAAATTAAAGGCGATTGTGAGATTAAAGGCGGTTGTGAAATTGAAGACAATTACAAAAGATTATGTGATTGCGGGCGGTTTTGGACGTTTTTTAAGGTGGTTTAGTTTGATTTTAAAGCAACTATAGGCGGTTAGTGTTGGCTAAATAAGTAGTAAGCGGTGACTAAATAGGCGTTTTGGTTGTGGCTAAAAAAACAATTTGCGGTGGCTAGAAAAACTGAAAGTTTTGGTAAACAGATTGTTAGGTTTAGTTGTGTTTTGTTATGAAAGTATAACAAATGTGGCATTTATTTAGGGTTTAACTATTGTTTTTAATATTTTTGATTGATTTTTTTGCTGAATTAGTGGCAAAAGTCCTATGTGTTGGGCTAATTGAAAAATTTGTGAAATTTATGCTGTATCCCTTTGTTATTCGGGCTTTTGGCGGTGTCATTTTAGGGATATCGTGACACAATTTTGTGCAAACAAATTTAATTAAAGGTATCTTCAAAACGAAATAATTTTTAAGGAGTTTTTATGAAAAATTTAAACGAAAAACTTGGGGCGAAACTTGATAGGACTAAGTTGTCGGCGGGGGCGGATGAAAGTGATTTGCTTTTTGAGTACAAAAGCGAGCCGATAGAAAATCTTCCATACAATATTTTGAAGGCTGGCGAGAATGCTTGTAAAATTATCACATTTTGTGATAAAATTGGCAGTACTATGCGTGACGTAAGTTGCGGTTTAAGGGGTGTTATGTCTGACAAAGCAAAAGGTAAATCCGAAGAAAACGGCTCTATTTTGAATGACCTATGTGGGGCGGAGAAAAATAAAAGCAAGGGTAAATGTAGCGTAAGTAAAATGAGCGGTAGCGGTAAAATTGGCGTACAAAAAAGCGAAAGCGAGAAAAATGGTGGCGAAGGCGTGAAGGAAATTTCTCAAGGCGAAAGTATTGGCTTAAAAGAGCAAATAGCGAATGGGCAAAGTTTATGCGATGCTGAAGAAGTTGAACGTGAAAGCGTTAGACGAAAGGTTAGTGGTGTAAGTGATAGTGAAAATTTGGAGCGCGAAAGCGAGAAAAGCGGAAGCGGTAGGAAAAATCTTAGAGCGAATTTAAACAAAGATGTTGGCAATGGTAGTTATTATAAAGCAAGTCATTTTAAAAATGATTTTTCGGGAAGTGTGACGGATGAGAAAGAGAATTTTCAAAACGTGAGCGCTGAAAATGAAAGCGGTAGGGCTGGTAGAGAAAAGTGCGTAAAGTTAAGTGACGCCGAAAAGAGAGAAATTAGAGAACTTGCACGGCTTAGGGTTGCCGAAATGCAAAAAATGGAAGAAGGTGTTCATCCAGTGTTTATGCGTGGGGCAACTCGGGTGCTATCCGACAAAGATAAAATTAGGCTTGAAAATGAATATGTAAAATTTGGTTTAAGAGCAAAAAACGAGAATGCCGAAGCGGGCGAAGAAGTTAATTGTGGTAGCGAGAGTGCAAACCAAAATGGCGAAGGAGTCAAATTAAAGAGTAAATGTCCGATTGATTTTTTGGGGAATGGCAACAAAGGTGTGTCTTATAATTCTAAGCAAAAAAATCTAGATGATGGGTTTAGTTATGTTGGGTCTTCGCTCAAGGGATTGGATGAATACGAGCAGGTTAGCAAGTGTATTTTGTGTAGTCCGAATGTGGCGTACGGCGAAAGCGTGGATGACGAGTACACAAAAAATGATTTGATTAGTTATGGTAGGCTGGTTTTTGATAATAGTGATAATGTAAATAAAAATTTAGATGGCGATCTTGAGCGGACCGGGAAGTTTTCTAATAAGAATTTGGACGGCAAAAAGGCTGGCGTTGGTAAATTAATGAGCCGAAGCGAAGAGAAAATCGGGGCGAATGTCAAAACGAGTGTGGATGAAAAACTTGGTGCTGGGCGAGTTGATAATAGCGGGTTTGAAAGTGAGAATGTTGGCAAATGCAAATCAAATGCTAACAAATTTAAAAGCAGTAGCGAAGACGGAAACAACGTGAATGTTTGCGGGGTTAGTAAAAGTGCAGTCGGAAATACAACTAGCGTTGGTGAAATGGTCGAAAATTCTCAGTTTGAGAGTTTTGTAGATAGAGACTTGGAACTTCAAGAAAAGTCTAAACGCAAAAAGGGAAAGGCAAAGGCGTACATTGTTGGGGCTGGAGATGTGAACGATTGTTTCCCAGCTGGTAAATTTGACAATTTCGACCGTAAAATGGTTTTGAATGCTAGCGTGATTGGGCTGGATGAAGAATTTATCCCTATGGAAGTCAAAAACTGCGAACTTTTGAATATGCGACTAGATAAGCGTGATGTGAAGTTTTGGGGCGAGAAAGAATGGGCAAAATTTTTCATTAAGGTTGACCCATGTTTGAATATGTGCATTGATTATTGCGATAGGCTGGTTGAAAAAATGGTTATGCTTGGCGGGTTTTCGACGGAGAGTATGGCGTACGGGTCGGCTGAAAATATGTTTAACGATATGATTGACTTGATTGAAAGGAAGAAAATGTACCTTAGACTTAAAAAATTTGTTGACCGATTGAAAAAGGAATTGGATACGGTTGATGAGAAAATTATTGCGTATTTTGTGTTTGGCGAAAATACCAAAGACGAACTTTTGGAGATTATGAGTAGACGAACGGTTTATAGAAGGGCGTCTAAGATAATTAAAAAACTTGCCGATTTTTGTGTGGCTAGAGGGTATACCGCAAGTTGGCTATATGAAAAGTTTGGTATGGTGGTGTAGGTTTTTTGGGAAAACATTATCATCGTAAATTGGGCGGGTGAGATTAGTTTGGATAATAGGTGCTCCGCATGGTAGTTGAGTATTGGAAAAGTGATAGGTGACAATAGTCAATACATGATAGGCAAATTAGAAATTGACTGCGTGGGAATTGGAAAAGCGGAAACCTAGAATGTGGGGGGTATTTCGGAGTTAAGGCGTGAAAAAATTCCCCACGAATGAGTTGGTTATGATGTAGAAACTTGATGCCCGGGCTTTAGTTTGCAACATAGAATAATTTGTGTAAGGGATAATGACAAAATGGTATAGAAATAAAGAAAGAACGCTGGAAAGGTTTAGTCCAGCGTTCAAAAATTTTGTGGTTATTTTGGTTTGGTAGTTTTTTGTGGTTGGTGAGAGTTTAAGTTTTGCTATTGTTTTAGGGTTGGAGATTGACTTGGGTTTATAAAATATCTTAATTTATTGAATATCTTGTTTATTGGTTTATTGGATTAGAGGATTTTTGGTTTGACTATTTATTGGGAGTATAGATTGTACGAATTAATCAAATTTTGGTTCAGTTGTTTTTTGGGGTTAGTGAGAGTTTAAGTTTTGTGGGAGTTTAAGTTTTGCTATTATTTTGGGGTTGGGGATTGACTTGGGTTAGCGACTATTTCGGCGGGGCGGGTTATGTAAATTAGTTCGGGGAGAATCTGCTTTTCCTAAAGAAAAATTTATTGTTGGGCTTATAGAAAAGTCTTCTGCAAACTCGTATCCGTCGTCAATATTTATTTTGGGAAATTTTGGTTTTGAGAGTATATCTCTATTTTCTAGATTTTCCACTTTGTTTGTTATGTTTTCATAATAATCGGAGTAGGAATTTTCTAGGTTTATCTCGGGTGGAAGGCTGGAATTGCCATGTGAATTTTGCTTTTTTATGCAGTCGGGGTCTAGTGGGTCCTCGCCAAGTAACGAAAGGCGGGGAGCGGTTGAATTTTTATAAAAAATGGTTGGGTCGGTAAAATTTGATGATTTTGCCGATTTTTTACTAAAATTTTGCGACATTTTGCTATTTTTTTGGAAATTTTGCGATTTTTCGTAAGAATTATCTAAATTTTTTGATAAAAACTTTGAGTTTGTGTTTTGTGATTGGCTTTGGCTTGTGTTAGAAAAAAGATTTTTGTTAGGGGTCGAATTATCTATATAGTTTGAATTGGGGTTAATTTTATAGTTTGATGCGGGGGAATTGTAATTTGATTTGGGGTCTATTATGGGGTAGGAGTTATTTGTGCTTTCGGCTGAATTTTCGGGAGTGAGTTCGGACGAGGTTTCAAGCGTCGTGGAAAATTTTACAAAGGGGTCAATTTTTGATGAGAACCTGACTTTTTTGCGGTTTGGTTTACTGGGACTAGTAGTGTCATTAAATTCGGGTATTAAGTCTTCGTCTGTTGGGAAATTTGCTTCTGAATTTGCAAAATCTTGAACCAAATCGGCATTTTTTCGTGGTTTTTTGATTAAAAGTGCAAAAATTACAATCACTGGAATGATAAATAGTAGGGCGATGACCCACTTTAGTGCGGGCGAAACTGAAAGGTTTAATGACGGGTTTATGTTGGTGTCGGCGGTTGGTGTGGTGTCGGTGTTTTCGGTTTTGCTTGCTTCAGGTGTTGTTGGAGTTTTGTTCGTGCGGGTAAGTTCGGTAAGTGGGGCGGACAAAATTCCACGCTCGGAATAAATGTAGCCTAAAACCGTTTTGGTGTCTGAAATGTTGTATTCGACGTAGTACCAAGTGTTTGTTGTGCCATCCGTTGGTGTGTCGCCAGAGATTGAGCCGATGTAAATTATTCCGCTTGTGGACTGCGGGATTATACGAATTTTGTTGTCGGCAATACTTGGGGTGGAGCGAATATAGGTTCCAGCATCGGGATACATTTTGAGAGTAATTCCGCTTTGGGTGGTAGTTATGGTTGAAAAGTCGGCAGAAAGACTTGAAGACAAGCAATAGCCTTCGGTTTCTCCGTAGCGAACAAAAAAGCCATCGGCACCGCTATCCAATTTGCACGAATTTAGAATTTCGACGTAGTAAGTTTTTGGAAGGAGAAAATAGATGTTTGCTAGGTTTTGCGGGTCGTCGGTGGTGGTTTTGTAGAGTGGAGTGGTGGATAAAATTTCCTTGGTTTGGTAACTTCCGTTATTTGTTGTAGTGAAAGATGCTTGTGCGTAGGTGGTGGGCTTGGTGGCGGAAGCGAAAATACAGTTGTTTGGCTTTTCATTATATGAATAATTTGTAGTGATATGTGTGTCTTCAGTTAAAAAGCATAGTACGGGTTTTGGGGTAACGTTAGTGGAAGAGCGGAGTGCGAGATTTGGGTTTATGTTGGTGGAAGAGCAAAGTGCTGGGTTACATGTGGCTTGGGCGGAAGAGTAGAGTGTTGGGCTTTGGGTATTTTCGGCGGGACAAAAGAATGTTTGGCTGGTACAGGTTTTTATAAAAGGCGAATGATGGGATGCGTTTGCATTTGCCTTGGTGGAAGTTGGTGTGGAGCTTTTGGTGAATTTAGTTTGGGTTTGAGTTATTTCGTGAGTGCTTGGTGACAATCTGACCACTCCAGCGAGCATCAGTTTTTTGAAAAATAGGCTTGAAAAGATTACTAGGAGCGAGAAAAATATTAGCAGAATAAAGAATAGAAAATTTGAAGAGAGTTTTTTCATTGTTTTACCTTCCTTTTTGTAGGTTGTTAGTTTAGTTTAGTTTTACCTTGTTTAGTTAAGTTTGGTTAAGTTAAGTCAAGTTAAGTTTGGTTAAGTTAAGTTAAGTTTGGTGTTGTTAGTTTTAAAAGAACAACTAAAAGTGATGGATTAAATATAAGTAAGTTACGAATATATTTGGGTAAAAGCAGTGGATGTATTAACTATAAATAGTGATGGGCTTGGTAGAAATGGTAGTATTAATTAAGGTAATGTGGTTTTTGTGGGATAATGTTTGGGGCTCGCTTAGTTAAGTTTTGAAAAGTTGTAAGTGGTAGAGTTTTGTTTAAGGGGGTTTATATTTTAAGGTGATGTGGTTCGGGTTAAGGTTATGGGCGGGTTTAGTGTGTTTCGGTGACAATTAGTAGATTGGTTAGGTTTCAAGTAGCAGTCAGCCCCATTAAAAATGGTGAATTAATTAAACAAAAAGCGGTGATTAAATTTTGTAATCTAATTATATAGAATTTTTGCCAAATTTACATTTCGTAATAATAGACATTTTGTCGAAGAAAGGTGTTTATAAAAAATAAAATAGGGTCGTGTGTTTTTTTTGTGGTGAAAAATATAGATACCTTTAGGAATTTGAGTGTGGATAAATTTAAATATTCTTTGGGCTATACGGGTAAAAGTTTTTTAAGCTGGCTGGGGGTTCCAGTGGTGGTTGCTTTTTGATATGGCTAGCGGGTAGAGAGCGGTTGCAAAATATAGACAATATATCAATATAGAACAATATATAAATTTAGATAAAGGGTGGGCTGAGAATAAAGAAAGTGAAAGTGGGAGTAAATTGAGAATATAGTAAAAAACAAAGGAGAATTTGAGAAAAATTAAATAAGATTTTAAATTTTAATGGAGAACATTATGAATAAAAATTTTAATATAGAAAATAAAGATTTAAATATAGAAAATAAAGATTTAAATATAGAAAATAAAGATTTAAATATAGAAAATGAAAATTTAAATATAGAAAATAAAGATTTAAATATAGAAAATGAAAATTTAAAAATAGAAAATAAAAACATTAAGGTAAAAAATAAAAGGGGTCAAAAGCAGAATGAGAAAATCACGAAAAATGCGGGGAATGGTTTAGAAAAAGACGGAAAGAGTGAAGGTGGAAGTCAAATTAATATTGGAAATATAAAGAGCGGGCTTGAGCGTTTGGCGCTTTTTTGTGGGGAGATTAAAAGGCGAAGGGGGCTTTCTATATATGGATATAATGTGGGAAACGTGGTTCACAAAAAGCAAATTGAGTTTCATAAAAGCGAAAAGCGTGTTAGGTTTGTGTTTGGCGGAAACCGAACGGGCAAGACGGAGTGCGGGGCGGTGGAATGCGTGTATATGGCTCGGGGTATTCATCCATTTCGAAAAAACAAACCAAAAACCGAAGGCTGGGTGGTGTCGCTATCTACTAGAGTTCAAAAGGACGTTGCACAAAAAAAGATTTTAAAATTTTTGGACCCTGAGTGGATTGCTGGAATTGTGATGCAGTCGGGGAGTTCGGCGAGTCCCGAAAATGGGGTAATTGAGCGAATTTTGGTGAAAAATGTATCGGGCGAGATTTCGACCATTGGGTTTAAGTCGGTTGAAGAAGGTCGAGATAAATTTCAAGGGGCGAGTTTAGATTATGTTTGGTTTGACGAAGAACCACCCGAAGATGTGTATGTTGAGTGTGTGATGAGAGTTTTGGATAAGTGCGGGGATATTTTTTGCACGATGACGCCACTATCTGGTCATACCTTTGTGTACGATAAAATTTATTTGAACGAAAGTAACGACAATGAGATTTTTTACACCTTCTTTTCGTGGGCGGATAACCCATTTTTGAGTGGAAAAGAAATTGAGAGATTAAAGTCGGTTATGAGCGACGACGAGTTGGAGGCTCGTGAGTTTGGGCGGTTTATGATAAATTCGGGACGGCTTGTGTATCCAGAATTTGACGAGAACGAAAATGTGATTGACCCGTTTGAAATTCCTCGTGAGTGGCAAGACACGATTTCGATTGACCCTGGGCTAAATAACCCGCTTTCGGCACACTGGTATGCGGTTGACCCGTACACTGGAAATATTTATGTTGTGGCGGAGCATTTTGAGAAGGGGCGTGCGGTAGATTATCATGCAGAGATGATTAAGACCATCTCGGAGCGGTTAGATTGGAAGAAAAATTGTTTTGGCGGGGTTGATGCATTGATTGATAGTGCGGCAAACCAAACGACGCTAAATAACCCGAAGTCGGTGACTCAGTTATTTAGGGAGTTTGGAATTTTTGTAAATCCTAAGGTAAATAAAGAGATTTTTGCTGGCATCAATAGAATTAAAAGGCTACTAAAAGACAGTAACGGCAATAGACATTTATTTATTTTTAGGACGTGCGTAAATATGATTAGAGAGATTAAAGGTTATAGGTGGGGAAAGGCTGATTTGCCGGTGAAGGTAGATGACCACTCTATGGATGAACTTAGATATTTTGTAAATCATCATGTATTTTTGCATCCAGAAATTGTTGAACCTAAAACTGAAATACAAAAAGATAAAGAAAAATTGTGTAGACAAAATAATGGTTTAAATTTTAGTAGAAGATTTTAAAAATTTCCTTTTAAACTTAAAATTTAGCCCTTAATTTTAGTGGAAAAATTTTTACGAAAAACGAACGGTAGCCATGTATATTTTTCGAAAATTTGTTTGATTTTTAAAATATAATTTGTGAAATTAGGGCGAAATTTGGCGTATTTTGGCGGGTAAGGTGGTTGTAGATAGTTTATTCGTCCGATAAAAAGTATAAAATGTTGTGGTTGATGCACGTTTGATAAATAATGAAATTATTTATCAAAGTGCATTTATTTTATGGAAAAAATATAGGAAAATAAAGGGGAAAATGGGCTTTTAAGTTGTAGATTTTATGAAAATTAGGGGGTAAATTATGAGTTACGGGTTTTATTTTAATGATAGTTATTATGCAATTTTAAGTCAACTTAGGTCGGATTTGTCACGCTGGCGTGTGGTGGATAGAGTGTGTAAACTTGCTTTTTTGGGTAAAGAAGACGTTTCTGGTTTAAATCAAAAGGAGATTAATGCTTTCGAGTTTTTGAAAAAGAAGATTGAGAGAAATGGTGGAAATTCTGGGAAGTTAGGGGAAAATCGTAATGGTGCTACAAGGGAAAATCAAGATGAGTTAAGCGAAAATTTTGGCATTACTGGGGAAAGTCATGCAAATTATGGGGGTTGTTATGATTTTACTAATGAAAGTCATAGTGAAAGTAATAATGAAGTGGTTGGTGAAAATCTTGGTGGAAGTAGTGGTAAAAATAATGGTAATGCTAAAAAAGGTTATAACAGCGTTTATGAAAATTGCGACACTGCTGGAAATTGCATTGATGTTACTCTAGAAGGCAATAGTGAAAATTGTGAGATTATTGATGAAAAACTTAAGAAGGGTTTTGAGATTATTGATGAAGAAGAGAACGGAAGCAGTGAAATTGTAGACGGGGAAGTTCGGAAGAATTTTGGCGGAAGTAGTGGTACTATTGACGAAGTAGTTAGTGGAAATATAGGAGATGACTGGGATAATGTTACTATTGAAAAGGAAAATTTTGGCGGAAGTGATGATATTAACAATAATAAAGTTGGCGAAAACTTAGGGGCTAACTGGCAAAATGGTTGCATCATTAGTGAAAATTGTAGTGAAAGCAATGATAGTTATTGCAAAGTGGAAAAGGTGAATGGTGAAGTTTTTGATGAGAAAATTATAGAAGACCAAGGAGCGACTGGTGGATGTGGTGGTATTGTTGGGAAAAAATTAAAAAATAATGTAGGGGGAGTGGAGCGTGAAGAGGGAAACGTTGCAAAAGATTTGGTATTTGATAAAGAAAATTGTGGGACTTTTAATAAAGATAGTCAAGAAGTTGTGGGTGGTGGCGGTGATTTTGTTGATAATGAAAGTGGGGCTAATGATAGCAAAACTAATTTGACACCGAAGGAAAATGTAAAATCTAAGTCCCCAATGGTGGTTACGGAGTGCTTATCCCATGGAATGACATTTAAACGGGTTTACAAAAACGGGCAAAAATGGGCAAAAACGGGCGAAAATGGACAAAAACGGGCAAAAACGGGCAAAAATGGGCAAAAACGGGCGAAAATGGACAAAAACGGGCAAAAACGGACAAAAATGGGCGAAATCTGTCAAAATTTGTAACCTATATAAATATAAATCCTTATAAAATAAAAATAAATAATATTAAATTAAAGAAGTTAAAAGAAAAAGAATATAAAGAAAAAGAAAAAGAAGAAAGTTTGGCGGTTGAGAGTGATATTAAATACCAAACTTTAGAGAGTGAGAGTGGAACTGAAAACAAAACTTTAGAAAGTGGGAGTAAAACTGAAAACCAAACTATAGCGAGTGAGAGTGAAACCAAAACCAAAACTTTAGAGAATGGGAGCGAAAAGGAAACATCATCTTGTGGGAATAGTACCGAAAATGTTGCTTCAGCGAGTGCAAGCGGAAAGGTGGCGTCAGAGAGTGAGAACGAAAAAGAAAGGGTAATTTGTGAGAGTGGTGGTCAAGCCGGAACAAGTGACTTGGTTATTAACAGTGCCGAAAAGGCTATTTGTGAAAATGAAAGGGAGAGCCGAACGGATGATTTAACTAACGAGCGTGTGGGTAAAGCGGGTGACTTAATTATTGGGAGTGATGGTAAAACGGATAACTCAAACTTTGGGACGGAGAGCGGAAAGAAAATGTTTACTTTAAAGAATGAGAGCAAAAAGGAAACATCATCTTGTGGGAGTAGTACCGAAAATGTTGCTTCAGAGAGTGCAAGCGGAAAGGTTATTTGTAAAAATGAAAGTCGGGGCGGAGTGGAACTTTCGGATATTGAAAAATATATTTTAAATAATTCGCTTTTTGTGAATGCGCAGGCGTTTTATTATTTTTATAAAAGTAAGGGTTGGAAGGTTGGCGGGAGTTTGTTGGTGGATTGGCGGGCGAAGTGCAAGGAATGGCATTATAGAAAACTTGCCGAGAAAAATGGCGAGATTGAGCCTTATAAAACTGCACCTAAAAATTCGGGCGTGCCTAGTAAAACCCCAAAAGACCTATTTAGGTGTGGGAGCGAGCGAGATTATAGCGGGGTTGATATGAGTAGTATGTTTTGCGATTTGGATAAAATTGAGATTTAGTTGTGAGACGTTTTGTTTTTTTTGAGGCGTAATGGCGGTTTTTGTATGGCTTTACGTAAATTTATAAATTGTAAATGAAATAAGGTGAGAATAGAAAATAGTTTGTGAGTGGTAAAAAGTGGTTGGCTATTTTGGTGGGTGAAGGTGAAAATGGTAGAAAAATTTGGGTGTGTTATTGGTAGCAATGATTGGCTTTTTTGAGCGAAGGTGGAAATGCTGAAAAAGTTTTGGTTAAGTCAATTTAATAATGGTTGGCTATTTTAGGGAGTGAAGGTTGGAGTGGTCAATTTTTTGGGGGCTTGTTAATGGTAACAATGGCTGATTCTTGGGATGTGAAACGGGTTGCAATGGCTGGTTCTTGGAGTTCTATCGGGATGCAATGGTTGATTTTTGGAGTGCGATATGGGTAATATCGGCTAAATTTTGGAGTGGTTAAAAAATTTTTTAAGATTTTTTTCAAAAAGTGACACAATTTTGTGCAAAGCGAAAATTGGTAGTGTATAGTGTGGTCAAGTTTTGTGAGCAGGCTGGCATTCAAAACTTTTTAATAAAATAATTTTACTGGGGTTGAATTTTGAATAATCTAAAAAATAATCTATTGGGGTGGCATTATGGTGAATTTGAAATTTAAAATTGCTGTGGCTGTGATATGAGAATTTAAACAATAACCTTGTTGGAGTTGCATCTTGAATAATTTAAGAGAAATAAGTTGCATGGGTGGCGTTATGGAGAAGTTGATAAATAATTTTACTGGTTGTGCGTTATGAATAGTTTGATAAATAGAGTTATTGGGGTGAAATTGTGAAGGGTTTAATAAATAATTTTACTGGAGTCGTATTATGAAAAATAAAAAATATTTTAATAGTGACAAAAGAAAAAATGACCTTGGCGAAGAGTTTTTGGAAGATGTTATTTTAAACAGGGCGAAGGGTGGCGAATATACCGAAGTTAGCGAAGACTTTGAGTTAAAGCCGTCGCCCATTCTTCCGATTTTTTGTGGGGCAAGTGGGGATACAATTCAGTTTCCGTTTGGCGTAATTCGGGGTGTGTCTGACAAAGATTCGAAGACATATGTTTTTGAGTTTTTTGACGGCGAACTTGAAAAAATTAGAAACAAAAAGTCGGAGTGGTTTAGTTATTGTGACGAAAAAACTTGCGATTTAGCAAATAGTTTTTCTAGTAAACCAAGTTCAGAATTTGCTCTGGAAACTGAAAAGAGAAGTGAAGATTTACCGAGAACGATTTGTCCGAAGGTGGAAAACTTTAAAAATGCTCAAGATATGGTTTGCGTAAAGCGGAAGGTATCCAAAAAGTATAATGCGCCCGATATGACGGCGATGAAACTGTTACTTGAAATGCGGTCAGAAAAACAAAACGGGATGACGGCGCTTACGAGCGAGATTAGAAATATGACTAACGCTGAAATTGAAAAACGCAAGGCGGAACTTGTGGACGAGATTATTAGGGGTGAATAAAGTTTTGGGGCTTATGAAATTTAATTTAGATTACCGCTTTAAACTTTGTGGTGAAATAGTGAAAGTAAGTTAGAATTGTTCTATTATAGACTTGAAAATAAAGAAAATTAAGGAAAACAACTAAACAGATTGTGACACAATAATTTAAAAAAATGTATAACAATATGAAGTGAAGTCTGTAATCGTTGTGTAAAATTTGTAGCGAAAAAAAAACTTAAGCAACTTAGAAAATTTCTAGGAAAACAATAGAAAGATAAAGAAAATTTTAAAAAAAATTAAAAATTATGGTTTTAGAGGTATGATATGAAATTTAAAAAGGTAAAAGAAAACGAAAAATGTGCAAAACTTAGCGAGCAGTTGGATAATTTTACGAAGAACAAAAGTAGCGAAATTGAAAAAGAAGTCGTGCGTGAAGTTTTGGACGATTTTTTAAGGCGAAAGGAAGAAAAAAGTGCGGTTGAACGCTCGTGGCTACTTAATATGAACTTTTTGGTGGGTAATCAATTTAGTTACATTACGCCATCGGGCGAAATTGCGGAAACGGATAGGCGTTCGGTTTCGGAGTCTAGGGAAGTTTTTAACCATATTGCACCGATTGTGGAGTCTAGGCTCGCAAAACTTGGGCGAGTTAGACCAACTATGGGTGTTAGACCTGCAAGCCCAGCTGAAAACGACCTTGAAACGGCGAAGTTATCAAAAAAAATACTTGAGTCGGTTTCAAATACGCTTGATATTTCAAACGTTGTGAGCGACGCTACCCTTTGGAGCGAGGTTACGGGTACCGCTTTTTATAAGGTGGTTTGGGATGATAATTTGGGACGAGTTTTGGGATACAAAGCAATTAATGGCGAAATTTTTGATGCTGAGACGGTTGAAAAATACAACAATATTTCACCCGAAATTATTAAAAGAATTAAAGCGTTTATTAGAGAAAGTGGAGTAGCAGTTTCGGGGAGTAAGATTGATGTTGACAATTATTTCGCGGGAAACGGGAAAGTAAGTGGACAAGAAATTTGCACTGATGCCCAGTTTAGAAAAGGTGGGGTTGCATCTAGTTCTAGTAGTGAATTTAATAAGAATAGCAAGAAAATACATTTTTTAGATGGTTCTAATGCGAAAAAAACAGCAAATGGAAGAGAAAATGAAGCCGAAAGAATAAATGAAACCGTAAGCGAAAAAAGTAAATTTAGCGGTGGGAGCGATCAAACTGAACTTAGTTTCGGCGGTCAAATTAAAAGTGGAGAAATTAAAAATCTAACCCAAAAGTCTATTGGTGAAATACTAGAAGAAATAAAAAATGAACTAGGTTTAGACCAAGAGAAAATTGAAAAAATTCTAAAAATTATTCCAGATTGGAAACAATTTTTTGCGTTTAACGCTCCGCTTGAACCAATTTACGAGGGGGATGTTAGCATTTCGGTTTGCTCTCCGTTTGAAATTTTTCCAGACAATGCGGGAATTTTTGAGTTAATTGACCAACCAAGTATAATTCAAGCGAAGGCGGTTGATGTTGCGGAAATTAAAGCACTTTATGGAGTTGATGTTGCGGGAGAAAGTATCAATTCGGTGAGTTCGTCGTCCTTTGCATCTGAAAATTTCTTCTCTGGCAAAAGCAATGTTAAAAAGGTTTTAGGCGAAACGCACGGAAATCAAGCACTTGTAATTGAGCGTTGGACGAAACCGTCGGTGGAACTTCCGTTGGGAAGATTGACGATTGTTGCGGGTGACAAACTTATTTTTGATGGCGATATGCCGTATGAAAAGTATCCGTTTATTAAGCAAGTTTCAAATAGAGTGGTTGGAGATTTTTGGGGCGTGAGCGTGGTTGAAAGATGTATTCCAATTCAAAGGGCTTATAACGCGGTAAAAAATCGCAAACTTGAGTGCATTGGAAGACTGTGCGGTGGCGTGCTTGCGGTTGAGGAAGGGTCGGTTGATTTAGACGACTTAGAAACCGACGGACTAACTGCTGGTAAAGTTTTGGTGTACAGAAGCGGGTCAAATATTCCGCACTTTATGGATGCTGGAAGTGTTCCAAGAGAACTTAGCGAAGAGGAAGAACGCCTTTCAAATGAGTTGATTTCGATTAGTGGAGTGTCTGAACTTATGCGAAATTCGAGCCTTCCAAGTCAAGTAAATTCGGGTACGGCAATTAACCTACTAATAGAACAAGATGACACCAGACTTTCGGTAACTGCCGAAAATATAAGAACTGCTATGCTGGGGATATCAAAACTTGTGCTTCTATTATACAAAAAGTACGCCGAAAGCAAAAAACTTGGCAAAATTACCGACGAGTGCGGTAGGCTTCAAGTTTTCTATTGGTCAAAAAGCGATATAACATCGGATGACATTGTGCTTGAAACTTCTAACGAACTGAATGAAAGTTTAGCGAGTAGAAAACAAATGGTGCTAGAATTGTTAAAATACGGAATTTTGCAAAATGAAGAAGGTCGATTGACCGAACGCACGAAGTCGAAGGTTATTGAAATGCTTGGTTTTGGCAACTGGGAAAGCGGGGCGGACGAGTCGGCGTTGCAAATTTCTAGGGCTAAAATGGAAAATGTGACTTCGAGCGATATTTCGGTTTTGGAAATTGATAATCACGAGTTGCATATAAAAGAACATACTAAGTATTTGCTTGAAAGGTTTGGCGAAGACGCCGAAAAGCAAGAAAAGATTTTAAACCATATTAGAGAACATAAAGATTTTTTGAAGTTAGAAAAAAGTGAGAGTTTGTAATTTTGGTAATTTAATTTAAAATATTTTACTAAATTTATTTGGGCGTTAAGAGTTTTTGCTAACTGAAATGTAGTAAAAGTGGTTGGACTAGTAACGCTTTTATAACTAGAATTTAGTAAAAATGAGTATGGCTAGCAACGCTTTTATAATTAGAATTTAGTGAAATGAGTATGGTTTGTAATGCTTTTATAATTAGAATTTGGAGAAAGTGGGTAAGTTTTGTAAAGATTTTTTACTGGCTTGAAATTTTAAAGAGTAGTAAGGCTAGTGAAAAGTTTACAAACTGAGATTTGGTTATAATAAATTAGATTTGGTTTTAGAATTATTTAACGATTAATTAAAGGAAAAATTGTAGAATGAATTTTGGAAAATTTAAGGATGCGGAAAGTCTTTTGCGTTCGTACGAGAATTTGGAAAAAGAGTTTACTAAAAAGTGTCAAGAACTTGCAAGATTAAGGTTTGCTAAAATAAATGAAAATGAAATGAACACAAAAGGTGGGGCGTTACCTAGGGGTGGAGAAATTGAAAACCCCGAAGCCGATACAAAAAATGATAGAGTGCAAGACGCTGGTGGGGTAAATAGCAATATAAGTAACATTAATGAAAGCAGTAGTGACCGTTTGGTATATGAGTCTGGTCGTTTTGCTAAAAAATCTACAATTAATGCTGAAAATGAATTAAGTGTGGAGAGTGGTAGGAATAAAAACGAAGATAGCAAAATGGAGAGTAGTGGTTCGGTGTTTGAATTGGAGCGTGTAACGGGTAAAAAGACTGCACTTAATGGTAAAAATGAGTTAAGTG
>CAKVMI010000002.1 GCA_934772525.1 uncultured Clostridia bacterium
ATTTAATTTTAACAGCAAACAAAAAAAGTGTAAATTTTACTTTACACTTCTTTTGCTATTTATTTTTCTACCCTTAAAATATCCACAATGTGGGCAGAAGCCCCAATCAAATCTTGGCGTTCTGCAATTTGCTTTACATAGTCTATAAATAATTCGTACTCGCTTTGGCTCATCTCGTTAATTTCTCTACGCATATATTCGCTAGGTCCATCCGTTCCAACAATTTTTATGCGGTTTACATTAGAAAGTTTACTGGTTAACTCAAAAATGTCCGAAATCCGCATAAAACTATATAAATCATTTTCGGTGTATTGGGTAACAAAAGTATCATCAATTTGGTTATTTTTCTTGCACTCTTCAATTTTATGTGACTTAAAGCCGTGCGTTACCACCGAATAATCGTTAGAAATATACGCCACCATTATTATGCCGTTAGGTTTAGTTATTCGAACAGCCTCAGTTAACGCTTGCAACTTTTCAGTCTTAGTCCCTAAGTGATACAAAGGTCCAAAAAGCAAGGTAAGATTAGATGTATTGTCTTCAATTTTTTTAAGGTTTTTAGCGTTTCCGAGCATTGTTTTTACATTAGGGTCGTTATTTTTCAGTTTATTCAAGTTGCACTTGAATGGCTCTATTGCAAGCACATTGTAACCTAGAGCGTGCAGTGGGATAGAGTATCTTCCAGTTCCCGCCCCAATATCTAGTATGGTAACATTAGAGTTTGAAGAAATTTCATTTTCTTGTTTTAGAGTTTCTAAAATTTTTAGGATGTAACTATAAGTCACTTCAAATTCTACATTGCCGTGACGCCTTCCAAGCCTTTTATCTTCATTAAATTTGTTGTAATAAACTTCTAACTTATCTCTCATTATTCACCGTATTAACCTATAATTGTTTTATTGCACTCGTCTTTCATTTTTTATTAAAAAACAAATTACCTAAAATCTTAAATTCAAATATTACTCAAAGCCAAACGAATTACCTTAACTTTCAAATTCTCATTTTACTCAAACGCAATTATTTTCAAGTTTTTCGTAACATAAAATTTTCAAATTCTCATTTTACTCAAACGAAATTATTTTCAAGCAGTTTGTAACAAAAAAATTTTAAATTCTCATTCTACTCAAACACCAAATAAACGCCATTACTATTTGTGTTATCATAAAAAATTATTCTACCATTTGTGTATTGTTGGTCGGGAAGTTTTACTTCTGCATTTTCTTCATTAATGGCGGTAAATGAAATAACGGAGTCTTTAATTTCATAAGTTCCACGAACAACATAACTAATGGTTGCAACGCCTTCTTTTTGCGGGTAACTTTTGGTAAGTTCCATGACAAAGTCGTGACGTACCCCAAGTTTAATTGTGTACGAGCCAAGTTCATCTATAATTTTTTTATCGTCGTCAGATAGGTCAGCGTAATAAACAATCTTGTCGTTTTCAACATCTACAAGACCAACCAGTTTATACGTTTTTGCCGTGCAACCAGTGCAAATAATTACACCTACAAGAATTAGTGCTACAAGCGTTGCGGTTGCGATTTTTTTAATAAAACTACCAAATTTCATAACTTACCTTTATAAAAATTTTTCTTTATTTATTATACAATATTTATTTAAAAAATTGCAATTCATATTTAAAAATTTTAATCATAAAAATTATTTAGACAAATTTTTACAAGTTGACAAAAACCCCTAAAAATAATTGCAAACATTACACAATTTGTGATAAACTAATGATGATAGTATATAAAGGAAGAAAATGTGTATGTTAGACACTCTAAAAAATAAGAATGATAAATTAGCCCCACAAAACAATTTAAGTTGGAATGATTTTGAAGGGCTAGAAGACCTAGACCTAAAACTTGATGATAAAGAAAGGGAGAAGACCTTGCAACGTGTAGGTAAACTCCTAAGTGGTCTAACCGATGAATATTTGGTAGTTGCAGATGATGTAGATGACGATGTAAAGTATTATGTTTCTGTAACCAAGGATACTCCCGAAGGAAAAATGGAATATGTAGTAGTAGAAGATACCTTAACCGAAGCCGTAGAAAAGGAAAAAAAGTCTAAGGAAAAGTTAGAAGCGGTTAAGGCTATTCCTATGTGTGATGAAAAGTATATTGCAAAACTTATAGAAAAAACTGGCAAAGACGCTGAAGATATAGTTGGCGAGTACCTAGATAATTTAAGTACCTATTTACTAAACGAACAGGGTGAAAAGTCCCCAAAATCAATTAAGGAGAACTAATAATGGCAATGGAAAAAGTTTTAGAAAAAGAAAAAGCAAAATGTATTCTAGCATTAAAATATCGCAAACTTACCCAAGAATCTAAGGTTAGAAGACTTGCAGACAAAGCCGAAATGTACGAACTTTTAAAGCAAAAAGCCCAATCGGCAATCAATCTTGTAGGTATCTTTCACCCAGTATTCCGTTCAAAAACCAAAGTTATGATAACCAGTGCCGATGTTCAAGGTTCTTACTACAAAAAGCAAAATGAAATTGCAAAAACCGAACTTGAAAATATCAACGCTCAACTAAAAGCCATTTTAGAAGACGGAGTAGACTTTAGAGAAGTTATGCGTAAAAAGCACGCCGTTCAAGGTTCTAAGGTAAAGGTTCAAGGCGGTGTTATCAATTTCTCAAACCCAAAGAACGCCCGCCTTACTGAAGGACTATTTGATGACGCAATCCGTCCAACCGATAACTTTAAGCGTTTAACCCAACTTTGCGTAGATTATCCAAAGAGTGTCGCAACTTTGCCAAAAAAGACTATGCAAGAAATAGAAGAGCATAAAAATTATTTAGGTTTAGTTCTTGAAATGTACAAGTTATTCGGCAAAAAGAAAAGACCGGATATAATTGATGAAAAGCCAAAGAAAGTAGACTCAAGGCTTGAAAAAATGCAAAAAATAGAAGAATCCAAAGCTCCAAAAATGCAAGAAGTAAAAAAAGATGAAGATAAGGAACTAGATATAGAACTAGATTCTATAAAACCTTACAAAAATTCAAGTAGTGTAGATGATTATACAAAAGACTTAGACCCGCTAAACTTTTAATATTGTTGCACCGTAAAATTACAGTTTAGCGGTGCAATTTTTATTGAAAAACAACTTTAGGAGAAACCAAAATGTCAATAGAAAAAATTACTCCAAACGAAATAGATAATTTTCTTGACAGCCAAAATGAGCAAGTGGAGTTTTTGTCAGCCCTAAATTTCATTAAGCGTTTATCTAGCGGGTTTGAGGACGAAATATTGTCCCGAGTTAATGCTCAAAAAAAATATGTTAAGATTGACGAAAACACCATAGGTGAATTAAACTTAAATTTAGAGCATATAGAAATTCAAGAAAAAGCAAAACCCGAACAAGTAGAAGTTAATATGCCAACCGGGAATGGCAAGTTTTCTATGTACAAAAATAATTTTGAACTTGACAACACCGATGACGAAATCAAAAATTTTGGTTTTAAGAAAAAGGCAAATTCCGAAAATCAAAATGGGGATAAGCCAAAATTTCAATTAAGTAACGACTATAGTGATTTTTTTGATGACGACGAAACATTAACGGACGATGACCTTGATAGTTTAACAGATGCTACCCCCGAAGACGAAGTTGGTGGAGAAAGCGAAGATGTAGAAAATATTGTAGATACTAAAAAACTTTCTGGCGATAGATTTGGTAGCGAAGACAACTCATATACCAAAAATGACGGCATAGCGGATGACGAATTGTATTCACCAGTTCGTAATGACCGCAAAAAAATATATAATGAAAGTGCCGGATTCGGTGTAATCACAACCAAAAAAACTAACCCAGTGGACGAGTATGAATTTTCATCAAAACAAAATGCAAAACGCACTCAATCATATAATGAAAGTGCCGAGAGAAATATAGCAACCACTAAAAAAATTAATCAAACTAATACTCCAGTAGACGAATTTAACATTTACCATAAGTCGGTAAACTATCCAAAAACTTCATCCGATGTTGTAGACGCAGACGACACTCCATTTGGAGAAGGGGAAGAAAAAGTGGTTTCTACTCTTGTTAAAAGACCCGAACAAAACGCTCCCGATGAACTTTTAACAAAGAAAAAGCCAATAGCCGAAGACATTAATTTTAATGATTTAAAAGATTTTGGCGGTATAAAATCTAAGGATAGATTGACCACTGCTTGCATAAAGCGTAGGGTGGTTTTACTTACAGGCCTTGGCACACTTGAGAGTGCAAAGTGGCAAAAACTTGCAAGTTCTAGTGAAAAAACCTTAAAGCAATTTAGAGAACTTCCAACCTTTACCGAGTTTAAAAAAGTGCAATTTGCAATCGGCGAAACGGATACTAGCAAATTAATTTCAGAGTACCAAACCATAGTTGCAAAATTTATTAGTGGCGGAAATGATATTCTAAATTTAAGTGAAGACGAACTAAAAATGGAACTCGAAAAGTACAAAAATTCAATCAAAAATAATAATTAAAAAGGAGTCGAAATGAACGGCGAAAATACAAACTTGACAGAAAATAACAATCAAAAAAATCAAAATAAGCCCCAAATTGACCCTTTTTTGGTTGTTTCAAACTTCAATGAACAATTTATCAATCAATACAAAGCCTTTAAATTAGGGCAAGAAAGATTTACCGAATTTGCCAAAAAAGAGCGTGAAATTTTAACAACTGAAGGTATAAATTTGTTGCAATCTTTGCAAGCAAAGGTAATGTTTTTCCGTGCAAGAGAACTTGCAATCACCTACCTAAACCGACTAGATGAAGTAGAAGCAAAGCTCGAATTTACAAAAAAAGTGCTTGCACTTGCTAAGAACAAAAAGTGTAAAATTGTAGGTTCAATACTAATAATTGATGAAATAATTACCGATGAAAATAATAATGCGATGTCACCCGTAAGTATTGATATTGACGAAATTGACAAACTAATTAACGATACCGACTTAAATAAATTGGGTAGTATTAGTACTCAAAAAACTAATTCCGCTATAATTTCTAACAGTCTAAATCAAAGTGCAGATGATAGTGCAAATACCGAAACTAAAAGTGCAAGTAATGAAACTCAGTCAAATTTAGAAACTGAAAATACCGAGTTTCAACAAACTAACACAGAAAACCAAGTTAATAGCACAGAAGACTTAAAAATGAATGATTTTATGGAAGAAGATCGCAAAAATATTGAAAATGATACGGATAATATTTTTAAAAATTCTAAAAATACCACCGATTTACCAACGTCTGTGGTTACTACCAAAAGAAGAGTTGGTACTTCAAACATAGATGGCGAAGGTTTTGACGAAATTGCTTCACGCATTTTAAATTCATTAAATAAAGATAATTCAACTAACCACGAAAACGTTGAAACAAATATTGCTAACGCAAATTCTGAAGACTTAGAAGAAAACAAAGAAGCCGAAGTTAAGTCAAGCGAAAGCGAAACAAACGAAAAAGCGGAAGAAACCGAAAGTGAGATAAATCAAAATAAAGATAGTGAAACAATACAAGAAAAATCTGAAGACCAATCCGACGAATATCCATTCGAAAAAAGCGAAACCAGTTTTGGTGATGTTGACGCAATAGATAAGTCAGAATTAGAAATTGTAAAGGTGTACAAATGTAACAATGATTGTATAGACCTATTAGAGCCTGAAAATGCCGAACTTGTATATGGGTTATATAGTGAAGAATTATTTAATGAAACATTTAATAAGTTACTTGATGTAATTTATTGCTATCCGCTTTCTATTGTCACCTTGCCAGATGTTGCAATAGATGAACTAAAAAGCAACGAAACAACGGTTTGCATAAATGGAATAAATCAAACTATTACAACTTTTGAGTACTTAGTTAGATTTTGTGCTTGCGTAATAATGCAAAATCAAAAAAGTACAAACTTTAAGCAAATGGTACTAAAGTTTTATTCGTGGTGCAAAAAGGTTGGTATATAACAAATAATTGTTATATATTCATAACAAAATACAAAGGAGAATTTTCGTGGAAGAAGAAAACAAACTAAACGAAAATAATGCAGAAGAAGAGATAAATGTTTGCCGTGGGATACCATCTGTTGGTGCAAAAAGCGGAGCCGTTGGACTAAATAGTTTTGCCGTTAGAAGAAATTATGAACAAAATGGTGGCGAGCATAAAAACGAACGAACCAATCAAGGTTTAATTAGAAGCACTTCAGCACACGGCGGAATGACTCTAAGTAGCAGTGCCATTCGTAAAATTCAAACGCAATCGCTAGAACAATTAATGCACCGCACTGGTGTATTTGAATTTTTTTGGTATCCAATTTTTATAGTGCTTGGTTTAGCGTGCTTAGTTCTTGTGCCTATATTTACCACAATGTCTAATATGGATATATTGCTACTAGTCTTTTCGGTTTTAAGTTTGTGGCTCGGAATGACGGGTAACAATTTAGTCGCCAAAGGTTATAGGGTTGGTTTACTTTTAACTTGCATTAATATGGTGCTATATGTTGTCGTTTCAGCCTTTCAAAAGGTTTGGGGCGAAGTTATTATAAATACATTAGTATATTTACCGCTTGCATTATATAGTTTCTTTAAGTGGAAGCAAGAC
Source organism: uncultured Clostridia bacterium (assembly GCA_934772525.1). Taxonomy (GTDB): domain Bacteria; phylum Bacillota; class Clostridia; order Christensenellales; family UBA1242; genus UMGS1908. Next base: position 6,586 of record CAKVMI010000002.1, read on the forward strand.
GCCATCAAAAAAGCCGAAAAAGGTGCAAGAATGGATGATGTCGAAAAAATGAACGGCAAGCAACTACTTTTACACATTTTGCTTTTAATAGGACTAACGGCATCCGTTTGGGCGGTTCTAAATTATGGATTAAACCAAGCCTTCGCAATTTTTAACGCAATTAGTATTGCAGGTTGCATAGTAGGTGATATTGCAAGAACAAAAAGATATATAGAAACTTGGTTTTTCTATATGCTATGCAATATTGGTGGAATAGTACTTTGGGCGTTACAAATATTTGCAAGTGGAAATGTCAGCCTTGCAGTGCTTCCAGCAATGATTAGTTTTATGGCAACACTTTCAAATAACTTTAACGGCGTTTATATTTGGGGCGTACTATATAAAAACACCCATAGAAATGGTGGCGTGTATCTTGCAATGCGTCCAGTAAATATAAAAGGTGTTGCAAAACTAAAAAGAACTTACCGCAAAATGGTTTGTAATGAAACCGAAAAGTATGTAAGTCCAAGTGCGCAACCTAAAAAACCAAAAGCAAAGAAAAATAAATCAATTAGCGAAGTAATAGATAGCGGTAACTAAAATATAAAATCTGTAACTAAAATTAGTTTTGGTTGCAGATTTTATTTTCTTTAAATTATTTTTAGTATCCTTATTTTTTTCTTTACATAAATTTTAAATTATGATAAAATAGGCGTGAGCCAAGTATTAATATGTGTTAAGTTAAAAAACTATTTGATGTTAGTTTGTAAGCATTACTCGCAAGTTAATTTACAAAAGCAAATTTGTTATAGTTAACACCGTCACATAGTTTTAATAATCATTAGTTGCTAAAAAGATGCCACTATGTGTCGCTTGACGACAACTTTTGATATTATAGAAAAATATTATATAAATTTATAATGCTAGCCCTATATTTAATAATCATTACACATAATAACTTATAATGGTAACATATAATTAAAACATAACTTATGGAAAAATCTAAACTAGGAGAGCATAAAAATATGATTTCAAAAGCAGAAGAGAGAAAAGAGTTAGACTACTTAAGGTCGGTATTATATGTCCTTGAAAAGGAAATCGCAAAACTTGAAGACGGAAAAGAACAATTGGAGTCCGACATTCAAGAATCTATGCGTTATATTTGGGAAGAAGGTAGCGTAGAAGCCGACGATTGGATAAATTCGCAAGATAGCGTTCGCCAACTAAATAGGGGCGTATTGCAATCTGAAAAGCACTTAAAAGCATACCGCAGAATGGTCGGTAGTGCTTACTTTGCTCGTGTAGATTTTGATGACGGCAACGAAGTAACCCCAATCTATTTAGGTATAGCAAGTTTAAAGGACGGCACCAACTTTTACGTTTATGACTGGCGTGCTCCCATTTGTAGTCCGTTTTATGATTCCGAAATTGGAGAGTCTAGTTACACCTTGCCCGACGGCACAGTAGTAGATGGCAAAGTTACTCTAAAACGCCAATATAAGATAGATAATGACAAAATTGTAGAAATTTTTGATACCGACACTCAGGTTGTGGACGATGTTTTGGCAAAAATTCTATCTACTACCGGCACTACCAAAATGCGTAATATCGTTGCAACTATCCAAAAAGAACAAAATAAAATTATTCGAAAGGACGATGTAGATATTTTAGCCGTTCAAGGGCCAGCGGGTTCGGGCAAAACTTCGGTTGCTCTTCATAGAATTGCATATTTGTTGTATGCCGATAAAGAAAATTTAAACAAAACCAATATGTTAATTTTATCCCCAAACGAAACTTTCTCCGATTATATTAGTGACGTATTGCCACAAATGGGCGAAGATAACGTATATCAAACAACTTTTTATGATTATGTTCAGTCATATATAAAAGACTTCAAAATTAAAAACAATATGAACTCGGTATACGAAGAACTTTTTATAGGTTTAAAAACGCCATTCTTTAACTCAATCAAATTTAAGTTCTGGCCTGGGTATATAAAATTAATTGAAAACTATATCGATGAAATTAGATATAGTCTATTTGGTATAGATAGAGATATAGAAATTGACGGCGAAGTTGTGGCAAGTAGCGAATTTTTATGCAGATTTGTAGATAACAATTTAACCAACTCGAGTATCACACTATTCGAACAGGCAAAGTTAATTAATGAAAAAATTATGGCTATTGCAGGTATTAAACTTCAAAAGAACCTAAAAGCACGCAATAAGTTAGAGCGTCAACTAAAAGCTAATCTAAAAAAGGTAACCGCCAGAGCTATCTATATGGGGCTATTTGAGTCTCTAGACGGCTTTACCAAACGAGTTCAAGACATATACAACGAACTTAGCGTAGAAAAATCTGAAAAAATGACCATAAAGGACTTAAAAGAAATTTATGAGTACACTATCGACGGACTTCAAAAGGGTATACTTTCATACGAAGACGTAACTCCATTTATGTATCTAAAAGAAAGAGTTGTTGGCGTTACCGAACAACACGCTATAAAGCAAATTGTAATTGATGAAGCACAAGACTATACCTTAGTTCAGTACCAAATAATTGCAAATGTATTTAAGGGTGCAAGGATGACTCTTGTGGGAGATTTAAACCAAAGTATTATGCCGTTTGTTTTGTATGATGATTATGATAGTATCCTAAGTGTATTAAAATCAAATAGAGCGAGAGACATTGTAGAAACTCAATATTTAACAAAAACTTATCGTAGTACAGTAGAAATTAATGAGTTTGCAAACAATCTAATTTCAACAAAGCAATTAATAAAAACTCAATTAGACCGTCACGGCGCTCCAGTAGAAATTGTAAAGGATAATGGCGTAGGCGAAAATGCCGAATTTGTAAAGGATGCATTAAGATTAAAAAACGAAAATAACACCGTTGCAATAATTTTCAAAACTGAAAAGGAATGCAAGGAACTTCAACGCTCATTGCAAAAATCGGCAAACTTTAAGAACTTCAAATTTATGGTAGAAGGCGAAAAGAACTTTGTAAATACTCATATAATGGTTATGCCACTATATATGGCAAAGGGTCTAGAATTTGATACCGTTTTAATACCAAAGGCAAATGAAGATAATTATAGTGCCGAAAATAAAAAGTTATTCTATGTTGCAGTAACCCGTGCTATGAATAACCTAAAAATTTACTACGATGATATTCCAAGCAGTCTAATACTTTCAAAAGACTAGCATCCTAGATGGAATTAAGAAAAAATTGCAAATTGGGTGCAAACAAAAAAATATAACAAGTTACAATCAACAATCAAAGTAAGTAAAGTTGTATATAACTCATAACTCAAACTACTTAAAACTAAAAGTAAATGCTGGTTATAACTTTAAACTAATTACAACCAATCACAACTAAAAGTAAATTAACACCGACGCAAATAACTAAGCATCGGTGTTTTTGTTTTGAAAGACAAAAAAAAGAACCGCTATATTTAGCAGTTCTTAAAATTTTGGAGCGGAAGACGAGATTCGAACTCGCGACATTTGCCTTGGCAAGGCAACGCTCTACCACTGAGCCACTCCCGCAAAAAATGTATTTGTCCTAACGACATAAGTAAGTTTACCATAATCTTTTACAATAATCAAGTGTTTTTTACTAAATTTTTAATTTTTTTTATTTTTATAAAAAGTTGGGTTCATTAACCATTGTTCAATTGTAAAACCATAGTCATTGTGGTATAATTTATTAAACCCAAGTGAACTTAAAAATGGAGTAAGTTATGAATAATAAATTTAATAACAAAACCGAACTAAAATATACCGATGTAATTTGGGATTTTGATGGAACCCTTCTTGATACCTATCCATATGTAATAAAAAGCATCCAAGAAGTTTTGTCTATATATGGCATTAATGAGCCAAATGAACTCATTTTAAAGACATTAAAACAAGAGTCCACTTCGGTGTTTGCAAATTTAATGATAGAAAAATACCACAAGTTTACTATAGAAGAATTTTTTGCAAAATATAACGAGATAGATAGAACGCTAAAATATTATGTTGGTATGGAATTATTTGATGGTGTCCAAAAAACTCTAGAAACCATTGTAAATAACAGCGGTCGAAATTTTTTGGTTACAAACCGCACCAGCACGGTATTAGAACTATTAAAGAAACTAAAAATTGACTATCTTTTTACCGATATTGAGTACATTGGTAAAGACGGAAAACGCTTTTGGAAGCCCGACCCAACAATGATGAATGAATTAATACAAAGATACAATTTAATTAAAGACAAAACTCTTTCAATTGGTGATAGACCGGCAGATGTTAAGGCCAGTAGCCTTGCGGGACTTCCAATTTGTTTAGTAAATGCCGATTTGGACGGACTAGATTTAACCCCAGATTTTATGGCTTCGAATTATAAAGAAGTTATGAAAATTTTAATACAAAAATAATAGTTGCAAATTTAATTTTGGGTGGTATAATGTACGCCTATGGAAAATAATTTATTTAATGTAAATTTGAGCAATAGTTTTTCTCCGCTTGCCGAAAGAATGCGTCCAACTACACTAGATAACTTTGTCGGACAAACTCATATTCTAGGGGAAGGAAAACTTTTAAATAGACTTGTAAAAACTGGAACTATTGGCAGTTCCATCTTTTTTGGACCTCCGGGAACGGGTAAAACCACACTTGCAAGCATAATTGCAAATGGCACGGGTGCAAAGTTTGTAAAATTAAACGCCGTAAGCAGTGGCGTATCCGATGCTAAAAATGTAATTGAGCAAGCAAAAAAAGACCTAGAAATGTACGGCATAAAAACGTATTTGCTACTAGACGAATGTCACCGCTGGAGCAAAGCACAAAGTGATTGCGTGTTGTCCGCCATAGAACAAGGAATAATTATTTTTATTGGTAGTACTACCGAAAATCCTTTTTATAGTATGACAAGGGCTATTGTGTCAAGATGTAGAGTGTTTGAATTTAAACCACTTTCAACAACCGATATAAAAAATGCAATCAATAGGGCAATTATTGACGAAACAAATGGTCTTGGTATGTTTAAGTTAAATATATCTGACGAAGCAATCACTACACTGGTACAAAATTCGGGCGGAGATTTGCGTTTTGCATTAAATTCTTTAGAACTTGCAGTAAAAAGTACCCCTAGTGATAGTACTGGACTTGTTACAATTACTCCCGAAATTATTGCCGATTGCACAGGCGGAAGAGTATTAAGTATAGATGAAGATATGTATTATGATATGCTATCTGCGTTCGGAAAGTCGCTCAGGGGTTCCGACCCAGACGGAGCGCTATACTGGGCATACAGACTAATAGAGTCGGGGGTTGACCCAATAGTTGTACTAAGACGCTTAATTGCCCACACGTCAGAAGATGTCGGTCTTGCAAATAGTAACGCATTGGTGGTAGCAGTAAGTGCCTTAACGGCTTACCAAAACTTAGGTATTCCAGAAGGACTAATTCCTTTAACGCACGCAATAATTTGCACGGCGACCAGTCCAAAAAGTAACGCAGTAGTATTAGCTCGAGATAGTGCAATTAATGCGGTAAAAAGTACGATAACCGACCCTGTCCCCGACCACTTAAAAAACTATAATTTCCTAAACGAAAAGCGTGCAAAATACAAATATCCGCATGATTTTGGTGGATACGTAAAGCAACAATATTTGCCAGATTCGTTAGAGGGTACCAAGTTTTATAACCCAACCGATAACGGAAATGAGCGTAAAATTGCCGAGTTTATGAATGCCGTCCAAGAACTTTTAAAGGAAGATGCAAAGAAAAACAAAGACACTTTTAAGCACGGAAATAATAAAAAATCTTAAATTTTTACAGAATAATATAATAAATTTAGTTTGATTTTTGCTTTTAATAATTAAAATTTTTGTTATATAATCATAAAATACTTTACATTGTTTAGTCAATAATGTATAATAAAATTCAAACTATGAAAAATTTGTGATTTTTCTGTCCTGTAATCATTTATTGTTTTAGTGTAAATGATTTTTGTTATTAAAATATAATTAAAGTGAGTGATAAAATATGAGTACAATACAAAATTCTTGGTTGGTAGAAAGACCAATAGCACATAGAGGCTTACACAATAACGACACCGTTCCAGAAAATAGTTTAAAGGCTTTTAGTTTGTGCATAGATAAAAATATCCCAATAGAACTAGATGTAAGGGTTACCAAGGATAACCAAATAGTGGTATTTCACGACGATAAACTTAGCCGAATGACCGAGATAGACGGCTATGTAAATAACTTAAATTATGCCGATATTATAAATGCTAAGTTATTAAAGACTAACGAAACCATACCTCTATTTAGTGATGTATTAAAACTAGTAGACGGCAAAGTGCCAATCCTAATAGAAATTAAGAATATAAATGGCGTAAGTTTTGAGAAGGAATTATGGGAACTTCTTAAAAATTATAAGGGTGAATATGCAATTCAGTCGTTTAACCCACTAATTCTAGAATGGTTTAAGTTAAACGCTCCACAAGTAAAACGTGGTCAACTTTCTTCCTTCTTTAAGGGTGAAAAGGGTATTTCATTTGTTAAAAAGTTTGTTCTAAAAAGATTAAAACTTACCAAAAGAAGCGAACCAAACTTCATTAGTTATAAGTTAGAAGATTTGCCAAATAAGTATGTTAAAAAGTTTAAGGATATCCCAGTTTTGTGCTGGACGGTTAAGTCTAATGAAGATGTAGAAAAAGCAAAAAAAGTTGCCGACAATTACATTTTCCAAGATTTGTATAACTAAAAAATCAATAAATTTATTAAAGGTCTATAAAGAATATGTCTTTATGGACTTTTTTAAAGTCTAATTTACAGACGTCGCTAAACAAAATTAAAGTTGACTAAATAGATTTTATTTAGTATAATACAAATATTAAGTATTAGGAGAAAACCATTATGATGATTACACTTGCAGGTGCACCTTGTTCGGGTAAAAGCACCGTGGCTAAAACTTTTGCACTAAAGTATAATTTTGAAAATATCAGCACGGGTAAACTTATCCGTAAAATGGCTGAAGATATGGGACTAGATATTATTCAAATGCAAACTGTTTTAAATAACGATAAGTCCATTGATGCCAAAATTGAAGATATGCAAAAGGAAATGGGAAAATCGCGTATAAATGATAACCTTTTGCTAGATTCTAGACTTGGTTGGTATTGCGTACCTGAGTCATTCAAAGTCTATGTTACTATTCCAGAAATGGAGATGGCACGAAGATTTTTGCAAGATAACGAAAGAGAAAATGACCAAAAGGTCGAAACTGTAGAAGAAGCACTAGATTGCTTAAATTATAGAAGAAACCAAGAAATAGAAAGATTTAAAAAGACCTACGGGGTAGATTTATCGGATACAAATAATTACGACTTAATAGTCGAGAATTATGGCAAAACTCCTGAAGAAACAGCCGATGAAATATATAGAGCGTATAAAGAGTTTATAACTAAAAAAGGTGTGTAGGTAATAAGTTAAATAGACCAAAAACCGCACCAAAAAGTTATCACATTAACTAATTTTTATTAAAACTTAAAAGAATAATAAGCCGACAATTTAAACGAATTTTAAAGGAACAAAAAGATGTCAACAAAGTTACAAAATATTAGAAATTTTAGCATAATAGCACACATAGACCACGGTAAAAGTACACTAGCCGACCGATTAATGGAAATTACTGGTACTGTTACTAAAAGAGAAAGTAAAGACCAGATGCTAGATAGTATGGACTTAGAAAGAGAACGTGGAATAACCATAAAGTTAACTCCCGTAACTATGAAGTACACATATAAAGGTGAAGAATACATTTTAAACTTAATAGATACCCCAGGTCATGTTGACTTTACATACGAAGTTTCAAGGTCACTTTTAGCCTGTGAAGGTGCGGTACTTGTAGTAGATGCCAGTCAAGGTGTAGAAGCACAAACTCTAGCAAACTGCTATATGGCGCTAGAAAGTAATTTGGAGATTATGCCCGTACTAAATAAAATAGACCTACCTAGTGCAAGACCAGACGAAGTCAAAAAAGAAATTGAAGACGTAATAGGTTTAGACACTGAAAACTGCCCTATGGTATCTGCAAAAGATGGTACAAATTGCGAAGAAGTATTAAAGCAGTTAATAGAAAAAGTTCCAAGCCCCAAAGGAGATATTAATGCTCCACTAAAAGCCCTAATTTTTGATAGTTACTATGATAACTTTAAAGGTGCGGTATGCTTAGTTAGAATTATGGATGGCAAGGTTAAAAAGGGCGATAAAATAGAGATGATGCAAACGGGTAAAGTTTATGACGTAACCGAAGTTGGTATGTTTACCCCAAAGCCTACCGAAACAAGTGTATTAGAAGTTGGCGAGGTTGGATACATTACCGCAAGTATCAAAACTGTAAGTGATATTCGAGTTGGTGATACGGTTACTTTAAAAGATAATCCAACCGAAACACCTCTTCCAGGATACAAGGTTGTAAACCCAATGGTGTTTAGTGGTATCTTTCCGCTAGACGGCTCTAAGTTTAATGACCTAAAGGACGCACTAGATAAACTAAAACTTAATGATGCATCGCTAGTATTTCAAAAGGAAACTTCAAATGCATTAGGTTTAGGCTTTAGGTGCGGTTTTCTAGGACTATTACATATGGATATCATTACCGAGAGACTAGATAGAGAGTTTAACCTAGAAATAATTACAACTGCTCCAAGCGTTTCATATAATGTATATAAAACCAATGGGGATATGCTAGAAATTAAAAGTCCAGCAAACCTTCCACCAACAACCGAAATAGATAGAATTGAAGAACCTATGGTAAAAGCCGAAATTTATACTCCACCCGAATATGTTGGTGTACTAATGGAACTATGCAAAAATAAACGTGGCGAATACAAAAATTTAACATATATAGATAAGTCACGTGTAGCACTTGAATACAAGTTGCCACTAAACGAAATAGTGTTTGATTTCTTTGATGAGTTAAAGAGTATATCTCACGGATATGCAAGTTTTGATTATACTTTATGTGGATACGAACCATCTGACCTTGTAAAGCTAGATATCCTACTAAACGGAGATGTGTGTGACGCACTTTCTCTAATAGTACATCGTGACCACGCCGTAACACGTGGTAGAGCAATATGTGAAAAACTAAAAGAGAATATTGATAGACAACTATTTGAAATTCCAATTCAAGCGGCAATAGGTGGTAAAATTATTGCACGTGAAACGGTAAAGGCACTAAGAAAGGATGTAACCGCAAAGTGTTATGGCGGTGATATATCAAGAAAGAGAAAACTACTTGAAAAGCAAAAGGAAGGTAAAAAGCGTATGAGAAAACTCGGTACGGTAGAACTTCCAGCAGAAGCATTTATTAGTATATTGAAAAACTAATAAAGAATAGTAAAGATAAGTTCCGTATAATCTAAGTTAGGATTGGTGCGGAACTTAACTTTTTATAAAGAAATTAATTCCACTTAATACTTTCTTTACATCTTGACAATTACGAAAATCAGTGTTACAATGCTAATCCCATACCAACATATAAAAGGAGTTGTAAATATATGTTTTTAGGAATAAATTCGGATGTCGAAATAGATGAAAATAGAGATGTTGTAGTAGTGTATGCAAAGGGTTTTGCCTCCAACAAGTATTATTTAATTAAGTATTGCAGAGGTAATGAACTTCCAGAAGTAATTTCAGTGTCAAGGGATAGAGGTTTAACATTAAATAGTTTGCAAAGATGTTTAACCCCAGGTTTTGGTTTTAATGGTAATTTATCTTTTGTAGAACTAATACCAGGAAGAGCCGGCAGAAATGTACATATGGTAACTATAGAAGACACTGCAGAAGAAAAGGCTTACAATTATTATTTTATTGCAAGAAAGGGTAGCGGAGTATCCTATAAAAGAGAAGTAAGGTCTATAAAGAGAGAATTAAATAGAAGAGCAAAACAACAAAAACCACAATTAGAAGTAGAAGAAACTGAAGAAGCCGAAATGTAAGTTTTGGCTTTTTTAATAAGGAGATTAATTATGTATAGAGAAATAGATGTTTTAACTATTGAAGATTGTCCAACTAAAATTATTGTATATCATCAAGAATCAAATAAAGGTGTTAAGTTTGGTTCTACCGATACGTGTCTAGAATCTATAAAGTTTGCTTTTGGTGCGGTTAATGTAGTAAACATTATAGAACTACCAGTTACCAATGGGTTTAGTAGTGAAAGTGCGTATAGTGTAGTATATCAAGTACCATCATTATTCGGACGCAAAAATATTTGTAAGAGTATTTGGGTAGAAAGAAATGGTAGCGGTAAACCATGTTTTAAATCAAAGTACAAAATATTAAGAGCAAAAGAAACTGGTGCGGGAGTTATTACAAAATATCCAAAGAATGCTATTTGCGAAATGGATGCAACTAAGTTAAAGGGTGAAAGCGACAACGAGTCACAAAAATAAAACTTTTGTTGCAAATTAAACCTAATTGTTTTATAATAAAAAGCAGTAGGAGAGATATATGAGAAAACAACTAAGTTTATATATACACATCCCTTTTTGTAACTCTAAGTGCAACTATTGTGCTTTTGTTAGCCAAGTTGCAAGTGATGAGATGAAAGAACAATATGTAGATGCCTTGGTAAAAGAAATTGTAATGCGTTCTAAAACATATGGAGCAAACCGTGAAGTTACAACCATTTATATTGGTGGCGGTACACCTTCAAGTTTGCCACTTGGTGCGGTAAAGAAAATAATGAGTGCAGTTTACAATAACTTTGTAGTTTGTAACGATGCCGAAATTACGATTGAAATTAACCCAAATACAATCACAAAAGAAAAGGCGGACGAATATATGTCTTGCAACATCTCTAGGTTCTCAATAGGGCTACAAATGGCTCAATCACGCTTACTGAGCATTCTTGGACGCACCCATAAGTATCTAGATTTTAAAAACACTGTCCAAACGCTTCAAAGTGCGGGTGCTACAAATATAAGTGCCGATATAATGCTTGGGCTTCCAACTCAAACTAAAGAAGATATAGTGGAAACCATTAAACTTATAGATAGTTTAAACATAAAGCATATAAGTGCGTATTTGCTTTCGGTTGAAGAAGGTACAAGGTTTTACACAATGCTTCAAAATAATGAGTTAAACTTACCAACCGAAAAAGCCACCATAGAAATGTATTATACAGCATATAATGAACTAAAAAAGCGTGGGTATGTCAGATATGAGTTTTCAAATTTTGCTAAAATTGGCTACCGCTCAAAACATAATACCGTTTATTGGGAGCGAAAGGAATATTTAGGGCTTGGCGTTTCAGCACATAGTTTTGTAGACGGCTACCGTATGGCAAATACTTCAAGCATTCCAAACTACTTGGTACATATTCAAAAAAATGAGATACCGCTTGAGTGTAAAGACCTTTTAAATGAAACCGACGCAAAGGAAGAAACTATAATGCTTTCACTAAGGCTTGCAGAAGGTATAGACCTAACAAAATATCAAGCGGAGTTTAATTCGTCACTTTTAGACGAGAAAAAACCCGAAATAGATTTACTTGTAAAAAATAATTTTTTAAAAATCGAAGACAATCACCTAAAAGCAACTGGCGAAGGCTTTATGGTGCTAAATAAAATAATATCTATGTTAGTTTAAATATATTATAATTATCCGTTTTGAAAACTAGTGTTTTAAAGCGGATTTTCTTTATCAAAAATTTTTTATTTTTTTATTTAAAAATAGTTGACAAACAATTTTGATAAGCGTACAATATTAGCAGTTGTTGGGTAAGAGTGCTAACAACTATGTATAAATGAGTGCTAACTTGTATATACTTTAAATTGTAAATAACGAAATAGGAGGGAAACAAAAATTGTTAAGTGATAGAAAGAAAAAAATATTACAAGCAGTTATAAATGAAAACATCAAAAGTGCTGAGCCTATTTCTAGTAAAGATTTGCAAGAAAAATATTTTAATTCGGTATCTAGTGCAACAATTAGAAACGAATTAAATGGACTTGAAGAAATGGGGTACTTATCTCACCCACATACATCAAGCGGAAGAGTTCCAACCACAACGGGGTTTAAAAAATACATTGCCGAACTTATGCCCGAAGAACAATTAACCAAAGCCGAAGTTGCCGAACTAAAATCTAACTTTAATACAAAAATTAATGGTATAGAAGAACTTGCTGTTATATCGGCAGGGGCAATTAGTAAAGCAACCAATTATGCTTCGGTGGTTTATATGGGGTTATCTCAAGACGCTGTTATAGAAAGTATAAAACTTGTAAAAGTTGTAGACGAAATGTGTCTTGCTATAATTGTTACCGATATGGGTGTTATTAAAGATATTACAATTAGTTTACCAAAAGATGCAACCGATGACGATGTAATAACCGCTGGTAGAATAATAAGTGAAGCGGTTAGCGGTAAAACAATTGCCGAACTTGGTCAGATTGATATGGCGGAATTAATTAGTGATAATTTAGATAACTACCGATTGTTCTTTGAAGAATTAATAGATGCAATAATAGAACGTGGCGAGAAAAAGATTGTGAAGTACGATGGTGCAAGTAATTTACTTGACCAACCCGAATACAAGTCTATTGAAAAAGCAAAAAAAGCAATAAGTATTTTTGAAAACCGAAAGGTTTTGACTCCACTATTAGAATCTGGCAACGACCTAGAAATAAATATTAGTGTTGGTGCAAACGAAGACAACGATTGTTCGGTAGTCAGTGCCACATACAAAATAAATGGTAAAGAGATTGGAAAAGCGGGTGTTGTAGGGCCAGTTCGAATGGACTATGCAAAAGCCGTTAGCGTATTAAAAGAAATCAATAATACCATTGCAGAAAATGTAAATATTGGTCATAATATGGGCAGATTGACAAGTTATGGCCAACAAAACGGAAACCAACAAAAATATGTCGGTTACCGCAACAAAAATAAAATTAAGAAAAGGGGAGATGTACCGAAAAATGGGTGAAGTAGAAAAAGAAACAGCTGACAAAAATTTGAAGCAAAACAAAGAAAATCAAAAAGCAACATCCGAAAATGCAAAAAAGGCTGATGAAAGTAAGCCAACCGAAGTGTTAGATATAACAACAATGGCAGAGTACATAAAACTTCAAGACGAGTTAAAACTAGCAAAAGAAGCAGTTAAAGAAAGTATGGAAATGGTAAAGTCATTTAAGCAAGATGTAGACCGTATAAAGGAACGTAGCGAAAGAATGACCGAAGAACTTACCGAAAAAATCACAATAGGCCTTGCAGGAAAGGTTATCCCTATTTTAGATAACTTTGAAAAGTCGTTGGAACATATATCTAATGAAAATGATAAAAAGGGCGTTGAAATGATTTTTAATGGATTAAAGAACGCTTTAAAGGATATGAAAGTTTATTCGCTTGAATTAAATTCTGGGGTGTTTGACCCCGAAAAAATGGAAGCCGTTAGTGCGGTAAACGCTGAAAACGACGACCAAGTCGGAACAATACATAGTGTTGTAAGAACGGGTTATTACTATGAGCCTACCGACAAGGTGATAAGATACACCCAAGTCGTAGTATACAATAAGTAAATTATTTTTTAAGGAGAATATATATTATGGGAAAAATTATAGGTATTGATTTAGGTACAACTAACTCGTGCGTAGCAGTTATGGAAGGTGGCGAACCAACCGTTATTCCTAACGCCGAAGGTAGTAGAACTACTCCAAGTGTAGTAGGTTTTACAAAGGATGGCGAAAGACTTGTAGGTCAAGTTGCTAAGCGTCAAGCCGTTGCAAATGCTGAAAACACCGTACAATCTATTAAAAGGGATATGGGTAGTGATAGAAAGGTAAAAGTAGGTGGCAAAGAGTATAGCCCACAAGAAATTTCTGCAATGATACTTCAAAAGTTAAAAGCAGATGCTGAAAAGTATTTGGGTCAAAAGGTAACTCAAGCAGTTATCACCGTTCCAGCATACTTTACCGACTCTCAACGTCAAGCAACTAAGGATGCTGGTAAAATTGCTGGTCTTGATGTATTGAGAATTATAAATGAACCAACCGCAGCCGCACTAAGTTATGGTCTAGATAAACTAAATGGTGCAACTCAAAAAGTTTTGGTTTATGACCTTGGTGGTGGTACATTCGATATTTCTGTACTAGAAATTTCTGATGGTGTATTCCAAGTACTCGCAACTGCTGGTAATAACCGTCTAGGTGGCGATGACTTTGATGAAAGAATTATGAAGTACTTAATTGAAGAATTTAAAAAGACAAACGGAATTGATTTAAGTACAGATAAAATGGCTATGCAAAGATTAAAAGAAGCAGCCGAAAAGACCAAAATTGAACTTTCTGGTTGCATGAAGAGTACCGTTAGTTTGCCATTTATTACAGCAGATGCTAATGGTCCAAAGCACCTAGAAGTAGAACTTACAAGAGCTAAGTTTGAAAGTTTAATTGAAGACCTTGTTAACCAAACAATTGACTTAACCAAAAAGGCTATGAGCGATGCAAAACTAGAAAAGAGTGATATTGCAAAGATTATTATGGTTGGTGGTTCTACACGTGTTCCTATGGTAATTGATAAGGTTAGAGAATACTTAGGTAAAGAACCATTTACTGGTATCAACCCAGATGAATGCGTTGCAATTGGTGCAGCAATTCAAGGTGGTGTACTTGGCGGTGATGTAAAAGATGTATTGCTACTAGATGTTACTCCACTAAGTTTGGGTATTGAAACTATGGGTGGTGTATTTACAAAGTTAATTGAAAGAAATACAACCATTCCAGCGAAGAAGTCTCAAATCTTCTCAACCGCAACAGATAACCAACCAGGCGTAGATATTCATGTATTGCAAGGTGAAAGAGAACTTGCCGCATACAACAAAACACTTGGTAGATTTGAACTAACTGGTATTGCTCCAGCTCCACGTGGAGTTCCACAAATCGAAGTTACATTTGATATTGATGCCAATGGTATCGTTCATGTATCTGCAAAAGATTTAGGAACTGGCAAATCTCAAGATATTACAATTACTGCATCAAGTAACCTAAGCGATGAAGAAATTGATAAGGCTGTAAAAGAAGCCGAAAAGTACGCCGAAGAAGATAAGAAGCGTAAGGAAGTTGTAGATACCAAGAATAGTTTGGATCAAATGATTGCTGGTATCGAAAAGGTTATGAAGGAAAGCGGAGATAAGCTAACCGAAGAAGATAAAACTAAGTTAACTGGCGAAATGGAATCTGCTAAGGAAGTTTACAAAAATAGTGATGATGTAGAAAAACTAAAAGAAGCACTAGAAAACTTAACAAAGGTTTCTAATGAAATATTTACAAAACTATATCAAAATGTAAGACCTGATGCAAATGCTGATGGAAACGGCTCAACCGAAAATAAGTAAATAAAATCTAATTTGTGGGGTAGGTGGAAGTTATCTACCCCCAAATCTTTATAAAGGAACAAAAAAGTGGCAAATAGTAAAAATTATTATGAAATACTAGGCGTTAGCAAAACTGCAACCGATGATGAAATAAAGTCGGCGTATAGAACACTTGCAAAAAAATATCACCCCGATTTAAACCCGGGTGATGCAACGTGTGCAGAAAAACTAAAGGAAGTAAACGAAGCATACTCAGTTTTGTCAGATAAGCAAAAGCGTGCCAACTATGACCAGTTTGGTTCCGCTGAAGGTTTTGCGGGTGCAAATGGCGGTGGTTTTGGTGGCTTTAGTGGTGACTTTTCAGGCTTTGGCGGTTTTGAAGACATATTCAGTAATATGTTTGGTGGAATGTTTGGCGGTGCTGGAAGAAGTTCTAGGTCTACGGGTCCAACTCCAATGCATGGCGAAGATATTGATGTTAAGGTAGATTTAACATTTACCGAAGCATGTTTAGGTGTAAAGAAAACTATTAAAGTCAATCGCAATGAAAATTGTGATGCTTGTCACGGTACAGGCGCAAAAAACGGCACTGAAGTAGAAACTTGTTCTACTTGTCATGGGTCTGGTAGAGTAAGAGTTACACGTAACACAATGCTTGGTCAAATGGTTACCGAAACTACTTGTCCAGATTGCTCGGGTGCTGGTAAACGTATAAAAACAAAGTGCGATAAATGTAACGGCAAGGGTACTATAAGAGTAGGTAAAGAAATAGAAGTAAACATTCCTGCTGGCATAGATGAAGGTCAAGTTATATACCTAAAAGGTCAAGGCGAAGCGGGTAAAAATGGTGGGTCAAATGGCGATATTCGAATTATTACTCGCATTCAACCAAGTAAGGTTTATACCCGTCAAGGAGCCGACTTATTTATAGATGTATATATTCCATTTACGGTTGCATTAACGGGTGGCAAAGTAAATATTCCGCTAGTAACTGGCGAAAATTATTCACTAGAAATTCCAGAACTTGTACAAAGCGGTACCGTTTTAACCATTCGTGGCAAGGGTGCTAAGGTTTTAAATCGTGAAAGTTATGGTTCTATTTATGCAAAAATTTATGTCGAAATGCCGAAGTCACTCACACGTGACCAAAAGAAAATGGTTTCTACATTCATTCAAGCATTTGACACTAAAGACTTCCCAAAGTCAAATGATTTTCAAAAAAAGACTAATTAATAGTATAATTTAAAAGGATAGGTTATAAGTCTATATTAGATGCATAACCTATTTTTTAATAAGTAAATAAATACAATAGGTAGAAGCCAATAATACAGCCAATACCAAATTTTGATGAGCCATAATAAACTTTTACGCCCCACCCGTTTTTCATAATTAGTAATTATATTTCATAATATTTAATATAATGGCAAGGTTAATAAAGTCACGAGCAATAAAGGGTTTTATAGTTTCCAATAAGGTACTATTTGTAGTCGGATACATCTGTATTATTATTGGAATAGTTGTTGGCGTGTGCATTGGAGTTTCGGGCGAAAGTGCAGTTATATTCTCATCTAGCACGGTAACTATTGAAGAATTAATCACGGGAGAATATAGTTCGGTTAGTTTATTCTTTTCAAGTTTTTTTAAAATATTGTTACCAATATTTATAATATTTGTTTTTAGTTTAAATAAGTTTACTGGCGTGTTAGATTTTATTTACTTAATGTATCAAGGGTTGCTTTTAGGTTTATCTGCAACGGGTGTAATTCAGGAAAACGGACTAACGGGTGCATTAAATACCTTAATATTCATTTCACCCGTAAATTTGATTAATTTAACCATTATTAACTACGCTAGTGCATTATTTATCAAACGACGAGAATACGCCCAAAAATTCCACAAAAACTTTGTAGAAAGCACAAGTTATTATACAAGCGAGATAATTGGACTGATTATTGGTGTGATTATATCAAGTTTTTTATATGGTGTAGTTTACCCTACAATTTTAAAATCTATGATAATAATAAATTACTAAAATTCCGATGCTAAATACGAAAAAATGCTAAAAGTAAAATTAAAAAAACTCCGTAAGATAATTCTTACAGAGTTTTTTTAGTATTAAAATGCAGTTGAGTGTAATTTTTTTCTTTCATTATATGTAGTAAATACATTGCATCTGGTATCGTGGTCAGATTCTAATACAAGGTAAGGACATTCGTTTTTGTCATATTTTACAGCAAATACAACAACGGAATTTGCCTTTGCATTAGGAAAGTCTATAGGTGGCTTTGCAACCGAATAAAATCTACCGTCACTGCTTTTAATTAAGTCTAACATTGTAAAAGCAAACTTTTCGCCTTGTTTTGTTTTTAACATTATGTTATTGCTTTTTGTCATTTTAAGTTTGGTTAAAAATTCTTCTTTTAGTTTAGTTTCGTTCATTATTTGCCCCCAATATAAAACTAAATTTTGCCCTTTACAAAATCTGTAAAATTATTATAGCACAATTTTGCAAAAAATCAATGGGGTCGGGTAATTTTTGTTATTTTTATTAGGTTGACTTAGGTTGCAAGTTGTGGTAACATTATTATCGGAGCAAAGTTATGTTAGAAAAAATTATATTAAACAGTGCAAGTTTCAATAGACTAAAAACCGAAGTGCAAAACAATCGGTTGTTTCATGCTCTAATGTTTATTAGTGAAGATAAAGTCATTCAAGAAGAATTTACTAAATGTATATTAAAATTGCTCTTTTGTGAAAATTTAAAAAATGGAGAGTTTTGCAATAATTGTAACAACTGCAAAAATGCCGAAAAACTCATCCATCCAGATATTTTAGTTTACGGCAAAGAAAAAACTATAGATATAGATGATGCCGAAGAAATTGTAACAAATGCACCCGTAAGACCATATTCTGCAAACAAAAAGGTATATTTGTTGTACAATTTTGATGAAGTAAATAAAACGGTAGAAAATAAACTATTAAAGACTATAGAAGAACCGCCCGCTGACTGTATGTTTATATTGCTAGTTTCTAATACAAATAAACTTTTACAAACTACACTTAGTCGTACTCAAAAAGTATTTTTAGAAGCGGTTCCAGATTCGGTTTTGGTAGATATTTTAAAGAAAAATGGCTCTAGTGACGCCGAAATTATTGCCACTGAAAGTTGCGGAAACGTTCAAAAGGCGTTGGCGCTTGCTGGTAAATCGGAAGTAAAAGAGATTAACAACTTAGTTATTGATTGTTTACAAAATATGAATTCTACTGTAAAAATTTTAGATTATGCTGTAAAAATGCAATCACTTGGTGATATGCTTGAAGAAAGTATAGATGCGTTGCAGTTTACACTGCTTGATGTTATAAGAATTAAGTCGGGTAATATTGACTTAGTTTCAAATAAATCAAATTTAGCAAAATTAAAGCAGATAGCGGATGAATTATCGTTTACCGCATTAACTAAAATCGTAGAACAAACCTACGAAGCAAAAGCAATGATAGATGCCAATGTTTCTAAGGTAAATATAATAGACCAGTTATTATTAAAAATTGTGGAGGTAAGAATAAAATGCAAGAAGTAGTAGGAATAAGTTTTCGCCAAGCAACCAAAACATATTACTTTAGTCCAATAGACGAAGATGTTTTGGTAGGGGATGAAGTCGTTGTAGAAACTGCAAATGGTCAAGCGGTTGGTGTCGTAACCAAAGCAAAGTTTCAAGTAGAAGACTCTGAGATTGAGCCACCACTAAGACCAGTTATTCGAAAGGTAACTGCCGAAGATAAAGAAAAATTAGAGAAATTAAAGAAAAAAGCCGAAGATAATTTGCCAGTAATAGTAGAAAAAATAGAAAAACTAAATCTTCCTATGAAGGTAATAGAGGTTCAATATTCCTTCGATGGTACCAAGGTTACAATTTCATATACCAGTGAAGATAGGGTAGACTTTAGAGAATTGTTAAAGGTACTCGCTAGTGCATTAAAAACCAAAATTGAATTGCGTCAAATTGGTATACGTGATGAAGTTAAGGCGGTTGGAGCGCTTGGGCTATGTGGAAGACCATGTTGTTGCACAACATTTTTGCAACAAGGTGAGCACGTTGTGGTAAAAATGGCAAAAACGCAAAATATGTCACTTTCTCCATCTAAAACAGGCGGAGCGTGTGGCAAAATGATGTGTTGCTTAGCATACGAAGAGCCAGTTTACAGAGAACTGCTTGCAAAAATGCCAAAGGTCGGTTCAACTATTGAAACTCCCGAAGGTAAGGGGGTTGTTCACGCTAATGATATAATTCGTGGCACAATAACCGTTAAAGTATATTCTGATGATGATAGTTTTAAATTTGTAGATTACCGTTGTTCAGAACTTGGAATAAATTTATATGGTGACGAACCCGTTCCACAAAGTTGTTGCACTAAAAGCGGATGCTTAGGTTGTGGCAATACTAATCAATCTTGCGAAAAGTGCAAAACTGAAGTAACAAAAACAGAAACTAACGAAACTGAAAAAAGCGAATTTAAAAATTTTACTCAAGCCGAAAAAACTGAAATAATCAACAAGTTTAACGAAGCAAAATCAACCAACCAACCCGAAAATTTGCAAACTCAAACAAAAAAAGTTGATTTTAACGAAACAAATGTTTATAATAAAAAGGATGAAAGAGAAGATTCTTCGTCTAAAAATAATTTTAGAAAAAACAAAAAGGATAGACGAAATCGTCACAATAACTTTCATCGAAACTTTAAGCCTAAAAAAGGAGAAAATTTGTAATGGCATATAAAATTACCGATGCTTGTATTGCTTGCGGTGCATGTGCTGGCAACTGCCCAGTAGGTGCAATCACAATGGGAGATGGCAAGTTTGAAATTGACCCAGAAAAGTGCATTGCTTGTGGTCTATGCGCAAGTGTTTGCCCAGTTTCAGCGCCAAACCCTGCAGAGTAATGTATGAAAATGCTTAATCCAGAGCAAGTAGCAAAACAATTTGGATGGGAATTGGACTACCTAACAGATGGTAGCCCAATTTTTCAATGTGATAAATATTATACCTTTACAAGTGATAGCGTAAAACTCGCAAAGTTTGTAGATGAAGAAAATATAGATACACTTGTAGATTTTTGTAGTGGCAGTGGAATAGTTGGGTTGGAAATAATAGGTCGAATAAATACAAAGAACTTAGTTCAGTTTGAAATTCAAAAAGAACTTGCCGAACTTTCGACCTATACCAATATGTTCAATAATGAAAAAACTAATATTGTTTTACATAATACCAGTTTGACCGATGCGAATAAGTATGTGCAAAATGTAGATTGCGTTTGCTGTAACCCACCATACTTTAAAAAGGGAAGTGGCAAAATTAATGAGCAGATTAGTAAATCAATTGCTCGTCATGAAATCTCGGTAACGTTAGAAGATATTATTGTAAGTGCAAAAAATATTTTAAAAACGGGTGGTTCACTATATTTTATTCATATTATGGAAAGACAAAATGAATTGATAAAACTTGCAAAAAAATATCACTTTGAAGTTACAAAACAAGAAATTTTAGAAGGCAACAAACTAAGAAGATTTTTAATAAAACTTATTAAAAATTAGGTCTAATTTGTAGAAAATTTTTTCAACAAAAAATCTTACGAAATTTATATGATTTTGTAAGATTTTTGTATTTTTAATTATAAATAATCAATTTTTAGCCCAAAATTTGGCAGTTTTTGTTAAGTTTATCTCTTTTAGACTAATTATTCATCTAGAAAAGGCGAGCAAATTTTATACAGAAAAATAATTGCAATTTAGTGTAATATTTTATTAAAACCATTTCACCTTTTATATATTTCTGCCTAATAGTTTTCTAAAAATTTTCAATTTTTACACTCTAAAATTTTGAGTTGTTGAGTAAATTTTTAATTTTTAAAATTCATTTTTTAGTAGACTTTTACACTAATATTTAACTAAATAATCTTACAAGTAAGCACGCACATATTGACCCTACAAAACACGCTATTATGCAAACGGGGATAATATAACGCATATTTTTAATGTTTATAGTGCTAAAGTAAACAGCAGTTACGTAAAAAATTGTATCACTCGCCCCAAGTACTACACTTGCACATCTGCCGACATAACTATCTGGACCATACTTTACAAATATATCTTTTACAATAGCAAGTGAACCGTTGCCCGAAAATGGTCGTAAAACTACAAGTTTAGAGAGTTCTACAGGTATGCCAACCAATTTAAGTATTGGTTCAGAAATTTTGCAAAGTATATCCGAAATTCCACTTTTATCCATTAGTGTTACAAAAATAAAGATTGCACATAGGTAGGGAAGAATTGATATAACCAAATTAACCGCTTCTTTTGACCCTTTTACAAAATAATCATAAGCGGGTATATTTTTTATAATGCAATAAATAAAAATAGTTACAAACAAAATGGGAATTACATAAATCATACTTTTTCCTTTCTCTTTGCTCTAAATTTTGATACGCGTTCTAGAATTTTTGCAAGAACTACCCCAACTATTGTTGTGCAAAGCCCCGCGAGTATAGTAGGTAAAATTATGAATGACGCCGACGTACTTCCGATTGCAACCATTAGTCCCATTACCGTTGTGGGTAAAAGTTGTACCCCAGAACTTGCAAATATAATTGTCATTATCATAGGAAAGGTTACAATTCCCGTTTTGTTATCCATTTTTTCAATTGCTTTAATTCCAAATGGAACACTTGCCCCGCCGATTCCTAAAACGCTGGTAGAAAGTGAAAGTGATAGATATTTTTTTGCTTCGGGGTTCATATCTTTTTTGCCCCAGAGCCAATCTATTAACGGTGATAAAATTTTTGCTAAAAACAACGAAAGCTTTGTGTTTTCAACAATTCCTAAAATACCAAGCCAAACCGCATAGATTGCAAGCAATTCAAATGATAACCTTAAAGCGTTGTTTGTTGCTCCAATTAGGTCGGGCAATATGCTTTCAGGACAAATAATTCCTAAAATTATACAAGAAATTGTACATACCATTAACCAAATTTTATTCATACTTAATTGTATTTTTGTAATTGTAAATTAATTACTTAATGCAATTAAATTGACAAATTAGGCTAGTACCATTATAATCAATATGTAATTTTTTTGGAGCAAAAAATGGATAGGATAGAATTAAACACCAATGGTATAACTGAATATATGATTGATTCCCACGCTCATTTATCTGAGTTTGAAAATGCTGAGAATATAGCTAGAAATATGCAGACCGACAAATTGTGCAACATAATAAATATGACGGGGTCAATCAAGAGTGTAAAAGATGCAGTAGAATTTAGTAAAATACACCACGAAGTTTATTATATGGTAGGGCTTCATCCATATGATATAGAGAACTTTAATGATGAATTTGTCAGTTTTTTAACAGAACTTAGTAAAACGGATGACCATTTTGTAGGAATTGGAGAGATTGGGTTAGACTACCACGGCGAATATAAGGATAAGGAGCTACAAAAATATGTGTTTTTAGAACAAATTAAGTTGGCGGATAAATTAGCTCTTCCAATTTCTATGCATATAAGGGATGCACATGGTGACGCAATAATGTTATTAAATAATAACAAAAATTATTTAAAACACGGCGGAATAGTGCATTGTTTTAGCGGAACAGAAGAAGAAATGCAAAAGTATTTGGCACTTGGTTTTCATATTTCTTTTTCGGGTTCGGTAACATTCAAAAAGAAAAGCGAGAGTGAATCTATTTTAGATAGATGTGCAAAACTATGTCCACTAGATAAAATTTTGATAGAAACCGATTCTCCCTTTCTTTGCCCGGCGCCTTTTAGGGGTAATAGAAATGAGCCACGCTTTGTAGTGGAAACTGCAAGATATATTGCAAATTTAAGATGTATGGATGTAAATGATTTTATTAAAATTACAACAGCGAACGCTAAAAAATTAATAAAAAAATTTAAGTAACAAGGTGGCTGTTACTTAAATTTAGATTTTCCTTCGTACTTTTGTTTTAAGTTTTGCTGGTGCAAAAACTTACGTACTTGTTTCTCATTTGTATGGTAATATTTTTGTTAAAGCAATGCATAATTATGTAAAAATTTTTAATATTTTTTGGAGAAATTTGACGAATGCAAAAATCAACAAAATCAAAACCTTTTAATTCTCATGAATTTAAAAAATCACTTGGGCAAAATTTCATTAGTGATAAAAATTTACTTACAGCAATAGTAGGTGATGCCGAAATTTCTTCAACCGATATGGTTGTCGAAATTGGTGCAGGGGCTGGAACACTTACCGAAGTTATTGCAAGTAAATGTAAAAAATTAATCTCTTTTGAAGTTGATGAAAGTTTAAAAGAAGACCTTGCAAAAATTGAAGACGAACACAAAAACCTAAAGGTTGTGTTTAAAGATTTTTTAAAGGTGGAGCGAGATGAACTACTTCAATTATTTGAAGACGGTGAAAATGTTAAAAGCATTAAGGTAATTGCAAATATTCCATACTACATTACAACCCCAATTGTTTTTAAACTGCTAAATTGGTGTGGTTTGGTTAAAGATATTAGCATTATGGTTCAAAAAGAAGTTGGCGAAAGGATGGTTTCTGTTCCTAATAGTAAAACTTACGGTGCGTTGTCTGCAGTGGTTAATTATTATGGTAGGGCTACTATAAAAAGAGTAGTAAAAAAGCAAAATTTTTATCCAATGCCAAAGGTAGATTCGTGTATTGTGAATATTAAGGTCAGAGAAAATATAGACGAAAATTACGCTATTGGTGTTTCTAAATTTATTCAATCTTGTTTCTTTAATAGAAGAAAAACTCTTTGTAATAACCTAATGAGTGCATTATCTATTACTCGTGAAAGTGCAGAGTCTGCACTGAATCAATTATCACTTAATGCAAAAGTAAGAGCCGAAGAACTATCTAGCGAACAATTTGAGTTGTTGTATAAAGTTTTAAGCGGTTATAAAACTAAATAAATTTTTAAGTTAAGCACTCGAAATATCGGGTGTTTTTTCTTCCGAAAAGTATACGATTTAATTAAAAAAATGAATAATTTTCTCCAATTTGTCTATTATTTTAGCAAAAAGGAAGTAAATTATGTCAGAAAAGAGATTTATTGTTTTAGAAACGGTTGAAGTTATGAGCATAGAGCAAGGCTCGGTATATATAGAAAAAACATCCTTTGGTGTTGTTGTTATTGTTAATCTTTTTAATTTTGAGAATGGCAAAAATTATATAATCAGTTTGACTGATGCCGATGGGCATAATTACACACACCAATTTAATTCTAATTATATAAGTTTTTCGCTTGGTGGATTTATTATTCAAGATGACATATATGTAGAAATTTATAAAAACAATGAGTTGGTCTTAAGGGGATACTCAGAGTGTAAAAACGAGAATGACAACATAGAAGTTGATGGTAGTTTATGTGTGGCTAATGATTTTACCGATGATAGATTATCCGCAAGCGAATACGCCAAAGAAACTAATCAAACGGAGATTTTAGACGAAGCCCGTGCAATTTTGGAAAAGTATAAAAATTTAACTACTGCGACGCTAAATTCTAAATTATGCACTAACGAAAATGTGGTGAATAATGGCAGTTCTAGTTCCGTTTCAGCTAAACAATTATTTAGTGATGAACTAACTGATAAACAAGTAGAGGATACTTGCAACACTTGTAATTGTAGTGCAAGTGACAAAACTTTTTATGACACAATCAAAGACGAATTTGAGTTGCTTTTTAGTGCGGGTACAGACTTCCCGTTTTTATCTAAGCGTTTTGGTGGGGTATGGAAAAGGGTATCATCCCACGAAACGCTAATTCTAGCAAAGTTTTATAGCAAGCCCCAATTCCTTTTAAATACCGAACCTATGCCAGACATAGTAGCAATAGCAATGCCCATTTTGCTTTCAAATTCGCAAAAAAATCTTGGTATAAATTCCATAATTTATAAGGTCGATGAGTGTGGAGATTTTGCATATAACATATTATTTCAATACGCGACAGATGGAAAAGCAATCAAAATAAATTGTGATTAAAATAATAGGAAATAGTTGTTGACTTTATTAATTAAATTGTTGTAAAATAATTAAGTGAATATAAATAATTTTTCATTAGAAAAAGGGGAATATGCATGTTTAAAAAAGTTATTAAGTCTATAAGTTTGGTACTTGCAGTATTTTTATGTGTCGCAATCTTTACTGGTTGTTCGCAAAAAGTTTCAAACTTTTCAACCGAAGGGGTTTCTAGTAATGGTAAAATAGGGGCAGTAAAAGGCGAATATATCTATTATGTTAATCGTATAACATCAGATAGAACACTTACCGGTTCTAGTGTAGACCCTATGGGTATATATAAATCAAAAATTGATGGAAATGGCAATCTAACTGGCGAAGCGGAACTAGTTTATTCAGCACTTGCTGGTTACGCCGATGGCGAAATATATGTTTTTGGTGACTATATCTATTTTTCTACACCAGCGCAAGTTACTTCCGCTAGTGCTACCAAACTTGTAAAGAGAGTAAGTTTTGCACGTGTTGGAATAGATGGTAAGCATTTTGAAGTTTTGTATACAACTGAAACTGAAGGCACTCCAACATATAGTTATTACAAAACTAATGATTGCTTGTATTTGGTTGTTTACGAAAATAAAACTTTGTATTCAATCAATATGAAAACTCTAAAAAATGAAGTTTTGGCGGAAGAAGTTCAAAGTGTCGCACTTTCTTCATCTTGCGGTGAAGGTAGCGGAGCAGATACAAAAATATTCTATTCATTAACCCCTAGCGAAAATTTTGTTACTCAAAGCGGTCAAAATATTTATAGCGTAAATCCAGATGGTTCAGATAATATCATTATCTCTGCGGGTAGCGATGTTACACTAAAACAAGTTAGCGGTGGATATTTGTATTATGTACTAGATAAAGATTTATACAGAACATCTGCAGTTGCAGGGCTTGGTACTGGCGAAAAAATTTACTATACAGTTCCAGATAGTTTCACTATTCTTTCAGATGGCACACTACTTATTAAGGATACTACCAACTCTATGTTTAGAAGTACCGGTTGGATAAATGGTGAATTAAAATATCAAAAGGTGTTAGCATCAACCGATTATGATTTCTTGTTTGAAAATAACGGCTACGCTTACTTTAAGTACACAAAGAGTGGTTCTAAGTCTGATGAACAAGTAATTTCAAGAATTTCTCTAACTGACACTAGTGCAAAACTAGAAAAAGTAACCGAAGAGCAAGCAGTAAAAGCCGGTTCATTTATGAATTGGGAAGTAATAGGTAATACACTTTACTATTATACCGAAGAAGTTCAAACTACCGAAGACGGAAAATCTTTAACATATAGCGTACTAAAAACATTAGTTCTAACTAAGTAATGTCTTAAAACTCTACCTAAAAAGGTAGAGTTTTATTATTGTAAATTTCCATTTTGTACAATCGGCTTGAAATATTTGTTTTTATAATTCGTCAAAATTGGACATAATATTTTTCATAAAACAAGTGACTAAATAAACACTATTGATAGGAGATTAATTATATGAAGAAGTTTCTATCAATAATTGTAATAATTTTGGCAGTAAGTATGGTTATGATGTTACCTTCAACCAAAGATTTGGTATTCTGCTATAAAAAAATATCAGAAGCAAATGAAGTAACTAGTAGTGAAAGTGTGAAGTCTGCACTAAATCTTCAAGCGAAGTCTAGTGTATTAATAGACGCAAAAAGCGGGAAGATTATGTATAGCGACAACGCTGAAACACACTTGGCGCCAGCTAGTATGACAAAGGTGATTACTTTACTTCTTGTAATGGAAGAAATAGATAAAGGTAATTTATCACTAAATCAACAAGTTTTAATTAGTGAATATTCTGCAAGTCAAGAAGGTTCGGAGTGCTTTTTGGACGCAAACCAAAACTATAGCGTACAAGAATTAATAAAGTCGGTAGCGGTAGCGTCAGCAAATGATTCGTGTGTTGCTCTTGCTGAATGTGTTTCGGGTGATGAGAAATTATTTGTAAAAAAGATGAACGAAAAGGCACAACAATTAGGTATGACTAACACAAATTTTGTTAATTGTACCGGGCTTGATACTGCAGGACACTACTCTTGTGCAAAGGACTTATGTATAGCACTAAAAGCACTTTCTAAATATAATCTTATTTCGGAATTAGAAAAAACATGGATGTACGATATGCAACACGCCAATGGTAGAGTTACATCACTTACAAACACTAACCGTTTAATTCGTACAAACCCAGATATTTACATGGCGAAGACGGGGCATACAGATGACGCTGGTTACTGCATTGTAGGTTTTGGCAAACGTAATAATATGGAATTAATTGCTTGCGTTATGGGGCTAAATGATAGTAAAGTTCGTTTTGACGAAGAAACCAAGTTACTAAATTATGGTTTTACAAATTTTGAAAGTAAATTAGTAATTGCAAAAGATACTCCAGTAGAAGCAATTGCAATTAAAAATGGTAAACAAAAACAAGTTGAAGTAGTTGCAAAAGATGATGTATATATGTTAGTAAATAAGAATGAACAATTACCAGTTACAGAAAACAAAACCGAATTAACATTTACAAAATTGGATGCACCTATATCAAAATCTACTGTAGTTGGAAAACTTAGTGTAATTGTAAATGGGGTAGAAGTTGGCTCAACCGAATTAGTAACTAGTTCAGATATAGAGAAAAATAATTACAAAGATTTAGTTTTACAATTATTAGGCTAATATTATTAAGTTTAAAGGTAGGTAATTTTAGTTTACCTACCTTTTTGCTTTTAAATAATTTGACTTATTTCTCTATTAATTATATAATTTATATAGGAGATGTTTGTATGCTAATTAGTTTATTCAGAGCAAATTTATCTTTCGGACAATTTATGGCTATACTTGTGGCATACCTTGGGGTATTGCTTCTCAGTTTTTCAATGCATGAATTTTCACATGCGTTTACGGCATACAAAAATGGTGACCCAACCGCAAAACTTTGTGGAAGAATGACGCTTAATCCGTTTGCCCACTTTAATTTATATGGCTTTGTGTGTCTTATAATATTTGGTTTTGGTTGGGCAAGCCCAGTACCTATAAATTATGAAAACCTTAAAAAGGGCAAGCGAAGTATGTTTGCTGTTGCAATTTCGGGTATTCTTAGCAATTTAATTTTGGCACTTATATTTACATTTGTTTATTCACTTATTGGTACATTTGCACCAATAGCACTTCAAAGTGATAGTTTTTGGACAATATTACTTCAATACTTTTTAATTTATGGAGTAGAAATTAATTTAAGTTTGGCATTCTTTAACTTGTTGCCATTCTACCCACTAGATGGTTATAGGGTTTTAGAACTTATACTAAAGCCAAATAGTAAATTTCTAGAATTTATGTATAAGTATTCAACAATCATTTTAATTTTGCTCTTAGGTTTTGGAATTATAAATATACTTATGCAATATTTGTTAAACTTTATGGAAATAGGAATGCTTACCATGTGGACTAGTTTATTTGATTTGTTTAGATAGGAGAATTTTTGTGGAACAGGTAGAAGTACAATCTAACGAAGACTTAGAAAAATTAGGGATAGTTACCGAAGAAACGGATGAATCGGAAGAAATGTCGGAAAATGCATATAGCATAAAACTTGATAAATTTGAAGGTCCGTTAGATTTATTGTTGCATTTAATTAAAGAAGCAAAGATAGACATTAAAGATATTTTTGTTTCTACAATTACCGAGCAATTTTTAGATTATATTAGCCAAATGGAAGAAATGCCGGTAGAAAAAGTTGGCGATTTTATTGAAATGGCGGCAACCTTAATAGAAATAAAATCAAGAAAACTTCTTCCTCCTCCACCAAAAGAAGATGAAGAAGACGAAGAAGACCCAGAGAAAAAGTTAATTCGTCAAATTGAAGAGTATAAACTATTTAAAGAGCAATCGGAAGTACTAAAACAATTTGAAGATATTGATAGTTTGTATAAAGACCCCGAGCCACTAGCAAATGGTTATAGATATGAATTAAAAGATTTTAGCTTTGATAAACTGTTAGACGCATTTGCTATGATAATGCATAAAATTGAAGAAAAAGCCGAAGTTCCAGAAGCAAAGCAAATAGCAAAAGATAGATTTACAGTAGCACAAAAAATAGCGGATATTAAGGATAAACTCCTAACTTCAGATAAAATTAAGTTTAGTGAACTATATTCGCTAGATTACAGCAAAAGCGAAGTAATAAACACATTTTTGGCGTTATTAGAACTATTAAAAACACAAATAATAAAAGTTATTCAACCAGATACTTTTGGGGAAATATTTATAGAAAAACAAGGCGGTGAAATGTAATATGGTAAATACCGATAAACTTGCACAAGTAGTTGAGTCTATTCTTTTTGTTGCGGGCGAAGCCGTAAACGAAAATGATATAATCTCAAAATTGGAAATAAAAAAGGAAGAACTTGAAGAAGCAATAGAAACATTGTCATTTAAGTATTCTTCTCCAAGCGGAATAATTTTAAAAAGATTTAATAACCATTTACAACTAGCCACTTGCCCAGATTATGTAGAAGATATATCACTAGTACTAAACCCAATTAGAGAAAGAGCGTTGTCTAAGTCTACCATAGAAACACTTTCAATTATAGCATACAAGCAACCAATTACTAGACTAGAGATTGAAGAAATTAGAGGTGTTTCGTGCGACTATGCCGTCAATATTTTAATGGAACACCATTTAATTGAGATTGTTGGTAAAAAAGATGTTGTGGGAAAACCTGTGTTATTCGGTACGACTGATGATTTTTTAAAACGCTTTAATCTTAATTCTATTGAAGATTTACCAGATAAGGAAAGTCTACTTGAAAGAATTAAAACCATTCGTGGAACGGATAGAGATCAATCATTGTATCGTCAATTCGATATTTCGGATGAAGAGATTGTTCCAGAGAAGATTAGAGAACAACAGGAAGCCGAAAAACAAAAAATTGCCGACTTTATTGAAAGTGAAAAAGCAAGCGTTGGTATGGAATCTGACAAAAATAGTTCTTCAAACAACGCAGATTTTGTTTAAATAATTTAACATATGAATAATTTAATATAAAAAAATAGACACTATTTGTATTATGAAAGTAGTGTTTATTTTTTGTTTAGTTTTTTTGGGGTTGCTTGTATTATTGCTAATTCCTTTACCAGCCAAGGTTCAGTTTGTGCTAGATATAAAAAGTCGTAGTTTGTACTATAGTCTTAGTGCAATAAAAATTAATCTTAGTAAGGGAAAATTATACTTATTGGATGATTTTACAATTTCCCAAATTACTACAACTTCTAAAATTATGAAAACTAATGACCCTAAAATTGTTCAGCAATTATTAATACAAAAAATGTTTTCATATTTCAAGATTAGAAAAGTCGTCTTTTTGTTAGATGGTGGATTGGTTTCGGACGCTTTTTTAACTAGTATGCTTATTGGCACATTTCAGTCAATAATTTTAAGTTTAATTCCACAAATATCCGCGTCAAAGATTGATATTCAAATTAACCCTACATACAACGAAAACAATCTAAACATTGCTTCAAAAATTAATATTACAATCAATGCACTTTCTATAATAATTTCAATTATTTACGCAAAAACTAAATATAGTAAAATGCAAAAAGGAGAAGTTAAATGAGTAGAAAAGATAAAGATAATGATTTACAAAAATCTCAACCTATAGAAAATTTAATATCCAACACAATAAAGGAAATTAAATCTATGGTTGATAGTGATATTGTGGTTGGGAAAGAAATAAGTGATGAATTTTCGGGTAGGAAAATCTTACCAATTAGCCGAATAAGTGTAGGTTTTGTTGCGGGTGGTGGCGAATATTCTGAAAGCCTAGACAAAAGCAGATTTCCTTATGCTGGTGGTTCAGGTGCTGGTTTTTCGGTTATACCAATGGGACTACTTGTAATAGAAAAAGATGATGTACAGTATTTAAAAATATCACAATCGGAACCACTTCTAAAACTTATTGACTGTATACCCGATTGTATAGAAGCGTTAAAAAAGAAATTTAAGGAGTAAACAATGCTTAGTTATTCAGAATTCGATAATTTGGGCGGGGTAGATAGTTTCAGAAGTATTTTACCGAATAAGAAAATTAGCGAAGACATTACCCGTGGTAGGTTTGAATACAATAAGCCCACAAGAGATTATAATGAGTTGGAAAAACCTCAAAACTCTGATAAGGGTAAAACCCGTGGAGATTGCGCAGAACCATATTACAAATCAAAGCACGTTAATGTTTTTGCATTATTTGTTTCTATAGTATTTATAGGGATATTAGTTGTAATTGCTTCAATGACATTTTGCGAAACGGTTAGGTATACAACTTTTTTTAAGTCATTTGGTGCTGAAAAAACTAATGATAATAAAACTGAACCATATAAAGCGATGTGTGTTATAGAACAAAATTCCGGAAGGGAAATAATGGGGCTAAATGCTGAAGATAAGTTATGCCAAGCAAGCACAACCAAAATAATGACATTAATAGTAGCACTAGAAAACATAAGTGACTACGAAGCAGTTGTGACCATTCCAGATAGTGCAGTAGGCATAGAAGGTACTAGTACATATTTAAGACTTGGCGAAAACTTAAAAATAATTGATTTAATGTACGGATTAATGTTGGCGTCTGGAAACGACAATGCGGTAGCACTTGCAATAATCACAAGTGGAAGTGAAGAAAATTTTGTAAAACTAATGAATGAATATGCTAAAAAATTGAATTTAACTAATACTCACTTTGATAACCCACATGGTCTTCATGGTAGTACTCACTACACTTCCGCCCTTGACCTTGCAAAACTTACCGCATACGCTATGAAGAACGAAACATTTAGAAAGATTGTATCCACCAAACGCTACACAGTGGACGAAACTAATTGCACTAAAACAAAACGTTACCTAAAGAATAAGCAAAAACTACTATTTGATGATAATTTAATAAATTCTGGTTTCGTTGCAACTGGCGTGAAGTCGGGGTTTACTCCTGAAGCTGGAAGATGTTTGGTTACAAGTGCCACAATTAACGGCAAGGAATTAATAGCGGTTGTGTTAAATTGTCCAGATATGTTCAATGAAAGCGCAAGGGTTTTAAAGGAAGCCGAAGCCAAGATTGAAAACAAAAGTATAATTGAAGCATACTCATTTATATCTAACTTGCCAGTAGAAAACTCTAAAACAACCAGCGTAAAGGTATATACTAAAGCGGGTTTTGTTTATCCAATACTAAAATCGGGCGAAGATAAAATTAATGTAAATGTTAATTTGCCAGAAAAGTTAGTCGCTCCAGTAACTAAAGACCAAGTAGTTGGAAGTATTAGCGTAACACTAAATGGTAACGAAATTTTTAAAGCCGATTTATATAGTTTAGAAGATGCCCCAAGTATTACAACAATGGATATTTTTAAAGATATTACAAAGCAATTTGTAGCGTAATACTTTCATAATAAAACCAAATTTATGTTTTAAAATAATTAATTTTTATTAAAAAACTAAATTTATGCCTTAAATTAATCAAATTCTATAATAAAACCAAGTTTTGCTTTAAATAAGTTAAATTTTACAAAAAAATTAAATTTGTACTTTAACATAATTAATTTTTTAGAAACAAAAGTCTATGCGAATATTCACGCATAGACTTATTTTATTTATTATTTACTTTTTACTTTTTTCAAGTTTTATTGTGCCGTTACCTAAAAGTGCATACTTTGGGTCAAAGGTCTTTGTTGTACCACGAGCGAGTCCCCCAAGTCGTAGCATTCCAATTTGGGTACGCTTTAAAAATACGACATTTTTACCAATAGATTCAAACATACGTCTAATCTCACGATTTTTTCCTTCGCTGATTATAACTTCAAGTTTTGTAAGTCCATTAGATACTTCAATAGGCTTAATGCTTGCAGGAGCGGTAATTGTGCCGTCGTCCAATTTTACACCCTTACAAAGAATAACAATTTCTTTGCTTGTAATTTCTCCTTCAATTTTTACAATATAGTGCTTTTGAATTTTATTTTTTGGGGAAGTAATCTTATTCGCAAAATCTCCGTCGTTGGTAAACAGCAAAAGTCCTTCGCTATCATAGTCTAGTCTTCCAACGGGTTTTACAAGTTTTCTATACTTTTCGGGAATGAAGTCCATAACGGTCTTTCTGCCTTTCTCGTCAGAAACCGAAGTAATACATCCCTTTGGTTTATAAAGCATTAGGTAAACGTAATTATCGGTATATTCAACGTGCTTTCCGTTTACAAATACGGTATCATTATTTTCATCTACAGTTGTTGCAAGGTTTGTAACAACCGAGCCATTTATGGTAACTTTTCCGCTTGTTATAAGTTCTTCAGCATTTCTTCTACTGGCAACTCCACAAGTAGATAAAAATTTATTTAATCTCATCATAAAAAATTTTCTCCTATTCGGGTTAATTTTACACTAAATGTAATATTTTTTCAAGTATTTTAGCTTTTTTCAATGCAAATAATAATTTTCTTGCAAAATTAAACTTATAAGTGATATAATTTAAGTATGAAAAAATTTTTTAGAAAACTAGGCTCCTTTTTTGGATATATAAATAGATTTATTATTGCGTGCTTGCTCGTGATTTTTAGTTTAATTTTGTATATTCCATTTAGAATTTTATTTCCTATAAAGGTTTTGGGTAGAAAAAACTTAAAAAATCAAAAAACGGGGCAGTTGATTGCTTGCAATCACTACTCAAACTTTGATGTCTGGATGCTCCAAGTCTTATTTTTTAAACGCTTTTGGTTAAGAAAATTCCTTGCAAAAAAAGAACTCGGCAAAAATTGTTTTTCAAGAACTTTTGTGGGTGGGTTAGGTGCAATTTTTATAGACCGAAACAACTTAGATATTAAAGCGATGAAAGAGGTTTTATCCGAATTGAAAAAAGGTAAAAATATTATAATTTTCCCAGAAGGCACTAGAAATAAATCGGGGTCAGAAGATTTGCAAGATATTAAATCGGGCGTCATATTTTTTGCGGATAGAGCAAAATGCAATATAGTTCCAATGATTATAAAGCACCGCATTAAGCCATTCCACAAAAACCAAATCATTATTGGCGAAGGTTATAAAGTTACTAATTCAGGTAAGGCTGGTCAACAAATAGAACTTGATATTTTAAATGACAAGTTCCAATCTTTAAGAGAAATGTAGGAGAAAATTTATGTCTAACATTTTAACTGTTACAATAGATTCGTGGGTATTATACACAATTATGGGTGTGTTGCTTTTAGGGAATATTGCATTCATCATTATGTTTGTAAAAAGTGTAATGCGAAATAACGAATTAGAAGACCGTATTCAGAATGATTTAAGAGAGAAGATAGGAAAAACCGAGTATGATAAAAATAGGGCTCAGCCACTTGATGCTCAACCAAAAGAAAACGGCGATTGCAAATATAAAATTGTAGAAAGTGCAAAAAAAGATGGCTTTTTTGTAATAGATAAAAAGACGAAGGAAACTTTGAGTTTTGCATCTACAAAAGCCGAAGCAAATGAAATTATAAAGGAATTATCAAGATAAATAAAAACGCTACCAATCTCACGGTAGCGTTTTAGTTTTGTGTAAAATTATTAGTTTTATTTTTTAGCAGATAGTAAAAAGTAAATTGGCTTGTACAATTCTAAATTTGGATGATAATGTATGGCTAGATTAATTATCGGAACATTTCAATTAAAATATCGAAATAATAGTAATTATATTATATTTTTCATTATATATAACGCAAAAAACTTTACTCTTTAAAATAATACTTGTTTTTTTGTAAACTTTAGATTGTAAACGTAATCTATTTTATTAAGCAAAAAGCAATGTTAGTAGAAAGCATATACATTAGCCAAAGCGTCCAAATTGAAGAAAGTATCCCAGCAATAATGCTAGAATTGTAATATCTATATACCATATAAATTGCAACAATTATGCTAGCACCCAAAATTGCACAACCAACAATAGGTAGATTTAGTCCAAAAGTAAAAAGTGGCCATAAAATAAATAATACCAAATGAATAATTAGCGGAATAAAGTTTTCTAAAATTTCCTTTTTAGGTCTATTGTCCGTAAATCTTGAAAGCCACATAAAGTAGGATGCAAGCCCAATTAGGTCTAGCCCAAACATAGTACTCCACATTAAAATTTTAAAGTCTAATGCAAACTTAGGTTCGTTTCCAACCTTAAACGAATAAAAGTTGTTTCCGCACATTAAGTAGCAAATGCCTGCAATAGCCATACTACCAAGAATAAATATAAATACATAAAGCCAATAAATTTCGCCACGGGAATCATTTTCGGTTTCTTCTTTTAAATTATATTCCATAGTAATCTCCAAAAAATTATTTTATTAGAATTATTTACAAGTATCGGGCAAATATTCATTTGCATGAAAATTTTCGAAATTTTATCCTGCTAAAATAAAGGGTATTCGGTTGACAAAAGAAACGATTAATAGTATCATTAATAAGATAATTATGGAATAATAGGAGAAAGATATGATTCAATGTACCAATGTAAGACTACAATTTGGAGCAAGAGTATTATTTGAAGATGTAAACATCAAGTTTACTAAGGGTAATTGCTACGGAATAATAGGAGCAAACGGGGCGGGTAAGTCTACATTTTTAAAATTGCTTACCGGTGAACTTTCTCCTAGCAGTGGTGATATTTCAATTTCTAAAAATGAAAGAATGTCTGTTTTAGAACAAAACCAAAATGCTTATAATGATAAAACCGCTTTGCAAACCGTTCTTTTAGGTCATAAAAGACTAGTTGACATTATGAATGAAAAGGACGCTATTTACGCAAAAGCCGATTTTACCGATGAAGATGGTATTCGTGCTGGCGAACTTGAAACGGAATTTGCAGAACTTGGTGGTTGGGAAGCGGAAGGCGAAGCCGAAACTTTACTTAAAAATTTGGGAATTGATGAAACCGATTTTAATAAACTTATGGCAGACATCGAACCAAAGCAAAAGGTTAAAGTTTTACTTGCAAAGGCACTATTTATGAACCCAGACATATTAATACTAGATGAACCTACGAATAACCTTGATGCAAAAACAGTAAACTGGTTAGAAGAGTACTTGATTGATTTTGAAAATATTATCATTGTAGTAAGCCACAACCGTTATTTTTTAAATAGAATTTGTACTCATATTTGTGACCTAGATTACGGCAAATTAAATTTGTTCTCTGGCAACTATGATATGTGGTATGAAACTAGCCAATTATTACAACGCCAAGCAAAAGAGCAGAACAAAAAAGCCGAACAACGTGCTAAGGAATTGCAAGAATTTATTGCAAGATTTAGTGCAAATGCAAGTAAATCTCGTCAAGCAACGAGTAGAAAAAAGGAACTTGAAAAACTAGAATTTGCAGATATTAAGGTAAGTTCTAGAAAGTATCCATACATCGACTTTAGACCAGAAAGAGAAGTCGGTAACGATATTTTAACGGTAGAAAACCTAACTAAAAAGGGTTATTTTGAAAACGTAAGTTTTGTACTAAATAAAGAAGATAAAATTGGTTTTCTAAGTGATAAAAGTACTACAACCACAATGCTATTCAAGATTTTAGCAGGCGAAGAACAACCAGATAGTGGAAGTTTTAAGTGGGGTAGCACAATCACAGTTGGATATTTACCAGAAAATAACGAAAAGTTCTTTGCAGGTTGTGAACTAAACTTGGTTCAATGGCTTGGTCAGTTTGCAGCAGAAAAAGACCAACGTGATGAAACTTTCTTAAGGGGCTGGCTTGGAAGAATGCTATTTACAGGAGAGGAAAGCCAAAAGAAAGCGTGTGTCATTAGTGGTGGCGAAAGAGTTAGATGTATGATGAGTAGGGCAATGTTAAAGGGTAGTAATGTGCTAATTTTTGACGAACCTACCAACCACTTAGACCTAGAAAGTATAACTAGTTTAAATAAGGGAATGATTAACTTTAAAGGTCCGATTCTATTTACTTCACACGACCACGAATTAATGCAAACGGTTGCAAATCGTATTATAGTTATAAACGATACAAAAGAATTTGACCGTCATACAACATATAACGACTATTTGGGTATTAACTAATAGTTGTGGTAAAAAAATTATTTGAATTTAGGTTGATACATTTTAGGAGTGAAAAATAAAAAACATAAACTATTTTGGAAAATTTGAAAAAATAGTTGACAACACTCTTAAAATGTAGTAAACTTAATTATGTTGTTAGGCAAGCATAAAAACTTCTCTAATAATATTAATGCCAAGTTACTTTGACAGTACTTTGATTTAATTTGTCGGGGTGTAGCGCAGTTTGGTAGCGCACGTGGTTTGGGTCCATGGGGTCGGGAGTTCGAGTCTCTCCACCCCGACCATTAAGTTTCAATCCTTTGGGATTTGGACCTTTAGCTCAGTTGGTTAGAGCAACCGGCTCATAACCGGTTTGTCCGCGGTTCAAGTCCGTGAAGGTCCACCATTAATTTGGCTCCGTAGCTCAGTTGGTTAGAGCGATAGCCTGTCACGCTATAGGTCGACGGTTCGAGCCCGTTCGGAGTCGCCATTACAAATTAAAGTACATCTAGTAACTTGGCATTCAATTTCGCCTTGGTAGCTCAGTCGGTAGAGCAGGGGACTGAAAATCCCCGTGTCGGTGGTTCGATTCCGCCCTAAGGCACCACTTTTTATGCTGGTGTGGCTCAATGGTAGAGCAGCTGATTTGTAATCAGCCGGTTGTTGGTTCGATTCCGACCACCAGCTCCATATATGGGTAGGTTGCAGAGCGGCCAAATGCAACGGACTGTAAATCCGTCGATTCACGTCTTCGGTGGTTCGAATCCACCCCTGCCCACCAAAGAGTTCAACTTTTAAGTTGGACTTTTTCTTTTCTATAATAGTAATATAGATGCAAATTATTGATTTTAAAAAATTTTAGTGTATAATAGTTAACCTAGTGGGGGAAAAAATATATGTTAACCGATGCAAGAAAAGAAGAAATACTTGGAAAAGATTTTTTAGTATATGCAGATAAAATCTTGACAGATAAAAATTTTAACAACTTTACTAAGTCGTGGATAATAGACTATATCGCAAGTTTCCAAGAGATGTTAAAGGTTTTTGTAGGTAAAGAACTTTATGAATTTAGTCCAAATGCCATAAT
The DNA here is from genome assembly GCA_934772525.1 of uncultured Clostridia bacterium. Taxonomy (GTDB): domain Bacteria; phylum Bacillota; class Clostridia; order Christensenellales; family UBA1242; genus UMGS1908. The sequence goes on from CAKVMI010000002.1 coordinate 45,162, forward strand.
TAATAGAATAGCGCGTAACTTATCTGCAGATATAAATTCGGAAATTCCTTGTAAAATGTCCGACAAAATTAAGTATTATTTTTTTACGCAAGGTGTTTACCATGTTACCGAATTTGGCGATGGGTACATATATTTGCAGGATAGATTAAAGCCAATAGAAAGAATTAAATGTGCATTAAAATCGGATATGCCATACCCTATGAGTAGTGAAAGATATTCTTACATTATGCATCACGAGTTATCTCATTGTGCAAATTCTGATTTTGAAATAATTGATACACAATATCGCTTGCAACAATTAGCATTAAAAATTGAAAATTCTAAAAGAATGAAGGATAGGGTTAAATCTCTTTCCGAATACAAATTTCTTCAGATGGGCAAAAAATATATTGTTTCTGCCACGGGAATGGAAATAAATGATTTATCACAAATGTTAATAGGTGTAAATCTTGACGACTTGGAAGAGGGCATAGATGAATTAGAGCAAACATTAATTTTAATGGCAATAAATTCTGGCTATAAGCCTAAAAATGATTATGCGTTAAATTTGTACACGGCAAAGCATATAGCAAAAATGGTCGGAGTTTGTGACACTTTACGTTGCAGATTACACCATAATTTTAGTGAATTGAATCATTTGTATAACCAAGTTACCGGGATAGATTTAAAAAAGGTAATTTTTATGCTAAATAAAATTAATGAAAGAAGTCTTGTTGACGATGCCGGTAAAATTAATGCAAAAAGTGATTTTATTGATTGGCTATCAAAAATTGAAAAAGACAATAGTTTAAAAGTTTACAGAAACAAGTTAGAAGAATGTAAGTAGAATCTATTAAAAAATTATGAATTTTTAGCGAAATGGAAATTTGCATACACAATTTCACATATTTTTAAAAAATTTAAGAATTTATAAATTGTGCTTGCAATATATAAAAAAAAATTGTATACTATAATTACTTTAATTTTAAGTATCAGGAGGAAAACTTATGGCAGAAATTAAGTATGAAGTTACCGAAAAGTTAGGTGCACTTTCAGAACCTGTAAACGGATATGTTAAGGAATTAAATATGGTTAGTTGGAATGACCACGCTCCAGTATTTGACCTTAGACCATGGACCGTATCTCATGATAGAATGAGCAAGGGCATTACATTTAGTAAAGCAGAAGCTAAAGCATTAAGAGATATTTTAAACAGTTTAAATTTAGATGATTAATTAAAAAATCCATAAGATATAGTCTTATGGATTTTTACTTTGTATAAATTTTTATAAGCGTTTTAGTAGAATCATTATTGATATTTAATGCTAGTGGTAGAATTATTCAATCCACGTAGTTTCCTTTATTTTTTCTTGTAAAGATGCTTCTTCTTGCTTTAATTTTTCAACTTCTTTCCCTATTGATTTATCCAAAAGTCCTTCTTCCTTCATCTTTTCAAGCATTTTTATAGCGGTTCTTCTAGCGTCAACTTCGTCTGCATTTTTGGCGTATTCCAAATAGTTTTTAGCACCTAACATATCGGTATTGTTGCGTTCTTCGTTGGTTCGTGACTCGTTTTGAATGGTGTGGTGTGCTTCGTGCAGTGCCGTTTGCATAAGTCTTAATGGAAATCTTGGGTCTTTACTATCTTTAAATTTATTTAAACCTTTATTTATAACATCTTCATTAAAAACAACGGTATTAGTACTTGGATAGTTTGCACCATAAGTTACTTTGCCATTTTCTTCGCAAGGTAAAAATTGTCCAGCTGATACAAGTGGTGGGGTAGCATTGCATTGTCTACAATACTCTGAAGTCAAATTGTTTAGCAAATTAATTATATCGTTTTTGTCTAAACTGTAAAAATTATCCGGTTTAAATTGCTCCGCTATAGTAGAGTAACCCATTTTATTAAATGACACAATTGGGTCAATTCTCTTTGCTTTGTTCCCGCTAAGTCTATTATTTACACCCAAAAACTTTTGAATACCATCATAGGCTTGCATTCTTTTATATACATCTGCATTCATTTTAGGAGATACCAGTCCAACAACTCCAGTTGCGGTTCTTCCGCCACCACCGCCAATAAATGCACGTGTGGCTTTGTTTGATGGGTTAGACTTTAAAAACTTTATTAAAACCATTGCTTCTGCCATTAATGGTTTTAGTCGCTTTTGTTCTAACTTCTTTTGGTCCCAAAGTTGTTTTACATAAAAGACATATTGCTTTACATACTCACGCAATTTTTTAGCGAACTCTTTATTTGCTGCAAGAAGTATTGCTCCAAAAGTCATACATTCTTCGTCGGTTTCTAACTTTATGCCGTATTGATTAAAATATTCGTCGGCAATAAACTTAAAAAAGTTTATAAATAGAAATGTTTTTTGTTCATCATCCATTTTATCAAAGTCAAGATTACTAAGTTTGCCGAATTTTTTTAATTGCTTTTTGTATAAGTTGAACTTGCTTACATCTATTTGATTTCCGCTTAGTATGGAATTATCTGATGTATTAGCCGAAAAACCTTCGGTAATTTTTGATAAATCAACGGCTGGAGCGTCATCACCTTGCAAACTTCTAACACTTTCTTCGGTTCCTTCATTAAAAACGGAAATAGATTGCTCATTCGGCATAAAAGAAATGCTATTTTGATTGTTTGGTTTATTGTATTCGGTAAAATCTTTAAAGTCATTTTGAAATTCATTAAATAAATTATCTGTCATATTTTTTCCTTTAGTTGTTTAACTACATTTTATTATATCACATTTTATATTGTTTATCAAGTAAACAAATAAAAACAGCCACCAATTAAATAGTGACTGCATTAATTTATGCGTGGAACTTTTTAGATTTATATAGCACTTCATAAATTATAGTATGTAATGGGATATAGCAGGTACATATTGCTGGAAGCAACCACATGTAATGGTTATAGTCTTTTTGTGCAAAACTATAAAGCCCAAATGGAATGTTAACTGCATAAACAATTACAAGTGCTTGAATAAAGAATAACAACGAAAAGATAATTGCAATTTTAAAATTAAACTTAGCCTTAACTTTCTTCGTTTTGTTTAAACAGAAAATAGTTGTAAATACTGCTGGAATACAAGTCAGTACCACAGCAAATATCCAAAAGTAGAACCCTGCTGGCACGGCAGAAGAAATATAATTAAAGTCTACCAAATTGAATGATTGTGCAATTAAAAATCCCGTAATTAATAGTGCAAGTGTTATAGCATACGCTATCCAACTAGTTACACATTTAATTTTATTACACCAGATATAATTTTTTGCTATTTTTGGTTCTTTTGGTCTTCGAACATATTCGGTAACAATAATACCCCTTTTGCCAAGATTGTCTTCTAGTGTATCATAAGAAGAAGTAGATTCTTGCAATTTCTCGCTAGGTGTTGCTTGTTCAAAATTAGTAGACCCATAGCTAGATAAAGTGTTTAGCAAAGTTTTACTTTCGTTATCGGTAAATTGAGGAGTAAACTTTCGCTTGTTGTCGGTAAATAGTGATGCCGTTGCGTTTTCGTCTTTGCCGTATGGGTTGTAATAGGTTTCGTCTAAATTGTCATTTTCATTATTATAATCGTAATAGTGGTCAGTTTCTGCAACTGGCATATCTTCGTTTATGCTTGGTGAGTCGTAATTTTCTTTTACAATCAAATCGGTAGAATCGCTATATTCAGGATCTTTTTCTAACTCATAATTAAAGTTTTTATTATCGTCACCTTTTAGGGTAAAACCTTTATTCCAATAACTTAAATCATTAATGTTAGATTCAGATTCATCAGTGCCAAAATTCAAATTAGACGAGTTGTCACTTTCATTAGTTGTGGTAGAAGAATAATAGTCTTCAGCGGTAGAGTATCCATTAGTGTCGCTAAAATTATAATGGTTGCTATCATCATTTTTTTCGTTAGAATAGTTATCATAATTGTTAGTATATGCGGTAGAATCAGCGTTTTCGGTAGTATCGGTTTCGTTATAATTATTTGTGGCTACATTTTCTTCAGCTTCGCTTTCACTATCTTCATTTAATAACTTGTCAAATGTACTAGAAGAAAAGTAATTTGGCATTGTGTGAGTGCCAATTTCTTCGGTAGAATCTTCGTGCTCAATATCTTTTACGCTATTAAAAAACGATGCTCCGTTAGACTTAAAGTTTTTGATATTAAACTTTGTTTGACCATTGGTTGTATTACCAACTTTAATTCCTTCAAGATTGTCAGTAGGTTGATTGTTAGAATCTACATTGGCATTTTCACTTTCTTTTTTGTTTTCTGGCTCAACACTATCAATGTAACTATCTATTAGTTTTTCGGTTTGAACTTGATTGCCGCTATTTGAAAGTGGGGTGGCGTTATTATTCTCATTTTCTATCTCGACTTCACTATTAGTAGTTTCGGTATTAGTTGACACCCGCTTTGGAGCAACTAAATTATAATCTTTATCTTCGTATGCAGGAATTTCATTAGATATTAAATTATCTATAATTCCACGAGAAGATAACCATTCGTTCATATTATCGGTGTATTCTTTTCGACCTTGCTCGGTAAGTTTGTAGTAGTGACGCCTTCCGCCAATTTCGGAGTTTACCCAATATGCCGAAATAAAGCCTTGACCCTCCAATCGTTTTAAACAACTATAAAGAGTAGGTTGTTTTAATTCATAAGTGCCATTGCTTTTTGTTTCAATTTCTTTTATTATTTCATAGCCATATTTGTCACCATCTGCCAATGTCTTTAAAATGATGGTGTCAACATGTCCTCTAATTAAGTCTGAATCTATTGACATGAAAAACTCCTAAAATTCAATTAATTACTCAATATCATTATAACTTTTTTTATTAAAATTTGTCAAATAAAAACTACAATTGTGATGTATTTTATATTTTCTTTGACAACTGAATGTAATTCAATTATACTATAATATGAAATGATAGAACCAAAGGAAATTACTCGTTCAAATAGAAAAACGTTGGCACTTACAATTAATCGTTCGGGGGAGCTTATTGTAAGGGCTCCCTTTAATTTGCCCGATTACGAAATATTTAAGTTCATAGAAGAAAAAGATGCTTGGATTAAATCTCGAATCAATAAAATACGTAACAAAAGCGTAAATAATCCCGATTTGGTTTCATATCAAGCCTTTTTACTATTTGGCAAAATGTATCAAGTCGTCGTATCAAAAACTGCAAAGTCGGTTCAGTTTGTGGGAGACGTATGTATTGTTCCAAGTGGTCTTTCAACTGCTGAAATGGTTCGTAAAGCAATATTAACTTACAAACGCCTTGCAAACAAGTGGCTACTTAAACGCACCGAAGAAATATCAAGTGTAACTGGTTTAAAATTTAACTCATTTAAAATTTCTGACACTAAGGGTAGGTGGGGTGCTTGCACCAGTAAAAAAGAGATTAACCTAAATTTTAGGGTGGTGTGTTTGGCACCTCCTCTAATAGATTATATAATTGTACACGAACTTTCACACACCAAAGAAATGAATCATAGTGCTAAATTTTGGACAATTGTAGAAAGCATTTTGCCGGATTACAAAAAAAGACGCAAGGCAGTAAAAGACCTTAACATCCTTTTTGAAATATATAGATAATGAAATGAAACTATCTGGTTACCGAAAATTTTATTATTAGTTTACTCTTTGAGATTCTGTCTTGTGATGTTGCTTCCCAAAAGTATTAACTCTCAAATCAATTTGCAGATATAAAATTCGTTTAATTAACGCCATCACAGTTTGAATAACTTTCAGGTGCTGAAAATATGCCACTTTATGTCGCCTGACTAAAACTTCCAATAATATAAATTATATTAATTCGTTTTTGTGTTATTAATTAGATTTATGTACTTTTCGTACACAATTTTTGCAAGCCTATCAAAGGTAATGTAAATATCTTTATAGCAGTTTTCTCGTACTCTTTCGTATAATTGGTCATTACTGAAAATTTTAATGATTTCATCCGCAAATGGAATTGGTTCAGCCTTTGCAGAAAAGCCATTTACATCTTTAATTATAGCACTTCCAGCAACGCTACCTTCAGCAAAAAGCGTTGGTAAATTAAATGCCGCCGCCTCAATTCTTACAATGCCGTCGGTATCGTAAAAAGAAGGGAATACATGTAGGTCTGCCGATGCAAAATATTTACACTTTTCGTTAGTGTCTACGACTTTTCCAACAAATACACAGTTGTTTTCTATTCCGAGTTTGTGAGTTTTACTTACAAAATAGCCCATATCCGAGCCATCACCAATAATTAAAAGTTTGTACTTAAAGTTTTTATCTGTTAGAACCTTACAACTTGAAAGGGTCAAATCAATATTTTTAAGTTTGTTAATTCGTCCAATGCTTAAAAGTATTTTTTCATCATTTTTAATATTGTATTTTGCACGAATTTCCTTTTTAAAACCTTCAATTTCATTAGCAGTATAATTATTCACCAAATTGGTAGCATTTGTAATTATATCTATAGGAATTTTCACCCCATACTCTCTAGCAACTTTTACACACGCATGGTTCATAGTCCATAATACATCACATTTGTTAAATACCTTAACTATAGATTTTAAAAGCATTTTAGTAATTAAATTGTTGTGCGTTGCCTTATAAAAATCTTGCTTATATTGACTATGCATAGTTGCAATTACTGGTATATTATGCTTTTTTCCATATGAAGATGCCATTTTGCCAATACCAAAAGGTGAATGAATGTGGATTATATCTAAGTTAGCATCTTTTATTGCCTTTTTAAATTTACTTCCAAATTTTGGGGTAGGTAGATCATAATCAAAAAAAGGAATCCGCATACTTTTGCTTCTAACAACCTTATAAGGTAGGGTGCTGTCATCAAAATCCCCTTTTGTGGTTGGTGCAAACACTGTAACATTCGCAAATTTAGATAGGTTTCTAGCATAATTATCTACAACCATTATAACGCCGTCTACCATGGGGTAAAATGTGTCTATAAATAGACCAATGTTTAATTTTTTTTCTTCCATATATTGTATCTCACTTACTTTTACTATTAAAGTATATCATAATTTGTACACATTTACAAATAAAATAGTTGTTGTAATATTGTATTATAAAGACAAACCTATAAATAATAATACAATATTTTCACATTTTGTGTCAAAATAAGTCAAATTTTTATACTTGACAAATTTTAATTGTTGTGGTATTATCTTAGTCCCCTAAAATTTGGGTGAGTTTTTAAATATATTTTTACATAAATAGATATAATTTTTGTTTAATAATCATATTTTATTCTAAGCAATTAAATTAATAATTTTTTAGGAGTAAATATGAATAAAAAGCGACTGAAACAAAAATTAAAAGAAGTTAATGAACAAATTGACACGACGAATGTTTTTATTAAAAGATGTATGGTTATTTATTATAGGCCAATAGAATATGATCCCGACACAAGGATGTGCTTTCCTGATGAAAGAATGAGAAATTATGCGTGGGCTAGTGCCGAGAATATGATAAAAATACGTGCCGAATATATGCAAAAAGCGGAACGAATTAAAGAACTTATCCGAAAGGAAGAAGAGAGGGAAAAACAAGAAAAGCACCAACAAAACGATATGTAGTATTTAGTTCTAAAATACACAATAGTCTAAAATTGATGTAAATTAATAGGAGTAAAAATGGTAAATATAATGACAAAAGATGATAAAAATAATACTATGGAATATTTTAATTATCTTCAATTAAAACTAGAAAACATTAAAAGTCAAATGAAAGATAGTTTAATTGATATTTCAGCAATGACAGGCGTTAAGGGCTTTGAAGATGTAGTAGAAAGTATTAAAAATAATTTACGTTCATTAAAGTCAGAAAAAAGTCGTATTGAAGCCGAAAAAACAGCCGTGGCAAATTCTATAATAGAACGAACATTGAATGATTTGCTTGAAAACTTTAGCGAAGACGAAAAGTAATAGAGAACAAAAATATTTGACCAATTTAAAGGAGAACAAGATGGTAAAATCAGAAGGTTTTTTAGTTAAACCAGATGGTCAGTTAAAAATGTTAAGAAAAAATATTGAAAGAATAGATGTAACTATAAAACGCCAAAGAGCGTTTTTAGAAATAGCCAGTGAAAAGAATAATGTAGATTTAAATAGACTTACTTCATTAGAAATGGCATTAAAATATTTTGAGTCATGCAAATCAAAATACGAACTAGAATTAAAACGCTTAACCGGAAATGCAATTGACCAAGAAAACGCAGAATCAGAAAACTGCTAATATGTAAATAAGTGCACATTAGTTAAAAGTGTATATATACTTATTAAAATAGAGAATATGCTTATTTGAATCATTAACTAGCATTACAAACTTCTATCATAATTTCAAAGTGATGGATGGTAGTGATTCAATATGCAAAATTATGAATTATTTGATTTCTAATAAAAGTAAAGGGACTACAATGAAGAACCCCCACGGGGTTCACTTCACAACAACTGTAGTTCCTTTTTTATGAACATAATATCATAATAAATAAAATTTAGATTAATTGTAAATGTAAAACAAATATATGGTTAAATTTATAGTTTGCATTTGACATTAACCTTTTTTCTAATCATTTGTTGCTTGCAACAGCTCATTGTCTAGTCGAAACAAAACTAACCAATGTTTTATTTGATTGCAAATTAATTAGATTTGAGCTATAATGAGTTTAACCAGATTTAATTCTTTGCCGATATTATATTTTTGGCTTATAAATTTAAGACAAAGGAGGCGAGTTATGTTTAATAAAGCTGAGTACAAAATTAAATTAATTCAAAGAGAAGGAATTGAATTGAAAGGTTATTATTGCGAAAATAATAAAGATTCTTGCGTAGTATGTTTTGCGGGGCTTGGTGGAACTTGTGATAGTGTGTTTTGTGAAATAGCAGATGAAGTTATAAATAGCGGACTGAGTTTTTTGTTTGGAAATACTCAAGCAAGTTATATAATTAAAGAATTAAAACAAAAACTAAATGATGGTTCAAAACAACTAATAGTACGTGGCGGAGCATATGAAAACTATGACGAAACTATTAAGGATATGATTGAATGGGTCGAATATATTTGCAATAAAGGATATAAGCATATATATCTAGTGGGAGCAAGTCTAGCTTGTAATAGATTAGTCAGTTTATTAAACACAAAACAATTTTCAAGTGTAAACAAATTGGTTTTAATTTGTCCTCAAGATATGGAAGCTCAAGTAGACTATCAAATGCTAACTGAAGCAAAGGAAAACATCTCGAATTTTAAGGGTGATGAACTTCTTACACAAAAAGTGTTTGGATATTGCGAAAGTTGCGGAAGAACTTATTGTGATTTATTTACACGCAAAGATATTAATAATCTTGCTTATTTATCAAAAGATGCAAACTTTGATATGTTCTCAAAAATTAATATCCCTATATTATCGGTTATAGGCGAATGTGACCAAGGTTTAAGCTATTCAAATTTATCAGCAGAAGAAGCGATGAAAATATTGCAACAACACAATTCTAAATTGCAGTATAAAATAATTAAAAATGCACGGCACTCATTTAAAAACTATGAAAAAGAATTGGCAAAGTGTGTTGTGCAATTTGTTAAATAAGTTGGGGGGTATTAAATGAAAAATGTATATATTGGCGGGGTGCCACGTGCAGGTAAATCTACACTCGCACAAATGCTTTATCATAAATTAAACTATAGTGTGTTTGAACTTGATACTGTCGTACATAGTTTTACTAAGATATTTCCAGAATTAGGAATTAGTGAGAAGAAAAAAGAAGATTTGGACAAAAATTTTGCTCCATTTGCTTACGAAATGTTAAAGTGTTGTGATAAGGATAGGAAGTATGGTAATATAAAAGTTGTTATCAATGGTTTTCAGCTTTCGCCAGATACTATTTCTAAATTTTCTAAAGTAGAAGATATGATTGTCATATTCTTAGGTATGTCGGATGTAACAAAGGAAGAACTGCTTGCAAATATAAAAAGTACCCAGGAAGAAGGCGATTGGACATTAAAATATACGGATGAACAAATGCTAAAGACTTGTCAGAAATTAATCGACAGGAGTATAAATATAAAGAAACAATGTGAACAATATGGGTTTATGTATTATGATACATCAACTGATAGAGAAAAAACGTTAAATGAAATTGTAGATTTATTGCAAAAGATTAATTAAAATTATGACAGTACGAATTTTATGATTGTATAAACCATTCTAAATTCAAATGAACAAATTAGAATAATAAATAATATGCATTTTATATAATCATAGTAGTTATAATTGCATTAACCACATCCCTTATGAAACTAATTTTATTATTAAAAAAAACAGTAGTAAACAAAAAAAAAGAAAAGTCAATTTGACTTTTCTCTTTGTTTAGTTGGTGGGCCATCGGGGACTCGAACCCCGGACAAACAGATTAAGAGTCTGCTGCTCTACCAACTGAGCTAATGGCCCAAAAGATATTTAACTGAATTAACAAAAGATATTATAACACATTATTTCTAAAATGCAACAATTTTTTTGAAATTTTTAAAAATTTGTGATATAATTTTATTAATATTTGTAATTTTGGAGTAAAAAATGGCAAGAACTGTATTAATAACCGGTGCATCTGGCGGAATAGGAAGTGAGATTGCAAGAAAATTCGCTGACAATAATTATAATATTATATATCATTATAATAATAACTACAACGAAAAGTTTATTAATGAACTGGCAGGGAAGACAAAAATATTGCCAGTAAAAGCAAATTTTGAAAATTGTAATGAAATCATAACAATGTTTGATACCTCTATCAAAACTTTTGGAAAAATTGATGTGCTTATAAATAACGCTGGTATTGATTCCGTTCGCCCTATTGTGGATGAAAATGAAGAGTCAATTTCTAAAGTAATGCAAATTAATCTTACAAGTTCAATTTTGCTTACAAGTTTAGTTTCAAAAGAAATGTGTAAAAATCATAGCGGTTCTATAGTGAATATCTCAAGTATTTGGGGTGTTTATGGGGGAAGTCTAGAAAGTGTGTATTCTGCAACAAAGGCGGGGCTAATAGGCTTTACTAAAGCAATAGCAAAGGAACTAGGGGTAAATGGCGTGCGTGCAAACGCTGTAGCACCAGGGCTAATTGATACAAAAATGAATAATAACCTTACAAAAACCGAAAAGCAAGATTTTATAAATAATCTTTCGCTAAATTCTATCGGCTCTCCAAAGGATGTCGCAAATGCCGTATATTTTCTTGCTAGCGACGAAGCTAAGTATATTACTGGTCAAGTTTTGGGTGTAGATGGTGGCTTTTAATAGTTAACGAAAAATAGTTAAAATAGAATAGATAAATTTATTTTTATTCCGAATGTTATTATTAAAACATAATTATTGTCGTGAAATAGGGTGGTGCATCAAACCAAAATCGCCCTTAACCCAAAATATATTCAAAAATGTTTACTTTTGATTTATTTTGTGATATAATGACCTTGCTTGAGTTAACTAACTAGATAAATTTAAAAAAAATAATCTATAAATTGTTCAGATGTTGAGAGTAAATTTGTTTAATTGTGGAATAATTTTGTAAAATATCAAAATTTTTATTGACAATTATTCAAATTGGTGGTAAACTTGTTAAGTAGACTTGTGAAGGGCTTTTATTCCAAGTGTATATGCGGGTGTAGTTCAATGGTAGAATCTCAGCCTTCCAAGCTGATTGCGTGGGTCCGATTCCCATCACCCGCTCCACTTTTTAAAACTCTCACTAGTTGGCTTGGTTTATAGAATTTCTATTGGGGTGTCGCCAAGCGGTAAGGCACGAGACTTTGACTCTCGCATTCGTTGGTTCAAATCCAGCCACCCCAGCCATTAAAATTACAAAGCGGGGAATACCACAGTAACTTCGTTACACGACATTGGGGTGTCGCCAAGTGGTAAGGCATGGGACTCTGACTCCCACATTCGAGGGTTCAAATCCTTCCACCCCAGCCAAATGTACTTTTAAAACATTATCTAAAAAGTGGTGACGCATATCTTGCGACAGTAGCTCAGCTGGATAGAGCAACGCCCTTCTAAGGCGTGGGTCAGGGGTTCGAATCCCTTCTGTCGCACCAAATTATGGTGGGTGTAGCTCAGTTGGTTAGAGCGCCAGATTGTGGCTCTGGAGGTCGTGAGTTCGACTCTCACTACTCACCCCATGATTTTAGATAATACAACTAAATTTAACCTTATGATCCAGTAGCTCAGTCGGTAGAGCACAAGACTTTTAATCTTGGGGTCCCGGGTTCGAGTCCCGGTTGGATCACCATTTGCAGGCATGGCGGAATTGGCAGACGCGCTAGACTTAGGATCTAGTATCGCAAGATGTGGGAGTTCAAGTCTCTTTGCCTGCACCAAACAAAGAAGAAAGTCAAACGGCTTTCTTTTTTGTTTGCTTTAAAATTAACTACATTTAATTAATTTAGAATAATTATTGTAAGTCCACAAAATATATGTTATAATCTTTACACGAAAGTAAAGGAAATTTTTATGAGCAATAACTGTAAACTAAGATTTAAAGCGGGTGAAGGTCATTGGTCTGAAGATGAAAATTGAAATAAAAGTAATCTTTTAACTATTGAAATATGCTTAACGCAAAATTTAAAAGGAGTGGAATATGAAAATGCTTTTTTTGACAAGTAGCCTGGGCGGTTACCAAAAGATTTTAAAAAATGGTATAATGGTTAAGGAAATAATTAAGTGTGACAATTCAAGCCATTTTATTGATAAATTAAAAGAAGTTCTTCCAAAGATAAATAAAATGGTTTTTGTGGCGAGTAATCCGGATGGCGCTAGTAAAACTGATGAGTATTCTAACGTTATTAAGCAAGCGTTAAATCTTGATGACTTTGAAATAAAAGAACTTGCCGTTATTGACCATAGATTTGCAGGAAATATAGAAGATACGATTTTGTCCGCTGACTTACTTTTCTTGGCTGGCGGACACGTTCCTACCCAAAACAAGTATTTTGAAGAAATAGACTTAAAAAGGATTCTTAATAAATACAATGGTGTAATAATAGGACAAAGTGCGGGTAGTATGAATTGTGCGGATATTGTTTATTGCCCACCAGAACTTGATGAAGAAGTTGAAAACGCTAACTTTGTTAGATATTATAAAGGGTTAGGCTTAACAAAAATAAATGTTTTGCCACATTACAGCGATTTAAAAGAGATGACTATTTTGGATAAAAAATATATTGAAGATATAGTTTTACCAGATAGTTACAAAACTGATATTATTACACTAAATAATGGCGGGTTTGTTGTTATTAAAAATGATAAAACCACAATATATGGCGAAAGTTATTTGATTCGTGGTGGCAAAATAACACAAATTAATAAACAAGAAAAAGTAAAAACAATGTAAATAAACCATCTCATAGTTAATGTATGAAAATGTGTTTTTGCATCATAAACTAATTGGTTTATAATTTATTGCATTTAACGGCAATAAAAATATAGTTTATTGCATTTGCCAGCAATAAAAACCCCTAAGTTAGTTTGTAAAAACACAAATAAAAAGTTTGTAAAAACCCTTTACAAATAATGAAATTTATGTTATTATACTAGATGTACTTTAATCTAAGTTTCTCGGGATACTCCGTCGGTTTCTTGGATTTTAGTGTAAATATTATAAGGAGTTAAAAAAATGGAAAAAGAAGTAAAAAATAAGATTATTGCTGATTACCAAAGAAAGGAAGGAGATACAGGTTCTCCAGAAGTTCAAATCGCAATTCTTACTGAAAGAATTAATCATTTAACTGATCACCTTAAGAACCATCCTAATGACAACCACTCTCGTAGAGGTTTGTTACAATTAGTTGGTAAGAGAAGAGGTTTACTTGACTACTATAAGTCAACTAATCTTGAAGGTTATCGTGCATTGATTGAAAGACTTGATATCAGAAAGTAATTATGTTTTGAAGGGGTGGACGGTTTTTCCGTTCGCCTTTTTAAAATTAGTAATGTAAATTATTTAAAAGGAGAAAAATATGAACGATAATCGTTTCGTTTTAAATTTAGACGGCAAAGAAATAGTTGTTGAAACTGGTAAATATGCCGGACTTGCTAATGGTTCATGTATTGTAAGTTCTGGCGAAAGTGCTGTTATGGTAAATGTTACTATGAGCAAAGCGCCAAGAGCGGGAATGGATTTTTTCCCATTAGGAGTAGACTTCGAAGAAAAAATGTATTCAGTAGGTAAAATTCCTGGTGGATTTAAAAAGAGAGAAGGAAGGGGTAGTGATAAGGCCATACTTATTTCTAGATTAATTGATAGACCACTTCGTCCACTTTTCCCAAAGGGATTTTATAACGACGTAGCAGTTGTTGCAACACCACTAAGTGTAGACAACGTTTTCCCAACCGAAGTGTTAGCAATGATTGGTTCATCTGTTGCATTATCTATTTCAGATATTCCTTTTGCAGGACCTACCGGTTCGGTTGTAGTTGGAATGATTGATGGTAAATTTATTCTAAACCCATCTAGCGAACAACAAGAAATTAGCGACCTTCATTTAACGGTTTCTGGCACAAAGGATGCTATTATGATGGTAGAAGCTGGTGCTGACGAAATTAGTGAAGCCACAATGCTAGACGCTATTATGTACGCACATGAGTACATTAAACAAGAAATTGCATTTATTGAAGATATTGTACAAAAGATAGGTAAGCCAAAGGCAGAAATTGAATACTACCATGTTCCAGAAGAGATTGAAAATGCAGTAAGAGAATACGCTTTTGAATCATTAAAGGAAGCATTAACTCCAACAACCGATAAAGCAACTCGTCAAAACGCAGTAGACACAGTAGAAGCCGATGTCATTAAGCATTTTGAAGAGATTTATCCAGAACAGACTCGTGAAATTAACGATACTTTGTACAAACTTAAAAAAGAAATTGTCAGAGATATGATTTTCAATAAGCATATCCGTCCAGATGGCAGAGCGCTTACCGAAATTAGACCTATTTGGTGCGAAGTTGGTATTTTGCCACGTGTTCATGGTAGTGCAGTATTTACAAGAGGTCAAACTCAAGTAATGAACGCATTAACTCTTGGTTCTATTGGAGATGTTCAAAAGTTAGAAGGACTAGACCCAGAAGACGAAAAAAGATATATGCATCAATACAATATGCCACCTTATGCAACTGGCGAAGCTAGACCACTAAAGGCTCCAGGCAGACGTGAAATTGGTCACGGTGCATTGGCAGAAAGAGCGTTGGAACCTGTTATTCCAAGCGAAGACGAATTCCCATACACACTAAGACTTGTAAGTGAAGTATTATCTAGTAATGGTAGTTCCTCAATGGCTAGTACATGTGCATCAACACTTTCACTTATGGATGCAGGTGTTCCTATCAAGGCTCCAGTTGCGGGCGTTGCAATGGGCTTAATTAAGCAAGAAGACCAAGTTGCCGTACTAACCGATATTCAAGGAATTGAAGACTTCTATGGCGATATGGACTTTAAAGTTACTGGTACAGAAAAGGGTATAACCGCTATTCAAATGGATATAAAGATTAAGGGTATTGATAAAAATATTCTTACAACAGCACTTGAACAAGCAAGAGTTGGCAGACTTGAAATTATGCAAAAGATGCTAGCAGTTATTGATAAACCTCGTGAAAATCTATCTAAATACGCTCCAAAGATTACTGCATTTAACATTGACCCAGAAAAAATCAGGGAAGTTATTGGTAGTGGTGGTAAGACAATCAATAAAATTATTGATGAAACTGGCGTTAAGATTGACATTACCGACGAAGGTAAGGTTATGATTTCTACAGCCGATGAACAAGCCGCAGAAAAAGCGAAATCTATGATTATGGATATTTGCTTTGAACCAGTTGTTGGCGAAACTTACGAAGGTACTGTAGTCAATATTATTCCTATTGGTGCTTTTGTTCAACTTCGTCATGGGGTAGATGGAATGATTCATATTTCTAAACTTTCAGACAAAAGAGTAGAAAAAGTTGAAGATGTCGTAAAACTTGGTGATAGAGTTAAAGTTACCGTATTGAAAATAGATGAAAAGGGCAGAATTGACTTAAAACTTGTAGAAAAACTAGGTTAAAAAATTAATCAGTAGTAAAATTTACTACTGATTTTTTTATTGTTTGTTGAAAAACACGGGTTTTGCTTATAATATAATATATTTTTTATAAAATATCATCACCTTATTCGTAATACAAAATAGGGATTAGTAGGGTATTTTGTTACAATAATATTTTATTTAAACCTATCCAAAATAGAATTTGTCTGACCAGTAAGCGTACTATCGCTTCTAACACCAGTGCCGGTATCAAATTTATTAAAGCCGGTTTTTTTCGGTCCACCAAGCCCACCTTTACCATTAGGAGAAGTAAATTTATATTCGCCAATGCCCGAAACTCTACCATCTGATGTTACCTTTGCTTTTGAGCCGATAAGTCTTGTAGCGTCGTCTTCATCGTCTGCATTATTCTCAGTTTCAGCGTTGTCATCTTTGTCTTTATCTTTATTTTCAGAACTATTTCCGAGCCCGGCTGAAGTAGATTGTTTCATTTTTTCCGTATTTGCTTCACGAAGCATCTCAATTTTTGTTTTAGGCTTTTGCTCAGCGTTTTTATCTGGATGGAAATATTTTTCCGCTTCTTCCCACGCTTTGCGGTCTTTTTTCTGCGTGTATGAAATTACTACACATAGCACTATTATTACTGGAATTGCTATTTCTAGATACAATTTCGGTTTAGCTTCGAGAGTGTCTAATTCTAGCATAAGTTTTAAAAACAGTATCAAATCAATAGCAGATAACAAAAAAATTGCAACGTTTTTCCAAATAATCTTTCGCTTAATTTTGTCTGCTTCATTATTAATTTCCATAAAAATTGCTCCAAATATTTATATAATTAGTATACCAAATTTTACGTATTTTTCCAAATAATTTAGTATATAATAAATTTTTCTTACAACAAAGTAGGGAAGTACCGCTTAAATTTCAAACGAATAGTAAGTATATTTTAGTTTATGACAAGTTCTGCTGTGCTTAAGCTTCTCCGTCTTTATTCCGCTAGAACCATAAATATTAAATTAATGCAAAATAGATATATAAATGAATATGGATATACAAAAAGATTGGTTTTTATATTGAAAATAAACACCTACGAATGAATTAAAATTGTACCAAATAAATCATATTTAAGTATGCAGTAATAATTAGTACTAAATATAATACCATAAGTAATACATTATAATACGCTGTAACACAATACAATACATAGCAATACAGTTTAATACTATAATAAAAGCAATAACACTTTAATACAAAGTTATATAAAATTTAATTAAGCAAAGGGAATACCCACAAATCTGCATAGTATGGACACTTTAATCTATTCGCCAAATACAGATTTTACGAATTGTTAGAAGTTTTTTTAGGGTAAATAACGTAATTTTAGAGCAAATTTTAGATTTCAATTTATCCGCACATTTTATAAATTTTTTAACCTCTTTCGTGTATTACAAATTTTTGTTAATTTTTTACAGCGACTTCATATAAAATTTGTTTCTCAAATAATATATAAAATATAATGTGTTCTGTGTCAAATTGCGACAAATTCTCAAATAGCATTCTGTGTTGCAATTTTTATCAAATCGTATAATTTTCAATAAAAACTTTTTAATAGTTTATCTCAGTGTATTTCACACAGTAAAAATCTGAAATATTTGGCTATTAAGATTTTTTAGTTTTCTCATATTTAATATTTAAGGTTTAAGCGGTCTGTGACAGAATTAAATCAAATTACCATTAATAAAATCATCGAAATTCTGCTACAAATTATAAATTCATCCATTAGGTAAATTCCATATAGTCTCTTGTTAGATTTTATGAGATAAAATTAAACCATTTCTAACTGAATCTCCTTAAATTTATCGTATAATCATACTGCTTTTTGTAAATATTTAGCCACATATGGTGTAAATCATAACGTCGCACGTGGTTGTTTTTTATCTAATAATTCATTAATAATTTATTATTTTATTACTCAGACTGCAAATTTTAAGTACTTCCCCGAAAATTTGCAAATTTTTAATAAATTATTAACATTTTGCGAAATGTTATAAAATTTATTTTGCTAAGCAAAAATTTTGTGATATTATTTAGTTATGAAAACTTATTTTGAACAACGTACAGCCAACACATTATTAAAATTAAGGCAAGTTATGTCAGAATTGCCAGATTTTGCATACAAGTATTTTGTAGGAATTGAGCAAACCACTTCCCCACTAACAAGACTAAATTATGCCTACGACATAAGAATATTTTTAGGTTACCTTGTGACAAAAACAAAAGTTTTTGGTGATAAAAAATTAAAGGAACTTGAAGTATCCGATTTAAACAATGTAACCGCGGATGATATAGAATTATTCTTAAGTTTTTTGACGCATTATGAAGTCGACAATAAAGAATTTAATAATAGCGACCTAGGAAAAGCCCGTAAGCTATCCTCAATTAAATCATTCTTTAGTTATTTTTACAACAAAGGATACATAAATGAGAATGTAACTCAAAAAGTAAAAACTCCAAAAATTCACGACAAGCCAATTATACGACTTGAAACTGATGAAATTTCTAAATTGATTACCATTGCGGAGAGCGGTAAATGTCTATCTGACCACGAACAAGCTTACCATGACAAAACAAAAGAGCGTGACGTTGCAATAATTACGCTTATGTTAGGAACGGGCATTCGTGTGTCTGAGTGTGTTGGGCTTAATATGGACGATATAGATTTTGAAACAAACGGCATTCGCATAACTCGTAAAGGTGGAAACCAAGAAATTGTATATTTTGGTGACGAAGTAAGAATTGCACTGCTTCAGTATCTTAGAATACGTTGTGAAAATAAAGAAGCTCGTAATGAAGATGCGTTGTTTTTATCATTACAAAATAGACGTATAACTGTACGCAGTGTGCAAAAATTAGTAAAAAAATATGCAAGCATCACTACCCCGCTTAAAAAAATTACGCCACATAAATTGCGTAGTACATTTGGTACCGAACTATATAGAGAAACAAAAGATATTTATATAGTAGCAGATGTTTTGGGGCATAAAGATGTAAACACGACAAAAAAACACTATGCAGCAATGAGTGAAGATATTAGGCGTAATGTAGCAAACGTTGTTAAACTTCGTGATGACGGGGATACTCATAACGAGTAAACATACATTATTTAGTTCTGTTATTATAAAATTAGACCTGTATTTGAGTTTTTATTAAAGACGTTATAAAACTTAAAAATAATAATTTAATTTAAAAATTAATAGTTTTAAGCTTAAATTTAAACAAAATAAAGTTTAACGTGTTATTAACCAATTAAAAAAGACCTATTTTGAAGTAACTTCTGTGTGGCGCTTCAGTATTAGGTCTTTTATTTTTAATCGTCATCTAATCCATACATTTTATATAATTCGTCCAGACTCGTCCCTGATTTATCAATCTTATCAATTTTTATTTCAGCATATCCATCTTTATCGGTATTGATAGAATCTAAACACATTCCGCAGTTATCACAAATTTTATTTGGGTCAAGTTCGCAAGTAAAATCGGTTTCATCGTCAAACTCAAATTCTTTATATTTAGACAACTTTTGTTTCAACTTCTCTTCACGTACCCTATTATATTCTTCTTCATTTGTATAGGAGTTATCTTCGCTTGTGTGGTCGTCGGCTCCACACATGCAACTTTCATTATGATTATGGGTATGACAGCAATCGTCTTTTGTGTCTTCATCCCCGTTATCCGCACATTCTCCACAATTTTCATTTTCGCAATCGCAATGTGCAGTTTTATGATTAAAATAATTTGAATAAAAATTATCAACGGTTGAAGTACCATTATTAGAACTTACTACGTTCTCACAAATTTCTTGACTATCGTCATCTTCGGCTTTGTCACTTTCTTCATCTACAATATCATCATCTATTATCTCATCGTTAAAAACTATGTTATAATCTAATTCATTATCATCTTGTTTTTTCATAATATATCTCCCCTAAAATCTAACCTATTATACTACAAATTTGGTGCATTTTCAATAAAAAATACGAATCCAAACATTTGTTTTGCAATTTTTTAAGATTTGTGCTATAATAAATTCACTAATTTTGGAGAAAAAATCAATGGCAAAGGCAACTATAGAAAAACTAAATAGCGTAATGAACTTCATCACAGAATATATAAATGAGCATAACTACCCACCTACCGTTCGTGAAATTTGTATTTCGGCGAAAGTAACTTCTTCTGCAACCGCCCAATATTACCTAGATAAACTTGAAGAAATGGGCAAAATTAAGCGTAGCACCGCAAGAAATAGAAGTATTGAACTTGTAGACAAAGAACCACTTAATAGAGTTGCGGTAAGCACCATCCCACTTGTTGGAACTGTTGCATGTGGTAATCCGATTCTAGCAACTGAAAATATCCAAGATTGCCTAGCATTCTCCAAAAACATATTATCTGGAGATTCGGATGAACTTTTTGCACTAAAAGTACAAGGCGACAGCATGATAAATATAGGGATATTAAATGGCGATATAGTAATTGTAAAGAAACAAAACACCGCACAAAACGGCGAAATTGTAGTTGCTTTAATTGATGAAGGTGCAACAGTAAAACGCTTTTTTAAAGAGTCTAATAGCATACGCTTACAACCAGAAAACGACTATATGGAACCAATAATTGTGCCAAATTGCGAAATTTTAGGCATCGTAAAAGGATTATTTAGAAATTTTAAGTAACCTGCTCTATTAAAAATCTAAAAATTCAGATAATTTTAAGTAAGTTTAATTTAATGATTTCCTTATTATCTGGATTTTTCTTTTAAGATGAATAAAAAATGTATCTAATTTAACTTTTATAAAACTTCAAAACGACTAAAATATTATTGTAATATAGCCCCTGACTGGCTCATATACTTGACAAAATGGGAAAAAAGTAGTATAATTTTTAGAACAATATTCATTTGAGCATTTTGCCCAAATCACAATGAATAAAGTTTAGGAGTAAAATGGTTGTCCCGAGTTTTAAACTCTTAGGAGAAATCTTAACTGGTAAATCGTTTGCCAATACCGATGTTTTATTAATAATTGGCATTATCCTTTTAATATGTTGTTCAGCTTTCTTTTCTGCGAGCGAAACAGCATACAGTTCTAGCAATACGCTAAGACTTAAAACATTAGCAGAAGAAAAGCAAAAAGGTGCAAGAAAAGCAATCTATATAACCGAAAATTTTGAAAAAACGCTTTCATTACTACTTACATTTAATAACTTAGTAAATATTGCGTGTACCTCTATTGCAAGTTATATGTTTGTAAAATTTATTGCAAATCCTACAATATCTAATATTTTAAACACCGTTATTCTAACAATTATTATTCTTATCTTTGGTGAAATATTACCAAAGTCAAGCGCAAAAGTTGACCCAGAAAAAACGGCTTTAAAATTTTCAGGCGCAGTTTATTTTCTATTAAAATATGCAGTTGTTTTATATTACCCATTCTATGCATTGCAAAAAAGAGCAACTAGAAAAAAGGTAAAATCTACAGCTCCAACTGTTACTGAAAACGAATTAGAAAGCATTATTGACACTATGGAAGAAGAAGGTGTAATAGACCATGACAATAAAGAAATTTTACAAGGTGCTATTAACCTATCCGAACTTTCAGCGTACGATGTAATGACTCATCGTAAGGATGTTGTATTTGTAGAACTTGACCAAACTTTGGAAGAAGCCGAAAAATTATTCTTAGAAACACAATATTCAAGACTTCCAGTGTATAGCGAAACTATTGATAATATTGTTGGTGTAATTAACCAAAAGGATGTGTTTAGCACTATCCTATCCAACAAGCCTAAAACTACTATTAAAAACCTTATGAAGCCTTGTCACTTTGTTTCGGAAGTTATGAAACTTGATGACCTTATTAGAGAATTACAATCTGAAAAGAAACATATGGCAATTGTAGTAGATGAACAAGGCGGTACAAGCGGATTAGTTACACTAGAAGACTGTATAGAAAGTATGTTTGGTGAAATTTATGATGAACACGATGAAGTCGAAACCGAAGAAAAAATTGTTAAGCAAGAAGACGGCAGTTATATTATAGACGCCGACACCGAACTAACTGAACTTTTCGAAAAACTTGAAATCGAACATATTCCAGAATCTAATTATTCTACCGTTGGTGGTCTAATATTCGAAAAAGCCGAAGAACTTTGTGATGTTAATGATGTAATAAAGATAGATACTATAGATGAACAAATTGATGAACATGGTAATTACATCACAAAGCCAATTACATTAGTTTTTACAATTTTGGAAACTGAAAGCAATAAGATTGTGAAAGCAAAACTAGAAATTATTGAGCATAATATAACCGATAACGATGATGATACGACGACTAGCGAAGAAACAAAAATAAGCAATACCGAAGACACCGACCATAATGATTAATTAAAAAATAGAAAGTATAAAATATACTTTCTATTTTTTAACTTACAATATTTCTATTTTTCTTGCAATATAGAGATAACTTACTTATGATTAATAATTTCGCAAAAGCGTACAAATAACTAGCACTATCTATCAATTAATTAGCCTACAACCTTAATTAAAAAGACTTCCTAAATTCTAGGAAGTCTTTCATAATTATTAAATTGGAATCTATCTATTTAATAAACCAAGTTCACTAAATACAGATTGAATAATATCTGCTGCTTCGTCCATTAACTCTTCGGTATGAGTTGCTGTATAACTTGTTCTTATTAAGCATTCTCCCGGTGGAGTTGCTGGAGGCAATACTGGATTAACATAAACGCCTCTTTCAAATAACATTTTGCAAGCTTTTAATGTAACTTCTGGTTCGTATGTGTAAATTGGAATAATTGGAGTATTAGCCTCTTCCCTAATTTTAATTCCACGTTTTTTAAGTGCTTGACGCATATATTCGGTAATTTGCAACAAATGTTCTCTGCGTTCTGGT
Organism: uncultured Clostridia bacterium; assembly: GCA_934772525.1. Lineage (GTDB taxonomy): Bacteria > Bacillota > Clostridia > Christensenellales > UBA1242 > UMGS1908. The sequence continues at coordinate 68,219 of CAKVMI010000002.1, forward strand.
TCGGTCTTTATAATTTCCAACGCTTTACGAACCGCTGCAATACTTGCAGGTTGAATTGATGCACTAAATATAAATGGTCTAGAGTTATGACGAATATAATCAATAATCTTTTTATCTCCTGCACAATATCCACCAAGACTTGCTAAACTCTTAGAAAATGTTCCAGCTATAATATCTACTTCATCTTCTAGATTAAAATATTCAGCAGTACCCCTACCATTCTTACCTAATATTCCAAGTGCATGAGCATCATCAATCATAATACGAGCGCCATACTTATGCTTAAATTCTACTAGTTTTGGTAGATTACAAATATCTCCACCCATACTAAATACACCATCGGTAACGATTAAAATACCCTTCTCCTTTGGTATATTTTTTAGTTTTTCTTCTAGGTCTTCCATATCTGCATGTTTAAATCTTACCATATCTGCGTAACTTAATCTAATTGCATCATAAATGCTTGCATGGTTTTCTTTATCACATACAACAACATCACCTCTACCACAAAGTGCAGAAATAACACCAAGATTGGTTTGGAAACCAGTACTCATAGTAACGCAATCTTCTTTGTTTAGAAATTCCGCTAGTTCCTTTTCCATTTCTACGTGGCCAATTGTAGTACCATTTAAAAATCTACTACCACTACAGCCAGTACCATATTTTTCGGTAGCATCAATAGCCGCTTTAATAACTCGTGGGTCACTAGTTAGTCCCAAATAGTTATTTGAGCCTATCATTATTTCTCTTTTACCTTCCATCTCGACAACTATATCTTGTTTGCTTTCTAATGAATGAAAGTAAGGATAAATGCCAAGTTCTTTATATTTATCAGCCAATTCGAAATCGTAACATTTTTTAAATAAGTCCATTTTAGTTCTCCTTAAATTTATATGTTATATTTATTGTACCATATATTGCCCCTTTAAGACAAACAAATTGACATACTAATTTATAAAATTCACTTGTCGAAAGTTGTAATTTGTTACGATTTTAACTTTTATTTCTCAAGTTTTTTAATTAAATTTACAAGTAAATAGATAAATATTTTACGCCTATCATAGAGACATTTAATACGTTCAAGCAAATACTCTATCATTGTAAATCCCGCCAAAATCACCCCAAATTTAACGCAAATTATTGTTTTGCAAAAACAAAAAACTGCAAATATCAAGTTTCGTTTGATAATTTTGCAGTTCATTTTTTATATAAAAATATAAAATTTTAAGTTTATTTTTTAATCAATTTTTTAGTTTTAATTTAGTTTTAATTTAGTTCTCAGTATATTAGTAAATCTACCATTAAAGGTTACAAACTAATATAGCCAATGTAATTGATTTTTTTGTTTTATGAAAATTTATTAACATTATATTTAATTAAGTTTATATCAAAACGTAAACTATTTTAATACTTTAATCATTTCATTTACAAAAATCTTTACATGTTCATAAGTTAGCCCGCCTTGAAAGTATGCAGTATATGGTGGTCTAACTGGTCCATCCGCACTCATTTCTACGCTAGACCCTTGAACGAACCCACCAGAAGCCATTATAATTTTGTCGTCGTAGCCTGGCATGTCACTTGGGAAAGGAACCACAAAACTATCAACTGGAGAATTTTTTTGCACAACTTTAATAAAGTTAATCATTTTATCTTCGTTATTAAATACAATACGTCTAATCAAATCATTAGGTTTTGTTCCAGCCTTTGGAAAAGACTCTATCCCCAAATTTTTCAAAACTTGTCCTAAAAGTGTAGAACCTTTTAAAGCCCCCACTACTACAACTGGAGCAATAAATACACCTTGGAAATAATTTTGGTAACTAGTTGCGTAAGAACCGACTTCCATACCTAGCCCGACACCAAATAATCTGCCCGCAGTACGGTCTACCAAATCTTTTCTTCCAACTATATAACCGCCACTAGGAGCAATTCCGCCACCTGCATTTTTCATCAAACTACCAACCACCATATCGGCACCAACTTCGGTTGGTTCTTGTTTTTCAGAAAATGTTCCATAACAATTATCTACAAAAACAATAACATTTGGAATAATATTCTTTACAAAAGAAATTGCTTCTTTTAATTCGTTAATACTGAATGTGTCACGATTAGAATACCCACACGACCTTTGAAGATAAAACATAGTTGGGGTGTGACTACTTAAATATTTTTCTATTGCTTGATAGTCAAATTTCCCATTCTGCAACAACTCAATTTTATCAAAGGAAATTGCGTAATCTTTGAGCGATCCATTTCCTTCGCCGGTTACTGCGTTTTTTAAACTGTCGTACACATCTCCAGTAATTGATAAAATACTATCTCCCGACTTTAAGCATCCAAAAAGCCCAGCGTTAAGAGCGTGAGTTCCACAAGTTATATATGGCGAACAAATTGCTTCTTCTGCATTAAAAATATATTTAAAAACTTCACTTAGTTTGTTTTTTCCTAAATCATCATAACCATATCCATTAGAACACGCAAAATGGTTTAGTGCAATGTGTGCTTTTTGAAACGCATGCAAAACCTTCTCTTCATTAAACAACGCAATTTCTTCAAGTTCATCAAAAACTGATCGAATTTCTTTTTCACTCTTTAATAATAGTTCTTCCATTATTCTTCTCCCTTTAAAAAACTTCGTACTTTATTTGATATTAATTCAAAATTTTCATATTGAATCCAATTAATATTGCTCATTTTTTTCATATATGTAAATTGTCTTTTTGCGTAATTTCTACTATGTTGTTTTACTAAATTGATTGCATCATCTTCGGATATGTTACCATCGAAATAATCCCAAAACTCTCGGTAGCCGATAGCAGAAGCACTTTGCATTTCTTTGTTAAAACCATATTTTACTTTGAGCATCTCAATTTCAGCCATTAGTCCCGCTTTCATCATCTCATCTACACGCTTATCAATTCTATCATATATGATTTTTCTTTCTACGTCCAAACCAATTAAAAGGTAATCGTATTTTTTCTCATTATCTTTTTGTGTTAAATCGGTTGCACCCGCATCAATCATAGCAAGATAGTTAATTATTGCACGGGTTTTATTTTTATCAACCGACAAAGCAAGTTTTTTATTTTTCTTCTCTAACTCATTATAAAGCATATCAACGCCATTTTTATCTAAAAAATCATTATAATAAGCAATATAGTTATTACGAGTTTCTTCATCAACCGAAAAAAACTTGAAATTATTTATAAGAGCATTAACATATAACCCAGTGCCACCAACGATTATTGGAACTTTACCACGCTTTGAAATCTCATCAATGCAAGTTTCTGCAATATCCTTCCAGTCAGATACCGAAAAATTTTGAGTAGGGTCAACAACATTAATTAGATAATGTGGTATTCCTTGCATTTCTTCTTCTGTTACCTTTGCAGTTCCAATATTCATATCTTTATAAATTTGCATACTGTCCGCCGATATAATTTCGCCATTAAATTCTTTCGCTAAGCGTACTGCAGTCGCACTTTTTCCAGAACCAGTTGGCCCAACTATACAAATAATTTTTTGTTTTTGCATATTAAACTATCCTTTTAAACCATCTTTCGATTTCATTTTCTGTAACTTTAATAACTACTGGTCTACCATGTGGGCAAAGAAGTTTAGTGTTATTTTCAGCAAATAACTCAATTAATTTAGCAACTTCACTATAAGATAGTTCATCACCGCCCTTAACCGCAGCTTTACAAGCCATACTTGCAACTTTATCTCGGAAACTGCCTGCAAAACTAAATACTTTTGGATTTTTCATATCTTGTAAAAACTCATCAAAGAATTCTTTAAAATCTACATCTTCCAATATATATGGCACAGTCGAAACCTTAAATGTTTTATCCCCAAATTCTTCAACATCAAAACCTAAAGTTTTTAGGTCTTCAATATGCTCTAAAATATAGTTTTCTTCTACTGCATTTACATCTAAAACATAAGGAACCAAAAGTTGTTGTATTGCAAGTTTTTGATTTTTTAAAGACTCCATCATTTGGTCAAACAAAATTCTTTCGTGACCAGCATGTTGGTCTACTAGTAACATTGAATTTTGATATTCTATAACAATATATGTCTTAAATAGAACACCTAAAATGCGAATAGATTGATTTTTACTTACATCAATTTCTTCTTGTTCCGCTTCCATTTTGTTTAATAATTTACTACCAAATGAAATGCCGTTTTTTAAAACATCGTCCGCACTAGATAGTTCCATTGCAGTAAATATATTTGCACTACTTCCACTATATTTTTTAGAAAGATTAGAAATTATTTGGTCGGTAGTATCCAATTTATTAACTTCCTTGCTTCCATTCCCTAAGTTTCCAATATTATTTTCAGTATTAGATGAAGCACTAATATTAACTTCTTCGGATTCCCAAAGTTTATTTAACTTTTCACTATCTATATTAAATTTGTTTATATCAAAATTATTTTCTTCAATAGTAATATTTTTAATATCATCTGGAACACTTAAACTATCAACTAAAGTTTCAGATTGTTTAGATTGATAAGTCCTTGTGTAGTCTATTGAATTAATTGTCTTATTTATAAGTTCAAAAACTCGTGGATAAATATTATTCCCGTTTTCAAATCTTACTTCCATCTTGTTTGGATGTACATTTACATCAACCGCACTAAAATCCATATCCAAATATATTACAAAAAAAGGGAATTGCTTTTTCATTAAAACTTCGCCATACGCATTAGTTACCGCACTTTGAATAGTTGTGTTTTTAATATATCGGTTATTAATAATTATAGTTTGGTAAGTTCGGTTTGGTTTAGAAAACTCCGGTTTGCTGGTAAATCCATAAATACGCATATCATCATATTCTTGCTCAAAATACAATAAATTATCCAATGTATTTTTTCCATAAACTTCATAAATTGCGTCCATCATACCTTTACCATTACTAATATGACGAATTTTACCATCAATTATATATTTAATTGAAACGGTTGGGTTGCTCAATATGAATTTCTCTACCAAATCGGTAATTTCGCTTTCTTCGGTCTTAGGCTTCTTCAAAAATTTCGCACGTGCTGGAACATTATAAAATAAATTTTGTACTGTAATATCTGTACCATTATCAGCACCGCAAATTGTTGGAACTCCCATATCTCCGCCCGAAATCTGAATAGTACCACCCGTTGACGAATCTTTAGTTTTGCTAATTAGATTTACGAAACTTACTGCACCAATACTTGCAAGTGCTTCACCACGGAATCCTAATGTTTTAATTTCGAACAAATCACTATCTTCTTTAATTTTACTGGTAGCATGAGGTAAAAAGGCACGTTGTAAATCGTCAAAATCTATTCCGCAACCATCATCAATTACTCTAATTTTTGATATTCCGCCGTTTTCAATCTCTATGGTAATATGTTTAGCACCAGCATCTACAGAATTTTCAACTAGTTCTTTTATAATTGATGCCGGTCTTTCTACTACTTCGCCCGCTGCAATCTTGTTAAAAATTCGTGGTTCAAGCACATTTATTTTCATAAACTCTTCTCCTTTTAATTCTTTCTTACTTTATCTACCAAATTTTGCAATGTAGAAAATGCCACAAGTGGAGATACCGTATTCATATCTATATCACTTAAAATATTTAATATTTCACGTGTGTTTATATTCTCTTTTGTATTAGTATTTTTAATCTCTACATCGCTAAAACTATCCTTAGTGGCACGAACATTTGCACGTTCTTGAAATTCTAGAATCTCTTTTGCTCTTTCAATTATTGATTTTGGAAGTCCCGCAATGCTTGCGACTTCAATACCAAAACTTTTATTAGCACTGCCCCTTGCAATTTTGTGTAAAAATACAATTCCTTCTGGAAGTTCTTTAACTAAAACTCTATAATTTTTTATACCTTCTATTTTGCCTTCAAGGTCTGTAAGTTCGTGATAGTGTGTTGCAAAAAGGGTTTTTGTCTTTAAATTTTTACTTAAATATTCTACAACCGCCCAAGCGATGCTAAGTCCATCATAAGTAGATGTTCCTCTACCTATCTCATCCAATATTAGCAAACTTTTATTTGTAGCATTATTTAAAATATTTGCAACTTCTGTCATTTCTACCATAAATGTACTTTGACCAAAAGCCAAATCGTCACTAGCACCAATTCTTGTAAATATTCTGTCAGTAATACAAATCTCCGCCTTTCGTGCTGGAACAAAAGAACCAATATGAGCCATAAATGTAATAATAGCCACTTGTCGCATAAAAGTACTTTTACCAGCCATATTTGGACCAGTAATTATCATTGTTCTATTTTCAGCAGTGTCAAGCAAGCAATCGTTTGGAACAAATGACGAGTCAGTTAAAAGCGAACTAATAACTGGATGCTTGCCATCTACAATATTAATTTCATCAATTGAGTTATTTATTATAGGTCTAACCCATGCATTTTGATAAGCAACGGTCGCAAGAGAAATTGTAACATCTAGTTTTGCAACGGCGTCCGAAACTTTTTGAAGAATTACAATATTGTCTTTTAGGAATTCCTTTATTTCATTATATAGGTCATTTTCTAGTTGTAAAGCTAAACTTCCGCTAGACAATATTTTATCTTCTATAATTTTTAATTCTTCATTTATATATCTTTCGCCATTTACTGTTGTTTGACGCCTAATCCAATTTGAAGGGACTAGGTTAATTTGACTTTTTGTTACTTCAATGAAATATCCAAAAACTTTGTTATACGAAACTTTTAAATTTTTGATACCCGTTTCTTCTTTTATTTGATTTTCAATAGCAGAAAGTTTTCCACGCCCCATATCTGATGCAAGTTTGAAACTGTCAAGTTCCGAATTGTATCCAAGTTTAATAAAACCGCCTTCGTTTCGGATATTTGCTCCAGCATCTTCACAAATTGCGCTATCTAGTTTTGATATTATAGGTTCAAAACCTTGTAGTTCAGAAAAAGCCTTCACATTATTTTTTGCAGTTAGAGTATTTACCAATAACTTTCTTAAATTATTTACTTCTATTAATGAGTTTTTTAATGTGTTGCAGTCGGCAGGATTTATACTACCAAAACCAATTTTACCAGTTAATCTTTCTATATCATTAATTCGTGAAAGTATGGTAGTTACACTTTCGGCAACTTGTCTTTTTTGAATAAATTCATCAACTGCGTCAAGTCTATCATTAATAACATCTTCTATTACCGATGGTTGGTCTAATATATTTTTTAGCAGTCTTGCACCCATACTAGTTTGAGTTTTATCAAGTATTCCAATCAAAGAACCTTTTTTTCTTTTGGTTGTCATATTTTCAGTTATCTCTAGATTTTTACGAGTATTTGTATCAATATACATATATTCGTTAGGTTTCTCGACTGTAATTTTATTGATGTTAGTTAAATTTCTTCTTTGCGTTTCGTTTAGATATTCAATCAATCCACCTACCGCACAAATACCCATAGTATCGTTTTCGGTTATATCAAAAACTTTTAAACTATTTACATTAAAATGTTTCTTTACAACCTTTTCTGCCCTTAGTGGCTCATATGCTGGGGTTTGGTATGCGTAAAATGGTGGAAGTAAAGACAAGGATACTTCTTTTATGCTTTTTTCTAACAACTTACCTTCGCCGTTACAAATTATTTCAGACGGCATAATGCGGTTTAGTGTATCACAAAAAGCGCGAACACTGTCCGCCATAACCATATTTAGTTTGCCCGTTGTAATATCTGCATACGCAATTCCAATTACACCCTTTTTACTTGCAACACTTAAGATATAATTATTTTTTTTCTCGTCCAAATTATCGGTTAATGTTCCTGCAGTAACTATTTTTGTAATGGAGCGTTCAACAAGTTCTTTTGAATTTTTCGTTGGTTCAGAGGTCTGGGAAATAAGAACAACCTTGTATCCCGCCTGTACAAGTTTTGTAAGATAATTTTCAACCGCATGAATAGGTAATCCACACATAGGTGCACGTTCACTTAAGCCACAATCTCTACCAGTTAGTGTAAGTTCTAATACGCTACTAGCAATCATGGCGTCGTCAAAAAACATTTCATAAAAGTCACCAAGTTGATAAAAAACTAATTCGTTTGGATGCTCCTTTTTCACATCATAATAACCCCTCATCATTGGTGAAAGGTCATCACGATTTACATCTTTAAGATATAACATTTTCTATTTCTCCATATAGAACAGTAAGTTTTGATTTTGTAATTTTGCAATTTACAAACTTTCCAATATAGTCTTCTACTTTTTCTCCATTTGACAAAGTTATATTAACATTTTTATTTTGGTCGGTTGAACCAGATAGATAATTTTTGTTAGTACCTTCTATCAAAACTTCTACAGTCTTTCCTACCATACTCTCAGAAATTTCGCTTGCAAGTTCTCTTTCTAACTCGATTAATCTTTGTAATCTTTCCTTCTTGACGGCTAGTGAAATTTGATTTTCCATTTTATCTGCAACGGTATTTTTTCTTCTACTATAGTTAAAGCCAAAAATTTGTTGGTAACGAACTTCTCTTATTAAACTTAAAGTATCTTCGAAATCTTCTTCGGTTTCTCCAGGAAAACCTACAATTATATCTGTAGTTAAGCCAACATCAGGAAGTTTTTCCTTTACCATTTTAATCTTTTCTAGGTATTGTTCTCTAGTGTACTTTCTATTCATGGCATTCAAAATTTTGGTGCTTCCACTTTGAACTGGCAAATGCAATGAGTGACAAATATGTTTGCTATTTTTAATAACGTCTACAACTTCAGGAGAAATATCCTTTGGATGGCTAGTCATAAATCTCAATCTAAATTTGTAATCAAACTTATCTATTTCTCTTAAAAGATTTGCGAATGTAACATTTTCGTCATCCACATCGTTACCATAAGAATTTACATTTTGACCTAAAAGAGTAATTTGTTTGTACCCATTTTCTAAAATTTCCTTAACTTCATCTAGTATGTCAGACATAGGTCTACTTATTTCTCTACCCCTTACATATGGCACAATACAATAAGTGCAAAAATTATTGCAACCAAAAGAAATGTTAACCCATGCGTTAGTACCGCTAGTACGATAACAATCTTTTATATCTTTTGCCGTTCTACTCTCTTTGAGTTCTACCTTAGGCTTATTATCTTTTGCCCACGCAAAAAGCATAGTCTCAAAATTATCAAGATTCATAGTTCCAAAGACTATATCAATAAATGGGAATTTTTGTTTTAGAGAAATCACCTTATCTTCAATCTGAACCAAACAACCAAACACTACGATACACTTTAATGTACCTTGTTTTTTAAGTTGTTTCAAATTTCCGATAAAACTCTCAATTTTTTTATCTGCATTTTCTCTTATTGTGCAGGTATTTATAACAACTATATTTGCATCACTAGTTGTTTTTGTTTCGGTCATTCCGTTCTTTTCTAAAACGCCAGCAACCTTTTCACTTTCGTGTACATTCATTTGACAACCGAAAGTTTGTATAAAATATTTATAATTTTTAAATGTATTTTCCATAGGTTATATTATAAACTATTTTTCCTTATTTTTCAACAAATAAATTAAATTCAGCATAATTCGACTATATTTTACAAATAATACCATTGTATGAAAAAGATGGGAAAAAAGTCGGTAATAATCTCTATATTAATTGCCATTATTATAGTGACAATTATTTCTGTAACTGTCCCACTTGTATCCTTTGCAGTAGTCACAAAAAACGTAGAATTAGATAACTCAAAACTCGAAACTAAAACCGCCAACCTAAAACTTACCAGTGCTAATGGCGAAACCATAAAAAACACCAATGAAAGCATAAAAATTGATGAACTGAGCGACTTTACCATAAATGCTTTTATAGCGAAAGAAGATAAAAGATTTTTCGAGCATTCGGGGTTTGATATTATAAGAATATTTGGCGCATTAAAAAATAACATCAAAGAAGGTCAAATTGTAGAAGGTGGATCAACCATAACACAGCAACTGGTTAAAAACACCCACACCAATAGCGAGCGAACCTTAAAACGCAAAATAACCGAAATTAAACTTGCAAAACAATTAGAAGAAAACTATTCAAAATACGAAATATTAGAAATGTATTTGAATAACATATATTTTGGAAATAACTGTTTTGGCATTGGTCAAGCAAGTATAACATATTTTGATAAACCCGCAAGCAAATTAACACTAGAAGAAAGCGCTATTTTAGCCGGACTTATTTCCGCCCCGAGCGTATATAACCCTATTGCAAACCTAGAATTGTCTATCAAAAAGGGCAAATTGGTATTATCCCTTATGCACGAACAAAATATGATAACTGACGAAGAATATAATAGTGCTAACGCTAATATAGAAAATGTCACCGTCACCCCACTAAACACCACCAACTCGTGCTATTTAGGATATGCAATAAATGAAGCGTGTGAAATCTTAGGAGTGAAAAAACTCGACCAATCTAAAAATATAGTAATTGAAACTTATCTAGATGAAAACATTCAGCAACACCTAGAAAATGAGTTGCTTTCTGGCAAGTACTCCTTCAAAAACAAAAACGGCATACTTCCCGAAAGTGGAGCGGTAATTTTAGATAATACTACTGGCGGAATTATAGCTATTGCTGGTGATGGACAATACAATATTTCTACAATAAAACGCCAACCCGCCAGTACAATAAAACCAATACTTGTATATGCACCTGCAATAGAATACTTAAATTATGTACCATCTTCTGTTATCCTTGACGAACCAATAAACATAGCGGGATATTCGCCACACAACGCTACTAAATTAAATTATGGATACACAACTATAAGAGATAATATTGTAAGAAGTACAAACATCCCCGCTGTAAAACTATTAAATGAACTAGGCATAGAGCGTGCCAAACAATTTGCAGAAAATATGGGTATTGTTTTTGATACAGATGATAACAATCTAGCATTGGCACTTGGTGGCTTTACTAACGGAGTCACTCTAACTAGCCTTGCTGGAGCGTATTGTTGTTTTGCGAATTATGGCGAATATATAAAGCCTTCATTTGTAAGTAAAATTACAATAGATGATAAAGTCGTTTACGAAAGGTCTTTAGTAAAATCAAAAGTAATGTCCGATGAAACTGCATATATGATAACCGATATGTTAAAAAGCGTAGCCCAATATGGTACTGGTAGAAAAATTAAAAGTCTTGGAAACTTTATTGCAAGCAAAACTGGCACAAATGCAACCGACGAAAACAATATGGATGCGTGGAATGTTTCATATACCACTAAAAATACAATGGTTGCTTGGACGGGTAACACTAGCGGTAGCGAAGGTAGTATGCACCCAAGCATTAATGGTAGTACATACACAACATTACTTGTTAAAGAACTCTTTAGTTTTATGTATAAAGATAATATCCCGCCCGACTTTACAAAACCAGAAACAATAGTAACTTTACCAATAGACATTGACCTACTAGAAACCGAACACAAATTATATTTAGCGGATAATTTTTCAACAAATACGAAAAATGAGTTATTTAAGGTAACTGATATTCCACCCACTTTCGTACAAGAAAAGATTGAAGAAAATAACGAATTATCACCATTCAATAGTCTGTTTCAAATTCGCTTAATGTAACTATTCAAATCCAAGCCGTATATTAAACATTTTATTCAAGTAAATTTTAAAATCAAATGAATATAAAAAATACAAGATACTGTTTCTTTACTGAAAAACAAGTTCTTGTATTTTATTTATTTTATTAAACTGAGCTTGATGCTCATATTTCTCTATTCACAAATTAATGATTCGCCCGTCATTTCTTTAGGCTTTTCAATATCCATAATTTGAAGTAGTGTTGGAGCTATGTCGCAAAGTCTGCCACCCTTTCTTAATGTGGCTTTTTTGAACTTCTTACCAAACACAACCAATGGAACTAGATTTGTCGTATGTGAAGTACAAACTTCCCCATTTTCATCTATCATACATTCGGCATTACCGTGGTCAGCGGTTACTATTGCATTACCGCCCAAACCTTCTATAGTATCCAACACACGTCCAAGACAAGTATCTACCGTTTCTACAGCTTTTATAGCGGCGTCCAATTTACCAGTATGTCCTACCATATCACAATTTGCAAAATTTAAAATTAAAACATCTATCCCTTCATCTAGTGTTTCAATTACTTTATCGGTAACTTCCAAAGCACTCATTTCAGGTTTTAAGTCGTATGTTGCAACTTTTGGGCTTGGAACTAGCACTCTCTTTTCTCCAGCAAAAGGCTTTTCTATTCCACCATTAAAGAAAAATGTAACGTGAGCATACTTTTCAGTTTCTGCAATTCGTGCTTGTGTTAAACCCTTTTCAGAAATAATTTGTCCTAGTGTGTTTTGCGGAATTGTAGGTGGGAACGCAATTGTACAATTTTCAAAACTAGCATCATATTGTGTCATACATACATAATGAACTGGTTTATATCCACCGACTCTTTTAAAATTATCGAAATCTGAATAGATTAATGACCTAGTAATCTCTCTTGCTCTATCCGTTCTATAATTAAAGAAAATCACAGAATCGCCAGCGTTTAAACCACTATAATCGCCAATAACTGCTGGCTCTATAAATTCATCGGTTATATTTTTTGAATAGGTATCATTCATAGCATCGATTGCGTTATCATACCTTGCACCAACCGCATTTACAATATTGTTGTACGCTTTTTCTATTCTATCCCAACGATTATCTCTATCCATCATATAAAATCTACCAATAATGGTTGCGATTTTACCAACGCCCAATTCGGACATCTTAGCTTCTAATTCTTTAATAAAACCTAATCCACTTGTTGGGTGAACATCTCTACCATCCATTGCACAATGAATGAAAACTTTTTCGACGCCTTGCAATTTTGCGGTTTTTAGTACTGCAAATAAGTGCTCCATCTTAGAATGAACTCCACCATCACTTACTAGACCCAAAATATGAAGAGCAGAATTGTTACGCTTGCAATTTTCCATTGCTCCAACTATTGCACTATTAGAGAAAAATTCGCCCGTTTCAATAGACTTTGAGATTGCGGTACTATCTTGATAAACAATTCTTCCAGCACCAATATTAATGTGACCAACTTCACTATTTCCCATTTGTCCTTCTGGAAGCCCAACTGCTAAGCCACTTGCAGAAATGGATGTGGTTGGATACTTTTTCATTAACTCATCTAGAACGGGAGTGTTTGCAAGTTTAAAAGCATTTCCTTCAACCCTATCACTAAGTCCTAAACCATCTAAAATTATGATTGCATTTGTTTTTGCCATTTTTGTTTCTCCTTTAACTAAATCATTATATCACTTTATACCGCAAAAATAAAACATATTTAGCACAATAATTGTTTTATAGCATTTTCAATTATGTTACACGTTTTTATTAAATTGGTGTTATTTCTCTTAGCAAAATTCGTTAATTCTACACGTGTAGTTGCACTATCTATAATGTATTCACCCTTGTTATAATAAACCGTATACATACCAAAATCTAAACCAATTTTACTATTAGCAAAGTTCACAAGTTTTGCTATATCACTGACTATTTTAAAGTCGGTAACTTCTTCAAGCGTCATTCCTATATTTCTTGTAGGGTCACCAATGTATACCTTTTCATTAGGATAAGGAATATAATTTAAGTCTAAACTCTTATTGTAATCACTTATATGCTCAGCGCTTAGCAATTCCCAAATTGCACTTTCGCCGTCGCCTACTATATAATCAGAGCGACTACACATAATACAAGCAACCATTCCTTTTTGAATTAATACCGAATAGCCACCAATATGCTCATACGCCACCGATATTTCAAAAGATGTTGGATATTCTTGTGCATCTAAAAATGAATCAATGTCTGAAACATTTGTTATACATTTTTCCTTTGAAATAAAATCACTAGAGATACTAAAAGACCCTTCGCTTAATAGCAAGTTTGATAGTTTTTGCTGTACAGATTTTGGACTACTTGCTTGCAAAATAAACATATCCGAACATGGAATACTATTTTCCGCAAGCGTTCTTAAAAAGTCCACCCGATTTTCCACAAGGTTTGCAACCGCAGAAGAATTTATGCCAAAATCGTTATCATAAATTTTAGCCAAAATTTTATTATTTCGTACCAGATAAACACCCTTTCCGCCAGCAAAATTCACCAAAGTAAAATCATATCTATCTGAATAACTTTCAATTATTTCATACATTAAATCTGTCATAACAAATTATCCCTTCACAACAAAATTATATCACTTGTAACCATATTTTTACAAATTAATTTAAGTGAGTTTTTGAGTATGAAACAATTTTTTGTAAAACAAGTACTTCAATTTACAAAATAAATATACGCCACATTTTTAAAAATAAAATATTGCATACCCATAAATTAAATATTTACAACGTTATTAAATAATTTGATTTAAACTTAATATATTTAGTTCAATTTATTAAACCACTTTATTCAAAACTCCAATAATTATAATTGTTAGTCTACTAATGTTTGAAAATAAAAAACGCAAAAAAAATCACGGATAACAAAATGATTTTTTAATCACTTTAATTATTCCGTGGATTAAAAATTAGTTAATTTAATTATTCTTTTTCTGATGATTCGCTATCTTGTAATGACTTCGTATACTTTTCTAACGCGTCAAACATTTTGTGCTTAGTTAGATATTCTACTACTTGTTCCTTTGCCTTTGGCTCCTTAGTTGCAAGATCAAAGAATCCTTTATCTCCTGAATGCAATGCAACAACGGCAACATTTTCGCCATTATTGTTTTGTTGAGTCAAGCATATTGGTCTAATATCTTTAAACCTTGGGTCTGTTAAACAATAATTTGCAATGTGCCCAAAACCCCAACTTTCAAAACACCATTTACCTATCATATCCATCAAAATATTATTACCATTAACATCTTGAAATGTTAATATTTCTGGATAATCATAAATATGCCCAGCAAGCTTCTTTTCATCTTCGGCATAATTATCACACATATATATTCTGTTGCTTTTTTTATCGGATGCCTGAGCATAAACAGCTTTTGCTTTTTCTATTTTCTTTTCTATTTCATTTCTAATAAGTTGAAATTCTTTTTCTCCCATGAAAACTCCCCCCCCTTAATAGTACTAATATTGTATCATAAAAGATTTTTTTGTCAAGTTTGTGTACTATCTATCGAAATTTGTAGTGTAAATTAAATCATTTTATTAATAACTATAACCTTACTTTCTAAAGACGTTTTTTACACCATCAATTTGAGATAGCTTATTTATAATATCCGTAATTTGAGATGTATCTTTTATGGTTACTGTAATTGTAATAGTTGCAAGCGAGTTACTTGCCTTTGCATTTACAGCAGTTAAAGAAACATTTTTTATGCAACTTAGTTCACTGGTAACTCCGTTTAAAAGATTTGGAGAATCTATTGCTTTTATTTGAATAATAGATGAATAGAAATTCTTCTCATAATCTTTCCACATAACCTTTACTAATCGGTCACCATTTGAATGTAGTGCCCTAATGTTAGAGCAATCGGCTCTATGTACTACAATACCTTTACCTATTGAAACAAATCCCAAAATATTATCTGGCGGAATAGGATTACAGCAACCGGCAAGTCTAATAGGCAAACCATCCACACCTTTTACAACAACACCACAATTGCTTGATGCTTTAACCTTGCTTAACCCGTTGTTATCTTTGTACATTTTACGTTCTAATGCTTTTAATTCACTTATTAATTGATTGATTATATGGGTTGCCGTTACACCACCATAACCAACAGCGGCACAAACATCATCTAAACTTAGGAAATTATGTATCTGCATAACCTTTTGGTTTACGGCTTCGTTGCTTGTCAAAGCATTTAGTG
Source organism: uncultured Clostridia bacterium (assembly GCA_934772525.1). Classification (GTDB taxonomy): domain Bacteria; phylum Bacillota; class Clostridia; order Christensenellales; family UBA1242; genus UMGS1908. The sequence continues at coordinate 84,088 of CAKVMI010000002.1, forward strand.
TTGTACCCTTTCGCTTCGCTTCTAGTTCTAGCATTTCTTTACCAATTTTGATATTATCTTCTTTGGTTTCCTTTTTGAAAAATGTTCTAATTTTGTTTCTAGCGGATGAAGTTTGTGCAATTTTTAACCAATCTCGGCTAGGACCTTTACTATTTGGCGAAGTTATAATTTCAACAACATCACCAGTACTAAGTCTATAAGTTAAAGGTACCATTTTGCCATTTACCTTTGCACCAACACAAGTATTTCCAATATCGGTATGTAGTGCGTACGCAAAGTCTATTGGCGTAGATTTTTCGGTTAATTGAATAACTTTATTTTTCGGAGTGAAAACAAAAATGTCATTTGCGTAAAAGTCAGATTTTGCAATACTCAAAAATGTTGTAGTGTCTAGTGTTTCGGCATTTTCTTCAATCATTTGGCGTAAAAATGTAAGCTTTTTATCAAGTTCGGTTACTTTATTGGTTTTCGCTTTATACATCCAGTGAGCAGCAATACCATACTCACATACCTTATGCATTTCATAAGTTCTTATCTGCACTTCAAAAGGCAGCCCTGAATCGGTTAAAAGGGTTGTATGTAGTGATTGATAGCCATTTGGCTTAGGTGCAGCAATATAGTCTTTAATTCTTCCAGGAACAGGCTTCCAACGATTATGAACTTCACCCAGAAGAATATAGCAATCTTTAATATCATTAACTAATATTCTTAATGCCAAAATATCATAAATTTGTTCAATTCCCTTAGATTGTTGCTTTTTAAATATGCTGTATTTCCTTTTAAATCTACTCTTTACTTCACCTTTAATTTTTAAGTCTTTCAAAACTTCTTTAAGTTCTTCACTAATTGTATCCAAATCTTTTTGATGCTTTGCAAAGGTCTTTTCAAGTAAAGCACTAATTCGGTTATAATCATCCGGGTACAAATACTTAAACACCAAATCTTCTAGTTCGCCCTTAATTGTGCTAAGTCCTAATCTTTCTGCAATAGGAATGTAAATATCACGGGTATCTAATGACTTTCGTATTTGATGTTCTTTGGAAACACTGTCAAGCGTACGCATATTATGAAGTCTATCTGCAAGTTTTATAAAAATGACTCTAATATCCTTCGCCATAGCAAGAAACATTTTTCTAAGTGATTCGTCATTTTCATTGGCACTACTCTTGTATCTTAGAGTTTTAACCCTACTTACTCCATTTACAAGTTCTGCGACTTCGCTACCAAACATCAATTCCAACTCTTCTGGCGTTACACCCGAATCTTCAACAACATCGTGTAATAGTGCGGCAGAAATAGCCTTGCCATCCAAACCATATTGCAAAAGTATAGTTGCAACTGCTATTGGGTGAATAATGTATGGTTCTCCTGTATCTCTTTTTTGACCATTATGTTTTTCAGTTGCAAAATCGAGAGCTTTTAAAATAAGTTCTTCATCTTTTGGTTTGAATCTTTTATGAATTTCAAATTTAAAAACTTCTACCTCATTATTCATAAGCACTACTCCTACAATAAATTATAAAATTTCGAACTACTCAATTCCTTTTTATTTTTACTTGTAACATGACCAAGTTCTACAACTTCATCCGATTTATAAGAAATAAAACCAAGTTCGGCACAAACAAAAATTGTAAATACAAGTTGCACCAGATTATAATCGGGATTGTTAGCAATCATTTTTTGAGCAATTTCTATAATGTCATTTCCAGCATTTGGTATTCTAGACATAACTAATTTGTAGTATTTAGCAAAAACTTCACGTGATTTATCCACAAAAACACTTGCCCTTTTAGTACTAGCAAATGTATTTGCCATAATGGTTCCAAATTGTAATTCACCTAGATTTTCATCTAAAAATACCATATTTCTATACTGCAATAATAAATCATAATTTGTACAAGTTGTTGGGCTATATAGCACTATACTTTCACCATTATTTTGTGGCAATGTCATTATGCGTAAATTATATTTTTTTGAAATTTCGGTTGCAAGTTCAAAATTATCAGTAACTACTAAAGTCCCACTCTTTCGTAATAAATATTTTTCAACTTCTTGTAAACTATCAAATTGTTTAACGTAATTAGATTGATTTTTATATAATGAGTCAAACAGCATACTCATATTTTTTACCGCTACTTTGTCTTCGACATTAGATATTTCTATAGGTGACACAAAAATATCTTTTAATGTTGCTCTCGCCCTTTTTGCTCTAAAAAATGTATCTACATCTAAATTTAATAAAATATTTTTGGTTGTATTCATATCAAACATCGACCTATACTTCGCACCATTAAAAGCTACAATCTCTCTTTTCGATTCGGTTACTATTCTAAAGTGACGAAAACTTTTCATCGGTTCAATTTTTGAATTATTTGTTTTTAATAATAATACTGGCTTTGGGTTACCGAAACCAAATGGTTCCAATTTTCCAAGTGTTTCAGCAAATTTTAAATTTATATCCCTTTCATCAATTTCATCGTCATAATCAAAATTAGAGGTAAATTCTAGATTATCATAAATCTGTTTAATTTCTTTTTGAATACTAGCCTTAAATTTATCATAATTTTCGGGTGCAATAGTAAGCCCACCAGCTAAACTATGTCCCCCAACATCTATCAATTCAGCACGATGTTTATCTAAAAGTTCAAACACATTTATACCATCAATGCTTCTAATAGATGCCTTAAAATTACCATTCTCGTCAGCGGTAAAAACAAAAACTGGTCTTAAGTATTGACCACAGAGTTTACTTGCGATAATACCAATAAGTCCTAAATTGATATTTTCACTTTTTACAAAAATTGCAGGTTCGGAATTTAAGTCTATTCCTATTAGTTGTCTATTAATTTCATTTTGTATTTCTTGGGACTGCTTTAATCTCTCATTGTTGTCTTCTTCTATTGAAGCATACTTTTCAGCAATTACCGACTCGTCTTCTCCTATCAAAAACTCAAAACCTTTAAACGCACTATCCATTCTGCCCGAAGCATTTAATCTTGGTACCAATTTAAAAGAAATATCTGTACTATCAAGTTTCACAATTTTTGATACTCTCTTAAAATATGCAATAGATGGTCGTGGGTTATCTGAATTAATAACGTCTAACCCAAATTTAGTGAGCACACGATTTTCATCTAATAGCGGAACAATATCTCCAATGGTTGAGATAGCACAAATATCTACATATTTTAATGCTTCGTCAAGACCGCCCATATATTGTATAACCTTAAATACAACGCCAGCACCGCAAAGTCCATTAAACGGATAATCTTGTCCGGCGCATTTTGGGTCTACTATTACACATTCTGGCAAAACTTCGGGTGGCTCGTGGTGGTCAGTTACGATAACATCAATGCCACAATCTTTTAACATTTCTACTTCGTCATGAGCAGAAATTCCCGTATCAACGGTTATAACTAAGTCAGGAAAATATGTACTTGCAATGTACTCCACAGTTTCCTCACTTAGCCCATACCCGTCAGTATGTCTATTTGGTATAAACGCAATAGGTTCTATACCCTTACTTTTTAAGAATAAATAAAGCATGCTGACAGAGCAAATTCCGTCAGCATCATAATCACCATAAATTAATACGGTTTGTTTTTCTTCTATTGCTTGAAATATGCGTCTTGTAGCTTCATCCATTCCTTTTAAAAGTTTTGGATCATGTAAAGCATTCAGAGAAGGTTCAAGAAAATCACGAATTTCTTTTTCGGTCGAAATTCCACGTTTTCTTAAAATATTTTTAACCTTCTCTTCATACAACATATTTCATTTCCTTTGTTATTTTTTTATGTTTCGTTGCTTTGAACTTTCATCATTTGCTATAGTAAAGTAGAATGCACCTGTTAAAAAGATTGATGACCAAACACCGGCAAACACACTAACAATACCAGAAATACCAAATTGTACCAAACTTGGATTAAATGTAAATATAAGCACTATGCACGAAAGAACAATTAGTCCCATAGGAATCATTAATGCAGTTGTGGAAGACTTAATAGAATTAACATACAAATCAACCATTCTTTCTTTTTCACCATGTACACTATTCTTCTTCATAAAACTAATTGAAGTATAATAAACAAAAGCGACAACTGAAAGTAGTGCAATTCCAGTTAGCATTCCAATGCTTGAAATACTAATTTGTGTTCTTGTAATTGCAAAAAGTGCAAGTCCAACTAAAATTGTAGCACCGAATGAAATCATAAGTGCAAAACCATACTTATAATTTCTTCTAAGTAGTCCATAGATAAATAAACCAACCAATGCAAGACATACTGGAAGTATTAGTTTAATTAAACTTTTTGTAGCGTATGTATTTGATATTCTATCAACACTAATTTGGTCTGCATTAATTTCGCCATCAAACATAGAAACGACGGCAGACTTAATAATAGTTGCATCATTAGCGTTAGCCTTAAATACTATGGTTAATGTATTAAGATAAGTTTTATCACCCGTTTCGGTATAAGTAACGCTTCCACTATTATCACTAATAACATCTTTAATATTGTTTATATATGAATTTGTTTTATCTAGATCAACATAATCTACGGTAATTTGATATTGGTCACCATATTGATATGACTTATTAAATCCAAAGAAGCATACAAATATTACAGCAACAGCAACAATGGTTGCAGTAAATAAAAGCATATATTTTAATAATTGTTTTGGAGAATTAAATAATTTATTCATTTACTGCTTCCTCCCTTTGTGGTAGTGCATACATTTTTGCATTATTTTCGCCGAATGCGAAACTTAAGTTAACTAATAATTTTGCAACTAAAATGTTTACAACTGCAATAATTATAGCAGAAATTGACATAATTGTACCTATGCTTGTAAGTTCACCCTTACCAAATACTGCAAAGAAAATTCCGCCGATCAACATAATAGCAGTTACGTCTAAAACTACAAACTTGATTTTGCTAAACGCATCATCAATAGATGTTACTATAGATTTGCCAAGCATATATTCACTCTTGATTTGGTTAAGTTGTGCAATAATTAGAGAGAACTGAACAACTTGAACAAGTCCAAGAGTTATAACTCCACCAAGTCCCATAATTACCCAAGGCATCGCTTGAAGTAGGAACAATAATAGGTAGTCACCAAGTAATGTTGCTACAGTAAATATTACACCAGTCACTCTAAATTTAACTATAATTAAAACTGACAATGCGACCAAGATTACCAATACTGACACAAAACAGATTGTGTTTGCAGTCGTGTTTGCGTTAACATAGGTAATCTCAATTGTATCTGCATCCATATTAAGTGGAATTAATCCACAACTAAAAGCTTCATAATAATAATCGGCTGTTTCCATAGAATCTTGTAACCAGAATGTAAATGAAGATTGCTCACTCTTAATATCAACTGAATTATATTTAGAACTTGGGAAGGCTTCTCCGTTTATAAACATATAGCAAGTTTGACCTGCCATACTGGTAAATTTTTCTTTACCACTCTTTGTAAACTCTACAGTTATACCGAATTGACCTCTATATGTAGAAACACTAATAGATTTTACTTCCGTCCAACCATCAATTACTATTAAATCTGGATGTTCTTCATCTTTTACAACTGTGGCACTTTTGTTATTTCTAAGTTCTAGTCTACCACCAGCAATAGTTTTGAAGAAAGATTCAAGTTCACTTGCAGATGTATTTTCAAGTGGTTCAGCAACAACAACCTTAATTTTATTATCGTCACCAAGTCTTGAAACATTAACACAGTTTCTGCCAAACTTTTCTTCAATTCTTTCGCCAATCATACTAATAGCTTTGTCAATATTAGTAGATTCACTTTCTGTAATTTTATAAACTGCACTAATGCTATCACCTATTTCGCTAGATTTTCTTATAGCACCAAATGATGATAGGTAATCTTTTGAACCAAATTGCATTGGAACAAAAGTGAAAATAGTACCAACTGCAAATATTAGTGCAAATATGCAGTAAATAATGATACTTTTTGTTTTGCTGAAATTTTCCATTTCGTCCTACCTTAATTTAATCTTACCTTATAATTATAAACCATTAAACAAGTGTAGGTCAAGTTTTTGAAGACGTTTTTTATTCTTCAACCGTGTCGGTTGTTGCACCCTCGACACCTGCAGTTTCTTGACCCTTGCACTTTGCTACAAGTTCATTTAGAATATCTGGGTTATTCACTAAATAATTTCTGGCATTTTCTCTACCTTGACCAATCTTCTCGCCATTATAAGCAAACCATGAACCGCTTTTTTCTATAAAGCCCATTTCTGTTGCCATATCTAGCACACAACCTTCTTGACTAATACCTGCACCATAAATTATATCAAACTCTGCTGTTTTAAATGGAGGTGCAAGCTTGTTTTTTACAACCTTTACACGAGTTCTGTTACCAACCGTGTCGGAACCATCTTTTAGGGTATCTACCTTACGCACATCAAGCCTTATACTTGCATAAAACTTCAAAGCTTTACCACCTGGTGTTGTTTCTGGAGAACCAAACATTACACCAACCTTTTCTCTTAATTGGTTAATAAATACTACGCAAGTTTTAGTCTTGTTGGTAATACCAGCAAGTTTTCTTAGGGCTTGGCTCATAAGTCTAGCTTGTAAACCTATGTGGTTATCACCCATTTCACCATCAATTTCTGCCTTTGGAGTTAGTGCTGCAACCGAGTCAATTACAACAACATCCAAAGCTCCACTCCTTACAAGTTCTTCTGCAATTTCTAGACCTTGTTCGCCGTTATCTGGTTGCGATACATAAAGGTTTTGTAGGTCTACTCCTAGTCTTGCAGCGTATGTAGGGTCAAGAGCATGTTCGGCATCAATAAACGCGCAAGTGCCACCCGCTTTTTGTGCTTCGGCAATAATATGCAACGAAACGGTTGTTTTACCAGAAGATTCTGGTCCGTATATTTCAATAATTCTTCCCCTAGGTATACCGCCTATACCTAGTGCCATATCTAGAGTTAAGCACCCGGTAGATATAACATCTATAGGTTGAATAGATTGGTCGCCTAGTCGCATAATAGAGCCTTTGCCATGTTGCTTTTCAATAGAGGCAATTATTTGCTCTAATGCCTTTAACTTTTCCTCTTTTGTTGTGTTCTTTTCAATTTCTTTTGCCATAAAATTTCTCCCCTTCATTAAGATTATAATTCAAAAATAATCTTATTTCAACATAAATTAAAATTATTTATTGTGAATTATCTTCGCCCTTTTCTTGTACTTTTTCGCTATCCATATACTTTTCAATGGTAATTTGAGCATCGGTTATATTTGTATCGTTATCACCTCCACCAATTACAACCTTCCATGCATTTTTGGTATAGTTAACACAAGAGAATATGCTAAATATTCCAGCAATTGCAAGTAACGCTACTCCAAAGCAACCAACGTATTCAATAGTTAAATCGGCAAACAACTTTGTGTTTTGACCATTTTTAAGTACAGCACACAATCCGCAATACAAAAATAAAATACCCAATGAAACGTCCATTAAAATAGATTTTATTTTACCCCAAATATCTGCTGGAATAACAACTCCTTTACTTGCAGACAATTGGCGGATTGTGCTCATCCATGAATCTCTTAATAAAAATACAAGCATTAAAACAATGGATATCCACATACTAACTACATTATACTCCGAAGTAAGTACCAAAATAAGTGCACTGGTTTGCAAAAATTTATCGGCAGAAGCATCTAATAATTTTCCCATATCGCTTACACAATTGTATTTTCGAGCAATGTATCCGTCTAAGAAGTCGGTACAAGATGCCATCAGATAAATTACAAATGATATAAGTTTACAAACTCCCGATGGCACCAAAAATAGTGCAATAACAACCGGTGTTAAAACTATCCTTATAAATGATAAAATATTTGGTACATTTTTCATTTTTTCTTCCATAATCGTTTCCCCCTTAATCTTCTTCTACATGGCCATACAAATCATAACCTTTAACTTTATCAATGGTTACCATATAAAACTCGCCAACTTTAAGTCTTCCACCATTAGTGATAAATGTAATGGTGTCAATGTCTGGTGCTTGATACTCACTTCTACCAAATTCACGACCAGTTTCTGCGTCCACACCTTCAAATAAAACCTTAACAGTTTTACCAATTAATGATTTATTGTATTGCTTTACGATAGACTTTTGAACTTTAACGGCTTTTAATAGTCTACGTTTTTTTGTAATCTCATCTACTTGATTTTCAAGTCTTCCAGCAACCGTTCCGTCTTCTCGTGAATATGTAAAAAATCCTACATTTGGCATTTTATATTCTTTGATAAACTTAATTAACTCATTAAACTCTTTTTTTGTTTCGCCAGGAAAACCAAGAATAAATGTGCTTCTAATAGCAATATCTTTGTCACTCTTTCTTAACTTTTCAATAAGTCTTATAAGGTCGCCCTTTTGAACCTTTCTGTTCATAACCTTTAATATATCATTATTGCAATGCTGGAAAGGAATATCTACATAAGCACAAACTTTAGGGTTAACCTTAATTTCATCTATTGCATCATCTGTTAAATGTTCTGGATAGCAATAAAGCAACCTTATCCATTTTAATTTTTCTAATTTACTTAATTCTATTATTAGGTCTGCTAGACGATTTCTTTTATACAAGTCTTCGCCATACTTTGCAACATCTTGAGCAACCAAAATTATTTCTTTAGCGCCATTTTCAACCAAATCTCTAGCTTCTTGCATAACGCTTTCAAATTCTCTAGACCTATATCTTCCTCTAATATACGGAATTAGACAATATGAGCAGAAGTTATCACATCCATCGGCAATCTTTAAATAAGCAAAGTAAGATGGCGTTGTAATTACCCTACCGCTTTCTATAGAATCAACATTGTAGTTATCGCTAACTTGGATGATATCTCCAGCATCAGGGTCTTTATAAAATTTTTTAATAACATCGGATATTTGCTTGTAGTCATTAGTTCCCATAAATATATCAACTTCTGGGAAGTCATTTCGTAAGTCGTTCAGCCTAAATTGTGGGAAACAACCAGTCACTACCAAGCACGTACATCTACCAGTCTTTCTATAAGAAGTCATCTCCTCAATCGTTCTATAAGACTCATCTCTACTAGATTTTATAAATGCACAAGTATTAACAATTATAATATCCGCATCACTAGGGTCAGCAACAAAATTTACGCCATCTGTCTGCAAATATGTCATCATATTTTCGGTATCAATACGATTTTTATCGCACCCAAGCGAAACAACACCAACTTGTAAACCTTTTAAATCATTTTGTTTTGTTTTCATATATTTTTTCCTTTAATTCACATCATCACCAAATTTTTCATTAAATTCTGCCATCGTCATATAAACCGTTCTAAGTTTACTTCCGTTACCCGGCGAAATATAGCCCGCAAGTTCCATTTGGTCAATAATTCTTGCCGCTCTTGCGTAACCTACCCTAAATCTTCGTTGTACCATATTAATAGACGCTCCGCCGGTTTCTATGCAAAGTTTTAAAGCCGATGGCAACAGTTCGTCTTGATCTGGGTTTTGAGGGTCGTATGCAGAACTATCAGGAGATTGAACCTCTTGCTTTGGATCAGACAATATTTCTTTTTCTAGTTCTTCATCAAAATAAGTGTCATTGTGGTCTTTAATATACTCTACAACCTTTCTTACTTCGTCCATATCCATAAAGCCACCTTGCAAACGAATGGTTGCATTAGAGTCTTGTGCAGAAAGTAGCATATCCCCATAACCCAAAAGTTTTTCTGCACCTGTTTCGTCCAAAATAACTCTTGAATCAATTGAACTGCCAAGACTAAGAGCAACTCTTGTAGGTAAATTGTTTTTAATAGTACCCGTAATAATATCGGCAGATGGTCTTTGAGTTGCAATCATCATATGGATACCACTAGCTCGACCAAGCTGAGCAAGTCTTGCAATCTTTTCCTCTACTTCTTTTTTACCTACCATCATAAGGTCGGCAAGCTCGTCAATTACAATTACAAGATAAGCCATTTGTTCTTCTTCGTGAGTTTCGGTTACAACCTTTAAATGGTTAAAATCTTGTATGTTTTGCACTTGATATTGTTGCAACTTTTTAAATCTGCGTTCCATTTCTTTTACTGCCCAACCCAATGCATTAATGGCCTTATCACATTCACAAACGGCGTGCGGAATCATCATGTGTGGCATACCACTATATCTGGTAAACTCAACCCTCTTTGGGTCTATCATAATAAACCTTAATTGAGATGGAGAACACTTGTACATCATACTCAAAATCAATGTGTGTAAAAATACTGATTTACCAGAACCAGTAGAACCTGCAATAAGCATATGTACTAGTTTTGGAAGCGACTTAACAACTACTTCTCCCGAAATACTTTTACCAATAGCCATTGGAAGGTTTACGGTAGAATTTTGAAATTCTTTACTTTCTAGCATTTCTCTTAGACCAACAAAACTACGTTTGTCGTTTGCGACTTCTACACCAACGGCATTTTTGCCAGGGATAGGTGCTTCAATTCTTACACCACCCTTACTCATTAAAACCGCCGCAATATCGCTATCGTATGATAATATCTTTTTTACACTAGTACCATACGGCATACTAAGTTCGTACTGAGTAACTGTTGGACCCCTTACTACACTTGTAACTTTTGCATCAATATTGAAACTGCTTAAAACTTGTTCTAGTGCAGCGCTCTTTTTTTCATAGTCTCCGCCGTAAGAACTTTCGTCATCAGAATGGTAATCTAAAATAGATGTTGGTGGTGGGCAATATTTTCTATCCTTTTCTTGCTTATAATTTTTTGGTTTTGCAACACCCAACGAAAGCTGTTCTGGTTGCATCTTTGGAGCAGAATCAAAAAATCTTTTTGCGGGACTATCAAAAACTTCAGTATCACGATTTTGTCTTGTGCTTCTAGCATTTTCAGTGCTACCAAACGCCTTAAATGGACTATTATTAAATGCGTTGTCATCACGTCTTCTAGACCTAGTTTCGTCTGTACCCGTATAAGATGATTCTGCATTTTCATCACTTTCATCGGAATAATTATCTGTGCTATTTAGCGTTTCATTCGCCCATGCAGGAGTTTCAATATCATCATCTACATTAATGTTTTCATCGTCGCTACCATAATTAACAACACCATCTTCTTCATTGTCCGAATTTTCTTCACCATATCCCGAGTTATATTCTGAACTATAGTTATCGGTATTATCTTGATAATCGTAATTTGTTTCGCTATCTGTGTCGTTGCCATTATAACTATAAGAACTGCTTTGTGTATACGAGTAATTTGAGTTATCTTGACTACCCTTGCCGTGCATAAATTTTTGTGGAACATATGGATAATTTATATATTCTTGCACACTCGAAAATTTATGCGGGTCATAACTAGACTTTGCTTTATCGTCGTTAGAAAGATTGTCATCATTTTCATTGTAATAATTATCGTTTTGATTTACATAGTTATCGCTAAAATTAAATGTTTCGTTTTGAACATCACTTTCGTCATCTTCCATATCTTCGTCATCAAAACTAGTGTTTGGTTGGTCTTTTTCTAATAGTTCTCCAATACTTGTATTCTGAGCATTACTTTCTTCAATCTCGTTCCTATTTAAAACCTTTTGCTTACGCTTTAAATAATCTAAACTTCTAATATTTAAGTAATAATCTAGAGTAAGCGCAGAAACAATTATTAACGCTATTGCAAATACAATACACGCCCCAACCGAACTTAATATACACATAAATGGGTATGTAAAAATGCTAGTAATTACTCCACCTACAGTTATTCCAGATTCATACGTTATAACGCTTTTTAAAAACGCAAAATAATTAGAAAAATGTACGCCTTGGCTTTTTGCAAAGCTAGAAACAAAAATGGTATGTAAAAGCAAATTTAAACTAACGGCAATACAAATAATATATGACAAGTTTTTGCTGGTCATATTAAACTTCATATTTAGTGCTTTTGCAATAAGTATAAGAATTAACAAAATCATTATTGGATAAAATAATATTCCAAATATACCTAGTATATAATTGGTTATTTTTTGCAAACCACTGAAAAATGTCAAAATAGTAACAAGCCCTAAAACGCCCGCCACTATTATATCCTTCCACTTAATTTCCTTTTTGACTTTTCTTTGATTGTAATACACTTACAAAATATCTCCCAAATCCTTTATTTTCACTAACTTTTACCAGTTTATTTTATCATAATTACTTATAAAAAAGCAAATAAATAAATCAATATTAAAGCACTTTATTCTACTATTGAAATATGCATATTGTCTAGGTTTACATACCTTCTAAAAACTTCCTCGCATTCTTCTTTTGTTATGCTTTTAATTTCTTCTATATTTTCTTCGGGGTCTTTTAGTGTTCCATTATACGAAAGGTAAGAAATATTTAAATATGGGTCATCTTGTTTCATTAAATATGTATTAAGCAGTACACTTTTTGCCGTATCGAACTCTTCTTCAGTTATGCCATTTTGTAATATATTGGTAATTTCATTTTTTACAGCTTCTATTGCAAGTTCCCTATTCTTTTTAGTTGTAGAAAAATCTAGAAGCATAAAACCATTGTTTTTATATGTATATGTATCGGTATAAATGCTATAGCAAAGCGACATTTCGTTTCTAAGTTTCGTAAATAACCTAGAACTCATACTACCGCCAAGCACAAAGTTTGTTATTGCAAACTTCTTTTGGTCTAAGTCGCTGGTTGCGTCCATAATATACATACCCATCATTACGTTAGATTGAAACAAATCTTTTTTGTTTACAACAATATTTGCTTTTCTTGTAATGTTTGGTAGATAACTTTTAATTATTTTATCTTGTGTATTTATTTCTACAAAACGGTCTACAAAATACTTTTGCACCAACCCCTTTATGTAATCAAAATCAAAGTCACCAATTACTGCAACGATTGTATTTTCTGGAATATAGTGTGTGTTTCTAAATTCAATTAGTTCATCCCTTGTAACTTTTTTTAGTAGTTCTGGGTCTCCTGCTATATCACAACCCATTGGAGTGTTACTATACATACTTTCAATTAATTTATCAAAAGCAAATCTTGATGGGTCATCTGCACACATTTTAATCTCTTCTATTATAACATTCTTTTCTTTTTCAAGCCCAACACTATCAAAAACGCTATCAAAAAGCATTGATGAAAACAACTCACACATTTTCTCAACATTAAATTTAGGGAATTTTGATGTAAATTTTGTAAACTCGGTTGATGTACTTGCATTAGTATTAGCACAAATTTTATTAAATTCTACCGATAATTGTTCTTGCGAGTATTTATTTGTACCCTTAAAAAGTGAGTGCTCGAGCAAATGAGCAAGCCCTTGGGGTGTGCTCTCATTTTCACTACCGGTTAATACATTTATACTAAGCGATGCTTTAACTTTTCCGTCATCCGCTTTTACAAAAGCAAGTCTTAACCCATTTGGATATGTGTATAAAATTCCTTTATTATTCATATTTATCTCCCTCTAGTTAATCTAAATGCGTCAAATTCTTTATCAATTCTACCAAGTGCAACCACTACCATTTCGTTAAAGTCTAATGTTACAGAACAAGCTGTGTGAAAATTTTCGTAACTTAACCCCGCAATTTGATTTAATTCAGCATCTAAATCAAACAACTTATCCTTTAAAAATAACATTTTGTTATATCTTATTGCCATAGCTGACGGCATCGTATGATATAACGCAACTTCGGTTTTGTACATATTTATAAGACTATCAAATTCGGCTTTTGTAATTTGCTCACTTTTAAAATTGATTAATGAAGATACTACTTTTTCATAGATATTTTCGGCTTTTTCACTATCTACTGCAAATGATATTAAAATATGGCTATTGTTTTTAAATTGCACAACTTTTGTTTCAACACCATACACCCCAGCCGTTTCTTTCAATTGTATCCTAAGATATAAATTTAAGTATTTTTCTAAGATTTTAGAATATTTATAACCAGTTGATTCATGCGGAGCAGTTGGAAAACTTATTTGAAACCTTGTTTGGTTTAATGGCTTATTTTTTGCAATAAAAATAGGTTCTGCTGGAATAACTGTTGGTGTTGATTTTATCTTTCTCCTCCCCGATTGCTCTATAGTCTTTATATAAAAATAGCTATTAAGGTACCCCTTTAATAAATCCATCGCGTAATCTAAAGATTTTTCGGTTGATTTACAAATCAATGTAATATCACCAACCACCGAAACTAGGATATTTTCGGGCATTATACTACTTGATAAAAATTCTCGTACATCTTGAAGCGTAATTGAATAAATTGTTCTTTCACTACCAAGAATAGTTGTCGAAAGATTTGTACCCTTATACATATACTTTTGAGTAAGATTAAAAAGTTGTGCCATAGGATTAAAGCTTTCTTTTTCTATTTCTTGCGAGATTTTAAATTGCTCACGCTCAAGACTTGCTTGCTTTGGAAAAAAACTAAAAACACATCCCGAAATTGCCTTTAGTACAAATTCTGTCGCTTCTGGCTGACAAGAAACCGTAATTTCAATATGTTCAAAATCGGTTTTTGTTTCTACGATTGCACCAACCGTAGACACTTCGGATAATAATTCCGCCCTAATTAATCTTTCAACCAAATGCGAAATGCCAGATTTGCTTTTAGGTTCCAATTCTGCACCGGTACAAATACTTACGGATACACTAACTATACGACATTCTACATTACATATAACAGCCCTAAATTTATTAGGGAATGAAATTAAACTATGTTCCATACTTTCTCCTAAGTTAAAAGAGTTTCTTTAATTAATTATAACCTAATTTAATCGAAAATTACAAATAAATAATATTAAAAAATATAATAACTAGGACTATTTGACTATAATTAAACCTATTAAAATTTAACTGTTAAATTAACCTTTTTCTAAAAAAGTTAGGTTATCGTGTTTTATCCTTAAATTTTCAATACAAAAAGCAAACGGATTTTATTTTACCATAAAAAGGCTCATTCATTAAAATGAGCCACCTATTATAACAATAGGTGATCATTTTTAGGTTATCTATTTTTAAAAAAATCCCTTTAAAAGTTATCCATTTTTTAAAAGGTTCCCTTGTTTTTTACCAATATCCGCCCAAAATGAGAATTGAAATGAAGTGAAATGCCCCTAAGTTACCCAACTTTTAACGTCCACTTCAAAGCAATTCTTTTTTTTGTTTTCATTTTTTTATACACTGCATACAATTTTTACTGCACAAAAAAAGCACATTTGACCTTAAATGTACTTTTACTAAATTTTATCTAGCGAGTTTAGATAATATTCAATAGCTTTTTTATGATATGGCAATTGAAGTTCATTATACGCTTTAGTTAAACTCATTAAAACTGGCTTATGGTTTTCTTCAGTTGGGTCTCCGTGGGTATCTTTACAATCAACCAAATAAATATGAGCAAGTGATCTCATTGGATAAGTCCCGTGACCCGCCATCCAATAAGCATCCACATCAACAAAATGCTTAACGGCCTTTACTTTAAAACCACTTTCTTCTAAGTATTCTCTAGTTAGAGTTTCAGCGTGAGTTTCACCCACTTCAACGCCACCACCAACCATAGATAGTTCATCGTTTTTTCTAGTAAACAAATATTCATTTCCAATCTTTGTAATTCCAAAACACGTTTCTCGAAATGCAAATTTTACATTTTCAAACGGCTCTCCAATAGTAACCACTTCGCAATCGTTATTCTTTTCGAAATTATCAGCGGGCTTCGTCATTTTACAAACTCCTTCAATTTATTTTAAGTGTTCTTACACTATAAATAAGTAATTAAATAATTTGTATCCTTTAACCTTTTTAAAGTAAATAGTTTTATTGTCAAATTTTCAAATTTAGAATTTATCAACACAAACACATCAAATTAATATTTAGACAAAAATCAATACCTTATTCTTCTATTGTAATGTGGTCTATTGAGCCGAAACACTCATTTACGAGGCCGTCCACATCCAATCTATTTTCTTGTTCTATAACCTTTTGTAATTTTGGCTTTATTATTGGAGAATCTGGTAGAAATACCGTACAGCAATCATCGTATGGGCGAATACTAATATCGTAACTTCCTATTTTTTCGGCTATTTTGATAGTTTCAATTTTATCAAACCCTATAAGTGGCTTAAAAAATGGTTTACCCGACTTCATTGCTTCACCTATTGTTGTCATACTTTCAAGAGTTTGACTTGCAACTTGTGCTAGGCTTTCACCACTCACGATACTTCCAATATTTTTTTCTTCGGCAAGTTTTTCTGCTATTCTTAACATAAATCTTCGAACTAATGTAATCATATAATCTGGATGGCAATGTTCGTGTATTTGCTCTTGAATTTTTGCAATATTACAAATGTAAAGTTCTGTTTTGCCATTATATTTAGACAAAATTTCGGCAAGTTCTATTGCTTTTTCTTTTGCTTGTGGCGAGGTATATGGAAAACTTTCAAAATGTAGAGCCGTTAGTTTTAACCCTCTTTTTGCCATCATATATCCAGCAACTGGACTATCAATTCCGCCAGATAACAATAGTAACCCATTCCCAGCCGTACCAACTGGCATACCACCAACGCCCAAAAGTTCGTCGGTAAAAATATAAGCCTTGTGATTAACTCTTATATCCACTTCTAAGTTGGTATTTGGATTATGCAAATCTACTGTAAGATTTTGATTTTCGCTTAGAATTCTTCCGCCCAATTCTTTTGAAAAATCCATACTTGCAATAGGGAAAGTTTTATCCGCTCTTTTAGTGGTTACCCTAAACGTACCACGCTTGTGTCGCATAATCTCTAATGCTACTTCTAATATATTTTCTGGTGTGGCATCAACCGAATATGCTGGCGAAATAGAATAAATTCCCGGTATTTTAGTTAATCTATCTTGTAACGCTAGTCTATCGCTGGCTTTAAAATTATTAACAATGTATCTTCCTGCAGTAAACTCAATTCTCGCACCAAATTTATCTAAAACTTTTATAATATTTGTCTTTAACGCTTTTTCAAAATATCCACGATTTTTACCCTTAAGATAAATTTCGCCGTATCTTACTATAATACTATCAAATTCCATTTTTATTATTTCCTTTTTATCTTTTTTGCATTTTCAATAATTGTTTGTGCCAAGTATTGGGCGTCATAATTCACGCTTTCACTAGAGAATGAAAACCTTATGTTTCCTTCTACTTCTTGCTTACTTTTATGCATTCCTTCCAAAACTCTATTGCCACTATGATGTGAGTTACATGCAGACCCTGTTCCTACCAAAATATCTTTTTCTTCAAGGCTATGGAGTAAAACTTCAGCCTTTATACCTACAAAAGAAACACTCAAAATGTATGGGGAAAAACCGCACATTTTACCATTTAGTTCCATTTCTACGCCAGAATCTTTAGATAAACTTAGGAGTCTATTATAAAAATTAGTTTTAAATTCTAGAACTTTCTTATAATCTTCATCTATTGTCGACATATGAATTTTTACTGAGTTTGCAAAACCTAAAACGCTTGGCAAATTCTCAGTGCCACTTCTAACACCATTTTCTTGACCGCCACCAAGAATTTGAGGGGATAATTTACACTTTTTTCGGACAATTAACGCTCCAACACCTTTCGGACCATTAACTTTATGACTAGATATTGTTAAATAATCAATACCCCATTCTTCTAAATTAATTGGAAGTTTGCAATAACCTTGAACTGCGTCTACATGAATTAAGACCTTTGGGTTTACACTTCTTGCGATTTCTACAATCTGCTTTATATCATTAATTGCACCCGTTTCGTTACTAACATACATAACCGAAATAAAGCCAACATCTTTTGTCATTTTGTCTTCAAAATCTTTTAAGTCTACCGCTCCAAATTCATCGAGTTTTAAAAATTCAATTTTTCTGTTGTCTTCAAGTTCTTTCTGCACTGGTTCGTATATAGAAGAATGTTCACCACCCGAAATTAAACTTACATAGTGCTTTGTAACTAATGAGTTTATTACTAAATTATTACTCTCCGTTGCCGACCCTGTAAATATACAATCAAAATTAATTGCACCAACCGAACTTAAAATAATTCTTCTACATTCATTTAACTTTTTTTGTTCTTCCATTGCATATCTATACTTTGCTGATGGATTGAAATAATCATTTATAAGCGCTTGCTTTATAATTTCCGCACTTTCCGTAAAACACTGAGTTGTACTTGCATTATCCAAAAAAAACATATCTTTACTTTTCCTTACTAATTTTGCTTTATAAATATATCACAATAAAAAGTAATTTTCAAGTTAAAAATATGTTTTAAAACTTATCTTGTATTATTGGAAGTTGTTATCAATCGACAAAAAGCGGGCTTTTTGCTACTCGGGATTATTTAAACTATGAGAGTGTCTACTATAATGTGTTTACATATGCAAATTGACTTGCAATTAATATTCATTTAGCAACATCACATTGTTAATATTATGTGTTTTAACCTACCATGTTTAATAGGTCACTTTTATCTTCTGCCATTAAGTATGTCGCTGGAATATCTCCAATTATCAAACTCTCTGCAACTAAAATATCTTCACTTCTAACACAATTAATCTTCTTTAAAGGTAAAACCGCACTAACATTGGTTTCTACACTAGCATAAATTTGATGAAGCGTTTGGTTAATTCCGCACGATGTAAATTTACTTAAAAATTTGCATGACACAGTCCCATAAGGCACTATATCTACATCAATTATTGGCCCACTAGACGCAAACGCCGGTATCCCACTAAATGAACCTAGCGGTATGTGTAATGGGTCATACAGCGAATTAAACAAACTATCGTAAGTATTTTCTATAACTTCTTGCGTTAGCGAATTTATAATAATACTATTAGCCTGCAACAAAACAATTTTTCCGCTACCGTCGGTAACTATATGAATTAAGTCGTCATAACAAACCGTTCCAAGCATTACTTGTTTTATTGCTCCATTAATAGACTTGTTGCTAAGTTCGTTAATTTTAACCGTTCCCGTTTTTATAATTACAGGTGTTATCAAAAATTTCATACACAAACAAAAAACCGCAACAAATAAACTTATAATAAAGAAAAACCTGAGTACCCTTCTTCTATTTATAAAGTTTATTGCAACAATTTTTGAATTACTATTTACTTTTTGTGCAACTTTGATTCCACCCATAATATTTTACCAATAAATATTATGAAATTTTGTATTAAAATATGAAGATAAAAGAATGGTCATAGTTATTGCTGTTTTGTTATAACGCTATTTTGAAACACATCTTGGCAAAACGAAAAGCCAAAATAATAAAAAACAAGACCTAAATTCAACTAATAATTGTTAGATAATTATATTAATAAATTTCTATATAATTATACAACATTAATACAATTAAATGTCAAAATTCCTATACAAGCAACTAACTTATAAGATAAAGTTTTGCCAATCACTAACAGTCATCAAATTATTTATTGACTTTATTTCAGTTAAAAAATTGTTTAGTAGTTGATTTTGGGAACTTTCCGCCTTGTTCATTTAGTAAATAAGTACTTAAATTATCTAGATACTCGAATTCCTCAAAAAAAGTTGTTGACAAAATAATTTTTTTAGATATAATAGTGCCATATAATCCCATTTGACCATTCCGGATTAATATTATGTGGGAAATCTTGTTTTAAGATCTTCTTATGAATGGCAATAAAACAAACAAAGTTTATTTGGCTGTATTTATTGTTATTCTTTAAGAAGATTTTTTTTATTACAGCCGACAAAAAGGAGAAAAATTATGAAAGTATTAATTGGAACAAAAAATCCGGGAAAAGTTGAAGGAGCAAGAAGAGCATTAAGCCACTATTTTAAAGATTTTGAAATAGTAGGCGTTAAAGTAGACTCTAATGTAAGTGACGAGCCTGTAGGTGTTGAAACTTATGCTGGAGCAAACAACAGAGTTGAAAACCTTATAAAGTATGCTAAAGACCAGAATATAAACGCCGACCTATTTATGGCGGTTGAATCTGGAATAACTCAAGATTTAGGATTTTGGGCAATAACTAATGTGGCAGTTATAAAGGACGGTAAAGGTAGAGAAGGCAAAGGCACAAGTGCAAGTTTTCCAGTACCAAACAAATACATTGACTCAATCATAAAGGAAACTCTTGGCACCGTTATGGATAGAATCTTTAACGAAAGCGACCTTCGAAGCACAACCGGCGGAGTTGGTCTTTTGACACACAATATTATCACACGTATTGACCTTAACGAACAAGCGTTTGTTATGGCACTAACCCAATTCGTCAACGAAAATATTTGGGAAGATGAACGATCACTTTAATTAAAGGTTTAAAATAAAAGAGCGTTGTAAATTAATTACAACGCTCTTTTTATTGTGCTTTATGTATTTTAGAAAACTATCCTTTCCTACATTTTTGATTTTTACTTACAAAATCTTTTAATGCTTTTTAGTTTCTTTCTATTATATGGCATATATTTCAGTTTTATATCTTTTTTAGAATTAGTAACTAGTACACTCTTAAAATGGGAGAATGTTTCAAAAGTTTTCACTCCGTGATAAGCTCCCATTCCACTACTTCCTACACCACCAAAAGGTAAATGGCTATCGCTAATATGCATAATGCAATCATTTATACAGCCACCGCCATAAATTGCATTTTTCATAACATACTCTTGTTTTGAACTATCACTGCCGAAATAGTATAGCGCAAGTGGATGTTTTTTGTCCTTTAATCTATCAATTTCTTCAGTTAAAGTTGTGAAGGAAATTATAGGTAAAATTGGAGCGAATATTTCTTCTTGCATAACTGGATCGTCAAATGTTACGTTATCCATAACAGTTGGTTCTAATGTTAAACCATCGAATTTACCACCAACTATAATTTTCTTTTCGTCTAAAAGTTTTTCTATTCTTGCTTTTTTCTTTTCATCTACTATTTTTACAAAATTTGGAGTAAGTAAGTCTTCTACATAAAATTGTTCCCTAATTTCCTTTTTTACACATTCCAAAAATTGTTCTTTTACTGTTTCATGTACCAAGCAGTAATCTGGAGCGATACAAGTCTGCCCAGCATTTAAGAATTTACCCCAAACACATTTCTTTGCCGCCAATTCTATATCGGCATCAAAATCTACTATCAATGGAGACTTTCCTCCAAGTTCTAATACGCAAGGAGTTAGATTTTTGCTTAATTTTTCGGCTAACATTTTACCAGATTCTTCACCACCTGTAAAGAATGCAAAATCGTACTTTTGGTCAAACAGTCCTTCGGTTTCCGTTCTGCTACCCATAATGCATGCAATATATTTTTCATCAAAAACAGATAATATATCTTTTATTACAGCGGAAATAGTTGGAACACTTGATGATGGCTTTAATACTACAGTGTTACCTGCAGCAATAGCACCAATTAAAGGTACAAATGATAACTGCAATGGATAATTCCAAGGTGCCACTATCAAACAAACGCCATATGGCTCTGGAACTATTCGTCCAGTACTAAAGAAATTTATTAGGTCTGTACCCGTTTTTCTTATTCTTGTTAATTTGCTTAAATTTTTAGTTAAATAATGTAATTCGCTTTTTACAAGAAATAATTCGGTCATATAAACATCTTGTTCACATTTATTTAAGTCATCTAAAAATGCTTGTAAAAGTTGAGGCATATGCTCATTTAAACTTTTATTTAGTTTTTTTAATTGAGCAAGTCTAAACTCTACATTTAATGTTTGATGAGAATTAAAATACTCTCTTTGGTCTTCTACAATTTTTTGAATATCCATAATTTCCTACCTCAAAAATCCTTTTACTATTTTTTCTTGTGCTTCGGCTTCAGTTAAGCCTAAAGTCATAAGTTTTGTAATTTGTTCGCCAGCAATTTTACCTATTGCTGCTTCATGAATTAAACTAGCATCCGTATTAAACGCATTTACTTCAGGGTCAGCATAAACATTTGCATTATCCATAATTATACAATCACATTCGGTATGTCCGTAACAATCATTTTTACCATTTAATATAGACTTAAAATGTTGTACTGAGTCATTCTTTGCAACTGCTCTAGATACTATATGAGCCGATGACTTATTGCCTTCTAGGTCACAAACGAATTTCGTTGATGCCTTTTGTTCAAATTCCGTTAGTATTTTTTCATTTATATCTAGCTTAGAATTATCTTTTAAAACAGCAGAAGTAAGTCTTGTTGTATTAGTAATTCCACCAATTTGCGTTGTTTCCATTTTGAAGAACGAGTTTTCACCAACTTCAACAACCGTTTCTGGGTTCATTTCTTTATAGTCATTTGTACCTTCACCATAATGTTTTTCAATATATGTTACATTACAATTTTTTCCTATAAAGAACCTGTGTATTCCATTATGTGCAGAAGCAAGCTTACCATCATTATGAATACCGCAACCAGCAACAATCGTAACGGTTGAATTATCCCCAACAAAGAAATCATTTTTTACCATATCATGCAAGCCACTTTCAGATAAGATAACTGGAATATGTACGCTTTCATTTACGGTATTTGGTGCAATTATTATGTTAATACCCGAATTTTCTGCATTGGTTTCTATTGTAATATTTGCCGAACTGCTCCTTCCTATACTTTTTCCGTTTTTCCTTATATTATATGCACCTTGTGGAACTTGATGAAGGTCAGCAACTATTGTTAATAAATCTTTATCTATCTTTTCTAATTCCATTACTTCACGCCCCCTTCTATTTTTTTGCAAGCACTAACTGCATTGATCTCCTTTAAAATAACTTCGGGCTTATCTATCTTTTTGATTGAACCATCTACAAGTAATACAACTTCGTCTGCTATATCAATAATTCTTTCTTGATGAGAAATTATTATCGTACTCATATTTTTTTCTTGAATGCGTTTAAATACACCAATCAAGTTGTTAAAACTCCATAAATCTATACCAGCTTCTGGCTCATCAAATATGCTAACTTTTGCATTTCTTGCTTCAAGCATTGCAATTTCTATTCTCTTTAACTCACCACCAGATAACTTATCGTCTAGCGGTCTATTTATATATTCTCTAGCACAAAGACCTACATCGCTTAAGTAGTTACAAGCTGTTGCAATATCAACCTTTCCACCAGCACTAACTTCAATTAAATCTTTTACCGTTAGTCCTTTAAATCTTATTGGTTGCTGAAATGCAAAACCAATACCAAGTTTCGCCCTTTCGGTTATATCAAGAGCCGTAATATCGGTGCCATCTAAATAGATTTTTCCACTTGTTGGTTTCACAATGCCCATAATAATTTTGGCAAGCGTTGACTTACCACTTCCGTTAGGTCCTGTAATTACAACAAACTTTGTATCATCTATTTGTAAATTTATATTTTTTAAAATTTCTTTTTTCTGACCATTCTCATTTACAGAAAAATATAAATTCTCTATTTTAAGCATAAAAACCTCCATTGATAGTTTATCACATTTCAATGAAGGTTTACAACATAAATTTTAAATTATTCAGATTTGGTTTTGGGTTTACAGATTAAGGCTATTAAATAAGATAATGAAATAGATACACTAATACCAGCAGAAATTGACGCTAACCCATGAGATAATGCCCCAAGCATTCCATCCGCACTAGCACCTTCTATAGCACCACGAGAAATATTATATCCAAATCCCGTTATCGGAACTGTTGCACCAGCTCCCGCCCATTCGACTAAATATCCGTAAATCCCTAAACCGCCAAGAACAGCCCCAATCATCAAAAATACGACTAAAATTCTAGCACTTGTCATTTTAGTTCTAATGATTAAAATTTGTGCGATTAAACAAATCGCTCCCCCAACCAAAAATGCTTTTAAATACGCCCATATAGCTAACCACATATCTTAATCCTCCACATGTTCAAATAAAACTAATTGTGCAATACAAGGGATAGAATCGCCTTGTTGATTAGTTGTTGTACTCATTAATGCACCTGTTGCCATAAATATAACTTTACTAAATTCACCAGATTCCAACTTTTCTAATATGTATGAATTCAAAACTGTCGCCGAACAGCCAGCACCACTACCACCCTGAAACGTCTTTTGCTCATTATTGTACATAGAGTGCCCACAGTCCATATAGTTTTGTCCTAGTGGATAACCCTTTCCAATCATTAAATCTTTTAAAATGTCCGAACCGAGTTTTCCAAGGTCGCCCGAACAAATCAAATCATAATCTGACGGACCCGTATTAGTTTGCTTAAAAAAGCCAACAAGCGTATTCATAGCAGCAGGTGCCATTGCTGCACCCATATTTGCAATATCTACAACACCAAAATCGGTAACATTACCAATAGACACCTCAGTAATTTTAACATTAGATTTTTGACTGGTTGATAGAACCGTTGCACCCATACCAGTTACCGTCCATTGCGAATATGTTTGACGTTGACAACCAAGTTCTAGCGGGTTTCTAAATTGTCTTTCTGAAGCCGAAAAATGACTTCCCGTTGCACATAATATATTTTCTGCTCCTCCACCATCTAATATTAAACTAGCAATAATTAAACTCTCACTCATCGTAGAGCATGCACCATATATTCCAAGAAAAGGAATATTATAAGCACGGGCGGTATAGTTGGTGGTAACAATTTGATTTAACAAGTCCCCGCCTATGAACATATCAATTTCAAATTCATTTTTACGAGCATTAGAGATAGCATCAAAAATTGTTTCTTCCATCATTCGGCGTTCTGCCTTTTCGTATGAACCTTCACCAAGGGTGTCATCTTCTACAACATTAGTAAAATATTTTCCAATAGGTCCATCTGCTTCTTTTTGACTCGTTTTACACGCTCGCCCAATTACGTAAATTGGTTTATCTAAAATGTAAGTATTTCTTCCTAATTTTTTACTCATAAAACTAAACCCCACATATCCAATATATAATTCCAACTATTATTGAAAAAGTTACACCATTTACAAGCACCGGACCTGCAACATAGAACATCTTAGCACCAAGTCCAAAAACTAAGCCTTCTTTTCTAAATTCCATCGCTGAACTTGCTACAGAGTTTGCAAAGCCAGTTATTGGAATAACAGTTCCAGCACCCGCAAATCTACCCAGTTTGTCAAAAACTCCTAAGCCCGTTGCAATTGTTGTTAAACTAATGATTATTATATTTATCCAACTTGCAACAGTTTTGTAGTTCATAATTGGGTCAACCGCTTTAAATATGTCGCCTATTAATTGTCCAAAACAACATATTGTTCCACCAACCAAAAAGGCGTGAAACAAAGATTTTAACCACGACCCCTTGGGAGATTTTGCTTCTACATAACTCAAATATTCGGTATTTCTTTTTTCAAAATTACGCTTCGATTCACACTCAATAACTTTATCAATTCGCTCAGCTGTCGGTTTGCCTTTGCTCTTTTCGCTAGAAATTTCGTTTGACATATTACTTCCCCTTAATTTGTTTATAAACCGATTATCGCCAAAATTTTTATTTTCATACAAAATATTTTTGAATTTTTTCTGCAAAATATAAGAAACTATTTTTAGAACAATTACAAGGAGTTATTATGAAAAAATTTTTTAGTGTAATGCTTTGTGCAATCATACCCATTCTATTATGTACAGGTTGTGAAGCCAGTAACGCCGAAATTGCAAATTCGTTAGATGGCAATATGACGAGACTAGTTTATTCAATAGGATATTTAGATAGCGTAACCGAAGGGGAAATGAACGAGTTAATTCAAAATTCTTCATATTTTAATAATATAAGCACACAAAACAATATGACTTCTGCTATGAATAATTATACCGCCAATGGCTTTCGCTCAAATACATTTAATAATTCAATAAATACCAGTTACAACAATGCCAACATTTTAACGAACAATGGAAACCAAAACATATTAAACGACAATAGCCTTACAAATTCCAATGGTTCCATAAGTAATAATGGCGAAAATATAAATACTGGCAATGCAACCACTTCAACTCTTGGTGGACTTTGTGCAACCGAAGAAATAGCAAATGGCAACACTTTAGGAGATTCTACTCTTAATGACGAAATTTTATCTGGAACTTCCAATACAACCGAAAATGTACTAGGAACAAACACATCTAACACTACAATAAACAACGGCAATAATCTTACCAATGGAAATTGTTGTAATGGTTGCAATGGTTTAAATACCAATGGTTTACTCACTAACAATACCACAAATAATTCAATTGGAAACGACATTGCAACATTATCTACCGAAGAAACCGCCGGCCCTGTAACATATGTAGATACTTCACTTTTATTAACATCGGCTAGTGATTTGAACGAAATTTTGATGCTTATTAGTCAAAAACGTGGCATAATAATGTTATATTGCACAGATTTACGTGCTGGTAACGGAACTCTAACGCTAGATGAAAAAAATGCAATTGGTGAATACATAACTATCATTAAAGAAACAACCAACTATCTAAATACCTACTCTAACACATTAACTACATATATGAACAATATTAAAACAATAGCATACACAGAAGATTCTCAAGAACTCGTAAATGCAAAACTAATTCGAGCAAATGAGATACTAAAAACTAGATACGCAAAACTAGACACATGCATTGATTCACTAGATGCTATTATCGCAATTTTACAAAGAGCTGTGGGAATGGACTACTCAGCAAATTATTCGAACTCAATTGATACCCAAAACATTCAAAATGGAACCACCCTATCGCAACCAATTTCTCAAAATTCTAATATAACAAATGAGAATATGGGTAATCAAAATTATAGCCAATATACAAATAATGCAACTAATAGCATTTTACCTAATACTAGCGAAATAAATAATACAACTAATAATCAAAATGGATTAACTTATTCTAATAACTGCAACAACTGTTGCCCAAATGCTAATTGTAATTACAATAATCAAACTATGACTAACTGTCCGTGCTTAAATAGTACCATCACACCAAATTTATTGCCCGACTCAAATAAAAGTGTCATTGTAAATGACTCCGCATATAATTCAAATTGTTGTGACACACAAAATTATGCTAAACCTATAAACTACAACTCTAATAATATGTATGGTATACAACAAATTAATCAAAATAATGGTTGCTGTAACAATTTAGTTACACCAAATAACCTAAATAATCAAAAATTTACCCCAAACGCAATGCTATCCAATACCACAAAACCCGATTATTTAACTAATCCACCCGAATACGGAATAACAACTTTACCTCTAGAAAACGGATCAAGACCAGTATTTACCGAACAAACAACAACCCCGAATATAGAAAAAGCCACATCAACGCCAAGCCAAAATATTTTGCCACGCCCTGAAAACATAATCTCCTCAATAGAAACTAGTGCTTGTAATATTCTAGACATTGACCCAACTGTTGAAATAGATGAAAATTTTACTGATAACGAAGAAAATTTAACTATAACTAACGAACAAATTTTAGATGACCTTCAAACAATGAATAATGAAGAAACATTAGAAAAACAAGAAAAAGAAACAACTACAATTGACAACAATCAATTAATAAATACAAACGAAACACTATTAAATCAAAAGACAAATAATGATAGTCAAACTGAAGAATTAAACCTTGAAACAAAAGATAAACCAATTAACTTTCTCCCAGCCCCTGTAGTGCCATCAAGAAAAAACCTTTCTTTTGAATTAAATATTCCACGAGTTAACGACCAAAAGACCATTCAGTTTTTACCATTTAGTGCAAATTTTAATTAAATGATTTTGTAAAATTATGATAAAAAAATATTCAAAATCGCAAGTTAATTTTATAAAGAAAATAAAAAAAAATTATTAAAAAAATTCTCGTTCACTAAAAAAAATCGCTTAAAAATTAAGCGATTTTTTGATGAATTTTTTTATCAAAAACATGTTTGATTTTGCAAATTTTTTGTTTAATTTTAGAAATAATTACATATAAAAAGTGTATTTTAGCCCCAAAATTGGCTCTTTTTAGTAAAAACATTCTCACTTAACTATTTATTCAAACCTAATTTAGACTCAAATTTGACACCAATAATTATTTAATAATTACTTCAATAAACTCATAAAATTATGCAACTTGTGGAGCTTTATATATTGAATTATTAGTCCAAACTCTTTGATTTTTTTCGAGCCAACCACTATTTTTTAGTACAATATTATTGTTTGAACATTGTACATTATGATTCTCTCCTTTTGCCATATACACTATATTTCCGTTAAAGGAAGTAAACTCATCGTTGTCATAATTTACACATAATGTAGTAACGTAAACACATTCAGTATACTTAGAAATCTCATCTATAAACTTTTGAGTTGGGAATTGATTTAATACATTTTTAGTATATTCAGGACTTCCCGCACAACAACATACACATACAACTTTTGGTCTTACAACACTCATTAATGCGTTTGATGAAGACGTTTTAGAACCATGATGCCCAGCCTTATATAAGTCACAATCAACAAGTGAAAGTTCACCAGTTTTATAATTTTCGGCAAGCCACTTTTCGCCACTCTCTTCCAAATCTCCAGTAAACAAGAATTTTTGACTAGGGGTTTTAATTAAACTACACACCGAATAATCGTTTTCTGTTGTAGCACTTTCAGTATAATATTTACTATTTAAAATATTTAAAGTAATATCACCTTCTGCATTGTTTCCTATAGTATATGAACTTTTTGCCCCATTATTTTCATTTACACAATCTAATGCGGTATAAACATTTGCACCTTTATTCTTCGCTTCATTTATCTCACGTAGAAAATTTGCATACAACCCCTTTTCTTTTTGATTGGTTTTTGCAAAGTAGATAATATTCCCTATTTCATAAATATCAAATATGCTTTTAACATTTGCTGGAGTTGCGAAACCTGCATAATGGTCTTGGTGTGCGTGTGTTACAATAACATATTCAAGTTTTCCATCTGTTACATATTTGTTTAGGTATTCCGAAACAGTAGAAATACTGTTAGACTTTGAACCGCAATCAATTAAAATATCCGTTTCATATGGTTGACCATTTTCATCTTCACCCGTTGCTTTAATATATGTGCAGTCTCCAGTATATTTATTTCCAAGTTCCAAAAAATGAACCGAAATTTCAGCATCTGCAATATTGATATTTGAAACTGACAACGTATTAGTATCTGAACCAGTTTTTGTATAAAAAACTTCGCTTGTTATTTCCAATTCTTCAGTTAGTGGTAACTTGCAATAACTTATAACCGTAAAACTACCAAACGTGCCAATTATGAAAGCAACTAAACATACTAAAAATCTTTTCATTATACGTCTTCTCCTTCTGTACTATTTGCTGAAACCACTTCTTCGGTTTCACTAGCCTCAACCACTGTAACTAATCTTATTTTTTGAACTTTAAAAATTGAACCGTATTTAAGTTCTGTTGTATAATAAGTAATGTAATGCGTCCCAATTACATCTGAATAAAAATTGCCTTCCTTATCAATTTTCATATCGGTATCAATCTTTACTTCATTTGATATATCCTTACCAAATGCGACAATTTTAACTCCATCGTCGGTATATTTTTCTGAAGTGGTAATAATAAGTTCATCTTTTCCAACCAACTCGAAATTATCATTTTTACAGATTAAAAAGAATGAACCAAGCCCTACACCAACACCAAAGATAAGAACCAAAATTGCAGCTAGCCAACCTTTAGCACCAATACCTTTAACCGCTTTCTTTGCTTTGTTTATTTGACGCTTTTTAGGTTTTTTATATGTATAATCGTCATCTCCGCTAGGAAAGTTTACACTTGCTCTATGCGTAGACTTTTTAACAGTTTGCCCTGCCATAATTTTCTCCTTTGTAAATTATATTTTATACTACAATAGTTTAGCACATAAACGCCTTCTTTCAAAATGAATAGTTAAATTTTTTAACTAATTTTTAAGTTGTCACTATTTTAATAAATTTACTATTTGTATATTGAAAACATTTTAAATACAGCATTATAATATAAACCAAACTAAGAGCCCATAAAAAACTGACACCCGACTTTCGAAAAGTATATCAATTTTGTTGACAATAAACTAATTGTGTGCTATATTATAAAAGTAAACTATTTATAGGGGAATAGCGCAATTGGTAGCGTAGCGGTCTCCAAAACCGTCGGCTGGGGGTTCGAGTCCCTCTTCCCCTGCCAAATTGCCTAAACACATATTTGTGTTTAGGTTTTATTTTTTATAATTTCTTACAACATTTTGCTACGAATACATTTTATATAAATTATTTTCAATTATTACCACATACAAATTAAAACCAATAATAAATTTGATTACACTACCATGATTATTAACTTGGTATCATAATCACTATTTTCGTATTAAACATTTAAGGGAAAGCTTAATAATTTTTAATTAAATTCAATATTAGTTATTGAAATTATCTATTATAAATTAGGTCACCTGCTTCCACTTATTCTATTTATCAAATGGAAGTACAAAACGAATAATTAAACTTTAATTTAGTTTGCTTTTAAACCAGCAAATATGTTATACTAAAACAAAAAGGGTAATGCTATGAATATTAATGATATAAACGAATACCGCAATAAATTAATTAAATTTTTGGATAGTGATACTTTTAATTCATTATTAAAAGATGTTACTGATAGCTCATTTCAACACTACCTAGATTACTTTATAGATTTTGTTAAAAGTGGCAAATGTATGCGGGGTTTTCTAGTAAAACTAGGTTATGATATTGCAACAAATTTTGAGAATACAAAAGAAACCAACGACATCTTGATAGCTTCACTTTGTTACGAAATTTTTGAAACAGCAATACTAGCCCATGATGATATTATAGATAATAGCCCGCTCAGAAGAAATCGAGATAGTATGTTTGTTGCGCTCGGAAACAATCATACTGGGCTTTCCCGTGCTATTTGTATGGGTGACTATGGAATAATGCTTTCAAGTTTTTTAATTCAATTTACATCTTTTAATAACGAAACAAAGTTAAAAGCTATGGCAACACAAAGTGAAGTCTACTTAAAAACGGTCATTGGCGAACTTAAAGATGTAGACATCACAAATGAAAAGCAATTTAACAGAAAAAATATAATGGATATGTATTATTATAAAACGGCATTATATTCAATAATTGGTCCATTATGTTTTGGTGCAACCCTTGGAAATGCATCCGACAACTTAATACAAGCGTTGTATGAAATAGGAAAATATTTAGGATATTCATACCAAATTAAAGATGACTTACTCGGAATTTTTAGCGAATTTAAAGATACAGGCAAAACCACAATGTCAGACATAAACGAAGGTAAATCAACTATTATTGCATCCATATTTATGGACCTTGCAACAAATGAAGATAAAGTATTGTTTTTGGCAAGTTATGGGAAAGGCGAAAGCACCACAACTGAAAATATATTAAATGTAATTAGGTTATTTGAAAAATACGATGTAAAGCAAAAGTGCGAAAAAATATTAAAGGAAAATATTGAAACGGCATATAAAAAAATAGAAAACAGCAACATCACTTCTAAAACTCAAAACGAACTGTCAAACTTCGCCACATATCTATTTAATCGAAAAAAATAGTTAAATAAAACAAAAGGACTTTTATAAAAATAAAGTCCTTTTTGTTTACAATTTTATTTAATTAAATTGGTTATATTAGGTTGCGTAATCTACGCTTCTAACTTCCCTAATAATATTAACTTTAATTTGACCTGGATAATCTAATTCAGATTCAATCTTACGTGCAATTTCTTTTGCTAAAATTACAATACCATCATCATTTACTTCATCTGGGTTAACTGCAACTCTAATTTCACGACCAGCTTGAATAGCATAGCAACTTTGAACACCCTTAAAGCTTGTAGCAATAGACTCCAATTTTTCAAGTCTTTTAATATAAGTTTCAAGCGATTCTCTTCTTGCTCCTGGTCTTGATGAAGATATGGCATCGGCAACTTGAACTATCATAGCTTCAATAGATTTATATTCTACATCGCCGTGATGTGCTTCAATACAATGTATTACCGCATCACTCTCTTTATATTTTTTAGCAAGATCTACACCTATCGTTACGTGTGTACCTTCTACTTCAAAGTCCATTGCTTTACCTATATCGTGCAATAGCCCAGCCCTTTTGCAAATAGCAACATCTGCACCAAGTTCGCCCGCTATTAATCCTGCTATATAACTCGTTTCTAGTGAGTGCTGTAATACATTTTGCCCATAACTAGTTCTATATTTTAATCTACCTAATATTTTAACTAATTCTGGGTTGATGCCAAACACGCCCGCATCAAATGTAGCATTTTCGCCAGCTTCTGCAATTGTCTTTTCTAGGTCACGTTTAACCTTATCAACGATTTCTTCTATTCTACCTGGGTGAATTCTTCCATCAGATGTTAATCTTTCAAGTGTTTGACGAGCCACTTCTCTTCTAATTGGGTCAAAGCAACTAATGATAACTGCTTCTGGGGTATCATCAACAATTAAATCAACACCCGTAGCTGTTTCAATCGCTCTAATATTTCTACCTTCACGACCAATAATTCTACCCTTCATTTCATCGTTTGGAATAGACACCGCACTAACTGTGCACTCAACCGTATGATCGGTAGCGCACCTTTGTATTGCCTGCATTACAATTTCTTTAGCGTTTCTATCAGCTTCATCTCTTGCTTCTTGGTCTAATTTTTTAACTAAAATACCCGCCTCTTTTCTAGCATCTTCTTCTATAGATTTAACAAGTTCTGCTTTTGCATCAACTCTGCTTAAACCTGCGACTCTTTCTAACTCTTTAGAAATTTCTTCGCTTCTTCTATCTAGTTCTTGTTTCGAATTTTCAATCTCTAGAGTTTTTCTTTCTAATGTTTCTTTTTGTTGGTCTAAAATCTCGCTTTTTTTGTCTAGCGACTCTTCTTTTTTATCTAGTAATTCTTCTTTTGAACGAAGCCTATTCTCAAGTTTTGTAGTCTCAACTCTTCGTTCCTTTAATTCATCTTCAACTTCATTTTTTAGTTTAATTGCCTCTTCTCTAGCTTCAATAAGTGCTTCTTTTTTTAGCACTTTTACTTCATTATTGGCATCTTCAATAATCTGCATAGATTTGGCTTTAGCATCTTCTAACTTCTTTGATTTAATTACATTCGTAAAATAATATCCACCAACCGAACCACAGCCTAAAGCAATTACGCCAATAATGACAACCATCCATGTTGCCATAGTGTTAAATCTCCTTTTTTAGTGTTTGCCTTTGGTCTTCACCAAAATATATACCGTTTGATAAAAATCAATAATCGACTAATATTAGTTTAACACTATTTAATTAAAATTGTCAAGTTAATATGAATATTAATTTTATTCTATAGAAATAATATCTATCCCCGTACCGCATATGTTTTTAACTATAATTTCATGGTACTTTGGTCTACTTTTTAGAACAATTCCCGAAAGATAGTCCATACATTCCATAATTTTCGCTTTAGGAATTTGACCATTTGTTTTTACTTGAATTACCGAACCATCTGCAACTTTTATAAGACTAGAAACACTTCTAACTGGGTTAGTTAATTCACTCTTGGCGTATTGTTCACCTCTAATACAATTATTGCCCGAAACCGAGATGTTTTCGCCTTCTATTTTTACGGTTAATTCACACCCTAACGGACACATAATACAATTAAACTTTTTTTCCATTAATTTGCCCCCTCTACAACCACTTGGATATCTGTTTTAACATTTGTCTTTTCGAACTCAATAGACTGCATTTCGCCCGCATTTGCACATAACACAAACTTTTTACTTAGAACATTTCCATTACTATCCAATACTTGCAAATTTGTTTTTGTAAACTTTCCCGTAACTCTAAAGAGAATTTCAACCTTTCCAACCCCTTCAAAAAAACTGTTTGGCACAGTGTATCTTACACCTTTCCCAGCACTAATTTGGTGCTCGGTGCTATAAATCAATTTACCCTTTGAATACTCGCTTGCTTGAACGCCCGTTTTTTTACTCTCTTTTGTAACAAAATCTACAAGGTCATGTACATGTAACCCATTCCCGCAAGCAAAAACGCCTTTTACGCTAGTTTCATAATACTCGTTAACTAAATAACTTCCTGTTTTAGGATTTATTTTTGCGTCTGGTAAAAGTGTTGTTTCTGGTATTAAGCCAACACTTAAAACCAAACCGTCGCAAGATACTGTTCTTTTGGTACTTTCTATTACTTGTAACTTTTCATCTACATTAGCAATTACTACACCAGTAATTTTTGGATAACCCAAAACTTCTACTACTGTAGTATTTAAATATAATGGAATATTGTAGTCAACTAAACATTGCGATATATTTCTTTTCAATCCACTTGTAGTACTCATAAGTTCTAGTACCATTTGAGGTTTAGCACCTTCTAAGGTGAGTCTTCGTGCCATTATAAGACCTATATCTCCACTTCCTAAAATAATAGGATTTTTACAAGGAAGTTTACCATACATATTTACCCATTTTTGAACTTGTCCAGCCGTCCAAACCCCACTAGGTCTTTCTCCATTCATTGAAATAGCACCAGCGGTACGTTCTCTACACCCTACACTTAAAATAATAGCCCCACATTTTATTGTTTCAATGCCATTAGAATTTTTTATAATTACTTCATTTGGTTTTATACTAACAACAAAACTAGATAGATATACTTCCACACCAGTTTCTTCCAGTTCCTCAATAAACCTATGAGCATATTCAGGTCCAGTCATCTCTTCCCCAAAATAGTGCAAACCAAACCCCGAGTGAATACATTGTTTTAATATACCACCCAGCTTGTTTTCTCTTTCTATAAGTGCTACACTAGAACCATTTTTATACGCTTCTATAGCACTTGCCATACCACTAGGCCCACCACCAATTACTACAACATCAAATTTTTTAATCTTTACCATTTGATTATTTTTTCTCCTTTGGTTTTATATCGCTTTCTAAAATTTTTGAACCTATTGCATCTTTTTCTACACTTTCGAATGTAGTATTGTTTAGTTTTGCTAGTTGCTCCATAACTCTAAAAATGCAAAAACCGCTTTGACATCTTCCCATACCTGCTCTAGTTCTTCTCTTTACAGCATCTACTGTAGTTGCACCAAGCGGAGATGATATACAATCTTCTATTTCTCCTAGAGAAATTTCCTCACACTTACAAACAATTTCTCCATAATGTGGATTTTGTTTTATTAGTTTATCTTGCTTTTCTATTGGTAGGTCCTTTACCCTTACTTTTTTAGGAAGCTCCTTAAGTTTTGACATTTCTTTTTTAGTATCTAACCCTATAAGTTCTGCAACCATTTCTGCAATCGCTGGAGCCGATGATAATCCCGGAGAACATATACCCGCAAGATTAATAACGTTAGTTTTCTTTTTACTTCTTTCTATTATAAAGTCATCGCCAACCACACTTCTAACGCCACTAAATACCCTAATATTCGCCTTTAATGGAAGTGCTGGCATTTCTGCTAATGCTTTTTGCCTGACCTCGTTTAAACCATTTTTTGTCGTTAAAGTAGAAGTATCGCTAATGTAAGATGTTGGACCTACTAAAATATTCCCACTTGCCGTATTGGTTATTAAAATCCCCTTAGACTCTTTAGTTGGAAGTGGGAAAATAGTATGTGTGCAATATTTTAAATTTCCTCTATCTAGAACAAAATATTCGCCCCTTCTATATTGTATTGGATATTCTTCAGTGCCCAATACACAAGACACTTCATTATACCCAGCACCCGCAGAATTAATTATCCATTTTGTCTGAATAGTTTCGCCATTACTTAAAGTAACAATATATAAATTATTTTCTTCTACAACTTTTGTTATAGTTGTTCGAAGTTTTACAACTGCACCATTTATAATTGCTTCTTCTGCAAAGGCAACACTAAGTTCATATGATGACACTATCATACCATTTTTAGCATATAATGCATATTTGATTGTGTCGCTTAAATAAGGTTCTTCCTTATGTAGTTTTTCGCCATCAATAATTTTTAAGTCCTTAACTCCGTTTGCGACACCTTTGTTGTATAGTTCTTTTATTTTTTCTAAATCATTTCCAACAACTAAATGCCCATTCACTTTATATTCTACATTTAGCCTATCTAAAATTTTAGGGTACATATTAAAACCCTTTACATTTAGTTTTGCTTTTAGAGTGTTTGGCTTACAATCTAAACCGGTATGAATTATCCCACTATTCGCTTTACTTGCACCCATACCAACATCACTATTTTTTTCTATTAAACAAGCTTTACCGCCAAGTCTTGTTAGTTTATTTAAAATACTCGTGCCAACTACTCCACCGCCAATTATTAAATAGTCAAAATTTTCCAATCGTTTGTACTCCTTAATAAAGTTTATCTTAATATTATTATATCATAAATAATCATTTTAACAAATTTTTTAAGGGTGTAACGAAATTTTTAAAAAAGAAAAACTCTGCATAAAATATGCAAAGTCTTTATTCAATCTTATTTTAATGTATTTATAAGGTGAATTATTTAAAAAGCTACTTTATCAATTTTGAATTATGTTTATTTAGTTTTGATTTTTTTACTTTTTTAGTGTTACCGAAATAATTCCAAGAATTGCGCCACCAATCATTCCAAGCAACGCATCATATAATAAACTAATATTTATAATCATCGCACCATTGAGCAACGAGAACACTAAAAAACATAATAAAATATATACCGCACCAAGTATTGCTCCTTTAACCGCACCCGACTTACCATCTTTAGTAACTATTAGTACACCTATTGATATACTTATAATTTTTATAATTATATTTGCAGGCATAATAACCGCATCTGACCAATCAAACCATTTTATTAGTAACGCAAACGCCAAAATCAACACAAGCGAGATAATTAATGCAACCCCTACGCCAACAAACATTTTAATAACATTTTTACCTTTGGTGTTTTCTGTATATGTACTTGTATTACTCATAATCTTCACGCTTCCTTTTAAATCTATTATATTTTATGAGTATACAAATAACTTTATGATTAATTTTTAGCAAACAAAAAAAGGTAGCACATCTAATTGCACTACCTTTAATTTGCTACTTTTTGTTCTTTTTCTTCTTTTCAGTTTTTGCTGGTTGTTCGGTTTGAGTTTCTTCTATAGTTGCTTCAACATCAAATTCCGCACCATTGTTTTCTTTAATATCTTCAGCAAAATCTTCCATAATTTCAGCCTTGACTGCATTTGGATCTTCTTTTGGAACAACACCAGCAATAGCATCAATATTTACTTCTAAAGTAGACTTATTGTTCTTTTCGCCAGTTTCAATAACGATTGTCTTAATTCCAACAATTTCAGATACTCTTATAACTCTACCAATGATACCACTTGTAAGTTGAACAACATCTCCTGTTTTTAAGTCGCCTTGCATTTGTCTAAATTGTTCCATTCTCTTTTTGTTATTTACAGAACTAAATATATAGAACGCAATTAGAGCAACAACTAAAACGCCACATAAAATTAAGTTACCTGCCTTGTTTCCTTCTAATAGTAAACTTTTCATATTTTTCTCCTTCAAAATTCATACCATAATTTTAACATACATCTATATATTATTGCAATAAAAAAATTGTTAAATTTTTTATAATTTTGACTTATCGTAACCCGTCTTTTTAAAATACTCATCTCTAAATTCTAATAGTCTATCTTCTCTAATAGCCTTTTTAATGTCTTCCATTAAGTGAGTTAAATAGTAAAGGTTATGATAAGATAACAAACTTGCACCTAGCATTTCTCCCGCATTCATCAAATGACGAAGATATGCTTTTGTGTAGTTTTTACATACATAACAATCACATTCTGGGTCTAGTGGAGAATGATCATCTTTATACATACCATTCTTTACAACAACTTTACCAACACTTGTAAACGCTGTACCATTTCGTGCTATCCTTGTAGGCAATACACAATCGAACATATCAATTCCACGAATAACACCTTCTACTATACAGTCCGGACTACCAACACCCATTAAATATCTTGCCTTGTCCTCTGGATATTCCTTTTGAAGTAATGACAATATATCATACATAACAGGTTTTGGTTCTCCAACACTAAGTCCACCTATAGCAAGACCTACTTTAGCATACTTTTTGCATTCTCTTAAACTCTCTAATCTTAAGTCATTATACATATTACCTTGCACAATTGGGAACAACATTTGCTTTGGGTTCTTTTGATAATCAAAACATCTTTTTAACCACTGGTGAGTTCTATCCATTGCAAGTTTCGCTTGATTATAATTTGCTTTTGGGTCAGAACATACATCAAATGCCATAACTATATCAGAGCCCAATATATTTTGTATCTCTATAGACTTTTCGGGAGTAAAGAAATGTTTTGAGCCATCTAAGTGAGATGCGAACTCCACACCATTATCGGATATCTTATTTAACTTAGATAATGAGAATACTTGAAATCCTCCGCTATCTGTTAAAATAGGTTTGTCCCAATTCATAAACTTATGAAGTCCGCCAGCGTGTTGAATTATTTCAGTACCTGGACGCATATATAAGTGATACGTATTAGATAGTATAATTTGTGCACCTAATTCTTTAACTTGCTCAGGAGTTAACCCCTTTACTGTTGCTTGAGTACCAACTGGCATAAAGACAGGTGTTTCTATAACCCCATGCGGTGTTTTTAATTCGCCAATTCTTGCTCCCGTTGACGAAGTACATTTAACTTTAAATTCAAAATTTTCTTCCATTCATTTCTCCTATTATTGAGTTTTCTTAACCATTAGTTTATAAACATACAATCACCAAAACTAAAGAAACGATATTTTTCCTTTATGGCTAAATCATAGCACTTAAATAATTCCTCTTTACCAATTAACGAAGACACCAACATTAATAATGTACTCTCTGGTAAATGAAAGTTCGTAATTAAACTATCTATTGCTTTAAATTTGTATGGCGGATATATAAATATCTGAGTTGAGCCGTGTCCTGCATGAACAACACCATTTTCATCCGTAACCGTTTCAAGGGTTCTAACCGATGTCGTACCAACCGCAATTATGCGTTTTCCTTCGGCTTTTGCCTTTGTTAAACGTTTTGCTGTTTCTTCATCTACAAAATATTCTTCGCTATGCATTATATGATTTTCTACATTATCTACCTTTACCGGTCTAAATGTTCCAAGACCCACATGCAAAACTACTTCTTCACATTCTACGCCTCTAGCCTTTATTCTTGCTATTAGTTCATTTGTAAAATGTAATCCAGCAGTTGGTGCAGCAGATGAACCTTCTTCCTTAGCGTACACCGTTTGGTAACGAGATTTATCCTTTAGTTTTTCCGTTATGTATGGTGGAAGTGGCATTTCTCCTATTCTATCAAATTCCGCTTCTACAGGGTCACCATTTTTAACCGTAAAGTTTAGAACTCTTTCCCCCGTTTCGGTAATAGATAAAACCTTTGCATTAAGATTATCACTAAATACAATTTCCACGCCCTCTTTAAACTTTTTGCCAGGTTTTACAAGACAAACATATTGCGTCAAATCAATTTTCTTTAATAGTAATATTTCTACAACTTCATCGGGTTTTCCGACTCTATGACCATATATTCTTGCAGGGATAACCTTGCTTCTATTAAATACTAAAACATCATTTGGCGTTAAATAGTCTATTATATCCCTAAATACTTTATGCTCTATTGTTTTATCCTTTTGATTATATACCATCATTCTTGAACTATCTCTTGGGTTTACTGGAGTCTGAGCAATTAGTTCTTCGGGTAAATTGTAATTAAAATCACTTGTTTTCATTTTTCTTCCTTTATATAAACACAATCAATCTTTAATTTAAGTTGTTTATTTTATCTTTTTATTAAACCGCTATATTATACAATACCTTTAAAATAAAAGCAACACTAGTGGTAAATTAAACCCGCTATAATTTTAGCGAGTTTATTCTACAGATAAGTTATTTACCTATTGGTGTAGGTGGAGTATATTTTACTCCCATATGAGTATACGCTGGTTCCAATGCAATTCTTCCTCTTGGAGTTCTTGCAATGAAGCCTAATTGCATCAAAAAGGGTTCATACACGTCTTCAATAGTTGCTGGCTCTTCACCAGTAAATGCAGATAATGTATCAAGCCCAACTGGTCCGCCGTTAAATTTATTAATTATTGCATCTAACATTCTGCGGTCTACGAAATCTAAACCTATATCATCAATTTCCATTCTATCTAGTGCGTGCTTTGCTATATCCTTTGTTATAGTATCCGCACCCTGAACTTCAGCAAAATCACGAACTCTTTTTAATACTCTATTAGCAATTCTTGGAGTTCCGCGACTTCGTCCCGCAATTTCATTGGCAGCATCTTCATTTATCTTAATATTTAATAAACCAGCCGACCTTTTTACTATAGTAGTAAGTTCTTCGGGTGAATACAACTCTAGTCTGCACATTACACCAAATCTATCACGCAACGGACTAGAAAGCATACCCGCTTTTGTAGTTGCTCCAATTAGTGTAAAATGTGGCAAGTTAAGTCGCATACTTCTGGCACTTGGGCCTTTACCGATTATAAAATCAAGTGCAAAGTCTTCCATAGCGGGGTAAAGAATTTCTTCTACCGAATGGTTAAGTCTATGAATTTCATCAATAAACAAAACATCATTCTCGTTTAAGTTTGTTAAAATGGCAGCAAGGTCGCCAGCCTTTTCTATTGCTGGTCCAGATGTTAAACGTAACTGCACACCAAGTTCATTTGCAATTACATTACTAAGTGTGGTTTTTCCAAGTCCTGGAGGTCCATATAATAAGACATGGTCAAGACTCTCTTTACGCTTTTTTGCCGCTTGAATATATACATTAAGATTTTCCTTTACCTTATCTTGTCCTACATATTCAGCCATAGTTTTAGGTCTTAGACTAACTTCGGTATCTATATCTTCACTGATCATATTGCTAGATATAAATCTCTCTGCATCTTCAAAATCTTTCATAATTTCTCCTTGTATTTTTGAGTAATTTAAAACTATTATTTATCAATATAAAAATTATTATAAAGTTATTATTTTGCCATATTTTTTAAGCACTTCTTAATTAGGTCTTCGGCGGTCATTTCAGGTTCAGCTACCTTTTGAACTAGTTTTAATGCGTCAGCATTAGATAGTCCAAGACTTTGCAATGCAACACAAGCATCTTCTACCGCTTGACCATCTACATTAAGTGCATTATTTTGTATACCCTTAATTTGACCATGGTCAATTTTACCGACTTTTTCACGCAATTCTACAATTATCTTTTCGGCAGTCTTTTTGCCAAGTCCCTTTACTTTACTTAAAGTCGTTATATCGCTAGTTGCAATAGACAAGCATAAGTCGGTTGTAGAAATACTAGATAGCACCATAACTGCAACCTTTGGGCCGACGCCAGAAACCGAAATTAATTTTAAAAACATCTCCTTTTCAGTACGGTCTGCAAACCCGTAAAGCGTTACTGCGTCTTCTCTAACTGCAAGATATGTAGGAATGTTTACTTCGCCATCCATTGCAGTAAATTTAAAAACAGCATTCATTGTCGCCGTCATTTCATATCCTACACCTTGCACATCTATTGCAAGATAATTTTCTCCACTATCTACTATTGTTCCTCTTAAAAAAGATATCATTATTTTTCTCCGTTTCTTTCTCGTTAATCTATTTATAAATTGTGATTAATTATATTTTAATTTTCACAATAAGTAAGTTTAAATTACTTTAGTGTAATGGGCTATATTTTCTATTTGTCCAGTTACCAGTAGTTAAAGTATCCATAGCAGAACCCGCCATTGTCTTATTCGTTTGTGCGTGACAAAGTGCGGCAGCTAAAGCATCGGCTGCATCATCTGGTTTTGGTATGCTTTTTAAATTAAGCATTGCAGTAGTCATATATTGAACTTGCTTTTTATCCGCTCTACCATTACCAGTTATCGCTTGCTTAATTTGAAGAGGAGTGTATTCATACAATGCACCCAACTTTTCAACAGCCGTACAAAGTATTACTCCACGAGCTTCTGCAACTTTTATGCCAGTTGTAATATTATCATTAAAAAATAACTCTTCTATTGCTATTTCATCTGGTTTATATTTTTCTATAAGGTGATTCATTCCGTCTTTAATAATTTTAAGCCTTAAAGGAAAATTCTCTTCCTTTGGAGTTTCAATGGTTCCGTATGCTATAACACGACAATTATTCTTTTCATTTTTTTCTATAACTCCATAACCAACTATTGCATAACCTGGGTCTATACCTAAAATAATCACAAAAACTCACATTTCTCCTTATGCACTTAATTTTATACTTTTAGATAGATTTTGTCAACACAATTAGTAAGCTCGAAAGTTTAAATTAATAAAAAGGGCAAAGTGTTCACTTTGCCAATTTTTGAGTTTTTTACCAAATTATATTGAAAGTTTTATTCTGAAACTTCCATTGGTTTTTCTTTATTTTTTACAAATAATCGTAGAAAAACACTTACCGCCTTTGGGGCTTTAATGCAACAAATTGTCATAACATAATCTCCTTTATTGCACTATATGTAATTAATTGAATTAGTGACAAAATTATTAGTTAAAGACAATCTTTTTATATAATTCGCCATATGAATTTAATGCTCTATTTAGTATTTCGGTTTTCTCATCATCTGGTAATACTTTCCACAATTCTTTCGCTTTATCAAATGCTTCCATTGAAAAATTAACATTTGAAAACAATTCTTCTACGCCATGCTGAGAAGTACCATAAAGAGAACCCGCACCCCTTAGTTTTAAGTCTTCTTCGGCAATTTTTAGCCCATTATTGTTTGTTTTTAATACCTTTAATCGTTCTTTTGATAATTCATTTACGTTATCACTTATTAAAAAGCAATATCCTTCCGCACCATCTCTTCCAACTCTTCCACGAAGTTGATGTAGTGTTGCAAGTCCAAACCTATCGGCGTTATATATTACCATCATATTTGCTTTGTGTACATCAATTCCAACTTCTATAACAGTTGTTGCAACTAACACCTTTTTTGTGTCGTCATCTCTAAATATTTCTAATGCTTTGCTTGCCTTTTTTCTGTCCATTTTACCATTAACTTCTAAAATTTCATCCGAAGAAAATATCTTATTCTCAACTAAATATTTAGCAATAGACTTAGTGCTTGCAAGTTTTTCGGTTTCATCTTCCACAATTTTTGGCACAACAACAAAGCATTTTCGATTGGTCTTATTGATCTCGTCCACTAAAAAATGCCACATATCTAACACCTTTTTGCTAGATAAGATATTCGTTTTTATGTGACTTTCTCCATTTGGTCTTGCATTAATAACACTTGTTTTTAAACCGCCAAATAGCACAAGTGACAAACTTCTAGGAATTGGTGTTGCACTCATAACAATCTGGTCTACTGGATATTTGCTAGCAAGTTTGCCTCTTTGAGCTACTCCAAACCTATGTTGTTCATCGGTTATAACTAACGCCAAATTGTTAAATTCCACTTCATCACTTAAAACCGAATGGG
This sequence comes from uncultured Clostridia bacterium, assembly GCA_934772525.1. Taxonomy (GTDB): domain Bacteria; phylum Bacillota; class Clostridia; order Christensenellales; family UBA1242; genus UMGS1908. Next base: position 127,727 of record CAKVMI010000002.1, read on the forward strand.
TTGCAATAATTACCTTATATAAGCCCGTTTTTATACCATTTAAAATTGTTTTTCTTTCAATAGACTTTAACCCAGAATGCAAGTAGCAAACGTTATCGCCAAATATTTTTTTAGCATTTTGGTAGTGTTGAGCACCTAAAACATCGGTAGGACAAAGCATAACGGCCTGAAACCCACTATTTATGCACTTAAAAATACTAGCAAACGCAACCATTGTTTTTCCGCTACCAACATCACCAAGAATTAATCTATTCATAGTAAAAACACTATCCATATCGTCATAAACATCTTTTATTGCATTCTTTTGGTCGGTAGTTAAAGTAAACGGCAATAGTTTTTCGAAATCTGAAATTGAAACATTTTTAAAACTCAAAACTCTTTTACTTTTATGTTCTGTTAAAAATTTTTCTAATGCTACAAAATTTAGCAATTCTTCTACATTCAATCTAAATTTTGCTTCTTCAATTTTTTCTATACTAGTTGGAAAATGCACTTCGTGATAAGCGGTCATCTTGTTCATAAGCCCAACTGAATTATCCTTTGCATCCGTTTCTTCGATATTTTCCAATATCTGTTTTATTGCTTTTTTGATAGTTAGCGACGAAACATTATCAATAGGCTTATAACACGGCATTATCTTTTCGTTTGCCTTAGATAACGGAAAGTATGATTGTATCACTAATTGATGTTTATTATTTAACTTTCCTATTAAATAATATAGACCATCAAATTCAATATTATTTTTCATAAATGGTTGATTATACCAAACCGCATTAAAACTTTCGCCAGTAGTTGCATCCTTAAATCCTACAACACAATAGTTTAACCCTTTTAAAAACACACATTTAGGCTCTACAACAACCCTTCCACACACTAATAGTTGAGCATCTGAATTTTTGTTAAAGGTGTTAATTTCGGTAAAATTGTAATACTTATATGGCAAATAATTTAATAAATCGGTATCCGTTTTTATACCTACACTCTCAAGCGTTTCTAATCTTTTTGACCCAAACCCATAAATATCTTGTAATTCCATACTAAGTATTTTAGCACAATTACTATTACCAGACAAGTAAAAAACATAAAGAAAAAGCCCTTATACCAAAAGTATAAAGACTTTTAAAAATTATTCTAATGAAATCATATAATAATACAAAGGTTGTCCACCAAAATGGCAATCAACTTCAACATCTGGGTACTTAATTGCAAGTTCTTCAGCAAGTTTGGTAGCTTCTGCTTCTTGCACTTCTGAACCAAAGAATAGAGTTACTGTCATAACATTTTCATTTATTAGTTTATCTACTACTTCGGTTGCAACGGCGTTAATTTCTTCGCCCTTAGCAATAATGTTTTTGTTATCCAAACCAATAATATCGCCTTCTTTTAGTTTAAATCCGTCTATATGAGTAGAACGAACAGCGTATGTTACAGAACCAGTCAAAACGGTATCTATTGAAGTTGTCATATTTTTAAGGTTGGTATCTACGCTATCATCTGGATTTAAGTTAATAGCAGCGGTAATACCTTGAGGAACGGAAGTTGTAGGAACTACAACAATATTTCTTCTAGAAAGGTCTTTTGCAAGTTCGGCTGCTAAGATAATGTTTTTATTGTTTGGCAATATAAATACCGTTTCAGCCATAACCTTATCAGCAGCTGCTGCGATATCTTCAGCACTAGGGTTCATCGTTTGACCACCCTCAATAACATAGTCAACATTTAAGTCTTTGAATATTGCAGAAAGTCCTTCACCAGCACATATTGCAACCATACCTATTGGTTTTAATTCTTCTGGTTGTTGTTGCTTGTTTTTAAGGGACCTAAATTGTTCTAGCATATTTTCAATCTTAATTGTATCAACTTCACCTAATTGAAGAGCCTTTGTTAGTGCAACACCTGGCTCGTTTGTATGAACGTGTACATGTACGCCGTTTAAATCGCCAATACAAATTACACTATCACCTAACTCCATTAAACTTTCTCTAAGTTTATCAATGTCGGCTTCGGTTGTTTTGCTCTTTATATTTATTATCCAAAATTCGGTACAATAAGCAAATTCTATATCTGCTAGGTCATTATAATCTACATTTGCATTTTTAAATGGGTCACTATCTGCAACTTTATCTGAGCTTTCAAAATCTATAATAGCATCAACTTCATTACCTGAAAGCATTTGATAAAAACCGGTAAGTATTACAAGTAAACCTCTACCACCAGCATCTACAACGCCAGCCTTTTTAAGAACTGGTAACATTTCTGGAGTTTGTTTTAAAACTTCTTCGCCCGCTTCAAGCGTGTGTTGTAAAAATTCTGAAAGTTCGGTATACTTCTTTGCTATTTCTACCGATTGTTCGCTCATTAAACGGATAACGGTTAAAATGGTGCCTTCCTTAGGTTTTGTTACTGCACCATAAGCAACATTAGAGCCTTCTTTTAAAGCCTTTGCAAATGCTTTAGTCGTAATATTTTTTTCATGAGCAAGAACGGTAGTAAAGCCTTTTAATATTTGAGATAAAATAACCCCCGAATTACCTCTAGCACCTTTTAGTGCGCCCTTTGCTATTGCACTACACAATGGTTCTAAGTCGTTACTTGTAACCATATTAAGTTCTTTTACTGCACTTCTCATAGTAAGTGACATATTTGTTCCCGTATCTCCATCTGGAACTGGGAACACGTTTAACGAGTCTACATACTCTTTATTCTTTTCTAAATAGTTGGCACCGCTTATTATCATTTTTCTAAATACAGCACCAGTTATTGTCTTTGCCATTTATAAATCTCTCCTGTAATACCTACACCTTACTGATTAGCGTAACAACGCAATAATTATACCTTAACACCTACAACATTGATGTTAATAGCATCAACTATCATACCAGTAAACTGTTCTACATTATACTTTACAGATCGACGAACAGACTCAGCTACCGCATTCATACTAACACCGTACTTTAAAATTATATCCAAATCTATGTGGATTCTGTCTCCGATTGTAAGAATCTTTATACCACGAGATTTTGAGCGTTTTTTAAACAATTCACGCATATTTTCAAATACACTTCTTGCAACTAAATCAACAACGCCATAACAATCAAGTGCGGTATGCCCCACAACTAATGCAATAGACTCATCAGATATATTAATTACACCATTGGAATTTTCCGTAGAAACTGCCACAAAATCTCTCCTATACTAATATTTTTAATGAGCATACTCGCCCATTAAATCATTTACTATTTTACAACAACTTATCCAAATAATCAAGGTTTTTTTATAATTATATGTTAAATTTTCCTTTTTTAATAAAATTTATAAAAAAGGGTTGCAAAATATTGCAATGTGTGATAAAATCATCTACGATATTTAGTTAGGAGGAAAATTAATGAGCCGAGTTTGTTCTATTTGTGGTAAAGGTAAAATGACTGGTAACAATGTTAGCCATTCAAATGTTAAGACAAAAAGAGTAACCAACCCTAACATCCAAAAAGTTCAAGTGGAAGTTGATGGTAAAGTTCAAAAAGCCTATGTTTGCACCAAGTGCATGAAAGGCGAAAAAAATAACTAACCTACCTTAAAAATAAATTACACCGGTATTGAGTTTCAATACTGGTGTTTTTTTATTTCGTATTTAAGTAAATTTTAATTATCTATCGTCTTTTAGGTCTAGCCTTATTCAGCAATTTTATCAAGTTATATGTTATATTTATTTTACTAAACCAAAATTCATTATAAATGTTTTAGTTCGGCCGTTATTTTTCCATTTTTAATTTCTATAACTGCATAACTCCCATTTGCAATACTTCCACCATTTACCAAAACAATTCCATCTTCTTGTATAACCGAAGCGGTATGAGTATGTCCATATAAAACCAATTTACAATCGTCAAGTTTTGCCTCTTTTATTAAGCCAAATGGGCTATACTTTACTAAAAACTTATGACCATGCGTTATAAGTGTTCTAACCCCTTCAAACTCTTTGATAACTGTTAACGGGTAATCATTGTAAAAAATATCGCAATTACCTTCTACCTTTATGCATTTATCATCGTCAATAAAGTCTACATCCCTTATTCCGTCACCAGCAAACACAATCTTGTCGTAATTTTCTTTATCTTGTAAATCTAAAATATTTTGATAGTGACCATGGGAATCACTAATTAGTACTATTCGCATTATGAAATCTCCCGTACTTAAAAACAGATTAGTCGGTATCAACTAATCTGTAATTCATTTTATATATCTGCATTATGATATACATTTTGTACATCGTCTAGTTCTTCTAGTGCGTCAATAAGATTTTCAATCTTTTCAACTTGGTTTTCTTCTGGAACAATGTAGTTATTTGCAACCATTTCGCTTTCGGCTTGCATAAGTTCTATACCTGCATTTTTGAATGCTTCTTCTACACTTCTTAACTTGCTAGGTTCGGTGTATACAATAAAGCTATCGTCCTCGGTTACAACATCATCGGCTCCGCCGTCTATTGCAATTTCAAAAATACGGTCTTCGGTTAATCCGTCCTTCTTTTCAATTATAATGACGCCCTTTCTATCAAACATAAACGATACGCTACCGGTTGTGCCAAGGCTACCACCAGACTTATCAAATAAGTGACGAACATCGCCCGCTGTTCTATTTTTATTATCTGTTAAACATTCTACAATAAAAGCGACACCAGCTGGCCCATAACCTTCATAAACCATATCGGTATAGTTTACTGTATCAATTTCACCACTAGCCTTTTTGATACTTCTTTGAATATTATCATTTGGCATATTATTAGACTTTGCTTTTGAGATAATATCGGCAAGTTTTGAGTTTGTATTTGGGTCTGCACCACCAGTTTTTACAGCTACCGCAATTTCTCTACCTATCTTTGTGAAAATTTTTGCTCTTGCTGCATCTGCTTTATCCTTAGTTTTTTTAATGTTATGAAACTTTGAATGTCCGCTCATAAAATATTCTCCTTAAAAATAATGTACTTATAATATTCAGTTGGTTAATTTGTGGTCATACTTTTACGCTATTATACCATAAAAAATTCCCACAACCTAACCAAATGAATATCTTTTAAAAATTAATAGAATTTTATTTATTTGAAAGTATAAACATCAATACACTTGCACTAACGCCCGCATTTAATGATTCAACTTCACTACTCATTGGTATAGAAAGCGATAGATGTTTTTGTTCTCTAATTATAGCCCCTACTCCGTTACCTTCGTTTCCAATAATAAGGGCATACTTTTGTGGTAACTTTAACTCACTATCAAACACCGACTGTTTTCCGGCTTCTGCAATAACAATAGTTACACCATTAGATTTTGCAAATTCAACAAATTCTAGATCTGACATATTGTAAAATCTTGGATAGAATATAGTACCACTTGCACTTCTAATAGTTTTATCATTATATGGATCCACGGAATCTATCAAAACTATATCTAAAAAGCCACTAGCAACCGCCGACCTTATAATTGTACCAAGGTTACCTGGGTCTTGAAGATGATCAAGTACAAGCAAATTTTTTATACTACTAGCGTCTAGTGTATATTTTGGCATATTGCAAATAGACATAATATGCTGAGGTTCTATTGTGCTAGATAGATTTGTAAATAATTCGTGTTTTAAAACTATTATTTTTTCACTAAACCTTTGCATTATATCTTCGTACTTAGAAGTATAGTCCGCATCTATCAAGATATTTTCGACCAGTCCAGATATTTTTAAACTCTCTAAAACTACCTTTTCGCCCTCTAATTTGTACAAAGAGAATTGCTCTCGGTATTTTTTTACCGAGAGCGAACGAAATTTTTTTATTAGTGAATTTTCTTTACTTTCAATAAACTTCATAACTTCTCTATTAAGTATAAATTTAATTGATATTACTTAGCAAGTGCCTTCTTTGCGCTTTCGCAAATGCTAGCAAATGTAGCCTTGTCAGAAATTGCAATTTCAGCTAGTGACTTACGGTCTAGTTCAATACCAGCCTTTTTAACGCCGTCAATTAGTTTAGAATAACTTAAACCATTAACTCTTGCTTCTGCGTTAATTCTAGCAATCCATAGATTTCTAAATTCTCTCTTCTTGTTCTTTCTACCAACATAAGCATAAGTTCCAGACTTCATTAGTTGTTGCTTTGCTAATGTGTATAGTTTGCTCTTAGAACCACGGTAACCCTTGGCTGACTTAAATACTTTAACTCTCTTCTTGTGTGCGTTTACGCCTCTTTTAATTCTCATTTTCCTTTCCTCCTACTAGCCTTGATTTCCTACAAGTTTCTTGATAGCTTTTTCATTAGAATGATGAACATATCCACCCTTTCTAAGTTTTCTTGTTCTTTGTGTTTCTTTCTTTGTTAAGATGTGAGCCTTGTTTTGTTTTGCTCTCTTAATTTTGCCTGATGCTAAAATTGTAAATCTCTTCTTAGCGGCACTGTTGTTTTTCTGCTTTGGCATAGTACTTTCTCCTTAAAAATATATATTACTTAGATTTTTTCTTTGGCAATAATGTAACAACTACATTTCTGCCTTCAACTTTTGGTTCTTTGTCTTTATCGCCGACTTCACTTACAAGGTCACAAAATTGATTAACAATTTCAATTCCCTTTGCAGAATACGCTTGTTGACGACCACGCATACGAAGAACTACCTTAACTTTGTTTTCATCTGTTAAAAAGCGAATTGCGTGCTTTGCTTTAATTTCCATATCGTGAAGTTCAATTGTCATAGAAAGTTGAATTTCTTTAACTTCAATAACCTTTTGATTTTTCTTTAATTCACGAAGTTTCTTTGTTTGGTCAAATTTGTATTTGCCGTAGTCCATTATTCTGCATACTGGTGGTACAGCATTTGGTGAAATTTTGACTAAATCTAAATTACATTCGTCTGCTTTGCGATTTGCTTCGTCAGCACTCATTATTCCAAGTTGCTCGCCATTTGGTCCGATAACTCTTACTTCTCTATCGGTTATGTCACGATTAACTTCTGTTTCTATCTTAGCGATAATTCCATTCCTCCAAAAAATAAATTAGAGTGAAACCCAAAAGTTTCACTCTTACCATTTCAACATAACTCAACATTTTACAAATTGCTTTGCAAATGGAAATATATTGACCAACAAAAATATTTCATTCGGTTGGCGAGAAGAAACTTCTACTTGTTTTCACGTCTAATATATTATACTATTATTCCCAATTTGTCAAGCACTTTAAAACATTTTTCCTTAACTTTTCATAAAAAATTTACTGAAATTTCTTTCATATTTTTACATTATGAATTTTGATACTTTCTAAATTTATTAATAACGCATACTAAATTATCTCTATTCAGTATAAAACCCGTTGACTTTTCATTTTCCGTATATTTTGTTGCACCTAAATGAGAAAAAGTTTTTGTAGATAATAAATTTGTTTTGTTTATTTTAAAATAAATTTTATCGAATTGACTTAAATCTGAACATGTTACCAATGCTTTTATAATATAGAAAATAACTTTAGTCCCCTTACACCAATCTGCAAGTTCAAATTCGGAAACAAATAATTTTTTATCAATTTCAGAAAGTTCTACAAACCCACAAATATTTCCATCTAAATATGCTATGTAAAAATAATGATTTTGTACTCTTAATTGATTTAATAATCTATTGCACCAAGGCAACTTATCTTCATCGGAAACGGAAATTCCAATGTTTTTCATATTTGATGAAATAATATCATAAACTTGATCTATTTCCATTTGTGATAAAGACAACTTTTTTATAATGCGAAACCAATTAATAAAATTATTATAAATGGCTTGTGAAAATTGGCAGTACCACTCGGGAGCAACTTCATAATTTCGATTTGTCAAATAAAATTTTGCTGGACAGTATCTACATATCTTTAATAATTTACAATTGTCACACATATTAAAGTTGGAGCATTTCATTTCAAAAATTTCATTTAATTTTCGGGCATATTTTTCTAAATTTTTATTTTCAGACATATTGCCCTCCTAGCAATAATTTTACATCGCCTATATTTTTCAAATTAAGATTTTTGAAAATAATCGCTTGGAATTTCAATTTGAGGATTTGTATTATTTGATTGTTTTTTATTGCGGGAATTGGAAATTTCTGCGTTTTTTCGCTCCTTCCAACTTTCTGTTATGGTAGACTTTTTATCTCTTCTATACCATGGATCATACTCATCGTCTACTTCCTCTTCTCTACTTGTGTTACGAGCAACTTTGCTTTTGTCCGCACCCGGAATTTCCTTTTCGGAGCCTAACAATTTAATTACCTTTTTACCATTAATAATTTCTTCTTTTATATACAAATATCTTTTTATGCTCTTATCTTCTGCAACATTTTTTAATTCATAGGTAACACCTAAAACATAATCGCTAAAAGATTCAACTTGACCTGCGTAAATTTTTATAATTAACGCACCTTTATGATTTTTATCATTGCATTTTGGATCATTTAAAGTTACTACAAACCAACCATAATCGGGGTCGTCCTCAGAACCAAAAGCCTCCCCCTTTATGGAATCTCTTAAACCCAAAGTTAAGTTGCTTTTATCGTAAAAACCTCGTGTGGCGCTAGCCTTAAATTTTGTAAATAGGCCTCTTTCCATTTTATTAAAAATGTCATTTAATTTTTCATAAACATCTTTTTCTCTTGGTTTATCTTTTAAAGATTTATCTATCGCACATCTCTTGTTGTATTCCTTTAAATTTGCAAAGTGATTTTGGGCTATTTTTACCGCTATTGGGTTTGCCGACAAAAATAACATTGCCATCAAATCATTTATACCATTATCAGACATCTATTTTCCCCCTAGTATATTTAAAACTTAGTATATAGGTTATTTATTCTTGTTTTATTTAACTCGTCTAAACCTTCTAAAAAGTTTTTTATAGAAACCGCAACTGGTAAATCACTTTGGCGTGACACCATTAGCACCGATTGATTTTTTACCATTACACTATCTATGTATATTGTGTAAGGGATTTGTTTATCCGCCACTAAATTATCTTCTGTAATAGACTTATCATATTCTAATTTTGCCCTAACTTTGATAGCATTAAATGCTTGTAAAACTCTTTCTACAACTTTAATATTACGCTTATTTGAATAGATTAATTTTACTTGCGTTGGTGCAATCCAAAATGGAAACTTACCAGCAGTATTTTCAATAATTAGAGCAATTAATCTTTCTATACTTCCCGCAATTGTTCTATGAATTACAACTGGAACTTCTTCGGAAGTTTTATCTGAAATGTATGTTAAATTATATTTTTTTGGAAGTTGCATATCTAGTTGAATTGTACCCGTCGTCCAAGAATTTAGCTTTGCATCTTTTACCAAAATATTTATTTTCGGTCCAAAGTATGAACCCGTGCCTTTACTAATTCCAAAGTTTCCTTCGCCGAATCTTTCAGTTAGAACACTTCTTAGTATCTCTTCAGCTTCCGTCCAAGTCTTCCTTTCTCCCAAAAACTTACAAGGTCTGGTTGCAAGTTCTACCGAATACGAAAGCCCTACCTTAGTATAAAAATTTTCTACCATATCCAAAACTTTATTAAGTTCGTCGACTACTTGTTTTGGGGTTACAAATAGATGTGCATCATCTTGAGTAAATTCCGATAGATTAAATAGACCATCCAAATTATTATGTGCTATATTTCTATGCAAGACGCCACATTCAAAAACCTTTAATGGTAAATCAGTTTCCTTTCGTTGTTTTAAGCGATAATATGTTAATGCACTCGGGCAATTTATAGATTTGATAATTAAGTCGTTTTCGCCTTCTATTTTCATTATATCATAATTTCTAATTTTGCAATAATCTTTGTATGTTTTAGAACTAAACTTAGTTTCGCTATCAATAATAGGAGAACCGATTTCTAAATAGTTATTTGTATAATGAATTTCATTAATCAAACTCATTAATGCATTTTTAAGTTTAATTCCTTCTGGAAGCCAAAAAACCGAACCATTTTCGTTAATTAGATATAACTCATTTAAACTACCAATAATCTTGTGGTCGGTATTTTTATTTTGCTCCAAACACGCAATATACTCTTCGTAATCTTCTTCACTAAAAAAGGCAACACCTTCTATCCTTGTAAATGATGTATCGTCTACAAATTCGCCAAAGCCCGAAACTTCACTGAATTTGTTTAAAATAATCTTTTTAATACTTCCAGTGTTATGAAGGTGTGCCATATCACATAAGTCTACAAAATCACCACTAGTAATTAACCCAACATTTTCTCGTTTTTCTAGTTCTAGCGATTCTATTTTATAAGACTCTTCTATTTCGCTCATTCTTATAATTGCTTCGTATCTTGGCACAACTTCTTTATTTATATCAAAGTTTGCGTTTATGATTTTGTACATCTCATCTAATATTGTGGATAATGATTCACTATCTATATCCGTTTTAAAATCAAAATCATAATAAAACCCATCTTGATTTCCATCTCCACCAACAACTTTGCATGATGGATAAACCGCTTTTACTGCCTGTGCCAAAATATGACTAGCCGTGTGATTTAATAAACTTTTTGCTTCTGAACTACTTTTGGTTATAAGCTCTAATTTGCAATTAGAATTGATTGCTTGGTCTAGGTCTACAAGTACACCATTTACCCTACCACACAACGCGTTTTTAGCAAGACTAGGCGAAATATTTTCCGCCAAACTAAACACAGTAGTACCCTTGGTAACTTCTGCAACCACGTTGTCCTTGAGTGTAATTTTCATCATAGACCCCAAAAATATAATAATTTTTCGGTAATTTCTTTCGCCTATTTAATTTAGCGGAAGACTCTTCTTCAATTAATTTTACACTCAAACAAAAAGTTTGTCAAGCATTCACAACGACTTTCTCTTGAAAGAGCTTTATAAGTGTTTCAATTAAGTCAGAATCTTCAATAGTATTCTTTTTGAGTACTATACCTTTAGGTGCTAAAATTATCAACTCACTTACCACTTCCATAACATAATTTACCGACCTATTTATTGGGTCTATCAAATTACTTCCATCTTTTGAAACTAAAAAAATTTGATTTGGCGTTTCATTTATATACACTTCACTATCACTACATTCAGTTGAAAAAATAAGGTAACGTAATAACTCATTAAAAGTTTCCGCCAATTGCAAGCTTTCAATATTGTCTAAAAATAAATTACATATTTCTTCCCATCTTAATCTAAATGATTGTAATTTAAAAATGTAAAATGACTCAACGTATAGTTTATCGCCTAAACAAATCTTTTCCTTAATTTCTTCAATTTCGCTCGCTCTATCAAAAACGGCAAGTGATTTGGATAATATATTTTTGTATTGTTCCATACCTTCTGGCAGGCTAATATTTTTGTATATAAAATTGCTTTTATAAAAAACCAAAATTGTATGTGCCAAAATCTCTTCAATTTTTTTGATTACATTTTGGCTGTTTCTTTTTATAGAAAAACCAATTTCTATTGTTTCTTCTCGGTTTAAAATTACAATGTTTTTTAAACTATCTTGTATCTCTTCCAACCTTTTAAAAAAGTGCATAAACATATCGGTGTCGGTTTTTTCAAAAATTATGTGTTTATTGTTCATAAAAAAATTCATACTCCTAATTTTAGTGTATGAATTTTTGACAATTAAAATACCCTTAATTAAATTCTAAATTTGTATTGATTGTTAAAACTTGCCGACAACTCTGTTTGATTTACATTATTGTTATTTATCTTATAATTTTCTTCTATTTTCTCCTTTGCTTCTCGTATAAGACTGGTAAGTTCTAATCGATCTAGCATTATTACGCCATTTTCAGATGCCAGTTGCTCGGCTTCTGCTGTAAATCTACTATTTGTTACAACCATAGCTTCGTCGGCACTATAATGAACCTTTGCAGAAACAACTTCTTGTACCGCTTTAACGCCGACCGAATTATTGTATCTTTTGGCTTGCACAACTAGTCTTTTACCATCTTTTTTAAGTACCAAATCGGCACCATAATCGCCCGACCTTTTAGTAACTAACGCATCGTAACCAAGGTAAAAAAACATTACTTTTAAAAAGTTTTCAAACTCATAACCTTGCATACAATCTACATATTCTATGTCGGCTTGATTTAAAAAATCTAATGCGGTATATTTAGTTTTTCTCCATTCACTATATTTAATACATTTTCTAATTTTTTTGAATATAAATCCAATTATCATTAAAGGTAATAAAACAATAAAAAGTATTATAAAAAACAATCTAACTATCAATGGTTTTTTCTTTTTGCTTTCTTTCATTTTACACCTCCCCATAATAAATAATTGTAACAGTTTACAACTAAATTATACTTTTTTATTATGGTAATGTAAAGTAAATTTGTATGCGTTTTTCTAATTTTGATTTCCTCTATTTTGTGATTTTACTTTTCTGCAAAACAAGTTTTTTACCCAATTAAAACCACTTTCAAATATAGGTAAAAAGAAATAAAACCCTACCCCTAGAACAAATTCAATAATATATCCACCTAAAATGTCAGTTAAAAAGTGTTGTCCTAAATACATTCTATTGAACATATTCCAAATTAAATATATTACACTTGCGATAATCAACGCCGTTTTATCAGCAACACTCGGCTTATTCTTTATAATTATAAATACACAAAATATTACAACACACATTGCAGTTATACTATGTCCACTAGGAAAAGATGTGCCACTGGCATTAAATATCCCACGTATATCATCATACTGAACATATGGACGTGGTCTATTTACGATATGCTTTAAAGTAGTCTGAATTAAAGCACTAAATAGCTCTGCAAACACAAAATAAAATGCGAGCATCTTTTCTTTAAAATGCAACAATATTACAAAGAATAAAATTATTATCAAAAAGTCACTAAGAAAGGAAAAAAACGACATAAAATAATCTAGTGATGGTGTCGAAAAACTTTGTAACCACCTAATTATCTTCGCTTCAAATTCCATATAAAACTCCTTTGTTTATTCGTTAGATAGAAATTCTCCTATCCCGTCATCCTTAGCAAAATTACTAAAATCGTCTAAACTAAAAATATCTTCTACTTCACTAGTATGTTGATTACATTTTAACCTACCAGTTGTTCCAGAAAAATAAACTAATATACTACTTAAATGCTGTTCATCAAAAATGGTAATTGCATAGTTTGAATTATTTATATACTTAACTTTTAACTGAACGTTTGTGGTCTTATTTTTCATCTCTACAAAAAGTGTATTATCAACCATTACTACCCTAATAATTTCGTTATTTTTGCTATAATTAAAACCATTATCTATTTGCTTGATTACACTATTTCCATCGTTATCTTTAATAGCAACTAATACTCCATAGTTATTTAATAATTCAGACACCGCAAGCAAAGTTTCTCCAACAATACTAACGTTATCTTTATTTGAATCGTTTGCGCTATATAATGCTTTAAAAAATTCATCTTGAGCGGTGTATGTTTTTTCTATAAAATTTTGTGTTTCTTTTAAATCAAATTGATTATTTGGAGTTTCATCATCATTTTTACATGCAAAAAATATAACTGGTAAAATTAAACAAAGTATTATACAAAGCACTTTCTTTATTTTCATATTAAATACTACCCCCAATTTCGCTTATAAAATCTTCGGTATTTCTAGGTGAAAGATAAAATTTATTATACTTTCTATATTGACTTTTGCCGTAATAAATGCAAAGACATTCCCGACTCAGTGCAAAACTTTTAGTTACCTTTTTTACCTTTTCAATATTTAGAATATCACTTTTTTTGATGTCTATTTTTAAAAAACCAAATATTATTGTAAGAAAACTGTCGGAAACTATATACTTTAGTCTAAAATAGAATACTGATAGTATAACCCCTGCAATGCCCATTATTACAAGCATTATGTGTCTCATAGTACCTTCAATAAGTAATTCTGCTAAAACCATAATTGTAATTATTACAAGCACTATAATAATGTAGGCACTTATATAAAAAGCGTCACGCTTTGGATAAAATACCTTCTTCATACCAAACCACATCCGCAATAAGTTTGTCGGTAAATATTGTACAACTTACAGAGTTCTATACTCCTTTTAAACCCATCTCGTTTTTTAAAATCACGCACCAAAAATTCTATATCAAAAATCGAAGATAATTCAAGTCCAGAATTATTTATATGGTCGGCGTTCTTATGTGGCGAGACCGTTAGAGTTGTACAAAAGCAGTCAAACCCGTTATTTTTCGCATACTCAGCCGTTCTTTCTAATCTATAATAAATACACTTGTCACATCTTATAGACCCTTCTCCCATACTTTCAAAGCCCTTAATTGCAAGCATATAGTCACTTGTAACATAGTCATCTACAATTAATGGGAGATTATGAATATTTGCAAGTTTTTTTAGTTCGTTCAATCGTTTTATATATTCATCTTCTGGCATAATATTAGAGTTAGAAAAATAAAGCGTTATATCAAAATCTTCTTCATTTAAAAGTCTTTCAATAACGCTTGTAGCACAAGGTGCACAACAGCAGTGTAAAAGCAATTTTTTTCTACTCATATTACATCTTCTCTGGAACAGTAATAGCAAGGCAATCTAAACCATCGCAAAGTGCATTATAAACTAATTCAGATACTGTCAAGAATGAATTTTTCTTATTTTCGTCTTGTTCGGAAATTATTCTTACATTATTGTAAAAAGTAGAATACGCACTTGCAAGTCCGTACAACGCATTACATATTTGGCTAGGAGAATAATTTGCTAGTGCCAATTTGTATGCATCAATTAGTTTTAATAATTCAATAGTTAAATTTTTAATTTCGGAGTTAACAAAATTGATCTTTCTAGTAAACTCTCCCACTTTTTGTAAAATAGATTTAATTCTTACCGCAGTATATTGCAAATATGGACCAGTTTTGCCTTCAAATGACATAAAATTATCTAAGTCGAAGATATAGTCACGAGAAACATCATTAGACAAATCACCAAATTTCATAGCTGAAACGCCTATTGCTAGTGCAAGTTGATCAGAGTTTTCCTTAACGCCATTACTCTTTAGTTTCTCTTCTGCTTTATTTTTAACCATATCAATAATGTCTTGTAGTTTAATAGAACCACCTTCACGTGTTTTAAAAGGTTTTCCATCCTTGCCATTCATTGTGCCATATCCAATATGTGTTAATTTTACATTTTCAGAACAAATATTGGCAAGTCTACAACAACGGAATACACCTTCAAAGTGAGTTGCTTGACGCTTATCTACGATGTAAACTATTTCCGCCAAATCTTTATAACTTTCTGCTCTTTGCATAATGGTTGCAATATCGGTCGTTGCATACAAATCTCCACCATTGTACTTTTTTATTATTACAGGTGGCATTGGATTTTTATACAACTGCTTTTCGTTTACATCATCGGGATTTTTCTTAGGGATAGGAATATGCTCGCCTTCTCTTGCAACATTTACTATAGTTGCACCATCACTTTCTTCAGTTAATCCACGAGAAGTAAATGCATCTATCGTTCTTTGAATATATGGGTACGCATCACTTTCTCCATACCACAAATCAAAGGTGCAGTTTAATTCTGAATAATTGCGTTTAATTGCTTCTATACTTACTTTTCTAATATCTTTCCAAATTGTGTAAATAGGTTCAGCCTTTCGTTGAAGCAATAGCGTGTAGTTATCCGCTTTTTTCTTAAATTCTTCATCTACCTTACTTCTTTTAGATGCTTTTGGATAATTTTCGTTTAAAAAATCAAGTGTAACCACCGGCTTAACAGTACTTTTTCCGTAATAGTAATCGGTCATACCATATTCTTCTAACATAGCAAAAACAAGACCCATCTGTAAGCCCCAATCTCCTAGATGAACATCACTTACTGTATGATAACCAAACTTATTGTATAGTCTTTTTATGCTTTCACCTATAATTGGTGACCTTAAATGTCCCATATGCAATTCTTTGGCAATATTTGCACCACCATAATCTAAAACAACAGTTTTTCCATTACCTATAGTTTTATCTATTCCATAATTGCTGTCTGCTTGCATATCTGCTAATATTTGCATAACTCCAGCTTCCGTTAAAGAGAAATTAATAAATGCAGGAGCTATTACGGTTATATTAAATAAATTTTTCACATCCCCATCAAGTCCATCTACTATTTTGTTTGCTAATTCCATTGGGTTGGTTTTTAATTGTTTTGCAAGCGAAAACGCAATATTACTCTGAAAATCTGAAATTTCGGGACGAGAAGAAAAACTAACAATGTTGTTAAATTTAGCGTCTTCATTAGTGATTTTATTTATTGATTTATTCAAAGCATTTTCTAATATCTTTTTAATTTCCATATTCTTTACCTTTCGTTATTATTTTCAAATATTCCAAATTCCATTGGAATTATAGTAATTCCAGCTTTTGTAACAGGTGAACCGGTAATTTTAAAACCGGCGTTTAAGTAGTTTTGTTTATACATTTCTAGGGCTTTAATTTTAAAAAATCCAGTTTTTACGCTAGAAGCGTATTTTTGTGCTAAAACTTCCAGCATTAACCTACCAAATACATGTGCATTTTTCTTTACTATATAAGCAAAAAAAGGTATTTCTCCCGTATCTTTATTTATAATGCACGCAACCAAAATACTGCCATTTTCTTCTAGATATTCAATTTGGTAATCAGATTTTGTGAACGTATACAATTTATGATAGTCAAAAAACTTCATTTCTTTTAGTATACTTACCTTATCTTTATTGATTTTTTCAAGTTTACATATGGCAAGTAAGTTATCTAAAAAGAAGTTTGCAACGCTATCACATTCCTTTTCGGTAGTTGCCGATTTTAATTGTACAGCCATTAATATCACCCCTATTTATTTTTTTCTTCTTAAAATACCACCTAATTTATGTTTTATAATGTTCCCTTGCATAGTCCTAATTTCTGCAACTGGGTCGGCTGAATTAAATATTGCTGAACCCGAAACTAAAATGTCTGCACCGCACTGACGAAGAACGGGAGCAATTTTTCTATCAATACCGCCATCTACTTCTATTTCTACATTAGAGTGATAAACGTTACAATACGCAACCTTTTCGCCAGATCCTTCAATGTAAGACTGCCCACATTTGCCTGGATGAACGCTCATTATTAAGACTATATCTACAATATCTTGATTTAAT
Organism: uncultured Clostridia bacterium; assembly: GCA_934772525.1. Lineage (GTDB taxonomy): Bacteria > Bacillota > Clostridia > Christensenellales > UBA1242 > UMGS1908. The sequence goes on from CAKVMI010000002.1 coordinate 144,912, forward strand.
ATATTATCTAATACTTTTATATCGGTTTCTGGATTTATAGCAATTCCCACCAAACAATTAAGGTCTTTTATATATTTTAAAGTTTTACATATATCACTACACGCTTCATAATGAATGGTAATAATATCTGCCCCAGCATCTACAAAACTTTTAATTAGTTCATTTGATGGTTCACTTACCATTAAGTGACAATCAAGTAGCAAATCGGTCATTGCCCTAACCTTTGTAACAAACTCAGCACCAAAAGTGGTATTTTGCACAAACTTGCCATCCATTACATCTAAATGTAACATTTTTGCACCACTTTTTTCTACAAGTTTTATAGATTTTTGCAATACATCATCATCTTTATAATTAACTGCAATAATACTTGGCGAAACTTTTGCTAAATTAAACATAAATTCTCCTTATTACTTACCTTCGTAGCGTCTTCGTAATTGACCGCAAGCACCCTCTACATCACTACCAAGAGTTCTTCTAACAGTTGCACTAACACCACCACTCTTAACTTTATTAAAGAAGGTTTGAATTTGTGGTTCTGTAAGCCCTGTTAATCCGCTTTCTTTTACATAGTTATATCTGATAAAGTTAAAGTGACAATCAAACATATGACTTATTTTTATAATATTTTTTACATCTTCATCTGTCGTGTTGCAATCAAGCAAAATATATTCAAATGCTATACGTTTATTTGTCTTTTGATAATAATATTTTAGTGCTTCCATTAAGTCATTTACACTATAAGCGTTTGCAACCTTCATTATTTTTTTACGGACTTCATCAATTGTTGCATGTAATGATACCGTTAGTGTCATCTTTAAATCTAAATTTGTAAGTTCGTAAATTTTATCTACTAGTCCAGATGTAGAAATTGTAATCTTTCGAGGGCTAATATTTAAACTAGATGGTGATTGAACTAGTCTTATAAATTTTACTACATTATTAAAGTTGTCAAGTGGTTCTCCGCTACCCATTAAAACTACATTTGTTACAAGTCTTTCAGTGTTTGTTCCACCTAGGTATTTATTTACTGCAAGCACTTGAGATAAAATTTCTCCCGCCGTTAAATTACGTTTAAGTCCATCTAGCCCACTTGCACAGAACTTGCAACCCATACGGCAACCAACTTGTGTAGAAACGCAAAGAGTATAACCATATTTATACTTTAAAAGTACACCTTCAATTAAGTCGCCCGTTTCTGTTAGTCTATACAAAAACTTCTTTGTTCCGTCTGTTTTGCTATCAAAGCACTTTTCAATTTGCAATGGTAAATCTACAAACTTAGAATTTAAAAGTTCTCTGTCTTCTTTACTTAGGTTACTCATTTCTCCAAACGGAATATAACTAGTTAACCACTCATAAGTTTGAGTTGCTCTAAACTTTTTTAAGCCTAGTTCTACAAATTTATCTCTAATTTCTACTACAGAATAATCTAATAATATTTCTTTCATTATCTTTATCTTTTCCTTTTACTTTGCTTTACCCGATGTATCTAACATTCTTGGGGCGTTTACTTGTATATTATCACTATACAAAAATCTATCCCCAACCTTAATTTTTCTACCATTTAAAACATCGGTACTTTTTAGAACCTTACCACCTGGGAACTGTAATTCGGTAATCTCTAAAACACCCTTACCACATTGAACAAAAAGACCACGCTTTATACTAGTTGGTTCTATAACCGTTCCAACACTTTCACTAGTATCTGCAACATCCTTTGCAACTTTTGCTCTATAAATTTTACAACAAGACCCATTTATGAAACTAAATGCAATAGGAGATGGATTTTGACCTAAAATTTGGCACTTGATTTGAGTTGCTGGTTTTTCCCAAACAATTCGCCCTTCTTCCTTTGAAATACGCTTAGTGACAGTTGCATCTACGTGAGATTGTTGAATATACTCAACTGTACCATTTTCAATTTTATCTAGTGCAGTTAAAACTAGTCCCGCACCAAGTTCGGCAAGTCTTTTTGCAAGTTCGCCGTAAGTTTCATCTTCACCTATTTGAAGTTTGCCCATAAGAATAATATCGCCAGTATCTAGACCCGCTTCTGTTCTCATAATTGTAACACCCGTTTCGGTGCAACCCTTCATAATTGCAGTCTGAATAGGACTTGCTCCACGAAATTCAGGAAGTAAACTTCCGTGTACGTTTATAATTCCGTACTTTGGTATATCAATAATTTCTTGCGAAATAATTTGACCATAACTTGCAGTAACCATAATATCGGGTTCTAAACTCTTAATGCTTTCTACTCCATCACGAGATAGTTTTTCAAATTGCATTATAGGGATATTGTGTTCTAGAGCAAATTCTTTTACTGGAGAAAAAATTATCTTTTTACCACGTTCTTGTATTCTGTCTGGTTGAGATATTATACCAATAACTTGGTGCCTGCTATTAAATAACGCTTTTAATGTTGGAATCGCAAATTCTGGAGTCCCTAAAAAAATTATCTTCATACTACTTTTTCTTCTCCTTTTTAGGTTCATCAATTACTTTATCTATAAATAAAATTCCATCTAAGTGGTCATATTCGTGTGCAACAGCTTTTGCTGAAAAACCTGTAAATTGTCTTGTAAATTCTTTACCAAATCTATCATATGCATGAACCACTACAATATTTGGTCGCTTTACCAAACCATAATATTTTGGAACACTTAAGCAACCCTCTTCTAATATAGGACAACTACCGCTTTGCTCTATTATAGTTGGGTTTATAAATTCAATAAACTCTTCATTTTCATCAAACGCAATAAATACTCTTTTTAATACGCCAATTTGTACAGCACTAAGACCCGCACCATTTGCTTTTTTTACGGTGTCTAACATATCATCTAAAAGAATACAAAGTCTGTCATCAAACTTTTCTACTTCTCTAGACTTCATTCTCAAAAATTCTAAATCTTCTTTTTTATCTATTGTCAAAATCTTTCTAATTGCCATTTTAACCTACCTTAAATCTAACGCATTTACTTCAATAAACGATTGTACATTTTTTTGTTTATTCTCTCTATCAATATTAAATAACTCATTTACAACTTTTTGCTCGAACTCAGGTTCTAGACGCATAATAATTTGATAGCGATATTTTTTCATTATTCTCGAAAGTGGAGATTTCATTTTATTAAGATAAATAAACGCATTAGGATATTTATCTTTTAAACTAAGTACATTATTATAATACACTTTTAACGCCTGAATTGCAAGACTATTTTCTTCACTTGTCAATAATATTCTAACAATAACCGAAAATGGCGGAAATTTCGTTACTTGACGGATATTAATCTCTTTTTTAAAGAAAGCCAAATAATCATAATTTTTTGCCATCTGGTAAACATAATGATTTGGAGAATAACTTTGCAATATAACCACACCATTTTTATCTGCCCTACCCGCTCTTCCAGCAACTTGAGTTACTAGTGCAAAAGTCTTTTCGGTTGCAAGATATGAAGACTGGTAAAGCGCTAAATCTGTTTCTAATATACCAACCAAAGTTACCGACGGAAAGTCGTGTCCCTTTGCAACCATTTGTGTGCCTACTAGTATTTGTGCTTCTTTTGCTCTAAACTTTGCCAATATATTTTTATGTGCATCTTTGGTTTTTGTAACGTCATTATCTAATCTTAAAACCTTAACATCTGGAAACAATTTATGAATTTCTTCTACAACCCTTTCCGTTCCTATTGACCCATATTTAATGTTATCACTATGACACTCTGGACACTCGTTAAATACTCTAAACTTATTTCCGCAATAGTGGCACTTTAATACATTTTCTTCTTTATGTAATGAAAGCGACACATCACAATCTGGACACTTGGCTACCCAACCACATTCTCTACACTGAACAAATGAAGCAAAACCTCTACGGTTAATAAATAAGATTGCTTGGTTACCCGCTTTTATACACTTTTCTAATTCCACTTGTAGAGCGTTCGAAAAAATGCCATTATTCCCAAGCCTTACTTCTCTACCCATATCAATAATATTTATTGCTGGAAGAGTCTGTCCGTTTACTCTTTCTAACATCTCAACTAATTTATATTCGCCATTTAGTGCTTTACTATAAGACACAAGTGAAGGTGTAGCACTACCCAAAATTAGCATACAGTTATTGTACTGTGCTCTATTTTCCGCAACCATACTAGTAACATAGCGTGGGTGTGATTCACTAAAATACGACGAATCATGTTCTTCATCTATAATTATTACACCTAAATTAGTTATAGGACAAAATACCGCCGACCTTGCTCCTATTACTATTTTTGCATCGCCCGATAATATTCGTTTCCATTCATCAAAACGTTCACCTGCACTAAGCCCGCTATGTAAAAGTGCGACTTGTTCTCCAAACCTTGCTCTAAAATTCATCAACACTTGTGGGGTTAGCGAGATTTCTGGAACTAAGACCATAGCACTTTTACCTTGATTTAAAACGCTTTTTATAACGTTCATATAAACTTCGGTTTTACCCGAACCTGTTATGCCATGAATTAGATACTTTCCGTTAGTATCCGATAAAATTGTATCAACCGCCTTTTGCTGAAGTGGAGTTAGTATAACTTCTTTTTTTGTTGAAATCTCGTCATTATACGGAATTCTATTTACATGCAAATAATCAATATCAATTAAATCTAATTCTTTTAACCTTTTTAATGGAGTATTGCCAAATTTTTTATTTAAAAAAGATTGTTCCACTCCGTTGAAATTATCTACTAAAAATTCAATAAGTCCTCTAACGGCAGTTGCGTTCTTTTTAAGAGTTTCACCATACGCTTTAATTTCGGTTACATTTTTTGGTTTAATTATAGTTTTAAAAACCTCGGAAACCTTACCACTTCTAAGTTCGGGTGGCAAAAATAACCTTATACAATCTGCATACCCTACATAAAATCTATTCTTCATAAACTCAGCAAGGCTTAGCTGTTCGGTTGTGATTACAGCCCCTGGGTCTAATGGTGCAATTATATGTTTCAACTTTGACTCATCTAAACTTGACTCACTAACTATTGAAATTATATACCCTTCAATTTTACGATTGCCAAAAGGCACTAGCACTCTTTGACCTACTGCTAGTGGTTCATCTAAAATATAATCAAATATTTTATCAATATTAGAACTTGCAATATCTACAATAACCTTTGCAATTTGCACTGATGTACCCCATTTTAAAAAATTAAAGGGCTGGTGTAAATTTACCCCAACCCGTATTTACTAATTGCCATTTTTTTCTGGCATTTTTATAATATCGTCCCAAAATTCTTGTGCAGCAACACTTACAGGTTTTACCTGACGATGTTCATTAAAAAATTCTGCCCGAGAGATTGAAATTTCTTTTGCACGCTTTGCAACCAAAACAGATAGAGCATATTTATTACCTGCTTTGTCTATTAATTTGTCTACTGGTGGTTGATTTAATGACATATTACATATCTCCTTATACTTACTTCACCATTATAACACATTTTGAGCAATATATACAACAACTTTTTATAAAAATTTTTAATTATTACTCAACATTTCTGATTTGTTCTTTTATTGTTTCAACTATTGTTTTTGCTTCTAAGACTAATGAAGTTATTTTTACATTGCTAGACTTTGAGCCTGTTGTATTAATTTCTCTGGTAAGTTCTTGTGTTAAAAACTCTAATTTTTTACCACAAGGAGTATTTCCATTTATTAATGATTTAAACTGCTCAATGTGCGAGTTTAATCTAACAAGTTCCTCATTTATATCAAATTTATCTACAAAGAAGGCAACTTCGTTTAGTAGTTTTGCTTCGTCAATTTCTACACCGCAAAGTGCTTCTTCTATACGTTTTTTGAGTTTTTCTTGGTACTCTTGTATAGCAAGTGGAACTTCAAGTGTTATAGCGTCTACAACAACTTTTAATGCATCAATTTTTTCGGTTAAATCACGCTTTAAATTTTCGCCTTCAAACTCTTGCATATCAACTAAGCCTTTGCAAGCAATAAGTGATGCTTCTAAAAATAGATCCATGGTTTCAGAATCGACTTCATTAACGTTTGGCATAAATTTCATTACTTCATTAAATTTTAGAACATCGGTACTATTCATTTCAAATGGTAAATCGCAGATTTCGGAAACAACTCTTCCCGCAAGCACTACCTTTTTTGCAAGATTTTCGTCTAAGTCTATTTCGTAATCAGATTCGCCACCATGCTTAGTAACGCTAACTCTTGCATCAATCGTTCCACGAGTTAGTTTTTCTTTTATGGCTTGTTTTACTAAATCTTCATACTTAGAATAACTTCTTGGTATAGTTGTGTTTATATCTAAAAATTTACCATTAACGCTTTTTAACTCTACTTGTACTCTATATGAATCATTTTCGGCAATTCCCAAGCCGAAACCAGTCATACTTCTCATAAAAATTCCCCTTTTAAGATAGGTGTTTGTTTAAAAATTCATTTACTTTACTTGCATTTGCTTGACCCTTAGTTGCCTTCATAACTTGACCAACAAAGAATGCAAATGCTTTCTTGTTACCATTTTTATAATCTTGAACACATTTTTCATTATTATTTACAATATCAATAATCAATGCTTCAAGTTCTTCATCGTTGCTTTCAAGTTTTAAGCCTTTTTCGTTTACTATTTGGTCGGTAGTTTTTTCACTTCCCCAAAGGTCTAACAAAATTTCTCGACTACCTGCTTGACTAATTTCATTATTATCAACCATTACTAACATTTTTGCAAATTCAATAGGATTTACTGGAACTATAACTTCTTCCATTAACTCAGCATTTATCTTTTTGTTAATTTCTGATGTTATCCAGTTTGCTATTTTCTTTGGCTTATCATAATGCTTTGCAACTTCAAAGAAAAATTTATAAATTTCGGTATTCTTTGCAATTAGACTAGCATCATATTCGTTTAAACCAAATTCATTTATAAGTTTTGCTTTAATTTCTTTTGGAAGCGGTGGAATATTATTTTTAATATCTTCCATCATTTCGTCGGTTATTAGTGTAACCGGTATATCTGGTTCGGGCATATATCTATAGTCTTTTGCACCTTCTTTGCTACGCATTGCAAAGTTTTGATTTTTCTCATCGTCCCAACGCCTAGTTTCTGGCAAAATTTGTTCGCCCGCTTCTATTAACTTGGTTTGTCTTTCTACTTCGTACTTTATTGCCCTTTCTATGGCTTTAAATGAATTTATGTTTTTCATTTCAACTTTTGTGCCAAATTCCGTTTGACCTACTGGACGTAAACTTACATTTACATCACATCTTAATGAACCTTGTTCCATCTTTACATCAGAAACACCGGCAAATTTTGCCAAATCTTTAAGTGTTTCAACGTACTCTATTGATTCTTCTACACTTCTCATATCTGGTTCAGATACAATTTCTATTAAAGGTACGCCACCACGGTTATAGTCTACATAAGTTTCACCAGTCAAATTTGAGTGTATAAGTTTTCCAGCATCTTCTTCTAGGTGAATTTGATGGATACGAATTTTCTTAAGTTCGCCATTCTTATCATGAACTTCAATAAATCCATTTCTACATATAGGAGTTCTATCTTGTGTAATTTGATACGACTTTGAAAGGTCGGGATAAAAATAATGTTTCCTATCAAAAGCAAACTTGCGTGTAATATCGCAATTTGTAATAAGTCCCATCGTTATAGCCTTTTTTATAGCTTCTATATTAACTCGTGGAAGAGCACCCGGAAGACCTATACAAACTGGACAACAATGCGAATTTGGTTCACCACCAAACTCATTTACACAACTGCAAAAAACTTTTGTTTTGGTGTTTAACTCTATATGAGTTTCAAGTCCAACAACTACTTCTAATTCCATACTTAGTCTTCCCTCCTATTGTTTCTTTCAAAATATTCGCTAAGTGCATATAATTTACTTTCATTCCATTTATCTGCAATAAGCTGACAACCTATAGGAAGACCTTCACTACTTGCACCTACTGGGAATGAAATTGCGGGTACGCCTACAATATTTACAGGAACCGTATAAATATCCGCAAGATACATATCAAGCGGAGTAGCTTTGGAACCAAACTTAAACGCTGTTGTTGGGCTTGTTGGAGAAATTATAACATCAACATCTTTAAATGCATCTTCAAACTCTTTCTTTAAAATATTTTGAACTCTTTGAGCCTTTCTGTAATAAGCATCATAGTATGATGCACTTAAAACAAAGTTACCCATCATTATACGACGCTTAACTTCAGCACCAAACCCTTCTGTTCTGCTCTTGTAATATAGGTCAACTAGCCCGTCATAATCTTTTGCACGTGTAGTGTATTTGATTCCGTCAAATCTTGATAGGTTGCTTGCGGCTTCTGCTGAACTTAAAATATAGTAAACCGCCAAACTCTTATCTATATGTGGTAAACTAATATCAACAATTTCCGCACCATTTGACTTATAAAAATCTATTGTGTTTTGTATTGCATTTTTTACTTCTTCATTCATTCCTAATGCAAAATATTCCTTTGCAACACCAATTTTCATTCCCTTAATGCTTTGTACAAAACTTTCACTAAACTTTTTGTCATTTCTTTTTACAGTTGTGTCATCATGGGTATCGTATCCAGCAATTACATCTAGCATTAAAGCATTATCCCTTACATTTGCGGTGATAGGTCCAACTTGGTCCAATGAAGACCCAAATGCAACTACACCATATCTTGATACTCTGCCATAAGTAGGTTTAATTCCAACGACACCACAAAATCCAGATGGCTGACGAATAGAACCACCGGTATCTGTACCCAAACTAACTGGTGCTAGGTGTCCTGCAACGCTTGCAACACTACCACTACTAGAGCCACCAGTAACATAATCGTTATTTATTGGATTGAGCGTTTTTCCATATGCACTATTTTCACCCGAGCCACCCATTGCAAATTCATCCATATTAGCCTTACCTATAATAATAAAGCCGTGTGACTCTAGCCTTTCTACAACGGTTGCATTATATGGCGCAACATAATTTTGTAAAAATTTTGATGCACAAGTTGTTTTTAATTCTGTTGTTGAAATATTATCCTTTACTATAATAGGCACACCTTCAAATTCTCTCGCTGTACCATTTTTTACTCTTTCATCACTTTGTTTTGCAAGTTTTATTGCATTTTCTTTATCATAATACAAAACAGCATTTATGTGCTTTTCACTTTCTATTCTTTCCAAAAATGCATTTACAACTTCTTCGCTTGTATATTCGGCTGACTTAATTTTTTTTGCCAAACTTTCAACCGATTCTTCTATATATTTTATCATTTGCTTCGCTCCTATTCTACTACCTTTGGTACAATAAACGAATTGTCATTATGCACGGGTGCATTCTTGACAACTTCATTTTTTGTAAGCCCAACTTGCACTTCATCTGCTCGTGGTTCGCCAATTTTTGATTCTACTTCAGCATCGCCTTGAACTTCATTTAAAATAGAGCAGTAATCTACTATCATATTCAAATCTGCTTGAATTTTTTTCATTTCGTCTTCGCTAAATTCTAGTCTACTAAGCTTTGCAATATGCTCAACATCTTCTTTACTTACAATATTTTTTTCCATAGTTCTTCCTTTATTAAATTTCAAACTTCATTATATCACGCATTATTAGATTTTTCAATTAGTTTTACAAACTCATCTTCATTAATCACTTTAATTCCAAGAGCATTTGCTTTAATTAGTTTTGAACCCGCTTCTGCTCCTGCAATTACTAAATTTGTATTTTTAGAAACGCTAGAAGTAACCGTCCCACCTAATTTTTCAATTATATCTTGTGCTTGTTGTCTTGTATAACCTGAAAGTGACCCTGTAAGAACAATAGTTTTTCCACTAAACTCACTATTTTCAGAAATTTCTTTATCACCAATTTCTTGAACTACAATTCCAACATCGATAAGTCTATCAATCTCGTCCAAATTTTTATTATCGGCAAAAAAGTCTACTACATTCCTTGCGATAATTTCGCCAATATCCTTTATTTGCAAAAGTTCTTCTAGAGTTGCCTTTTTAACATTTTCGAGTGTTTTAAATTTTTTTGCTATATCTTTTGCGGTTTTTTCTCCAACTTCTGGAATGCCTATTGCAAAAATAAATTTACCTAACTCTACATTTTTAGATTTCGCTATTGAATCCACTAGGTTTTGTGCTTTTTTGTCTTTTACTTTATCTAAAGTCATTAATTGTTCTTTTGTGAGTTTATACAAATCTGATGGTTCTGACACATTTAAGTTTTTATGTAAACTTAAGATTGTCTTTTCGCTAAGTCCTTCAATATTTAATGCATTTCTTGTGGTAAAATGTGTTAATCTATCTACGACTTGTTCTATACAACCATCTCTATTTGGACAATATAACAACGGACCCTTTTTTATAAGTTCAGTTCCACAACTTGGACAAAAATTTGGTTCTTCAATTTTCTTTGAATTATCAAATTCTTCCAATAAGCCCAAGACTTCTGGAATAACTTCATTACTTCTTCTAATTAAAATGCGACTATTTATTGATACTCTTTTCTTTTGAATATCATCAAAATTATTTAAGGTTGCACGTGTAATTGTAGCGCCACCTAACTCAACCGGTTCAAAAATTGCAATCGGTGTTATCTTACCCGTTCTACCAACCTGCCATAAAACATCATTAAGTATAGTAGAAACTTCTTGAGCTTCAAATTTGTATGCTATTGCCCACTTTGGAAACTTATTGGTATAGCCTATTTTTTCACGGACGCTAACGTCATTTATTTTTAGCACCATTCCATCAATCATCACATCAAGCTCAGATTTAATCTGGTCAATTCTATCAATTTCAGCTTTTACATCCTGAATTGTACTCACGAGCTTAAAATAATCTCCCGTTTTAAACCCGTTTTCTATCAAAAATTCATGCATCTCTAACTGGGTAGCAAAATCTTTGTCACAATCTAAAATAGAATAACAAAAATAATCAAGTTTACGTTTTGCTGTTTCCTTTGGGTCTAAATTTCTAATCGCACCCGCAACGCCATTTCGTGCATTCTTTAGTGACTCGTCGGCATGCTTATTGTATTCTTTTAAGTTCGTTTGGGTAATCATCCCCTCGCCTTGAACCATAAGTTTTCCAGTATATTTAATAGAAAGCGGAACCGATCTAATAGTTTTTACTTGAGCGGTAACATCTTCGCCAACTAAACCATTGCCACGGGTAGTTGCTCTTAAAAAAATACCATCGTTATATTCTAAAACCAATTGCAAACCATCAAACTTATATTCTAAAGAAAATTGAGTATCTGGCGAAAAACTACGCATTTCTTGCATCCAAGATTCCAAACCTTCTAAACTTCTAACCTTATCCAATGAATATAATCTTTTCTCATGCGTGTGTTTATTAAACTTATCTAAAACATCTCCACCAACCCTTTGAGTTGGAGAATCTGGCAAAGTTACACCAGTTTCATTTTCTAAATCAACTAGTTTATAATACAATTTATCGTATTCGCTATCCGAAATACTAGGTTCGAGTAAAGTATAATAATTGTAATTATGTTTATTAATTACCTTTATTAGTTCCTTCATCTCTTCAATTCTTTTATTCTGTTCCATACTAATTCTCCACAATAGTTAGCGGTGCAAATTTTAATGAAAGTGTTTTATTTCCAACACTGTCAAATTTTATCGTTACAAAACCTGAACTTGCGTCCGTTACTCCAACAACTACCACACCACGTCCAAAACTTTTATGCATTACAATAGTTCCCACTTTATATTTTTTAAATTCATTTAATGTAGATGTTGATATTTTTGGTTTTTCTGCTTCTACCATTCCAGAACCGCTATATATATCATCGAGCGTGGTATTTTTGTAACTGTTTCTTGTTTGTGGTCTATCATATGCTGAGTTAGCTTTGTACCCATAGCCACTATTTGAATATCCACTACTTCTTTCGTATAATGACGACTCTCCATATTCCTTTCTAGCAGTTGTTTCTACACCTTTCACGCCAGATTCTTTTAAAAATCTTGAAAGTTGAGTGCCTTCTGTTCTTTTTGTTTCGTAACTAAACTTGGTGGTCGGACGGGTATAATATAATTCTTCCTTTGCCCTTGTGGTTGCAACATACATAAGCCTACGCTCTTCTTCTAATTCGTTTGGGTCATTTGAATAAATAGCTCTAGATAGCGGAAGCACGCCCTCTACAAGACCTATTATAAATACAACATTAAATTCTAGACCTTTTGACGCATGAATGGTCATTAAACTAACCACATTGTTGCTATCGTCTAAATCATCAATATCTCTACTTAGTGTAACTGATTGTAAATAATCTTCAAGAGTCGCATTCTCGTTTGCTTCGTCATATTCTAAAATAGACTTTTGCAAAGTTTCAATATTTAGTATTTTGGAAAGTTCTTCTTCAATCAATCTGGAAAACACTGTCTTTATTCCGAACTCTTCAATTACTTTATCTGCTAAGCTCGTAAGAGAAAAGTCTTTTATATTCAAAACATATTTATCTAATTGCATTATAATTGGATAGACCTTTTTTAATGTTTGAGCATCTAACCCAATGCCACCTTTTATTAACTCATAGCAACTAAGGTTACTGCTTGAAGATACCTGAAGTAGTTTTGTTGCCGTTGCTTCACCTATTCCTTTTTTAGGGAATGCCAAAATTCTCAAAAGACTATCGTTATCTTTTGGGTTTGAAATAAATTTTAGATATGCCAGCGTATCCTTTACTTCTTTACGTTCAAAGAACTTAAAGCCACCATATACAGCATATGGTATTTGATAATTTAAAAATTTTTCTTCGACAACTCTAGATAAAGAGTTCATTCTCATTAAGACTGCAAAATCGCTATACTTACGCTTTCCATCCGAAACAAGCTTTTTGATTTTACTTGCTACAAATTCCGCTTCTTCCAAATCGTTATAAGCAGTAAAGAACTTTACTTCCTCTCCACCACTCTTATCCGTCCACAAGTTCTTGTCTAATCTGTTTGTGTTATTCTTTATTATTTTATTTGCCGTATCTAATATTTTATCTGTTGAACGGTAGTTCTGCTCTAACTTAAATATATGAATACCCGGGTTATCATCAATAAACTTTTGGACGTTAGTAAACTTAGCACCACGCCACGAATAAATACACTGGTCTTCATCACCAACTGCAAACACATTATGATATTTTGCACCTAACAATCTTACTAGTTCGTATTGAACCACATTTGTATCTTGAAACTCATCTACATGAATATATTTGAATTTGTTTTGATATAACTCTAATAAATCTGGATTTTGATCCAATAACTCATATGCTTTTACTAACAAATCATCAAAATCTACAGCATTTGCACAAAGTAGTTCTTTTTGATATTCTATATAAGTTCTAATAATAATTCCAACATAAGGGTCATTTTTAATCTTTCTAGCATAAAGTTCGGGACTAAGTAAGTCATTTTTAGCATTAGAAATATGCCAGCCAACAGAGTCTGGTTTTAATTTATTTTTTTCTAATTTTGTAAACTCTGGATCATCATTTAAAATTCTCTTAATTAGCCTATCCCTTTCATTATCTCCATAAATAGAAAAATTCGAGGATAAACTTACTCTTTCGGAATGAAATCTTAAAAGTTTACAACACATAGCATGGAATGTACAAATCCACATTCCTTGAATGCCACCATCCAATAAACTTTCTAGCCTTTCTTTCATTTCATTACTTGCTTTATTGGTAAAAGTTATAGCCAAAATATTAGATGGACTAACATTATTATCTTGTATTAAATGTGCTATGCGGTGTGTTAAAAGTCGTGTTTTGCCACTTCCGGCACCCGCAGTAACCAAAACTGGCCCTTCAGTTTGAAGTGCCGGTTTTTGTTGTTCTGCGTTTAATTTTTCTATAATTGACATTGATTGCTCCAAGAATAAAACAATTTACTCTTGTAATTTTAGCATATCCCCGTCAATTTATCAACAATTTTTATTGTAAGTTGCTAAAAGCCTTCTTTTATATTTTGTGGTAATATATAATCCCATTGCTGAAACGAAGTTTTTGGTTTTAGTTTCTTTCAATGATGCCTTAATTAAATAATTAGGATATTCAACATTTGGGTCATTAGTACAATTAATATTTGCAGTAACCATTGTATCACGCATATATCTTTCTATGCTTCGAACCGGCATATTAAATTCCCTTGCAACCTCCTTAAATATTGTGTCGGCATACGATACGGGTTGAGCAACAATATCCAATTGTTTTTCAATACACCTAACTAGCATTGAAAAACCCACTTGTGATACATTAAATGGATATTGCATTAATTCTTCTACTACATCGCAATGTCTTTCTGTTTGAATCATGTCCGAATTTAATATCATCTTTCTACTCCTTGATTATTTAATTTTCTACATTATATCACAAATATTTCACATTTACCTAACAATTTTTCACATTTTTCCAATTTAATTTACTTTATTTTGAATTATTTTATGTCGATTTGTCATATTTTGTTACACTTTGTCGAATATTGTCACAAAATAATAGAAAAGTATAATCAAACTTGTATTTTAAAGTATGAATTGTATTTATACTGCTATAAATTCTGCAAATCCTTTGGTTGGGTCATTTATAAAAACATGAGTTACGCATCCAACAAGACGTCCATTTTGAATAACGGGACTACCGCTCATACCCTGAACTATACCATTGGTTTGTTCTAGTAACTTTGCATCTGTTATTTTAATAACCATACATCTGTTGCCATTTGAATTAATATGATTTGTTTTTACTATATCTATATCGTATTCTACTGGAGTTGAACCATCCACAGTAGATAGAATTTTTGCACTTCCTGGAGTTACATCTGACTTTTTTGCAACTTCCACCAATTCATTTTCTGCATATTTTTTAGATAACTCTACCGATGTAAAACGACCCCTTATTCCACGCTTATCGTTTTCAGTAATTACACCTATTTTATTATTGTTTTTTAAAAATAGACCTTTTAGTTCCCCTGGTGTTCCGCGTTCGCCCTTTTTAATTCCTACTATTGAACACTTATATATTGAGCCTTCCCCAATAGGCATAATTGTACCAGTGTCACAATCTTGAATTGGATGACCCAACGCACTAAAATAGCCATCACTTGTAACATAAGTAATTGTACCAACTCCCGCCGAATTATCTCTTACCCAAACACCAATTCTATAAGATAACGCCAAATCATCTTTTATTGGTTGAACTTTGAATTTTTTATTTTCATTTCCACGAAATACTTCAAGTTCACAAATGGCACCGTTTTTAGAGTTTACTATGTCTATTAATCTTTCCCCGCTACTTATTAATTGACCTTCTGCTTTTATAATTATATCCCCTTCTTTTATTCCAGCAAGTTTACAAGGAGATTCTATATAATTGCCATTACTTTTAATATCACCCGTACTAACAACGACTACACCACCACCTTCAAGTGAAAAGCCTATTGGTCTACCGCTTAAGTAAACAAAACTTTTTTCTTTCGATTCTTCTATTACACTTTCTGACGCAACTGGAGATAAAAACTTTATAAATTTCGAAAATATGCCATCTGGACAGTACCCATCAGCAACAATTCCACAATTTACACAACAAAAATTTGTGGCAACAAACGAAACTAAGACCGTTACCAAAGTTATCATTAGAATATTTAATTTAACTAAATATTTCTTGAACATAAAAACCCTATAATTATCTTATAGGGTTAGTTTGTTTATAACTATTAAATTTATACAATCAATTTGATTAATCGTTAGTTGGAACAAAATCTTGTTCAACAAGTTTATCTAAATCTTGACGAAGTACTGTAATTTTTCCAACAGCATCTTGCAATTCTTTTTTTGTATTTTTTACAATTGTTACACCATCTTCAAAAAGTTTCATTGCTTCATCAATTTCAATGTTATCACTTTCTAACTTGTTTGCAATTTCTTCTAACTTTTGCACTTGTTTTTCTATACTCATTTTAAAACCTTCTCCTTAATGTTTTCGACTTTAGAAACCAACTCGCCATCTTTTAAAATGGTTGTTATAATTTCACCTTTTTCTACTTGCTTTATAGAATTTATGTTTTTTGTTTCACTAGTAGTAACACTAAATCCACGACCGAGAATTGCTACTGGATTAGCGTTACTAACTCGCCCAGCAACTAGCAAAAATTCATTTTCGACTTGCTTTATGATATTTGCCACTAAGTTAGACATCTTTATACTAGAAAGATTAATTTTTGTATTAGTATTTAATATTTTCTTTTCAATTGATTGAATTAGCGTTTTTTCAGATAAATTAAATTTATTCAAATTAGTAGACATCTTTTTTTCAAATTTACCCAACTCATAGTCTAATCTACTAATCATTTCTTCTACTACACTTTCTTCGTCAAAAAACACCATTTCACTAGCAATACTCGGAGTACCTGCACGTCTATCTGCTACATAATCTATTATTGACCAGTCATTTTCGTGACCTATTGCACTTACTATTGGAGTTTTACATTCGTACACCGCCCTTGCAACGTCCTCGGTATTAAAAGGTTGATAATCTTCAAATGAACCACCACCACGTGCAACTATTATGCAATCTACATTTTCTAGTTGGTCTAAATACTTAATGCCTTTTATTATTTCTCTATCCGAACCTACGCCTTGTACTTTTGCTGGGAATAATACTATTTCACTTGTTTTATTCTTTTCTTGTTTAACTCGTATTATATCTCTAATAACCGCACCCGTTTCGCTTGTTACAACCCCAACTTTCTTTACAAATTTAGGAAGTTCTTTCTTTTTACTTTCGTCGAATAAACCTTCCTTTTCTAATTTATCCTTAAGTTCCAAAAACTGCTTATATAAATCTCCTACGCCATATTTTTCTATTTTTGAAACTATAAAACTCAGTTTACCTGTTTTTGCATAATAATTCAATTTACCTGTAACTGTTACTTGATCACCAAAATTAAAGCCATTTAATAAATATGAATTAAAGCAAACACAAGGTAATGCACTTTCACTATCTTTTATATCAAAATATATTGCTCTTGCAGATGGTTTTAAATTGGTAATTTCTCCATAAACAGAAACATTAATAAGCAACTCTTCATTATCAAAAATACTTTTGATATAATTGCTTATTTGCGTTACTGTAAGTTTCATATTATTCATTCTTGTAACCTGCAAAATTTGCTAATACCCCATTTATGTATGAAGAACTTTTTTCGGTAGAATAAACTTTTGCAAGGTTTAAAACTTCGTTTATACTAACAGCATGAGGAATTTCTGGCATATATTTAATTTCGTATAATGAAAGCAAAAGCAATGCTAAATCTACCTTAAAAATTCTATCCAATGAGAATGTTTTTGTAACGTTTGAAATTTCTTGCTTTAACTCATCAATATGTTCAATTACACCATAGTATACCTTTTTTACATAGTCTTCTTCTACTTGTGGTATATTTAAAACTTCTTCTAATGTTAATTCATTTACCTCGCCGTTCATACAATATTCAAAAATTAACTTAAAAGTTTCTTCTCTACTTATCGCTCTACTCATTTATTTTCTCCTTCTATGCATCATAAATCATTTCTATATCTGGTAAAGATTTTTTAACTTCTGTTTGTGAATCTAATATTCCATTAGCTTTTGTTTTGATGTCATCATTTATATTATTGATTGAATTATTTTGACCAGATTTTATTGCTACCAATTTTTTATTTGAAGTTTTAGCACCTTTTGGACCATCATCTTTTTTACCACCACCAGAAGATTTACCTTTCTTTTCTTTAAATGGCTTACCCGTTTTAGACTTTTCTTTTGCCTTCTTTTCAGCCTTAGCAGCGGGTTTAACTTGAGGAGCTACTACCTTTTTAACTTCTTTGCTTTCAACCTTGTTGTTTTCGGTCTTAAATTTTAAAGTTTTAAATTTTAACTTGTCAAAATCCCTCTTTTTAAATGACTCTACCAAATGCTTTATAACTACACAAAATGGTATCTCTCTTCCATCTTTATCAAATCTTGGCAATATTCCTAATAGTTCGTAAATTGATGGTTCTAAAACGCCGTCTTTTGTTAAAACAGATACAATACCTATAAAATCATCGGGGTTTAGCAAGTTTCCTTTTTCATCGTACTTAGGTACAATTCCAAAATCTTTGTAAAACTTTAACTTAGCACCTTCACGTAATTTGATTAGGGTATTTATTCGTTCAATTTTGTGCCTTACTTCTTCGTCCCTTCTACTTACTATGTTATATAAGACTTGTAAAGACACCGCTAGTGGAATTTGCATACCAAAATACACATAACTTACTATACTTTCAAAGGAAAATCCCGATATGCAAAACAGTAAAATTCCAAATCCTAAGCAACTATATGTATATATAAGCATTGCAATCAGCAATTTTTTCATTTGGTTTGTCATAATGTTCCCCCTAAAAAACATCAACCCTAACCAAAAATTAGGGCTGAAACAATTTTATGCGTAAACACTTTCCTCTTGTTGGAATGAAACACCATAAACATTTACATTGACCTTTTTAACTTTAAACTCTGTCATACTTTCTACGCTACGCTTTATGTTTTCTTGCACACGAAAGGCAACATCATTTACTGAGTGACCAAACAAAATGTTTAGGTAAACATCTATAATCAAACCTTCTTCCGTGAAATCTATGGATATACCCTTTTTAAGTTTTCTATTAAATATGCTTTTAAAACTTAAACCAACCGTTGAACTAAAAGAATGTACACCCGAAATTTCTTTTGCGGCAAGTTCAATAATTTGAACTACAATGTTTTTCTTATAACTTAAATCACCATCTTCATCGGTGACTAATTTTTTAAATTTCTTAGCCATAGTATCTCCATTTTTTGTATTCTACCAAATTATATCATAAGTGTTTCTATTTTGCAATAATTTTAAACTAATTATTCAACAGGAATTATCTTTACATTTGTAGCATCGGTTTTTGTTTCTGCTGTAATTACACCTAGTATTTGAGTGGCTTGGTCTTGAGTTAATGTACCAGATTTTACCAAAACATTATAATATTCTGAACCTATGGTAACAACCGCATCTTCATAGCCCTTTGCCTTTATTAGCCCTTCCAAAATTAGTTCGGTTTCCATCTTTTTTTGTAATAGTGCCTTGCTTTCTACCGCAGTATTCTTTTCGGCAGTCGTTGCATACGAACTATCAATAATTTCATTTAATAATTGTAACTGAGATTCTCTAGACTTTGTTCTATCTTCTTTGTAGGTTGCAAAAAAGTTTGCTTGTGCTGAAGATGTGTTAGTTGCATCTGGAACCTTTGCAGTGTTTAGTTTATAGTTTAAAATTCCAGTTATTACTAGTAAAAGTGCCATACCGCAAATAACCAATGCTTTCTTCTTATCTTTTATAAATTGTCGTGTTTTTTTGAATTTTAAAATTTTCATTTTACTCACCTCACATACTAAATTTTATGTATGTTAATTTCCCCTTAGAACTTCAACATTTGCAATATTTATGTCAAAAACTGACGCTAATGCGTTTATTATGGAAACTCTCACCTTTTCATCTTCTACCCCTTTTGCCACAACTAAGATACCTTCAATTTTGGGATATGTCTTTTTGATTATTACCGGCTCTGTAGTAGAACCATTTTTTTGAAAAGTAAGTGCTTCACTTTTTTTAATTTCTTCACCCTTTGTTTCAGACTCTGAATCTATAAAATATTCAATTTCTATACTATTTTTGGTGTACACCAAACATTTTACATTAGTAACTCCTGATATAGAATTTACTATACTTTCTATTCTTTGTTCTATATCTTTTTCATATGAGTCAATGGCTTCATCGCTAGTAGATGTGACTTTATTACTTGTTTTATTAGTAGAATTTACCTTTAAAACTATCAAAAAAATTATGCAGATTGCAAGTAAAACCGAGCAAATTTGAACCTTTCTATTTGAAAAAATTTGCAGTATGTTCTTTTTATCCACCATTACACACAACCTCACAATCTACATAAGTTTTTACTACTTTTTTTATATCTTCATCTATATTTTCTAATGAATTGTATTTAACCAAAACATTTTTATATACAATGGTTGAACCTTCTACCAAATAATCTATATGAACATCAAATGCATTTTCAAATTCAAGATTTAATCGATTTTCTATTATTTTTTCCATTGACACTACTTGCTCTTCAAAATAGGACATATCTACAATCGTTTCTTCATTTGTTACAATTTCCTCTAAAAAATCATCTTTTAAAAAGATATTACAAACATTAAAAAAGACCGCAAACACCAGCACCGCTGAAAATGAAAAACTTATAAACTTGCCGAGTTTTGCATCTCCAATAAACAATTCCATTAGCAAATTAACGACAATCAAAAGAATTATTAAATATATTATTTCTTTCATTTTTACACCATATTAGCAGTCATAACAATTAGCAAAATCAGTATAAAACACATCATAAATACAGTCATAATTGTCGCAAGCAAATAGTTAAATACCCTTGACATCCCATTCATTAAATTGCTTATACTTTTATCACCAGATAATTCGGCAAGTCCACTTGTAAATTTCAACAATAGATTTGTTACAAGCAATTTTATTGCAGGAGTTAGAATAATCACCAATAGAAGGATTAGTCCAACAACGCCAATACTATTTTTTAAAACTATACTTCCTGCCCTAAATATTTCAAACCCGTCAGATAAATATCCTCCAACAATCGGCACATAACTTTTTATTGCATATTTTGCAGTTTTAATACTTATACCATCCTTTCCACCAGCCACCAACCCAACTATAGATGAATAAGTAAAAAATATTCCAAACGATAAACCAATTATCCATTTTAAAAAACTTGCAAAAAATTCAATTAGTTTGTTTAGTTTCACATCTTTTACTAAATTGTTTAAAATTGTCAAAATCATATAAATTGTAATAGTAGCCATTACAACACCGCTAAACACAGCTATTATTCCTGTAGACAATGTTGCAACAAGTGGCTGGTACATAACGCTTGATGTTTTTGCTCCAGTTGCAGTAACTAATACTATTAAAACTGGAAATACAATTTTTGAAAAATCTCCAAGCACCCTAATCGTTTTTGCTGTTTCTGTAACTGAACTAATTGTAAAATAGATTAAAATAGTGGCAGATAAGCAAACAAAAACAATATTGAGCAGATTTTTTATACTAGCATTAGCAGATGAAAAGTTTGAAATTAGTCCAGATAAAATAGATATAGATAGTAATAGCAAGATGGTGTATAAAATATTTTTTACCATATTTTGTGCTTTAGATAAAATTATTGATACCAAATCGTTAAACGAGAGTGAAATTTTGCCATCAATTATATCTTGTATCAATTGGTTTAGCGTCTTATCGCTTGACTTGTATTCTTCATATAGGTTTTCAAACTCGGTAAGTTCTAGCGATTCTAACTGTTGTTTTGTTGAGTCGGTTATGCTTGTTTCTATACTTTCTCCTTCAACCGCCAAAGCGATGTGACTGCTTGATAGAAAATCAAAATTGAATATGCTTATTGCAATAACTAGCCCCAAAAATACTAACAATAGTTTTTTCATAACATTTTCCTATTACTCTACAACAATTGCTCTATCATAACAAATAAATCAATAACAAATGGCAGACAAATTCCCGCAACTATTATTTTCCCAGCAAGCACTATCTTTTTTGCAATAGATGTCATTCCGCTATCTTCAACGATGTCGGAAGCAAACTCTATAATGTATCCAATTCCCACAACCTTTAGAGCCGTTTCAATAATTTTAGATGAATAACTTACTTTTGAGAATAACTTACTCACCTGACCCAAAAGACTTTCACATTGTTTTATAACTAGCAACAAAATAATTACGCAAGTTGATATTGATACCAATGTTGCAAAATTTGGTTTTACTTCTTTTAGTAGTAGTGCAATCAGTGCCCCTATAACTCCAACACCAATAACTTGAATGAGTATGTTCATTTACAAACCAAACAGACTTTTAATATTTATGAATAATTCACTGACCATATCTATTACCATAACCAAAACAATTATAACGCCCGCAAGAGTTGACAAAGTAGCAATCTCGCTTTTGCCCGCTTGATTTAAAATTTGGTTAATAACCGCCGTTAAAAGACCTATTGCTCCAATTTTAAAAAGTATATCTACCGACATAAAAACACCCCCACTCTAAACAATCATAGCAATATAATTACAACTAATGCACCAAGTAGCACTCCTAATTTTATAGATAGTGATGCATACTTTGAATATACGTTTTTAGATTTTTTATTAAATTGATCCATTTGAGTTTTAAAAAATTCCAATTCTTTTAATTGATTATCAACATCTGTTTTTCCTATGCTTGCAAAGAATTGTTTAATTGTATCTAATTCGGCAGGTGTTATACAAAGATAAAAATTCTTTTGGCTTTCTATAGCACCATCCGATACGAACATTTTTAGTAATTTGTTGAAATCAATACTTTTAGTTTGAAAGTTTTTAATGAAATCATTAAGGCCTAACTGAATAAATGATACATTAACCTTAAATTCATTTATGAATCTATCCATTTCATCAAAAAACTCAACTCGTTGTTTTAAAATATTTCGAGTACTAAAACCTAAATATATAAACCCTATTATCACACTAATTGATATTACAATATTCATAATTGTTACCAAACTGCTTTTAATTCTTTGTCATACACAGCATCAATTGTCCCAGCCCCGTTTTTAGATGACAACACAATATAATAATCAAAAAGTTTTTCTGCAAATATTTTCGAGGCAAATGGACGTTTTTTTACATCTAATAAATTTTCACCATGAATAGTAGCAACAACCGAAACGCCAGCACCTATAGAAGTCTTACAAGCAAGTATATCGCTTTCATCCATTAATTCATCCGTTATTATTAGTTTTGGGTTTAATGCCCTTATACCTTCATTAAAAGCATATAATTTTTTCGTACCACTTAATATATCGGTATATAAACCAACATCTAGTATAGTTTCTCCATTATTTGTGCCCGCAATCTCATAACGCTCATCAACAATTAACGTATTTATTATAGGATTTCTTGATGCCATTACTCTTGCAATATCTCTAATTAATGTAGTTTTACCAGACCCCGGAGCGGAAACAACTAAAATACTCGAAACTTTGTTATCTACAAATAGAAACTTTTCTATAGGTCTTGCACAATTCAAAATTTGATGCGGAACTCTAATTACAAGTGAAGATATATTTTTGATTGTCTTTACCTTGCCTTCATCCGTTAACACCACTTCCCCTGCGACTCCAATTCTTATACCACCACTACCAACTATATAGCAATTTTTGAGTTGATTATTGTAGCAATACATACTAGACTCAGTAGCACGCAATACAATATAATCTAAAAGCCTTTTGTCAGCATACATTATTTTATTATCTGCTGAATTTTTTAATTCGAAAAATTTGCCCGCTACATTAACAACGATTGGCAAGTTTCGTCTAATTCTTATTTCGTAAACTTCTCTAAAATTAAAATTTTGTTTTATCAAATTTACTAGTTCGGTTGGAAGTATTTTTGTTAGCATGCTTTTTCTCCTAGTAAATTGTATATAAATATCATGTTTAATATGAAAATTTAAGCATAAAAAAAATGTCGGAACTTCCCGACATTTTATAACTACTTACCAACTCTTTCCATATATTCGCCAGTTCTTGTATCTATTCTAATAGTTTCACCATTATTCACAAATAGTGGAACTTGAATAACTAGACCAGTTTCTAAGGTTGCAGGCTTGTAACCAGCTTTTGAAGAATCGCCTTGAATACCAGGTTCACATTCGGTAATCTTTAATTCTACAAATAGAGGTGGTTCTACGCTAAATGCTTCGCCTTTATAGAACTGAATTGTGCAAGACATATTTTCGGTAATATAATTTAAAGCATCTTCTACTTGAGACTTGTTTAGAGGTATTTGTTCATATGTATTGTTATCCATAAAATAATACAAACCACCATCTTCGTATAAGTACATCATTTCTTTTCTTTCAATGTGTGCTTTTTCAAATCTTTCAGTTGGGTTAAATGTTCTTTCAATAACTTGACCAGTTACAACGTTCTTAATTTTTGTTCTAACA
This sequence comes from uncultured Clostridia bacterium, assembly GCA_934772525.1. GTDB lineage: Bacteria > Bacillota > Clostridia > Christensenellales > UBA1242 > UMGS1908. The sequence goes on from CAKVMI010000002.1 coordinate 169,081, forward strand.
AAAGCAGAACCCTTACCTGGCTTAACATGTAAAAAGTCTACAACTACATAAACTTTACCATCAAGCTCAAAAGTAACACCTTTTCTAAATTCTCCCGCAGTAATCATAATTTTCCTCCTAATTAATGTACTAAATTATTTTATCATATATTTAAAAAAAATGGAACTATTTTTTGAAAATATCTAACATTATTTTTGCTTCTCTATCTTGGCAACCACTAGATTCGCTAATAACTCTAATATTTGCATTGTATTTTTTTAGTGCATTTGCAAATTGTGTTTGGTCTGGTCCAAAATTTTGCGTATCGGTATCAAAAGTTAAATGTTTTAACTCTCCTTTTGGCCCATATTCAATTCTGCTAAAGTGTATATGTATATTATTTTTTATAGACGTAAATTTATCTAGTATTTCATAATAATCGGTTATAGATTTGATACTTCCACCACCATATGCATTAATATGACCAAAATCTAAAGTCGGTATTATTTTATCGGACAATTTACAAAGAGTATAAACCTCATCCACCGTTCCTATTTGACCATGCTTACCCATAGTTTCGGGGCAAATAAATACTCCACTAACATTTTCATCGCCTTCAATTTGATTCACAAAAGTTTCTAAATTTTTTAATGTATTTTGAAAAGCAACTTCTCTATCCTGTTTTGTTAAACTCCCCGGGTGTACAACTACTCTATCGGCACCCATAAGTTTTGCTTTACGCATAGACTCATAAATATATACAAAACTTTTTTGCACTTGCTCTTCGTTTGGAGATGCTAAATTTATATAATAGGGTGCATGAACCGAAAGTGATATGCCACATGACTTAAAAATTTTTCCAATTTCTATGCACTTATCTTCTGTTATATTTGTTCCATAAGTAAAAGGATATTCAAAACACGTTAACCCCATAGATTGCATCTCATCGGCAATTTGTTGGTACGTTAAATTTGCATCCTTCATTCGAGTACTTACCCCACTTATTCCAAAAAGCACCATTGGTTTATTCCTCCAAACAATTTATCGTTAGTTTTAATATTTGATTTTGCACACTTGCCAAACCTAAACACACTTCATTATAGTTTACTAGATATTCACCATCTTCAATTTGCATAGGTATGCTAACACCATTTTTTAACTTAAAAAATTCATTATCGTCAATAACTACATTTCCAACATTTTTCAAAGCATTGCTTATACTCATCAAACATTTTTGTGGCTCTCTTTCAATTTTGTCTAACGAAAAACTATCTTCTATTTTAAATACTCCCGCTCTCGTTCTAACTAGTTTTACCATTGTTGCAAGCGTATTTATTGACCCTAAAATATCAACACCTAAACTTCTAATATATGTACCGCTAGAACACTCTATTTCAAAATTGAATAATTTATCGTCACTACCATTACTTGCTAAAATACTATAAATTTCGACTTGATTTGGTTTTAACTCAAAATCTTTTCCGCTTCGAGCCATAGAATATGCTCTTATTCCATTTATTTTTTTAGCAGAAAATTTTGGCGGAATTTGCTGTATTTTCCCGACGAATTTTTGACTTGCAATTTTCACTTCTTCAATAGTTGGAACAATGTCATTTTCTTCTTCTATTTTGCCTTCTGCATCTAATGTGTCCGTTTTTACTCCACACTTAAATACCGCACTGTATGCCTTGTCCTTTTTCAAAAAATAATCGAAAAACTTAGTAGCCTTACCTATTGCAACGGGAAGCACTCCTTCTGCCATTGGGTCTAGAGTCCCTAAATGCCCAACCCTTTTTGTATTATATATTTTCTTTAATTTTCCAACGACCTGAAAACTAGTCATACCACTAGGCTTATAAACATTAACAAACCCTATCATTACAAAATATCCACCATTGATTTTATAACTCTATCAATTACATTATTGTAATTATCAAAAATTTTGCAACCAGATGCTTGTTTATGACCGCCACCGCCAAATACCCCAGCACAAATTGAACAATCGTAATTTTTTCTTGACCTAAATGAAACCTTACAAACATTTGGTTCAACTTCCGCTACTAAACAAGTTAAAACGACATCTTTAATTTCCGTTCCTATTCGAGTTAAATTCTTTGCGCTATTTGGGTCGACTCCCGTTTTGTTATAAAAGCTATAAGGAATAGAAATTACACAGATTTTGTTATCATAAAGTAATTTAGTATTATTGATTGCTTCTTTATAAAGTTGAAGATATTCTGGTTCTTCCGATTCAAAAATGTTACTCATAAGAACGGATAGTTCAATACCGGTATCCGTCAAAAGCTTATATACGATTTCCATTGTTCTTTTTGTTGTGCAACTAAATTTAAAACCGCCAGTATCCGTTATAATACCCGTAAGCAAAAACTTACCTACTTTTTCATTTATTTTAACATTGTTTTCATACAAAAAATTTGCTATTACTTCGCAAGCACTCGACCTATCACTTTCTACAATTTCTAACTTAGCATAATGCGAATTTGTTGGATGGTGGTCAAATTGAATTGTATCTTTGTAATTGCTAAAATCTGGACAATAAATATTCATCATTTCTTTTGTCGCACAATCTACCGCAATAACTAGGTCGTATGGTTTTGTGGTTCTTTTATTAATTAGGTCATCAATTTGTAAGAACTTTAACTGGTTTGGTATAGTAGTCTTTGAAAAAACATTAACTTCTTTACCTAAATCTTTTAATAAATAGTAAAAAGCAAATGCTGAGCCGATCGCATCGCCATCAACATTTGCATGGGTATATATACCAATTTTATTTGCGTTTAAAATTTTATCGTAAATTATTTTAGAATTATTCATTCTTATGTCCTTTACTTATTAGATTTATTTAAACTTTCTAATAATTTCATTATTCTGTCGCCTTGCTCTAAACTCTCATCATAAATGAAAATCAGTTCGGGCGTTCTCTTTAAATTAAGCTTTTCAGCAACTTCTTTCTTGATAAAAGTTGCTGAGTTTTTTAATTCTTTTATAAGTGTTTTGTGATCAACATCTGTATTTACCGCACTTATATATACTTTACATTGTGAAAAATCTGGAGAAGTAGACGCTTCACAAACGGTAATTACTGCGTCATCCAAAATAGGGTTTCTTAAATCGTCATTAATGATAGTACTCAAAACCCTTTGCATTTCCGCATTTACCTTTTCCATTCTATGGTTCATATAACACTCTCCTTAGTTAATTCTTTCAAGTGTAATACCTTCGATAATATCACCAATTTGTATTTGGCTAAAGTCTTTTAGAACAATACCACATTCAAATCCAGCTGAAATATCCTTAACTTCATCCTTTTCTCTTTGAATAGTTGCAATATTGCCGTTAAATATAACATCCTTCTTGCGATAAACTCTTACTTGTTGACCACGGGATAATTTGCCATCTAAAATATAGCAACCCGCAATAGCACCAACTTTACTTGCCTTAAATACCGCTCTAATTTCTGCTTTACCAGTGATATTCTCTTTGTATTTTGGAGTTTTCATTGCGTTGATTTGATTTGTAACATAATCAACAACTTCATAAATAATTTTATTAAATAAAATATTTACTTTATACTTGTCAGCTAAAACTTTTGCCTTAAAGTCTGGTTTTGTGTTAAACCCTACAATAATTGCATTAGATGCTTGCGCCATCATAACATCGTTTTCATTAATTGCACCAACGCCACCATGAATACATCTAACCTTAACTTCTTCATTCATAATTTCATTTAAAGTACTTGTAAGCGCTTCAAGTGAACCCTGAACATCGGCCTTAATAATAACATTATAGTTTTTATACTCGGTTTCTTTAAATCTATTCATTAATGCATCTACCGAATTATCTGCTGCTTTAATCTTGTCGGTTTTTTCCTTAACCATTCTTTCGCTCAATACTTTTTTACTCATCTTTTCGTCAACAGCATACATTTCATCTCCGGCATTTGGTACACTAGATAAACCTAAAACGCTGACTGCAAATGATGGGCCTGCAGACTTAACGTTTTTGCCCTTTTCATTTAACATCGCTCTAACTTTACCAGCACTGGTACCAGCAATAATGACATCCCCAACTTTTAATGTACCATTTTGAACCAAAATAGTTGCAACTGGACCTTTACCCTTATCTAGTTTTGCTTCAATTACTGAACCAATAGCCTTACGATTTGGATTTGCTCTTAAATTTTGATATTCTGCAACAAATAAAATCATTTCAAGCAACTTATCAATATTTTGACCAGTCTTTGCAGAAATTGGTATTATGATAGCATCACCACCCCATTCTTCTGGGATAACATCATGTTCGGTTAGTTGTTGTTTTATTCTATCAATATTCGCTTCTGGCTTATCAATTTTATTAATAGCAACTATCATAGGTGCTTTTACGGCTTTGATTTCCTTTATTGCTTCTATAGTTTGTGGCATAACTCCATCATCGGCAGCAACCACCAAAATAGCAATATCTGTAAGTTCCGCACCTCTTGCACGCATTGCAGTAAATGCAGCGTGTCCTGGAGTATCAATAAAGGTAATTAACTCACCATTCTTTTCAATTGTATACGCACCAATGTGTTGAGTAATACCACCCGCTTCGCCGTCAATTACATTTGTTTCTCTAATGTAATCTAGTAAAGATGTTTTACCATGATCGACGTGACCTAGCACGGTAACTACTGGTGGACGTTTAATCAAATCTTTTTCATCGTCATTAATGTTTTTGATATCACTTAATTGTTCTTCTGCGGTCTTTTCTAGTTTTTGTTCAAGTGTTACACCAAATTCACTAGCAATGAGTTCAGCACTATCAAAATCAATTTGGCTATTAATATTTACCATATTACCTAAAATCATAAATTTCTTTATAATTTCAACTACTGGTTTACCAATTTTTTCAGCCAAAAGTTTTACTGTTAAGTTATCAGTTGTGATAACCGCATGGTCAATAGCAGGGGCAACAATAGTTTCTTGTTGCTTTGCCTTTTTACCTTTTATCTTTCTTGAGCCCATTATTACGCCATCTTCATTTTCCAAACTTTCGTCTGCAATAAATCCACGCTTAATAAGATCTCTACGGTTGAGAGATTTCTTTTCTTCGTAAGAATGTTCAGACTTCTTTTTGGTTTGTTGTACCTTACCAAAATCTGCTTTTGGCTTACCTTGTGCTACAAAACTTGAAACAGCGCTTGCTTGACCAGCTGACTGAATAGGTCTTGAACCCTTAACAGTTCCAGCCGCCACCATACCACCTTGCATCTTAGTGTTTTGACCAAATGGACGTGTACCATTATTGAATCTATTTTGACTACCTGCAAATTGTGGGCGTGTACCATTATTGAAGGTAGGACGTTGCCCGTCACGAGGTTGCATAGTGCGTTGACCTCTTTCCATGGGTCTAGCGTTACCATCATGATTAAAATGTCGGGTTCTTATACTTGTATCTGGTGTTCCTGGCTTTCCAAATTTAAACCCACTACTAGACAGTTTTGAGTCGCTCACTTGTTTATTTGCTATAACTGTTGGTTTTGCGATTTGTGCAGGTTTGATTTCTGGCACTTTTACCACTGGTTCACTATTTTTTGAATTTTCTTCTGCTTTCACATCTTCTTTAACGGCTGACTTTAATGTGTCAACACGGCTTTTTAACTTTTTGCTAATGTCAACAGAATGGCTTAAACACTTTTTTATAACCGCACTTAGTGAACTCGCTTCGCCCTTTATTCCCGCAAGTTTTTTGATAGCACTCTCCTTAGTTGTTTCGTCGGTTTGAACATTTTGTGTTTTTTGGTTATTCAATTACTTTTCCTCCAATAATTTTATTATTGCTTTACTTAATTCGCTTCTTTTTATACTTATTACTTTTACGCCTTCGTTTAGCATTTTGTCTAAGACGCTTTGTTCAACTTCAAATACCTTTAAGTTTTTAAAATTTTTAATTTTTTCTTTGCTATTTTGTGCCAAGTTCTGCGACAACAAACAAACTTCAGCATTTGGTTTTATATTATCCATTCCAATAGCTACTAGCCCTGCCCTTATTGCAAAACCAACATAAGATTCTAATTTATTATTCAATTATATTGCTCCTAAGTTTTTCAAAAAGTTCTTCATCTATTGCATTTATTTCAAACGCTCTTTCAAATGATTTTCTTTTCTTTGCATTGTTTATGCACTCTTCATTTTTACAAATATAAGCACCTCTACCATTAAGTCTACCCGATTTATCAATAAGTATTTCGCCTGTTGGTGTTTTAACAACTCTAATCAAATCGGTTTTATCAAACATCTGTCTACAAACAACGCACATTCTTTTAGGCGTTTTCTTCATTATTCAGCATCTCCTAATCCATCAAGATTAACGCTTTTAAACATTGAATTAATATCATTAAAGTTTGCTTTTACTGTGTTCATATCTACATCGGATATACTGTCAGATTGCTTATCATTGCTATTTGGGTCAACACTTTGGGAAACACTCTTAACATCTATCTTCCAGTTTGTTAATTTAGCAGCAAGTCTAACATTTTGACCACTTTTACCAATTGCTAAAGACAATTTATCATCGGGTACTATTGCACGAGCTGACTTAACTTCATCATTAACTTCTACAGTTAATACCTTTGCTGGAGATAATGCACGAGCAATATATTCAAATGGATCATCTGACCAAATAATGATATCAATCTTTTCGCCACCAAGTTCAGCAACTATACTATTAACTCTAGTACCTTTATTACCTACGCACGCTCCAAGTGGATCAATTGATGGGTCTTCGTTATGCACTGCAATTTTTGTACGGTAACCAGCTTCTCTTGTGCAACCTTTAATTGTTACAAGACCCGATGCAATTTCTGGAACTTCCATTTCAAATAGTTTCTTTACAAATAAAGGAGAACTTCTTGAAACCATGGCTTGTGTACCACGTGCGGTTTCTCTTAATTTCTTAACAAAAACCTTAATTCTGTCATTAACATTATACTTTTCACCTGGGATCTGGTCGTTTGGCATTAAAACGCCTTCAAGTTGAGAACCAACAAGTTCTAGATAAACGGTATCTTTATCTATTCTTCTTACAATACCCGTTACGATTTGTTCTAACTTCTCATTCATTTCTTTGGCTGCAGTATTTCTTTCAGCTTCTCTAAACTTTTGAGTAAAGATTTGTTTAGCGGCTCCAGCTGCAATTCTTCCAAAATCTTTTGGAGTAATTTCTTCTTTTAGTACATCGCCAACTTTTGCAGTCTTCTTTATAAGTCTTGCATCGGATAAAGTCATTTGAGTATCAGCGTCAGTAACTTCATCATCTTTTACTACCGTTTTACCTGCATACAACTTGATTGTATTTTTATCTGGATCTAGTTTTACAATAATGTCTTTACCTTCACCATAATTTTTCTTATAAGCTAAAACCAATCCATTTTTTAACCATTCTATTGAAGTTTCTTTGCTTATTCCCTTTGTTTTTTCTAATTCATCTAGTGCCAAGAAAAAGTCCTTGTTAATCATTTTAAATCTATCCTCCTAATTAAAAATCAATATGCTTTGTAATTTTTGCAATATTTCTTCTATCTAATGTAATTGAATTACCAATTTCTCCAATTATTAAATCAATTTCTGTAAATCCTAAAAGTCTACCAGTGAATTGTTTTTCTCCTTCAAACTTACTGTATAATGATACATCAATCACTTCACCAAGATTTGCTTTTAATTGATTAAATGTTCTTAATGGTCTATCAAGCCCTGGCGAAGATACATTTAAGATATAACTTGCACCATTAGTTGGGTCTAATTCATCTAGTAGACCATCAATTGCCATATGAACCTTCTCACAATCATCAATATTTATTCCATTTGGCGAATCTATAAATACCGTTAAGTTCATACCATTTTGTTTTCTAGCATACTCAACTTCTACTACAATGTAACCCATATCTTCTACAACTGGTGTAATAAACTCTTCAACTTCTTCTGCAACAGAATTTTTTTCCATTATGTTTCTCCTTAAACAATTTTTTCGATTTAATATTTGTGTAAATAATTCAATTAATTTTTAGTACTTAACCTGCTAAAATAGAGCAAACCTACTCTATATAGCAAAAGTTGAACGAACACAAGTGTCCGTTCAACAAAGTCTAGTTATTTACATAAGTAATTATATCACAAAAAATACAAATATTGCAATAGTTTTTTAATAAATTATTAACTTTTTATTTTAAAATTTTTATCATTCAAATTATAAATTTATTCTTCATTTTTCAACAATTTTCGCATTACTTCAGCGGCAGCAACGGCATCAAATACCGCCCTGTGAGCGTTATCCAAATCTATCCCTAATTCTTTTGAAATCGTAGTTAGTTTATAATTTCGTACGCCCTTCATTTTTTCTTTTGCTAAAACAAACGCATCGAAAGTTTTGTGCGTAAATGCATATCCAAACTGCTTTCCTACATAACTTATAAAATTAAAGTCAAAATCTATAACATAAGAAACCATTATACTGCCATCACAAAACTTAAAAAAGTCTGGTAAAACTTCGCCTATTGTATGACAACCAGCAACCATATCATCGGTAATGTTATTAACCTTAGTGGCGTCATCTGGAATATGCATCTCCGGATTAATTAAACACGAGAATGTTTCGGTTAATTTTCCACCTACCATCTTTACCGCGCCAATTTCTATAATTTTATCTCTATTGTATGCAGTACCCGTTGTTTCAAGGTCAAATATTACAAATGTATTATCAAGTAAGTACGGATTAGTTATAGTATCATCGGTTATAAACAAATTTGATTGAGATGATGATTGATATTTTTCTGGGAAAATATACCTATAATTTTTTGGAACCGACTTCGTATAAATTCGGTCAAAAAACCCATCTTCAAAAGTACAAAGATTAATAACTTTTGGTCTTACACTCAACCCAGTGTCAAATGCACTCTCTTCCAAACTACCAAATATACAAACTTCTAAATCATTTGCAAGTTTTTCAGCTTTTGGCAAAGTTGCCTTATTTGGGAAATACACCACTTTAAGTGATCCACTATAATCATATATTTCAAAAGTGTAATAAGGCTTTTCAGGCCTTACCTTGCCATCTTCTAATACCTTTTCTTTAGTTTTCTGTTCTCTTAAATTTCGTATTTTTCCAGCAACGCAAATTGCTTCGCTAGGTTCAACCATTGTAGCCATCAAAAGTGGTGAATCTTGTATAACTTCACCTATGTATGGCTCTATTGATTTTAGTTTTATTATATAAGCTTCTGCACTAGTATCTTCTACAAATGTATCATCTTCTTCTATTTCAAAAACTCTATTAGGTGTTGATGTAACAAGCACATCAAAAGTACTATAATACCTTTGTGAAAGTGCCAATTTTAAATCATCTATAATTGTACTTTCATTTACAATTTTAATAAACCTTTCTTCTATGTTCAAATTTATTACACTTTTGGTTTTATCAAATTCTATTGAAGACAAGTCAAATCGAACTATCGGCAATCTCTTTTTGAAATAATCTTGTACAAAAGTTTTTATGCTCTCATCATCAAAGTAATTTTTTTTGTATTTTATATCAAGTGTTTTTATACCCTCTGGCAAAAGTGCATATACTTCCTTTTTCACTGCCATCCTTATATCTTCGCTTAGTATCGCTTCATCAGGATATACCAAACTTAAACTTAAAGCCCGCAGGTCTTTATTAAAGACTGCAGACTCTAAGTTAAATGATATATTATACTTTTTCATTTTTTCGTTTAAAAAGTCTATCATTTTACCACCCACTTTATAGCAAGAAAATATGATAAAAATCTAAGAAAATTACTAGAGCAAATAGAATTATTAAGCCAAAGAAATGAATATAGGCTTCTACATTTCTGTCAATAGGCTTTTTTCTTATCCATTCTATTATTACAAATACCATCCTTGCACCATCTAGTGCTGGTATTGGTAAAATGTTAAATACGGCAAGGTTCATACTAATAAGTGGAATTAGATAGAAAATATATCTCCAATCAATGCTAGTTATTTTTGCAATTTGTTCAACTGTCGTTACTGTACCGCCAAGTTCAGACACTTTAGTAGCACCCGTAAATATACCGCCAAGCACTTTCAAAATCAACCAACAAACATCTATACAGAATGGGAACGCATAAAGCAAAGCTTCTCCAAATGAATACCTTTTGTATTCAAAAGATTGTAAAATGCCCAGTGATACGCCCGAATTGCTTGTAGAAATACCACAAAGGCTTGAAATCTCTTCTTCGGTATATGCAACATACTCATTTGTATTTGCATTAAATTTATAAACTGAAGTCAGTTCGTTTTCTACATTCTTTAAGTATGTCAGCAACTCTTCAGTTGATGAGAATTTAATATAAGTTGTACCACTTAAATAATATGCATTTTCTTTTATTGCTTCTGGATACAATACATATCTAAATGCATCTCTATTTTCCTTTTTAACGATAATAGTTTGTTCTTTGCCATCTCTTATAATAGTTAGGGTAATCTCTTCACCCTCACCATATTTAGCAATTTTCTTTGAAAATTGTTCTAATGTGTTAGAACTAACTTTATAGTAGTCAAACTTCTTACCATTTACTTCGGTGATAACATCACCCACCATAAATTGGTTAGAATTGTAATCTGCTACAGATATAACTTTTGGAAGGCCATAGTTTGCCATACAAAGATAAACAACACTCATAACAAGTCCAAATAAGAAGTTAAATATTACACCAGCAGATTGTACAATCAATCTCTTCCATGGCTTTTGTTTGTTAAATGCACCTTCGGTTTCTTTCTCTTCATCTTCGCCTTCAAATGCACAATAACCACCTAAAGGAATCGCTCTTATTGAGAACTTTTCACCATTTGCTTTTGTCTTTGAAAATATTGCAGGGCCAAAGCCAATAGAAAATTCATTTATTTTAAATTTTAATATCTTACCAGCGGTATAATGTCCAAGTTCATGAACCATTATAAGCACCATTAAAAAGGCTATTGCCAAAATGATATAAATAATGTTATTCCATTCTACACAACAAGCAACAATGGTTAATAGCGTTTCAAAATATAAACAAATTAGATTAACTTTACTTTTATGTTTACTTTCATTACTCCATGCAGTTTTAATTACACAAGATAATATAATCAAAGCATAATATACATAAAAGAACGCACTTGCACCCTTCACAATACAAATCACTGCCCACGCAACAATTACGCTAGAAAGGACATTTTGAACAATTAATCTAAATTGTTTATTATTTTCAGTTGGTTTATACAACCAGTTAAATAATATTTCAAATAAAATTAACGCAAATAAAGTTATCTTCATTTTACCACCTAAACAATAATAATTAATGCTAAAATGTATGTGATTGCAGAAACAAACATCATACCATCTATTCTATCCATAACACCGCCGTGTCCTGGAAGAATTTTACCAAAGTCTTTTATTTCAAATCTTCGTTTTACGCTTGAAGCAACCAAATCGCCCGCTTCGGTAGCAATTGAGCCTAATAGCCCTACCAACACAAAAAACAATATAAGACTTGTGTTATTAACTTCTGTAAATGGATTGTACACCCCACCAATTACAAATATTAAATATAATACCACTGATATTATAATACCACCAAATAGTCCACCTATTGCACCACTTAGTGATTTTTTAGGCGAAATTTGATTTGCAAAATTACCCCTATGGAATGCACTACCTACAAGATATGCAAAAACGTCTGTTGCCATAGCAACACCAAATACAAGCCCTAAAATCATTGTTCCCATCCCAACACTAAAGCCATTTATTCCATAAAGTGTTCCAATTAAGGTGTTTGGCCACAATATGGTTGTCATTAGTTTTTTTGTTGAAAGTAACATTTCATCAGCAGTAAATTCTTCGTCTTTGTGTTTGTTTAAATATACAACGTCGGTTATCATAGACGCTACAAAAAATAAAATTGCCAAAAATAATTGATACAATAAAGTTTGTAATATAGTCTTTGATACAAATGGTACATAAGTCAAATACAATAAAAATGCGTGAACGACGGAAAGATAAATATATGCCTTTGAGCATCTTCTCTCATCTTTTTGATGTGCCTTTAACACTTCATAACAAGCAATAAATGAAATTGCCATAATAAATGCATCAAAAAAATAAACCGAAAGAAATCTGCTTGCAACAAATAACGCTGTAACAATAAGTATTACTGCACCAGTTAAAGTTCTTTTGCCCATTACTTTTCTCCTAAATTATTCTTCTACTTTTCCAAACTTTCGAGTTCTTTTCTGATATTCAATAATACATTTTTTTACAGTTTCTTTATCAAAATCTGGCCAAAGTGTATCTAAAAAATAAAATTCACTATAAGCATGTTGCCACATCAAAAAATTACTAACTCTTTGTTCACCGCTTGCCCTAACTATTAAGTCTGGGTCAGGCTGACCTGCGGTATATAAAAACTTTTCAAAATCGCTCTCGGTAATATTTTTTAGACCACTTTCAATAATCTTATTTACCGCACGAACAATCTCATCACGACCGCCATAAACAAATGCTATATTTAAAACATAAGTCTTGCAATCCTTGGTCTTTTGCATTGCATTTAAAAAGCAATTACGAGTTTTTTCATCAACTCTTTCATTATAAATATCGCCAATTATATTTATTTTTAAATCATTCTTAATTGCATTAGCAAGTTCTTTCTCCAAAAATTCTACTGCAAGATTCATAATATAATTAACTTCTTTTTCACTTCGCTTCAAGTTTTCGGTGCTAAGAGCATAAACGGTAATAGTTTTTACTCCAAAATCTCGACATGCCGAACAAACTTTTTCTAACGCAATAGAACCTTCCCTATGTCCTGCAGACCTTGGAAGCCCCCGTTTTTTAGCCCAACGACCATTGCCATCCATAATAAAACCAATGTGTGCTGGGATATTTTCGGAATCTATTACCCCTTTCTTTTTTAATAAATTCATAAAAAATTCTCACTAAACTATATTTGCATAACTTCTTTTTCTTTTTCAACCGATTCTTTATCTATCTTTGTAATATATTCATCTAATGTTTTTTGAATATCCTTTTCGTTAGATGCCAATTCATCTTCTGTTATTTCAGAATCCTTCTTTAGTTGCTTAAACTTATCCATAATATCACGTCTTGCATTACGGCAAGCAACCTTAGAATCTTCAGCAATCTTCTTTACAGTTTTTACCATTTCCTTACGTCTTTCTTCGGTTAATGGTGGGAATACTAATCTAATAATTTTGCCATCATCGTTAGGATTAATACCTATATCAGATGCTAAAATTGACTTTAAAGTTTCCTTCATAGCGTTAGCATCCCATAAAGAAATTACAAGAACTCTACCATCTTGTACTGTAATATTAGAAATTTGTGTAAGTGGTGTAGGAGTCCCATAATAGTTTACGATAATTTTATCTAAAATATGTGGATTTGCTCTACCTGCTCTTAGTGAAACATACTCACTTTTTTGATGTTCCAAAACTTTACCAAGTTCTTCTTCATAATTTAAGTATTGCTCTGCAATATAATCTTCTAAATTTTCCATTCAGTCAGTTTCTCCATTAAAAATATTTATACTAATATAATACTATAATATTATATTTAATTGCAAATAAAATTGAGCATTGAATAAACCAATGCTCAATTTTTATAAAAAACTTAATCCTTTTTTGTTTGCGTTTGAGCCATAACTTCTTCTGCAAAGTTATCGTTACGCTTTTCAAGACCTTCACCAACTTCGTATCTTACAAATCTTCGAATGGTAATTTTCTCTCCAAGTTTTAAGGTAATTTCGTTTACTAGTTGAGTAATGGTCTTTTCTGGATCTTTAACAAATTCTTGTTCCATCAAAACAGATTCTTTGTAGAACTTTTTAATTCTTCCTTCTACCATCTTTTCAACTACTGCTTCTGGCTTGCCTTCGTTTAATGCTTGTGCTTTAAGAATTTCTCTTTCCTTTTCAACTACTGCTGGGTCAAGTTCTTCTATTCTAACACAAGTAGGGTTTGCTGCAGCAATGTGCATACAAACATCATGAGCAAAGTTTTGGAAATCCGCACTCTTTGCAACGAAATCTGATTCACAGTTAAATTCGGCTAATACGCCAATTTTACCGTTTGAGTGGATATAACTAACAGCAATACCTTCTGCGGCAATTCTGCCTGACTTCTTAGCAACGGCAGCCATTCCCTTTTCTCTTAAAAGTTCAATAGCTTTGTCCATATTTCCGTTAGCTTCGGTTAATGCCTTTTTGCAATCCATCATTCCAACGCCAGTTTTTTCTCTTAGCGCCTTAATATCTGCTGAACTAATCATCTAAAATACTCCTATATAATAAAATTAATTTTCTTCAGTTTTTGGTGCTTCTTCAGTTTCAGCCTTCTTTCTTGGAGCTCTCTTCTTTGGAGCTGGCTTAACTTCTTCGGTTTCAGCTTTAACTTCTTCAGTCTTTTCTTCTACCTTTTCTTCAGCCTTAACTTCTTCAGTTGCGTTTTCAGCATTTTGAGCTTCTTCACGAGCTTTTTCTTCTTCACGAGCCTTTTCGTCAGCTTCTCTAACCTTTGCTAAACCTTCTTCGCCTTCTTTTGCCTCAATAACAGCGTAAGCCATAGCACTTGCAATTAGTTTTACGGCACGGATAGCGTCGTCGTTACCTGGGATAACATAGTCAACTGAATCTGGGTCACAGTTTGTATCTACCAAACCAACGATAGGAATACCTAGTGAACGAGCTTCACGAACTGCGATATATTCCTTATTAGGGTCTACTACAAACATAGCACCTGGAAGAGTACGCATATCCTTGATACCACCAAGGTTTTCTTCTAGTTTATCTCTTTCAGCCTTTAACTTTTGAACTTCTTTCTTTGTTAAAAGATCAAATTCACCAGTCTTTTCCATTTGATTTAACTTGTTAAGTCTATCAATTCTGGTCTTGATGGTTTTAAAGTTAGTTAAAGTACCACCTAACCAACGGCTACCAACATAGTACATACCACATCTTTGTGCTTCTTCTATGATAGCATCCTTGGCTTGTTTCTTTGTTCCAACAAAAAGAATACTCTTACCTTCTTCTACTGTGTTCTTTATAAAGGTATAAGCCTTATCAATTTGTTCAACAGTTTGTTCTAGGTTAAGAATATAAATATTATTTCTTGAAGTAAAAATATACTTCTTCATTTTAGGGTTCCACTTGTGTGTTGGATGACCAAAGTGAACACCTGCTTCTAGTAATTGCTTCATTGATACTACAGACATTTTAAATTCCTCCTTGTTTTTTCCTCCCTAAGCGTCATATTTTTGCGACAACCAAATGTAGTCCTTTGGCAACAATGCAAAAATCGGCTCTAGGTGTGTAATATTTATAAGCGAAGTTAGTTTACCACATAATATTACATTTTGCAATAATTTTAAGCAAAATTTTTTAATTTTTTGGTACATCGGCCAAAAGCTTTAAATATTCTTGATAAACAGCATCTATAATGCTTTCATCTATTTCAATTTCGAAGTTATCTTCTCCATTTTCTCCCTTTGTAACCTTGAATACTAACGCTTCTTCATCGGTCATACCATCCAAAAGTTCTACTGGTTGAAGTACTGCATAAAAGTTTCCACGATAAACAATTCCTGCAATTTCTACGAATTGAATTTCTTCTCCTTCTTCACTAACTAAGGTAACAACATCATCTTCATCTTCTACCATATGAACGATAGACTTTGGGGCACTACCCTTTCCTTCTAATCCATTTTCCATTAACTAATATCCTTCCTTTTAATATTTTTTTTGTTTTTTATCTAAGAAACTTTGTAAAATAATAGTTGCTGCCAGTTTATCTACAACACCCTTTCTTTTTTCACGGCTAACATTGCCTTCTAAAAGAATATTTGTAGCAGAAACTGTAGAAAATCTTTCATCTTGCATTACTATAGGTACATTGGTAAACTTTTTAATTTTTTCAACAAATTCGTTCACCATATCTACACTACTTCCGCTAGTTCCGTCCATTTTTAACGGAAGACCAACTACTATAAGCCCGATATTTTTACTTTCTACTAGCTTTGCAATATATTTTGCGTCATTATTTATGGAATTAGTTCTTTTATAAACTTCTAGCGGGCTTGCAATAATTTCAAGTTCATCACTTTTTGCTATCCCTATTCGTACCATTCCAATATCTAAACAAAGTATTTGCATATAACTATTATTTTCTCCCTAATAAATAATAACATACAAAAGTAAAATAGTCCACTAAAAAAGTAGACTATTTTAATAATTAATAACGAACTAGTTAAATTTAATGAGTTGAACGAGTGTTAGATGAATTAATTTTGGACGAATTTTCATCTTCGTTAGATGTAGAACCACTAGCCTGACTTTGGCTTGAAGAGTTCATTTTTTGCATAATATCATCATACATATCACTTAGTTTTTTACTAGTAGATGTAAACCATTTTCTAACCTCGGCATTGTTAGAAGCAAGCATTGCACCAGCGACAAATCCAACACCAGCAACCATCAAACAGCAACTAATTGAGCGATTCATACTAATTCCCTCCTTTTTCGTTATTAGTAATATTATCGTCACTTTTCGACAAATTATACTATAATTAATAAATTAGTTGTCCTTTTTACTCTCTTTTAGTAGTTGTATTCTCTTTTTAGCATATATCTTCTTTAGCTCATTATAATTTGGATTTTTAGATTTATATTTTTTATTTTGCGACTTTATTTGTTCTTCTTTTTTAGTTTCTTTCATTTCTTGTGGAACAAAAAATAAATTTGCTATAATTTCTGCACTTTGCTCTACTGGAAAATCTTGTAAAATTTGCAACTTTTCATAATCGGACAAATTTTCATAAATTCGAAACTTTCTGATTTTTGCATCGGTTGGACTAAGGTTTCCGTCAAGTAATTTTGCTGTATAATAATAGGATATTATCAATGTAAACACATCACTAAGCCCCACTAACAATAAAAGCACTATTAAAATTACAAAAACAGGTACAATCGCTTTACTTTCAGCAATGTTGGTTACACTACGTGCTAAGCTTTTAGTATTAGCATTCTCATCGAAAACTCCCAAAATAACATCTTCCGAAACATATCCTGAATTTAAATATCTTTGCCCCTCCTCGGTGTTAATTGTTTCTTGATCTATAAAAAAATTATTTGAGCCTCTCGTACTAAACCATCTTTTACCCGAACTATCCACATACACATCTTCTATATGATGAAAAAAGATTGGTGCCTTGCTTTTAGCTAGTTGTCTTAACCTTGTACTCGGAGCATTAAAAATACTACCCACCCAGCCAATATATTTAATATCATAATCAAAATTTGTGATTTGATTAAACTCGCTAACATCGGTTTGATTATCGGGGTCTACATAAAAAGCAATAATATCACCCCATATTTTTTCGCCGTTTTCATTTACTCTTGCACCACGAAGAGTAGATGTATCCACCGCCCTAACAATCACTTTATCGTTGACATTAAATCCAGAATTTACCATAGACGCCGTAACGACTTTGCATGTAGCAAACCCAAAAAATGTAGGCTTTAATTTGTAAAATACCGAGTTAAAGACAGTAATGCATAAACAATAAAAGACAACAACTGAAAAAAGCATACAAAGGCAATTTACAACACTTTTTATAGCGCCTTTATTTTTTTTATTTCTTTTTTTATGCTCTATAAGTCCTACAACTGAATTATCTTTCTTTAGTTTACAAACTATACCGCTTGTGGTCTGAACATATTCAACCTTTTTATTATTCAGGCATTTATTATTCTTTATATTTTGATTTGTTTGCCCTTTCATTTTTTCTCCGCTATAAGTTTAGTCTACTATATTTTATACTATTTTCATTTTAACTTCAATTAATTTGAATAAAAACTATAACCAATTTTTTTATTACATTTCATTTGTTAAATCACAATAAATTATTTACAAAATTTATATTTTTAATATTTTTCATAACTGAAAAATCCCTTTCAATCAAGAAAGGAATTTTTTATATTAACTATTTAGTTATGCGTTATTGTTAGTTAAAGCCCAACCAAAAGTTCCACCAAAATTTACATTTTCTAATTCACTTACCATTTCTACTTTAACATATGCGGCAATTCCAGAATTACTTCTAACATCAAGGCTAGATGAAGATAATGTTACTTCGTCACTTCCAATAGTAATTGCACTTCCCCATGTAGTGCCATCGGTAGAGTAATAAACATTTACATTATCAGCACTTTTACTTGAACCAAGACTGAATGATAGTAATGCACTGTATCCGTTTTTTGTTGCGGAAGTACCTGTATCGGCTTTAAACACAAATTTGTAAACTACAGATCTATCGGCTTTTGTGAAATTAATATTTGCTATTGATGATAACGCCTTTGTTGCACTATCTTCTTCCGAACCATCATAAGACACACTTCCCCATGATGTTTCTTCAGCATCACCTAATTTATAAGTTGCATCCATCGTACCCTTAACAGCTCCAGTCACTGAATAAGTGATGTTGGTTGTACCAGAACCTTTAATATTAGTTGCTGCAAATACAATTGCGGTAGTAAATGCAGACACTGCAACTACGCACAACAAAGCAACTAATATTGCAAATTTTTTAGCACCTTTTCTTTTTGATCTGTTCATTCTACTTGTACTGTTCATTTTTTTGATTTTCCTCCTTTGAAATACTATGCAAATTCATTTTTATAAAACAATGATAAATTTACTTTAATTTAATCATTACTATCATGATATAGTATTTTGCATATATTTGCAAATATTTTACACACATTTTGTGATATTTATTCAAAAAAATCTAAAAATTCGGCAAATTTTGTAAACCATACAAAATTCTTAATTAAAAAAATCACATCAGCTAAAATGCTAATGTGATAAAAAATTTACTTATTTTTTGTTCTTTTGTTTTTTACTTTTTTGTTCTTCTTCTGGTGTTTCATCAAATGTAAAATTTAGTTGCGAAATTGCATTTGTTAATTGTTCTGTAATGGTATCTATTTCATCAATCATATTTTCTTTACCATCTGGCGAAACAACTTTAGTTTCGGTATTTGAAGTATTTTCCACAACTTTACCATCTACTGTTTTTTGAGTTTCGGTTGTGGTAGTTATAACCTTAGATATTGTAGCAGGTTCTTTATCTTCTTCTACCACCCTAACATCTATTCTTGTTGGCTTATTTGCTTTTTTACCACCAACTGGAACAACTTGTAATTCAGAGGATGTTGCAACTTGAGTAGACTTTGCTTTTTTAGGTGCTTTTGATTGTTTTTGTGTCTTTTTATCTGCCACTTTTTTAGTTTCGACTTTAGGTTGACTTTTTACAGACTTTACCTTTTTACTCTCTTTTGATGAAGAATTTTCAGTATTTTCTTCTGTTTTTTCTTCATTAATTATTTCTGCTATATTTGTACTATCTACAACTTCATCTTCTGAACTTGCATCAAAAAACTCATTTTCTATTGCACTATTTTCATTTTCGGTGAATACTGTAATATTTTTTGATGGATAAATATCTTTCTTTTTAGAATTTCTTTGATTTAGGGTTCCGTTATCTCTTTTCCTTTTATACATGACAATTGCTTTTTGTAATGATTGTACTGCAAATGTAACTTTATTGTAATCTTGTTTAGATATTTGTTTTAACGAATTTATGATATCTTTTTCATTAATTTTTTCGGCGTCTTCTAGTGACTTATCTATGCTTAGTTCACAAATAGTACTCATACATGCAAACAAGTTAATTGAACCCATCGCTTGAAATGAACAACTTTTAATTGTATTTTTTCGTACTACTAAGTAAACTTTTACGATTTCGCCACTTTCTTTGTTTTCGTTTTTTGCTATAACATCAGCACCAACTGTTGCACCCGAAAACTTGGAATTATAAAAAAGGTCTATTGCGGTTGAAGAATATTTTTGCATATTACTTTTCCTCCTTTTTAACCTTAACTGGTGATAATTGACGAAGATTATTTACAATTTTTGAGAGTTCTTTTATTGTATAATCAATTTCTTCGAAAGTTGTCAAATAACTAAATGAAAATCTTACCGTGCTCTTTACTCTTTTTGGGTCAAGAGCCTTAATAACATGCGAACCACCAGCAACACCAGAAGAACATGCAGCACCTGTACTAACAGCAACACCTGCAAGATCTAAAAGCATTAAAATAGCTTCGCCGTCTACATTTTTAAAATCTACACTAACAATATTGTTAACTTGATTAATTAAACTACCATTTACTTGTACATTAGGAATTTTTTCCGCAAGTTGATTTACAAAATACTTTTTAATTTTTGCCAAACTCTTATCATGGTTTGCAAAATTAGAAGACAATAATTCACAAGCCTTTGCAAAACCAACAATACTTGGTACATTACTTGTACCAGCACGCATATTACGCTCTTGTTCGCCACCAAAAATTAATCTATCTATTTTGGTGCCGTTCTTAATATACAATGCACCCATTCCCTTTGGTCCATAAATTTTATGAGCTGATATACTAAGTGCGTCAATACCCATATCTTTAACATCAATTTTAATAGAACTTAGTGCTTGAACTGCATCGGTATGGAATAAAATACCATAACTTTCAGCAAGTTTTGCTATTGCCTTAATTGGTTGAATAGTTCCAAGTTCGTTATTTACCGTCATAACAGATATTAAAATAGTATCCTTAGTAATTAATTTTACTAAGTGTTTGTAATTAATTAATCCATCTTTACCAATTTGAATATAAGAAACTTTAAAGCCTTCTTTTTCTAGTTCCTTACAAGCTTCCAAAATTGATGGGTGTTCAAACGCTGAAACTATAATATGATTACCCTTATCTCTATTTGCTCTTGCAAGACCAAAAATTGCCCAGTTGTTAGACTCGGTTCCGCCAGATGTAAAGTAAATTTCATTTGGTTGACAATTGATAGTTTTTGCAACTGTCATTCTCGCTTTTTCTAGTACTTCACTTGCTTCTCTACCAAATGCATGCAAACTATTACTATTGCCTGATACATTTTGGAAGCAATCAAGCATTTCTTTGTAAACATCAACATTTATAGGTGTTGTTGCTGCATAATCTAAATAAATTCTCTTATCCATTAAAAACGTCCCCCACTAATATTGTGATTATTTTACCACAAAATGTGATTATTGTCAATAGGGACAAACCCCCTTATTTGTAGAAAAAATACATTTTTTGGTTATTACACAACAAAATAATAGGTGAACCTAATTTACCTAATGTTACCTATTATTTCTATGAAGAATTATTGTTCGTTAACCTCTTTTAACATTTCTTCTAGTTGTTCAAATTTTTTATAACCATGTGTCGCTTTTACTAATATACCATTTTTAAAGAATAGTAAGCCCGGTAAGAAAGTAACATTGTATTCTACAGCAACAGATTCAAATTCGTTTGTATCTACATATATAAATTTGATATCATTATGTGCTTTTTCAAACAAATTCATCTCATCTTTCATCTTTAAACAATACTTACACCAGCCCGCACCAAACTCTACAACCGTTATACCTTCACTTGCAACTTTTGCACCTAAAGCTTCGCAATCTAGTCTTTCCATAAAAACTCCTTTTTATAAGACATACTTTTTAAGATTAAATGACTTTAATGTATGACTTAAATTCTTTTCTATATATTCTTCATCAATTTTAACATCTATAACTGGATGATTGCCATCTGCGTTGTATGAGATATCTTCCAATAACTTTTCTAGAACATTATGCAATCTTCTAGCCCCAATATTTTCACTGGTTTCATTCTCTAATTCTGCAATTCTTGATATTTCATCTATTGCCTTATCGGTAAATTCTAGATTGATATTATCTACTGCTAAAAGTGCTTTATATTGCTTAATTAAAGAATTTTCAGTATTTTTCAAAATATCTGCAAAATCTTCTTTCTTTAAACTATTTAATTCTACAAGAACTGGAAATCTACCTTGAAGTTCTGGAATCAAATCCTCAACTCTTGAAATATGGAATGCACCCGCTGCAATAAATAAAATGTAATCGGTTTTTACTGGACCATATTTAGTTGAAACTGTACAACCTTCTACAATTGGTAAAATATCTCGTTGTACACCCTCACGTGAAACATCCGGACCCGACGAATTACCGCCTTTACCCGTAATTTTATCTATTTCATCGATAAAGATTATGCCACTTTGTTCGGCTCTTTTAACCGCTTCCGATTGCACTGCATCCATATCAATAAGTTTTTCACTTTCTTCTTGAATAATAATTTCTTTAGCTTCGGCAACCGTTTTCTTTGTTTTTTTCTTTCTAGCACCACCCATAATGCCATCTAGCATTTCGGTAATGTTTACATCCATACCCATGTTAGACATAATATTGATTTGCTTTGGCATTTCCGCCATATCTATCTCTACTATGTCTGACATATATTTACCTTCTTTAAGTCCTTCTGCAATTTGTTCGGTTGTTAAACTAACGCCATTTTCATCTATTTTGTGTTGTTCTGAAAGTTGTTTCGAAAGTTTTTCTATTGCAATTGCTTCACTTTTTTCTCTAACTTCGGTAAATCTTTCTTTCTTTACCAAATGCAGGCTTGCTTCTACAAGGTCACGAACCATGCTTTCTACATCTCTACCAACATAACCTACTTCGGTAAACTTTGTTGCTTCTACCTTTACAAATGGAGCGTTAACTAGTTTACTCAATCTTCTTGCAATTTCGGTTTTACCAACACCAGTCGGTCCCTTCATAATTATGTTTTTTGGCGTAACTTCATCCTTTAATTCGCCAACCAACTTACTTCTTCTATATCTATTGCGTAATGCTATTGCAACGGCTTTTTTTGCTTCAGTTTGACCTACTATATACTTATCTAATTCACTTACAATATCCTTTGGTGATAATTCCATAACTAGACCTCCTCAACTGTTATATGATGATTTGTAAATACACACATACTTCCAGCAATCTCTATAGCTTTAACTGCAATTTCTTTACTAGAAAGTGTTGTATTCTGTAATAGTGCCAATGCAGCTGCCTTTGCATAAGGTCCACCTGAACCTATTTCTATTACATCATTTTCGGGTTCAATTACATCGCCAACACCGGTAAGTAAAAACATATTATCTTTATCAGCAACAATCATTTGCGCTTCTAATTTACGTAGTGCTTCATTTCCACGCCACATTTGAGCAAGTTCTACACTTGCACGCATTAAGTTACCACTATATTTTTTAAGCATTTTTTCAAATTTTTCGGTAAGCGTAAAAGCATCTGCAGTCGCACCGGCAAAGCCAACGACTACTTTATCTTCATAAATTCTTCTTACCTTAACTGCATTAGATTTTAAAATATATCTTTCACCAGCCGTTACTTGACCATCACCAGCCAAAACAATCTTGCCATCTCTTTTTACGGCTATTATGGTTGTTCCTCTAATTTCCATCATTTATTATCTCCTTTAATTTTTCTATCTCGGTTTTTGACCTTTCAAATATCGCTCGTCTTTTTGCTTCCTTATCTTTTATTCTTTCACCAGTTGTTGCTATTATTCCGTAATTAGAATTCATTGGTTGAAAAGAATTTACGTTGCATGGATTTGAAATATAACTTGCAATAGCACCTATCATAGTTTTGTTATTGAGTTCTAGTAGTTTGCCTTTTAGTTTTAAATATATCGCTATTGCAACTATTAATCCACTTGCCGTACTTTCTACATAACCTTCAACTCCACTAAGTTGACCTGCTATATATACATTAGGAAACTTTTTTAGACTATAGTCCAATTCTAAATTTTTTGGTGCATTTATAAAAGAATTTCTATGCATAACACCATATTTTACAAACTCAGCATTTTTAAGTGCAGGGATCAATGAAAATACTCGCTTTTGTTCACCAAACTTTAGGTTTGTTTGAAAACCTACTAAATTATAAGTTTCTTCTTCGGTATTTTCCTTTCTTAACTGCAAAACAGCATAGGGTTTTACGCCAAGTGGGTTAATATTAAATCCAACTGGTTTAAGGGGACCAAACCTTAATGCGTCATCGCCACGCTTTGCCATAACTTCAACGGGCATACACCCTTCAAAAATATCACCCTTTTCAAAGTCATGTAAGGTAACAATCTCGGCATTTTTTAATTCCTTTACAAAGGTTTCATATTCACTTTTATCCATTACAGCATTTAGATAATCACCCTTACCAATCTCACCATACCTATCTTGTTTAAAGCATTTAGTGTAGTCTAAACTTTCTGCTGTTACAATAGGTGCAGATGCATCGAAAAAGTGTAATTGCTCTTCGCCTAAAAGGTTCTGCAATCCTTTTAGTAATGGCGCACTGGTTAGCGGTCCAGTTGCAACAACCCAAATTGTATCTTTTTGAGATAAGTCAATATCTTGAACTTCTTTATTTATAATAGTTATATTTTCATTTGACTTCAATAGTTTTGTGACTTCTAAACTGAACTTTTCTCTATCCACAGCAAGTGCGTTGCCAGCTGGCACTCTATTTTGTCTTGCGACTTTTAAAATCATTGAGCCTAATTCATCCATCTCATATTTTAATAAGCCCGACGATGTTAAAATGTCTTCATTTTTTAATGAGTTAGAACAAACAATCTCTGCAAAATTAGGATTTTTATGAGCGGGCGAAAATTTTTCAGGTTTCATTTCAAACAAATTGACCTTTATTCCATGTGTTGCCAAAAAATATGCACACTCACTTCCCGCAAGACCACCACCCACAATATTAATTGTCATTTATTTCACTATCCTTATTCTCATTTTCAGTAATGTTTTCTTGAAAATCGCAATTTGTACATTTAATTTGTTTATAACCATTAAGTTGTTTTTCAACCATCATAGAGTTGCATTTAGGACATTTATCTTTGTATGGCAAATCCCAACTTGCAAAATCACATTTTGGATAATTTTTACAGCCAAAGAAGATTTTACCTTTATGAGATTTCTTTCTTAATAAATCTCCACCACACTTTGGACACTTTCCTACGACATTATTTGTTTGAATGTTTTTAGTGTTTTTGCAATCTGGATAATTAGGGCACGCCAAAAATCTTCCAAACTTTCCATTTTTATAAATCATTGTAGCACCGCACTTATCGCAAATAACATCACTCTTTTCTGCTTCCATTTCAACTTTATCTTTATCTTTATACGCACGCATTAATTCATCAAAGAAGTTTTTGTAGAAATCTCTTATTACATCTTGCCAAACTTGACCGCCTTCTTCTATTGTATCAAGTCTATTTTCCATATCGGCAGTAAAGCCTACATCCATAATATCACTAAAATATTTTAACAATAAATCTACTACCGTTCTTCCAAGTTCTGTAGAAATTATATATTTGCCATCCTTTTGTAGATACAATCTAGAAAGCAAGGTGTTTACGGTTGGAGAGTATGTCGCTGGTCTTCCTATTCCTTTTTCTTCCATTGCCTTAACTAAACTAGATTCTGTGTATCTAGTAGGTGGTTTTGTAAACTTTTGCTCAGGTTTTAATTCTTTGTTGTCTAATTTTTCTCCAACTGCTACGCTTGGTAACTTGTTCTCTTGTTCTTCTGAATTATCATCGGTTGCTGGTGTGTTGTTATAAAGTACTGTAAAACCATCAAACAACATTGTTTTTCCAACTGCTTTAAATACCCTATTTGTACCTACCGCTTCAATATCTATATTTACACTATCATATCTTGCTTCAGCCATTTGACTTGCCAAAAATCTATCATAAATTAGTTTATATAGTTTATATAATGCTGGGTCAATGACATTTTTTAAATCTTCTGGGCGTCTTTCTAGTGTAATTGGTCTAATTGCTTCGTGGGCGTCTTGAATGTTCTTTTTTCCTTTATAAATATTTGGAGTTTTAGGACAATATTCCGCACCATACTTATTTTTAATAAATTCAAGTGCTTTACTCTGCGCTTCTTCACTAACTCTCACCGAGTCTGTTCTGATATATGTAATTAACGCAACTTTACCTTCACCCGGAATCGTTACACCTTCGTAAAGAGTTTGTGCTAATGCTGAAGTTTGTTTTAGTGCAAAACCCAATTTATTTTGAGCATCTTGTTGCATAGATGAAGTAGTAAATGGAGCAGATGGGTGTGATTTACTTTCGGCTTTTTTAACATTAGAAACTACAAATTCTTTGCCCTTTAGCTCATCAATTACCGCATCCATTTCTTCTTTATTTTTAATTCGTTCATTTTTCTTTAACGATAAACTAGCCTTTATTAAATCTGTTTCATTAAGTTTAGTAAAAATACCAGTTAGCGTCCAATACTCTTCTGGTTTAAAGTTTTCTATTTCTCTGTCTTTATCTACAACAAGTCTTAATGTTACCGATTGTACACGACCAGCACTTAAATTTTGACCACCCTGAATTTTGTTAGAAACTAGTGGTGACAATTTATATCCCACAAGTCTATCTAAAACTCTTCGTGCTTGTTGCGCATCAACTAAGTTTTCGTTTATAACTCTTGGAACTGTCAACGCATGCGTAATAGCAGATTTAGAAATCTCGTTAAATTCAATTCTTGCTTTTTCACTTTTTTTAATTCCCAAGCAATGTGCCAAATGCCACGCAATAGCTTCACCCTCTCTATCTGGGTCAGTTGCAATTAGTACGCATTCGCTCTTTTTTGCTTCGGCTTTTAGTTGTTCTATAAGTTTTGCCTTATCTGGCATAATTTGATAATCTGGTTTAAAGTTATGTTCAACATCAACGCCAAGAGTCCTTACTGGCAAATCTCTAACGTGACCCTTAGTTGCAATAACTTTGTATCCGCTTCCAAGATATTTAGAAACAGTTTCTTGTTTACCCGAACTTTCTATTAAAACTAATTTCATTTTTTATACTCCGTAATAATTTCCCGATTGGCTCTTTATTATACCAACCATCTCCATATCCGTCAATAGAACATTTAAGTCCCTTGGCGACATATTTAGTTTTTGTGCGAGGTCATCAAAATGCATATCTTCGACCTTCAACAAATCATACACTAACTTTTGAGCCATTGTCAACTGTACGGCAATGTTTTCAGAATCTGCGTTGTCCAATTTAGGAGAAACACCCAAACTATCTAAAATATTTTTTGGTTCAATTACCATACAATGTGGAATTTCATAAATTAAGCGGTTGCTTCCCTTGCTTTGAAAACTTGTTAAATTGCCCGGAACGACGAATAAGTCTTTACCTTGATTTAGTGCATGCTCAGCAGTAATAAGCGAACCACTCTTTTCTCCCGCTTCAATTATAAGTACACCATCACTAATTCCGCTAATTAATCTATTTCTTTCAGGGAAAGTATATTGTGTAGGATTATCTGTAGGCTTGTATTCACTAATAATTAATCCACCCGTTTTAACAATCTCATCAGCTAAGTTTTGGTTTGTTGATGGATAAATTTTAGCTAAGCCCCCGCCTAATACCGCTATAGTTTTACCCTTTGCTTTTAAAGTTTCATTTGCAACAACTGAGTCTATTCCATACGCCAAACCACTAACCGTAACAACACCTTCTCTTGCAACTTCAAAAACAAACTTTTCGGCAATATCTCTTCCATAACTAGATGGTTTTCTTGTACCAACCACTCCTAAAATATGCTCACTTTCAGTCAAACTTATGTCACCTTTATAATAAATTACAAATGGGGCATCTGGTATATTTCTTAACTTTTTAGGAAAATTTTCATCATAAATAGTAACTGCTTTTACATCATACTTTTCAAGTTCTATCTGTACATCCCTAATTCTATCTTCTGTTAAACACAGTTTTAAATTATTAAAGACGCCTTCGCTTAATACATTTACGACCAATTCTCTTTTTGTGTCTAAATCGGTTAAGATGTTTTTCAAACCACCAAAAATATTAATTAATTTAGAAATTTTTGATTTTGTAAATCCAAGCGAATTTAAACACAATAAAACTTCACTACTAGTACTTTGCATCTATCTCTCCTACAACTCATATTTATCTATTGTTCTATAACTAATAGCTTCTGAAATATGTTTCATTAAAATATTTGGTGAATCATCAAGATCGGCTATAGTTCTTGCGACCTTCAAGATTCTTGTATAAGCTCTTGCAGATAACTTATACCTATCAAAAGCGACCTTTAAAATCAATTCAGCGTCCGAATCTATTTTACAAAATTCTTTAATTTGTGCCGAATTCATCTTTGCGTTTGTGTGAGTTCCAGTTCCTTCAAAACGTTTACGTTGAATTTCTCGTGCTTTGTTTATTCTCTTTTTAACTTCTTCACTAGACTCTTCTGGACTCTCACTAGTTAAATCATAAAAATCCACACGGTCAACATCAATTTTTAAATCTATTCTATCTAATAGTGGACCCGATAATTTTTTGAGATATTTATCTATTTGCGATGGAGAGCATTTACACTCTAAAGTTTTTGAACCATAATTTCCACAAGGGCACGGATTCATACTGGCAATTAGCATAAAGTTTGCTGGATACTGAACTGTTAAATTTGCTCTACTTACTGTAATGTAACCATCTTCTAGGGGTTGACGAAGTGTTTCAAGCAAGCTTTTATTAAACTCTGGCATTTCATCTAAAAATAGCACGCCGTTATGCGCAAGACTTATTTCTCCTGGCTTTGCATTTTTGCCACCACCCGTCAAAGCTACTGGCGTTGCAGAGTGGTGTGGCGACCTATATGGTCTACTGGTAACTACACCAAGTTCTTTATCTAGAACCCCCGCAATACTATGTATTTTTGTAATTTCTAACGCTTCTTCAAAGGTCAAGTCGGGTAATATTGAAGGTACACACTTAGCAAGCATTGTTTTACCAGAACCAGGAGCACCTACAAGCATAATGTTATGTCCACCAGCAACAGCAATTTCAAGTGCTCGCTTTGCCTTATACTGACCCTTTACTCTACTTAAATCTTCTTTATATCTTTTATCTTCCTTTTCCCAAATTCTTGGAACTACTGGACTTACTGAACTTTCCCCTTTTAAAAATGAAATAACTTCAGCCAAATCATTAAATGTATAAGCTTCTATCCCATTTAGATAACACGCTTCCGCTTCGTTCTTTTTTGGAATTATAAACTTTGTAAAACCTTGCTCTTTCGCTGAAATTAAAAGTGGCAACATCCCGTTAACTGGTCTAAGTTTGCCATCTAGTGAAAGTTCTCCCACTATTACATATTTTCTATATTCATCATTATTCATATACCCGCCCGCTTGCAAAATACCAACTGCAATAGCAAGGTCAAAAAGCGAACCTTCTTTTTTTACATCTGCAGGTGCTAGATTTATTACAATCTTTTTTACAGGCATATAAAAACCAGAGTTACAAATAGCAGACGAAACTCTTTCTATAGACTCTTTTATTGTTGAATCTGGTAATCCAACCAATGTAAAATTAGGTTTTCCTTTGCTTAAATCTACTTCTACATCAATCTTTACTCCAGTTAAACCAATAAGCGTAAAACTATTAACTTTGCTTAACATTTTTTGCCCCCTTTTATTCCAATCTTATTCCATTATAAAACACAATGAAAAATAAAACAACCAATTTTAATAAACAATTTAATTTACAAAGTCATAGTTCGTTGTATTATTATAATGAAAAATATTATATATAAGTGAAATTTATAAGCACTATAAGTTTTCTTAAAAATTTTTAATTAAAAATTTGGGCAAAAAAAATCACTTGACTAATCAAGTGATTTTTAATAGGTATTTAAAACTATTCTTCTGTAGCAGTTTTTTTGCTTTCAAATCTTTGTTCAAGCTTAGCAGCTTTACCAGATCTATCACGAAGATAGTACAATTTAGCTCTTCTAACCTTACCATGTCTTAAAACATCAATATGGTCAATTTTTGTAGAATGCAATGGGAATGTTCTTTCAACACCAACACCATAAGATACATTTCTTACAGTAAAGGTTTCTCTAATTCCGCCATTCTTACGAGCGATTACCACACCTTCAAAACCTTGTAATCTTTCACGATTACCTTCAACTACCTTAACGAAAACCTTAACGTTGTCGCCAATAGCGAATTCAGGAATATCAGTGCGCATACCTTCTTTTTCAATTACATCGATGATATTGCTCATTTGATTTCTCCTTTTAAAAAATTAGTATGTCCAAAGTGTTCATACGGCTCTATTCGTAGCGGACCACTCGTTTACCTTACTAAATGATACCACATAGTAACATATTTTTCAAGTGTTTTTAAAGATTTTTTCAAAAATTTTTCAAAAAAATTTATTATAAAACTATAACAATATTTCGTTTATTTTAGTAAATTGTTAGAACTCATCACCCACATCAAACTTTCTAGCCTTTTTATAAAGTTCACCTTGACTTTTTGCAATTTTTATAGTTTCTACACCATTATTTTTTGTACAGCAATTGAGCAAAATAAGACCTTTTTTGTAGTTTGGATGGCGAATTATTATATTGTCAAAATCATCTTTGGGGCTTTCTTTACTCAGTAAAATATAACTAAATTTTTCATCTTCATACGAAAGCGTACCCGACTTAACATTTCTATCGAAGTTTGGTCTTTGAAGTCTTACTAAAAAATGACAATAATCGTTTTTTAGTGGACAGAGAGTATTTTTACAAGGGGAAACTATATTCATACCAAGATTCATTAGGTATTCTTTACATTTCATTACAATTTCATATCCCATTGGAGTTCCTGCCTCTATTATCAAAATATAATTACTTGTGGCACTATACATCTTTTTAAGTACATTTTCGATATTTTCTTTATTTAATTCATTAAGTGAATAATTTGCCATTACCAAATCGTACTTTGATTTTACATTATACAAGCACATATCTTGTTCTTGAACATTTACATTTGTGAAGCCTAAAATACTTTTAGTTTCGTCTAATATTTCTACCATTGGCTTACAATTTTCAATGCATGTCACATCTACATCTTTTTTAAAATTATTATTGAGTGCAACTAGCCCCGCCCCACAACCAGCTCCAATATCCAAAATTGATTTTACGTTTTTACTCGAAAGTCTTTTTAAAACGCTTCCGATAGCCGAACTTGTTGCTGGCATTCGAGTGATAGCATAAACCTTTGCTTCATCAGTTTTACTTAAACTGCTTTTTCCTTCGCCCATATTATTTCTATATCTATTACTAAGCATTGCGAAATGTTCTTTTTTGTTTTCAATTTTGTTAAAACTAATTTTTTCTGCAAGTTCTTCAAAAAAATTCATAACTCTTCCTAAAATGCATTTTTATAATGATTTACTACTTGATTTTCTAAAATTTCAATAATATCAAACCTATACTGGTAATCACTCAAATTATTTTTTGCAATGTATCTATTTGCTAAGGTATAATATCTTGCTTGTTTTGGTTTATCAACCGCCTCAAATGGTTCGCCATAAAGTGTAGAATGTCTTGCTTTTACCTCAACAAAAACTAATACGTCTTCATTTTTTATCATATCACTCATCTTGTCATAATCTTCACTTCTTTTTCTTGACGCCTTTGTTTCAATTGCTATTATATCAATTTCACCATCCTTATCGCTGAAATTTCTTGTTAAAATTTTATACTTATTCTTTTTTAAAAACTGACAAGCTAAATCTTCTCCAAAATCTCCGTATGCTCTTTTAAATGTTACCAAAATAGTTACTCCTTAATAAAGTTCTTTATGTAACTTCTCCTATGAATATCTGTTGCGCCAATTTCTTTAAGTGCTTTTATATGTTCTGCCGTCCCATAACCTTTATTTTTCTTAAAATTATACTCAGGATACTTTTTGTCCAGCTCCACCATAAGCCTATCTCTATAAACTTTCGCCAAAATGCTAGCACACGCTATATTATAACTTGTAGCATCACCATGAATAATTGGTATCTGCTTAATAGAACAATCAAGTTCATCTAATTTTAATGCATCAATTAAAAGCGTTTCCGGCTTTATTTTTAGCCCACTAACCGCCTCTACCATACATTTTTTTGTTGCATTTAAAATATTTATTTCATCAATAACTTTTTCGCTTACCAAAGCTATATTGTAGGCAATTGCCTTCTCTTTAATTACATCAAATAGTTTTTCACGAGTTTTTTCCGTCAATTTTTTGCTATCATTTACACCAAATATTAAATCATCTAACGGCATAATACAACTAGCACAAACGACAGGTCCCGCAAGTGGCCCCCTACCGACTTCATCGACTCCAGCAATTAAATTAACACCAGACTCTCGCTCTTTATTTTCGTATACCAATAGTTCATTTGGGTCTTTCATATTTTACTCCATCTTTAAATGTTGTCAGGTTTTTCTAAACTAATTTTCCCTATCCTCGTTTTTCTAAAATCATCCACTAATGCAGTAGATGCACGAGATAAATCCAATTCTCCACCCTTTAAAACAAAACCTCTTGCCTTTGCAATTTTTTGAACGACACATTCACCCGAGTCTGACTCTTCAATTTTTACATTGTAACGCTCTTCTAATTTCTCTTGCGCAATTTCTTTTAACCTTTCCGCTACCACAATAGCTAAACTTTCATAATCGGTTACCGCTTCACCAATAGAACCTAAAATTGCCAAATTTTCCGCCACTTTTTTGTCCGAAATTTTTGGCATAAGTGTACCCGCATTATCCATCAATTCTAACGATTTATCAAGTTTAATCCAATTAGAAGACCTTGTAACACCCGCAATATTGCCTGTTTTCGCCAAGTATCCGCCCGCTAGAGTATTTAATAGAGTCGACTTACCCGTGTTAGGAACGCCCACAATTGCAACTCTAATTTTCATCATAAACCCACGGGATTTCATCTTGTCTTGCTTTGATTTTGTTGCTAAATTTATTGCACTAATCACTGCACTTTTGCAACTATTTTTTGTTGCATCTATCCTTAGAACTATTTTGTTGTTATTCTTAAAAAATTGTTCCCACTGCTTAGTAATTACATTATCGGCAAGATCGGTTTTGTTAATCGCATAGATAATATTTTTACCAGCACATATTTTTTCAAGTTCTGGGTTTATGCAAGAAAGCGGTGCTCTTGCATCAAGAACGCAAATTACTGCATCTATATTTTTTAAAGATGCTTGTAAGTCATTTAAACTTTTTTTCATATGTCCTGGGAACCAGTTTATTGACGTTTTTGAAAAACCTTTTTCTTCATTACTCATTTTACTTTCTCCACTATATAAAATGTAAAACTTATTGCAAGTTAAATTTATTATTTTTTTTCTAACAAATCAGGTCTACGTGCCAGAGTAATTTCGTGTGCGTTATTTTTACGCCACTCTTCAATTTTTTTATGATTACCCGAAATTAATACTTCTGGTACTTCAATATCCTCAAACACTCTTGGGTGGGTGTATTGAGAGTATTCAAGTAGATTTGACGAAAAACTTTCGTCAATCGTACTATCAATATTTCCTAATACTCCATCTACATACCTTGAAACGCTATCAACTAGTGCCATAGCTGGAATTTCACCACCCGTTAAAATGAAATCTCCTATTGAAATTTCTTCATCGATGTATTTATCTATTACTCTTTGGTCTACTCCCTCATAATGGCCACAAAGTATAATTAAGTGGTTTTCACTCGAAAGTTCTTTAACTTTTGATTGTTTTAAAACACTTCCTCTAGGCGACATATATATCTTTTTTGCTTTTTCGAAACCTTCTATACTTTTAATTGTATCAACTATTGGCTGAGCCATCATAACAAGGCCAACACCACCACCAAATGGATAATCATCACACTGTTTATGTTTGTCTAATGAAAAATCTCTAATATTAATTATGTTTATTTCCAAAGCTCCTGTTTCTTGTCCACGCTTTAGTATACTAGCTTTTAGTGCCGAAAACATCTCGGGAAAAAGTGATAAAATATCAATCTTCATAAACAGCAACCTCATTAAATTTATCTTTGTTTAAGTAAATTATTTGTTTATTTGTATCTATACGCTCTATTAAATCCTTAACAAATGGCAACAATAGAGTATCCGAGTTATCTTTAATGTAAAAAATATCTGCACTTCCAAAATTCTGAATATCATCTAGTTTACCAATATTTTTACCATCAACAACAACATCAAAACCCATAATATGATCGGCATAAAATTCATTATCGCTTAATTTATTTTTAGCGTCTTCTTCTGTTAAATAAATAAGTTTGCCTCTTAGGTGTTCAGCCTCAAGACAAGTATCAACACCCTTAAACTTTATAAACAAGAATTCACCTGCATTTCTAATATTTTCGACTATAAATTCCTTATTATCTAAAATAACCGACGAAATATTTTTGCAATCAAAACTTGCATCAAATAATTTTATCTTAACTTCTCCCTTTATACCCTGTGGCTTTAAAATTTCACCAATGCTAACACTCTTCATAATATTTCCTTATAATTTTATATTTTATCGTTTCTATTATACTATATAATCAAAAACTTTAAAAGGTTTTTTCAAATAAAAAAAGGGAATTTTAATTTCCCTTTTAATTAGCTTCTCTAATTTTAATAACAATGTGTTTGCTATCATTTCTAGCAATAGTTCTTGTTAAAATTCTAAGAGCGTTTGCGGTTTTACCGTTCTTGCCAACAACTTGACCCAAGTCCTTTTTGTTTACCGAAACTTCATAAACGGTACATTTGCCATCTTCTTTACTGGTAACAACAACATCTTCAGGTCTATCAACAAGGCTACGCACTACATACTCGATAAAATCATTCATAATTTTTCTCCTACGTACTACTTAACATTTACGCCATTTTTCTTTAAAATAGCCTTAACGGTATCTGTTGGTTGAGCACCTTTCTTTAACCATTCTTCTGCCTTTGCGTTGTCAAGTTTTACTTCACCTTCGCCGGCAACTGGGTTAAATGTTCCGATTTGGTCAACATATTCGCCATCTCTAGACTTCTTTGAATCTTGAATTACAATTCTATAATAAGGTGACTTCTTATCGCCAAGTCTTGTTAATCTCATTTTAACTGCCATTATTTTATCCTCCATAAAAATATTTATATAATAACTTAAAAATTAAGTTTTATATCTAATTAAATTCTTCCACCAAACTTTCCAGCAAGGTTCATAAGTTTTCCCATTTTGCCACTGTTCATATTTTTCATAAGAAGTTTGGTTTGCTCGTATTGCTTCAAAAGTGCATTTACATCTTGAATTGTAGAAGCACTACCATCAGCAATTCGCTTTTTTCTATCGCCCTTTATAAGGTCAGGATTTTCACGTTCTTTTATGGTCATTGATTGAATTATTGCTTTAAACTTTACAAGCTTACTTGAATCTATTTGCTGACCATTAAGTTTAGCGCCAACACCAGGAATCATCTGAGCCAATTGGTTTATATCACCCATCTTCTGGATTTGCTCAAATTGAACCAAAAAATCGGTTAGCGTGAATGTGTTTTTTCGAAGGCGTTCTTCCATTTCCTTCATTTGCTTTTGGTCAATGTTTTCTTGTACTTTATCTATTAAAGTTAAAACATCTCCCATACCCAAAATTCTGGTTGCCATTCTATCTGGATAAAATGGTTCAAGGTCTGCGATTTTTTCACCGACACCGCAGAATTTTATTGGCTTACCTGTAACGGCTTTAATGCTTAGAGCTGCACCACCACGAGTGTCACCATCTAATTTGGTTAAAATTGTACCTGTGATTTGTAACTTTTCATCAAACGCTTTTGCAACATCCGCAGACTGCTGACCCGTCATCGCATCAACCGTTAAAAGAATTTCATCTGGATGAACTTCATTTTTTATTTGAACTAACTCATCCATAAGTTTTTCATCAATTTGAAGCCTACCCGCGGTATCTAGTATAACGGTATCAAGCGAGTTTTTCTTTGCATGAACAATCGCATTTTTTGCAATTGTTACCGGATTAATAGTTCCTTCTTGAAAAAATTCAACTCCGGCAGACTCTGCAACTATCTTCAATTGGTTAATCGCTGCTGGTCTATATATATCACATGCAACAAGCAATGGTTTTTTACCTTGTTTTTTTAAGTACAAGCCAAGTTTACCGCACATACTGGTTTTACCAGCACCTTGAAGGCCACACATCATAATAACGGTTGGCGGCGCTGAACTGACAGTAAGTTTTGCATTCTGACCGCCCATAAGTTCGGTTAGTTCATCTCTAACAATTTTAATAACTTGTTGGGCTGGAGATAAACTTTCAAGAATTTTTTCGCCTAACGCTTTTTCGCTAACGCTATTTATAAAATCTTTTGCTACCTTATAATTCACGTCAGCTTCCAACAACGCGATTCTTATTTCTCGCATTGCATTTTTAATTTCTAGTTCGGTAAGTTTACCACGTTTGGTTAGTTTCGAAAAAACATGATTTAATTTTTCGCTTAAACTTTCAAATAATGCCAAAATTATAGCTCCTTAATTATTTTTGTAAAATATTTTTAATATCCTCTCTAATCTTTCCTGGTATGTTTGGAGAGTCTAAATACATTTCTATATTATTAAATTTTTCCAATACATGAATTTTATTTTCAAACTCATCTAAAAGTGCCGTAGATTTTTGAATTACATCATAAACCGCTTGTCTTGTGGAGTGATTATTTTCTGCAATTTCCGTTAAAGATAAATCATACAAAAAATATTCTTCCATTTGCTTTACTTGTTTTTTTGTTAGTAAACTAGAATAAACATCAAGTAATTTACCATATTTTACCTTCGAAAACAATTCCACAATCTTTTCTCCATCTTAATTGTAAAGCATATTAACTTTACAACTGCTATCATTATATAATTATATTATAGTTTTGTCAAGTGTTTATCACAAATTATCACTTAAAAAATTACTTCATATTTCATAACAATTTATTGCAAAATATGGCAGGTTAATATTACCCGCCATATTTATATTACAAAATTGAATCTACAAAATCTTTTGCGTTAAAATCTAGTAAATCATCAATACCTTCACCCACACCAACATATCTTATAGGTATTGTGTAAGTAGCCTCTAAACCAACCAAAAATCCCGCTTTGCTTGTTCCATCTAGTTTTGTAACTACTAAATCGGTTACATCGACAGCTTCATCAAAAGCATCTAACTGATTAAATGCATTTTGACCTGTTGTACCATCAAGAACCAAAAACTTATGATAAGACGCCTCTGGAAACTCACGTTCTACAACTCTAGAAATTTTCTTTAATTCTTCTATAAGGTTTGACTTATTATGTAATCTTCCTGCAGTATCAATAATTAAAACATCATCTTTCTTTGCTTTTGCACTCTTAATAGCATCAAATACAACTGCAGCAGCATCCGTTCCTTCTACGCTTTTAACTATTCTTACATTTGCTCGATCTGCCCAAACCGAAAGTTGGTCACTTGCAGCCGCTCTAAAGGTGTCTGCAGCCGCAATAACTACAGATTTTTTATTGTCAGAAAACATATTTGCAAGTTTTCCAATAGTTGTAGTTTTACCAACTCCATTTACTCCAACGACCATAATAACTAATGGATATGTAAATTCTTCCAATTTATTTGATTCTAGTTCATGCACTAAAATCTCTTTTAATATATTTTTTGCATCTTCAGTTTTTTTGGTCAATTGTTTTCTTGCTTTAGTACGCATATCTTCAATTATGCCTTGAACTGTTTCAGGGTCAATATCTGAAGAAACTAAAACATACTCTAATTCTTCATAAAAGTCTTCATCTAATTCATTTTTGCTAAAAACATATTTTAATTTTTCAGATAGTGCCGTCTTTGTTTTTTTAAGACCATTAAATAGTTTACTAAAAAATCCCATATTAAATTCCCTTTAATTTTGTTTTGCTGTATGTTTGATTGCTTCTGCAAGTTGAACTGATACAACCTTAGAAACACCACGTTCTTCCATCGTTACACCATACAATGTATCTGCAAGTTCCATAGTTGGTTTTCTGTGTGTGATAACAATGAATTGAGTATAGTTAGAAAATCTTTTTAAGTACCTCGCATAGCGCTCTACATTGGCATCATCTAAAGCAGCCTCAATTTCATCTAGTACACAGAATGGCATTGGCTTTAATTTTAAGATTGCAAACAATATTGCAATAGCTGTTAGCGCACGCTCACCACCAGAAAGTAATTGAATATTTTGCAACTTTTTACCTGTTGGCTCTGCTGCAATTTCAATACCACATTCTAGTGGATTGTCTGGTTCACTAAGTTTCAACTCCGCTCTACCCCCACCAAACAATTCTCTAAATACACCTTGGAAGTTGGTATTTATTTTATCAAACTCCGTTTTGAACTT
The DNA here is from genome assembly GCA_934772525.1 of uncultured Clostridia bacterium. Classification (GTDB taxonomy): domain Bacteria; phylum Bacillota; class Clostridia; order Christensenellales; family UBA1242; genus UMGS1908. The sequence continues at coordinate 207,420 of CAKVMI010000002.1, forward strand.
CATTTCCATTTCTTCGGTTAAACCATCAATAATTTTATTCAAATCATTTTCTGCATTAACCAAATCATCTCTTTGAGCGCTCAAATCTTCAAATCTTGAACTTACATCCGTCAACATTTCAATAGCATTTACATTAACCGAACCTAAAGACTGAATTTGTTTCTTGATCCTAGCACTTTCTTGTAAGCCTTCTTGAATATTATGGTTTTCTATCTTGTATTCAACAGCTGTAGCATAAGTCAAACCATACTCTTCCCAAACTCTTTCTTGCATCTGTTCAATGTCTGAATCAATTTTTACCAGCAAATTTTCTTCTTTGTACTTACGGTCATTCGCACGTTGCAACTCCGAACTCAAAACCAACTTCTTTTCAGAAAGGTCTTGAAGTTTTTTATTCAATTCTTTTTTAGTTACATCAAAGTTTGCAAGTTCATCTCTTGTTTTTTGTAAAGCATCCATATTAGATTGATACAAGTTTTGGTCGACCGTTTTTCCCACTTCTTCTTCCATCTCTAAAATGTCTGTGGTAGTTTTCTCTATTTCAAGTTTTGCAACCCTTATATCCTTATTTAATTTTTCAATTAAATCATTTAGTCTTAATATTTCTGCCTCCAACGAAACTTTATCGCTTTCGCAAGTTGCTTTTTTAACTTTTAATTCGGTAAGTTCATTAGATATACTATTACGTTTTTGTTTTTTTGCAAATAACTCAGGATTACGCAATGCAGTTTCTGGCGAATTACCGCTTTCTATATCTTCTCTAAATTGCTTATATGCATTAAGTTTTTCTTCACTAGCTATTTTATCCGACTTTAATTTTTCTTCGGTTTCGTCTAATTTTAAACTTTCTGATGCAAACTGATTCAAATTTTCTTTAAACTTATTAATGTTTTCGCTTTCTTTTGCGATTTCAATTTCAAATAGTCTAATTTCATCATTAAGTTTATTTAACTCATCATCCATCGCCGTTTGCTCGAGTTTTGCTTCTTCTAGTTCTTTTGCCGTATCTTCTTTTCGTCGCCTTAATTCTATCAAGCGGTTTTCAGTATCAACAATTTCTCTTTCTCTACCAATTAGTGACACGCCTTGAACTTTTTTACTACCACCACTCATTGTTCCAGCTGGGTTTATCACGTCACCATCTAGAGTTACGATTTTAAATGAATACCTTGTACTTTTTGCAAGATTTACAGCAGAATCCATATTTTCTACTATTACAGTAGAGCCCAATAGTCCATTAAATACGCTATCATATTGATGATCATATTCAATTAGTGATGTTGCCACACCTATAGCACCATTAGTATGTTTTATTATAGAAACAAACTCATCAGCAATTTTCCTAGGCTTTATACTAGTCATTGGTAAGAATGTAGCACGACCTATATTGTTATCCTTTAAGTACTGAATAACATACTTTGCATCATCTTCATTTTTTGTTACGACATTTTGAACAGCAGAACCTAAAGCCATATCTATAGCAGTTTCGTATTTTTCTGGCACGCTCATAAGCTTTGCAACAACATTTACAAATTTTCCGCCAAGAGTTGAATTATCTTTTGCATCTTGTAAAAGTTTTCTAACCGACGCAACATAACCTTCATTTTCCTTTTGCATTTCCTTCATAAGATTAATTTTGCCAGTTAAACTTCTAATTTCACTATCAATATCTACTAAATCTTCTTCAAGTCCTGCAACTTTGTATGCGAATTTAATATTTCCTTGTTTCTTCTCTTTTAATTCTTCGTTTTTTTGAGTCTTCTTGATTTCTAATTCTTCAACTTCTCTTTTCTTACTATTCAAAGTATCTGTTTCAATATCGTACTTTTCAGTACATTCGCTTCTTAATGTATTAACTTCGGCAAGCCTTGCATCAATAGACTTTATCTCTGTTTCAAGTCCCGTGATTTGAGCTTTTATATCGCCCATTTTACCTAAATTTTCTACAAGCTTTTGAGTCTCTTCCTCACTTGCATTTTCCATAGATGAGATTTCTCTATCTAATGAATCCAATTCACTTGATAAATCATCTATTTTTTGTACAAGTTCGGTAAATACTATTTCCTTTAAGTTCTTTTCGTTTTCGGTATTTTCAAGTTTTGCTTTATTTTCGTCGTACTCTTGTTGGTCTAACTTTACGCTTTCAACAAGCCTTTCCTTGCTTGCTTTTAAACTATTGATTTTTTCTTGTAACAACTTTGTTTCGCCGGCCTGTTTTTCTAAACCTACCGTTAAATTTAACAACTCATCGCGAAGTCTTGTAATAGTTTGGTCGGTAGAATCAATTTTGTTTGCTGTGTAATTATAATCATCTACTGTTTCATCAAATTCTTTAGACTTCAAATCAATTTCTTCTACAATTCCATTTAATCTATTATTAATCTCTTCTTTTTGAGATGCAGATGAATCATACTGATAAATGTAATTGTTAATTTCTAAAGATTTTAACTTTTCACGCAAATCTAAATATTTCTTTGCAGTTTCCGCTTGAGATGTAAGTGGTGCAAGTTGTATTTCAAGTTCATGCAATATATCATTAATTCTAACAAGGTTATCTTGAGTATTGTTTAACTTTTTTAAAGATTCCAACTTACGATTTTTTAGTTTTGAAATTCCTGCAGCCTCTTCAAAAACCGCTCTTCTATCTTCTGGCTTTGCACTTAATAGTTCATCAATTCTACCCTGTCCGATAATAGAATAACTTTCTCGCCCCATTCCACTATCTCGTAAAATTTCTTGTATATCCTTTAGTCTACAAGGCGTTTTATTAATTGCATATCCGCTTTCGCCCGATCTATATAATTTTCTTGTTAAAACAACTTCGTCATAATCTACGTTAAAGATCTTTTCGGTATTGTCAAAGTAAAGTGACACTTCTGCAAAACTTTGAGGTTTTCTTTTTTCCGTACCATTAAATATAACATCTTGCATATTTGAGCCACGAAGCGCCTTTGCACTTTGTTCTCCAAGAACCCATCTAATCGAATCTGCAACATTACTTTTACCGCAACCATTTGGTCCAACTATTCCAGTAACACCCGACTCAAACTGAATTTGAACTTTATCCGCAAAAGATTTAAAGCCATAAATTTCCATTTTTTTGAATTTCATTATAAAACCCTTTTAAACCTTTGTTAGTTTTTTTATCGCTTCGCCTGCAGCCATAGTTTCTGCTTGACGTTTAGAACCACCTTGACCACGCCCCATACAAACGCCGTTTATCATAACGCTTGCTATAAATGTTGGATTATGGTCCGTTCCCGTTTTGTTTGTTGTGTATTTTATGCTATCCGACTTCAACATTTCTTGAAGTCTGCTTTTAGAATCTTCTAAGTCGTCTAAATCTTCCATCTTTTTAATCATATCAAAAAAATTATGACTTACAAATTCTCTAGCCTTTTCTAGACCGCCATCTATATACATAGCCCCTATTATTGATTCCATCAAATCTGCTTTCATATTGTCAGTTATAGATGACCTACTAGCTCCAGCAAATTGGAGATATTGAATTAAATTCAATCCATCAATTAAATATGCCAATGGATGCATCGAAACTATTTTAGATCTTAATTTAGAAAGTTGACCTTCATCATAATCCATATCGGCATATATTCTTTCGCTAATTATGGTGCTTAATACAGTATCGCCCAAAAACTCTAATCGCTCATTGCTTTGCGTGTGATTATTGTTTGCAAAACTTGAATGAGTAAAAGCGGTTACTAATAATTTTTTATTTTTGAAGGTATAACCTATTATACCTTCAATCTTTTTTATTTCAGCTGATGTCATAAATACTCCTCTATTCAGCAATATAATTTTTTAATTCATTGTCTAGTTCATTCATAAATCCATTCAGATAAATATCTCGACATAGTTTTATTGATCCCAATATTGCAACTCTATCGGAAGAGCCATGTGATTTTACAACAATCTTTTTGCAACCTAAAAACGCAGACCCGCCAATGGCATTATAATCTAATGTTTTTGCCATTTTAGTTAATGACTTTTTTAAAAATAGATAGCCTAGTTTTGCTCTAAGTCCACCATTTTTTATTTCATTTTTTAGAGATTTTAAAATGAATTTTGCCATACCTTCACTAGATTTTAGTGCTACATTCCCAGCAAATCCATCGGACACAACAACGTCATAATCTCCACTTGTAATATCTCTTGCTTCCATATTTCCGACGAAATTTATAGATTTCATATCTTTTAAAAGTCTAAATGTTTCGTGAGTTAATTCATTTCCCTTTTTATCTTCAGTTCCAACATTTAAAAGTGCAACACGCGGATTTTCTATTCCATACATTTTCTTCATATAAATTGAACCCATAAGGGCAAATTGACATAAAAATTCTGGCTTACTATCCATATTTGCACCGCAATCAATTAAAAGAGTTCTACCATTTTTTATATTTGGGAAAAGTGGCGCTAGTGCTGGTCTTTTTATTCCGTTCATTCTGCCAAGTTTTAAAAGTGCACCTGTAAGTACTGCACCCGTAGAACCAGCCGAAACAAACCCTGCAATATCCTCTTCTGGGTGTTCTAATATGAAATCAAGTGCAACAACTATAGAACTATCTTTTTTTGTTCTTATAGCTATTGTTGGAGATTCTTCATTAGAAATTACAGAACCAGCATTTATAATACTTATTCTCTCACCCACATAATTAGATTTAACTAAAAGTTGTTTTAATTTTTCTTCGTTACCCGTAATAATTATATCAATATCCGAAAAAGTATTTACCGCATCAATTGCACCCAAAACAATCTCTTCTGGTGCGTTATCACCACCAAATCCATCAAGTACAATTTTCATATTAGATTGTGACATAAAAAGTTATCCGCCTTTATTTTATTAGTAAAATATCTATATTAATTATACACTATAATTATGGCTCAATCAAAGCATTTTAAAGGTTTTTTTTAAAATAAAAAACACACCCAATTTTGTTTTAAAAACAATTTTAGGTGTGAATTTATATTTTGCATGAAAGGAAATTACTTCGCCTTTTTGTCTGAAGAAACTTCAATTTGCTTTTGACCATCATAGTAGCCACACTTAGCACATACGCTGTGAGCAACCTTTGTTTGATGGCATTGTGGACATTCTACAACTGTTGGAGCATTTGCTTTCCAGTTTGCAACTCTTGATCTGCCCTTAGACTTACTTATCTTACTCTTTGGAACTGCCATTATCTTTCCTCCCTACTAAATTTCTTACATAAGCAAATGATATTATATTACACTAATTGTTTTTTGTCAATTAGAATTTGAAAATTTAACCAACTTTTTGGCACGTGCTTATTATATATAATACGCCCATTTATGTAAGTTTACTATTTTACCAATTCTTCGGTAAACTTTGCAATTACCAATTCTTCGTTGGTTGGGATAATAACAACCTTAACCTTAGAATCTGCTCCTGTAATATCAAAGTTTTCACCCCTTGGAGCATGATAATTCTTTTCGTTATCAATAGAAATTCCAAGGTAATCCATATCCTTTAATATCATTTCACGAAGTTCTGGTGTATTTTCGCCAATACCTGCAGTAAATACGATAGCATCTACGCCATTCATACCGGCAGTGTATGCACCAATGTATTTTTTAACTCTATAAGCGTACATCTTTAATGCTAGTTGCACGGTTGGATTATTGATGTTTTCTGGACTTGTAAGTTCTCTCATATCAGAAACACCATTGTTAATTCCATGGATACCGCTTTCTTTGTTTAAAATTCTTAACACTTCAGAAACTGTTAAGCCTTCTTTCTTGCATAAAAATTCTACAACACTTGGATCAATATCTCCCGAACGAGTATTCATCATTATACCTTCAAGTGGTGTAAGCCCCATAGAAGTATCGAAGCTCTCACCATTTTTGACAGCACAAATACTTGCACCACCACCCATATGACAAGTAATAATCTTCATATCTTCAACGTTTCTACCTAAAAATTTTGCACATTCATTAGCAACAAAGTAGTGACTAGTTCCGTGTGCACCATACCTTCTAATTCCGTACTTTTCATAATACTTTGTATCTATAGCGTATCTATAAACATAATCTGGTAATGTCTTATGGAAACCGACATCAAATACTGCAACACTTGTAATATTTGGAGCAAGTTCTAAGCACGCTTCAATACCAGCAATTCCGCCTGGCATATGAAGTGGAGAGAAGTCCACATTGTTTTTAAATTCTTCTAAAACATCTTTTGTAACGATAATTGGGTCGAAGAACTTTGGTCCAGCATTTGCAATTCTATGACCAAACGCCTCAACTTCATCTATAGACTTAATAACTCCAATTTCTGGGTCGGTAATAGTTTTGATTAAAACCTTCATTGCATCTTTGTGATTTCTAATTGGTTCAAAGTTCTTTACAGATTTGCCATTTGCTTTATATGAAATAAATGACACATCATCTCCTTCTCCAATTCTTTCTACATTACCTTTGCATAAAACTTCTTCGTTTTTTGTGTTTAGTAATTGAAATTTTAGCGAACTACTTCCTGCATTAATAACTAAAATTTTCATAAATATTTTCTCCTTTAAATTAATTCTGTTGTGTTTGTAAAAGTGTGATAATTGCGGTTAAATAAATCTCTTCCGCTGTTGCTGACCTACTCAAATCATTAACTGGCTTATTTAATCCTTGAATGATAGGACCAACGGCACGAACACCAGTAAAGTGTTGAACTAGTTTATATCCAATATTACCAGCATTAATATCTGGGAAAATTAGAACATTTGCTTTACCATTTAACTTACCATTTGGGAATTTTCTCTTTGCAGTTTCTGGCAAAATTGCACAGTCGGCTTGCATTTCACCCTCTATTAATGTTTCACTATCTTTCTCTTTAAATAGTCTTATTGCTTCTTTTTCTCTTAAAATAACTTCATCGTCGGTCTTTGTAGCTGCAGATGAATAAGAAAGCATTGCTATTCTAGGCTCCATCCCACAAAGGAACTTTGCACTATCACGGCTAGCAAGTGCAATACTTGCAAGTTCTTCGGCGTTTGGATATTGGTTTACAGCACAATCTGCAAATACCATAAATCCATTTTCTCCCAAATCTTTCCCTTCTGGAATTTCCATAATAAAGCAACTAGAAGCCTTTACTATATCCTTTCTTTGTTTAATAATTTGGAATGCAGGACGCATAACATCTGCAGAATGTAGAACAGCCCCCGCAACCATACCATCAGCATCGCCAAGTTTAACCATCATAGATCCATAATAAATAGGAACCTTAACTAGTTCGGTCGCTTGCTCTATTGTTAAACCCTTTGCTTTTCTTAGTTCATACAATTGCTCTGCATAGAATTTGCTTTTTTCTGTTTCTACACAAGTATCCACAAAATTAACTTTGCTTAAGGTTGTTTTATCCATAACTTTACGTACGGCTTCGGTATCACCCAAAACAACAACTTTGCACGAATTGTTTTCTACCAACATCTTTACTGCGTCAGCAACTCTTTGATCTTCTCCTTCGGGAAAAACAATAGTTTTGTTATTTAAAGGCTTTGCCCTTTCTATCATACTTAAAAAAGGATTTTTCTTTTCCATTATTTTTTCTCCACTTGATTTATTTTATATTTTTGATATAATATACAAAATAATTATAATCATTTTATCATAATTAATCAATCAAAAGTGAGAAATATTTTTATGAATTTCACATGTATAATTTCTGAGTTCAATCCCATTACACAAGGTCATCAAAAAATTATTAGTCAAGCCCGAGAAAAAACTTGTAACCCTATAATGTGTATAATGAGCGGGAACTTTGTGCAGCGAGGAGAACCTGCAATTTTTGATAAATATACCAGGGCCGACCTTGCAATAAAAGCAGGAGCCGATATAGTTATAGAACTACCTACTATTTACGCCCTTTCAAGTGCCACCGACTTCGCTTATGGTGCTATTAAAACAATATCAACAATAAAAAATGTAGAATACTTGGTTTTTGGTAGCGAATGTGGCGATTTACAAGCACTTAATTCCGCAATGTTAAAAATTAAACAAAATAGTAACTTTAAAACAATTAAACAATTATTAAAACAAGGCAACTCCTATTCGGTTGCACTAAATAACGCTCTAGACCTAAATTTAAAATCTAATGACATCTTGGGCGTTGAGTATTTAAAAGCATTAGATAAATTGAAATCAAAAATTACACCTATAACAATTAAAAGAGAAGATAATTTTAATAATAGTAAAACAAACGAAAATCTTGCAAGCGCCTCCGCTATAAGACAACTTTTACAAAATAATGATCTCGAAAAAACAAAATTACACTCTCCCCTTTTAACCAACATAAACTTAGATAGTCAAACAAATTTCTCCGAATATGTAAACCTTTTAGACTTTAAACTAAAAACAGAAAACAATTCCTTAAGCAAAATTAATGGCGTAAAAGACGGAATACAAAACTTTATAATAGATAACTTTGATAAAAATTCTCCATCTTTAAAAACAAAACGTTATCCTGAAACGAAAATAAACCGAATTCTTGCAAATTTTATTTTGGATATAAATTCTGCCCTTGTTAAAAAAGCAAAACACAAAAACTCAGAGTATATAAAAGTTTTAGCAATTAACAAAGAAAAAAAAGAATTACTTAAATATCTACCTAAAAATAAAACCATAATTTCAAAAAAGGATGAATGCAAGTTAAACAAAATTCAAAAACAGGTTTACCAAAAAGATTTATTAGCAAGTAAAGTATTTTCGTGTATAAATAAATATTACACTGGCACTGAAGATTATACACATAAGCTTTAATCTTACCAGTGTAATTAATTACATTACTAATTTGACTAACATACACAACCAATAAAAAATTCTCTTAATTTAAATCTAATTTTTAATAAAAAAACTTAGGAAAAATATAAAATTCATTCCTAAGTTTTATTTATTATCCCTACTGGATTTTTTGGAAATTGTTTATTTCCCAGTTTCGGTATTTTTATATGATTTTATCCATCTATTAAACTTAATAGTATCTGAAATTAAATACATCAAAAATAATAATGCAAACATCAAACTATTCATAGCGTATCCAGTATCAACCGCAATATATACAAAACTTGCCGAAGTTACAAAACAAGCAATCAGTCTTGCAAACCAATATTCTTTATATTGACCATTACTCAAAAATACCGAGAACGATAAAAGCGTAACACAAACGGCATCAACCAAATAGTATGGATCACCAACTTTGTATAAAACAAATGTAATTGATAATGCAAAAAGCCAAACTGAAATAATTGCACCACACGTGCCGACTTTAGACAATTCTTTATTTCTTGTATTGTTTAAATTTTCGGTTTTTTTGCTCTCATAAAAATATATTAATTGTGTAGGCAAATAAAAGCAAATATGCAAAAAAGCAAGCCCATACAAATTAAAGTTTAGTGAAATTAAGGCAAAAATTGTACATACAAGGAACGAAACTATGCAGGCGAATAATTTGTTGGCATCAGTAAAGAAGTTCCAGAGAGCCCCAAAAACTATTACGGCAAGCCCCCAAAAATCCCCCAAATTAAAGCACATCATCACCACTCCAAATATAACGCTAACTACGGTAACTATAAATTCTGGCAACCTAAAATAGAGTTGTCTTTTGGCTTCGAGCATCTCATTTCCAACAATGTTAGAAACTTCATTCTTTAAATTTTCTTCCATTATTTATTTCTCCATTTATCTAATGTTTTTAGTATTTGTTCTTTCTGTGCCATAGTTGTATCATAACCAATCTTAATACTTTCGTCAACATTGCATACTCTAATCGAACTAATATGTGGTTGGGATAATGAGATCAAATAGTCCGCTCTTTCAATTTCTGGTCGACTTACTTGGTAGTCCATAATTTGAAAAACTCTAGACAAAGTGTCTGCATACTTGTTTTTTGTAACATCTTCAGTTAGTGTTTTTCCTATGCAATCTACCGCAAAAACGTAGTCTGCGCCCATTCTTCTAGCCATATCTACAGGTACACGACATAAAATTCCACCATCAGTTAAATTTCTGCCATCTATTTCGACTGGTCTAAAAACACCATTAATAGAAAAACTTGCTCTTACCGATTTTAATAAATCACCTTCTGTTAATTCTACAGTTTCTGCGGTTGATAGGTCTGCCGCTACACAACCATACTTAATTTTACAATCATCAAAGGTGTAATCTTTATCCTTATCTTCAAGCAAACTTCTAATAGTTTTTTCTGCCCTGTCACCCTTAATAAATCCATAAGCATTAGGTATTTTTATATCCAGCAATTGAAATGTTGAAAGTTTTCTTGCGCGTTCTTCAATTTTGTCAGTTTCTACACCCAGTGCATAACACATTCCTATAATTGCACCCATAGAAGACCCAACTACCATATCTGGAACAAAACCTATCTCATTTAATGCCTTCAATACACCAATATGGGCAAAACCTTTGTTTCCTCCAGCACCTAGAACTAATGCTATTTTTGGTTTTTCGTTACTCATATTTATTTACTCCTTAAACATAAAATTAATTATGAATTATACTAATAATATAACACTTAAGCAACCTTTTTACAAACGAATTACAATAAATTTTAGTTCTATAATCGAAAATATTTTATGTATTCTCCTAACTCTCGCAATTATTTTATTATTATCAAATCCTTCTAGATACACCAAAAGCGTACTTGCTGGAAGTAGTTTATTTTATTTTTCAGTAATGCCATCACTTCTACCATTCTTCTTTATAAGTAAAATACTTTTTAATTTCAAATTAACTGGCAAATTCATAAATTCACTTGGCAAACCTATGACAAAAATTTTCAAGTTACCACCAGTTTCGAGTTATATCTTCTTTATGAGTATCCTTTGTGGATATCCAGTAGGTGCAAAACTTTTGGGCGAATTATACGCAAATGGTCAGTTAAGTAAGGACGATTGTAAACGCATTTTAATTGTCGGAACCACAAGTGGACCCATATTTATAATTGGTTCTGTTGGCGCAGGTCTTTTTGGTGACCCCCTACTTGGCTTATACATATTTATATGCCACTTATTATCTTCATTAATAACCGCTATTTTACTAACTCGCAAAATGAAAAATAATAACACTTCTACCTTTCAATTTTCAAGTTCAAAAGTAGAAAATATATTAAACGATACCGTTTATTCAACAATCATTTCAATCTTTACAGTTGCCGTATATATATCGGTATTTTATATGTTTATAGATATGGCTTATGATATAAAAATTTTAAGTTTTATATCTAACCCAATTGAAAAAATATTTACAAAAATTAACATCTCGACCGATTTTGCAAAAGGCATTGCAAGTGGACTTATTGAAATGACAAGGGGACTTGCAGATATTAAGTTTACTACCAATTTAAAACTGAAACTTATAATTTCAACATCTTTAATATCTTTTGGTGGGTTATCAGTATTTATTCAATCTATGACATTTTTAAATAAAACAAAAATAAAAGCACTCTATTTATTAAAAATAAAGTGCATTCAACTGATAACCAGCATTATCGTTTCAACGATTTTTGCAATAATAGTATATTAAAATGCTTATCATAACAAGATTTTATTTACTAAATTTTTCTTAAAATCATAATTTTAGTAATACCATACTCTCTTTCTTTGTAAAGGGAGTATTTTTTATCATCAAACTTAAATACAGAAGATTTATTCATTTCAAGAACTAAAATTCCGCCATCCGCTACTAAATCGTATCTCGTCAAAATTTCAACTGCAGGACCATAATAACCTGATTCATAAGGCGGGTCAATAAATACAATATCAAATTTTCGTGCGCCATTACGAAGTGATTTCGATGCGTCTATATATTCAGTGTTTAAAACGCTAAAAAGAGAACTATCTATTCCCCTTAAATTTTGATTAATGCATGACACCGCCATTTTATCTCTTTCTACAAATTGAACAAACTTTGCACCCCTACTAATGCATTCAATACCAAGAGCCCCACTACCAGCAAACAAATCTAATACATTTATATCTCCTTTTACAAACTCATTTATTAAACTGAATGTAGATATTTTAATCCTTTGAAGGGTTGGTCTTGCACTATCTGGACTTTTTAATCTTCTAGCCCTAAATTTTCCACTAATAACTTGCATATTTTTCTCCTAATAATTCTATTTTACACCCAACTTAAAATATTTTCAAGAAAAATAAAAGAACATCTAAATTTTTAGATGCTCTTAAATTTTTCTTTGGTTTTTCTAATCTTTTTCATTTGTATAATATTATTATATCATAATATTAATCAAACTTCAATAGTTTTTGAAAAATTTTTGCTCTTATAGAAGGATACAAATAATACCACCCTTATTTTCATTTGTTATCTTACTTAAAGTCCTTCTCATTTTAACTTGTGCTTCTTCTGGGAAGTTTTGAATTTTGGTTAAAATACCGTCTAGTGCTAGTTCCGATAGAGACTTTCCAAACATACTAGTATTCCAAATTGACTGCTTAGTTTCTTCATCTAATTCATCGGTAGAATTTATAGTTTTTGTTAATGCAACTCCGCCAACTGCTGGCATTACTTCGGTTTCTACATCAACCTTCATAATATGTAAACTACTTGCACGTGCTTTTAATTTGATGCCCGAATTACCACTTCTTTTTACAACTTCTGGTTCATCAAGTTCTAGTTCGTCGGCCGTTGGAACAACCACTCCGTAACCCGTTTCGTCGACGCTTCTAAGTGCTTCTTCAAGTTTAAAATATTTATTTCTTGCAACAGATGCTTCTTCAATAAACGAAATTAAATCCACATCATTATTAATAGTTACATTACTAATATCACTAAGCGTTTTGTAGAACAAGCTTTCGGATGCTTTAATTCCAAAATTTACGTCTCCGCAAGACAGATCTAAACTATCTACAACTGGTGTCAATAGGTCGGTATCATTTTCAAACATACGGCTTGCACTTACGTAATCTGCCATTTTTTCAAAATTCGTTTTTCTAATCTCTTCCATTATTTTTGCAATAATTTGATTTTCTTCTGGCAAATTACGCATCCATTCAGGTAATCTAAATTGCACATTTTTAACTGGGAACTCTAATAGAACCGATTCTAAAACCTTTTCAAAATCTGCCTTTGTCATATTTTGAATATTGAATGCAACTACCATAGTTCCATATTTCTCTTGCAACTTATTTTTTAGTTCAATAGTTTCTGCATTTTCTGGGTTTGCTGAGTTTAAAACAATTATAAATGGTTTATTGATTTGTTTTAATTCTTTTACTACTCTTTCTTCAGCTTCAATATAATTTTCTCTTGGGATTTCGGTTATACTGCCGTCCGTTGTAACTAAAATTCCAATGGTGCTATGTTCTGTAATAACTTTATTAGTTCCAATTTCTGCTGCTTTTGCAAATGGAATAGGCTCGCTGTCCCATGGTGTTTGTACTAACCTTGGGGTTTCTCCGTCGGTATGCCCCACCGCCCCATCAATTAAATATCCGACGCAATCAATTAACCTTACTCTTGCTTTTGCGTTTTCTCCAAAATTTAATTCTACCGCATCACTTGGCACAAATCTAGGTTGCATAGTCATAATCATTTTTCCACTACCAGACTGAGGCATTTCATCTTCTGCACGAGTTCTTATATTTCCGTCTTTAATATTTGGTAAAACCAACGAATCCATAAATTTAGAAATAAAAGTAGACTTCCCCGTTCTTACTGGACCTACTACTCCAATATATATATCTCCGCCAGTTCTTTCAGTTATAGATTGATAAATATCCATTTAGCATAATCTCCTTATTCGGTTATACTAAAATATATTCGGTTCACTCTTAATTTATAACAAAAAAATAGTAGAATTAAATTCTACTATTTTACCTTTTTGTATTTCTTTTTTACCGATTTAATTAAGTCGACTTTCCCTTCTTTTCCAACCAATAATCGTTCAATATTTTTCCTATGCGCAAACCAAGTAAGTAAAAATATGGCATACAACAATAAACAAACGACAATACTCTCACTTTCTGGCAAATTAGATTTTGCATTGATACCTTCTACCACTGTAAGTACCGTTACACAAATAAACGACGCCATAGAACCATACTTAAATAGTAACCACGAAATTCCAGCAATTACCACCACTATGCCAGTTACCACAGGGTTTGTAGCAAAGAATACTCCGAGCATTGTTGCAATTCCTTTACCACCCTTAAACTTATATACAATAGGATAAATATGACCAACGATTACACTAAGACCAGAAATATAAGTCAACACCAAATCATCAAATATTAAATTGGTCGCTAATACTGGAATAAACCCCTTAGATATATCTAATATAAAATTAATTAGACCAACTTTAAAACCAAAGTTTCTTAAAACATTTGTAGTTCCAGGATTTCCACTGCCTAGTTTTGTAATATCACTATTTAGTTTACCACTTATAATTCTTGCAAAACTAATATTACCAAAGGCATATGAAACCAAAACTACTATCAGTACTTGCCACCATACCATAAACTATTCTCCTTAAAAAAAACTATCTAACGTCAGCATTATCCATTTTGTTCTTTACAACAATTTCAATAGGAGTACCAGTAAAATCTACCGCAGTTCTTAATGAATTTTCTATATATCTTAAATAACTATCACTCATTAATGTTGCATCATTTACCTTTAATACAAATGTAGGAGGTGCAATCTCAGTTTGTGTTGCATAGTAAATTTTCAATCTTCTACCATTAATAAATGGAGGAGCTGTACTAACTATTGCATCTTGGATAATATCGTTTACATCACGGGTTTTAATTCTGCGTGTGTTATTTTCATACACCGTATTAACTGCTTCCATAAGTTTTTCCATTCTTTTGCCAGTTAATGCACTTAAAAATACCGGTTTAAAATAACTCATAAAACTTAATTCATTTTTTAAATCGTTTTCGTACTTTCTCATAGTGTCCGTTTCTTTTTCAATTAAATCCCACTTGTTAAATACAATAACTGAAGGTTTCTTTTCGTTATGCACAATACCAGCAATTTTTACATCTTGTTCGCTAATTGGCTCATTTACATCCATAACGCACACAACAACATCGGCACGACGGATACTATCAAGCGTTCTAAAAATAGAATAACGTTCAACCGTTTCGTCTTCTATTGACCTTTTTCTACGCATACCGGCAGTATCAATCAATATATATTTCTTTTTATTATAATTAAATGGTACATCTACGCTATCTCTAGTAGTACCAGAAACGTTAGAAACTATAACTCTATTTTCGCCAACAAGTCTATTTACAATGCTAGACTTACCAGTATTTGGTTTACCTACTATTGCAATTTTTAAACAATCACTTTCTTCTTGATTTTCGGTCTTTGGTAAATTTTCTACAACCTTATCCAAAAGATCTCCTATACCCTTTGCTTGTTCACCAGAAATTGGTATAGGGTCGCCTATGCCTAAATTATAAAAATCATAAATACCATCTATATCAAATGTATCGTACTTATTTACAACTAACAAAACCTTTTTTCCAGACTTCCTTAACTTTTCGGCAACATCGTAGTCATAAGGAACCAACCCTTCCTTGCCATCAACAAAGAAAAGTATTAAATCTGCAAGGTCTATTGCTATATCTACTTGATTGTTAATATGTTTTGTAAAGTCGTCGGTTTTATCAAACTGAACACCACCTGTATCAATCAATGTAAACGAATTACCGCACCACTCTACATCTGCGTATAATCTATCTCTTGTAACACCTGGGGCATCATCTACTATTGAAATTCTTTTTCCTACAACCCTATTAAAAAATGTGCTTTTACCAGTATTTGGTCTTCCTACTATTGCAACTAACGATTTCATAAAATTCTTCCTTTATAAATATGTAATTATTATACCCAATTTTTATAAGTTTTGCAAGGGTTTTACCTATTTACGCAGTGATTCAATAATATTTACTTTTATTTTTATTATAATTTAATTAAATTCATATATTGCAAACAAAGAGCCTAACTAAAAAAGAAGCAAACCCACAACAAAGTTCACTTCATAAATTTATTTAATAATGCAATTTTTCCATAAAGTAATTAACAAATGTTATTTACTCAATACTTCCCTAAAATATTTTTCAATTTCGGTGTTATTTGGAAACAAATTTGGGAGTATATATCTTAACTCTTTTTTTGTGCTCTCTATAAGTTTACTTGATTTACTTGTAGCCCCTAGATATAAAGCTTTATAAAACATATTTTCAGGTTCGTTTCTGTATGCTAATTTTAACATATCTTTGCCTTGATTTTCATATTCAAAAAACATCTTCCCAGTTTTATCGTGACCATCATAAAAATAATTCGGAAATAGCGACATCATGTATCCAAAAATTGATAAGCATTTATCATCTTTACTATGCGTGTTTAAAAAATAATGATATGTTTCTATTAAAATTGACTGTATACTATCAAATTCCAAATATGAACTTTCTAAATCTAAGATATCCCAATTTGATAAAATATACCAACATTCCGTCGCCAATCTAAGCATAATATCAATATTATTTTTATCTTGACACCAATTGTTCTTCAATAAACTTATAACTTGCTTCCATTTGTGTTCTTTTTCTAATTCTTGTAAGTTTTGAATCTCAATAAATATCATATCAACCCCTAACACTTTCAATTTAATTCTAGCACTAAAAAAAATAATATGTCAACATAAAATTCGGAAATAATTTGTAAAGATAGTTAAATTTAAATGTTTTGAAATTATAATAAAACATACAACAATAAAGTGAACCGCACTCGGTTCACTTTATATAATCAATTTAATTTGATTTTAATATTTAATTTCTTTCACTTTTCTTTTTACCAAAGATACCCGCAAATAGTTCGCTAAAAAATCTTCCAACCGCATATCTAGTCTTTTTAGAAAATATACATACCAGCCCAAATATTAATGCAACTCCACCAATACTTCCAAGTATTATCCATAATGTACTATTTGTTGCACTGCTAGTAGAGTTATTACCTACCATTCCAGTATCTAATATATCTCCCGAAGAGTTATTTGTATCGACATCGGCAACACTTTTACTACTTGCAGATTTTGTTCCATACAAAACAACATCAATAGTTTTTGCAAGCGGTAAGGTCGATTTTTTTACCAAGTCTTTTTCTATTAAATTTGTACCCATTTCAAAAAGTAAAGCTCTTTCAGATAACTGCTGATTATAGTTACCCCTGCCTATATAAATATCTTTAATTAAACCTGGATAAACTTCGTCGGCATATGCTTTAATATTTAACGCAAATTCCTTGTTAATTGCACTTCTTACATTTGCCGAACCTATAACCATTCTAACTTTACTCATCTTTTCGCCGTTTACCGTTGTAATGTACTCACTTTTTGGAGTAGCATCTCGGTGAACATCAAAAATTGCATCTAGCCCATTTCTTAATAAATTTGATGCAGTGCTTTGACTTCTTGTATACGCTCCTGAATCGTGTGGCAAATGTAGGTCTTCGTTATAATAAACTGTAATGCCTAAACTTTCCAAATTATTTTTTAACGTTTTCCCTACGTCATGAATTCCTCCTTTCCCGTATACGCTGTCCGTTCCATCGTCTACATTATAGCATTCGTCATTATGCGTATGATATAATCCTATCTTTTTATTGGTTACACTGGCACTAGCGGAACTCAATTCTTCATTTCGCTTTACATTATATACCGGCATCTTTATATCTTCTTTAAAAGATGCAACGCCCGTTTTATTTGACTCATCTACGCTTTCTATTATATACAATCTATTATCCGAACTTATATACTCATCATCTACATTAACATTATCGCCTTTCATAAACAAAACCTTACTTGAATCATTTTTATCGTAGATCGTATAATATTCATTTGTATCCGCATGGACGTTTCCGAGTTTATTACTTGTTGGCACCAATGTTATTAATAATAGTAGTGAGAATGTAACTAAAAGGCAGTTAAAAATTTTTCGTTTTACTCTATTTCCCATTTTGTTCATCTCCTTCTTCTATTTTTACATTCCTAGAACCATGTTCATCAAGTTCTACATAGTCACCAGTTTCCATATTAAAAGCTTTTCTCTTTGATTTTCCAACCACCATTTCAGCAGTGGTTCCAATAAGTTCACAAAGACCAACAGCTATCAAAATAGAAAGAATTATACTATCAAAAGCACCGCCACCACCTAAACTTAGTGGAACAATCTGACCTTTTGAAATACTTATAAAAAACTGAATAACGCTTGCAAGACTCAACCCAAACACCGAACAAATAAAAGCATTTCGCCTGCTTCTACCCAAAATGTAAGCAACTACACCTGCAATTATTCCATAAATCCAAGTAATATCAATTACAATATCTTCGGGTGTTTTACTAGGCAATAGCCATTGCGCCAAAAGTATTAAACCGGTTGTAATTAGAGTTCCCATAAGTGCTCTAAATAAATCAAAGTTCCAACCATTCGCTATAAGCATATAAACGCAAATTCCAAATGGAATTAAAAATCCACCTATCGAAAAACTAAAATTATTCGTAATTTTTATAGGCGGTATTAAAATGCCAATAATCATCGCAAATACTAAAACCAATGCCCATTTATCGTTTAAACGCATTTTATCTAATATTCTTTGACCGGCTCCGCACATTAAAGCAATTAAAATAATTGTCAACACAACTAAACCAAAACTCATATTTTTTCTCCTTGTATGGTTATTGTGTTACAATTCATATTTTTTATGCTGACAATTTACAAATAGAACATCGCTTCTTTGTGTTCATAAAAAGTTTTGCGTAAATAATAATTCCAAAAATACAAATTAAAGTTGAAACAATAATTCCAAAAACAATGCCTATATAACTAGATAAAGTGTAATTAATTGTTGCGACTATATATGCTAAAACTAATTGCCTTATAAACATTCTTATTTGATACGCCCTACCAAACTCAATTCTTACACATTTAAGTGCTGGAATACATGGCGGATACAACAACACAAAAGTAATAAATGATACGGCTTGAGCCCCAAAAAATTCTGTTTTCCCAAACATTGCAAGAGTAGCTAATATATTCTCCTTAGCCACAAGACCTGTAAGCAATGCAATACTACACGCTTTATCGTTTAAACCTAGCGGAACCAACAAAAATTTCAAAAATTCGCCAGCATATTCAATTAGTGATGTTTTATTTACTCCAAGTTTAATAAGTCCCAAAATCCAAATCAATGATGAAACTATTAAAAGAGTGGAAAACACTCTAATACTAAATTCTAATATTAATGAAAGGCTCTTTTTGATCAATTGTTTAATGGATGGCATCCTAAGCCTTGGTAATTCAATAACCATAGGTTCGCTTTGCCCGATGTCGGTTAAGCGAACTACCACTATTCCCATAATTACGACTATCAAAAACAATAAAACCGCTATACCTATACTTGGCAAAAATCTACTAGCTAAATATAAAATTATTGGAAGTTTTGCAGAGCAACCAACGAAGGGCAACAACTGCATAGTTTTGCATCTTATAGATTTATTTTGAACATTTCGTGAAGCAATAACACCCGTTGTAGTACATCCAACCCCTAAGCACAAACTAAATACACTTTGACCATTTAAACCTATTTTTGATAAACTAAAATTAAATAGTGTTGCAACACGTGGCAAATACCCCGTTTCTTCTAATAGATACATACAAAAGAGTATCGCAAATAGTTCGGGTAAAAAGGTGATTACCGCACCAACCGAACTTACCAAAACACTAGAAACAAAACTTGCAATTATTGGTAAATTATATTTCAAAAGAGTAGCCGCAATAATATTTCCAATATTTTGCCATTTCTCTTCCACTATTTTTCCTACAAATTTATCTACTAAAATCATTGAAATTATTAGTATTGATAATATTGTAGCCACGAAAAAAATCTTACCATAAATAGGATGCAATAAAAACTTATCAATTTTTTGCTCAGTTATTTCTATATTGCAAATTTGTCTAACCTTTTCTAAATCAAAACCCGAAATATATGCATCCAACCTATCAACCGCTTCAATCCAGCCAAGAATTTTACTTCTACCCTTAGTTGCGTTTTGAACTAATACGGGAACTTTTAAATATTGCTCTAATAACGACTCATTAATTTCGGATGCCTTAACATTATATGCATTTACAAAAACTCCAAGTTTTAACTTCAAACTTGAAAGTTCATATAGTAAGTTAATGTTTTTTTGAATATCTAATGCAGACGCAACAAAAATATAAAGAGCGTCTTTATTTCGGTCAATAAATTTGCGGGTTACACTTTCATCATCTCCAAGAGCATTAACCGAATACAAACCCGGAAGATCAACAACCTCGAAGGTTTGGTCTTTAACCTTAATTTTTCTTATTTTTTCTTCTACGGTTACACCACTATAATTTGCAACCTTTTCATGTGCTTTTGTAATAGTGTTAAATAGAGTCGTTTTACCAGTATTTGGGTTACCCACCAGAACAATTTTAGTCATATAATTTCACCTCAATACATTTTGCCATATCTTCATTTATAGCATAAAATGAATTTAAAACTCTAATTATATATGTCTTTTTTAAAATTGATTTTAGTTCAAATACCATATTTGTGGTTAATCCATATTTTTGTAATGAATTAGGACTTACGCATCCACATTCTTTTATAAAAATAAGTTTACACGGATATTTACATTCAAAAAGTTTCAAGATAAAAACCCCCTATAAATTTTATGTTTACTAGGGGGTTTTTAAAACTCTAATTTGTTATATCGTCTGTAAGTTTTTGAACGAATTCTTTAAATTTGGAAACATCCTCGAATTGCTTATAAACGGAAGCAAATCTTATATATGCAACTTTATCTACCTTTTCCAGTTCTGCCATTACCATCTCACCAAGTTCGCTTGAAGAAATTTCCTTTTTAGGGTAATTTTGAACAGTTTGTTCTATGCTTGCAACCATTTTCTCAATTTGCTCCATAGATACTGGTCTTTTTTCGCAAGATTTTATAATACCGGTTTTAATTTTGGATGACAAAAAAGCCTGACGTTCTCCACTTCTTTTTATTACTAAAATCGGCGAAACTTCTATAGTTTCATAAGTTGTAAATCTTTTAAAACAACTATTACACTCTCTCCTTCTTTTTATAGCGTTGTTTTCGTCAACAGCACGACTATCCAACACTTTACTATCTTCACAACCACAATAAATACACTTCATTGCATTTTCTCCTAATACAATGATTATACCATAAAAATTTTGTTAATTCAACTTAATTTTTGAGCCTTCTGAATTGCTTTGGTTCAATTGTTTGCGGTCTTGATTTTTGTTCGTATTCTTGATTAGTTACAAGCGTCGGAATATTCACCAATATAACATCTTCGCCTATCAAGTAAATATCTCTTAAATTAATAGTTTTACTTTCTCCCCGCTTTAAACCAAAGGCTTTACTCTGTCCCGGAATTGTAAAACTTTTTACTGTGGTATTTTCGCTATCAAAAACAATATCATCGGGAAATCCGAGCTTTTTACCATCAACAATATTAATTATTTCCTTTTGTTTTAAATCAAAGAAATTTAATAACATTTTTAACTCCTACTATTTGCATACTTTTTGTTCGTGATGGACAAAATACCATTCAAGGAGGGATCAATTATGGCAAACAAAGTGGTAATATGCGGAATTGACACAAGCACCTTACCAAAAGTTTCTAATGAACAAATGATTGAACTACTAAAAAAATGCCAAAGCGGAGATAATTTTGCCCGAGAACAATGTATATTCTATAATATGCGTTTAGTGCTCTCATTAGTCCAAAGATTTAATATACAAAAGGACTCCATAGACGATGTTTTTCAAGTAGGAATGGTAGGTCTTATTAAGTCTATCGATAATTTTAACCCAAATCTTGGCGTACAATTTTCGACCTATGCCGTTCCAATGATTATTGGTGAAATACGACGTTTTCAACGAGATCGTACAAGCATTAAAGTCACCCGAAGTTTACGAGATATTGCCTACCGAGCTCTACAAGCAAAAGAAGAAATAGAAAAATCTTCAAACACTGAAGCCAGCATATCCGATATTGCAAGCAAGATAAACGAAAAGCCTCACACTGTAAGCGATTCACTATATGCAATTATGGACCCCGTTTCTATCTTTGATAATGTGTATAGCGACGGCGAAGATAGTCTTCAACTATTTGACCAAATAAAAGACCCAAAATCCACCGAAGATAATTGGATTGAACGCACAACTCTAAATGACGGCATTAATGGTCTACCAGATAGAGAGAAAAATATTTTATATCTAAGATATTTCGTAGGCAAAACCCAAACCGAAATATCTGACGAAATTGGAATATCTCAAGCCCAAGTTTCTAGACTTGAAAAAGATGCCATTAAGCATATAAAATCTTACCTTGTGAAGTAAAATACAAAATATATACCTATCCCCTATTTTAAAATGAAAAATATATTTTTTAAAATAGTATTCGAGTTGCACTTTTTACAAAACTTAAATACTTAACCACGAGTACTTTTATATGAATTCAATCCATTTTTTAAAACTAAAAAATCCCTAAAAACTGTTTTAGGGATTTTCATATTTTATAATTTATTTTTTGATTAAATTTTGCAATGTAATTTATTTTAAATGATTTTAAGTATAAAATCTAATTTAAACAATTTCGCTTTCGCATAGTGTTTTATTCTTTATTTTTCCATTCATCACAATACTTTAAATTTACCAAAACATAAATAAAAAAACTAATATAAAAAATACAATCAAAAATAGTGATTGTATTTATATATTGAATAAAAATTATAATGATCTTGAAATACTTAATCAGAGTTTTTTAACGATGCTCTAATGTTTTCTGGTTGCTTAAACCAATATCTTAACCCCTTACCTGCATAAGGTTCGTCAGCATACCTTGGAATCACATGCATATGTGCATGAGCCACTTCTTGACCACCAACCTTTCCAACGTTCCACCCGATGTTGTATCCATCTGGTTTATACTTTTCGTCCAAATACTCTTTCAACTCTTTTAAAAGTGCCTTTGAGTCCATCCATTCTTTGTCTGATAAATCAAAAGGCGTACCAACTTGCGACTTTGGTATTATTACATACGAGCCAATTAATGTATTGTTTTTCAAGTTGTTTGATTTTACTGCAATCATAGTATCGTTTTCAAAAGTTCTTTCATTGCTTTCCAAATTAAGATCTATAGGTTTCATTTCCATCTTCTTTTCCTTCCCTTTGTAAAAATTCTATTAGCGGTGCCATTGATTGTATATGTTCATTACAATATTCAAAATCTGAATGACACGTAATTGTCTTTGATATTAAATTTCCGTTTTCGTTTACCTGTCTAGAACCTGAAAATAATTTGCCATGAAACAATATGTCTTCTAAATTTTTATACTAAGAATTGAAAATCAAATTTATTTACTTTTCAGATGAATTATCAATCCAATATCTTTCTAAATTTAGATTCTCTGTTTTTAATGTTCTTGTATCCTCGTATTGACCACCATTAGCTAAAATACATTTTCTTGAAGCAATGTTTGTGTCTTTACAGGTTACTAGAACTTTTTTAATTCCAAGTTCTTTACATTTCTTCAATCCTAACGCAAGCAATTTCTTACCATAACCTTTATTTCTTTCGTCAACTGAAATACTGTCCCCGATATGTCCTCCAAAATTCAACAAGAAATCAGTTAGTTCGTGTCTAATTTGAAGCATTCCGATTAATTTATTATCAGATTTCCTTATACATATATATTGCGTTGAAGAAACAAAGTTTTCAGGCAAATTTTTACCTTGTCTCCAATCGTTACATTTCTTTAGCCACGTTTCAAAGTCATCTCTTTTTAATGTACTACAGCCATCCATACTAGAATTTGCATCTAACATATCTTTCTTGTATTTTTCAATTTGTTCTTTATATTCCATTGTTGGCAATAATAGTTCTAATTCTTCCATTATTTTTTCCTTTGTAATGGTCTCTTGTTTAATAATTTTGTATAGTTTAAATCTTAATAATTAATATGTGCAATATTCACTATCATGTTATCAAAAATACAATACTTTTGTCAAGCATTATAGAATAACTAATTTACCAAATACGTTTTAGACGCTTGATTTTATTAATTTCAATGTTTGTAATAGAATTAATAAATAAACTAGGAAAACTAAAATGATAAAGTTAACAAAATATTTACAAGAATTCACAAATGGAGCAAAAATTAAAGAAATAAATATTGGTTGCTCTAACACTAATGTATATAAAATAGAAAAAGAAGGAAAAGCTTATTTTCTAAAAGTGGGAGCAAAACCCGCACTTACTAAAGAGTACGCTTCTTTAATTTGGCTTGACGGAAAATTGTCTGTTCCTAAGTGCTTATATTTTTGTAACGATGGTGAAAAAGAGTATTTATTAACATCCGAAATGGCAGGCGAAATGAGTTGTTCTGATGATAATTATGACCAACCTGAAACAACGATAAAACTCTTAGCCAAAGCAATAAAAGAATTGCAAAAAGTAAATATATTAGAATGCCCTTTTAGAAGTGACTTAACATACAAATTAGGTCTAGCAGAATACAATGTTACAAATAATCTATTAAAAGACGCTCCATCAAGTGAAATCGGTCGTAAATTGCAAAAATATGATAAGATATTAGATTATTTAAAAAATAATAAATTTGAAGAAGAATTAGTATTTTCTCATGGCGATACCAGTTTACCAAATATATTTTTAAGTGATAACAAAGTCAGTGGCTTTATTGATGTCGGCGAATGCGGAGTGGCTGACAAATGGTTTGATATTGCTATTTGCTATAAGTCAATAAAAAGGAATTTTCCTGATAGAGCCGACCTTTTGGAATTATTTTTGAATGAACTTGGAGAGAAATACTCACCAAAGATTGATTATTATATAACTTTAATGGATTTATATTTATAAAAAAGTGATGCCGTAGCATCACTTTTTTACATAACTTTATTTCACATAATTATTCCTTCAATTTTTTAGAAGTGTAAACAATAATTTATTAATTCTCCCATATAAAAACCATAAAAATAACTTTTTAAAAAACTCAAGTTTTATTCGGCTAAGATAAAATCCCGTTTTAATTTGCTTAAAACCTTCTTTTCTATTCTACTAATATATGACTGAGAAATATTTAATTTATCAGCAACTTCCTTTTGAGTCAATTCATTTTGAGTGTCCTTTGCAAGCCCATATCTTAGTTCCATTATATACTTTTCTCTTTCGTCAAGTCCATCCAGTAACCCAACTAGCATCTCATTTTCTACCTTAGACTCAATTTCTTTATACACAAAATCAGTATCTGTGCCGACAATATCACCCAGAACCAATTCGTTGCCATCTTTATCTACACTTAGCGGTTCATCTAAAGATACGTCAGTTTTCGTTTTTTGAGTTTTTCTTAAATACATTAAGATTTCATTTTCAATACATCTAGATGCATATGTAGCAAACTTAATGTTTTTATCCATATTAAATGTTCCGACGGCCTTTATTAGGCCGATAGTTCCAATACTCGTTAAGTCATCAAGGTTTGCTCCGGTATTTTCGAACCGCTGAGCAAGATACACTACAAGTCTTAAATTTCGTTCTATTAATAAACCCCTTGCGTCATCATCCCCATTTTTAATTTTTAATAGGACATCGTATTCCTCATCTGGATTGAGTTTATCTGGAAGAGCCGATGCACCATTCATCATATACATCAAATAGTCTTCTATTCCAAATAACTTTTTTAATAACTTAATCATATACACTCTCCTTTATATACATTCCAAATTTAAAATACCATCAAAAGCGTAAAATTTATCTTCAACCACGCCTATTACAACGGGTTGTTTTATCCATTTCCCATTATTGAATATATAAAAATTTTCGGCAAATATTCCTTCTATTTTCTTTGCTTTACCAACCGCCGAATAGACATCTACCAAACACACCATCCCATCAACATATTTTAATTTTGATTTATTAATAAACACCACTGGCAAATTGTCTGCCCCTGCCGTTACCATATTGCCACTATCTAAATACATCCATAATTCTACACAACCTTTAATTGATAATATTTTACATTTATAATAAAGATTTTTTAAATTGACCTTTTTGAAATATATTTTTAGCACATACGATAACGCCATCAAAAGCCCAACACATAATACAAATGTAATTATCAAACTAAATTGTTTTGATTGGTTAAATACATCCATCACGGCATAAAACAACCCTAAAACAATTAATACATATGAAACTTCTACAACAAAAAGAATTATAGTTTTACTCGAAAAATTAAATTCATTGTAAAAAAATGCCGTATACACTAAACTTATAAAAATGGCGATTGCTTTTATATAAGTTTTAATTGTTAAAAAGTTAGCAAAATATATTACAAAAAATATAGATAAACTGCCTATCAAAATATTTAACAAAGTACATTTTTTACTTATGCATATAGTCGCACACAAACTAAAAATAATGCACATTATTAAAACTAATATCCACAAAATTATTTTCATAAAAAAATAATACCTCACAAACTATCCATTTGCAAAGTATTATTATTTTTAAATTTGTCTAATTTTTTACTTTTTTAATCTTCTTAAGAATGGTGGAATATTACTATCGTCTACCGAGATTCTTGATGATTGAATACCCATAGAATCTCTTTCTTGTGGTTTTGGTTGACTTTCATTATCAAACATCAAGTTTATATTTTTTCTTTCAGATTGAGTTTGTGGATTGTTGTTTTGAACAGCTTCGCCACCAAATACATTCAATCTTGATTGATTTGGATTTTCTCTTTGTTGCTCTTCACTTACTCTAGACTTTCCTGCAAAAAATTCAGCATATTTTGACCTATCAAAAGGCTTGTATTGGTCGCTTGATTGTTGTTGTTTTGATTCGCCTCTATGAATTAGATTTTCAAAATCACTATTTTTGAAACCTGTTGCAATAATTGTAACCATTAGTTTTTCATTATATTTTTCGTCAATAGTAGCACCAAAAATGGTATTGGCAGATGGGTCAATTGCTTGTTTTACAAGTTCTACTGCAGTATTTACTTCATCAAGAGTTAAATCAAAACCACCTGTTACATTAATAATAACCGCTTGAGCACCTTCTATTGTGGTTTCTAGTAGTGGGCTCGCAACAGCCATTCTTACAGCTTCAATACTTCTATTTTCGCCAGTGCCTTCACCAATACCCATATGAGCAAGACCGCGGTTTTTCATAACCGTTCTAACATCGGCAAAGTCTAAATTAATTAACGAACTTGTCGCAATCAAATCACTAATACCTTGAATACCTTGACGCAATACATCATCGGCATACTCAAACGCTTCAAGCATAGGGGTACCCTTAGGTACAACTTTTAGCAATTTATCATTTGGGATAACTACTAGTGTATCTACACATTTTGCAAGATTAGAAATACCCATTTCGGCATTTTCCATACGGTGAGCACCCTCAAAACCAAATGGCTTTGTTACAACCGCTATTGTTAAAATACCCATTTCTTTTGCTATACTTGCAATAACAGGAGCGGCACCCGTACCCGTACCACCACCCATACCAGCAGTGATAAACACAAGGTCTGCACCCTTTAACTTTTCGGCAATTTCTGTTTTACTTTCTTCTGCTGCTCTTCTGCCCACTTCTGGGTCAGCACCAGCACCAAGACCACGTGTTAGTTTGCCACCTATTTGTATTTTTTCTTTTGCTTGACTCATCATAAGTGCTTGACGGTCGGTATTTACTGCATAAAATTGGGCACTTTTAATGTTTGATGCAATCATACGGTTAACGGCATTATTACCGCCACCGCCTACACCAAACACCTTAATCTGACAAATAGCATTGTTATTATATTCCATAACTTTCCCCTTTTAGTTTCCTAAAAATGTATTATTTAAGCCTTCTTCAATATCCAAGGCAATATCCAAAACCCCAAGAGAAGTTGAAAAATGTGGTCGGTTTAGTTGAGGTATTGGCGGAACTGCAATTTCTACCTTTCTACCAAGTTTTTTTGAAAGGTAATCTCTTATTCCTTTTATATAACACAAGCCCCCACCAGTTAAATATACTGGGATATAATCTGGGAACTCATATTCGCATTTTGCAAAACATTTTAAAATAAATGAAGCAATAATATCTATTCTTTCCATTACAATTTCATTAGTGGTCTTTGCACTAAATGGAATCATATAATCTTTGCCGGCAACTTCATAAAAATCGGTATCATCGGCAAGTAAACTCAAAACTACCTTTCTTTTTAAACTTTCTGCTTGGAAGAAAGAAATTTTTAAGCACTGCGACAAATCACCCGTAATATGCCCGCCACCCATAGAGAATGAATTTTGGAATAACACGCCATCACCACGAATTAGCATAACGCTTGTTGTAATATGCCCGCAATCGACCAAAAGTGCATATCTATCTCTAATCTCTGGCTCAAACAAAAACAAACTTTCAGCAACCGTACTAGAAATATATTGCGAATTTCTAATACCTAATTCACCTAACATATTTTCTACAAAATCTAAAAAGTTAGTTTCAGCAAGTGAATATGAAATATATCCACCAAGTTTAGTAGAAAATAACCCTCTAGGTTCTATAATTCTACGGTTATCATCTAATACAAAATATATTGGTGTATTGTTGATAATTGTGTGTGATGGATGATTTTTATAAATATCTCCAACAAGATATAATTGATTTATATCGTCTTCGGTTATCTTCTTCTTTTTAGGAAAATTGATAACAGCTTCACGACAAACAACAGTTGTAAACTCTCCCGGAACACCAACGTAAAGTTTTGTGATACGAGTCTTTGCGGTAGTTTCAGCATTAGAGATAGCAAGACCAACAGCAAGTTTTACCTTATCTGGTTCCAAAAACTCACCTTCATAAAATCCTGCATACTCAACTTCGCCAGTACCTTTAATACAAAAAGTTCCATTAATGCCTCTTTCTGCAATTAAAACAGTAACTTTAGAAGACCCAAAGTCTAATATAGCGACTTCCTTTTTTACCATAAAAACTCCTAATTTGCACGACTCCGTTGCTATTTTTGGATATAGTTATCCAACTATCTATATTATATAAATATTGCCCAAACTTTGTCAAATTATTTTATCACAATACTAAAATTATTAAATTTTATTATATTTTCAATATTTTCTGATATTATGAGTTCTAAATTTAATAACTGTCCGTACAATTTCCATAAAGAAGAAATATTACTTCTAAAATTTATTAAAGTAATTTATCCCATTCAAAATAATTTCATAAAAATTTGTGTGTTTTAACCTAAAATTTTTCAATTACAATAGTAAAAAATAAAACTTATTTATAATGGTTCTATCACAATTATAAAAAAGTTTTATATTTTTTGAAATTTTTATTCTGAATATTTTTCTACATTATCAATTAGAAAAATCTTTTATAGTTTAACCTACTAGGGTTGTGCGTAAGCCAAAGCTCCTGCCGGAAGTATCCAAACTATAAACTATAGAAATAGAAAAAGGTCCCGCCCAATTGTCGTGTTCGGTATTTTTTCCACGAATTACTCCAAAAATGTCTTGTGATTTCTTATTATTACTCGATACAGCATAAATATCACATAAGCCCTGAGTTCCTGCCACAGTTCTGGATTCTGCACTTGGTA
>CAKVMI010000003.1 GCA_934772525.1 uncultured Clostridia bacterium
TTGTATAATAACCTTTAATATAAGGTGATTAAAGTATTATTAAAGGTCGCACACAAATGGAAAGAATTACAAAAACCAAACAAAAGAATATTCATTCAGAACATCGTAAAAGAGTAAAGAAAAAATTTAAAACCAGCGGACTTGAACATTTTGAATGTCATGAAGTTTTAGAACTTCTACTTTATTATGCCATTCCGCAAAAAGATACCAATCCAATAGCTCATGAATTAATTAGAAAATTTCACAACTTCACAAACGTATTAGACGCATCAATTGACGAACTTGTAGAAGTTGATGGCATTAAAGAACACACCGCCCTACTTATAAAACTTATCCCTGCCGTTATGCGTAGATACCATATAGAAAAAAGTCATGAAATTCAATTTATTAGAGACCAACGTATGGCAAAAGACTTTATTACGCAACGTTACGACTGCTCCGAAGTTGAAAACTTCTTTATAATTTGTTTGAGAGCAGACAATTCAATTCTAGATAGTACAATTTTATCAATGGGAACATGTAGCAGAGTAGAAGTTCAAATAAGAGAATTAACTGAATATGTTCTAAAAAATAAATGCAATAAAATAATAATTTCACATAATCACCCAAATGGCAATGTAATACCAAGTGATGAAGATATTGTAATGACCCAAAAACTTGACCAAAGTTGTATTTTAAACGATATAGAAATTGTAGACCATGTAATAATATCTACCGACGATGTATATAGTTTTCAAAAGACAGGTCTTATGAAGACCATTAACGAAGCAGTTTTAAAGCAACTAAAAATTATCCCGGGTTCAATTAAATACCAAAGATTTATGGAACCTGAAGGAATATATAAACCTGTATAGAATGCAAACTTGTTATTTAACTTATAATGTCCTATAATAGAAACTTTAAATTTAACCCTAATACAAGCCTATATTTTATTTACCGCAAAATTATTTTTAGATATTGTACTAAGAAAGACAAATAAAAACTATAAAAGAAGGTGTCCAGTTTTTCGGACACCTATTTATTTATTTTTTAAACATTTTAGGAATAAGTTAGGAAATTACATAATATACGTTTTTGTCTTTTTACTCTAATATACTTTATAATTTTACCTAGAGAAATTCTATTAAACCCGAAAACTTCCATCAACTTTCAAGTAACAACTACATTAAACTCAACAACACTACTCAAACGCAAACCCCTTACCTATACTCTAGTTATTGTTCTCACTATCTAATCTTTTTTTATCAAAAATTGCACGCTCTTTATAAACAAGAATAGGAACAAGTGTTTTTTGTTGTAATTTCTCATAAACATTTTTACTTATTTGTTCCCCACTTTCACATAAGTTACCAAAGTCATCGGTGTATTCAAACTTTAAATTATACACCATATAATTAGAAATAACCCCATTAACCGTTTCCGTTACTTCGGTTTCTGTTAAATCAATTATTCTACCATTTTCAGGGCGACCTTTACGAGAAACTTCAAACGACTTTTTCCCATCTATAATCATCTTTATTCCGTTACCAATAAACCCTATTGACGCAATAACCATAATTCCGCCAATAAGACACATAAAGATTGTTCCAAATTTATCTTCTGGGTCATATGAACTTACGCCCGAACTAATAACAATTATTGCTATCACTACAGCAATCAAGGCTATTGCAATTCTAACAATGCCACCACTCATAGTCCCACGATTAAATTGTTTCTTTTCCATAATTAACCTCTTATATCTTTAATATACTAATAATTTTACAACTCTTCAATTTAAGTAAAAACATTATATCATATGCATTTATATTTTTCAATTAATAATATTTATTCAGTAGTATTTTATTACTTTAATACTACTTATTAAACCCTTTCAAAATTCTCAAAATACCATTTAAAATGCATTAATCATTTTTTTTAATTTACTACATTAAAGATAAAATATTTAATATCAGTACTACTATCATCTATAATTTTTTAGTATATTCCCCCGACTTGTCCGCACTTTGCTTCGTGCTTATGTAATCTATAACTTGTTGATCATTTTCTATAATTTAAAACATCAACCAGTTGTTTTAATGAATAATTCAAGTAATACTCATTATTTTGTTTTGGTGTGTTTTTTGAAATAGGTAAATCTGAATTAACTTGACACAAAACAAAACTTAAAGGATAACTAAATGGTTCTATTTTCACCTTCTCTTTCGGCTTGTGAAATTCAAAAGGAATCTTTGTCAGTATTGAATATTCTTTTCCATCATTTCTTATAAAATGATAAGCCCTTGCTATATAAACGATTTCATTTTCAGATAAAAAATCTTCTTCTACAATAGGTTTTATAAAGTCCTTAACATTTTCATACAGCGTTCCCTTAATGATAATACCATCATCTATACCAATAACAAACCTGAATTCATTTTTATCTTCTAATCCATTCAAACATTCTTTCGCTTTCTTTTCTGCACGCTCAAATATCGTTCCACATTCTTTATCATCTTTGGATGTCACTGCTACATCCCTAAGACTTAAAATTTCGAATTTTTCGGAACTTACAGAGTTTACAATATTTTTCACAATAGAAATTTTATCTTTATTCGTTGATGCTATTAATATTTTATTCATAACCTTTTTTTTACCACCTTATCAAAAGTTTTCTTAAATTTTTGATAAACATCCGGTATTCTGAATCTCACAAATGTCTATTTTGAATTGAACCTCGTAAGGATCACTTCAATTTCTACGCTCTTTTTTCTTATTGTAACATAATACAAATAAATTTCAAAACTTTTTAAATGAAAAATACGCACCCTAGATTTTTTACTAGGATGCGTATAGTTCTCAAATGGCGGTGGACAATATACAATATCTGCACTATCCATACTTCCAGCACTTCCGCCACAAATTACTGCATTGGTATTTTTGATTAACTCTCTTAAATTAAGTTGTTCAAATAGGGCAAGTTGACTAGGGACATGTCCTCCACAAAGGTATATAAAATCTGCATTTTTTATTAAATCTTGTGCTTGGTCCTTTGTTCTATGATCCAAAACTCTATAATTTTTAAAAGGCAATGTCATTTCAAAAGATTTAAAAATAATATTGGCATATATACCTGTTTTATTTTCATCTTCTGTTTGACTTGCAACAAAGCGGTTTTGTTCCAAAAACAATTACAAACTTAGCAAACATTTTTGCCACAATTTTTCTAAAAAAATACCACCTACTCTACCGCTTTTAAACTTTCATTCATTTTTGTTTTAACAATTTTTGGCTTCAAAATTAATGTTACTAACAATGTAAAACCATAAATAATTATAGGAATTAAAAGCCACATAAACCATTTTACATCTGCCACCGAACCAAAACCAATTGTTTTAAAAATTAGTGTGGCAAAACCAACCCCTACGGGGTAACCAAAAATAATCCCCAAAAAGGTACTTATGTATATTTCACGATAAATGTACCCACATATTTCTTTGTCGTGGTAACCTAGCACCATAAGGGTTGCAATTTCTCTTTCTCGTTCGCTAATGTTTATGGTTGTTAGTGTGTTTATAACTACCGCCGTTAAAAGCCCTGCAAATACTACCAAAACAA
This sequence comes from uncultured Clostridia bacterium, assembly GCA_934772525.1. Classification (GTDB taxonomy): domain Bacteria; phylum Bacillota; class Clostridia; order Christensenellales; family UBA1242; genus UMGS1908. Next base: position 3,595 of record CAKVMI010000003.1, read on the forward strand.
CGGCTATTCCTACTATTGTAGAGGAGCCAAAATCGCCAAACAAACAAATATCCAAAAGCGAGAACCCTGCAAAAACCAGCCCCGCAGAAACCGCCACCGAAATAAGCATCATTAAAAATCTTGTTTTGTATCTTAAAACATTTCTAAAAGAAGATTTTAACCTAAACGAAAGCCTTTTCCAAATAAATGGTATTTTTTCGAGCAATATTCTTTTCCCTTTTTTTGGAGGCTTTGGACGCAACAAACTCGCAGGCTTAGCGTTTGCATAGCGAAGACCCAACAAAAATATTGCAACAATTGTAACAACAAAAATTGTGCTAAACGAAATAAAGTAATAACTTGGGTTTACTATTACCGAAGGCTGTGGCATAGCGTGTCCGTAATTAAATACATGATAAATTAGCCACGAAACACCATACCCAACAAAATACCCTAATAATCCACCCAAAGCGAGTGCCACAAGAGCAAACAAAATATACCGCATTATTATACTTGCAGAACCATAACCTAGCGTTTTAAGACAAGCAATTTGCGACCGCTCTTCGTCCATTAATCGCATAGAAGAAGAAAGCACTACCAAAAGCGTTACGGCAATAAAAATAATCATTAAAATGTTTCCAATTTTGCGAACCTTATCTGCACTTGCAATAATAGACTTAAAACTATAATTGTCATATAGGGTAATTATTTTTATGTCTTCACCTAATAAGCTCGTTATTTTATTTTGTTGACTTTGTATATATTTTTCATACTCAGGCGAAAATGCGTTAAACAAATTTCTGTCATTTGCTTTAATATACAAATCTCCTTTTGGCATAAACGAACAAATTTCTATTGGACAGTAAATTATGTTTTCTAATAAATCTAATTTGTTTATTTCGGTCACATTTTCGGGTATAACTGTATCTTCGGGGTTGTTGTAACTAGGCTCGCCGTCTTTACCAAAGGTTAGCGGGCTTTTTACTATCCCCTTTATAGTTACATTTATTTTGTACTCAAACGGCAAATTAAGTGCCGATGCCAAATCTAACTCTACCTCATCGCCAACTGAGTACCCCTTAATAATGTTATCCGGTACCTCTGCATAGGCGTAATTTTCATTGTTTTTAGTAATTGTTTGACCTTGCACTATTTCTGGAATGTTGGTGTTTAAATTCTCAAAATCTAAAAAATACACCCTTAAAGACCTTTTTTCGCCGGTTTTTATATCTAACGACATTCCGCTTTCTACATTTGTATGACCAAAATATGATTTTACCTTATCTATCTGTTCGGCAGTAAAGCCACCCGATTTGCTTTTTAGTATAAAGTCGCTTACATTTTGGCTTTGATAATATTTGTTTATGCTGTCTTTGACCATATCTGTAGGAGAGCCGATGCCCGATATAAAACCTATTGATATAACTATTATACCAACTAGTGAAAGAAGCCTTATTATATGCTTTTTAAACATTCTACGAACGCTTTTAAAATAAGTTCTCACCATTCAATCTCCTCTACTGGGACGGGATTGCTGTTTATGTCTACTCTTTCTATTCGCCCGCTTTTTATTTTTATCACCTTATCTGCCATATCCTTTAACGCCGTGTTATGCGTTACCACTACAACAAGTTTTCCATTCTGTTTCGAAAAATCTTGCAATAACTTTAATATCTTTTTACCCGTGGCGTAATCTAGAGCACCCGTAGGCTCATCGCACAATATCATTTTTGGGTTTTTTGCAATTGCCCGTGCAATAGAAACCCTTTGCTGTTCCCCTCCCGAAAGTTCGGCAGGAAAATTATTTAGCCTATCAGCAAGCCCAACCGATGTTAAAACACTTTGTGGGTCTAGGTGGTTATCGCATATTTCTACGGCAAGTTCCACATTTTCTAGGGCGGTTAGGTTTGGCATCAAATTGTAAAATTGAAAAACAAAGCCCACATCGTACCTTCGGTAATCTGTTAATTGCTTTTTGTTAAACTTTGTTATATTTTTACCATCTATAATTATCTCTCCGCTGGTTGCACTATCCATTCCACCCAAAAGGTTTAATAATGTTGTCTTTCCCGCACCCGATGCTCCAAGAATAACAACAAACTCACCCTCGTTTAAATCAAAAGAAACATTTTTTAAGGCGGATACTGTTATTTCTCCAGTTTTATAATCTTTATTAACATCTTTTAAAGACAAAACATTCATATTGCTCTCCTAAAAAATTAAATTGCGTACCTAAAATAGTATAAGTTTATTTTTTAAATAGTCAAACTTAATTATAACCATTTTGCACCATTGTTTAACATATACCAACTTTTGCGCTTTTGCACTTACAAAACTTTTACCATTTTGCACTTGTGGGCTTTTACCATTTGCTCTTGCTTGCGTTTTCCCTTTTTGCCCCTGCGGGCATTTATCCTTTTGCTCTTGTTGGAGTTTTACCCTTTTGCACCGGCAAACCGCTGGTTATATGTTTTTTTGTTAACTTACATGGTGCCATACAACGACCTATGTTTTTTAACTACTGAGTTTTTGCACACCCTTTGTTTTTAAAGCGTGCTAATTAGTTTAAAACCTTGCTACGTATTAAATATAACCAATGGTTTGTGTTAAAAGTATGAAATTTTACCCCAAAAAATAATAACTTGTAATTTTACCTTGTTTTTGAGCATTTTTCTTTATAACATTTTTGAAATTTTGTTTTTTTTAATTGTATTTTTTAGGGCGTATTTTTTAAATAAGTGCAATATGCAAAGACTGCAAATTTTTTAAATTTGCATTGCTAAAGGGCGTTTTTCACCAATGTTAATATTTTACAAAAACTACTGTAATTGCAAAATTTATGTTCTGCCTAATTGGGCTGTTTTTAAATTTATAAAAAACCCAAACAAAATTTTGTTTAGGTTTTTACTTCTTTACAAGCATAACAATATGCTACGTTGTTTTTTTGTTTCCAAATTTTTGCAAGCCTGCCTCATAAGCAACTAAGGTTGAAGCAAACCCAACATTAAGCGACTCACACGTTCCTAGCATAGGAATAATAATTGGCTGTGCATTTTTTACTCTTCGCCACGAATCAGATATCCCTGTATGCTCGTTGCCCGCAATAATTGCAATACGGCCAGAGTAATCGGCCTCCCTATAACTTTTTTGAGATTGAAGGTCGGTTACAATACATTTAAAATTGTTTTTTACAAGCCATTGCTGAACGGTGTTTATGTCTGCTTCTAACACAGGAAGCATAAAACTTGCCCCCAAACTTGACCTAATAAGCCTACTATTAGAAAGCCGTGCTTGTTTGTTGGTGCTTATTGCAAAATCGCCACCGGCACAGTCAAACGAACGCAAAATTGCGCCAATATTTCCCGGTTGCTCCAACCCGTCCATAACTATTGCCATTACATTGGTTTTGCCGTCTATTAGCCTTTCTATGTCGTCTAGCGAATAAGATTTCAGTTTTGCCACTACAAAATATTCATCAAAACCATCTCGGTCGCTAATTTTTTTGCACGCCTTTTCAGAAATTGCCAAAGTTTTTTGTGCATACTTTGCCATTTTTGCGATTTTTTCCAATGTTTCGTGATCCGCTTTTTGCAAATTGTCTTGATTATAATAAAAATGTGTAACCTCAAAATTCTTTTGAATATGTTTTTCCACCGCACAAAGACCTTCGGTTACAAAAAGCGTTTTATCTTTACACTTGTTATCAACAAATGCTTTTACCAAATTTACATCTTCTAAAGCAATGCCACACAAAACTAAAAAGACGACACTTATAAACATTTTATTTTTTATATCTTTTCCAGCCCCACCAGCCCGGCATTAAATCAATTAATTTTACCGTGCTTCTACTTTCGTAATCTGTTAAAATTTCCATATCTTTGTTTTTGTCTGATAGTTGTAAGAAAAATTCTCTACATGCACCACATGGCATTCCCCCATTCTCTTTTGGCGGTTCATTTCTGAACGCAATCATTCTTTTAACAACCGTCTGTCCGCTTTGAATATACATATTTAACCCGGCAACTCTTTCTGCACAAAGGGCAATAACTCCACTCGCTCCTTCAATACAAAAGCCAGTGTAAATTTCTCCATTTTCGGCTTCAATTGCACAAACTACATGGTGCGCATCAATAAATGGCGAAACTTCTTCCGGATGATATTCTTTCTTTGCTTCATTATACAATTTTTCCCAAATATCCATTTCAATTCTCCCTTACTTTTAGTATAACTTATTTAAAGCAAATTTCAAAACCTTTTTTTAAATAAAAAATTTGCGATTCATATTTTCAATAAGTAGCGCATTTTTAATTTTTGGCAAAACATTACAAAATTCAATCTAAATTACAGAAATGATATATCCTTTATTTTTAATTTTTATTTTGATGTTTTAAGAATAAAATTGTAATAATTAATGAATATTTACAAAAATGAGGTTTACTTCAGTAAAACCTAGTTATGATATTTATTTAGATATTTTTAAGCGCTTAAGCAATATTTTATTCCATTTAGAGTTATGTAAAACTATGCTACAAAAACACAGACAAAAACAAATGTAAAGAAAATATTTGTACTCAAATTTTGGCATATTTAGTTAATTAATAAAAACATTTGTTTTTTAAGTAGTTTAATGATATAATATTTTTAAAGTAAAAAAGGTGGAAGTTTCTATGTTTGAAAAGCTAAGGTTAAAAAGAAAAATAAAATTGTTAAATAAAAGAATAGATAATGAAAATAGTGATGATGCTAGATATGAATTAGCAATGATATGTCTAGATGGAACTATTATCAAAAAAGATGAAAAGCAAGCAATAAAACTTTTGCAAACCGCTTCTAAAAATGGACACGCAAAGTCGAAAGCGTATTTGGTTTCTAACAAGGCCTTAACGGCATTTAATCAAGGTATAGACGCCATCAATACTATTATAAAAACTATCAAAGAATAATTTTTATGGTTTGTTATTATTTACATAATAACTACCTTTTCGCCATTAAAAATCGCATTTGAACGCCAAGGGGAAATTCATTCTCATAAAAGGTGTTGCAGATGCGATTTTTTGTAGAAATAAAAATTGTAAATTGTAACAAATCAGGGCTATTTTATTCGTTCCATACCGTTTCCATGTTCACCTCTTTGTAGCTTTATCCAATTTAAGCGAGATGAGTTTTCAAGTTTTGGTTTTTCAAAAGGAATAATTGCACCAAAACATTCATGTAAAACAAAAAACTGCACGCATTCCACATTTTCACAACGGTGCGTACAGTTCACTACTGGCGGAGTCAATGCTATCCAATTCTAACTTTAAAGTCTATGTTGGCGATAGGTGGGTAAAAATTAAATTATCTATATTAAGATAAGGTCTATTTTAATCTCCATTTTTTAGTATCATTATCTCTTTGTATTTTTCCTTCATCTTCGAGAGTCCTTAATATAGCGACAATCCAATATTGTTGGTTTGACGATGTACAATTATCTTTTTCGCCCCAATCCATTCCACATTCGCGGAATATATCCGCTTGTTTCATTCCCATGCTTAATGGTAAACATTCTTCTTTTGATTGCATATAAGTGTAGACTAAATCTTTAAATTCGTTCCTTAATTCTGTACCTTTTGTTTTATAATTCATATTTTTCTCCTTTTTGTATTTATTAAAATTTTATGGTTATTATAAATTATAGAGTGTTTTTAAGGTGTAAACATCATTATTTTTCTTTGGTCTTATAGTAGACAATATGTTATTTGCCACAGATGATGGCCAGTAAATTTTTAGATAATTTTGTGCTCTTGTTATTGCCGTATAAAATATATCGTGAGTTATTCTGTTCTCCGACTCATTAGAAATAACAATTTTTACTGAACTATACTCTAAACCTTGTGATTTGTGTATAGATACAGCATATGCTACTTGGAAAGGTAAGACATGTCTTTTATTTTCAGGTTCGTTATCAAAGTAGTATGGTTTATGTCTGTCGACATTAAAACTAACGGTTGTTTTATTTTCAGTTGATTCAATATATTCTAATCCATCACAAGCATTTACTTCGTTTTTATCTAATTTAACATAGACTTCTATTGTAAACTTAACTGATGAAACTTGGTCTTCTATATCAATGATTTTACCTTTTAAGTTATTGTATAAAATTCCAAATCGTTCTGAGTCAGTAAATAAGACAGGGTCACCAACTCTAAACTGCCAAATACCAATATCTGCCTTTTTTCCATCTTTAGATAATTGAAGTAATTTGTTTATATTGTTTAATCCATATAATCCATTATAATTTAAGCATAGTATAATTTCATCTTCTTCATCAATATTATCAAATATGCTCGCATTAATTTCACTTGAATAAGAACATCTAATTAAATCTTCAAGAGCTTCATTTTCATTGTCATTAAGATTTCTAACTTCTTTCCATAATTCTTTTAAGTTATCATTCGTACTTCTATATGTTGTTTGGAGCTCGGTAATACAATAATTCGGTAAAAAATCTTTTAACAAAGCAAACCAATTACCAAAGCCAATAGATTCAATTTGATAAACATCTCCAGTAAGAATAAGTAATGAATTGCCAATTCTTTTTATAACTTCTTTCATTTTAAGGTTTTCTATTGTACTACATTCATCTAAAACGATTAAATCTGCATTCGGTAAATATCTTCTATATGTAGATAAGAATTTGTCGATAGTCATAAATGTATCGGTTTCATTGTTGTATTTAACCCTATGCCTCAAATTTTCCACAGCTGAATTTGTTTTTGCTAGATAGATTTTATTATAACCCGAAAGCAAATTCGATATATAATTTATCAGTGTTGATTTTCCTGTTCCCGCAGCACCATAAATAACATGAACTTGTGAATTATTATAAATATTTTGTAAAACTTTTTCCTTTAAGCTGTCTTCTAATGGGATTTCATTTAAAGAGTCGTCTTTTAATAAATCGATTTCTTCCTGCTTAAAACATTCGTTAAGATTGAATTTTTTTATAGCAAGTGTTTTTAAATCAGTAATTATCTCCTTTGAAGATAATGCATGTTCGTTAAAATATACTTTATCTTGGTAAATTCTCAATTCAGAAGCTGGCTTGTAATAGTTGTCAAGTTTATTGTTATATAATCTAACTAATTCTCTTATTTGTTTTTCATCACCATAACTTTGTAAATCTGACATAGGAATAAAGATAGAACTGTTTTGTTCTGCCGATGAAATTATATGGTGAGCAAACAAATCGGGTTTCATTCCAGTTAAATCTATGCAATTTAAGAGAGTATAGAAATCAGCATTATGTTTTCTTAAACCAAAAGTTAAAGGCATTTTATCAAAAGGCATACATTTGCTTGAGATATTACAATTTGCATAGTTAGCGTCGCTATATCTTTGTCTTTGAAGCTTTAATATTCTATTATTCATAGTGACTAGCAAATATCTTAAAACATTTTGTCCTTCTTTTTTGCCTAAAATAATATCTTTACAGAAATCTAACAAATCAAATATTCTTGAATGATTGTTTTTTGTTTCGCCTTCAAATTTTGTTTTAAGTTGAGAATAATCATCATTATTCAATTGAATGATATCCAATAAATCAATTTTGTATTTAGTTAAAATATCCATAAGTAATTGATATTCAGGGTAACCCCTTTGTATCTTTATATCACAATCTATCAAGTCACCAAAGTTTATTAATTCACAAGGTCTAATAGATATTTTCCATTTTGTAATAACCTTAATAGGAAATTTTTTATCTAATAGGTCTATATTTTTATTCGAAAATTGGAGAGATACTGCATAGTTAGTATCAATATCAAATTTAGTAAATGCTGTTATTCTATTAAATTTATTTGAAACTTCTTCTGCTGGCTCTAAAACAACTTCGTAGTATAACTTGTTATCTATTCTAAAAGGTCTTGAACTAGATATATAGAATATATCCATATCTGAAGAATCTTCTATTGATATATCAACTGCATTTGCTATTTTTGTGTAATAATCTAGAGTTTGTTCATCAATTTTGTTTTCATAATACAAGTCAATGTTTTTAATAATATCAATATTATAAATTTCTTTCATTACTTGTTTTAGTTGGTAAATGTATTTATAGTACTTTGATAACAAAAAAATAGAACCTTCTTCCGATGGTGTAAAGTGAGATAATGACTTTCTCATACATTTATCAAATTGTGCAATAAACTGACAACCGCTCACAGATGTAAATTTACTTGCCACCTTATTTATACTCATTGGTTTATCTGGAAATTTATCGTTCCATATTTTATAAGCAATATTATCGTTTAAATTTCTTATAGCATTTAATATGTTTGTAGATATTTCTCCACGATTATCATCATTAAGTCTTTCTAGGTTTTTATCAATAATATTACTCGCATTTTTTATTTCTTCATCAGTAAGTATAATCATAAATTCTCCTATATGAAATATTATACCATAAAATTTTAAAGAATGTAATATTTTGACAAAGTTCGTAAAAAATGTAATAATGTTATATATAAATCTATATTAATGCTTTTAATAATATGAATTAAAAGGCCGGTCATAAAAGTGAATGATATAAATATCGTAAATAATTACAATTTTATTACAGTAAAATAACAAAAATGTATAATTTATAAGTAGGAGGAACTTTCAATTGAAAATATCACAGATAGAATTTAAAAATCACCCGATATTACAAAACTTAAAAATTAATCTTACAGACAAAAATGGAAATATATATTCAAATATTGTGTTTGTTGGAGAAAATGGTTGTGGTAAAACTACGCTTTTGAATGAACTGTTTGATTATGATAATTCTCAATACATTATAAATAAAGAACATAATTATAATTTATGTGGGGAATGTGGACATAAATGTTTATATGTTGCTCAAGATTTAAAATATAGGAATGCAATAAATGTTATTAGTAACAAAATTAGCAATAATAAAATTTATAAAGACATCACTGATATTAGGAATACAAATCATTACAATGGTGCCAATATCATGAGTCTCAATAAAAACAACATCGCAAACGACTCTAGGATGTTAAAAGATAATATTGTTAAATTTGAAAATGAAAAAATAAACTCGTATTTTAATAAATCAAAAGAAAGTTTAATGAGTGATGTAAGTAAGATAATTGGAATTGATGGAAATATTGAAGTGCCAAGAGCAGATAAATTAAGTTCTGGAGAACAAGAATTAATTTTAAGATTAGAAGCTATAAAGAATAGAGTGACACTAAATCTTGATATGTTATTGATTGATGAACCAGAGACAAGTTTACATCCGAAATGGCAATTGCAGATAATCCCATTTCTATTGAATATACTAAAAGATAACAATTCAGGAGAAAGAGACTTGCAATTATTTATAGCCAGTCACTCAGAAAATGTACTCAAATCTGTTTTTAATATAAAGGACACATTAATAGTTCGATTATACAAAAAAGACAATGAAATTAAAAGTGAATGTATAACAAATATGGATACCAAGTTAGATATTCCTTCTGTTTCTGAAATCCAATATTTAGTGTTTGATATTCCATCAATTGAATATCATAATCAGTTGTATGGTAAATTACTTAGTTTTTGTGGAGAAAAACAAGCAAATGTTGAAAATTATTTAAAGGATTTGTATAAAACAAACCTTTCGGTTATTTTAAATCCATATAATTACTCAAGAAATAATAATATAGAAACATTGCCGACATATATTCGCAATGCGTCTAGTCACACTGAAAACACTGAAAGAATATATAATGAAAATGATTTAATAAAATCAATAAAATTTTTAAGATTTGCAATATGTAATACTGAAATAAAAAAGGAAGGTGCCTAAAGCTTCTTCCCTTTTTGTCTTATTGATTGGATTGTAAATGAGAGTAGACAGCATTTGCTGTAAGGTTAGAAAAGTCGCCATTGGTTTCGGTAAAGTTTTTTAAGTCAGTTGCTAACATTAAACTTATTCGTTTAAGTTGCTGATTTAACAAATGCGCTTTACCTATTTTTAAAGTATTATCTTCAAAATTAAATTTGGCTGTGTTCTCTTGTAATTCTTCGCAATCAACAAAACATTTTGTTTTGGTATCAGTCATAAGCATTTATATTTTCATATAAAAACTCGTTAGCAGTGATACCAATTTCAATCCAGACTTCAATTTTGAAGTCCGCTTGTAAATTTATCCAATTTAAGTGAGATGGATTTTTTGGGGGTACCAAAAAAATGAAGTGAACCCCAAAAGATAGACAACTTTAGAGATTCACTTTATTTTGAGTCTTTGGCTTTTTCAAAAAGAACAATTACACCAAAACATTCATGTAAAAAGAAAAACTGCACGCATTTCTCATTTTCACGAGCGTGCGTACAGTTTTCTATTGGCGGAGAGAACGCAAATCTAAATCTAAAAAAATAGTAAAAATTAGTTTTTTGAATTTTTCTATTGATATAGGTTATTATAAAGAAGTAAATACCAAACAATTATAATAGCATATTTTGAAACATAAAATTTTGTGCGTACTTTATTAAAGATTTTTTGAATATAAAATTGCAATAATTAATGAATATTTGCAAAAAACTTTCGTTATAGTCAATATTATTTTCTATTGATTACTTGAATCAATCTTTTTATATGTTAGAACATTATAACTTCCATTGTCATATTTTAGAGTGATAACAATATTATTATTATAATCCATACGAACAGAACTTTTCTCAAATTCTACGTTATCTGAAGTTTTGCAAGTATAACTGAAAGTATGAGTTGACGAACCAGCAGGATAAGAAAATGACAGATACAAAGTACAAACACCATCTTTTAAAATCAAATAATTACCATAACTGTTTGCAGTGATTTTTTGAGTTCCTTGTATGGAAATCAGTTTATACATCCCATCAAATTTATCCGTTTTTGACTCTCTTGCATGAAAACACAAAGAAATACTTGCAATAATAGTAAAAAGAATTGAAAACGTAATCAATACTTTTATCCATTTATATATTTCGTCTTTCAATGTCTTTCCTCCCCGTTTTCTATTTTTCTAATTTCTTCATAACTCAGTTCATCAAAGTTTAATTTTTTTAATAAATTTTTCAATCCATCAATTTTTTGTTTACGATAAAGCATTAATGTATCATTTATAATTTTTTCTCTCTTTTTCTGTAGGCATAAACCAAGAATAATTGAAGGTATGCAAAAACCTAAACATAACACTAGTCCCCAAATTTTTATTGATTGGGTTATGCCAAATAGTGAAATAAAGAAAAATATCATTGATGTTAAGATTGAAATTGGCAAGGCGATAAAAGTTGAAATAAATAATGGCCAGTTCTTTTTAGTCGCTTGTGAAGACACAACATTACTTGCATTCGGATATGTTCCAACCAACATTTTTTCACTTCCAGCCAAAGCTCTCATTGTATAATTACCATTCCCTAATCTATAATCTAGTTTATATTGCGGAACGACATACGCCTTAATATCTTTCGAACTTCGTGTAGAATACGAAAAATCCTTATAACTATCCCCCGGAAGTGAATTTTTACATTTATCAACAGCATTGTTAATGCAAGAACCTACTATATCATCAATTTGCTTTTGTGATGGCATTTGTGGTGATGGCATGTCATTTTCCCCATTATATCTTTTTTTCGTTTGTGCAGCCACCCACCTAGGGAATGCAAGCTCAAGTTTTTGAATTTCTTCATCCATATCATAATCATAATGATCTAAGCAAATCCCTTCTGTGTATGAAAAATCTTTTGAGCTATTAAAAGGTTTCCAATCCGTTACTTTTCTTGTTTTCTGAACCGTTTTATACTCATATTTTCCTTTGGCATTGTTATAAACTTGTTCTTGTTCTTTGTATGTTTCATCTCTATTGTATCCAATTGAAACCGTATAAGAGATATCTAAATCAACATCAACCTTAGCATATTTCCTGTAAACAATCTCCACCGAACTAAAATCAGAATCAAATGCTTCTCCCGGAATATACTTTTCTGTTGCCAAATTAATTAATGCCATTCTTAAAAATTCATCAGGGCTTCTCACTGGCTCAACCTCATAAAAAGAAGCACTCCTATCAAACCCTTTAACAATTAGATTTATTTCATTATTAGTTATATTGGTTGGTTTATTATCCAAAAGCATCTTGGTCCCACAATGTCTACAAACACAGTAATTATTGTTTACCATTTGCATATCATTTGATCCACAAGTCGAGCAAATCAGTTCTTTATTCATTTTCATATGTTTTCCTTTTTAATATTTTCTTCGATCATTTACAAAACTTAATAAGGATATTAGTTAAATACATCAGTTTGATAGGTTATTTTTAAATTATTCATTATTTTTTCAACTATATCTTCCGTTCTTTTAACTATATCTTCAATATGCCATGAATTCTTAGAAAAGACGAGTTCATTTAAACTTAAACCATTATTATAACCGATAGGCTGTCCATTAACGTCTTTTCTATTCTTTTTGTCAACGAAAGATTTGTTTGATAGATTTTGATTGTAGCCAGTCATGGTTAGGTTCCCAAGTTTATGTCTATATTTTTTTACTAACTCTATAATTTCATTATCGCTATACTGCGAGTATTGCGACTCTTCTTTTATCATATTTTTCCAACAAGTTGGCGTATTTGAAGCTTCCTCATTTCCTTCTGGCATAATATGCTCAATTGTCCAGATGTACTTTTCTCCCTTTTTATCTTTATCCCACAAATCAATATATTTTCGTTCATTACTTTTATCAAAAGTACACAAAGAGCAAAGCAAATATCTTGCCATATCTCTATTTGTATCATAAATGTCACCTTGCAAAACTTCTCTTATCATTCCGTCCGATGAAGTTTTATTATTGTATGTTTTGTATAAAATATCATACACATCCCTAAAGCGCACTTTCTCTAGCATGTTAATTTCACTTATAATATCCATTAGTATTTGATGAACAGCTCCAGTTGCTGGAATATTCGTTAAATTACGCCTAACAAAAAACTTAAGTGTTAATTTGCACAAACATAATAATTGTTCATCACTAAATCCATAAGGGGTTTGGTTTCTTAACAAAAACAAAAGTATTATAAATGAAGATGTCGCATTTGCATTTCTAAAATCTTTAAAAATTTCTTTCAGCTTTTCAGAAGCCTCGACTTGAGGGTTATTCTCTCCCGTCAACAAAGAATTAAATTTTGCATTTATTGTTAGAAATTCCATAAAGTCGCATTTACTATGTATAATTTGGTTATAAATTTTTATAACATTACTTTTTGTTGCCTTTGTAGCAAGCTCGTATTTTGTATCACGAGTAATGGGACTATTAATGTTGTTATATTCCTTTCTAAATGCATTATAATTATTTCTTAAAAATTGTTCTTGATTTGCTTCATTTCCTAATATTGAAATTAGGTTTTCCCAATCACCACCACTATTTTTTGTTTCTCTCATATAGGAACTTTTAATAAGGTCAATCGCAGATAATGGCAATCCTCTATTATTCATTGTTTCAAATAATGTGAATGCTACTTGCTGATCATCAACTTCTGCACTTATAAATGTCAATGAACATATTTTTTTGTATAACTCTTTTAACTGATTAATATCGTATTCTTTAATACTTTCACAAAAGTAATTAAAATTTTTAGCAACTCTTCTATTTCCAAAAAAACTAGGTTCTCTACTTGGTTGCTTGAGTATATAGTGTTGAACAAGATACTCAAAATCATTCTTGTTATTACATTGTTTTTGAGGAACTATTCTATTATGTCCATTGGCGACAAGCATTCTTTTTAAGCTATTAGCCATAAAAAATAAATCCTCATTATTTGCTAAATCAAATTCATTCAATCTATTATACATAGCTATTAACAATAAATTTAGAGATGTTAGTCTTTGTTGTCCATCTATTATTTCATTTGTGTTTGTTATCCAAATTATTGAACCCAAAAAATAATTTGGGTCATTATCTAAAATATCACTTATTAATGTTTGACAATTAAAAACTCTCCATGAGTACTCTCTCTGATATATTGGAATTATATATATTGTCTGCTCGCTTGGATTTAAAAATTGCACAAATGTCTTATCTACCGCATGGATTGCCATATTTTACTCCTTTATTTATACTTTTCATTTGTTTCTTCTACCATTCTCATCTAACATCGTTATCTCTTTCAGCATTAGGTATCATATCTTGTTAAAAAATTAGGTAAATTTGCTTGCTTTTTATCTACATAAATGCATCTTTTTATAAATATTGATTAAATTTTTTATTCGTTTCATAAACTTAAAATTTTATAGGAAACATACCCCAATGTTGGAGCGATTGGTATAAACTATACGTTTTAAGAGAATAATTAACTTAAATTATCCTAATCACACAAACATTGTATCATATATATTTGAATAATTCAAACATTTTGGGAAAAATTTATAAATTTTATAGTAATGACTCAATCAGCTATTTGACATATTGGTCTTAAAATATATGTAAGGAGCGTTAGTTATGGAAAAAATTACTTATGACGATGTTATAACTAGAATGGGTTATTTTAGAAATAAAGCGAATTTATCTATGAGAGAAACCAGTTTGCAGCTAGGCTATAATCCTCAATTTATATCAACAATCGAAAATAAAACAATAGAACTTAAAGTTAAAACGCTTTTAGAATTCTGCATCCTAGTAGATATTACACCTCAAGATTTTTTCTATATGGGAGAACATTACAACAAAGAAAGTAAAAATGTTCTAGAATTATATAATCATTTAACAGATGATAATAAACAAATAATATTAGATCTAATGAAAAAGTTAAAATAATAAAAAATAAACCTAAAACGAACTTCGTTTTAGGTTTTACTTGTGTGTATATAACCAAAAGTTGTTTATGATTATTTTTCTTTGATTTTGCGATCATTTTGATTTTATATAAATTTTTCAAATTAATATTATTCTTGATTACCATTGTCATTTATGGTTTTATCTTCAATGCTATCTTTTAAACAATTTAACGCATAATTGTGTGCAATATAATTTCTAAACTTTCTAATATCGTCAAAATCCGTTTGTTTAATTAGATTAATATTTAATTGTTCTTGTAATGTATTATAGAAATCTTGATAACGTTTTATATTGGGTTTTATATGATTGTTGAAATTTGATGACAACTCTGTAGTCTGTTTTAAAAACTCTAAAACAGTAAACAATTGATACACCGAAGAAGGATCCTTAAGCTGACGACTAATATTATCAACAAATGCTTTAACTATTGCCAGATTAGTCTCGACCTTTTCAGGTTCAATAATAATTTGTTTGTCTAATGCCATCAAAACTTCTCTATTTGCTCTATTTATTAGCTTCAATGCTTCTTTGTAATTAATATAGTCTATGTTATGAAAGTGCATCACATCATTCCTATAAGTATATAATTCCCTGCAATATTCATTTAGTTTAAAGTTTGGCCAACATTTAGACAATTCAGTGTTCCACAGGCTGTTATCTGGTATTTTTTCAATTTCGTATCTTGTATAAAAACTTTTATCACGCATATTAATTGTTGTTGAAATAAACGACTTATCCGAAAACAAAATGCCAAATATATCCGATAAATCTGAAGATTCCAATAAAGAATACTGTAAAATTAAGTTTTGCTTATTGTGTTTTAATTTTGCATTTAAAGTATCTATCGCTTCTTTATATTTATCATTAGTGTCGCAGAATGCAATATTTAGCAACTTTCTCAAATTCAATTCAAATTTTTGAAATTTAGGGTATAAATTTCTGCAAAACATCTCACTAAAATCGTTATTTAATATTTCAAATCGAGTCATTTGTTGATTTAATAGTTCTTTTATTTCGTTTAACATTTCAAAAAATCCACCACAAGATTTGACACTATTATCCTTCGCAACAATTTCCAACATATAATTATCGATTCCATGTAGTTTACTTTTTGAATATATAAGGTTTTTGTTTTTATCTAAAACTTCTATAATATTACTTTTTATTTCTTTATTTATTAAAATTGCAACTTTTTAAAATTGCAACTTTCATAATTTATCCTCAATAAAATTATAACATAAAACCCACTAAAAACATACATTTTTGTTATAATTTTCTAAAAAATAAAAAGGATGTTCAGTAAGTCCTGAAAAGTAAAAGTGAGAAGATAAGGCAGGACTGAAAGCCAAATACATATAATAAAATCTTATAAAATAACTATATTCTGATTAAATTGTAAAAATAATACAAACTCTTATAATACAATTTTAGGAAAAATTGCAGTAGAAAAACACACTCATTAAAATCACTTGAAAAGCAAAATATTATAAATTTCTTAAAAATATATTCAAGTAACGATTTTGATAGCGTTAGAGATCGAAATGACTTTTTAAACAATTTTATTTTAAGTGTAAATTTATATGATGATAGGATTACTATTGTTTATAATACGAGTCTAAACCCAACTGAAGAAATATATAATAAGCTCAATTATAGCCCAAATAACAATGATAATAATGGTAGCACTACATTTATAAAACCAAACTAAGTCTTGAAAATAGACAAGAAAAAGTCGCTTAAACTCTGATGAGTTCAACCGACTATTGTCTGGCGGAGTCAATGCTATCCAATTCTAACTTTAAGATGTATGTTTGTGATAGGTGGGTTAAGGTTTTAATTAAAATTGGCTAAAATCCTTTTTTAAGGCAATTATTCCGTTTTCATATTCATGTTTAAAACTTTCAAAATTTTGATATTCTTTATTCCATTTTTTTAAATCATCATCTAGTATTTTTAACATTTCACTGGTATTATGTTTAAAGTCTATTTCACATTTATTAAAAAATGCTTTGTGATAAGCATAAAAAGTAAACATATCTTGTCTTAAATATGCAGAATATTCGTTTGGCGATATGCCTGCACACAAAGTTATATCGACATATTGATTCCCTACAAAATCCTGTTTCCAAAAATTCCCATTTTCATCTCTAAAGTAAATATTAAAACAAATATCTTTTAAATGATTGTTTGTTTTGGGATAATGAACATTAATTTGACATATAGAATTTTTTCCCAAATTACCTTGAAACAAAACTATATGATTGTAATAGTGTTTAAATGAATTCCAATTGTATATATCAGATTCACCATATAACAAAATATTATTTTCTTCTGTTGTAATAAAAGCTCTTGTTATTTTTTTATTGCCAATATTTTTTAGAAATATTGAATATTTACACCACACATTATCATTTTTATAATCTGTCGTAAACTCATATTCTATCTCTGTGGGGCTGATAAGCTTGTATTTTTCAATAGGCAATAAAAATACATTACAACTCATTTCTACATTTGTTTTTTGTTTTGCCAAATCTAAAATTGGACGATTTTTTACTATTTGTAAATTTTCATCAATTGTTTTCAACCTTTTTTCTTCATTTTTTAATCTTTTTTCATTATTTAAAGTAAGTTTTACTCCTAAAAAGGTAAATAGTCCTCCTAATAAACCACCTATTATAGATGATAAAATAGGAATAAAAATTCCTGTCCAAACTTCCATATACGCTTCTCCTTGTATTAAGTATAGCATAAAAATAAGAATTTTGTATATATTTCAACAAAAAAAGAAAAAGTATTTTTCAACTCCTTCTCGTGGGTGTTTTATTGATTGTTTCGCAAGTAAGAATAAACTTCTTTTGCGGTAAGATTTTGAGAGTTGCCAAATGTTTCGGCAAAGTTTTTTAAGTCGGTTGCAAACATTAAACTTATTCGTTTAAGTTGCAAGTAAGATAAACTTGCTTTACCTAATTTTAAAGTATTTTCTTCAAAATTAAATTTGGCTGTGTTCTCTTGTAATTCTTCACAATCAACAAAACATTTTGTTTTGGTATCAGTCATAAGCATTTATATTTTCATATAAAAACTTGTTAGCAACGATACCAATTTCAATCCAGACTTCAATTATGAAGTCCACTTGTAAATTTATCCAATTTAAGCGAGATGGATTTTCAATCTTTGGTTTTTCAAAAGGAATAATTGCACCAAAACATTTATGTAAAAAACTGCACGCATTTCTCATTTTCACGAGGGTGCGTACAGTTCTTTTTTTGGGTGGGTTATAGGCCAATATTCTATCAGCCTTTCCATAAACCATGTAAATTACAATATGCGAAAACTGCTTCAATTTTTTCTTCTTTGTTTATATTAAATGTAACAATTGGCTCAGTGTTGGAAGATAGTCTTTTAAACTGATTCCCTTTGTTTGTTTGGAGTTTAACCCATTCAATATAATGTTCTGGTGTCATTGGATGTGGAATTGTACCAATATTTACAGTAACCTTGCCACATTTAACAGAATAAACAGGCACATGTTTTTCTTTTGCTCCGTCATTGATGTTTGGTTTAAGCACTTCCATCCTCTTGCCACAGCATATTAGTGGTGCTCCGCTATCGTTAACCTTTACCACAATATTTCCGCAGTGTTTACAATAATGAAAATTTTGTTCCATTTTTTATTTCTCCTTTTGTTTTTTTGATTGCCAAGTGGAGTAAAACACGAGTTTCTTGCAATCTTATGATAATTATACCATAAGATTTTTTATTTTGCACTTATAAATTTGATTTTTAAATACAAAAGAACAACAATTTGTTTATATAATTGCTCAAAATTTAGATTATTGCTAGAAATTTTGCGAATAATTAATCTTTAGATACAAATAAGAAGATTTTAAGATATAATATAAATATAAATTGTGCTTTTTTTCAAAAATGTTAGGCAAAACAATGCACAATTATGCAATTGAGAACATTACTTAACCAAGAATTGGAGCCTAAATAATGATTGATTTAATTAGAATTTAAGGGCTTAATATAAGCCAACAAATTAAAAAAGCAAAGAAAACAAAAGATAAAGGCTGTTTTTACATTCACAAACCACTATTAAAGCAGATTTAATACCATCAAACCCCGATGTAAATTCGACAATTTTCTACGAGTTCTAACAAAAATGGAAAATTCTAACAAAATTCTAACACGATTTTGGCTGGTATTTCTGTCGAAAGATGCAGTCTAAACAATATTTCAAAACCACAATATACGGGGCGAAATCCTAGAAAATAAGAAAAAAGCACCATATTTGGTGCTTTTATATGGCGGAGAGATAGGGATTCGAACCCCAGGAGGACTTGCACCCTCAACGGTTTTCAAGACCGCCGCTTTCGACCACTCAGCCATCTCTCCATATTTAATTAGTTGATTTAAGGTTTCAACATAGATATAATACCTAATTTTTAGTAAAAAATCAAGTGTTTTTTACAAATTTGTAAAATAAATTATCCAATTTGGTTCTTTTTCTCTTTAAAACACCAATTTATATTCGTTTTTTGCTTAATCATATTAACGAAAGTTGTTCTTTTAAATTATAAACAAAAATTGTTTTATTCAATCTATAATCCTTTAAGACTACGGTTTACGTTCGTTTTTTACTTATTTTTATCAACTAAAGTGATTTTTTTAATTATAAGAATAAATTATCTAATTGGTTCTGTTATCCATTTTAGACCATGGTGTATGTTTGTTTTTACTTATTTATATCAACGAAAGTGGTTTTGCAAATTTTTAAAAAGAAATTATGTAACTGGGTTTATTTTCTCTTTTAAACTCTAATTTACGTTCATATTTGCTTGATTTTTTTACCGAAAATGTTTTAGATTCTTTCGGCAAATACTTTTATTTCAATTTAAAGCCTAAACAATAATGCCATAACAACTTTGCTATGACATTATTTCTTTTAAGTTTTTAAGTACCTTTGCCTCAATTCTACTAATCTGCACTTGACTAACCCCAAGCATTCGGGCAATTTCGGTTTGAGTCATTCCCCTAAAATATCTAAGTAAAATAATCTTCTTTGATTTTGGTTCCAACTTTTCTATATATTCTTTTAGCATTATTTTTTCAATATTTCCGTCTTCGTTATCTATATGCTTTAATTTGTCTATTAAATTCGGACTACTCTCGCTTTTATCCGCCGTTTTGTCGTACAAATACACCATACAAAATGCCGAATCAAGTGCCATAACAACATCCTGTTCATCAACTTCAAAAGTTTTTGCAAGGTCGGCAATTGTTGGCGACTCCAAATCTTTTTTCTTACACTCATCTAAATACTTATTAATTTTTTGAGATAATTGCTTTATTGATCTTGAAATTTTAATACTTCCATCATCTCTTAAAAAACGTTTAATTTCACCCGCAATCATCGGAACAGCGTAGGTTGAAAACTTTACCCCAAACTTACACGAAAAATTGTTAATTGCTTTTACAAAACCAAGAGAGCCCAGTTGATAAAGATCATCGTATTCTACCCCACGACCGACAAATCTTCTAACAATGCTTTTTATTAACGGATAGTTTGAGTTTATTAGTTTTTCCTTCGCTTCTTGATCCCCTTCTTGCGCTAAATTAATAAGTTTTTCAGTTTCTTCTACCGAAAGCAACTGAAATTCACTCATAGACTACACTCCGCTGACTTAATTTCTTTTACCATAGTTACGCAAGTCCCGTGCGGTTCTTCGCTCGTCACTTCTACACTATCCATAAATGTTTCCATAACCGTAAAGCCCATACCCGAACGCTCTTCTTCGGGACGAGTTGTAAAAAATGGTTGCATAGCCTTTTTTATGTCTTTTATTCCAACACCTTGGTCTATTACCTTTAAAATTAAGGTATTCCCTACAAGCGTCATATCTATGGTTATATCCCCATTCCCCTTATTGTATCCATGAACAATACAATTTGTTACCGCTTCACTAATTACCGTTTTAATATCGCTAATTTCTTCTACGCTAGGGTTCAAATCTAGTAAAAAACTTGCCACCACATTACGTGCCAACTTCTCGTTTTCTGGCTTTGCCATCATTTTAATTTGCAAATGATTGTCCGCTTTTGCAAAATCTATATTTTTTTCATTAAATTCCTTCATTTTAACTCCTTTTAACAATTATGCGACTTTCGGAATAATATTATATATTCCCGTCATTTTTAAAATTCTATCCACCGTTTTATTCGGATTTTTTATTGAAAATGAAATTAGTGCAGGTTCAAATTTTTTGTACCTACCAATTAAAACGCCTATACCCGTGCTATCCATAAATGACACATGCTCAAAATCTATTACAACTTGCGAAAATGGTTGCAGTTTAGAAAATATTGAATCAAGTTCACTTCTAACATCTACAGCCGTACAGTCGTCTAACTCGCCACAAAGACTAACAACACATGTATTACCACTACACTTATACAATATTTGCATACTCACTCCTTATATTTTATCTAAACTAATTGTAACAATTTCAGCTACAACCTCCAACGCTTAAAATGTAGAAAGAAAAGGAACTTTGTCGAAAAGTCCCTTTCCTTATTTTTTCTATTAAATTTTTTTGTTTTTTTCGTTAAATTACATTACTTCTTTAACATATTTTTTATTATATTTTCTACATTTTCGCTAGTGTAACCAAATTCTTTCATAAGTTCTTCTCCACCGCCTGTATGTCCAAAACTTTTTATCTGCAAAGCAACTCCATCTAGCCCGACGTATTTATATACGCCGTCATCACTACTGGCTTCTACAAACAATCTTTTTCTTATCTCAATTGGTAACAACTTTTGCTTCATAGTTTCTGGTTGAGCGTCAAACAAACTGAAACATGGCATACTTACCACCCTTGCATTTATACCACACTTTTTAAGACTTTCTTTTGCACTTTCGGCAAGTTCCACTTCACTACCGGTAGCCATAATTATGCAATCGGGCTTAATGGTTCGACCAATTTCATATGCACCACATGAAATATCCGTTCGGGTTTTTCCTCTTAAATTTTTAACCTTTTGACGAGTTAAACATATTATTGTAGGATTGGTGCTTTGTAACGCTATTTTATACGCTCCAACAGTTTCGTTAAAATCTGCTGGTCTTACAAAATTTATATTTGGCGTTGCTCTATACATTGAGTTGTATTCCACTGGCTGATGAGTAGCACCATCTTCTCCAACTGCAATGCTATCGTGCGACAATAAGTATATTACATTAGTATTCATCAACGCGCTCATTCGAATAGCGTGACGCATATAGTCAGAAAAAACCATAAACGTTGAGCAAACTACTCTAAACCCGCCATGCAATGCTATCCCATTACAAATACTAGCCATAGCGTGTTCACGAACACCAAAACAAAGATTTCTCCCATCTACATTTGTCGCACTGAAATTATCTCCGTCTATTTTGGTACCAATACTAGAAGATAAATCTGCCGAACCACTTAGTAAATTTGGAATACGCTCCGCAAGTGAATGTAATATCTTTTTACTGCTAACTCTAGTAGCTTCATCTTCTGTAGAAACGAATTTAGTCCAATCTATATTTTGAGAATAATAGTCTTCTAGCCATTTTTTTAATTCTTCATATTCACTAGGATAATACTTTTTGTATTTTTCTATCTTCTTTTGCTCGTTTTTAATATCTTCATTTTTTTGTTTTACGATTTCATTTAAGTACGCTTTTACACTTTCTTCAACTTCAAATTCGCCATAATTTATGCCTAAATTATGCTTAAATTCCAAAAGTTGTTCTGGAGAAAGTGGAGTTCCGTGTATTTTGCAACTACCCGCCATACAAGTTTTGTAGCCAATTGTTGTATTGATTTTAATAATTGTAGGACGGTGTTTTTCGGTTTTTGCGAGGCTAATAGCCTTTGCAATTTCGTCAGCATCGTTGCCATTTTTTACTTCTAAACAATTCCAACCGAGCGAATGATATCTCATCATCACATCTTCTGTGAATGCAATATCTGTTCCGCCTTCTATAGTGATTTTATTACTATCATACAAAACTATTAATTTGTTTAATTCCAACGTTCCCGCAAGACTAGACGCTTCATTGGTAATACCTTCCATCAAACTACCATCACCAGCAAAGCAATAAGTGTAGTGGTCAATTATATTAAAATCCTTCTTATTAAATCTACTAGCCAACTTTTTTTCTGCTATTGCCATACCAACAGCCATTGGTATGCCCTGCCCCAACGGCCCACCCGTTGCATCTACACCATATTCAGGATTAACACTAGGATGACCTTTTGTAATACTACCACGTCTACGATAGTTTTTCAAGTCATCCATAGAATAATTATACCCAAACATATGAAGTGTTGCATAAAGCAAAGCGGATGCATGCCCAGCACACATCGTAAACCTATCCCTATTGAAATAATCTGGGGTTTCGGTACTAAACTTTAAGCCATTTTTAAATAACGAATAAAATATTGCACCCGCCCCAACGCTTACGCCAGTGTGACCAGATTTTGCATTACTAATTTCAGTTGCCGATAGATACCTTAAATTTGCTATTGCTTGTTCATCAATTTTTTTCATAACATTTCCTTTTAATAATTATATGATAGTTTAATTATAAAAATAAGCGCTTGATTTTTAGTAAAATGATTATTTTTAAACTTATTTTGTATAAGACTTAACTATTCTACGCCGTAAAATTGTTTTATTCCCTTCAAAATTTCCGAAACGCATCTAAGTGGCTCTCCATTGTCTTCTACAATTATTTCACTAGCAATCTTTAACTTTTCGTCCCGTGTATAAATATCGGTTTCGGATAAATGGTAAATTTGCTTTTTAATATCCGACAATTCATTCGTTTTAGCATAAAGAGATTGTAAAATTTCTTTACTTTGGCGAATGTACACAATTAAACCATATTTATCTAATTTTTCCATATTTTCTTGGTTTAATACGACTCCACTTTCTATTGCAAGTATTGACGAGTTAAATGAGCAGATATATTTTACCGTGCCACTCTGAGCCTTACGATAGTAATCCATACCAAATTCCGACACGATATCGTCTATGGTTTTAGGTTTTATATCAAATTCATACAACCCTTGTGAATCTAAAAAATACATCTCAAGTTGGTCAGATAAAAGTTTACCCACTTCCAGCGTATAGAAGTAGTCTAAACCCATTAAAATTATGTTTATATCACTATTTTCTCTTTTTTCCATAAGATAATTCTAACATATCACACACCATTCCCGCAAATAAAATCATTGATATTTTGCTAATAGGGTTTCATTATTTATATTTAATACGATACAAATTTCTTAATATATAAAAACAAATAAAGCAATACTACAATAATTTATCTTTGATATTTTTAGCAAAAGAAAATACCTGAAACTAATGCTATTTTTATTTTCTTGTATTGCGACCATTTTGATTATATCAAACCTAATTGGCTTAATAATTGAATGCGTTGCAGAAAAGAATTTTGATACTTTTAGTGGTTCAATTATCACGCTTGGCATACTTACCGTTTGCGGACTAACTTATATAGTTTACTATCTAATTAGTACATTTAAAAAACCCAAAAAATAATGATTATTGTAAACAAATTTCAGTTTAATTAGAACCAAAAATAAAAAACTAGAATGATTGAATTTCCCCACATTAGGGTTAAACACTCTAGTTTTTTTATTTTATAGTAAATTTTTAGATTTTACAGTTTTGTTTTAAACTTAGTTTTTAACAAACCTTTAATAAGTTGTTAAAAACCTGTTTTAAATTTTGTCACTAAATTTCATACCAACATAATTCACAACCTACTAATCTCTATTTTTATTTTTAATTTCATCCAATAATCTTTCGGTAAACTGAGTTTCTGTCATTGATCCAAGATCTCCAACCTTTCTCTTTCTAACAGCTACACTTCCTTCTGCAATTTCCTTTTCACCAATAATTAGTGTATATGGAACTTTCTCAAGGCCTGCCTCACGAATCTTTTTACCTATAGTTTCATTACGGTTATCTACCTCTACTCTTATACCACGCTCTACAAGTCTTTCTTTTAATTGCTCAGCATATTCACCAAACTTTTCAGCGACTGTCACAATCTTTACTTGTGTTGGAGCAAGCCAAAGTGGCAGAATTCCCTTAGTTTCCTCTAGTAAAAATGCAGTAAATCTATCTAGTGAACCTAAGATTGCTCTATGAATTACAACAGGTCTTACCTTTTCACTGTTTTCATCTACATATTCAAGTTCGAACTTTTCTGGTAATTGATAATCTAGTTGAACTGTAGAAAGTGTAACGTCATGACCCAACGCACTTAACACTTGAACATCAATTTTTGGACCATAAAAGGCTGCTTCACCTTCTGCTTCGTAGTACTCAGCACCACTCTCTTTTAAAATCTTCCTTAAAGCACTTTCACTCTTTTCCCAAAGTTCATCGTTTCCAAAATACTTTTCGGTATTATTTTTATCTCTTAAAGACAATCTAAACTTATATTTTTCAAAGCCAAAATCTTTATAAACGTCTAAAATTAACTTTATTACGCCTTCAATTTCTGATTCTATTTGGTCAGGTCTGCAGAAAATATGAGAGTCATTTTGAGTGAATGCTCTAGTTCTTTCAATTCCGCAAAGCGAACCACTACCTTCAAATCTAAAATCGTTAGCAATCTCAGCTATTCTTAATGGCAAATCTTTGTATGAATGCATAAAGTTTTTGTATATCATCATATGGTGTGGGCAGTTCATTGGTCTAAGCACATACTCTTCCCCATCTCTATTCATAGATGGGAACATATCTTCGTGGTAATGATCCCAGTGACCCGATGTTTTATACAAATCAACGCTTGCAAGAGAAGGTGTCATTACATGCTTATAACCAAGCGACAACTCCTTATTCATTATATAATCTGTAAGTGTTCTACGCAATATAAAACCATTTGGAAGCCACATAGGAAGACCCTTTCCTACAACGTCTGAAAACATAAATATTCCAAGGTCTTTGCCAAGTTTTCTATGATCTCTTTCTTGTGCTTCTTTTACAAGTGCTAAATGTTCTTTTAGTGCATTTTTGTCTAAGAAACCATATACATACACTCTTTGAAGCATCTTGTTTTTCTCATTACCTCTCCAGTATGCACCACTAACTCTATTAATTTTAAACGCAAAGCCACGTAAAAATTTAGTATTATCTACATGTGGTCCACGACACAAATCAACAAAGTCATCACCTAAATAGTAAATAGAAATTACTTCATTTTCTGGAAGTTCATTAATTATTTCGGTTTTATATGGATTAGACTTAAACATTTCTAAAGCTTGTGCTTTTGAAATTTCTTCCCTTTTAAATATTTCAGCTCTTTTTATTATTTCGGACATTTTATTTTCAATTTTTTCAAAATCTTCTGGATTAATTGAATAATCTAAGTCTATATCATAATAAAAACCATTGTCTATTGCTGGACCAATAGTTAATTTTGTTGTTGGATACAACTCCATTAATGCTTTTGCAAGAACATGCGCCATACCATGACGATACATATGTTCTTTTTCTTTTAATTCATCTCTTTCTTCGTTCATTTTTATTTCTCCTTTTTTTGATATAAAAAAACCGCCCTAAGCAAAATTGCTTAAGGACGGAGATTTTTTCAATTTCCGCGGTTCCACCTTAATTGTCAGTAAGACCACTCATTTTTGTTGTGTAGGTCACAACAAACCCATAAATTCGCCGAAGTGGTTTCATATTGCTAGTTTACTAGGGGCTTACACCTACTCCCCATTCTCTAAAAGTAAATTGTAGCAAACTACTTGAATCGACTCAAACTTTATGTATAACACTTTTATTATAGTCCCTAACATAATTTTTGTCAAGAATTTAGAATAAAATACACAATTTTTTAGTTTTTCTTTCTTCGTTTCTTTTTATCGTTTATTTCGTCAGGATTTAGCAATGTAATTTGACCAGACTGAGTTTCGTAAATTTCACAATCACTATAAGTTGAATTTTTGTTAATATCTACATTTCCTGCTTCTGTGTCGCTTTTTTCATAAGTACCCGCAACATTTTCCAAATTATCCTCAGTTTGTTCTGGTTTTAACTTCTTTTCTAGTCGCCTCTGAATAAGATTAATAACAATTATTGCAACAATAGATAATAAGACCAACCCCAAGACTAAATATAGCACCCAATTAGGTATTGGATCGTTTACATTTATTTTATTTGTTTCAACCCAAATATTTCCGTCGTTTCCAAATTTTATTTTTATACTTCCACTTATATCAGTACGAAATAAATTTTCACTTGCAACATAATTTCGTAGTCTATCAATTGTTCCACTATCTGGATGACCGTAATCATTATCTATACCAACACTTATAACTGCAGAGTGCGGTCTTACTAAATCTAGAAATTCAGCCGTTGAACTATATTTACTACCATGATGCGCAACCTTTAAACAATCTATATCTTGCAACCGTTCTCGTAAAAGTTCATTCTCAGCACACATATTTAAAATCTCTTTTTCGGTAGTTTCTGTTGCATCTGCTGTAAATAAAAATCTTCTTCTACCAGCGTTATTGCCAATAGTGTATAGAACAACGGCTGAACCGGTATTCATTCTATCTGAATCGATACTATAAGCCGATTTATAGCCCCTTGTACGCAAACTTGCATCACTTAAATACTCTTCTTCTAGTGCAACTGGAGAGATTATCTCAAACCCAACGTACACATTTTCATCAACATCTTCAAACTCCGGAAATAATGTGCGATTGGAGATAACTTCAATTTCTGAAAGTTCGTTATCATAAGTTTCTTTATATGCAAGATTAATAAATGCAGAATAACTTTCGTCACTATCAATAATAATATCTTTGTCGTAATTGTACACGCTTTCTAGTTCATCTGGCGTTTCAAGTAAACCACCACGACTCAATACATAGGGACGCAAAATTCTTTTTACTTCAAAATTAGAAAGCACTGCTGAAAGTCCGCCAACATGGTCAGCATCTGAATGCGTTGCAATCATCAAATCAATTTTTGAATATCCTAAATTTTGTATATATTTTACAACTTGCGAACTATATACACTACTACCACCATCTATTATGCAAGTTCTACTGTTTGGCAATTCTATAAATATACAATCACCTTGACCTACATCTATAAAATGAACAGTAGAAAGAAAATTTATATTGTCGGCTTCACTGCGTGCGTATGTTTTAACTACACCTATCCCGCTATACGGAAAGAATGCAATTAACAACATAATAAAGCCAAGTAATATTGTTAAATATGTTCTACTTCCTTTTGAACCCATACAACGTCCTTCTTTTTAGGTTTTGCGTTTAGTATTTTAATTATTTCGTCTTTATGTTCATTCACAACTCTTTCGCCTTCACGAATCATATCAATTGCGTTTTCTAACTTGCTAGACTTAAAACTTTTAAGTTCGGGAGCCAAAACAAAATCGGCTAAATCTAAATAACTCGTTGCATTGCTTTTTAGCATAATACCTATAGTAGAATTAATTAAGTCACCAAAACCATTAATTTCCCTACCGTCACCACGAGTCATATTAACATCAACCGCAATAACGTAATCTGCCCCAAGTTCTCTACACACATTTACTGGTACCGAATTTACTAATCCGCCATCACACAACAATTTATCGTCCCATTTTACTGGTTTGAATGCTCCAGGAACTGCACAACTACAAGCAACCGCCTTCGCAACACTACCACTCTCTATTCGTACTTCTTTACCCGTTTTTAAATTGGTTGCAACTGCTACAAATCTTTTCTTTAAATCTGAGAACACTTTTTGCCCGCCCATTAATTTTTCAATAGTTTCAATCATTGTATCGGTAGTAGACGGCAATATAAACCAATTACTTTTTCTTATATCCTTGGTTTTTAGTGTTGCTAGTGCATCTATCATTTGCTGGCTAGTCCATCCATAAGAATATAACGCCCCCACAAAACTTCCAGCACTTGTACCAACAACTATATCGAAGTCTACCCCCATTTCTTCAAACGCTTTAATTACACCAATATGCCCAATTCCCCTTGCGGCACCACCGCTAAGTGCTAAACCAATTTTTACATTTTTGCGTCTTTTAAAATGTCTTTCAATCTTCAACTTTTTGACTTTTTTGTCACCTTTTTTAAAAAAACTCCAAAACCCCATTATTATTCACCCTATCTTGATATTTTTAATGCAATTTCTTCTAAAATGTTTTTACAAATTTTGTCTACCCTACTATTTTCGGTATAGTCTGCAGGCGCAATATGAGTGGCACGACCATTTTCTAATGTATGCTCAGCATTTGCCCTATTTTTATCGGTATAAACGCAAATTGCATTTCCACCATTCATACTTACAACTTTCATACAAGGAACATCGGTAAATCCATCTCCAAAATATACCATATTTGCATACGGAATTAGTGAAGACTTGTCCATAAACTTTTCATTTACTTGAATTGAATCGTATAAGTTATCCAACAAGCCCTTTCTTATTCGATTTACGAATTGAGTCTTTACGGTATAATTCACATTGTTTGCTATCCAAATAGGCTCACTATCTTTATTATACACATATTCACTAGCAAAAATTCTATCAAAACTTTTACCTATCTCGCTACCTTCAATTATCTCTTTATTACCTGATGATATTACATAAAACTCTAAATTTAATCCTAAACTTTCGGCGTAACTTTTAAGTCGAGGAAAAAATTCTTTTACCCCATTAAAAAATGGTAGTTTTCTTCCACATTTTGCTAACATTTCTTTTGTTATATGCACATTTTTTCTTTTTGCAACTTCAAGTAAAATGTACATATAAGCATTAATACTATCCATATTATTTTTCTTTGCAAACTCGTCCTTTTCTGCCCAAAATTTACTAGGACTAACCCCTAACTTTTTGAACAACTCGTATTCTTGCATTGAGCCATCTATTAGAGTATCATCAAAATCAAACATAAATGCTACTGTTGTATTTTTCATATATTTCTCCCATTTGTTTGATTAAATTTTAGCATATTTTTAACAACTATTCAACTATTATCAATTATAAAATTAAAACTTATCGCTATCTACCACATAAGTTCCAGGACCATCCAGCTCGGCTTCTATATCCATATGTGTTCTAAAAACACCCGTTTTTGTATTAATTAAAGATTTTAAATGTGACACAAATTTATTGTACACTTCTTCCGCTTGTTCAGGCCTTGCTGAATTTATAAATGAAGGACGATTAGAGCCATACATATCTCCGTACAAAGTAAAATTACTAACAACCATTATACTTCCACCAATTTCACTGACACTTTTATTGGTTTTACCATTTTCATCGTCGAATATCCTTAATTTATAAATTTTTTCGGCTAGTTTTTTGACTTTTTCTAAAGTATCATTCACCGAAACTCCAAGCATAACCAAACTTCCAGCCCCTATCTCACTATACTTTTTTCCTTCACTATAAAGCACCGCTCTTTTTACTTTTTGAACAACTGCAATCATTATTTTACTTCCCTTTTATTAATCACAAATAAGTATACTGTTTAAATTAACTTTTGTCAAATAATAGAAAAACACGGAAGAATTTCCGTGTTTTCATTTTAATTTTATTTAGATACTAGTTGTTTTTCTTTTTTGCTTCTGCAATTAATGCATTAAGTTCGGTAATTTCGGCTTCGTATCTTTCTTTTTCACCTTCTAAGAAAGTCTTAATCTTCTTAGCATTCTCATATTTTTCTTTGTTCTTTACCAAATATTCATCCGCTTCAGAAATAGAATTTTTAAGTTCAGCAATATGTTCAACCAAAGATTCTTGACGTTCTTTCTTTTCTGGATCAATATCCTTAATGTCGTTAACATTATATAAAACTAGATTTAAGTTTGTAAGTTCTGTGGCCTTTCTATCTAATAATTTTTCATTTCTTGCTTTTCTCTTTTCGGTCTTTTCATACTTTCTAACTTCACGAGATGACTTTGTTAAATCTTTTTCTAGTTTTACTAAACTTGCATTTATAGTTTCAAGTCTTTGATAGTAGTCAAATTCTGGGCCAACAACTCTATTTGTAATTTCGGTAGTAACTGTTGTAGTTGTTGTAGAATTTTCGGTAGAAGTTGCATTTTTACTTGCCTCTTCTCTTTGCTTTTTAGATTCGTTGAGTTCTTCCTCTAATTTTGCAAACAATTCATCATAATTCTTTTCGGTTTCTTCTTCTTTCTTTGCTGTGACTTCAGACTTTTCAGTTGCTACATCTAATCTATGCAACATTGCATCTACATCAACATCTTCACTTTCCTCTTCACTGTGCTTTGGAATAAATAACTCCAAGAAAAAAGCAATAATAAACACTAGTGCAATAACTATACCAGCAATGACACAACAAATAACTGATACTGGCACTTTACTTGTAATATCTAAACAAAAGTTAAATTTGGACATAATTTCCCCCATAATTGTTCTCCTTCCCCTTCATTTAAGTGATTGTATTATAGCACCAACACTATATTTTGTCAATACTAGTTTAGAAAAAAGTCGCTATTTTTATCAATTTTTTTGCACAAAATGTAAATATTTGTTGACTTTTTAAACAAAATATACTTCTATCGTTAAATTTTACAAAACAATCACATTAAATTATTATATTTTATGCGTTAGTTTCAATTAAAAACTATATTTGTTGACAAATAATTATCAAATAACTATAATATAATAAATAATGGAGATAAGATATGTTTTGTACTAATTGCGGTAATTTTATTAATAAGGACGATAAATTTTGCCCATACTGTGGCAAACAGCAAGAAACGGCTTTTTCAAATAATGCGTTTTTTAATAACAAAACCCAAAGCGAATCACAAACTGAAAACCAAGATACAACAAGTATTAACCAAACTTCAACGGACCGATACAACTCACTTTATTATAATGGACTTTTTTATTCTGCAATAAGTTTTATTTTACTTAGTTTTTCGCCAATTGTTTCATTAATTATATCGTGTTTAGGTTTGCGTTATTCTAAAAAAAATCCAAACTATGAAGATAAACTAATTTCCAAAATTTTGAACACAACTTTAGTTATAATTAGTATAATTTCGGTATGCTTTAGCATTTCAAAATTAGTTATTAGCATCAATAGTTTATAAGGATAAACAATCATGAGAGAAAGGAAAAAAAGTAAAATTAAATTTTTATGCATAATTGGACTAGTGATAGTAATTTTTGTGGGAGTAATATTTGGCGGTTATTTAATTATCGACAAAAAAATGGTTCCAAACTATTTAGGTAAATATGGAATAAATAATTTACATGAATTGACCGAACTTGCAAATGCGATGTATAAAGTTCCAAAAGAAACTGAATTTTTAACTAATAGTTATAGCGATACAGAAGTATCCGCCACGATGAGTAAATTAAAAACTGCAGGGTTTCCAACCTTACTAAACGGCAATATTGATTATAAAAAATTAGCGGAAAACACCGATTTTGAAAGAGCACCCGACAGCACATTTACCGACACCACATTAACTTTAACAGATAAAGAAATAGCCATAATTTTAGATAGCGTTATAAAGTCAAATGTATTAACTACCACCCCAAATTTAAATTACTTAAATACAACATCTACTAGCATTGATGTAAAACAAGTTTTTATTACCAAAACTTCGGATGAAAATGAAATACTACCAAACAAAGCAAATTTACAAATTACCATAAAACTAGACACCGCATCACTTCGTTCTACAATGGCCAGAAACCTAGATACTCCTACATTTTTAATTGACTGGCTTATACCCGATGTAATGTATCTTACAGCTTTAATTGATATAGAGTTAACCGACGAAGTAAACTTTTCAAACTTAGCACTTTCTGTAAACACAAAAGATTCTTCAGCAAGCAAAGTATTACTTAACCTATTAATTTCGTTTATATATCCCGAAACCGAAAATGTAACAATTGAAAGTTTAGCTAGTGAATTTGGAACTCTTCTTATTGACAGTATGAACCTACTCTCTAGCGATATGCAATTTACAAAAATCATTACAAAAGCCACAACAACAAGTGGATTGAATTTAACTTTAAGATAAAATTGCGAGATAATAAAACTCTAACCGAATCGGTTAGAGTTTTATTTTAGTCTTCTATATAAATTATTCTACCACAATTTTCACATTCTATAACTTTTTTAGTTTTTAAAACATTTAAGTTTCCAGCACTTAGGTTTATACTGCAACCACCACACTTTCCATTTACTAATGGTACAATAACCTTTTTGCTATCATTTGCCTTTTGCTTATATTTTTGCAAAAGTTTACTATCTACCTTAGATCCTTGTTTTTGCAACTCAACTTTTTTAGCTTGAATTAATTTCTCTGCTTCTTCTTTTGCCCCATTAAAACTTTCTTTATATTTTTGCATTGAAGCTTTAGCCGATCTTGCATTTTTCATAATATTATTGTACTCAGATTGAACACTTTCAGCATAATTTATTATAGTTGCCATTTCCTTATCGAGCATTGTTAAGTTACTAACAATAGCGTCAATTGCATCAACCAAGCCTTCTATCTTTGAAAGATTTTCGGTTTCAGCATTTTTCTCAATAACTTCTAAATTCTTCGCCATATTGTTGTATACATTTTTGTATTGAGAATACGCTTTTAAAGTTTCCTTTGATTTATTTTCAAGTTCAACTAACTTTGCTTGACAATCTTTCAAAATATGTTGCATCTTAATAGCATTTTTACGATCTTCATGTTCTGCCAATTCACTTTCTAGTCTTTTAATCTCTAAATCCATATCTTGGTATTTTAACATTTCTTTCATAAATTAGTACCACCTTTTGTTATTCATTTATAATCTTCTCACAAAAAGATAATTTTAGCAAGTCATTTTTAGATAAATATTTTTCTCTCGCCTTTAATTGTTTATATGTACAATTCAAAAAGTCTTTAAACTCTTTTGAATTGTCACTAACATAATATCTACCAAAAGCGATTTCATTCTCACTTAAATTCATCTTCTCGTCAGAAAATTCTACCACCATAGCAAAATAAAATTTGCCTTTTTCATATATCAATTCATCTTTTACTATATTATAGCCATTTTCAGATAGAAATCTTCTTAATATTTCTACATCTTGCATAGGCTGTAATAAAAATCTAGTAAAGACTTTTTTATTTGGATTTTCAGTTAAGATTTTTACAATTTCGTTACCACCCATACCAGCAATTATAACCAAATCACAATTAGTTACATCTATGCAGTTTTTAAGTCCATCCGAAACCACACATTTAGCCAAATTTTTTGCAATGTAACCCTTTAATAAAATCTCGCTTTTTTCTAAACAACGTTTTGAAATATCTGTTGCGATTACATATTCACTTTGGTTATCATCTAATATTTGTTTTGATAAAATACCGTGGTCCGCTCCAATATCTATAACAAGATGATTGTTTGAGCCTACTAGCTCTAATAATTTTTTTAACCTTACCCCAACACCCATATTAGTCTAAAAAGTCCTTTAAACGTTTACTTCTTGATGGGTGACGTAGTTTTTTTAGAGCCTTTGCTTCAATTTGACGAATACGTTCACGAGTTACATTAAACTCTTTACCAACTTCTTCTAGCGTTTTTGCATGTCCATCTTCCAATCCATATCTCATCATTACAACCTTTTGCTCTCTTGGAGTTAAACTTCCCAAAACGCTTACCAATTGTTCTTTTAGCATTGATGTTGTAGCAGATTCTTCTGGAGTTGCTGTATTTGTATCCTTTATAAAACTTCCAAGACTACTATCTTCTTCTTCACCAACCGGAGTTTCTAGTGATACAGTATCTTGTGCTATTCTTTGAATATCTCTAACCTTTGCTTCGCTTATTCCCATTTCTTTAGCAATTTCCGCTGGTGTTGGTTCACGGCCTAGTGACACAGTTAACTGACGTGAAACCCTTATTTGACGATTAATAGTTTCTACCATATGAACTGGAATTCTGATAGTTCTTGCTTGATCGGCAATTGCTCTTGTAATTGCTTGACGAATCCACCAAGTGGCATAAGTTGAAAATCTAAAACCTTTACTATAATCATATTTTTCAACCGCTTTAACCAAGCCAAAGTTGCCTTCTTGAATTAAGTCCAAAAACATCATTCCCCTACCGCCATATTTCTTTGCGATAGCAACAACTAGTCTTAAATTACTCTCACACAACTTGTCCTTTGCTTCTTGATCGCCTTCTGTTACACGCTTACCTAGTTCTAGTTCTTCTTCTTGGGTCAACAAAGGAACTTTACCTATATCTTTTAGATACATTTTAACAGGGTCTTCAATGTTCGATTGATTAATCAGTTTTTCTAATTCATCATCGTTTTCCATCAAAGTTGTTTCTAATAACTTAATACCTTCTTCTTGAATACGAGCAAGTATTTCATCAATTTGGTCGGCATTCAATTTTGAAAAACTATCCGCCAACTCTTCCATTGTTACCGAACCCTTTTTCTTTGCTTTTTCTAGAACTCTATTTATTTCGTTTTGAATTTTTTGTTGACGAGCATCTTGGCTAGATTGAGTTTGTGATGAAGAATTTTTTAATTCTTCTTTTTTGTCTGCAATCAAATTTGCCAAATGTTGATTATTTTCGATTGGTTGTGTTTTTACTTCAGTTTTTACTGATTCAGCCTTAGTAGACTTTGGCTTTTGTGTAGAAACCTTTCCATCCGAAACTTTTTTGGTTTCAGCAACAGCATCAAACATGTCAATTTGTCCAACACTAGTAGAAGTTTTAGGTCCTTTTGATGTAACTTTTTCAGACTTTTGTTTTTCTACGTTTTTTGAAATTTTTTCTATTTTAGTTTCAGCACTTTTAGTAGCATCATTCTTTTCAACACTTTTAGCTTGTTCTTTTGTGCCACTTGCTGAAGGTGATTTCTTTTGTGTTTTTACCCCTTCAGTAGTTCCAGTTGAAGACTTTGTTGTTGTCTTTTTTGAAACTTTTGGCGTATCCTTTTTTATAGCAGAATTTACATCATCTGACTTTTTTTCTGACACTTTTTTAGTTGCCGTTTTGTTTTCTGTTGTAGTTTTAGATTTTGGCTTAGACTCCGCATCTGGCTTTTCGCCTTTTTCAATTCTTCCCTTTTTTAACATATCAAATATACCCATTGTTACCAACTCCTTTTATCAATCTTTTGTGATATTTCCATTACTTTTTTCATAATATCTTTCTTTTCATCCTGACTTGCATCTACTAGTTTAGATAATAATTGATCCTTTTGTTTATTTAATCCATCCTTATAAACAAGCCAAATACAATCATTAAATATATATTCATTCTCTTTATCATCATCTAAAAATAAGTAGTTAACTATCTCACCAACTTCTTCGTCATACATCCCGTCAAATTTGTTTATAAAATCATTTACGCTACGCTCGGTTTCAGTTAAATATGCAACGAACTCCTTATAAGGACTAACTATAAATTCCGATATGGATTCAATATTTTTTACATATAGTTTATTTCTTAAAATATTTGCAACTATGCAATTCAAAGACTGCTCAACCAATCCATCTTTTTTAGTTTCACGCTGAATTGGCGCCTGCTTTATAAGATTAGCATTGGTTAATTTTAAAGTTCTATCCTTTCTTAGTTTGTCTTGTAAAAATTCAATATTTACAGAAGCCTTTTCCTTTATCAAATTCAAATATACTTCAGCTTCTACATCGCTTAATTCATCTAAAACAGCAATTGCATCTTCTACATATTTAGTTTTACCATCAAAATCATTTAGGTTATATTGTTTTTCAAGGTAATTCAATTTGTATTCTATAAGTGGCAATGCGTTATCTAGTACTTTTTGGAAAGCGTCCCTACCCCTTGCTTTTATAAGTTCGTCGGGATCCATTTTGTCGGGCATACTAGCAACCCTAACATTTAAGCCTTCTTTCTTTAAAATATCTAGCCCTCTAATAGTAGCCTTAATACCAGCAAGATCCCCGTCATAACAAATAACAACATTATCTGAAAGTCTTTTAATCATTCTTGCTTGTTCTACCGTTAAAGCCGTGCCAAGACTTGCAAGAGCCGAGCAAAAACCCGCCTTATGCAAACTTATTACATCAATTTGTCCTTCTACAATTATAACTTCTTTTAAGCCATTTGCCTGCTTTGCTTTTTTTACAAGATTAATTCCAAATAGGTTTTTACTTTTTGAAAATAATGGAGTTTCGGCAGTATTTAGATATTTTGCATACTCCACATTCTTTTCCATTGTTCTACCCGAAAAAGCAACAACTTCGCCATATATATTTATAACCGGGAAGGCTATTCTTGTCGCAATCGCATCAAACATTTTATCATTTTTTATCTTTGCAACACCACACTCTAAAATGCAGTTGTCACTAAAACCTTTCTTTCTTAAATAGTCAATGATTTCATTAAAGTCTTTAGAATACCCTATACCAAATCTCGAAATCATTTCGTTTGGTATTTCACGCCTTTTTAAATACTCAAGCGCGGTAGGACTATTTAATAAATTTTCATGGTAGTGCTTCGCCGTTTCTTTCATACATCTACAAAGTTCTTCTCTGTGGCGTTTTTTCTGTTCATAGTCGGTATCATTTTCTATAGCTGGCAGTTGAACGCCTGACTCATCTGCAAGTAACTTCACGGCATCAAAAAAAGATACAGATTCCATCTCCATTAAAAACTTGAACACATTACCGCTCGCTTTACAACCAAAGCAATGGTAAAATTGATCCGTTTCGTTTACACAAAATGATGGAGTTTTTTCAATATGAAACGGACATCTACCCCAGTAATTACTTCCTTTTTTTTCTAATGGAACATAACGGTTTATTACTGTAACTATATTACAACGAGATTTAAGTTCATTTAAAAATTCTTCACTAAAACCTTTACTCACCAGTTTTCTCCCAACATCTTTTGTTTCACTATAATAAAGTTCGCTACATTACTTGAAATTCCCTTTATTTTTTTATATAATTTATTCACCTATATTACACAACAGCAATTTATAATTTACAAAAAAACAAAAAAGGAGAAATTATGTCTAAAATTTTAATAGTAGATGACGAGGAAAGAATTGTAAATGTATTGAAAGAATACGCAAATTTTAACGATATCCAGACCGATACTGCAAGTGATGGATACGAAGCTGTTGAAAAGGTTATGGAAAATAATTACGATTGCATATTAATGGATATTATGATGCCAAACCTAAATGGTTTTGACGCAGTTAAAGAAATTAAAAAAATTAAAAATGTGCCCGTAATTATGATTAGTGCAAAAGGCGAAGAATCGGATAAACTTCAAGGTTTTTCACTTGGTGCAGATGATTATGTTGTAAAACCTTTTTCACCAAAAGAAGTAATCGCTCGTGTTAAAGCGGTTATGAAAAGAGCAAGTTCTTATGTAGAACAAATTAAAGTTGCAGGTATAGAAATTGACACCGAAGGAAGATCAGTTTCTGTTAATGGTAAACCAGTAGTTTTAACAAATAAAGAATATCAACTTTTACTTGCTCTTGTAAAAAATAAAGGCATTGCCCTATCCCGTGATAAAATACTAAATGAAATTTGGGGCTATGATTATTACGGCGATGGCAGAACGGTAGACACCCACATTAAAATGCTTAGAGCACATCTTGGCGAATTTGGTGAGTGCATAAAAACCATTCACGGCGTAGGTTACAAATTTGAAATCTAAAAACAAACTAGATTGGCATAGTCTTAGAGTAAAATCATTTTTATACTTCCTTCTTGTAGCAACTTCTATGCTCACATTTTTTATGTTTTTTGCGATTAATTTTTTTGAACCAATTTATAAACAATCAAAAGAAAAAGAAATTAAACGAGTTTGTGCATTAATGATTGAGGGATTCAAAAACAATAATCTTCAAAATGTATTAAATAACGAAATAAACCAAAACGAAGTAG
Source organism: uncultured Clostridia bacterium (assembly GCA_934772525.1). GTDB lineage: Bacteria > Bacillota > Clostridia > Christensenellales > UBA1242 > UMGS1908. Next base: position 42,401 of record CAKVMI010000003.1, read on the forward strand.
ACGCACTTCTTTTTGCAATTGAGGACGAAACAGGAGTTGTGATATTTAATGGCACTAGAGTTAGCGAAGACGACCTACTTTCTCGCATAAAATACTTTATTTCAGTACTTTCAGAAAGCACAACAAACGAAGTTGACTACACAACAACCGAAAATGGAACTAGGCTACTAGTTTACGGCAAAACCGAAGAGATTGACGGCAAGATTTATTACTTTATGACATCTACAAAACTTATGCCCGTTGAAAGCACATTAAAAACCTTCAATAAAAGCATATTATTTATTTTTATTGGCTCAATAGTTCTTGCCGAAATTCTATCACTAATATTTTCAAATAGCATATCTGCCCCATTGCAAAAAATGAGCAACACCGCCAAAGCATTATCCGAAAATAATCTTTCTACCCAATTTGAAGGTTACGGCTACACCGAATCAGAACAACTTTCGGATACATTAAACTATGCAATCGAAGAATTAAAAAAGACAGATGAACTGAGAAACGAACTTGTGAGCAATGTTTCGCACGAACTAAAAACTCCACTTACTATGATTAAAAGTTACGCCGAACTTATTAAAGATATAACTGGCAATGACAAAACCAAAAGAAATAAAGATCTAGATGTAATAATTGAAGAATCTAAACGACTTGAAACATTAATTTCGGATATACTAGATTTTTCAAAATTGAAAAGTAAAACTATTGTATACAGTTTTTCCGAATTTAATCTATCGGATATGCTACGAAAAATAACCGAAAAATACAAAACCAAATATTGCCCATCTGGCTTTGAAATTACGCTAGATTGTCCTGAGTACGCTATGGTAAATGCTGATTATAGCAGAATTGAGCAAGTGGTAACAAACCTATTAAATAACGCAATAAACTATTCTAAAGACCAAAAGAAAATTCATATTTCTCTAACGCAACAAGATAGTCAAAAACTAAAGCTCTCGGTATCCGATCATGGCATTGGAATACCCGCCGAAAATATACCACATATTTTTGAACGACATTTTAGAGCAACCAACGCCGAACGTGTAGCGGTTGGTAGCGGAATAGGTCTAAGCATAGTAAAACAAATTTTGGACGACCACCATTTACAATACGGCGTAAAGAGTAAACTAAATGAAGGTAGCACCTTCTTTATAATCTTTAACGAAATTAATAAAAGGAATGATTAATAATAATGAAAAGTAAAATAAAAAATATAATAATAACTTTTTTACTTTTAATATGTTGCACATTTACCCTTGTTGGATGCACAAATACCAATAACACCATAATGGACATTGCAAGACAGAATGGTTTAAACTGTATTAAAAGCTCAAAAGACTATAATTCAAGCAATAACAATACTAACACCGCTCCTTCTACAACAATAAATGTCACCAACAACAATTCTAACATCGACCTTAATGAAACTTACAACGCATTGGTAACAAATGGCTATTCGGGAAGTTTTTCAGACTTTTTAAAAGAATATGTCTTTAAAGATTATTCTTCAACTACATCAACCGAATATGCCGTAAATAAAAGTTTATTAAGCGTTGTAAGCATTGTTGCAGAGTTTCACACTTACTCATATACAATTACATCATCTGGTATCCAAACATCATTGTCACAAAAAACTCCGTATGTTAGCATGAGTGCAGGTTCTGGTGTTGTATATACAATTAATAAAACTGATGGTTCCGCATATATAATTACCAATTTCCATGTAATCTATTTATCTAATGGAATAACAAACAATTATAATTACATCAAAAGTGATGAAGGTGACGGTTGCATAGCAAAAAATATTTATTGCTTTATGTATGGCACAAACGCAAAAATTACGGATACTAAAACTACCGATGAAAATGGTTTTACCATTTATAACGCTGGTGCATCGGCAATAAAATGCGAATATGTTGGCGGTTCTGCAGATTACGATATTGCAGTTTTAAAAGTCACTGACGAAAGTAAAGATCTAATTAAAAACAGCAATTTATCCGCCGTAAACATAAAAAACAGCACCGAGATTACCGTTGGCGAACAAGCTATAGTAATTGGAAACCCCGAAGCTGATGGCATAAGTGCCACAATTGGAATAGTAAGCGTAGATAGCGAATACATACAAATGACCAATGCGAAAAATAAAAGTGTTGCAAGCCGAGTTATCCGAATAGACGCCGCCATTAATGGGGGCAATAGCGGTGGCGGGCTTTTTGACATTGACGGCAAATTAATGGGAATAGTAAATGCAAAAATAGTAAGTGACGAAGTTGAAAATATTGGGTACGCAATTCCAGCAGACATTGCAACAGCAGTTGCAGATAGAATAATAAAATATTGCAACAACTCCACAAACAAGCAAATGAAAAAAGCATCACTGGGTATATATTTAAAATCAATATATTCTAGTGCAGTATACAACGGAATAAAAGCCGAAATAAAAGAAACCATCGCAATCGATAGTATTAATACAGGTTCAATTGCAGAAGGAAAATTTGAAGCGAACACAGTTATTAGCCAAATAATAATATTATCAACAAATAGTGATGATACTACATTTCAAAAAACAATTGACGTAACTCGTATGTATACAGTTGTAGATAGTTCGCTTTACTTAAACGTCGGTGACACAATCACATTCAAACTTAAAGACCTAGAAGGAAATAGTCTTGAAGACGTTACCATAACAATCACTGAAGAAGCCTTTATAACAATAGATTAATTTTTAAGTCATCTAATTTTACACTAGCAAAAATAGTAGCGTATAAATTTAGATGACTTTTTTAAATGTAAAAATAGTCAGAACTTTTAATCGCTAAAACTTTTGATTTTTACACACAAAACCCACAATTGACTCTGGCGTAAATTTCACACATATTTGAAATACGGCAAATTTTCACCCATTTTGACACACGCGACTCCGTTCGATAAATTTTACATTATTAAAAACTAAGCCCGTATTGGTGGCAGTGCAAACAGCCTTTTATCAATAATTCACTCTGGGAAAACGGAACAATTTTGAAAATTTAACATAAAAAAATAAGAGCAATGATAACCATAAAAAAGTTAAAGACTGCTCTTTTTTTATTTCTTATAATATTTTTTTAATCATTAATTAGATAATTGTATGCAATTTTACCAACCTCAGCAAAGGAATTTAGGGTACCCAAATCTTCACTCTTCATATTTTTTTGATAAACTAATACTGGAATATTTTCCCTTGAGTGATCAGTTGATAGGGTTTTAGGATCGCAACCATGGTCGGCAGTTATTATTAACATATCATCATCGTGCAGTTTATTTAATATTTTACCAACATAAATATCCATATTGGATAGGTTTGTTGCATAACCATCAACATTATTTCTATGCCCATATTCGGTATCAAAATCAACCAAATTCACAAAGCACAAGCCATTAAAATTGTTATCAATTTGTTTTAATGTCTCTTCCATACCTTCGGAATCGGAATGCGTTATATGGCTTTCATCTATGCCATACCCATTAAATAATGCATTAATTTTTCCAATACCTATAACTTTTTTGCCATGCTTTTGCAATTTATTTAAAATTGTTTCTTTGGGTGGCGTCAATGAAAAATCTAACCTTTCGTGAGTTCTTACAAAATTTGGATATTCACCAACAAAAGGTCTTGCAATTACTCTACCTACCGCATACTTGCCCGTACAAATTTTTCTCGCTTGCTCACACATTTTATATAATTCTTGCACACTCGCAACACTATCATGTACAGCAACTTGCAAAACACTATCTCCCGAAGTATATACAATTATATTCCCCGTCTTGATGTGTTCCTTGCCATAATCTCTAATTACATCGGTACCACTATATGGCTTATTTACAATTATTTTTCTACCCCACACTTTTTCAAGTTTTTCAATTAAATCATCTGGAAACCCATTCGGAAATGTAGGAAACGGAGTTTTACTTACTATTCCCGCAATTTCCCAGTGACCGGTAGTACTATCTTTACCAGCACTTACTTCTTCTGCCCTACCAAATGAAGCAATTGGATTTTTTACACCTTTACCAAAATCAATTCCATCTATATTAAATAGTCCCATCTTAGTCAAGTTAGGAGCATTAAAACAATCGCTTTTAGATATCGATTTAAGAGTATTACTCCCCTCATCTCCAAACGCCTTTGCGTCCTTTGCTCCACCGATTCCGAAACTATCAAAGACAATTAAAAAGACACGTTTTGCCATTTATTCCGAAACCTCCAAAGCAATTTTCACCATATCCATAAAGTTTTGTTGACGGTCTTCAGCCGAACTCGTTTCATCACTAACTAAACTATCCGAAATTGTAGCAATAGCAAGTGCTGACTTTTTTAGTGACTTTGCAACTAACAACAACGCAAAAGATTCCATTTCAACCGCAACAACACCTTGATTTACATATTTCAATTCGCTACCTTGATTATAAAACACATCGTTAGTAAACAATTTTCCATTACTAACATTTTTCCCGAGTGATTTTGCAACTTTGTTGGCTTTATTAAAAAGTTTTTTACTTGGTTCTACTTCATACACATCCCCAAGCCCCATATTTTTTGCAATATTAGAATTAGTCATCGACCCACTTGATACAACCACATCACCAACATGCAGTTCTTTTACCATAGCACCACAAGTACCAACTCTAATTATATTTTTTACACCATAAAACTTAAACAATTCATATGCATAAATACTAATGGATGGCATACCCATCCCGTGCGCCATTACAGATACCCTTTTGCCATTATAAAAGCCCGTATAACCTTGAACTCCCCTAACATCGTTTACAAGTACAGCATCCGTTAAAAAGTTATCCGCTATAAATTTTGCACGTTTTGGATCTCCCGGCATAATAACCGTAGATGCAAAATCTCCTACTTTTGCACTATTGTGCGGTGTTGGAACATTACTCATATTAATTATTCTCCTTACTTACTAAAAATTCCCAAAGCAAAGAACTATCTGGCACATACTTTTTGCTAAGTGATGCACTTCTACCAAATACGCCCAAAAGCTCTTTTGCAAACCTTTCACTTTGAATAGGCTTTAATAGTTTTGGTAAAAACTTATCATATACAAGCGGTTCATAAATATGCGTTGTATCAACAATGAAATCGGCACTGTCTTTGTATGGCCCAATATACAAGTCTTCTCCTTTACATACAACATTCCAATATTTTACAGTTTCTTCAACTTTAGTACCACGAGTTTGCATATCTCTAACTATGCGTCTTATTAGTCGTAATCTTCTAGGGGTAATAACTACTTCCTTACCAATATAAAATTCACTATTTGCACAAATAAATACCTTTAATACCTTATTACTAAAACTATTATTTGTTATAAGTTCAGGATTTAGAGCGTGTGTACCTTCAACCAAAACCACATCACCATCACTAACTTCTATCGGAACAAACTTTTCCTTTCTTTTTTGTTTCGTAAAATCAAATTCAGGCATTTGTGCTTTGTTGGTTTTCATTATATCGGTAAAAAATTTGTTAAATAAAGGCAAATCCAATTTGGAAATAGTTTCTTTATCCACCGTACCATCCGGTTGCAAAGGACACTTATCTAAATCAATAAAAAAGTCATCCAACGAAACAACTACCGCTCTTACTCCTTTGTTCATTAATTTATTTGCAATAAAATGAGTTGTTGTTGTTTTGCCCGAAGAACTAGGACCTGCAAGTAGTACAAATTTACATCTTTTATCTATAATACACTCAACAACCTTTTCAATTTGATCGTCTACAATTTTTTCTGAAACTTGAACAAGTTTTTCAGGGTTTTCACGAGCCAATCTATTTGCCCGCTCTAAGTTATAACTAGTTCTTACAATATCGCCCAAACTAGCATCAATATCTAATAATTCCAATTTTGTATCTCCTTAAATGTTTGTTATAATATTATATTAACATATATGATACAATTTTTCCAAATTATTAAAATAAGTTTAAACAAAAAAGGTCACACAAATTCAATTGTGCGACCAAAAACTTTCTATTTTTTATTTTTTGCTAAATGCTTATCTCGTTTAGTTTTATAAAATAGTGCTCTTAAACTATTTAATACCGCTATAATTGTAACTCCGACATCTGCAAATACAGCAAACAACATTCCAGTTACACCAACAGCACCAAGCGAAAGGAATAATATTTTTACAACCAATGCAAATACAATATTTTCTATTACAATTTTTCTTGTATTACGAGATATGTCAATTAATTCAACTACTCTTTCAGGGTTATCATCAACTAGCACTACATCACTCGCTTCTTTTGAGCTTCCAGCTCCGCTAATACCCATACTAATACCAACATCACTTAGAGCCAAACTTGGAGCATCGTTTATTCCGTCGCCCACATATCCAGTCGTGAACTTGTTAGACTTGTTTTGCATAAGCCAATTATATTTGTCTTCCGGCTTCATCTCACCATGCACTTCATCCAGTCTCAATTCCGTCCCTATGTTTTCAGCTACCGCATTGTTATCACCAGAAAGCATTATGGTTTTTATGGATTTTTCTTTTAATTCAGCAATTGTTTTTACCGAAGTATCTTTTATGGCATCACTTAAAATTAATCTTCCGACAACTTCATCATCAGCCTTAACATAAACAGTGGTTTTATTTTCTTTCTTTTCGTCTTTATTGCTACCAACGAAAATCTTAACACCACCTAAAGTATATTCTATTCCGCTACCTGCAATTTCCTTATGATTTTCTACATCCCTAAGTTTAATATCTGCACCACACTTCATAATTGCTTTTGCTATTGGGTGTAATGAATATTGTTCACCCCAACATGCAAATTTTAATACATCTTGCATTGAATAGTTATCTGACAAAGACTCTATTTCTTCAACTTCAAATTCTCCATTGGTAAGCGTTCCCGTTTTATCAAAAGCAACCGCTCCAAGTTTAGCACTAGCATCTAGTGAACTACTCCCCTTTATTAGGATACCATGTTTGCTGGCATTACCTATACCCGAAAAATAACTTAGTGGTACACTTATAGCAAATGCACATGGACACGAACAAACAAGGAATATTAAACCCCTATAAACTGCCACATTAACGTCTTTGGTAATTAAACCAACTATCACACCAGTTACCACAGCAAGTCCCATAACAACATATGTGTAATATTTAGAAAATTTTGAGATAACCGTTTCCGTTCGGCTTTTTTTCTCGCTAGCGTCTTCAATCATAGACAAAATTTTGCTAACGGCACTATCTTTAAACTCTGCAGTAGTTTTAACTGTAATAACGCCATCAAGAACTACGCTACCACTTAAAATGCTTTGACCAATCGTTTTTAAAATCGGAACACTTTCTCCCGTTAAATGACTGACGTTAACCGATGTTGTTCCGCTTAAAATCTCACCGTCTATAGGAACCTTTTCACCGGGTTTTACTATAATTGTTTGTCCAATTTGAACAACTTCAGGGTTGACCTTACGCTCTTTTCCGTTTTCATCTAAAATATTTGCATATTCCGGTTGAATTTCAATCAAGTTTTGAATATCACGCCTTGCTCTATTAACAGCCATCGCTTCAAGCATTTTACCAATAGTATATAGCGCTACAACCATCAACCCTTCATGTGCTTCTCCAACACATATTGCACCAATTACAGAAATAGTGACTAGCAAATTTTCATTTACAACGCCATGTACTATTAGTTTGCACGCCGTAATATAAGTTTGATGACCTATAAGCAAAACCCCAAGTATTAACATTGTCCAATGAAGCCATGGTATACTCTCAACAAAAAATGAACCAACTCCAATAATTAAACCAATAAATATTAAAATATTACTTAAACTAATCTTCTTTTTCTTTTCGGTATCAGCACCCAAAAATTCAATTGACTTTTCGTGCTTTTTACAGTAATTCATAATATCCGTATCATTTAAAACATTTTCATCAAAAGACACAAGCATGGTGCTAAGTTTAAAATTTATTACAGTGTCTTCTATTCCATGTAACTTCTTTAACGCAATTTCTAATTCATTTGCACAATTTACACAATCAAGCCCCTTAATTTTCCATTTTCTTTCTACAATAAATTTATGGTTATCATTTTCTAAAACCTCTTCAATTACAATTTTAGGACTAAAATTTTTAATTGTTTTTCGAACTGCTTGCATAGTACTCTCAAAATCGGCGTCATCATCAAACTCAATATTTAACTTTTGAAGTACAAAATTGATATTTGCCGTTTTGACACCTTCATTTTTAGCAATTGCTTCTCCTAGAACCCTTGCACAATCTGCACAATGTAAATTTAATATTTTAAATTCTTTATTCATCTTCAAGCTCCTTTACATGTCTAATGCTAATTTCAATCAAATCTTTTACATGGTCATCAAGCAGAGAATACACTACTTCTTTACCCTTCTTTTCGCCCTTAATCAAACCTAAAGACTTTAAGTATTTAAGTTGATGAGAAACCGCCGATTTGGTCATATTTAAAAGTGTTGCAAGTTCACAAACGCAGAAGTTAGAATTGTTTAATGAATATAATATTTTTATTCTACTTGCTGTTGAAAATGCACCATAAAAATTTTCTAGTTTATATATTAATTTTTCATCTATATTAATATTATATAAATTTTCATCATATAAATGCTCACATACTTTTTCCGTACCAAATTTCCTCCTTATTTTAAAAATAACAGTTGAATAATCATTCAACTGTTATTAGTATAGTTGAACAACCATTCAACTGTCAAGCCTTTTTTAATAATTATTTTAAATTTCTTTACCTTCTTCGGATTTCACATTTTCTTCAACCACTTCGTTTTTGTTCTTTTTATTCTTAACAAAATGAACTATTAAACTAATGGTAATTAATAAAATTGCAAGACCTAAGAAGCCATACATAATTACATTCATACTATTTGGGAACAGCATACAAATGCCTAGCATAATTAATCCAGAAAGGCAATTTCCTAAAAACACCGCCAAAATTCCTTTTGCCCAATGCATTTTAAGATATGCAGAAACTGCAGAACCCGTCCACGCACCGGTGAGTGGCAACGGAATTGCCACAAAGGTCACAACACCCCAAAACTTAATGTTTTCCGTCCTCTTAACATCTTCAGCACTTTTAACCTTTTGGTCTATTGTGCTACTTTTGTTAGAAAATCGTTTATCTAACGCATTTGCAAGCCCCGAAAACCACTTTGTCTTTTTCATCCAATTAAAAACTGGTATCAAAAGCGGAACTATCAAAAACGCTGGTAACGTTGATCCTACAACCGAACAAATATATGCTTGCCACCAACTAAGTTTATTTACACCCCATACACTACTCATCGCAAAAGGAAGGGCGGTTCTTAATTCGGTTACCGGAATCATCGCAAGTATTATAATACCCAAAAACACATTTGAACCAAATACATTAACTATTAAATCTTTTATGAATTCTACCACAAATCATACTTCCTTTAATTGTTTTAATATGTTACTTGCTTCTGTGTTAAGCGCAATTCTTTCTGACTTAAAATCGGTTAATTCATCTTCTTTTAAAGAATTTGCGCCTATGGTTATAATTATATCCAAAATGAGAATTTTTTGATTAATTGCGACAAGTTTTCCACTGCTTGTTGTTGCCATAGAATACTCATCTTGCAAACTATCCAACTTAATTTTTAACATATCTACCATATTATATCTTGTTTGTAATGTCTTTAATTCCGTTTCTTTTTGAATATTTGTTAAATTTTCATCGCCTTCTATACACTTTACATACACATAAAGTTCGGTAACGGTACCTTCAACCGAATCTATTGCAAGCATTTTTGCTGACAATTTATTATCATTTTTATAAAGTGCCAACACCCAGTTTCCTCGAAGATACGATTCATAACTATTTGCATATATACTATACATCTCACCAAGCGCAAGTTTAGTCTTCTCATCAACCTTGTTTGCAAAGTTTGAGAACTTATCGCCTTGCACCATAATTTCAATATATTGTTCCATATCTTCATATTCTTTTCTTTCTATAGCAAGTTGAATTACATTATACAAGTTCTCATTTGTTTTATGTCTTTCATAAACTCGTTTATAAACTAAGTATGTTGCATTTTTTGCACCCACATAATCAAATGCCCGCAAGACTACATTTGGAGCAATAGGAGTCAAGCATATCACCACAAAACAGAAACTACATAAGAAACAAAAGATAGTAAATAGCATAGTTTTTATAACTGTACCCACTTTTACCTTTGGTTTTTGTGGCTCGGATTTACTATTTGCCTGCTCCGCTTTTGTAGTACTTATCTTTTTTGTACCAACTTTTTTATTCGCAGGTTTAGTAGTTTTATTTTTGATTGTAGTACTAGACTTATTTGTTTTTTTTGGTTCACTATCCGCTTCTACCCAATATTTTTTATTTCTATCAAAAGATTTTTCTTCTGACATTTGCTCATTGTCGGATTTTAAACTTTCACCCTCTAGTATATCGCTTAGCATTTTATCAAAATCGTCAATATTTTCAGATTTATTTTCTGCCATAGCAACTCTCCTCATACTGCGTTATTTTATTTACTCTTCTTAGGTGTCTCCCACCTTCAAATTGTTCAGATATAAAAAGTTTGGAAATTATTAATGCTTCTTCCTTTGTTATATTATCGGCACCAAAGCTTAAACAATTAATATCATTTTTATGACGTGCAAGTATTACAGAATTTTCACTTTCACAAACACCTGCTCTAATTCCATAAACCTTATTCATCGCAATAACGGCTCCAACACCCGTTCTACATATCATAATTCCTAAATCAGCAAGACCGCTATTTACCGCTTCAGCAACGGCAAACGAAAAATCGGTGTAGTCATCTTCTCCATTTAATGTTTTCGCTCCAACATCTAAAAAATCTACGCCATTTAAATTTTCTTTTATATATTCCTTATACAAATACCCGCCATGATCTGCCCCTATTGCAATAATCATAAAATTACCCCTTCTTTACATAAAATATCTATTAATTTAATTACCAAAACCTTTACATCACTACAAAGTTTTAAGTAAACCGCCCTACCCTTTCCAAATGGGTCAGCAATCTCAACCCCTGCAATATAATCAGAAACCGACTTAACATTCTTTGTATTTTTCATTTTGGTTAAAATACAATTTTTTATTGAACTATTAACGCATATTATTAAATCACTTTTTATTACCAAATCTTCAGTTAAACTAGTTGGCGTATGGGAAAAGTTTAAAATATTAAACTCTCTCAAAGCAAACTTTGCATCTTCAGATATTTCGGTATCGCTTGGGTTCACAAAAAGTCCCGCACTTGAAGACATTACCACGTTACTTTTATTAGCTTTTCTAATTTCATCATTAAAAATAGCCGAAATTATTGGCGACCGACAAGTATCTCCCGAACATACAAAAAGTATATTTACCATTAACCATTCTCCTAATAGTAAATATACCATAATTAACTTATATTGTCAAAGAATTACCCGTTAATTCTTGTTTGTTAACTCACTTATTTCCGCCGACAACTCAAACAATGTATTTTTTAAATCTTGATTATCCTTTTTTAAATATTCAATGTCACGTTTTTGAATACTTAGCATATCTTCATAACTATCTATAATTCTATCAACTTCTTTTTTTGTATAGTTTAATTTCATTTTTCCAAACATAAAACTCCCCTCATCTATATTTTGAGAGGAGTTCATAAAAATATTTATATTTCTTTAGCTTTTAATAGATTTCCACAATAGGGACAAATTGCCTTTTCACCATTAAAAACAACGGTTGCACCACAATTTTTACACTTAGCGCTATTTAAAAACTTTTTAGAATTTGTTTTATTTACAATTTTCGCAACTTCAACAGCCCTTTCTTCATTACGTTTTTGTTCTTCTTCTGCTAGTAGAACTATTGTATCTCTTTCAATTCTAACACCTTCAATATAACTATTGTCAATCAAAAATAATATAGAGCCCGCAACCCTGCGTTTATCTTTTTTTAATTTTTTTGATATTTCTTCTACCGACCTTATCTTTTCATAAAGTATCATATCGCCAGATTTTCTTGCAAGTTCAACCTTTTGGATACGTTTTATAAACACAAATAAACCATATAAAGCAAAACATAAGAAGAATGCCCCACCTATCATGTATATGATATTATCTTTATCATACCCCACCTTTATGTAAACAGCCGATACAATAACAATTATTATTGATACCATCATCAACATTGTAAATGATATCATTTCTTGATTTAACTTTTTATAATTCATAAATTTTGTTTCCTATACTAAAAATATATCACAATATGTAGATAATTTGCAATCTTGTATGCAAGTTTTATAAATTTTAATAAAAAAAGTTTACAATTCATTATATATTTGGTATTATATTATGGAGAAAAAATAACGGAGAAAAAATATGAGAACTTTATCACTTTTGGGTGCTGGGCTAACTACCGACGTAATTATACTAATTAGTGTAGTTGGAGCATTATTTGTTATAGCCTTTACTATTAGTACCATAAAGTATTTTAAAAAGCGTAAAAAAAGAATGGAAGAAGCCGACCGCGAAGTTGAAGATGTAACAGTAAAACACGGCGTTAGATACACCGATGATGAAACCATAGTAGATAAACTTGGCGATATGAATGTTACCTTTAATAAAGGCGATATAGTATTAAAGCAAAATGTTACCTACCATGCCGGCAAAAAACTAGACTTTTTACCAGGCAAATACACCATTCTTGCAACAAGAGATTCTGAAGAAGAATTTAATGTTAGAATTGGCACTTACGTAAAAACATACAAACATGGTCAAGTTGTTGTTATTGCCGAAGGCGAAGAAGTAACACCAACTAGCACCGACGTCATATTAAGATAGTAAAATAGGAGATTATAAAATGGGATTTTTTTCAAGAAATTTAACACTTAAAATATTAGACTGGGAAGACCAAACAAAAAACACAATGGTTTACAAATTCCCTATGGACGGTAGAAAAATATTTTTTGGTTCAAAACTAACCGTTCGTGAATCGCAGGCAGCCGTATTTTTAAATAAGGGCGAAATTGCCGATGTATTTGAACCAGGTATGTATACTTTGCACTCATCTAACCTACCAATTTTATCAAACTTATTGGGTTTACCTTATGGATTTAAGTCACCATTCTTTGCAGATGTATACTTTGTTTCTACAAAGCAATTTACCAATTTAAAATGGGGTACAACCAATCCTATCACAATGAGAGATAAGGATTTTGGAACTATCCGTATTAGAGCATATGGTTCTTACGCATTTAGAGTAACCGACCCTGCAAAATTTTTGAAGGAATTATTTGGAACAAACTCATCATTTACAACCGAAGATATAACTTCTTACCTTAGAAGTATGTTAATATCTTGCATTTCGGACACTATTGCAGAATCAAAGATTAGTGCATTAGACCTTGCAAGCAACCTAATGGAATTTAACAAACAAGTAAGAGAGAATGTTAAAACCCACTTTAATGACTTGGGTTTAACCCTAACAAACTGCGTAATTGAAAACATTAGTTTCCCAGAAAGCGTAGAAAAAGCAATAGATACTCGCTCTTCTCTTGGAATATTAGATCAATCTATGGACTCATACATCAAAATGAAATCTGCAGACGCTATTGGCGACCTTGCTAAAAATCAAGGTATGGGCGGTGTTGGTATGCAAATAGGCACAAGCGTTGCAATGGGTCAAATGATGAAGGACCAAATGGATAGTGCATTTAGTAAGAAAACAACCGAACCTTCTACCGAGAAAACTCAAACTCAATCAACTACAAAAGCTTGTCCAAAATGTGGAGCCATGAATAAGCAAAACGCAAAATTCTGCTTTGAATGTGGTGAAAAATTACCTGCAAAAACTGAAACGTTCTGTCCAGAATGTGGAACAAAAGTTTCCGATAAAACGAAGTTTTGTCCAGAATGCGGAACAAAAATTAAATAATCTAAGTTAAAGGGAAGCAACAACTTCCCTTTTTAAGAAGGAAAATATGAAACAAGTTTTAAATAGATGCACCGCTTGTGGAGCGTTAACTACTTATAATATAGAAAAGCACGCCGTTGGGTGTCCATTTTGTAAAACAGCTGAACCATTAAATTTAAAAAGCAGTTACCCGCAAAAAAGTGAATATACCGAAAATTCTAAATTTGAAAAACTAAAAGAAAATATAGAAATTTTAAAATGTACAAATTGCGGAAGCATTTACGAAAGCAAAAATGAAACAACCAACAACTGTCCATCGTGCGGAGCAGGAACATTTGCTGTAAGTTCTACAGTTAGTTCAATACCAACTGCAGTACTTCCCTTTTCTATGCCTAAAGAAGAGATTGGCAAAATATTCAAAAAGTGGACAAGACGCAAATTTTTCGCCCCAAATGATTTAAAAAAGATTAAAAATTTTGATAATGCCGAACCCATTTATTATCCAAGTGTTGCATTTGACTCAGAAAATCACTTTTCTTACTCGGGTGTAGGCGTAAATAGAATTACAAATTCTAAAGGCGAAACAAAAGTAAAACGAACTCATTTTTCGGACTCTTTTGATACTACTCTAACTAACAAAATTATTCCAGCCACCAATCAAATAAGCCAAGTCGTAATAGACAAAATTCAGCCATTTAATTTATCTAACTGCACTGCATTTGACAAAAGATATTTATATGGCTTTTCGGCGTTAGATACTTCACTTCAATTATCAGATTGCTATAACAAATTAACTTCTATAGTGCAATCCGAAAATATAAACCATGCAAAAAGTGAACAGCGATTTAGGTTCGATGCTATAGAAAATTTAACCGGCACAACCTCACTCACAAACACCACATCGGCACTTTGCTTTATACCAATCTGGAAAACTTCTTACACCTATAAAAAACGTAAATATAGTTGCTTTATAAATGGCACTACTGGCAAAATTTCAGGAAATGCTCCAATTAGCAAACTTAAAGTTTCGTTATTTACCATTGGCATAATCGCTCTTGTTGCCGGACTAATCACCCTACTGACCCTATTTATTTAAAAATTTTTAATAATAAAATGAAAATTTATTTGAAAAACGGTTGACAAATAGAATCGGATATAGTATATTATAATAGTCATTTGGGAACGTTCCCAAATAAAACCCTTTAATGTGTAAATGGGAGTTTAGCTCAGCTGGGAGAGCATCTGCCTTACAAGCAGGCGGTCGTAGGTTCGAGCCCTACAATTCCCACCATAACACATAAGGGTAAAGCCGTGAATTAATTTCACGGCTCTTTTTTTATTCAAAATTGGAGGCTAATATGCAAATAAAAACAATAGCTAGTTCAAACGGAATGAACCAAAATTCTTACATTGTATATAGTAACAGTAATATAGTTTTAATAGATGCTGGATGCGATCAAAGCGTACTAAAAATCACCTTAAAAGAACTAAATTTAAGCAACCGAAGAATTGATGGCGTTATTTTAACCCACACCCACTTTGACCATATTTATGGGCTATTTGATATTTATAATGAGTTCAATTGTCCAATATATGTACACGCTGGTTGCTCCGACTTTTTATTTGACAAAATTAAAAACGCTAGTTGTTACTTTGCTGATTTTGCTTTACCAGAAGTTATAAAAAATAATTTAATTGAATTGACCAATAACCAAATATTAACTATAGGCGATTTAACCTTTAAAATATACTTCACTCCAGGACATTCAAAGTGTTCCATTTGTATCTTAATTGATAACATTATATTTACGGGTGATACAATTTTACTAGGTTCGGTTGGTAGAACTGACCTATTTGGCGGAAGTATAGAAGAATTGCAGAACTCTCTTAAATTAATTCAAACACTAAATTATGTAACCGCTTACCCCGGCCATGGCAGAGAGTTATCAAAGCCACTCACCGACGCAATAATAAAATTTAACACCTAATAAAAACTTGTTAAAAACTCTTAAAAAACATACCAAATTTAAATTGTTCAAAATGGATAACAACCACCCTTTACACTGATAACCCCTACTTATATACCAACTAATTTTATCGAATAATACTTAATAATAAACTAGTCTTGATTTTTTATAAAATAAAATGGATAACCCCTTTGATCAACATCATCAAGGTTAAGGTTTAATTTTTTTGCTTCTTCATCAAGCAGTTTTCTTTCTTCATCAATATCCATTTCTATCTTTTTTACTTCTATTTCAATGAAATATCCTAAATTTTCCACCCTATCCAACGCTATTTCATATTTATTATTTTTGTAAATATATGTATTTCTAATTTTGTGTATCAAAGCAAACGAAATGATATTTAATTCATTAAATATCTTCTTCATTCTATCTACATCATCAATATTTACTTCATATTCATCACAATACAAATGTTTTTCTTCTTTTTCTGGGTAAAAGTGTTTAAAATTTAATATTTTATTTTCTCCACGCGCTCTTATACTTAACCACTTGTATGGATATTTTTCCTTTGTAAAATCTTCAAACTTAGTTGTGAAATATTCATCTTTTTGGTCTACTTCCTTTATAAATGTAGCATTTGTGTCGAAAAAATTCTTTAAGTCGTTAAATTTTTCTTCACTTATTTTTATTTTGATTTCTATTTCGATATCATTACCCATCTTTTTTCTCCTTTTGTATTCAATGTTAGTTTATAAAAGCCACCCTTTTATTCTTGCTACAAAACATTACTAATATAATTATATCATATTGGTGATTTTTATTACAATAAAATTTATTACATAGTAAGAACTTGTTAAAAACACCTTGAAAATAGTTGAAAAGCATTTTAATGTCAACTATATTCTAAAGCTATCCCATTGACAATAAATTAGCATAATGATATAATTGTTTTATTAAAAAACTCTAAGGAAATATTATGAGCAGAAAAAAGTATGGTATTAGTGAAGTAGCGTTTAAAATAATAGACGCCAGCGAGTCTATTGAAGGTTTTAAATATGACGAAAGTACAATAACCGCAAAAAATGAGAACACTTTTAAAAATATTACAAAGGAATTAGTTGTCGATTTTTTGGAATGCCCCGATACAAAGGTATACGCCGTTAAATCGAATTCGGGCAACTACGAACTTGTCGCACACAACTCTGTATCTAACGAAGCAATCAAAATTTTAGGTATGGGAGACCATTTTGTTGCCCTAGTTAATACCGTTATTGAAGCACAAAAAAGAGTAGCCGACCCAACGCTCCCAAAAATCACTCACAAATTTATAAAATCTGTTAACGAACAAATTTTGCTTTATCGCTCTGGAGAAGCCGCTATTGGTTCCTACCGATATGAAGACTTTTGGGGTCGCCCTTTAAATGTATCTATTAGTGCAATAATACATGGTAGACTTGTTAGACAAAGTTGTTTTAATACCGAAAACAGTGAAGATAAAAACGTCTTCAAAAAGATGGACGAACTAGTAAGCTGGGTAAACAATGAAGCCTTTAAAGATGAAGACACCATTATGAACGACATCGCAAGATTTCATTCATCATTTATAAGGATACACCCTTTTCGTGATGGTAATGGTAGAACCGCTAGACTTTTGACTAATTATTTATTATTAATAAATGGTTACCCGCTAGTTAATATTTCATCAAAAAACCGCGACCAATATCTTTACGGAATCAATTACGCCGAAGCACCTACTGACGCAGATTTTTGTAAAGACGAAGAGTATAAAAGAGTTTACGAGTTATTCACTAAAAAATATGGAAAACGTGACGATATTACAAAATATTTACCACTCGCCGATTGCTTCAAGCAAAACACATTAGATTCTAGCAATGCAATAATAGAAGATATTATAAATTACAAAGATAAACCAGTAAACATCCAATCAACTCAATTATAGTAAAGTAAAAGACTAAACAAATTATGTTTAGTCTTTTTAATTAACCATTATTCTTTTTATGTACCTGTGCATTGATATAATAAAATAATTTAATTAAATATTTTACAGCAATAACTAGAAAAACATAAAACAACATAACTAGCAAAATATTATAAATCATACTATCAAATACACATATGTAAGTTGGTTTTATTATATAGTAAATAAACGCAACCCCTACCGGCTTCATATCATAAAACTCTAACGCATAACAAACTATTCCAAGTAATGCTAGCCAAATATAGTAACTCTTTTTTCTGTCAAATTTATACCATTTCATAAGTTGCAAGCCCGATGTAAACAAATAACCATGACAGAATATACCTATAATAATCTGTTTAGTATTAAACACAGTTGCAAGCGAACCACCGGCTACGATGTAATACAAGAAGTATCCAAGACCGGTAATAATACCTAAAAATGACGCGACATTGTACATTTTTTCAATGTTAAATATAAGAACAACTGCTATTATAAAATAACTTAGCGTGCTAATTTCAAACGGAATCCAAGCGACACCCGTTGTGTAATTATAATAAACATAATAGCAGGTTTTGTATGTAATTAAAAATACACTAATTATTCGAAGTGCAAGCACCGAGTTTTTAAACTTAAAAAGTACTGCATTAAGCACCAAAAAAGCCACAAAACCCAGTAACGCCAGTAGATTATAACTCATTTTTTCTCCTATGTATTTAAATTGTGGCTTATATTATAACATAAAAATAATAATTGTACATCTTTTTTAACAAATTTTTATATTGTTGTTAAAACTTTAATTCACAGACGCACGGCAAGTGGTCACTATATTCTAAATCTAAAATATCCGCACTTACAAGTTTATCTTTTAAATCATCGCTTACCAAACAATAATCTATTCTATATTTCCAACTATTATAACTAGTATCCCATCTAGACCTATAACTTCTCCACGAATACAAAACGGTTTGTGGGTTTAAGTACCTAAATGAGTCAACCATTCCCGAATTTAACAAATTAGTAAACGCTTCCCTTTCTATTGGCAAAAACACCGACTTGTTTCTACACTCTTTTGGATGCGTTATATCAATTTCTTCGTGAGCAATGTTATAATCTCCAACACAAACAACACTATAATTTTCTTTTAAGAATTCAATATATTTTTGTAATGCTTCTATATATTTCATTTTAAAATCTAAACGGGAGTTTCCATTTGGAATATACGCATCAATTATAGCCAAATTTCCGAAAATAACCGTTGTTGTGCGACCTTCGTTATCCGACCAAAACTCGCCCATATTATACAAAACCTTATCTGGAGTACACTTTGAAAGTATTGCCGTTCCAGCGTATCCGGCAACATCCCCACAATTATAAACTGCATCAAATCTACTAAGTTTGTCAGTTTTTACTGCATCAAATAAACTTAATTGTTGCTTTGTATTAAAAAGTAATTCTTTTGCGGTTTGCTCATCGCACCTTACTTCTTGAAAGCAATAAATATCAGCATCAAACCTTTCAAGCCAATCAATTAATCCCAATTTTTCGGACGCACGCAAACCATTAATGTTATAACTTACTATTTTCATTTATTATTCCTTTGTAGACAATTACTGCTGCTTGTTAAAATTTGCAATATTTAAAGTTGCTAGCGTTTTTGTAGTAATCTTATTATTACTATTACACTCATCAATAGTTTGCCATTTGTATTCGCTATGCTCTGTTAAAATTACATTGTCAACATTTTTAATTTCAACTAAAAAATTAAATTGTCTGCTCTTTTTACCGCTTCCTGAAAGATAATCAAAAGAACCCAAATATAAACTAGCCTTATTGACATCCAAATTGGTTTCTTCTTTAATTTCTCTTTTTAGTGCATCTATTAGACTCTCCGCAGGCTCCACACCGCCACTAGGTATTTCATCTATTCCGCCCATAAAATCATCACTTTTTCGAGAAAGAATTAAGTATCTACCGCAATCATCTAATATTACTCCACCTACCACTATTTTTTGAATTCCATCCTCTTCTGCTATTTTTTCTAATAAAGATAATAATTCCATACATTTCTCCTTTTAATAAAATTTTAATTTGTGGGGAGTTGTAACTATGAAAAATCTTGTATTAGCACCACAATTTTTAGTTAAAGAACCAGTCAGCCATCCACCCTAATCATTAACTATATTATACATGACAATTTCCTCTTTTTCAAAGCAATTAACTTTATGAATAAATTTTTAGAGTTATTATACGAATAAACCCATAAACTCTTCAACATTTTTTGGCAAAATAATGATTTTGTAATAGTTACTTTTATTTTTATATACAAATTTTCAAGCAAACGCTTCAGACTTTAATAATTTACTTGATTTTAGTGCAATATCATTTGCCGAGCAATCCAAATCGACTTTAAGCAAATTTATGTAGAAATTTATGATTACCACCTGTTCCAGAAAACTCACAAGAAAGAGAAGAAAATAAGTAAGATAAAAAACACTAGAGATTTCAGGGTGCACCCCATTTCTCTAGTGTTCTTATTTTGTAAAAATAACTTACTCTTTACACAATTTAGTTTACGCTAAGTCTTTTAATCAAACCCCATTTTGTAACTAATATTAATTACATTACACTTTTTATTAAAATTTTGTTTATATTTATTTTAACTCAAAAATTATAGTTGTTTACTTTAAATTTAATTCTTCTAACACCTTATCATGTTTATGCATAACTTCCTCTGCTTCTTGCTGTCTTCTTATTTTTACTTGCTCTTCTTGTTTCTTTTTTTGTTCGTTCTTCATTCTGATGTCATGAGCAGTGGATAAAACATACTCCATAGCTTCTAGATAATCGCATCTGACGGATTCAAGTTGTTTGTTTGTTTGAGTTAGTTTAATAAATCGACGTGTATCATCCTTCACTTTTTTTATAACGAATGCTAAAAGTTTATTACTCACAAAAACTTTATCTTCTAAATCGTATACATCAACTTTGCCTTCATAGAATCTTCTTATTATGACATATTCGCTTGAATTAAAAAGATTACCGTCAACATCTCTATATGCACACTTTCCATTTTCTAGCCTAACATAACCAACACCGTTTGAATATGACTCAGCGTATCTATACTCTTTGCTTAATTCCCCATTTACATCTCTATATGCATACTTTCCATTTTTCAACCAAACCCGACCGAAACCGCCTGAATATGGCTCAGCACATATATACTCTTCGCTTAGATTGCCGTCCCTATCTCTATACGCACACATACCATTATGTAACTCAACTAAGCCAAACCCATAAGAATAATCATAAGCCACTTTGAATAACTCGCTTATATTTTCATTTTCATCTTCATACCAGTAACATCCAATAGTAGGTCCACCTCTCAGTTCCCAATTTTTGCCCATAACAATCTCCTTTTATTTTGATTTGCTATATTATAGCATAGCACTTTCAGATTTTCAATGTTTTTTAAAAATTTATCGAGCACGGCTAATTTGTACAACAAAAAAGAAAGTCTTGCTTAACCCGAAAGGCTAAAACCTGACTTTCTTTTTGTTTTCCTGGAGCTGATAGCCGGATTCGAACCGGCGACCTATTGATTACGAATCAATTGCTCTACCAACTGAGCCATATCAGCATAGAACTAAGACAATAATAAGGTCAAGGGAGTATTGCCCTTGACCCCTTAATTTTAAGCAAAATACTACTTCATTTTTTCATCAACGAAAGTAACTAAATCTTGAACAGTTTCAACTTCTGGAATTTCAGAATCTGGAATACTTGTGCCGTATTCATCTTCTAGCCCCATATATATTTCTACTAGATCAATAGAGTCAGCCCCTAAATCTTGTAATAAGTCAGATTCTAGAGTTACCTTGCTTTCATCGATTGAAAGAGTTTTTGCTATAATACCTCTTATGGTTTCAAATGTTGTCATTATTATCTCCTATTATTTCAATTATTAAAATTGTATCTATATTATAGACCAAATAAGCAATTTGTGTCAACTATTTTTGTTGTTTATGCTACATCTATTGTTTCATCAACCATAACATCTATTGTTCTTGTAATGCCTGCTCTTTTAATTTTGAATGATATTGTCATATTTTTATCCCAATTATAGATATGACTTTCTATACTAGACATATGATCTAAAACATCTTCTACTATATTCCCATTTTGCAATGTATATGAAACACTAATAATTTCGTCCGCTACCAAGAATTTCCCGACAGATTGAAGCATCTTCAATGAATAATTTGTTCTAAATCTACCATCGGCATCTGAAATGCTTATAGATTTTTCCTTCCATTCATAAGTTTTGCCATAAGATAGCCCAATATTTGGCTTTTTTAGCGTTCCGTCATTTCTTATTATATTCTTTGCTACACTAACCGCAATAGAACTTGGAATGGCGTAAAATATTCCTTGAACTACTTCATCTTTAATTGTACCATCGTCATTAACATCGGCGTATTTTGCATTAACAATACCTATAAGTTCACCATTAGAATTGTATAGTCCACCACCACTATTACCACCATTTATCGGAGCAGAGTGACTTAAGAATGTTACGTTATCTCCCGATGTGCTTCTAAACGGCATTTCTTCTACAGATACAACACCTGTTGAAACTCTTAAATTGTTAGCTCTAGAGTTACCAATTGCAACGCAAGAATCTCCAACCGCAATTTCGGTAGATACGGCAATATCGGCTGGTCTACAAGAACTATTTTGAATCGCTTCTAAATCTGATATTTTTAAAACTGCAATATCGTAAGTGCTACTTCCGCCTACTAGAGTTGCAGATAGTGGAGCATCTCCATCCCATAGCAATACACTATATGCTCCATATCCATTTTTATAACTAGAGCTGCTAGAATTTGCCACAACATGATAATTTGTAATTATCCATGCATCACCCGAACTTTCATCAATTTTATATATTACACCCGACCCCCAAGAACTGTTGTTGTCGAAGAAGTCATCGGTTGTTTTCATACTTCTAAAGCCAACATACTCTCTTTTCATAGCACCAACATTTACCGTACTAAGCATTCCCTTAGACGCTGCTGTGGCAAGTCCTGTAGATTCTGTTGATGAAATATCTAAATTATATATAGTTCTTTCATTTTCTAATTTTGTTATTTTGGAATAAGTTAATACAACCGCAACTACCAAAATTAGACAAATTATAAATTGCAAAGAATCTACAAAGCCAATTCCTCGTTTCTTCTCTTGCTCTTTGTTAATATTACGATTGATAGGCTCGTTATCGTAAGGTATCTTATTAGAATTATAACTCATCTTACCTACTCCTTTTATCTCACTTCGTAGTTGTTTCTATTTTTTATAGCCTTATATAGCAAATATCCAAAATATACAACCATAAGTCCCGCCGTAATATAAAGTAATATTGCTACAACATCCACATTGCTTTCTGGGTTTGTTACCTTAATACTAAAATTAGTGTTTTTAATGCCGTCAACGTAGTCCGTTCGATAAGAATTTAATCTATCATCATATACTGTAATTTCAATATTTGCTTCACCTTCGCCAACCGCTTCTATTAAAACTTGTTGATTAACATAGTCTATTTTTACAATTTTTAAAACTTGCTCGTTGGTAGATTTAAAAACCGGTCTAAAGGTTTGGTCTGCAAAAGCATTATGCACTTTATAGTTTACCGAATAAGTTTCGCCCACCTTTAGGTTTAGTGAATTAATAGTAAACCATACACCAGTTCCGTAATCTTGTGGCACGAGCGTTGCCACGCCTACTGTTGCTTCGCCATACGCACTATCTCCAAACATAAACTTTATGACATATTGACCGCTTTCTAGTTTAAAACTCATTCTATTTTGTGCAGATTCATCGGCGGTATCGTCCCAAAAATAATACGTCTTTGCACTTGCACCATTTTTACTAACCGTTATTCTAAAATAATCGCTTGTATTGTACTCCGAATCAAGCAAATTTTTTTCTCCAAACCAAAGACTGTTAAAAACATCTTGCGTTTTAGGTAAATTATAATATTCTCCAACATAGTAAGCGCCATCTGCAAATTCTTGTAATGAACTTACCTTTTTATTTACATAAACGAATGGTTGCTTTTCTAGTGCTACTATGTTAGATTCTGACGTATAACCAGCATTGCTTAATTCTATGCTATATACGTATATCGAAGCTTGTTTTATAAAATTTCTATCTTGAGATATATAAAAACTATCAAGTTCACTTAATGAATAAATATCTATTGTAGCATCATCAATTGTTACCGACTTTTTGATATTATCTAATCCTACAAGTTTTGAAAATGGCAAACTAACTAAGTTCCAGCCATATGGAATACTATTTCTATTAAATGCTGAATCATAATTATACTCATTTTCTTCTGAACTAATGGATGTTTCCTTTGTTAATATTTCATCAAGTTCGTCAGAATTTAAACTAAATATAACTTTTTTAGAACTATCGGTTGAACAAATAAACCCCAGTTCCAAATTATAACAACTGCCCGCATTCTTTATGTTCGCATCAAAGTATATCCAAACCTTTATGCCATAACCAGCTATTTCTTCGGCTTTTATATCACCTTCAAAAAGGGGTTCATCAAACTTTTTTAATTGTGGAGCAATATATTTTAAATTTCCGTTATCCGTTAATGTTGGTTTAAAACTTACGCCACTTTCCCGAACACCGGTATATTTACCATTTTCTCTTTTTAATGGAGTAAAATTTACTCTATTTGCAATATTTGTAGAATTTGATGCAAGGTAAACTTTTTTTGAATATTCGGTAGTAACCGTTTCGTCAGCCACCGCAAACTCTTGTGGAATAATATTTCCTATTCCACAAACAGCCAGAACAATAGCCACTATTAAAAAGAATACTTTTTTAAATTTGTTTTTCATATACTCCCGTTACAAAAATGTGTGCATAATATTTTCTATTTGCCAATTAATTGGCTCTTGACCCGACTCTTTTAAAATTTGGTTAGTTTTAGAAAAATGCTTACAACCAAAGAACCCGCCATAAGCTGAAAGTGGACTTGGGTGTGATGCATAAAGAATTGAATGCTTTGATTGGTCTATTAGTTGTGCCTTTTGTTTTGCATTGTTACCCCAAAGCAAAAAGACAATTCTATTTTCCTTTTGATTCAGTGCTTTTATAACCGCATCGGTAAAACGTTCCCAACCTAAAGCCCTATGTGAATTGGGTTGACCTTCTCTAACTGTTAAAACGGTGTTTAATAGTAACACGCCTTGTTTTGCCCATGGAACTAAGTAGCCATTATCAGGAACATATCCGCCCAAATCACTAGCAATTTCTTTAAAAATATTTACTAAAGATGGCGGAATAGGAACTCCTGGCATTACCGAAAACGCAAGCCCATGCGCTTGACCCTCGCCATGATATGGGTCTTGACCAATAATTACAACCTTTACATCTTTATATGGCGTAAGTTTAAATGCCGAAAATATTTTATTTTCTTGCGGATACACCT
This sequence comes from uncultured Clostridia bacterium, assembly GCA_934772525.1. Lineage (GTDB taxonomy): Bacteria > Bacillota > Clostridia > Christensenellales > UBA1242 > UMGS1908. The sequence continues at coordinate 67,828 of CAKVMI010000003.1, forward strand.
TATGCGTTGCATATTCGTGATCTAAACTATTTAATATTTCTTGAAAATACTCACTTTCAAATTCGCCCTTTAATACATTATCCCAATCGTTGTGAAAAAACTCCATCTATTTTCTCCTTTTATCTATTTGTACGACCCCCATCTTCTTCCGCAAAAACTGCGTAAATTGCCGTATCATATCTTAATTTTTCAGATGGGTCAAATGGCTTGGTGCCTTCAGCATCATAAAACCAGCCCAAAAATTCGGTATTGTACCCTGTCATGTTTAATCCAGTAGTAGTAACCGAACCATCAGCATTATTTACAATAGCGTTTGAAGACTGTGCATTTGTTGGCAAAAGCAAAGTTGCTCCCACCGACATAGTAATAGGAACAGGACGTGAACCAATGTATAACGTTACACTAATTTTATAATCTTTTGATTGTTGAACAAGCCTATACAACCCATACGCCAATACAACCGCTGAAATTATACAAGCAAAAACAATAGAAAGAATTTTCTTTTTCATAAATTCGACCCCTATGATAATTTTGTTAGTTTTATTATACACTGCTTAACAAATTTTTCAAAGTAAATTTTTTATTTTTTAGATATAATAAATATTAATATTATATTTTGCAAAAATCTTTGATTTTATTTAAAATTTGTGTATAATAAGTTTAATGAAGCGTGATTTAAAATTTTTCTTGCCATATAGAATTGTAATGGTAGTATTCTTTGCTTGTGTACTACTAACTTGTTTTATGCCAATTGTATCCATCGATAAATATACTGAATACAAATTCTATGATACCAAGTATTCAGCTGACTATATAAGCAGTTACTCGCCAGTGGCATCTAAAATTACACCAATAGACCTTATGAAAAATCTTTGGCTAGATGACGATACATTAGAAATTATTAAACTGGACTATGCAAAATTTAAAGACTGGTGTGATGATTATTACACTTCAGGCAACTGGACAAAAGAAGAATACGAAGAATATCTAGCAAACGCCGAACAAACAAATGTATATTATATTTCAACCATTTACGACGGAACAGCAGACTTTGCAAGAATACAAGATAAAATACACCTAATCTCCATAATAACCATAGTAATTTATGGTCTTGCGTTAGTTTTATTTTTATTTAATTTTATAAATCTATTTCTAAATGTTAAGTTTATTTACATAACAAACGCACAAGCCTCTTGGATATATACACTTCTTTGTGCATTCTATTGCGTTTATATATTTGCAACCAGCATTACAAACACCGTAGAACTAAACGGCGGAGATGTACGTCAATATGACATTATTGGGCTTTCTACATCGGGACTATTTATTTGGCTAATTGTACTTGAGATTCTTTATTCCGCCTTCTCTATTGTTGTAAGCAATAAATTTGGTAAACTATATATGAGAGTTGAAGAAGTTCCAGAATTTGTAAGTTCAAAAGTTCAAACACCTATAAAACGCAAAAGACCAACCTACATTCCAAACGAAGTGCTTGAAAACTCCAATAAGAATAATAGAACCAAAAATACAAACAAAAAGAAAAATACACGTAAGAAAAAAGGTAAAAAGAAAAAAAGTGGAAAAAAATAAAACATTCAATGGCACTATTATAGATATAAACGATGACGGAGATGGAATTTTAAAAGTTAACTCCGAGGTTATTTTTGTACCAGACACCATCCCAAACGAAGAAGTAACAGGCGTTATAATTGATTCAAGAAGTAAATTTTCTATAGGAAAAGCAACGAATATTTTATCAAAAAGTGAAGCTAGAGTAACTCCCCCATGTGAATATAGTACTTCTTGTGGCGGTTGCACTCTTCAACACATAAACTATTCCGACCAATTACTTTTTAAACAAAACAAAGTAAAAAGAGCATTTAAAAAGATAGCAAAAATAGACATTACCCCGCATGAAACGATTTCAGCAAATCCATTTAGGTATCGTAACAAAATAGCAATGCCTATAGACCCAAAAACTAAAAGTGTCGGACTATTTAGAACCAACTCACATAAAATTGTTCCAGTTTCGGACTGTCTGATAACCAAAGAATGGATAAAACCATTAATTAATATAGTAAACGAATTTATTAAGCAATATGATATTTCCATTTATAACGACGAAACCAAATCTGGCTTACTTAAACACATCGTAGCAAGAGAAGTTGACAATAATTTACTAATAACATTAGTAATAAACGGCGACAAACTAAACCACCTAGACGCATTAACCACCAAGTTAAATTCAGTATTTTCAAACAATTATGGTTTAAACTTAAATATTAACAAACTTTGTAATAATTGCATTTTAACTGAAAATTTTGTACATGAATACGGATTAAAATCATTACAGAAAACCGAGTTTGGCATAACTCACCCAATTACAAATGCTAGTTTTATGCAAATAAATGATGAGATTTGTGAAAAAATCTATGAAAGCGTATTAGAAAATATTGATTCAAACGAAATAGTAATAAATGCGTATAGCGGAGCAGGACTTCTAACTGCACTAATTTCAACCAAAGCAAAATATGTTTACGGAATTGAAATTGTAAAAGATGCAACAATAAGTGCAAATGAATTAAAGTTGCAAAACCATATAACCAATATTACAAATATTTGTGGCGACTGCACTAAAGAATTGCCAAACCTTATTCGTTCTAAAAAAATTAATGACTTTACGCTTGTTGTAGACCCTCCACGAAAAGGCATCGCCAAAGAAGTTGTGGACAGTATAATAAGTTCAAAACCAAACAAAATAATCTACGTTTCATGTAACCCACAAACACTTGCGCGAGATATTTCGTTAATAATGAATAGCAATAACTACAATATATCTTCCGTTACCCCATTTGATATGTTTCCACAAACCGCCCATGTAGAAACACTATGTATTTTAACAAAATAATAATTAATGAATTGATGTTAGCAATAAAAATAAATTATAAAAATATAAAAAGAGTGTAGTTAAATTTTACTTTACATACACTCTTTTTGTTTTAAAATAGTCCTGTTATAATTCCTTCATTATCAATGGTCATATTGTCAGATGCTGGCACCTTTCCAAGCCCCGGCATTAGCAACATATCTCCACAAATAACAACCAAAAAGCCAGCACCCGAACGAATTTCAATATCCTTTATTTCCACATTAAATCCAGTTGGTGCACCTAGCAATTTTTTATCTGCACTTAAACTGCTTTGCGTTTTTGCCATTATCACTGGAAGATCATTATAACCATAGTCATTAATGGTGTTTATGGCCTTTTTTGCCTTTTCGGTATATGTAACACTTGCTCCACCATAGACCTTGTTAACAATATCTTCTATCTTTGTTTCGACGCTATCGGTTAGGTTGTATGCATATTTCAGCTCGCCATTTTCTTGGTTACATTTTTCTTTAACCTTTTGATACAGTAGGCTTGCACCATTTCCACCTTTTGCCCATACTTCATTAACGACAACATCTTCTTCCGGCAACAATTCCTTTACTAATTCTATCTCAGCATCGGTATCGGTTACAAACTTATTTAATGTCACCACCACTGGCACATTATAAACGTTTTTTAGCACTTTTATATGATGAATTAAATTAGATATTCCAAGTTTTATTGCCTCCAAGTTTTCATTTGCTAGATTATCATACATTTCTCCACCATGCAATTTTAGTGCTCTAATGGTAGCAATTAATACAACACAATCGGGTTTTAGCCCCGCAGTACGGCATTTAAAATCTATAAATTTTTCAGCACCTAAATCTGCACCAAAGCCCGCTTCGGTAATTGTATAATCGGCTAAACTTAATGATAATTTTGTAGCTTTAACCGAATTACACCCATGCGCAATATTTGCAAATGGTCCACAATGAATAATTGCAGGCGTTCCAATTAGCGTTTGAACCAAATTTGGCTTTAGTGCATCCTTTAAAAGTATTGCCATCGCATTTTCTGCTTTTAATTGTTTAGCATAAATTGGCTTACCATATGTATCAAGTGCGACCATAATATTTCCAAGCCTTGTCTTTAAGTCTTCAATACTTTCTGACATACACATAATAGCCATTATTTCGCTGGCGGCGGTAATTATAAACCTTTCATGCCTTGCATAACCCGTTTCGCATTCAACTTCTCGTAATGCACGTTCATTTACATCCATACATCTACGAAACAATATTTGCTTTGAATCTATATTTAAAGCGTTTCCTTGGAAAATATGGTTATCTATTAAACTACAAAGCAAATTGTTTGCACTTGTTATTGCGTGAAAATCTCCAGTAAAATGCAAATTAATATCTTCCATTGGAATAACTTGACTATATCCACCACCAGTTGCTCCACCTTTTGTTCCAAAAACAGGACCAAGCGATGGCTCTCTTAAAGCCAAGCACACACTTTCACCAGCATTTTTAAATGCGTCTGCTAAACCAATACTTACAGTGGTCTTACCATTCCCAGACTTAGTTGGGTTAATCGCAGTAACCAAAATTAGTTTGCCTTTAGATTTTTCACACGGAGCATTTATTTTTGCTTTGTAATTTCCATATAACTCCAACTGGTCTTCTGTAAGCCCCAAACTTTTTGCAACTTCAATTATTTTCTTTGGGGTTACATTTCTTGCTATTTCAATATCACTTAACATCGCATCATCTCCCTTAAATTAACTTATTTTTAATTGTTATTCACTAATATTTTTCTTTATTGCAAGGTCACCACTAACAGTTTCTACTTGCATACTAGACGAAATACCCGAGCCATATGTCTTTTTATTGTCGTCAGATTTTTCTTCAAATTCCGAAGTGTATCTTCCCGACCTAGTATTAAATTTAACTTCATAACCCACAATTGATTCTGGCAAAATCAACTCTACGCTTCCACTTGTTGACTTAACCGAAACATCAGAAATTGGCACATTAAACTTTAATTTCGAAGCCCCAGAAACCGTTTTTATAACCAAATTAGAACCAATAACATCTTGAGTATAAACACCACCCGAAGTTGTTTCAATATTTAATGTACTAATCTGGCAAGTTTTTATAGTAACATTACCACTCACCGATTTAACGTTTAATTTCGTTGCATTGAATCCACCTAAAGAAATCACTCCACTTGTAGAAGTTAAATTTATTTCCGAAAGCGGAGAGCAAACAGCGTTTTTATAATTTCCTTTTACTTTTATAGAAGACGACTCCGTGCTTGCAACAATTTTTGATAAACCATTTACACTCGCTGGCACCTTAATAATAAGTGATTTGTCTAAACCAACATCTACTTTAGTTGCCGAACTATTTCGATACTTTACATATAAAATACCATTGCTTAATTTATATCTTAACTTTTGGTCATCATCCAGCGTCTTTTTATAACTTTCTTCAATAGATATTGTTTCATAATCGCTACTTACATCTATTTCTACCGAACCCGTAACCCAGTCTACATTAATCTCAGATATATCCATTTCAGTTATACTACCATTACCCACATTATAAGTTTCTGGATTTAAATATATATAACTAGATTTAGAGCAACCTGTAAAAACTACGATGGACGTAACCAGTATTATTAGACAAACGAAATAATTAAATATTTTTTTCATATATCCCCCTTTATATTCCCTTAAATTTTCCCTGGGAACCCTTTTTTGATTTCAGTTTTTGCAAATGGTGTCACATTTTGTTGTGTGTTTAATTGATTTTGACTATCGTTTACATCTGCATTTTCTGCAATTTTAGTATTCGAAGTCATGTTTGAATTTGTATTTATATTTTGTGCAGTATTTTGAGTTTCAGCGGGGTTATTAACCTGACTTACAGATTCTTCTTGCATAGAAACCACAGTTGGAGCCGAAGAAAGTGTAACAATAGGTTGTACATTGCCCGTGTTTTCAATATTATTAGCATTAGAAGTTTCGACCGCTTGGACATTTTGATTTGGAATCATTTGGTTTTCTAAAGTTTGCGGATGGAGCAATTGTTCATTTGGTTGCACATTAGCAAACTGAGAACCCGTGAAATCTTGTTGCTCTTGTGGTGTTATTTGTGATACAACTTGCGGTTGTGGTTGCGTTTGTGGTTGCATTTGCGGTTGTACTTGGGTTTGTGATTGTTGCGTTTGCGGTTGTACTTGAGCTTGTGGTTGTTGTTGCATTTGCATTTGCTGTTGTACTTGTTGTGATTGCTGTTGTGCCACCGAATATTGAACTTGTGATTGCATTACTTGACTTTGCTCATTTATATTACCATTTAATTTTCCAACATTTACCGGTCTTGGGTTAATGTTTGGTAAAACCGTAACGCCACTAGGTCCTGAACTTTGAACAGAAGAAACATTTGTATTATTAATTACTGGAGCATTTTGATTTTCTTGCATTAAACGCTCTTCTTCTGCCTTTTGCTTTTTCTCAATCTCTTCTTTTTCGTCTAAAGCATTTTGAACCACTTGTAAATATTGTCTTCGCTTTATTATTATCCATATGGTGCAAAAAGCACTAATAATTACAAGCAACAATATAGCAATTACTGCTGCAAGCGTGTTGTTTAAATTTACTTTCCCACCCAGACTATTGCTATCTCCAACGACCACATAATAGTCATCATTAGTTGATACATCTGAAATTAAATTTAATATTAATTCGCTAAACATTAAACTTCTCCTTAATATATACTTTTCAATATATAATAAAATTATATCATATAAAAAAGTCAAAAAGCAATTTTATTACCGCCACACCAAAATATTTGTAAAAATATATTGTCAAATTTTATACAACAATGCAAACAATGTTGTTGACATATATTGTGTTATAACATATACTAAGTAAGAAAAGTAAGACAAGTAGGAGGAAAAATGGAAAAAGACAAATTTATTTGGACAACAAAGATGACCAGCAAAGGTCAAATTGTAATTCCAAAAAAAGCACGTGAAATTTTTAACCTAAACGAAGGTGACTCGCTAATATTATTTGGCGACAAGTCAAAAGGCATTGCAATCGCAAAATACGATGACTATTTAGAATTTGCAAAAACAATTTTTTAATCAAAAAATAATAATGAAGGAGATTAATATGTTAAAACTCATAAACTTTACAAAAATTTATCCAAACGGAAAGGTTGGAGCAAAAGACATCACTCTTACCGTTAGCCCCGGCGACATATTCGCTTTTATAGGACACAACGGAGCAGGCAAAACAACAACAATAAAATCAATAGTCGGCATAAACGATTTTAATAGCGGAGATATTCAAATAAACGGCTTATCTATGAAGGAAAAGCCATTAGAATGCAAGAAATTATTGGCGTATGTTCCAGATAACCCCGATATTTATAACGCTCTTACAGGAATACAATATATAAATTTAATCGCAGATATTTTTAATGTAGATAAAACTACTAGAACTACTCTTACCAATAAATATGCCGGAATGCTTGAATTAGACAAAAACTTAAATGACCCAATTTCTACATACTCACACGGAATGCGCCAAAAACTAGTTTTAATATCCGCTTTTGTACACAGCCCAAAACTTTTGGTATTAGACGAACCATTTGTTGGTTTAGACCCAAAAGCAAGTTTTACAGTAAAAGAAATATTTAAAGAATTTACATCTAACGGCGGTGCAATTTTCTTTTCAACTCACGTACTAGAAGTTGCAGAAAAAATATGTAATAAAGTTGCTATCATTAAAGATGGCTCGTTGATTGCGAACGGAACAATGAAAGAAATAAAACAAGACCAAACACTAGAAGAAGTCTTTTTAAGGGGGGACAACAATGCGTGAACTTGGAATTCTGATAAAAAATAATTACTATATGTTACTTGGTAGCATACAAGGAAAAAAGCACAGAAAGTCCACAGTTTACGCTAGTACATTATTAATTTTAGGTATTGTCGCCATTGTTGCTTTATACACATACGAAGCCAAAAGTATGTTTGTAGGTCTTGGAAAACAAAATGGACTATACAACCTTGTATTTTTTCACGGCATACTTACTTCGGTTTGTATTGCTATTGTTATAGGCGTAATGCGAATTTCAGCAAAAAGCAAAACTAATGACACCGACATACTGCTATCACTACCTATTAAAAAGATTTATATCGTTTTAGCAAAAACCATAAATAAGTACGTCTTTGACTTCTTCTTTGAATCACTTTTATTTACACCGTACTACATCTTATATCTAGTATATACTGGATTTAATGTACAAACACTTTTAATCTGTATCGCAATAAATTTCACACTACCACTATTTAGTGTTGGGCTAAGTTATGTTTTAAATTTTTTAGTAGAAAGAATCTGTGCGAAATTAAAATCGGGCAACTTTATAAAATCAATATTCACTTCAATAATTTTTATATTGGTTTTAGCACTACTTTTGCTTAAAACTAGTTTTTATGGCACCGTAACCGAAACAAATATGGAAAATTATTTTAGCGATAGATTTTTCTCAAATACAATCTTGCAAATGATTTTAACTCATAATATAAAGTATTTAGTAATTTATCTTTGTCTTACTATTGGAACCTTTACTTTAGGTGTTACACTATTTAGCATAAACTATGGCAAGACTTTTGCAAGTTTTCACTCAAAATCTACCACATTTAAATTTAATGAACCAAAATCAATGTTTAAAAACTTGTACAAAAAAGAACTAAACACCTACCTTTCTACACCTGCATACATAACAAACACAATAATTGGCCCCGCATTAATGCTAGTATTTTCAATACTACTTGCAAGTTTAGGAATTAGCGGTATAGAATCTATGTTTGGTATTAGTATAAAAAATAAAACAATATTAACAGCAATTTTAACCTTATTATTTTGCGTAATGACAGCATCAACGGTTATATCAAGTTGTTCTATATCACTTGAAAGCCATAATCTTTGGATAATTAAATCTTCGCCTATAGACGAACTTCAACTACTTAATGCAAAGGCACTTTTACACATTAGCATAATGTTTCCTGCTATATTAATATCTGCAATAATCTGTACACTCTCACTATCGTTACCATTTACAAGCTTTATTATAATGGCAACACTGCCACTTTTATTAACAGCAGTAATTGCATATGGTGGATTACTTATAAACATCTGGTTACCAAACCTAGATTGGGACGATGAAACGAAAGTTGTAAAACAGAGTTTGTCGGTATTAATAACAATGATATTTTCATTAATAGTATCACTACTTCCACTAATAATCATTTTATTATTTGATAGCGTAACACTCTCTACGTTGTACATCTTGATATATTCAATTTATGTGATTTTACTTGGAATTGTTCAATTCGTGGTATTTACAAAAGGTGTAAAACAGTTCAGAAAACTGGCATAAACCCACATACAAATGTAGAGTTTGTGGATAATTTTAATTGTTGCACTTGGGTCACGGCAAACGATCCAACTGAAGACAAGCAATTAATCGGAGAGTCTACCACTTGACAAAATGGGGCAAATTTTAGCCCCATTCTTATTTTGCAAAAATTATAAATTTTAGTTTTACTCAAAATTTTTAAATAAATTAAAACGATTAAAAATAATAAATTTTACCTAAAATTTACTTTGAAAGAAACCAAAAATGAAATATAATAAGTAATATGAAAACTAATTATAAAATCAAAAAATTAAAACAAAAAGATTACCTTGAATTTTACGAATCATTAAAGCGCTCAAGAGAACAAAACAATCACGGACTATTTGTATTACTTCGAAACCCCGAAGAATATAAATACACAAAGAATTTTTTAATGCAACACTCTATTGGTGGATTTGCAATCACGCCCGACGGCGAATTTATTTCAGTACACAAGAATAATGCACTAGCAAAAATTTATAACGCAAAACACATACTCCCCGACCTCGTGAAAACCGCATTTAAAAATGGAGCAGTTAAAGGCGATTGCTATGGCGAATTTTTGGCAAACTACTATATGCAATGCGGATTTATAGTTGTAGCAAAGGTACCATTTGATAAAGTATACGACAACCCAAAAAATTGGGACTATAACACTTTTGGTAAACCCTATGTATATATTCTTGCAAAAGCAGTTTTTAATAATAGCGAATACGACAATCTATGTAAAAATAATTCATTTGTACATTTTAGCGAAATTGCAGAGTTTCTCCCAGAATTCAAAAATTACGATTATGCACTAGAATACCGCGACCGCCTTTTAGAAAAATTCAAAGATATGAGTTATACGGAGGTTGTAAACTTTATTATGAAAAACAATAAACACCCAAACATTGAGCGCTGGCAGTTTGGCATAGATAACGACAAATTGATAAATTTAGTCTTATCCGGCAAGAAAACGGCAACTAGTTGTCTTTACAATAAAAACGAAGATATTGCAAAAGTTGGCGACCTATCAATTATTATAACTTCAAACGGGAAAGACGCCTGCATTATACAAACTGAAGAAGTCATAATTTTACCCTTTTACAAAATGACTTGGGCGTTAGCAAAACTTGAAGGCGAAAACGAAACTTTAGAAGACTGGTCTAAAATACACGCTATGTTTTTTAAAACTCGAAATAAAAACTTTAATGAAAACACACTTATAGTTTTTGAAAAATTTAAATTAGTTAAAAAATTTTAACTTAAAATTATGTAGTCCAAAACCATATAAAACTGCCTAAAACTTTTTGATACTTTCTAATAAAAAATATTATTTAACGATAAAATTAAAAGTAAAAATTTGCCAAAATTCAATACAAATAGTTGTTATTTATGATATAATCAAACCATATGAGAAAATGTTATGTCTAACATTAAGGTTTTTGAAGATAAAAAAATTAGGACACAATGGAATGCTGACGAAGAAGATTGGTATTTTTCTGTTGTTGATATTGTTGGTGTTCTAACAGACAAAAATTATGATAAGGCTATCCAGAAGAATGGATAACCCAAAGAATGATGAACAAAAAGAATGATGAACAAACTAAGTAGCACTAAAAAATTTTCTAGTGCTATTTTTTGATAGTTGTTAATTATAGGTATTATAATAGATTAAATTAAAAAATATCGATGAAACTAAAAAAACTTGAAAAAATTAAAATTTTGTATAAGATTTCTTATAATATATGCTATAATAAAAATAGAAATTCAATTTTATGGGAGGGAAATAAATTGAAAAAGAAATTATTGAGTTTTATTTTTGCTTTTTGCTTAATTATTCCTTGCTTATTTTTGTTAAGTGCCTGTGGCAATGATAAAAAGTTAAATTACATTCAAGTATCTTTGGCTGATGGTGAATATTCAACATCAATTTACGAGATCAGAGATTTTGGTAATACTACTGGACTTAACAATATAAAAATAAAAGCATATTATTCAGACAATTCTGATGAAAATGTTGAATTGTCTAATGCTCAAATAGCCGTAAGTTTTTCGGCTGATGGTTCGGAGGAAAGTAGAGTTACTAAAACCTTTGAAGAATACACTCAAATGTGTGAGAATTCAAATCTTACAGCCGGCTCTTGGAAGTTAACTTTAAAGTATAAAGACAATTCTTGCGAAGTTTATATCGGTGTTTCAAAAGTAAACAACACTAGCAACTACACTTTAAATGTTGCAAGTAAAGTGGAAAATATTGGTGAAAATCAAATTTACTATGGAACAAAGTTTGAAGGTATCGACTATAGCGTTTTTAATGGCGACACTCAATTAGATGATAGTATGATTGAGAAAATTTGTATTTTAAATAAAGTTGATGGTTCATCTTCTGGCATTTCTTCACTAACACAAGAAGAAATCAAGGCTTTACCAAAACCAAGCGAAATTCTTAATTCTGAAAATTATATTGCCGGTGAATTATCATATCTACTAGAAGATATTAACCCGGGCAAATATTTGATTTTTGCTGAAATAAAAGAACAAGAAAATTACCTTAAATCATATTCCGCTTATCAAACTCTTGTTGTAAAAAAATCACAAATCGTTGCAACCGCAGAGAATTTTAAAATTGATTTCACCTTTAAACAAGATTTTTGTAAAGGTGTCACTCTTGATGAAATGTTACATGGCATATCAAATGGTAATGGTTATACATCTTTCGGTAATTCAAAAATAAATGGTAAACTATCATTACTTTTCAATTCTGACCTTAATGACGAAAATAATAATTCAGCAAATGATAACAAATTAACAATGGAAACATTGATATGGCATAATTTTGAAAATTCCGATTGGGATTTCAGTAGGACTAGTGATGAAATTGATGATAGAATTGCTATTTATGGCACCCTTGCGGAAGTCAATCCTAAAACATATAACTTTGATATCACTAAAGGTGAAACAAATACAATAACAACCAAGGTTAAGTTTGTACCTAAAGGAGATGAAAATTGGTATGAAAAAGTTTATGCTGAATCTGAAGAATTTGAAATTACAATTATCCTTCACAGAACTGCATATTCAGCACCTGGATTAGCTGTTATAAGCGATTTAACCGACTTTAAGTATTCAACCGATATTAGTGGTAATCCTCAAGAAATGAAATTCGAACTATATGTACCGCATTGTGCATTGATCCCTTATGACGCAACGCAAACAGAATTTGCACAATACTTGAAAACAGCATTTGAAACGAATAAAGCTTATTGTATTTATACTAATGCTAAACTTGAACAAGATAATATTGGAGACTATTATTTTTATTCTTCAGCTGTTGGTAGTTATTTTATAAGATGTTATATTAATCCAAATTTATATTATAAAGATAAATATTTAACTACTTCTCCTCATAGAAATATAACAATCACAAAACACGATAAAACGGGCGAAAATGAAGGATATATTGAATATAGTTGGACGATTTCAAAAGGAGATATTGCTGATCAATCTTGTTGTTCTGCAAACGGTGGATCAATTAAATTCAATACAGATAATACTGTTGAATTAAAATTTGGAGAATATGATGATGATCGTTATAAAAATGTAAATTTTGTTTGGGAAGCAATGGAAGTTGGAACTTATAAAGATAAAAATAATAACGATCTTACAAGCAATATTACCGGACATTTTGAACAAATTGAAGGTAAAGATTCAAGGTATCAAAAGTTTGTTTTAACACCTGACTCAACCGTTGGAAGCACAGATGATTATTATAATTTAGTTATAAAAATTTCTTATTCTGGTGATGACAACTGGGATTATTTTGAACAATATTTACTTGTTCAAATATATAAGAATAACTAACAATATAACAACTTTTTATCAAAGCAAAAAAAATACAACCGAACAAGGTTGTATTTTTTGTGTTTTGTTTTCTTATTTAAAGAAAATATACATTCCACCAAATACAAAGAATAGCACACCGCCAACCAATGCAATGGTTGGTAAAACATTTGCAAGAATCAATGCTGTAGTGCCTTTCCCGTTGATTTTTCTTTGTTGTTTTGCTAAATTGATTGCTTTTATTTGAATTGAAGGTGTAAAAATCAAAACCAAAACTAAAACAAAAATACCCAAGCCAATATTTACCTGCCATGAACTAGCAACCAATATGAATGCAATCAAATAAACAATGGTGCTGACAATAGTTACAACAATAGATAATTTCCCTTTTTTGTTATCTTTTAATTCTTCTTCTGTTGGATTGCGATTGATTTCGGTATCTCTTTTTCTTTCTATTCTCCAAAGTTTTCCGATAGCTTCAACCGTTGCCTTTAAACCTTTAAAAAATTTCATAATTACTTCCTTTCGTAATATTATGAATAAATTATATCATATTAAATAAAAAAATCACAATAAAATTTATTTTCATAAATACAAATTTTTGCCGACCCCACCTTATGCCTAACATTGCTGTTCGGCAATTTCTAATGCAGGGGCTTTTGCCCCACCGAGCAAATAGCCCCTTGCACGCCGGAAGGTGGCGGTTTGAACCCTACACAAATCTAACAATTAAAAAATATCCAAGGATAAATTTTTTGGATATTTTTTATGGTTGGGATTAGTGGACTCGAACCACCGACCCCCACCTTATTTGCCTTAAAAACTAGCGTGCTTATTAGTCGCAGGCAATGTTTCAGGCGCAATTACTTCGTAATATGCCCCTAATAAGTTCTTGGAGTCAGCGGATCTTGTCTACTTAATTTTACCAAATAAAAAAGTCAACCGAATTGGTTGACTTTTTTGTTTGGTTGGATTGAGTGGACTCGAACCACCGACCCCCACCTTATCAGGGTGGTGCTCTAACCATCTGAGCTACAATCCATCGATTTTGTTTTAACGACTTTAGCAACTGTCAAAAAATGTGGTGGAGATAATCGGATTCGAACCGATGACCCCCTGCTTGCAAGGCAGGTGCTCTAGCCAACTGAGCTATACCCCCATAATATTGCCAAAACGAATGTGGCGTAATTATTCAAAACAATCATCAATATCACTATTGACTTTATTATAATACCACCTTTTATTCGCCTTGTCAATATTTTTTAGCATTTTTTCTAATTTTGTTTCAAAAAGTTTATTGCCTTTTCAAATCTTTCTTTGACTTCTTTTTCGCCTAGTAATTGAATAATTTCATAAAGGTCTGGGGTTTGGCGTTTTCCGGTTAAACTAACTCTTATAATTGTAGAGAAATCTGCCACACTTCCCACAAAGTTTTCTGGATTTTTCTTGTATTCTTTCATATCTGGGCAGAATCCACACTCTCCCGCGACTTCTTTCATACAAGCAAACCAGTTTTCTTTATCGGCGTTTATATCAAACTTTTCTGTATATTTAGTTAACGCTTCTACAATTGTTTCTTTTGAAATTTTTTCATAGTCAAATGCTGAATAATCATTTGTAAATAGCGAACTAAACATATAACTGTAGAATGGAACAACTTCACTAAATGTTGTAATATCCTTACGTGGTCTGTTTGGATTTTTATCCATTCCAAAAACCTTTTTGCAATAATCTGCATTTTCTTTTAGTAGTTTTGCAATATCGGTATTATACTTTTCAGCCCACTGCAAGGTCTTGTTATACATCTCTTCCCCAGTAAATCTACTAATAATATTTTTACTAACGTTATCAATTTTTGCAAGGTCAAACAAAGCACCGCTCTTACTCATATTGCTGATTTTGAAATCAAATTCAGATATTGGTACATCTGGATGCTCCGCTCTCCAAGGTTCATAGTTAGAATTGATTAAATTCATTAAGTAATCAATTATTGCACTACTTGGATAACCCGCTTCATGGAACCATCTACTATCTGCCCATGTATCCTTACGCTTACTAACCTTACGAACGTTTCCAGTTTCTTTATCGATAGTATTAACGGTTGGTGTATGCAAATATTTTGGAGTAGGAAGTCCCATATATTCAAATAATTGAACATGCAATGGTACGCTTGGGAACCAACTTTCATCTCTGACAACGGTGGTTGTGTGCATTAATGTATCATCAACCAAATGAGCTAAATGATATAATGTTTGCCCATCACTTTTTAAGATGATATAGTCGTTAGAGTTTACAGGTAGTACAGTTTCGCCAATTCTTAAATCTTTAAACTTAAATCTTTTAGTGCCGTCGCCATTACTTTTAATTCTAATTGTAAATGGTCTGCCAGCCTTTAAGTTTTCTTCTACTGCTTCTAAACTTAAATCTCTGCACTTTGCCCATCTTCCATAATATCCTAGTGGCAACCCTAGCCTTAGTTGTTCTTCCTTTGCTTCATTGTCTTCGCCATTACAAAAACATGGATAAGCCAAGCCCCTACTTACTAAATCTTTGGCGAACGCTTGATAAATTTCCTTTCTACGACTTTGAATATATGGACCGTACTCGCCTTTTTCTTGTGTTTCAGAAACAAAACCTTCGTCAAACTCTATTCCAAAACCCCTAAGTGCTGGAACAAAAATATCTGCTGCACCTTCTACTTCTCTTTTGCTATCGGTATCTTCATCTCTCAAAAAGAAAACTCCATTGGGTGTAGACTTTGCAACTTCTCTATTAATTAAGCATTGATATACGCCACCAATGTGCATATATCCCGTTGGGCTTGGTGCAAATCTTGTAACCTCGGTACCTTCTGGTAAATCTCTTTTTGGATACATCTTATAATAATCTTCTGGCGTTTTTGTTATGTTTGGAAACAACAAATCCGCCATCTGTTTATATTCGTCTAATGTAGGCATTTTACTCTCCTTTTTTGTTATTTAATAAACTATTTTCATCAATGTATGTTGCTGTTAAATCGGCTATATGCATCCATACGCATAGCGGAAATCTTCTACAACTCTCGCTTAATCCATTTGCTCCGCCTTGAACCCTTGCATCAAAACCGCCCATATGCCAGTTTATAGCAAGTGCTTCTTCTCGGGTTAGTCTAATAAAGCCATTAATTATGTATACCGACTTTTCGCCATGACCATAAGGCAATTTCTCATCCACCGAATAATATGGCTTTTTAACCCATTCTCCATTTTCCTTTACGTTTCTATAATCTATTTTGTAGAAATCAATCTTACATAAATCATGCAACAACCCACAAATAACTATGGTATCTTCTGGATATTTATCATATCCGCCATACTCACTAACTATGATTTTATTTAATCTCTCATAAACATTTAAACTATGCTCGCATAGTCCACCTTCGTGGTCACAATGGTATCTAGCACTAGCGGGAGCAATGAAAAAATCACTTTTTTCAAGGTAAGCAATAAGTTCATCTACGCCTTCTCGCTTTACCTTTTCTTTTAGTAAATTTATAAATTTTGCCTTATTTTCTTCTACTTCACTCATTAAAAATTTTCCTTTTTTAACAATTTTTTAGCGACCTGTTAAAAACTATACAACAATATTAAATATTTTGCCTGGTATAAATATAATTTTTTTAGGTTCGCTTGTTAAATACTTTGCAATTTCTGGCGATTCCTTTGCAATTTGCACAATCTCATCTTGTGTTGCGTCTTTTTTTGCCTTAATAACGCCACGAAGTTTACCATTAATTTGTACAGGAATATCTATTTCATCTAGTTCCAACTTGCTTTCATCACACTCTGGGAATGATTCTTGTGCAATATCTACACCAAAAACAATCTCATACATTTCACTAGTAATATGTGGTGCTAGCGGATTTAAACAAATTAAAAATTGTCTTAACTCTTCCTTTGTTATAAAGCCGTCTTCTTTAATCTTTTTAATAAACTTCATACAAGCACTAATTGCGGTATTAAGTTTTAAATTTTCGTAATCTTCACTTACCTTCTTAATTAATGCATTAAGCTCGTATTCGTGTTCTTTTGAAACTTCTTCGCCCTTGATAATATCTTGCAATTTCCAAACTTTATCCAAGAAATTTACTATACCATCAACGCCACTAAATGTCCACACACAATTATCTTCGTATCCTGCCAAAAAGTGCAAGTGCATTCTAGACACATCTGCACCATACTTATCTATAACTTCGGATAGGGTTACTCCATTTGTAGAGCTTTTACTCATCTTTTTGCCTTCGCTATCCAAAATTAGTCCACTACCCATCTTTCTTAAGAATGGATCACGGGTTGGAACTACACCAATCTCATATAAGAAGTTTTGCCAGAAGAATGCATACAAAACGTGTCTTGTAATGTGTTCGGTACCACCAGTGTAACAATCTACACTACCCCAATACTTAAGTTTTTCAAAATCTGCTAGTTTTTCTGAATTGTGTGGGTCGGTATATCTTAGCCAATACCAACTAGAACCCGCCCAGTTCGGCATTGTATCGGTTTCGTGTTTTGCGTCTCTTCCACACTTTGGACACTTTGTGTGTACCCAAGAATCTATTTTAGATAGTGGAGAGTCACCCTTAGCGTTTGGTAGATAGTCATCGGTCTCTGGTAAAACCAATGGTAAATCTTTCTCGTCTATTGGCACAATTCCGCAATGATCGCAAAATACTACTGGGAATGGCTCACCCCAATATCTTTGACGGTTAAATGGCCAGTCTTGCATTTTGTAATTAACCTTACGAACGCCAAAACCTTGCTTTTCTACATATTCTGCAATCGCTTTTTTAGCATCTTTTACACACATTCCACTAAATTCGCCCGAATTCATCATCTTAGAATTTTTCTGTAAATACTCTTGCTTTTCTACAGCCTTTGTACTAACGTCGCCTTCTATTACTTGAATCATAGGAATATTAAATAGTTTCGCAAACTCGTAATCTCTTTGGTCATGTGTAGGAACAGCCATAACAGCACCCGTTCCATAATTTACTAAAACGAAGTCTCCTAGGAACAATTTTACCTTGCTTCCATTTACTGGGTTTACGCAATAAATGCCTTCTAGTTCTACCCCAGATTTTTCTTTAACCTGGCTAATTCTATCAAACTCGCTTTTAAAGGTAGTCTTTTCTTGATATTCTCTTACTTTATCAATATTTGTTATATATGGACTAAATTTTTCTACCAATTCATTTTCTGGTGCTAAAACTACAAAAGTCACACCATAAATAGTTTCTATGCAAGTGGTATAAATTTCTATATCTCCAATATTATTGCCAGCGGTATCTTGCACCATAAACTTTACTTGCATACCTTCACTTTTGCCAATCCAGTTTCGTTGTGACTCTTTTAGGCTTTCCGCCATATTAATTCTGTCCACATTTCCCAAAAGTTTCTCTGAGTATTCCTTCATTTTTAGGAACCAAACATCACGATTTACTTGTACAACATCACTACCGCATCTATCACACTTACCGCCTTGGCTGTCTTCATTAGATAGTACAGTTTGACACTTTTCACAAAAATTAACCGTACCTTTCTTTTTGTATGCCTTGCCATTTTTTAGTAATTGCATAAATATCCATTGTGTCCACTTATAGTATTCTGGGTCCGATGTGCAAATAGTTCTATCCCAATCAAAACTAAGACCAATCTTTTTAATTTGACTGATCGCATTATTCATTCCTTGTTCTACAAACTTGCGAGGATTAATACCCTTTTTTATGGCAGCATTTTCTGCAGGCAAACCAAAAGCATCTCCACCTATTGGAAATAAAACATTGTATCCCTTAAATCTTTTATATCTAGCAAGTGCGTCAGCAGGAACGGAACCCTTTAAGTGTCCCATATGCAAATTTCCACTTACATTAAAAAATTCATATAATACATAGTACTTTGGCTTTGTTGGATGAAAATCTACAGCCTTAAAATAAGGTTCATTTTCCCAACGTTTTTGCCACTTTTCTTCTACTTCTCTAAAATTGTATTTGTCCATATTTTAATTCCTTATAAATTAATGAATTTATTTTATCACAATTGTTTTTTAACTTCAAGCGTTTTTATTAATAATTGAATTGCCTTGTATTGTTTTAAAAGATAGTTTTATTATTGATCAAATTTACACTTGTATTACCACTAGTCAATATGATATAATCTACAGATAAAAATCCAGCATTGGTTAGGAGATAAAAAATGACCGAATTATTTAACGAAATTCAAAACACCGAAAACTATAACGATAAAAATGAACTACTTATGATAGTCCTTTTAGCATGTAATAGTGGAAAAATTAAGGTGAAAAAACAAAGGTTTGTCTACGACTTTTGCATAAACGAAATAAAGAAAGTAACTTTAAAATTAGACGACTCTAAAGGCTTTAATTATAACGACAATCTACTAACCTATGGTGAAAAACTTTTTAATTTACTTATTCTTACCGAACTTGGAGATGAAGACAATTTTCCCCTTTTGCAAAATTTTACTAATGTAATAAAAAAATTTTTAGGGCCTATTGATACTATCTTTGAGCTTTGCGAAAAGGAAACAAATTCTTTAACTGACGCAACAAGATTAATTAACGAATTAAAAAACGTTAAAGATGTTGAACTATTTAATAAAACGCTTTTTCATTTATTAGAATCACAATCACAAAATAGTTTACATTTTTCGGATGATGCAAAGAACGCTCTTGCTAGTTTTATAAATTTAAGCATCAATAACCTTGCAAAGAAATACGACACCCTAAACGAAAATGAAAAGCACACACTTCTTGCCCTTGTTGACCTTTCTTACTATTATTTTAACAAAGATACTGAATCTATTCTTCCACAACTTGCTGAATTAAATGATGACTTGTGTTTTAGCGTTATAAGACAACTATTGCAAACAAAAAAGAATATAGATATCAATCTTGTTTCAAAACTTGCGCAAAATTTAGAATACGCATCAACTCTATACTCTATGCTAAACCATTTTGGACAAGAAAAACTTTTCCCGCAAGAATATACCAATAATTTATATCTTTCAAAAAGTGCATTAGTTAGGTGGCTATTATATCCAACTGAACTTGGCAAAGCACCCGACAAGATTGAGTACATCGCAACTGAAAAAATTAAGAAAAGCGAATACTATATTTATAAATTTATGTCCGATAGCAACACTCTTGCAAACGAAAACAAAAATGTATGGTTGGTAGGCTGGGCAAACGCAGACGGCAACACTTTTAGCGACTTTGAACCATTAAGCACTTTTGAAACCGAAAGCCCTAAAAAGACCATGAAGCAAATCATAAAATCAATAAAAAGAAGAAAACGCACGCTTAAGTAATTTCACCTTTATTGATAAATAAGCAATTTTATTAAACCCCTTGAATTATTTACATTTTGTGGTAGAATAGTATAATAAAATTCGGGGGAAAATGTATGTTAAAAAACACTTACGACAAAAAACTCGCACAAAATCGTGAGAGCTTAAAAAACTTTGTCGAAAATGAATACGAAAAACTAATTAATTGCACAGACAGTTCAAACCTAACTGGCGCAGAAAAAACTGCACTAAGCGAAGAAATTTTTAAACAAAAGGATAAGCCTGCTTGTTTTGCATATATAATAAAATATATCGCAAGTTTGTGCGTTCAAGAGTATCGCTCATTGTACACAAATAGCCTTTCTAGTGGTAACGTTTCGGAATACAAACTATTCCTTTCTTCTACATGCTTTGATGACGAAACTGTTGAATATTTACAAAATATGGATAAGTTTAATTTGCATAGAATTAAATTATACATAGATGCAAAAAGTAATGAACTTGTGGAAACACTAAGCACTAGCAACCCTCTAGAAAACACAAAACTAGAAGCCCTAAAAAATACACTTTTAAACACAAAAGACGAAACAATTAAACAATCTATTATAGTTTCTTATATTGCTAGAAAAATGCGTTCAGAGAACCCTAAATACTATAGATTATTGCAAACTATTCATACTGACGGAAACGGCAACAATATAGATTCTCCAGAGCAAAAACTTTCTTCAATTTATCCAGATTTGAAGATTGCAGTCGTTTCACAACATTCTACTAGACATACCGAAGCTATGCGCAACAAATATGTAGAAGCCTTTAGAAACGCATACTATTTCTTTTTAAAAAATGAAGATGATGTTAAAAATGCAATAAGCACCTTAAATGCAAACAACATCCCAATAACCGACGAAACAATACAATTACAATTAAAGTACAATTTTGGTAAAACACGAGCATATAATGCAGTTTATAATTCCACTTATTGTTCTAGTTCTGAAATTTTAGAGATAAAGTCACAAGTTGAAAAAGCAAGACAAGACCTTAAATTGTTTTATAGCGATATATCTAACCAATTAAATCAATATGCAAATGACCCTAAAAATATAGAAATAGCGAAAAGCTGGTTTAAAACAAATTTTGACATAGAAAATCCAAGCCAAACTCAAATTACAACGGTGGTTTTAGCAAATAGTGCACCTGTTTACACACAAAATCAAAATCTTGCAAGTGTTTTACGTTCTTTTAAAAAGGCATTATCTGTAAATAACGCTTACACCGACCAAATTATTCTTTCAACTTTTAAAGCACTTGGTACTCCTTTAAAAAATAGCGAGTTAAAAGAAGTTAAAGAAACCGCTGACCTTATAATTAAAGCATCTATTCAATCTAAAAAATTAAAAGCACTAGCACTTCTTTCAATTCAAAAGGATAATGTTATTTCAAAGATTGAAAAATATCTAAAAGATGAAAATTTTAGAAATCTTGCAATGAACGAATTAAATGAAAATTTAAAGAAAAATCCAAAATCAAAAACTAAAATCAGTGACACTGCCATAACAAACCAACTTCTTTCAAGACTTAGAACATACAATCAAACATTATATGTTACAATATCAAACTTGAATCTTGAAAACCTTGGCACCGGACATGTATCTGCAAAACTAGAAAAATTAGGCTTTTCAGCAGTAAAAAATCCGACCAGACAAGAAATAATTGTAGCAGAATACAAAAAAGCCTTAACTGATAGTAACGCACGTAAAGAGTTAATTCAAAAAGCCTATAATGCTGGCTTTGATGTCGATTTAAAACTAGAAAATTCAAGTCTGGCCTATTTAAACAATAAAGCAATGGCAACTTATATAACAAATGAAAGAATCAACGAATTAAAGGACCGCTCTAAAATTAGCATGACAAAGCAAATAGATATTTTTGATTATTACAGAACTTTAACACAAAGTTTAAAAAAGACTGTGTGTCTTAACGAGCAACTAATAAAATTATTTTTATATTTAAACTGCAAAATTAAACTTTCGGACGAAGGTGAAGTATTAAACCCAGAAAGCATTGATATGCTAACCTATCTATCACCCGAACAATTAAAAAAGCACAAACTAAAAAACAAGCATACTCTATATGAGCTTTCAGCGTCAAAAAAATTCACTGCTAAAGATATAGACGAAATAATTCGTACTGGTAAAATTGGTGGAAACAATAAAGATTTTGCGGGTTACAAGGATTTAATTAATTTATCTAAATTTTTTAATAACAATTTAGACTACACCATAACCATTGTACTAAAACGAAGCCGTGACCTTAGTTGCAAAACCGAATTTAGAAGATTTAGCAGAGAACGCTTAACTAAAAGCGATATAGATAACCTTAATAGAATAGTTGAAGAAAAATTTAATAAATATATTAATTCTAGCGAATTTAAGGGCGAAAACAGCAAAAGCTTTACATATGCCGACCGTTATAAAGCAATTTTAAAGTACTTAGAAATATGTAAAGATGTATTAAACGAAAATATAAACTTAAATCAATCTGAACAATAAAAATTGATGTTAATACGTACTCAAAACAACGACCTTCTCTAACAGTCAGCGTAAACGCGTAGTTCACTAAGTGCGTCGCAAACCTACTATCGCTTAAATGAATCTATTCTCTCAAACATACTCATTTGGTCATTTAATTTGTCTTGCTTATACTGGTTTGCGATATATTCCTTTATCTTTTTCGTATTCTTTCTAACTGTATCTACATAATATCCCGTACACCAAAACTCTCTGTGTCAATATTTTAAAAACAAATTTGAAAATTTTTGAAATATTAATACTGTACTCTTTCCTTTTAAATATCCCATAAACCCCGCCACTGAAAGTTTTGGTGATATTTCTACCAACATATGAACACGATCCGGGCAAACTTCAACTTCTATAATATTTACATTCTTAATATTCGCACAATCGCCTTAGAATTGCCCCTATTTCTCTCTTTTTTTGCCCATAGAAAACTTTCCTTCTATACTTTGGAGCAAACACTATATGATATTTGCAATTTCAAGTCGAATGTGCTAAACTATGATAGTCAATTGACATAAAAACCTCCTGTGTTAAAATAAATTTGTAGTTCACACAAATTTTTAATCACAGGAGGTATTTTATGTCAAGGAGTAATCTCTCTAGAACCACGGATCAACCCCGTGGTTTTCTTCAACAAAAAACACTCCTTACGGAGTGTAAATAAATGGGGTGGAAGATGGGATTCGAACCCACGATCTCCAGAGCCACAATCTGGCGCGTTAACCAACTACGCTACATCCACCATATTAACCTTGCTACTATTATATCACAAGGTTAAAAAAAAGCAACTAGATTTTTCTATTCGTTAAAATTTCTATCAATTTATTAGCGTTCACTTGTTGTTGTGTAAACTCTTTAAGGTTCTTAAGTGTACAATAGTGATTTTTTACTTCATCTTCACCAATAATAATGGCATATTGATAGTTGGATCTTTTCGCAAAAGAAATTTTATTTTTAAATTTAGTATTTTCAAAATATATATTACTATTAATACCCTTATCTCTTAAGATATTACCAATTTCAATGCATTTATCACATGTATCACCCATTGGCAATATTATTACTTTAGACAATTCATTGTAATTGCTTTTTAATAATTGATTTTCCTTTAGTTGGTAGAATAATCTCGTAAGCCCAATAGACATACCAACACCAGGCAATTTCTCCTTAGTATAATATTCTGCAAGATTATCAAAACGTCCACCACTACATACACTGCCCATATTTTCATAGCCTTCTATAAATGTTTCATAGACTGTACCGGTATAGTAATCTAATCCGCGAGCGATAGAAAGATCAATATTAAAATATCCTTCATCAATACCAAAAATTTTCATTTTTTCAGTTACTTGCTGTAATTCGTTTATGCCATTTAAAAATTTTTCATTGGTTACGCGAAAGCATTTAAGTTTTCTAATTTGTTCGTCTGGAGTCCCTGATATTTTCATTAAAGCCAGCAAGGTATCGATTCTATCTTGGTCAATATTATAATCTTCTTTTAGTGTCAAAACAAAGTTTTGTTCTCCAATTTTTGCAAACTTATCAATCAATCTCAAAATTTCCATAGAGATATCATTTATTTTTAATTCCTCAATAATGCCTAACAAAATTTTCCTATTGCTAACATGGATAGTGAATTTACCAATATCAAGTTCTTTAAATATTTTATACATAATACCTGGGATTTCGGCATCATAATATAGACTTAAAGAATTTTTTCCAATAACATCTATATCACATTGATAAAATTCTCTAAACCTGCCCTTTTGTGGCTTTTCTCCACGATAAACTTTCCCAATTTGATATCTCGAAAACGGAAAATTAAGCGATTCAAAGTTTTCAGCCACATATTTTGCCAAAGGGACTGTTAAGTCAAAGCGCATACACAAATTACTATCCCCTTTTTTAAAGTTGTAAATTTGCTTTTCTGTTTCTCCTCCTGCTTTAGCCAGTAAAACCTCACAACTTTCCAAAACAGGTGTATCTAATGGAACAAATCCAAAACTTTCATAATTTTTTCTAATTATGTCTTTAATATTATTAAATATAATCTGATCTTCTGGTAATAATTCCATAAAACCAGGCAATGTTTTTGGTTTAATCATTTTTATTCCCTTGTTCCAACTTGTTCCTTTCATTTATAGCTTCCACTGCTTTTTCGTATGCTTCTTGTGGAGTTCTTGCAGAAATACATTTTAATCTTTTCCTATCATCCAAAAATTGGTCACTTAACTTTTCCGACCAACCACCA
The DNA here is from genome assembly GCA_934772525.1 of uncultured Clostridia bacterium. Taxonomy (GTDB): domain Bacteria; phylum Bacillota; class Clostridia; order Christensenellales; family UBA1242; genus UMGS1908. Next base: position 93,174 of record CAKVMI010000003.1, read on the forward strand.
AAGCCATCTACAACTATTATTGGTTTATTTGCTTGATAGGCAACAGCAATTTCGTTTAAAGTTCCCGAACCACCACTGATAGCAATTATTACATCGCATGCTAAAACTAGCGTAAATTCTCTTCCACCTCCAATTTCTAGTCCACAAGGAATTAACACCGTTGGGCGTTCTCCATAAAGCCCTTCAGATGTTTTTCCATAAGTAATTCCCACGGTTATACCATTTGCTTTCTTTGCAGCTTCCGCTGCAATAGTAGACAACGAGCCAATGTGTTTTTCGGCTCCATACACAAGTATATCATTATTTTTGGCAATTATTTTGCCTAATTCTTTTGCAAATTCTGCCGTCTTTTTAGAATAATTTAAGTCGGCATCCGACCCCATTACTCCAATTTGAATTTGTTTTTTCATTTTTTTACTCCTTACTATATCTATTTTTATAACCCCGATTACTGCACAAATAAAAAGTGTCAATTCTACCAATGCTGATACATAAGCCCTAACAATTAAGTTATAGACAAACCACATTAACAGCATAACCACATTCCCTATCCGTATATTCTTAGCATTCTCCTGCCATAAAACAATAGCAAATATTACTGAAGCTATAACAGGAAACAAAGATGCAACACCATCATAAAATATTATACCCATAATAATATGTAAAGCTATTATAATATATAGCATCAAATCTGTCTTGAAAAACTTGTTTTTATTTTTGAATCGGAAAGTAAACGTTCTTAATAGACATACACCATTAGTTAATGCACCTATATAAGCACCTAATAGCAAATATTGAACAGAGAAGAAAATATTGTCAAATATCAAAAACAGCAAAATCTTTGACCTGTCTTTTTGCCAGGAACTCAATATGGTGCACAAAGCACCCAATAAACCTATCGCTTGTGCTATGTAAAACATGAATCACTCCTATATTGATTATACAACTTCAAAATAATTCTGTCAACGATTTTAACTTAAATGTTGACATTAAAAAAAAGTCATGATACAATTAGCAAAAAGAGGTGATGTTTATGAAAATAATAAACGACAAAATCATAATAAGTGAAGATTTAGGATTAATCATTAATGGATTTAATGCCCTAGATTTTAGCTTTAAAGATCACGGAATCTCTATACCTTCAACAAAAATCATCGAGCTATTACGAAAAGATTTCTCAAAACAAGCCCAAAAAGTTTATGGAAATGTTTGTTTTATTAGCGAAGATGAAATGAAGGGCTCAATCTTAAATTTGATAAATAATAATAATTCAGATACAATTATTTCTTTAGACAAAGTTTACACAAACGGCAATGTTTTTGCAACTCTAGATTGCACAAGACTTGAGGGTAGCAAAGAACTTGTTTCCAGATTTACTGGAAAACCAATTGATTCTCAAATATCTTTACTATCGAAAAAAATCAAAGAAGAAACCAAATCCAATAAAATTACAATAGTTGATGATATAATTTTCAGCGGTGAAAGCCTAATTGCAATAAAAAAATTATTTGAACAAAATGGTATTGTAATTAAAAAAGTGTTAAGTGGTCTTACAACAAATGCCGCTATGGAATTTTTTAAAACACTCAATATTGAAAGTGATGCCGCCTATTTAATGAGCGATACTGTCGAAGATGAAATATGTGAACGTGACTTTTATTTTGGAATTCCACAATCAGGTATGACATCTATTATAAATGGCAAAATTTTCAAGAAACCGTATTTTCTGCCTTTTGGGAATCCCATCAAGAGAGCTTCAGTTCCTCAAGAATTTTCCAAAAACTTTTCAACTGGCTGTCTATGTCGCTCAAAATACTTTTGGGAAGAAACCGAAAAAAACAGTAACGGCGAAATATTGATAAAACATCTGCCAGAAAAGATTATTAATACAGTTGACGAAAATAGAGTTGTTTCTACCCTTGAAGACGCAATAAGAGAACTATAATATGGCAGTAATCCATTGGTAAAACGCAATAATCTTTATACGCTATGTCCCTAAAAACAATATTTCTTTAACAAAAAACGGAAGAAAATTCTTCCGTTTTTTTATTGGATTAATTAGATGTTAAGTAATCTGAAAATGTGCTTGCTTAATACCATAAACACAATATCAAGAATCCAAATAATGTTCCATCCGAAAATTAATCTGATTAAACCTGCTACAATCTTGCCTTCCATGAATCTGGTAACAAATCCACAAACCCAAGAAGTAACTGGTATAATTGCTAGAATAACACTAACAATATAAGATAAACCAAAATAATCGCTCTTTCCTGCCATTTATGTGTCCTCCCTCATTAAATTCTATATTTAATATACTACATTGTATTAAAAAAATCAATAAAATATTCTATCTATTGTGAAATTTTTTCTAACTGTTCTTTAGAAATCATTATATTGAAACCATCTGGAGCAACTAAAAAGATATTTCCCTTTATTCTTTGAATACTTCCGTTTAACGCACACACCCCACCACTAATAAAATCTAGTATTCTTTGAGCTTCGTTATCGGTTATGGCATCCAAATTTACTATTGCAGGTTCGGTCTGTTTTAAATATTCTATTAGTTTTTTTACATCTTCATAATTTTTAGGTGTAAAAAACACAAAGTTTTTTTGGTTGTATGAGCCATACGGATTATAAGTTTGAGTTATACCAGTTTTCCCCATTCCGTCGGGATTAACGGTATTAAATTGGTCTTTATTCATCGCAAACGAATTAGGGTCGGAATTATTCACTTGTCCGAAATCGCTAATACAATTAAAATTATCGTTTAGACCTTGTTCCTTTTTTCTCTTTTGTTCCTTTTTTAGTCTTCGACGTTCTCCCCAAGACAGTTTAGTTGTATTTTCGTCTTCGCCATCCACTTCTTCAGACTCAAAGCCAATACCTTTCATAATAAAGTTAAATAAACCCACTTTCAACAATTCTCCTTATTTTATGTCAATATTTTACCATAAAAAAAACTATTAGTAAAATATTTTTGCACAATAGTTTATCGTTTTATTACTATAAATAAACATATTTTTATTCTAGCCCTCACAATAATTTGCGTTTTACCAAAAATTCTCATTAATTTGTGGCACCAAAATTTGACAAAGCATATTTTGAACATATAATCAGCCCTGTCGACAATATTTGTATTTTTAAGTCAATAATCTATCTTAAAATTTTCAGATATTGAATTACAATTATTAATTGAAAATAAAAAAGGAGAATTTATATGTTAATAGAACCACTTTTTGACCGAGTTGTATTAAAAGAAGTTAAGGAGAACACCACAAAGTCTACATCGGGACTAGTACTACCCGAAACCAACCAAGAAAAACCATTAATTGGCGAAGTTGTAGCAATAGGTAATGGTTTAACCGCAGACGGAAAACAATTAGATATGGCTGTAAACGTTGGAGATAAAGTAGTTTACAGTAAATATGCCGGTATTAATTTTAGAATTGACGGCGTTGAAGTTGTACTAATAAGACAGGGCGATATTTTAGCTCGTATAACAAAATAAGGAGTAAATTAATGAGTAAAATTTTAAAATTTGGCGAAGACGCAAGAAATAGTATAAATATAGGTGTAAAGAAACTTGCAGACGCCGTAAAAGTTACATTAGGTCCAAAGGGCAGAAATGTAGTTTTAGATAGACCATACGGAAACCCACTAATAACTAATGATGGCGTCACTATAGCAAAAGAAATAGAATTAGATGACCCATTTGAAGCAGTTGGTGCAAACATTATAAAAGAAGTTAGCATAAAAACAAACGACCTTGCAGGAGATGGCACGACAACTGCAGTAATTTTAGCCGAAAGTATGGTTCATGAAGGCATAAAAAATATTGTAGCCGGAGCAAACCCAATAGAAATAAAGGACGGAATTAATCTTGCTATTGATTTTGTTGTTAAAGAACTAGAAAAGCAATCAAAACCCGTTAGCACAGATTCCGAAATTGAGCAAATTGGAACAATTTCTTCAGGGGATCCAAACATCGGTAAATTGATTGCATCTGCAATAAAAGTTGTTGGTAGTGATGGTGCAATAACGCTAGAAGATGGCACAACAAACACAACCGAACTAGTAATAACTGAAGGTATGCAAATAGATAGAGGACTTTTATCTCCTTACATGGCAACTAATTCCGAAAAACAAATTGCCGAACTTGACAACGCAACCATAATAATGACCGACAAAAAAATTACCACCTTAAACGAGATTGTTCCGCTACTAGAACCAATTTTACCCGAAAACCCTAAAATATTATTAATTGCCGATGATATAGAAAGCGAGGCCCTTGCAGGTCTTGTAATAAATAAACTACGTGGTAATCTTAACATTGTAGCTATAAAATCTCCCGCCTTTGGTGATAGACGAAAGGAATTAATGGAAGATATGGCGACTTTGACGGGTGCCACAATTATATCAAGTGAAGTTGGTTTAGATTTTTCGAGTGCAACTAAAGATTGTTTCGGCAAGGCTCGTAAAGTTATTGTAGACAGCGTAAGCACTACAATTATTGACGGGTTCGGAAAAAAAGAAAAAATTGAAAGCCGAAAAAATCAAATTCGTGAAAAACTTACAACACTCGAAACCGAATTTGAAAAAGAAAAGTATACCGAAAGATTATCAAAATTATCGGGCGGAATTGCAGTAATTAAAGTTGGTAGTTCTACCGAAGTTGAAATGCAAGAGAAAAAATTAAGAATAGAAGATGCCTTAAACGCCGTAAAAGCTGGCACAAAAGAAGGCGTAGTGGCTGGTGGTGGAATTGCTTTATTAAACTGCATAAACCCACTAAAAGAATATATTAAAACTTTATCTGGGGATATTTTAACTGGTGCAGAAATTGTTTGCAAGAGTTTATCTGCCCCATTATTTCAAATTGCAACCAACTCCGGTAAAGACGGTGGAGTGATTATAAAGGAATGTATGACTTCTACCACAAGCAACTATGGTTATGATGCCAAAAATGATAAGTTTGTCGATATGTTTTCAGCTGGCATAATAGACCCTACAAAGGTAACTCGTTCGGGAATTACCAATGCTGGTAGTGTAGTATCTACCCTACTTACCACCGAATGTATAGTGGTAGATACTAGAGATAATTTAACTCAAAATCAACAAGCGTAGGTTTAAAAAATTTACATAATAAAATTCAAAAAGTTCACGATGTAAAATCACTCGTGAACTTTTATTTTTTTAGACATTTGGTTGCTTTCTACCCGTTGCTAGCGCATCGCAAATTTCATTATATTTATCTCCCGCATGCCCCTTTACTTTATTGAATACAACGGAATGGAATTTGGTAAGTTCTATCAATTCCTTCCAAAGTTCTATATTTGCAACTTCTTTTTTTTGTGAATTTCTCCAGTTATTCTTTATCCAACCCGAAATCCAGTCATCATTAAACGCATTAACAACATATGCACTATCACTAAATAAATTAACATTGCAAGGTTCTTTTAACATTTTTAATGCTTCTATGCAAGCGGTGAGTTCCATTTTATTATTTGTTGTTACTTCCTCAAACCCACTAAGTTCCCTTTGTATGTTGCCATATATTAGCACAGCACCCCAACCGCCCTTTCCTGGGTTTCCTGAGCATGCTCCATCTGTATAAATAGTTACTTCTTTCATATTATTGTTTATTGGTAGAACCAAAACCACCCTTTCTTACATTTTTTATTTCTTCTTCATCATCTACTGTCAAAAACTTAAAGAAGAAAATTTGACCAATTTTATCTCCTTTTTTAACTATATATGGTTCCTTGCCGTGGTTAAAAAGCATAAAGCCTATATTTCCGTCATTGCTTTCACAATCGGCATAATCGCTTTCTATAATTCCGACACCTTGAGCAAGCATTACACCACGCTTACCCATACCGCTTGTTGCACTTAACATAAAGCCTTCGTCTTCATTACAATAAGCTTTACAGTTAATAAAAATTAATTTTGTATCACCCGCTCCTATCACTTCATCTATTGGAGAATAACAATCGTAACAAACGGCATGCTTTGTTGCTCTAACTGGCATTTTAATATCTTCGGTCTTCTGCCCATACATTAACATATCGGGTCTTATTGGTGCAAATTTTCTCATGAATTTCCTCGCCATAAAATATTCGTTTATTAGTATACCAAATACTAATTATATTTCAAAGAAAAAGTATCATATTTTTGTTTTTATGATACTTTATTTTGATTTTTAATGCTTTACCATAATTAACTTTGGGTTTTACTATTACCTTGTGTGCTTTTATCGTTAGAGTTATCTAACTTTTTATCCTTTAATTCTTCGCCCTTATCATTAAGACTTGTTTTGCTATTTTTATTTTCAACACTGCCTGTTTCATCATCTTTAATTTTGTAAGACAAAAGTGATTTTGGGACTTCTCCGCTCTTTTTAATAATTAGCCCGCAAATTGTACAAACAATTAATGCACCCGTGGTATCTAAAATTAAATCTTTCATCGTATCGGTTAAAGCACTTCTTCCAATTAGTGGTTCGCCCGTAATTGAATTGTATGCTCTTTGCATATTTGTTCCAAAAATGCCATCAACGCTAAATTCTACTATTTCCCAAACTACACCAATGGTTACTGTTAAAGTAAACGCACTAAGCACTATTACAAATTTATTTATATGTACAATGTCGTTATCATTAAGCAGATTAATAAATGAAAAACAGCCAAGCGAAATCAATCCACCACTAAGCCCGTGCAACAAACTATCCCATCCCCTTACATTTACATAAAAGCCACGTACTTCGCCTAAAATAAAATGTGCCCAACAAAACATTATGAAAATTATATAAAAGTAATCAGGAACTCTAACTTTCATTCTTTTAATTAAATGTGGAAGTAGCGATACAAATAAAAATACTATACATTGAACAATATTAAAAATATACTGGCTTTTTATTTCAGCATCAGTATTAAGTGCTAACAAAACTACAAACACACCTAAGTTTATTGCAACTATAACTCTTAAAAAGATATAAAAATACTTTGATTGAAAAAAGTTTTTTAATTTTCCCATAATTTATCCTTTGTAAATCAAAAAAAATTAAGCGGTGAATTTTCACCGCTTTTGCTAATTTAATTAGTCATTTTTGTATGGTAGTAAAGCCATAACTCTTGCACGCTTGATTGCGTTTGTAAGTTCTCTTTGGTGCTTAGCGCAAAGACCAGAAATTCTTCTTGGAACAATTTTGCCCTTTTCTGTCATATATCTCTTAAGTTTAGCGGTATCTTTGTAATCAATACTTTCAACTTTATCTTGGCAGAATGCACAAACCTTTTTAACTTGCTTCTTAGTCTTCTTTCCAGACTTATCATCATAGCTTGCATTATTTTTTTGTGGTTTCATGTTAGTTCTCCTTTAATAAATAATTCTACTAAACTAGAATGGCAAATCGTCATCATCAATAGGTTCAAACTTAGCAATCTTATTGCCAGCATTTGAAGATGCTTTTGGTTCGTCATCAAATTTAGATTTCTCTGTTGGTTCACCATTATCACTGTTTCTTCTGCCAACAAATTCAACATTTTCTACGCTAACTTCGGTAACGTATCTCTTGTTTCCGTCTTGACCTTCGTAACTTCTTGTTTGGATGCTACCTACAACACCTGCAGGGCTTCCCTTTTTGAAGTACTTAGAAACAAATTCTGCAGTGTTTCGCCATGCTACACAGTTGATGAAATCGGTTTCCCTTTCGCCATCTGCATTTGCATATGCTCTTGAAACAGCAACGGTAAATCTGCAAACATTTACACCCGATGGAGTTGTTGTAAGCTCTGGGTCCCTTGCAAGATTTCCAACTAAAATAACTTTGTTCATAATCTCTCTCCTAATTTTTTAAGCGATTTAATTACTTGGCAACAATCATATATCTTACGACATTGTCTGTAATGTTAAGTTGTTTGCCTAGAACATTTGCAGTTTCGCTATTTTCAGAAGTGAAGTTTACTAGAACATAATAACCTTCGGTCTTATAGTTGATAGGATAAGCAAATTTCTTGTCGCCAATCTTTTCAACACTTTCAATAACGCCAGCATTCTTAGTGATAATACCTTCAACTTTCTTCATAACTGCTTCTTTTTCTTCGTCAGTTGTGCCAGTTGAAATAATATATAACATTTCATACTTTTGCATAAATACTTTTACCTCCTCTTGGACTAAATCGGCTTTGCAATACATCAAAGCAAGGATTTCGTGCAATATTCTAACATAATAATTTTAATTTTTCAAGTATTTAATTGAATTTACTAAAAATTTATAAATTATTACACATTTACTTCATCGTCTACAGCACCCTTTATGGTTAGTTGAATACGCTTCTTAGCAAGGTCTACACTCATAACTTTAACCTTTACCACATCGCCAACTTTTAGTACTTCACTTGGATGTTTTATATAATCTTTACTAATTTCGCTAATATGTACCAAACCGTCTTGGTGTACCGAAATATCTACAAACACACCAAAGTCTATTACATTTCTAACTACACCCATCATAACCATACCAGGTTTAAGGTTTTCAATACCAAGCAACTCACTTTTAAGCATTGGCTTTGGAAGTTCATCTCTTATATCTCTACCCGGTTTTGCAAGTTCATTTGCAATATCTAATAGTGTAGGTTCACCCATATTCAATTGCTTTGCAATTTTTGCACTACCTTCTTTTTCTATTAATTGCGGTAACTTGGTAACTTTTTCGGATCCAATATCCGATACGCTCATATTAAAGTGCTTCAAAATTGGTTCTACTTTATCATAACTTTCTGGATGAACCCCTGTGTTATCTAGCACATTTTCACCACCAACAACTCTTAAAAATCCCGCACATTGTTCGTATGCTTTATCCCCTAATTTTGGAACCTTTTTTAAAACTTCACGGTTTTTAATTGTGCCGTTTTCACGTCTGAATTTTTCTATGCTCTTTGCTATACCACTATTTAGGCCAGATACATACGATAACAAACTTGGGCTTGCGGTATTTACATCTACACCAACCTTGTTTACACAATCTTCTACAACACCGTCAAGAACCTCGGTAAGTCTTGCCTGTGGCATATCATGTTGATACTGTCCAACACCTATACTCTTAACATCAATTTTTATAAGTTCTGCTAGTGGGTCTTGTAATCTTCTTGCAATACTTACCGCACTACGGAGTGCAACATCAAAATCTGGAAATTCACTAGCACCTAATTTAGACGCACTATAGACGCTTGCACCAGCTTCATTTACAACAGCATATTCTACCTTTCTATCTAGTTTTTTAATTAGATTACTTACAAAAATTTCACTTTCTTTAGTTGCCGTTCCGTTTCCTATAGAAATTACATCAACATTATGCTTTTTGATAAGTCCAGTTAAGATAACTTCGGCTTCTGCAATTTTGCTTTGTGGTGGTGTAGGATAAATAACTGTAGTATCTAACACATTACCATTAGCATCAATAACTGCAATTTTACAACCAGTACGATATGCTGGGTCTAGCCCTAAAATTACCTTACCCTTCAGTGGTGGTTGCATTAGTAATGGTTGCAAATTAACCTTAAACATCTTTATTGCTTGTTCGTTTGCACTATCCGTTAGACTAGTACGAACTTCTCTTTCTATACTTGGAAAAATTAATCTATCATAACTATCCGCACATACTTCTTTTAGTAATTCTTCGTATGGAGAATTCTTTACAATAAACTCACTTTCTACCTTATTTAGTGCAAGCTCTTCATTAAGTTCTAAGTCAACTTTTAAGCAACCTTCGTTTTCTGCTCTATTCATTGCAAGTATTCTATGGCTTGGAGTTTTGGTAATATCCGCATCAAAATCGGCATACATTTCGTAGGTTTCGTAACCTTCCTTTTGGGTATCTAACTTTGCTTTTATATGACCCTTTTTAACAAGCATTTCACGCAAATCTTTACGAAGTCCTGCATTATCCGAAATCTTTTCGGCAATAATATCCTTTGCGCCTTGAATTGCTTCTTCTACACTACATACGCCCTTTTCTTCGTCTATAAATTCACTCGCTTTGTCTTCAATTTTACCACCCTTTTGTGACAAAATAAATTCGGCAAGAGGTTCAAGACCCTTTGCAATAGCAACCGATGCACGAGTCTTTCTTTTGGGCTTAAACGGACGATAAATATCTTCTACTTCAGTTAAAGTTCCGGCGTTATTTAGTGCCAACTGAATTTCATCTGTCATATTACCTTGTTCGGTAATTGCCTTTGTAACTTCTTCCTTTCTTTTATCCAAACTTCTTAGATATTTCAAGCGGTCATCAAATGCTCTTAGAGTTTGGTCATCTACTCCACCCGTCAATTCTTTACGATATCTTGCAATAAACGGAATAGTACATCCTTCATCCAAAAGATTAATAATATTTTGAACCTGAACTGGTCTTAAACTAAATTCTAAACTTAATAATTTTTCAATTTCCATATATACACCTCATAATTTATTATAACAAAAATTTCTTAGAATGTAAAACACTATTTTGCATAAAATAGTATTATATAATTTATCTGATTTGACTAAAACCATAAATAAATTGTATTGTGTTGACATTTAGCTTTGGCTTATGTAAAATATAGTTATATTAATTTTAAGGAAGAATAAATGGACGAAAAAAAGAAAAATGACGAATTACTTTTAAGTTCCAAGCCTTTTGATGTGGAAGGCGGTTCTACTGAAAGTACATTTAAAGAAGCCTATAACAATAAACAAACTTTAAAGCAAAACAAAAAACTTGCAAAGAAAAAATGCAAGAAGAAAAAGTCTGCATTTGAAAAGGTTTTAGATGAAAAAAAATCCCCCGTAGAACCCGAAAAGAAGATAAATAGAGTAAAACCAGACCCAAGCGAAGGACTAAGCGTTGAACAAGTTATTGAAAGAATTAATAAAGGTTTTGTAAACACCACGCCAAATGCGAATGTTAAAACTTACCGATCTATCTTTTTAAACAATATATTCACTTTCTTTAATATGCTATGCCTAGCAATTGCGATAAGTTTATTAATTGCACACTCATACAAAAACCTTGTATTTATGGTAATAGCACTTGCAAATACCACCATAGGTATTGTACAAGAAATTAGAGCAAAACGCACCATTGAAAAACTAAGTTTACTAACCGCTCCTACAGCAAAGGTAATTCGTGGCGGAAGCGAATATGATGTAACCACCGCCGAAGTCGTAATTGATGATATAGTTTGTTTATCTAACGGCAAGCAAATTGTTGCAGATTGCATTATTGTAGAAGGCAGTGTAGAAGTTAACGAATCTCTTTTAACTGGTGAAAGTGTTACCATAAAAAAGACGGTTGGCGATACGTTGTATTCCGGAAGTTTTATCTCTAGTGGTAAATGTAAAGCCCGAGTAGATAATGTTGGTGCAGATTGCTATATAGAACAATTAAGCCAAAAGGCTAAACAATATAAAAAACCGAAATCCGAACTATTTAATTCACTAAATATGACCATCAAAATCATTGGTTTTATACTAATTCCATTAGCAATTGCAATGTATATAAACAACTACGTAAAAACAGGTACTTTTGCAGAAACTGTAGAAAAGAGTGCCGGTGCAATTGTTAGTATGATACCAGCCGGAATGTTCTTACTTTGTAGTGTTGCACTTACTGTATCTGTAATTAGACTTGCACAGAAAAAGGCCTTAGTTCAAGACTTATATTGTGTAGAAATGTTAGCGAGGGTAAATGTACTTTGCTTGGATAAAACTGGAACAATTACCGATGGCACCATGAAGGTTTATAACTGTATAGAAGTTCAAAACAAAAGCGGTATGACCCTAAAAAGAATTGTTGGTAGTATGCTTTCATCACTTGGCGATAACAACCAAACAAGTCAAAGTTTAATAAACTACTTTGGTTTAAATAAAGAATTACCAGCTTCTGCTACCCTACCATTCTCATCCGCTCGTAAACTTAGTGCAGTAAGTTTTGAGAATTTAGGTACTTATATACTAGGTGCTCCCGAATTTGTAATTCCAAATATGAAGGAAGGCAAAATTAAGGATACCATAGACCAATATGCAAAAGATGGTTACCGAGTTTTAATTCTTGCAAACTGCATAGGTTCAATAACCAAAGACGGCAATCTTCCAAACACCGCACGACAAATAGTTGCAGTTATTGTGTTAGAAGACCGAATTCGTGAAGATGCTATTGACACCATAAAATGGTTTAAAGATAATGATGTAAAAATTAAAATAATTTCTGGTGATAACCCACTAACCGTTGCAGAAATTGCAAAACGTGTAGGCGTTGATGATACCGAATCATTTATTAACCTTGAAGGATTGAATGAATCACAAGTTATATCAGCGGCAAATAAATACACCGTATTTGGTAGAGTTACACCCGAACAAAAAGCAATACTTGTAAAAGCTATGAAAGCACAAGGCAACACCGTAGCCATGACCGGTGATGGTGTAAATGATATTTTAGCACTAAAAGAAGCCGATTGCTCTATAGCAATGGCAAGCGGTAGTGAAGCCGTTAGAAGCGTATCACATATGGTTCTATTGGATAGTAAATTTAGTTCTATGCCACAAGCCGTTTTTGAAGGTAGACGTGTAATAAACAACGTTCAAAGGTCATCTGCTTTATTCTTTATGAAAACAATATTTACAATCTTGTTCTCAGTATTTATATTAGCAAACCGACAAGTTTATCCATTTGCTCCACTTCAAATGTATATGTTAGAGTTCTTTGTTATTGGTATACCAAGTTTCTTCCTTGCTCTGCAACCTAATAAGAGTCGAATTAAAGGTAGATTTATTTACAACCTATTTAAAAACGCACTCCCTGGTGCTTTAACATTATTTATCAACTGTATAGCAATTTATATTTTTGTATTACTAACCCAAGGAAACTGGGACGATAGAGTTTTAATTAGTTCTATGTGTACAATAGCAATCACATTTACCGGACTTACAATGCTTTTAAGACTTTGCCAACCTATGAACACATTAACGGGCATATTATTTACAACTATGACTAGTTTGTGTTTAGGTCTTACAATATTTGCTCCAGATTTCTTTGATATAGCAAGAGTTGGTAGAGAAAATACCTTATTTATAATTATTTTAATACTAGTATCCGGATATATAATTAGTCTATTCTCTAAGATTTTAGACAAAATTAATATAGGTTCCAGCCAACAAGTTAAAATTTCTAGTTGGGTTGACCAACAAGTTAAAAACAACCACAATTTATCATTCCCTACTATGGTTGATACAAGAAATAAAGACGTAAGCAAAACTGCCGAAACCCAAGCCAAGACTAATAACTAAAAGGCATATTTAAAAAGTCAACATCTTAAAATGTTGACTTTTTTATTGATAAACTTATTTGTTCTAAGAATTAACCAAATTGGTCACTTTAATTTATACGATTTTATCTTTGATTGTCATAAGACTCTTGAATTGTGCTAATTTTTTGCAAGTACTTCGATACTGAACTTTTATGCGCTTCTTCACCACTCAATACCTTATTAAATCTTTCATTGGCGACATCTGTGAACCCCGCAATTAGCGTACTATATTTAGGGCAAGCACTTACATAACTCCCACCTTTTGTATTTTTGAGCAAATTATTAATACCCATCATATAAATATCTATTACTGATTGCTTATTTACATAATTTCTTGTATCCGTCCTACTTGTCATTTCTTTTAAAAAGTTTAGGTCTATAAATCTACTAAGAAGTGCCGAATACTCGGGATCGTTTAGACTTTTTTTGTCGTGTTCATTTAGTTGATCAATAGATGTTAGGTATTGTAAATTTTCGGTAGTTAATATTCTTTTACCCGTTAGTTGAAGTGCTAGGTTGTCTGAATCTTTTAATGCATCTAACCCCATCTGTAATGGACCCCTATAGTTTTTTCCTTCATCTTCTGGATTATTAATAATTCCCGAACCTTCTCTTTGAATTCTTCCCGCAATAGTCATTGGTGAATAACATTCTTTAAAAAGTTCATAATATTTTGCGTTTGAATTTTTTAATACATCTAACATGTAATAATACGAGTTTGCACTGAACATATTTATGCTATCATAATAAATACATGTTCCCCGTTTGCCTTCGTAAATTGGATCCCTTCTAGAATCTTTCAAAAACATCTCATATCTTTGTTGAACTTCGGGGTTATTGCTAACCTTTGCAACATACTTTTTTAAATCTTTTTCGTGTTCCGATGCATCACTATATAGTCCATCAATCGAACCTGATTCTCTTTCTTTGATGGATTCGGCTTGCATTTCGTTTGATTTTTCTGACTGATTTCTATCGAACCCATTGTCTAATGAAGCAAAACTAGATGCAAGTATTGCACCCACCAAAACAACACTTGCAGCTGCACCACCCAAAAACTTTATATTCTTCTTTCGCCTTTCGGTTTCTTTAAAATCTCTAGTATCGCCAATTTTAATTATTTTCTTTTCTTTTTTGGCTTCTGCAACCTTTCTTAGTTTCACATTTCCTAAAAATGCTCGAACCAAGATTTCTGGCTTATGTACTAAATACTCCTTACTAATCCTTCCGCCCTCAAGATCGTAAAACCTTTTAAAAAACTCCTTAAATTCAGGGTCGTAAAAATATTTTGAATATAGTTCTTTCTTCTTTTCTTCACTTTCTAATTCTTGCAACTTTTTGCTCTTCATATGCGTTCCCCGTATATTTTTTTTGCATTATACCATAAAGTTTTCATATATGTCAAACTAGAATCGCTTATCTATTTCTATACAAACATCAAAATTTATATGCGAAACATAATTTTCTCCATACTTTTGTATAAATTGCTTCCATTTTTTAGGGTTTTTGCTATATAACTCATCCCCTAGGTGAAATACATCTGCATTTGCTTCTTTTGCCAAATTAAAGGTATTTTTAATCTCTTTTTCCATTTCTTCTTTAATTTTTTCTTCAACTTTTTTTGTTAAGAAGTCTCTTTGAATATATAATGTTTCGAATTTTTCGCCCGACGCATTATCTATTTCAATAACTTCGTTTCGAGATGTCTTTACTCTCATTTTACAAATTGGAGTATCTCCATCAAAATATGCATCTATTGACACATTCTTATCTCTTACAAAAACTGAAACCCTAGCGTTATCATAATATTCGTCATCAGATATATTGTTTAACGAAATTATCCCTGACTTTGATTTTGAATTTGCATAATTTAAACCTTTTACTCCATTATCTTCATCAAACTCAAAAACCTTGTTCCCATTTTTAAATAGATATACTTTGTTATTAAACGCTATTCTCTGCTTTGGCTTTTCTTCAGAACCTCCCGACCCACTAGTTGAGCCCTCTCCACCGCTACCACTAGAAGAACTTCCTCCACCCTGCCCTTCACCCGAACCAGACCCGCTAGAACCTTCAGAACTGCTTTCATCTTCAAACTTCATTCCACTAATAATACTGGTGCTACCAATTTTATAATAGTCATTTACAAAACGCTCCAACTGAATCATTGTGCCATTCATAGACTGCTCTTTGTATAAATACAACTTTTGTATACCAACCGCGTTGGATAATTCAAGCGCTTTGGTCTTTTTTAGTTCTTCACTAGATTCGCCATCGCACACCACAAGTAAGCAAGATGTTGGAATTCTGGCATCTCTCAAAAAATAGTCTATTGTAGGTATTGCCAAGTTGCCGTCTACCACACTCTTTCCAAAGCAAATGGTATTTACATGCCCAAGTCCCGCAGTTTTACCTAATAAAAACGATACTTTGTACATAGCTTCCGCCACTGTATCAGCCTTTGCTGAAATAAAGTCTAGCCCCGCCGACCCGCCTTCTGCCGTACTGCCATCGCTAGGTCTTACAACTTGAGCCGTTACTTCATATTGGTCATCACTAAAATCTACCCCTATTGCCGTTACAATGATTCGCATATTTAGTTCAGATTGAATATTTAATGATTGCGGAACAAGTATTAAACTAATTATTATTATCACTACCCAAAGGTATTTTTTTATAAATGTCATCATATCTCACACCTTCTTTTGTAGTAAATTTTTTGTTTTTCTGGTGCATCTATTTTGTTTTTATTACACTCTATGCACATTAGTACTATTAGCAAAATTAATATAATGCAATTTATGGCAAACATAATATAACAAATTACATTTCGGAAATAATTCGCTGCATTATCTATGTTTTTAAGCAAAAAGTATTCCATAAAGTAAATACTCACAACTGAAACCAGTTCAATTATATAATTTTTATCTACATTAAATATTTCGCTAGCGCATTTAGTGTAGGTATAAACGTAAAATCCGCATGCAATTATTTTTGAAATAAACACAAATAATACCAAAAACCAATCGGGTCTACCAATTCCAAGCCCAATTAACGAATATTGTGTAATTGCCGATAGTGCATTTGCTTGGTATACCGACAAATATTCATTAATGCCATAAAAAAACAATACTTCAATAATTGCAACAATTCCGGTGCAAATATAAGCAAGCGACATCCTGAGTTTTGGCGACTTTGTAATTTTAACATTTCCAAAAAGCAATGGAATAACCATAAAGTCGCCAAGCCATGGTTGGTACTTTAAAAAGTCTTTAGCGTACTCTCCAATATTGCAATCTAGCACTGGCAAAATGTTTGTAAGATCTACGCTTACAAAACCTAAAAGCAAGGTTGCAAAAATACCAAAACCAATAATAAATGAGTATAATTCACAACATCGCCCCAAACTATTAAGCCCACCAAATACCATAAGCAATAATAATAACACCATCAGTACGCTAAAATATTTCCACGGAAGTTTATCAAATAGCATATTTGCAAAAAATTCGTGTGTGCCTTTGTATGTAATAACCGCCTTAGATAGAAACAAAAATATTAGCATAATACACACAATAATTTTGCCAACTTTTCCAACATACTGCTCCAGCAATTCAAAAAGAGTTTTATCTTTTAATTTTGTTAGAAAATTAATGTAAATTAAAGCAACTAAAAAGTCTATCATAACTAAGAATGCGAATATTATCCACGAATCTCGTCCGAAGTCTTCGGCAAGTAAAGCCGGTAAACGTTGAAATTTTGTACTAATAAAGCATACCGCTATTAACAAAGACGCTTGGTTAGTCGTTAGTTGTTTTTTCATACTTTTTACTACTCCTTGCGTTATATCTATTTTTTTGTCTAACCTTATTGATATTTGGAATAGACTGCGGTCTAGTTAGCATTTCGGTATTATTTACCATTATAAATCCATCCTTTTTATCGGGCTTAATGCTTGGGGCATACGGAGAAAAATACGGCGTACCATACGAATCAAAGGTCATTAAATATGTGGTAAGCGCAACCATTCCAAGTAGCATTCCATAAAAACCTGCAACACCGCCAATTACCGTAAAGAACAATCTTAAAATAGACGCCGTTGCCGTTTGGTCGGGCACCATATATAACGTAATTCCACTAACGGCAACCATAATTACAGAAGGTGGAGAAATAATTCCCGCTTGCACCGCAGTATCACCCAATACCAATGCACCAACTATGCTTAAAGCCATACCTAAATACTTCGGCATTCGAATACTTGCTTCATTTAGTATTTCAAACAAAAACAGCACAACTAAAATTTCTATTAGCGGTGGAAATGAAAGGTCTTGAATACTACTTTGAATGGATATTAAAAAATCTATTGGCAAAAGTGCAAAATGAAAACTTTGCAGTGCGACATAAATTCCCGGCAGGGTAATACTTATAATGTACCCCCAAAGTCTTAGTAATCTCACAAAACTAGAGTGCATAGGATGATTATAATAGTCATCACTACTTTGAAAATCTTCTAATAATGTAAAGGGAAGAGTTAAAGCAAGCGGTGACCCATCCGCAAAGATAACCACTCTACCTTCTAGCAATTTACTAGTGGCAACTTCGGGCTTTTCGGTATTTCCGACCTGCTTAAATAATGCACTATGCTTTTGTTCTAAATTGGACTCCAAATAGTAACTATCTATAATACCATCAATTTCTATTCCTTTTAATTTTTGTTTAATCTTATTAACCACATTTTTATCCGCAATAGAACTTATATACACTACACAAACCTTGCTTTGAGTGTATTTACCTATATGCATTTCTTCAACCTTTAAATCGGGTGTTTTTAACTTTCGCCTTATCAAACTTAAGTTTGTAGTAATATCTTCTACAAAGCCTTCTCTAGGGCCCTTTAAAACCGCCGATGTTGGAGGTTCGGTTACCGCTCTTTTTTCATACCCTTGACACGGACAACTAACACAAACATCAGACTCTTTAAAGAATAGCAGTATAAACCCTGAAAGAATGCTGTTAAAAATATCTTTTAATTCCGTTTGTTTAGTTGACCCTGCAATGGTTACACAAGACAAAATATCATCTTCTGTTTTTATGTCACTTGCCTTTTTTAACGCTTCAAAAATACTGTTATTTGCTTGTGTTTTGTTTATCAAATTTTCAATATAAGCAAACTGAATTACACTATTATCACTAGTGTTAATTTGACCACACACAAAATCGCTACAATTTTCGAACCTTTTATTTAATACTTCATAAATTTTTTCTTCCATATTGATATTTTGACTTTTGTTAGTAATTTTTATACCGAACAATATTTTTAAAAGTCTCAATAAAAAAATAATCTAAAACTAATTAACAAACACCCCACAATACAAACAAAGTAAATTTCATCTTTTTGTCAAAAAAAGAACCGCTATGGTTTTTCCATAACGGCTCATAAAATTTGTGATTTAACTTATGCAAAATGTCCCGAAATTCCAACTATTGTACTACTTGATGCTGGTACTGTTACGGTTGGACCACTGCTTGATGGTATGATTAGAGTGTTTGACCCTGACAATGTGTAATCGGAAGAACTTAGTGTAGTTTCTGCCCCACTACCAATCTTTAGTGTAACCGATGTTACAACAAAATTAGAAGGTAAATTGTCGGTAATATTTGCCACACTTGCTTCGGTACTACCAGCATTAGAAATTGTAATGTAGTATACAAAATTTTGGTTAGAAACTACATCGGTAGCACTTGCGCTTTTTACAATATCTACGGTTGAAGTTTGTCCCCTTGTAATGGTAGAACTTGCAAATCCAACTTGCGTTCCACTAGCGGTATAGCCTATGCCTTCTACAGAATTTGTTATACTATTTACACTGCTAGGTAAATTAAATACAACTTGCGCCTTGTAAGTTAGTGTCATAGTTTCGCCCACGGCTAGTTGTTGCAATGTAAATGTTAGTGGATTAGTTGCAATAGGGGTTACTGCGTAACTTGTACTAGATGTTGTAAGTCTTGCACTGCCGATAACGTAAGCAAGTCTATTTCCGCCCAAATTATCTATAATTCTTACACCATTATAGTATGAACTTCCCGAGTTTGTAATTGTTAAAGTGTATGTAATGATTGACCCTACAGCAAAGTTTGTAGGTGACGCGGTTTTTGAAAGTGTCATTCCACTATTCTCCTCTAAATTTATACTCAAAGTGTTAGATGTGATTGTGTTAGAATTTGAATCTCCAACAATGGTATATGTGGTTGATGCACTGTTATTAATTTGAGTAGCCATTCATATCTCCTTATCAAAAGTTAAGCGATAATCTTTCGCCACTTCATACTATGAAAGTTGTATAAATTTTGTGAATACATATAACCTTTATTCACAAAAAAAATCAAGCAATTTTAGGATGTTTCCAAACTGCTTGATATATTAAATTTATTTATTATCTTTTAAAAAATTTATTTATCGTTCATTTACGTCACTACCAAAGATTGCCGACAATAATCTGGTTTGTGCTGTCAAATCTTTTTCATGTCCAGCTCCAAATTTTAAAGCCTCACTAGATACCATTGCACCATGACCAAAGTAGTTTTGTAATGCCTTTTTTACACTATCAAAAAGTACATCATCTGTCGTAGACTTTCGTTTAGTTAATGGTAGTATTGTATCTATAACTTGTCGCATATCCGAAAAACTTAATTGAGTTTTACATTCTTCTCGTTGCTTTTGCATAAAACATAATAACTGTTGTTCGTCTAAAATTCTACCATATTTAGCACCAAATAAATTATATGTTTTACTTATATTTTCTAGAATATTTGTAACTTCATCTTTTAGTTCTGCCGTTGTACTATTTGGTTCTACACCTGCAATTTCACACGCAAATTTAAACTTATTTAAGTTTTTGTAAAAGTCTTTTTTTGCTAATGCCAAACGCTCGGCAAGTTGTGCCTTTGTTGTTTCATCTAAACTATTATCCACTTCCACTATTTCGTATGCTATTGCCTTTTCTAACACTGATCTTGGAATTGTATACTTAACTGCCCCTTTAAAACTTTTTCTAATTCCGTCTACAACTGCTTTGCCCTTAGTTTTTAAAAGTTCTTCCACTTTTTTCTTTGTAGCATCATTATCCATCTTCACAAAAATATTGCCAGGTATAAAATAATTCTTTTGGATTTCTTCTTTTTCTATGCTACCAAGTAAGGATAACCCCATATTTCTATCCGACTTATTATCAATGCTTACAAACTTTCCACCTACTGCAAAATTTTCATAACACGGCTTATTTTCTAGTACCGCATCGGCTTTATTTTGGTAACTGTAATGTCTATTAAAACTATTTGCATAATCTCCAATAGGCATCATAAAGAACGCAAATGTATTACTTAAATTTTTCTCTATTTGTTCAGATTTTCGTGAATCAAAAGTTGGGTCAAAATCAAAATAACCTTTAACTTTATACTTTGGGTCGTTTACATACGCTCTACAACTTGCATGGTAACACACATTGCCCGTTTTTGCATCAACAACCCGTAAAGTTACGATGTCACACCTAACACCAAGTTTTGAACAAAGATTTTGAAAGATTTTTGCATACCCTACACATACAATTTCTTTATTATTTAATACCGAAATTAAATCTCTAGTTTTGCCAGCTGTTGTTTCATCTTTTATATACTCACGTCCTGCTACATACGAATAGCAGAGTGCCAACTTTTCAACCATAGAAAGTTGCTTTTGTGATTTCACCTTTTCGCTAAAGGAATTTACTTTTTTGTACGCAACTAACGCTTGCTTTAAGGAATATCTTTCATCCCTATCTTGTTCACGAAAATTTATACTTAACTTATACTTTTTAAGATATTCATCTAATGCATAAAGGTTTTCCATTTCCGTTTTTGTAAAACCTGTTTTTTTGCAGATAATATCTGGCGAACTTAACTCCGCCTCGGGGTCGACCACTTCTAAATAGCGTACATAACTATCAATAAGTTCCCTAATTTTTGCAATAGAACGCTTATCGTAATACGGCAAATTTATGCCATGCTGAGTAATTTCAGATAACTCAGTCTCGGCATCCATTAGGGCAAAATCATCACCTAAATTTTCTATTGCCTTTTTAATAGCACTAATTTTACATTGCAATTCGCCAAGTGCTCTTTTTTGATTATCTTCCTCATATACTTTTTGGGTTAACTTGTCTAGCACAATACTATTAGGATTATAGTTACTTGATACTTTATCCGTAGAATCCATTTATTTCTCCATTAAATTATTTCACGCCCATCTCTAATTGTATATATTATACCAAAAAATGTGAAATTTGCAATAGTAAACCACAAAACGCCCATTTTTATGTTAACATACCCTTGTATTTTAGTTAATTTTCACGCTTGGATAAGCCATCAATCTTCCAACTGCCCCGCAAGACTTCACCACTTGAAAGCATTAAAATAGAATACAAATCTTTTCGGGTTTTAACTTCTTCTATTAAATACTCAATGTGTGCCTCGTTGTCACAAAACATATAATCATATCCAAGTTTTATTAATTGTTTAAGTTCATTACATAAAATAGTCTCAACATCATCAATGTGTTTATTTCCAAATGCCGATTCTGGAATAGAAAACAACACACCACAACTATCACCAATTATTTTTTCTATCTCAATAATTATCCCATCAACTTGATTGTTTTCATTAATGTAGTCGAAACATATATGTGCCATTTTGTTGTTTACACAAATTAAAAGATTTTCGTCAATTTCATTATAATTAAAGGCATTTATAACCCATTTTTTACAGTCACTTTTTAACGGACACTTGATTTTAAAATTTTTTAAAAACTCAGCATTTATGTCTAAAGTCCGTTTAAGAATTGCAATAAATTGGTTTTTGTCGACATTGCCCTTACAAACACATCCTATTGTTATAAAACTTCCCATACTTTCATCCTTTAAAAAATAATTTTTGTCCCATTTGCTATGTGAAATATCAACTTTTAATGCTTATGGTATAACAAAATATGTCTAGTATATCAATATTTTTTTCAATAATTCTCTGAAAAATTATGATCATTTTTCACTTCTAGTAGAACACTGTAGTTATTGTATAAAGAAAAAATGCCTTAAAATTTAAGGCATTTTTCTTCATTCACTAATTAAAAATTTATGTAATTAGTTAATTTTCTTCATTTAATATAACCAAGAATTATTCTTATTAATTTTATTTAATTTTGTGTCGGTTTTGCGAATCTCGCTATTTAACTATTATATCGTTATCGTCAGCGTCTATAGTCAAAGTTGTATTTGGCTTAATGTCAGCAGATAAAATTTTACGTGCAACGGCAGTTTCTACCCTATCTTGAATAAATCTTTTTAATGGTCTTGCCCCGTACGCTTCATCATATCCGTTTTTAATAATAAATTCTTTTGCTTTTGTGGTTACCTTTAGTTTAATTTGCTTTTCGGTAAGTCTTGCATTTAATTTATCAAGCAATAAATCTACTATCTTTGTGATTTGTTCCTTTGCAAGTGGCTTGAATATAATAATATCATCTAATCTATTTAAAAATTCCGGTCTAAAATGCTGTTTTAAAACTTGCTTAATGGTTTCACGAGTTTCATCTGTAATATCGTGATTTTTTTCAATAGATTGCATTATTACATCTGCACCAAGGTTGCTTGTTAAAATAATGATTGTATTTTTAAAGTCAACCGTTTTACCCATAGAATCGGTAATTCTACCATCGTCTAGTATTTGCAACAAAATATTAAACACATCTGGATGAGCTTTTTCTATTTCATCAAACAAAACTACTGAATATGGTTTACGCCTAACGGCTTCGGTTAACTGACCACCTTCTTCATATCCTACATATCCTGGAGGGGCACCAATCAATCGAGACACCGAGAACTTCTCCATATATTCACTCATATCTAGTCTTACAATATTTTTCTCATCGTCGAATAATGCTTGACTAAGCGTTTTGGATAGTTCGGTTTTACCAACGCCCGTAGGTCCCAAAAATAGAAATGTTCCAAGCGGTCTATTAGGGTCTTGTATTCCAGCCCTAGAACGCAAAATTGCATCCGAAACTTTTTGAACTGCTTCATCTTGTCCAACAACTCTCTTATGCAAAATTTCTGGCAATCTTAAAATTTTCTCTCTTTCGCTTTCTTTTAAGTTGCTTACTGGTATACCCGTCCATTTTGAAACTACTAGCCTAATTTCTTCATCGGTTACCTTGCTTTGCAAAATTCCATTCTTTTCGGTTTCAACCAACGTTTCAGCTTCTTTTAATTGCTTATTTAAATCAATCAACTTTGTGTACTTTAATTCTGCAGCCTTATTTAGATCATACTCTCTTTCGGCTTTTTCAATCTCTGCATTAACCTTTGATATCTGTTCTTTTATGGTTTGAACCTTATTGATGTTATCCTTTTCTTTTTTAAGTTTAACATTCATTTCGTTAAATCTTTCTTGCAGGTCACTCAATTCTTTTTGAATTTCTGCAAGATGAGTCTTGCTAAGTTCGTCCGTTTCCTTCTTTAATGCTGTTTCTTCAATTTGAAGCTGAATCATTTTATGCCTAATTTCATCCATTTCGGTTGGCATAGAATCTATCTCAGTTTTAACAATTGCACAAGCTTCATCCACTAAGTCTATAGCTTTATCTGGCAAAAACCTATCTTGGATGTACCTATTAGATAGTACAGCAGCGTTAATTAGTGCACTATCGCTAATTTTTACGCCATGGAAAACCTCGTATCTTTCTTTTAGTCCACGCAAGATTGCAATGGTGTCGGCAACCGTTGGTTCGTTTACCAAAACCGTTTGAAATCTTCTCTCTAGTGCAGGATCCTTTTCTATATACTTATGATATTCATTTAGTGTGGTTGCACCAATACAGTGAAGTTCGCCCCTTGCAAGCATAGGCTTTAACAAATTTCCGGCATCCATAGCACCATCGGTTTTACCAGCACCAACAATGGTATGAAGTTCATCTATAAATAGAATAATTTTACCATCACTCTTTTTAACTTCATTTAAAACCGCTTTTAGTCTTTCTTCAAACTCACCTCTATACTTTGCACCCGAAACCAAAGCACCCATATCTAGTGAAAAGATTGTTCTATTTTTTAGGTTTGTTGGTACATCACCTTTTACAATACGTTGAGCAAGACCTTCTACAATTGCCGTTTTACCAACACCCGCTTCACCAATTAATACTGGATTATTTTTTGTCTTTCTTGAAAGTATCATAATGGTATCACGGATTTCTCCGTCACGACCGATAACTGGGTCAATTTTATTTTTCTTCGCAAGTTCTACAAGGTCGGTACCATATTTTTTTAGTGCGTTGTATGTTCCTTCAGGACTATCTGTAGTAACCGACATATTACCACGAACGCTCGCAAGTTCTTTAATAAAAGCGTTTTTGTCTACACCATTTGCTGTGAAGAGTTCTTTAATTTCCCTTGTGCTTGAATCAAACAAACTTAAAAATAAGTGTTCAACCGAAACATATTCATCCTTCATCTGTTTTGCCATTTCGGTAGCCAAATTTAGAGTACTATTTGTTCCATTAGATAAATACACTTCATTTAATGGACTTATCTTTGGTAATTTGTCTATTTGTTTTTGGGTATCAATTTGTAGTTTTGCTACATTGACGCCCAAACTGGTTAATATCTGATATATAATTCCGTCTTCATCTGAAACCAAACTATAAAGCAAATGCAAATCGTTAATTTCTTGGTTTCCATTATTAAGTGCCAAATCTCTAGAAGACTGCAAGCATTCGGCACTCTTTTTAGTAAATTTGTCTAAGTTCATATATTCCTTACCTCCTTTTACCGCCCGATATTATAGCACCTCAAATTAGCACTGTCAAGTGGAGAGTGCCAATTTTTTGAAATTTTTATAATATTTTTTGTAATTTAATCTTTGACGCTTTTTGGTTTATTAAACCAAAGAGAAGAAAACAAAATTAACTTTCTTCCCCTTAATTTTTACCATTTATTTACTACTTTTTCAAAAAATGCTAAATAATTTTTTAGTGCCAACATTTCGCCATTTTCTAACCTTATAGTGCCATCAAGCAACCCAAAAACTTGGTGTTGGTTGGATGAAATTATTAAAATATCCGAATTTGCATGACGGTCAATAATTGGCGAGAACTTGAGATTTACTCTACCATCATCGGATACTATCCTCCATTTATTCAAGTAATCTTCCTTGCCGTTTTTCATTGGAATATCGAAATGTACATTTTCAAGTTTTTGAGCAATACCGTCTACAAAAATCATATTCTCAGTTGCTGAACTAGTATCGCCAAAGCCGTAACCAAAATTAAAGCCAAACTCTCTGCCATCAATGGTTCCAGCACCTGCACCCCAGAACCACGTATTTTTATAAGTCCAAACTCCTCTACCCCAATCTAAAATTGCACGAGTATTAGATTTTTCAAAATTGTACTTTTTATCCCCAATACTAACCATTCCGCTAGCTTTAAAACCTACAATTTTTTGATTATAGTAAAATGCCTTTTTATTTTCTTTAAAGGGCGTAACAATTACCATAGAGTCCTCTGGTTCTTCTGTCAATTCTAAACTAACATTAATATCTTTGCCGTCTTTGAAATTCTTTAAGTACACTAATAGTTTTCGAGTTTTCCCATCATTTAAAAATTGAAAAGAATAATTTTTTGATTTAGATTCTACATTTCCGACCTTGCTAGTACTTGGGAAATTTGTCTTTCCTTTGGTCATAAATTTCATAGGAGATTTGGTAACTTCCGTTTTATTTTTAAAATCCAAAAAGGTTACCGAATTTAAACCCATATAAGAATTATCATCAATAGTTAGTGCCACGCCATAATCTTCGTTGTACACCAAATAATAATCCCACTCTTTTATTCTTAAACTATTTGCCTTAATTTTAGAGCGGTCATATCTTTTTATTAAACTTTTTGCATAGCCCGCTTCTACAAGTTCACCATTTTCATTTAATAAATCGCCCGCTAGTTTAATTTCTCTTTGCATACACATTTCTCCTTTTTGTTATATTTTATCATATTTAACTCTTTTAACTTAATAAAAACTATCATTTTTAAAAATTGTATAATTTTTATTAGCAAAAATTAAGCAACTTTGAATATCAAAAGAGTTTTGGGCAACAATTTACTAAAAAGGAGATAATTTTATGTGGGGAATGAACGAAATTTTATATTTATGCTTGGTTGCCGTAATTAGTGTAGTTGTATTATTTATAATTGCAAAAATTTTAGGCAAAAAGCAAATTGCACAGCTTGAATTTATAGACTACGTGTTAGGTATTAGCATTGGCTCTATTGCAGCGGAAATGGCAACCGATCTAGGCGAAAAGCCATTTTATTATTACATTATTGCTATGGCAATATATCTTGTATTAGATTACATTATAAATATTGTAGGAAGACTAAACCCATCATTGAAGCACTTTTTTAAGGGTAAACCAATAACTATCATTTATGACGGCAAACTTGTGTACAAAAACATAAAAAAGAGTAAAATTGATGTTAATGATGTAATTGCACTTGCAAGGGTACAAGGCTATTTTGATTTATCAGATATAGCTTACGGCGTTTTTGAGAACAACGGCGAACTAAGCATAATGCCAAAATCTAATCAAAAACCTACCGTTGCTGAAGACATAAAACTAAACCTGCCACCAGCAAGCCTACCCTACTATATGGTAATAGACGGCAGAATTAGTTACTCGTCTTTAACCGAATTAAAAAAGGATACAAACTGGTTGTATATCAAACTCAATGTAAAAACCAAAGCCGAACTTGAAAATATTTTACTTGCAATTTATGACGACCAGAGAGACACCATGGATATTTCAACAAAAGATGACTAAAGCAAAACCCCAAAGTTAAACTTTGGGGCTATTTTTATTTAAACCACTTTTAACAAACTTTTTAAAAGTTGTTAAAAACTATATTTTAATTTTCGCTCAAATTATCAAGCGACTGTTTAATTTCCTTTATTTCGGCTTCGTTTCCGTATTTTTCAACGCTCATCTTATTTTTAACGCCATGCTTTAAGCAACCTGCACCATTAATGCAACCGCCTTCACAAACCATACCTTCTATGAAGTTACCACCCAGGCATTTGTTTTTAGCCTTTAAAAGTGCGGTTTTGCAATTTTGTATACCATCGGCAACTACTGGATTAAATTCAGCATTTATTCCAAATTCTTGTATTGCTTGAATTACAGCTTTGGTTACCCCGCCACTTCCAGCAAAAATTCTTCCAAAGTACGAAGCACCTTCTAGTTTTGTTTCTTCTAATGTAACAAGGTCAATATCCAAACTATCAATAAGTGCTTGCAACTCTTCAAAAGTTAAAACTGTATCTACAAAGTCTTTTACCCTTTCGTCATTGCATTCAAGTTTTTTTGCAGTACATGGTCCAATAAACACAACTTTGCATGTTGGGTCTTGTTGCTTTAAATATTTCCCTAGTATTGCCATAGGAGATAAAGTTGTACTAATATCTTGAGCAAGCTCTGGGAATTGTGTCTTAATATATTTAACAAAAGCCGGACAACACGATGTTGTCATAAACTCTTTATGTGTAAATTCGGTTGCTTCTTCCTTCGCGGTCATATCTGCACCGAGTGCTACTTCTACAACCGAAGAGAAGCCAATCTTTTCAATACCCGTAACAACTTGTCCTAGTTTTGCATAATCGAACTGACTTGCAATACTAGGAGCAACTATTGCATACACTTTATAATTTTTTCCGTTGTTACTTCCCTTAATTAGGTTTATAGCTTCCAAAATATACGACTTATCACTAATAGCCCCAAAAGGACACATATATACACAAGCTCCGCACGAAATACATTTATCGTTATTAACCTTAGCAGACTTATCTTCATTCATTGAAATCGCCCCAACCTTACAAGCAGACTGGCAAGGACGCTTGTAGTTAATAATTGATGAATACGGGCAAGACTTAGAGCAGAGTCCACATTCCACACATTTTGTTTTATCTATATGGGCGTGTTGCTTTTCGTCTAAATAAATTGCGTTTCTAGGGCAAACTTCCATACATCTATGAGCCAAACACCCTCTACATGCATCGGTTACTTCGTATCCACCAGACGGACAATCGTCACACGCTATATCTATAACTTCAATAATATTAGGATTAGACTTATCGCCACCCATAGCAAGCTTTACTCTTTCTCCCAAAATTGCACGTTCTTTATAAACACAACATCTCATAGTTGGTATTTTACCCGGAACTATGATTTGCGGAATATCAATAACTTCGTCTAGTTTATCATTCCAAGCCTTTCTTGCAACTTCCTTTAAAACCGAGTATTTTAAAAATTGTATTTTGGTATCAAATCTATTATCCATAACTTTCTCCTAGTATTTAACTATATTAGTTTAGAATAAACCACCTATAATGTCAAATAAAATTTTAAAACAATTTTACCAAAATTACTTAAACCCACCCTTCTAAACTTAGTACGTTTTTTAAATTAAATCTTTATTAAAAAATAATAGACTTGAATTACCAACGAAGTGTCAAAACTCTAGGAAAACGCAAATCATTGCCCCATTATATACAACCATAAACATTAATTATGATACGCCAACAATCTATAAATACTATTTATCATTAAAAATAACAATAACAAAAAAACAAACTCAAAATGAGTTTGCTTTTTTTGCATGTTGTTGGATAATTATATTTACCAGTCTCATAAAAAAACTTAGTTTTAAAAACTTTAATGTATATTTTTAAACTAAATTAATCAAATCAGTACGCTATTTGCGATTTTGTTTGCCTTCACGATTTAATTCCTCTAAATTGTCAGTATTGTATAATTTTTTAAGATTATTCATGAAAAAATCTTGTTTTTGATTTAACCCATCTATCATGCAATCAATCTTGTATGCGTCCAATTTATTTGATAATGATTTAGAATAATCTTTTAAAATTTTAATGCATTGGCTAGGAAAAAGCGGATATAATACTTCAGCCACAGCTGAAGAGACTACAATTTCATTATAGTTAAGTAGTTTTATTAATTGAGATATTCCTTCTTCCGATTTTAATAATGCCTTTGTTGCTCTGCATTTTTGTAATGCCACTTTTTTTGCTTTATTGTAACTGTGTTCCTCGTTGTTTATTATTCTATCTGTTGCTTCGTACTCGGCTAAAAATTTGGAATTATTAATAAATATTTCTATCAACTCACTTATATTTTTCTTTGTCTCTAAAGCCATATAATATTCCCCTAATGTTCTACGGATGTTTTTAGCACTTCCAATTCCTTAACGGTCTATCCATTTTCACTTTTACTATTTGAACTAAATAATCTTTGTTCATACACTTCTCCACATTTAGAAGTTTTTCACTTATTAGAATAATGTTTTTTCGTATAAAAAGCAATTAAAAAAGACTTTGAATTAAAATTTTCAAAGTCTTTTATTTAGTTTATTTTAATTTTATGTTAGTTGCTTTCAAATTAATGTGAGTTTATTTCAGATTAATATGAGTTTGTTTTAAATTAGTGCTGGTTTATCACAACTTAATATAAGATTATCACAGATTAATGTGACTTTCTTTTAAATTAATATCAAAAACAACTAAGTTAGGTTAATAAAATATTTTCATATATTTATTCAAATTCGTTTAAATTAGTCCTTTTTGGTGTCTTTTAGGGTTTCTTTCATAGTAGAAAGTAGTCCTGTAACATTTGCAAGTTCGGTAGGAACAATAAGCTTTGAACTTGGGCTAGATGCAAGTTCTTTTAAAGTATCGAAACCTTGCATTGTAACATATGCAGTATTTGGGTTTGCTTCATTAATCTTTTTAATTGCTTCCGCTCTACCTTGGGCTTCAGTTTCTAGACTAATTCTAGCGGCTTCGGCTTTTAGTATTGCAGATTGCTTTTCAGCTTCCGCTCTTAATATTGCAGATTCTTTTTCAGCTTCGGCTTTTAAAATAACTGCTTGCTTTTCGCCTTCGCTAACCAAAATGGTACTTTTCTTTTCGCCTTCCGCTCTTAAAATTGATTCACGTCTTTCACGTTCGGCTCTCATTTGCTTTTCCATGGCTTCTCTAATATCTTTTGGAGGAAGAATGTTTTTCAATTCTACTCTATTAATTTTTATTCCCCATGGGTCGGTTGCTTCATCTAGTATGGAACGCATTTTAGAATTTACTATTTCACGACTTGTCAAAGTTTGGTCTAGTTCTAGTTCACCTACAATATTACGTAAAGTTGTGGCGGTTAAATTTTCAATTGCTTGACGTGGTCTTTCTACACCATAGCAGTATAGTTTTGGGTCGGTAATTTGGAAGTACACTACGGTATCTATTTGCATAGTTACATTATCTTTTGTGATAACAGGTTGTGGTGGGAAGTCTGCAATTTGTTCCTTTAAACTAATTACTGGACCCGCCATTCTATCTATAAATGGTGTAATTAAATGCACACCTGTTTCTAAAGTTTTATGATATTTACCAAGTCTTTCTATTACTATTGCACTACTTTGACGAACAACTTTTACGCTAAACGCCAATATTAAAAGTGCTACAACTATTAATACTATTAATACAATTACTGCTGTACTCATTATTTAATTTCCTCCTTTTCTTCCATAATCTTCTCTGGTTTTACAACGTATTTATTTCCTTTTTGTGCGATGATTTTTACAAGTGTTCCCGCCTTTATTTCGGTATCTTCCTTTTCGCCTATTGCTGTCCACTCTATTCCGTTAACTTTGATTAAACCTTTATGGGTTTCGCTAATAGGCTCTAATAATTCCGTTGTAGAACCAATTGTTAGTTCTTTGCTTGTAATTTTGTGGTTGTCGTCTTTTTGTAATAGCTTTAGTGATACCTTTCTAAGCCCTAAAATGCACGCTAATGAGATAATGCCAAACACTATCCACTGACTTTCAACGCTAGCTCCACAAGCGGACATTATTAGTGCAACAAAGCCACCAAATGCAAACCAGATTGACACAAGTTCTAGCGTTATGAATTCTAGCACCAACGCAACAACTACTATTCCAAGCCAAATCCAAATCCAGTTCATCCATTTTCTCCTTATTTTTAATGTACTAAAATTATATCATATACAATAAGTTTATTCAACAACATTTTGACTTATTATTTATTTAAACCGAAAATATTCTGCATTTCAACTTCGGTA
This sequence comes from uncultured Clostridia bacterium, assembly GCA_934772525.1. Lineage (GTDB taxonomy): Bacteria > Bacillota > Clostridia > Christensenellales > UBA1242 > UMGS1908. Next base: position 124,745 of record CAKVMI010000003.1, read on the forward strand.
TAATATGCAACATCGGCTTCGCCATTATTATAAGTTTCGGTAAGCAATTCAGTCGCCCATTGATACTCTTTTTCCGTTAATTTAGTTTTGTTTGTTTCTACATCTTTAAAGCCTAACTTGTCACTATTAAGCAACGAAACATTCCACAAATAATTTGACTTATGCATTTCCTTAATAAAGTTTTGCAATTCTTCTTTTGTTGCAAAATATTTGGTCTCAGCACTCTCGTCAGCACCTTCACCCTTTTTAATTACATCAAACATTGTCTTTGCAGACTCTGCCGTTTTGATTATTTCTTCCTTTTCGGTTGGGAGAGTAGGCAACTTATCTTTAGTTGGGTCACTATTATTTTCATTTGCAGTTTTGTTGTAATCGGTAACTGCATCTACAATGTTACTTACGGCAGTTGTGCCAGTTACATCGGCTTCAATACCTGCTTTTTCAATTTCTTTTTCTAGTTTCTCTTTTACTGCATCTTTTACAATCTCGCCAACAACTTCATCCTTTAATCCATCTAATAATCCCGCCACATCATCGGTATTTATTGTTTCAGCGTTTTTCAAATTGGTTGCAAGTTTAACTGAATATTTTAATGTGTTTAGTAATGTTTTAAAGCTTAGTTTATAATTGCCGTTTGCGTCTTTTGCGTTGTAGTTTAATTCTATATCATTTATAACACTATTCATACCATCAATATCTTTCATGCTAGAGTTTCTTAGCAAGGTAATTGTTAGTTCTTTGTTTAGTGGACTAGTACTTTCTACATCAATTCCGCCAATATTCTCAATTACTTTAACGGTACTCTTTGCAAGTAAATTGCAATCACGCATTCTTTCAAGTGCAACAGCCAAACTATCGTAATCTAGATTATCCTTTATATCGCCTTCTTTTTGTATACTTTCATACACTTTTGCAAGGTTACTAAATAGTTCGTCTAAAATTTCGCTTTCGGTATTCCAGTTAATTTGACTACTTGAAACATTAATTTTTAATTTGTTATAATCTTCTTCAGGCACATTAACTGCTTTGTACATTTGGTTTAGACCTAACTGAATAACCTTTGGAAGGGCTCTATTTAGTGCGTTTCCTGTACTTAGAGATGTTAAAACATCGGCAATAATATGACTATTTTTTATAGGGTCTATAAATGAAGTAATATCTGCACTTTTAGAAATTAACTTCATTACATCTTTTTCTATTAAGCAATTAATTGCATTAACTATACTATTAAATTCGCCTTTTAAGTCTTCTTTATTATCGGTTTTTAAGCCAATCAATAATTCATCCAAAACGGCTTGAACATCTGAAGATGTTTGTGGCTTTTCTACACCTAAAAACTTATTATTTTCTGATGCTTCCGTCCATTTTTTTGCACCGGCATTTACTAGTTCAGTTGTAATGTCACCAAATATTGGAGAATCAAAAAACTTATTTACAACTTCATTTAATATCTTAACATCATCGGTTGTCCAGCTAGAAATTTGGCGGTTATTACCAAATAATCTTTCTACTCTAACCGAAATCTTTACTACATTTTCAAACTCGTCAAATAGACCAGTTTTTACATTATTTACTTCAAACTTTGTTAGGTTGTTTGTTAAAGCCATAGAAACTCGGTCATAACCTAAAAATTTTAGTGTTTTAAATACCCAAACATCGGTTAAATCTTTTGCGTACTTTTCAACTTGTTCGGTAGCATCGGTTGTATTTTTCTCTTCTTCTGCACTCTTTTCTTCTGCAAAAGCAACCATTTCATTGTAATATTCATCCGCTGAAACAGACCCTTCTATTGATGTTTGCTCCAACTCTCCGTTATAATTATTTGCATAATCAATTTGCTTGTTTACAAAATATGTTAAACCCATAACTGGCACAAAAATTACAACAAATACAAATACAGACTGAATGACGCTCATTAATACGCCCAAGCCCTTTCTTTTTGGCTTTTCTTCATCTTTATGCTTTTTACGAACTATCGCAAAGATAATTAAGTAAATTATCCATGTAATAAAATTAATTAAAAAGAATAATAAATCAAACAAAATCAAATTAATAATGGCAATAGGTAAAACGGTAATTACGCTTGCAATGGTAGGACTACTTTGTACAAGTTCGCCAACCACCGAGATATCTTTAAGTACAAGCTCCACGGCGTTTGAAACTGTCGTTGCAGTTTCGCCACCAATATTTATACCCATACTGCTAATATTAATTTTTGCAATAGCGTTACCAATGGCTCCCGCTACAAAATAAGAGATTACAGCGCCACAAACCACAATAATAAGCCTAACCCACGACTTTGTAAAACCCCTTAACATTCCTAGTGCCATACCAATAAGTATTAGCGACACTAAAATTATAGTAATAATACCTGAAATCATATTTACTCCTTATTTACACTTAAAACAATGCGTTTTAAATAGTCTACCATCTCATCTGGGTCATCGCCAGAGTTATCTATAATAATCGCATCATCTGCTGGTTTCAATGGCGAAATTGCCCTATTCATATCTTCTTCGTCACGCGCCCTTATTTCTTTAAGCACTTCTTCAATAGGATAATTTTCGCCCTTTTCTTCATAATCTTTCATACGGCGTTTTGCACGAACAATATCGTCTGCAGACATATAAAATTTTACTTCAGCATTTGGAAACACAACCGTACCTATATCTCTGCCTTCTATTACGCAATTTTTGCAACTTGCAATACGCTTTTGGATGATTTTGCACATCTCTCTAATTTCTGGAATTTTAGCAACGTGCGATACTTGGTGCGAAACATAAGGAAGATTAATCTCTCCTGTAATGTCTTCGCCGTTTAATGTAATTTTAAATCCGCCATCCGCATCAAAACTTTCATCTATGTCTAATGGTTTAACTAATTTAATAATATCGTCAGTTAAACTTTCAACATCCATATCCTTTCCAAAAACTCTAATGCACGCAACTGTCATAGCCCTATAAATAGCACCTGTATTAATGTGTGTAAAACCCAACGCCTTAGCAAGTCTTTTTGCTATAGTAGATTTTCCTGAACATACTGTTCCATCTATTGCAACTATCATAAAATTATTCCCCTTTTACTTATAAATAATCTTTTTACATAACGTCGCTCATTTTTGCCTTATAATATAATATACTTATTTTGCCCCACCTTGTCAAATAATAATAGGGTTACCACAAAAACGACCAAATTTATTAGAATAAGTTTGCTACTAAATTACCTATTATAGTTAAAAAATAAACAAAATCACTAAACCCCACTTAACAGTAGTATTAAAAAAAACTAAAAAACGTTGAAATTTTGTTGAAAACCGACTCTTTCGAGCGTAAAATATATTTACAAACTCTAATATGCAGATGTGGCGGAATGGCAGACGCGCTCGGTTCAGGTCCGAGTAAAGGCAACTTTATGCAGGTTCAACTCCTGTCATCTGCACCAACATGAGTCTAAATTGAATACTTAATTTAAGTGTTTGGTTTAGGCTTTTTTATTTATTCAAAATCGAACATAGTTGCGGCTTGCGTCGCAAAGCTTGTGCCGCAAAAGGTGGTTTGCAGTAAAACAAAACGAGCCAAAGAAAAAAAGCAAACCCCAAAAGTTAGATAACTTTATAAGGTCCACTTCATTCGTTTTGTTTTATTTTTTTAACTCTACAACGGCTTTTTCCTTGACCGCAACCAAATAACAAATCCGCCCAGCACAACAATCGCTACCGAGCCAATTATAATACCCGCTACCGCTTTGCCAGAACGCATTTTGCTTTGTTTTGCAGGAGCAATTAACAATCCGCACTTTGTACATTTTACAGAGTTGCTTTCGTCTGGAGATTCTCTGTCGGGGGTATGCTCTTCAAAATTAAACTTGTCATTACAAGTAGAGCAGGTATCCCAATGCCCCGTGCTATCTTTTCCGCCGTATTTTGTTATGTTGTGTGCAACACTTTCTCCATACGCTTTTTTGCAACCTTCACAAACCGCTTTTGTTGTGCATGTTGCCTTTCCACCAAAACAATTGGCTGTTTGGGTATGGCTACTATCTGTTTTGCAAGTTCGGGTGTGTGTGCCGTTGTTATTGCTTACCCACTCTCCCCAATCATGTATATGATTGTTGATTTGCTTGATATAATAGTATGTTACCGTTTGACCACTACCGCTTACTACTTGATTTAGCCCCTCTACCCTACTCAATGTATGCCCATAAAAAGATTGAGCGGGCTCCCAATTTATATTGCTTCCAACAGCCATAGGAATTACGGCTTTTGAAGCATTAGGAATTTCGCTGCCGTCTTCAAACTTGTACTCTATATTAACATTTGCGTACGACTGCGTTTCGGTGTTGTCGTGCGATAAAACATTTCCGTTTTCGTCCGTTATCAAAAAGGCAACGGTATCGCCCTCTTTTAGGTCGGCATCTGCCGGAATTTGGTAAATTATTGAGCAACTTTCTAGTCCCGAATCCAAAATACTGCCATTGTATTCCAGGGCGCCCTTTGGCCAAAACTTGCTTTTTTCTTCCCATATAGGAATGGTAAAAGTCTGCCAAATTTCTAGTCTTTGACCCCCGGTTGTAGTTGCCACGCTTCCGTCTGCCCGCTTTATCCAAACCTTCATAGTAATGTAACGAGTCGTACTATCTGACAAATTTTGAACAATTGTGCGTAGTTCTATTTTTTTGCCAGCCAAACTTTTGTTAAATTTGTTTTTATCTGCACCGCTAAGCAATACCGTATTGCGATAATTTATAAAATCAGCATATCCGTTGAGTGTAGTATCTGCAAAGGCAGATAATTCTGAATATTGACCGGTATATTTTTTTACTTCGGGGTCGGCAACGTAAAGGCTTTTGCCACTTACAAGTTGAGATAATCTTTTGTACCCTTGCAATTTGCAAACTTCACAAAACTGGTAGTTTGTATCTCGCATAAGGCACTCATAACTAGAATTGTAAGAAGTATTAGTTTCCGCTGTTTTACAAGTAAAAGTTTTTCTAAATCCTAACAATTTTTTCCACTTTACTTGCTCTGGGTCGTGAGTATATGCCACATTTAGCGAAGTATAGTCAGTTGTTGTTGCGGCACTAGACATATATTCATCGCCAAGCCCTAACAATCCGTGACCAAACTCGTGTGTAAAAGTCCGCTGAGCACGGTAACTATCCGATGGCGTTATAAAATAATGAAAACCTGATTTTAAATTGTTGTATGCATCTCCAAAGTCTCGGCTAGTATTAACCAGCAAAGCAAACTGGTTTATATAACTATGTACATAGTCAAATTGTCGGTACATTTTTTCATCGTCCCAAATAAATGTGTCAGGGTCCGTTTTGTTAGGGATATGGGCGTCGTGAATTTGCTCTATAAATGTAGGACCAATACACCTTTCAAAAATATGGTTTTTCCAAGGGTTGCCCAAATTGGTTGATATAGTCGAAGAATTTTTAGAACTTACAACCACATCAAAAAATGTGCTTCCGCCGTTTTCAAAACTAGACTCTGACGCCGTGCAAAGTGCATACACATTAAATCTATCAGCAAAACTGCGATAGGGTTCGTATGCAATTGCACCGCTCCACACCTTTTTTACATCGTTTATAAATTTTTGTTGTTGACCTTTGGTGTATCCTTCGCCACAAATAACAATTACCATATTTTCTGTGTCGCTTCTTGTTTTTTGAATGGTGTATATAGGAATTGTTGGGTTTGAGTATTTGCCGTCCTTAGAATAGTTTGGTCCAAGAGTAAGCGTAAGTTTTTTGTCGGTGCTTATATCCCACTCTTGATTTGGGTCATCATCTGGCTCTGCAACGGTATAATCGTCCTCAACCTTATTAGGAGCGGAGCCTATATACGGACTTGCTTTAGTTCCGCTACCAGAAGTTGCTACATAATAGTCTGTATCAAGATAAAAGGCAGGTCTAACTCCAATATAACTGCGTTGTGGCGACTCTCTGCCTATTGTTCCATTGTTGTGAACATACCGCATATCGTGATTGCAATCGGTTACCGGAGTTCTTAACCAATATGGCCAATTTGCACCTTGCTCATTTTTCCCAACATAATAACTACCAAAGTTTTTCCAAACGGTGTTTACTTGCTTAACATCAAGCAAAAAAACCTTTTCGGTTGAATTTTCACCATAAGCGCTATCATAGTTTTGGGCAACATTTTGAATATCTGTATTTAATTCTAAATCCGAACGACCATCTCCATCATAAATTCCTCGCTTATATTCTGGGTGCGATACAAGCGAACGCTGGGTAACGGTTCTCATTGTGGCAATTTCCGCCCTTGAAAAATTATTCAAAAACCCCGCCTTTTGGTCGTAAGCGTTGCCGTCCACATAGTTCTCTTTTGGAGGATTACCACATAGCCACTTTACCCCACCCACTTCGGCGATAGAGTTTAACCACGAACGCATATTGCTGTCCTTCCAATAATTAGAGCCATAAGTGTCACGCCTATAATCACGACTGTGAGATTTTGAGCGACTATTGTCACTTGTAATAGCATCATACGGAAGTGTATCTATAATGCTGTCGGCAAGCATAAGCGTGCCACTGTCATCAACGCTTACACATCTCCACAAAATGTCTTTACCATTGTATTTGCCAAGAGTTATATAGTCGCCAAGGTTTACCCTTGTAGGCGTTGGTGTCACATTTTCTGCCAAAAGACCGTGAGCGTTTACAGTCTTTTGAAGTTTTAAATTGTTTAAATTAGTACAAAATTTTACTATTTCGGCAACAAAAATGCTAAGAACGAGCATTATGGCAATTATTATGGTGGAATTTAACTTTTTAAAAAAACTTTTCATTAATTTTACCTCATTCTTACTTTTTTGTTTGTATCCATTTTATAAATATTTTTTTTTAATCAAAAAACCACTTTGGGGTTGTATTTTTGCGTTTTGCAAAAGCGAAATTGTGCTACCAAAAACTTTGTAGGTTTGGTAAAATTAGCCCTAATATGGCACATTAATGGCTAATTTTAGGCGATTTTGATTGATTCCCCGGTTGGTTATCTTGTCTATATTTTGCAAATTTTTATAGATTTTTATATTAATCGGTTTAATCATTTTGTTTGTAATTGTTTTTGTCTTTTATATGTTAACATATTGTCTGCAAAAAAATCAAATGGATTGCCACACCTAAGTGTGAAATTTGAAACCAAAAATTTTTTACCAACCGTAGCGGAACTATTCTATCTTTGTCCCACATAACGAAATAATAAATAGCAATTCCGCTTTCGTCTTCAAATCCACTTGCCCTCTCTTTTTGAGAAACTCTTAAAGGCTCTTTTTTGTCTGCTTCTCTAATCAAAGTAATGAATTTACCGATGCTTAAATTTGATTAATGGCAAATCCCACGCTTGGCAACTTTGACTCTTGGATAGTCGTTGTTACCCCAAAAGCAAAGTCTTACCTTGTATGTTTCTACATTTTTTGGTGCACCAAGTAACAAAATGAAAGGTCTAATGAAGTGAACCCCATGGATCGCTTCACTAAAGGCTTTTTTGTTTGCTTTAAAAACAATTGCTTTTTATTTTAGTATAAATATTGTAATTACACAATATATGTGTTACAATCTTTATACTACAATAAAGGAGATTATTTTGGGTAAAAATTGGCAAGTAAAACATGAAAAAGATAAAGATAAATTCTAATTTGTGTAAAAAATATATCAATGCGTAAATTATTTTGCAGTAGCACGAGCCAGCAAAATTACTCGTTTATAAAAATTTATTCAACTTTTTCAATTCATAAAAATTTTTTTGCTTGATTTTATACATAAAATGTATTTTATTTAAAAAATAAAAGTTAAGTATCATATTTGGAAAATCAAACAGCAAGAATTCAAAACGTGTGAAAAAATCAAAAGGCGACTTTTGGTTTTACACACAAGTAATAAAATAACGATTTATAAAGGCGTTTTTTGTTAAAATGAAATTTACTTTAAGCAAGAAAATTACATCTCTTACATAATGGCATTCACTTTATGAATGAAATTACAAACATCGTTTGTAATAAGGAATTAAAGGTATATCTATTATATCATTATAAGCTTCTACAAATAATACCATTGCGAATGAAATGAGTAATTTAATTGGCGAACGCCAATATCATTATAATGAATAAATATAATGGTCAAAATGCGTTTCAAAGGAGAACAATAAATGAACGAAATAGGAACGATTAGACTGGAAACTGAAAGGCTTATTTTAAGAAAATTTGAAAAAAGTGATGCAAAAGAAATATATGAAGGGTTTTTAAATCAAAAGGAATTTCTTTATTACACAAATAGAAAACCAGTAAATTTAGAAGAAGAAAAAGCATCGCTAGAAAATATTGAAGAAAAATATAAAAACAATAACTACTATAACTGGTTAATTACTCTTAAAAGTACTAATCAAATTATAGGTGCTGTAAACTTTAATGTTAATTTAAGAAATGATAGTGTAATGTTTAATTATGCAATAGATAATAGATTTACAAAAAATGGATATATGACAGAAGCCCTAATGCGTGTTAAAAATTTTGCCTTTAATGAAATGAATGTAAATCGTTTTGAAGGTGGTTGTGTAGTTACAAATATTGCTTCAAAACGAGTTATGGAAAAATGTGGGCTAAAACAAGAAGGTATTTTAAAAAGCTACGTAAAACTTTCTGATGGTTATCACGATATGATTATGTTTGCAGAAATAAATAATTAGTCCTAATTTCGCTGAAGTCAAAATAAATAAAACTTGTAAAATAATCAAAGACTACCAAAAAATGATTTTTATATACACTCAAACAAAAAATAAATCGAACCAGATAATTTGGTTCGATTTTGTTTTTGCTTGTTCATTTAAACGGGAAATAATTCTCTACATTTTTATGGAACGCTTCATCCACTTTGTTTACAAGTTCCATATCTTCTGCTTTTGTAGAATCTATTGCTATTTCTTTTAATTTTAAAAACCCATTCTTGCAATTTATTCCTTTGTTAAGTTTAGTGATACCTTTTAATTGCTTACCAATGTCAAATCGTCTGAGTGAAAAATAATTCAGCCATTGTAAATGTTCTATTTTGTAACCTTTTAAATCAAAAGACATTCCCCTACCATTAAACACACAACTATTTGCCATTTTACCATATGTGGCACCAAATAAAGTTACACATCTTTCGAATAAATTTTCTAGCAAAGTGCTATTGCTCTTTTCAAAATAATTGAAATCTGGCGGAAATGTTACCGATAAAAAATTTTGCACATTTTTACTTGTTGCACCTATATGCAAATTATATCCAACAGCTTCTGAATCATTTAATGAAGAAAAGAATGATACGGTATACCCTAAGTTTTCAAAATCAGCATCCTTTGTGTGGTTTACACCATTTTTTAAATCATTATAGAATTGCTCGTAACTCCAATTATAAATCTTTGCATCGTTTTTTTTATATACTGTTTTATAATTCGGTCGATGTTGCACCGGTAGTAATTCATTGAAAAACATCATTAAATCATATGCCTTATGTGCCAAATCGTCAAATAATAATTTACTCTCATCCGCTTCACGGCATAAAAGCATTGTATAAAATTGCTTGTACATTACAAATCTCCCTAATTACCCACCTACTTCTTCCACTCGACAATCGAATTTTTGGTATCGTAATACCAGAAATTACCAGTGTATTCGCCGTTTTCATTTACATCGGGTTCGGTTTCGCTGTAATATAATAATAAATGGTGCAACGCCATAATCCACCCTTAACTTGTGGATTGGCTTCTAGTTCTTGTACTGTGCCCTTGTAATATGCAACTGGAACATAACTATATCCGTCAAAAGCATTGCCGGCAATTGAGTAACGCTTGAAGGTATTACAATTTTTTTAACCTTCATAACTCTTCCTTTGTTAAATTGCAAAATTTTTGAGTTTAACTTTAATTTTTAACGCTCTACTTTAACCCTAAAGATGTTTTTATTCGATACAAGTCAAATTGGCACCTGTTTACAATATCGTTTTTCTGTTCTCTAAGTTCTTGCATTAATTTTGTTGCTATCTCGTAACCGGCGTTGTAAGTACTTTCATCAATTTTGCCTTCTTTCTTCGCCATTTTAAACTCGGCTTCGTCATCTAAGCGAATATAGTAACCCATTTCTGTAATGGTTGGGCATTCCATTGTAACATCAAGATATAAGTCATCATACCAAGGCACATCGTTTTCTATACCAGAACCATTGTTTATATCAAAATAGAAGCATAATGGTCTATTTTGTGTATCAAAAAAAACACGGCAATTATATTTTCTATTCAAAGGAACGTATTCTAAAATGGAGTACCCTTTATCTAGACCCACATATTTTTTGCCATTACAAAAAGCCGTTAGCGGTTTAGAAATTTCCTTTACATATTTTAGTGCTATGTACCCATTAAGTTTTTCGTCTTTTTCAAGATACCATTCTTTATCCAACACTTCTCTCATATAAATTTTATCTATAAACTTTTGTCGCATAAAAATCTCCTTTTATAAATATCGCTTTCCTATCAAATTTAGAATACCATAAATTTCATTAATTTCAAAGTAATATAAAAAACTTTTTTATTACATATTTTGAATGCCATCACGTTTAATAAGTTAAATTATTAAATTTTAGAATTTTTACTTGTATTTTTTAGTGAATAAAGTATAATTATATAAAAGGAGAAAAAATTATGTATTGTAAAAATTGTGGGAGTGAACTAACTGGCGGAGCAGAATATTGCTCTAATTGCGGAACAAAAGTAACCGAAACTTACCAAAGTAGCACTACTCTTAACTCATCAACCACTGACTCAAACAAAAAAACTGGCTTGCATACTTGTGCTTTTGTATTTATGGTTCTTAGCATATTTTCGGTATGCGGAAGTGCTATAACTATCTGGGCTAGTAATATTTACCTTGAAAACACCGGGTATATGATGTTTAGCACACTTGTTTCGCTTGCTTGGATAATACCAATGACCATTAAGGTTTACCGAGCAAAAAGCACAACCGAACTAACAATGGGATTTAAAATTTGTACATTATTATTTGTAAATGTAATTGCTGGAATATTATTAATTTGTGATAGCAATAGCAATAATAACAATAACAATTAATTTGGTTAAAATAAAAGCAAACCTGAATTAAACATTTACTTTCAAAGCAAAAAGACGCACTAAATTAATGCGTCTTTTGATTTTTATATTTTAAATTTTTTAATCTTGATTCATTTCAACATTTAGTACATTCCCTTCTTCTACAAGGGTTAGAGTCATATAAGTTTCTCCGTCTTCGCCGTAATAAATCTTATTGTTTGCATCTATTTCAAATGTGAACATATGCATTGCGTCTTCGCCATTTATCATTTTAAATATACCAATAGTATATTCTTTTCCGCCAACTGTAAATGTACACTTATCTACTGCATAACGTGTACCTTCTTCCATTTCGCTAGATGTGTAAGTTGTTCCGCCAGTTTGTGCAAGTGGAACTAATCTATTTGTAGCTTTATCTAGTTCAAAAAACATTATACATTCGCCATCAATTGCTCTAATAACTAAAGTTTCGGTTTCGGTAGCTTCACGCAAAATTTCGTATTTGCATTGCCCTTTTAAAACTTTATCACTACCATTAACATAAAATTTTTGAGCAATTCCACCTTCATAAAGGTCTACAGCTTCATATGATGTAAAGTTTTTCAAATACTCACTGAAATAAAGGGTATTTAAAGGTTCTTTTCCCGTTAAATCTACCTTAACGTATACGCTAATTTCCATTTCGCCTACTGCATTGGTACCTTCTTCAGAGGTTCCTATGTATTTAACTGTTACATATTGTCTGCCCAATTTTGAAGTATCTATTCCGCTTAGGTCTATCATAGTTTCGTTTATTGTTATTATTTTTGAATCATTACCATTAATAGGTTCAAAGTAATTAATTCTTACTTCTCTTCCAATTAAAGTTGTATATATTTGTTGGGTTAGGTCTTCACGGGTTGTATCTTTTAGTATAACCAAATCATCTAAACTTTCTGAAGTTTGTATACTTTGGATATTATTTATTGCTTTATTATATAAATTCACCCAAATGTTTAAATTCTTATTATTATACTTAACATTTTTCTCTACTAATTGTGCAACGGTAAAATCTATGTCGGATAATTGTTCACTAAAAGTAGATAATGGAACTATTATACTACCGCCAACTTCGTACTCTGAACCTAAATGTATTGATATTGATAAATCTACATCTGGAACAGCGTTTACACTATTTACAGGTATTGCACTTACATATGAACCATTTCTCATTACTGTTGAACTATAGTCTATAATATCGTTGTCGGTGTAGGTGCAAAGTCTAAACCTCGTGTCGCATGAATAGTCTTTAAACTTATAAGTAGTTAAACTGCTATTTCTTACTGAACTATCAAAGTCTACGCCAGATAAATCAACAAGCATATTGTTAGTTGCTTTTTTTGCGTAGTAATAACTTGCACCACCTACTTGTATTTGGAATTCTAAACGTTCATTGTCGTCAAATACGTTTGAATTAACCTTAATTGCTCTATCTAAACCTTTAGTTGCAGAAATGAAAGTTGCTCGAGTTTCTTCGGATTTTAAAGATGAAGTTAATGTAGTTTCATCCATTAAGTAAACTGTTAAATAATTAGTTGCACTTCCATAAGAAATTGCTACTGTATTACCTGCACTTACTTGTGGGTTGGAAATTGGTTCTACGGTACATTCGCTTAATGGAACGATTTTGGTTCTACCATTAGAATATTCTACCGTTGCGCTTAAGCCTTCTAAATTTGGAGTATAGTTAACTTCTCCAGAACCTTCTTCTGTAGAAGCCGTCCAAATGACATAACTGGTATTTGCCATTAAAGAAGTTTCACTTATGGAACTTGCATCATAAACTCTCAAAGTTTTTGTTTCTAAATGCCCGTTATATGCTATTTTTACTTGGTATTCTCCAACTAAAGAATAATCTATTTGAACGCCTTCGTCTAGGATAATCATATCCTTAGTTAGTGGAACGTCCATTTCTGAAGTACCATCTTCAAATAGAATATTTAATTTATCTTCAAATACTGGTTCCCCACTAGTTTTTGCAACATAAATTGTGTCGCTTGAATTATTTACGCTAATTTGCTCAGCCTTTGGTGGAATTGGCATAACAACATCCTTTTTGGTGTCGTCAGAATAATAGATAGTAATATACACTACCGCTTTTCCGCCTGAATAACCATACTTACATTCTACATTAACAACGGTTGGAGCACTTGTACCGTCATTTCCTTTATCGCCTTTTGGACCCTGAACGCCTGCAGCACCAGGATCGCCCTTACTACCCTTTTCGCCTGCAGCACCAGGATCACCCTTACTACCCTTTTCGCCAGTTGCTTTTACGTTAGACTTTACGCCATCTATTACCCAATGGCCGTCTTCACTAATACTTATGGTGCTTTTTGCACCCTTTAGACTTTCTAACCATTCCTTCTCGGTACCTTCAAAGCCATTTTCTACAGCAAGTTCGTATGCGGTTTTACCTTGACCATCGCAACCTGTTAATAATATAGGTGTAGATGCACAAACGCAAAGCGAAGCCATAGCCACAATTTTTTTAAAATTAATCTTTTTCATCTTTACATCTCTCCTTAAAATTTTTTGTACAAACATTATATCATATGAATTTTGAGTTTTCCAAACAATTAATTACTGATACCAATTTTAAATTGTGCAAAAATGAATTTATTTTGTAATAAATTGAAATATTTTCGTTAAAATATCTAAAATTGCAAAAATTGCATATTATTAAAATTTTATTTTGCATTTGAACTTTTGAGTATACTATAATTAACTGAGAAGGGGAAAACATATGAAAAAATCTTTTGATAATGATAAGTACATTGAATTACAAAAAGAGAACATATTAAAGCGAATTGATATGTTCCAAAACAAGTTGTATTTAGAAATGGGCGGAAAATTGTTTGACGACCTGCACGCCAGCCGAATTTTGCCGGGTTTTGAAAGTAATATAAAAACCAAATTATTAATTTCACTAAAAGACAAGTTGGAAATAGTTATTTGCATTAATGCAAGTGATATAGAAAAAAACCGCATTAGAGCAGATTCTGGACTAAGTTATGAAAACGAAGTATTACGACTAATAGATAGTTTTAGATCGCTTGGACTATATGTTTCTAGTGTAGTAATTACTCTATTTAAAGGTCAACCTAGTGCCGAAAAGTTTGCAACAAAACTCACTCGTCATGGCGAAAAAGTGTATTTTCATACATACACAAAAGGCTACCCTAACGATATTGAAACCATTGTTTCAGACGAAGGCTATGGCAAAAACCCATATATAGAAACCACTAGACCGCTTGTAATAGTCACCGCTCCGGGTCCAAATAGCGGAAAACTTGCAACGTGCTTATCTCAACTATATCACGAATACAAGCGTGGGGTAAATGCTGGATATGCAAAATTTGAAACCTTCCCCGTATGGAATTTACCTTTAAAGCACCCCGTAAACGTTGCCTATGAAGCAGCAACCGCCGACATTAAAGACATTAATATGCTAGACTTTTATCACCTAAATACTTATGGCGAAACAGCAGTAAACTACAATCGCGACCTTGAAGTATTTCCCGTTGTTAAAAATATCTTAAAAAAGATTACTGGCAAAGAAATATATAACTCCCCTACCGATATGGGCGTAAATAAAATTGGTTTTGCAATTATGGATGATGACGGCGTTCAACTTGCATCTAAAAAAGAAGTCGTTAGAAGATATTACTCCTATCTTGTAGCATACAAAAAAGGTCAGACAACTCAAGATACTGTAGATAAAGTAAAATTTTTAATGAACGAATTAGATATTAATGATAGCATTTTGCCTTGTATAGATTATTCTCGTAAAATTTATGAAGAAACAAAATGTAATTGTGTGGCAATAGAGCTAGAAGATGGCACTTTAATATACGGCAAGCAAAAAGAAGTTTTATCCGCCCCAGCTTCTATGGTAATTAATGCCGTTAAACATATTGCAAAGATTGAAGATGATGTAGATTTGATATCTGACGCCGTGCTTAAACCAATTCTCGAATTAAAGCACGACTGCTTAAATTTAAAAACCGCAAGACTTACTCTTTCGGATGTTTTAACCGCCCTATCTATTTGTTCGGTTACCAACCCAATAGCAAAAAAATGTTTGCACTCACTAAATGAACTTCGTGGAACTGACGCACATAGCACATTTATACTATCCGCCGACGAAGAAAAAACATTAAAACAATTAGGTATAAATATTACAAGCGAACCAAACTTTATAAATAACAATTTATTAGTATAATTAATAAAACCTTTTAACAGATGATAAAACTTTGTTGAAAACTTATTATCAAAAATAGAAAAAAGTATTAAGAAACAAGTCTTAATACTTTTTATTTTACTTTTCGCTTGCAACTTCGCTAACGTTTACTAATTCTAACACTTCTTTTATACTTAAATTACTATTGTGTGCGTTTAATCTTTCATAAATTGCTTGTAGTTTTTTACGCAATTCATTTCGAGTTCTAGTTTTAAAATTATGTATTGAACCATCTGCACCATAGGATGTTATATTTTTTAAATCTAAGTACTTTTGTGCCATAAATTTATCTTTATCACTCTTCAATAGTTTTAATATATCGGAAATTTCGACTTCTTGCAATTTATATATCAATTCAAAATTTATGTCGGTATCTACCCTATCATACAATAAAAATATTAATCGTAGAGCCTTTTCTTCTGCTGTATTTTCGATTGAATGTTGTTTGTTTGCGTCTTGTAAAAATAATTCATAAAACCCTTCGTATGCAACAGCTTTTTTCTTTAAAATTGCAAGGTCTATCACTTCTTCTTTGCTTTTTGAACCTAAATAATGCACTTTATCGTCAATTTTACTAGAACTTATAACTCTCATTGCATTTTTATGAAATTCTTGTTTTTCTTCTTTGGTCATATTCTCTTCACTTGAAATAAGTTTTAGGGTTTTTAGCATAAGATTATTTAACGCGGTGTAGTCTTCTACATTTTCAAAGTAAGTAATAAAATTATCTACCGAAGCATTATCTCTAACAATTTCTCCGTTAAAGTATGCAGGAATTAAATTTAATAAATGCAATACTTTTACCTTCTTTTCCCACTCTTTAGTAAATGCTTCCGTCTGCTTAACATTTTCTAGTTTTTTTACATCTCCATTTGCAAATATTTCATTATTTGCTTCTGGGAAAATTTGTAATGCAAGTGTTTTGTATTTTTGTAATTCCTTTATACCTATTCCCGACCTTTCAGATAATGAATCTAATCTTTCTCCATACGCCATATTTTGAATAATACTATTGCAAATCATAATCTTTCTAGCAATTATATGAGATTGCTCTTTAACTGCTTCTTCTATTTCTTCAGGTGTACTTCTTAAAATATTTGCCATTACTTGTGGGTTTTCATCCAAATAGATTCCAAATTGGAATGTTAAATTTTTATCGAGTGACTGAAATAATTTTGAAAAATCTACTTTGTTTAGTATTTTAAATGTTCCAGGACTTGACTCTGCCGTTACACCAAACGCTTTATTAATAAATTGCATTTTCTTAGCGGGAACTTCTTCCATTTTTTTAATATTTTCTAAAATATCTTCTCTATAGTTTTTAAAACTTGTTTCTTTAATGGTACCGATGTTATCTACAAAATCGCCTTCTTCAAAGGCGTTATTGCTTACTTCTTTTTTGCCGTTGTACAAGTAGTCGTATACCGATTTATAATAATTTACCCTAGTACTGGTTAGTCCAAGTTTTGCACCAACCGCTACAAGATCATTTTGTAACTTTAATTCGTAATCTACGTTATTTGATGTAGTTAATAAATTTGTTAAATAACGGCACGCCCTTGCTCTTTCATTTCTTAAAGAACCATATCCGCATTTTACACCTTCATTTTGGAGTTGCCTTGCTTTTGCAATAAGCGATTCTTCAGACGACATCATATCGGCATAAGTTTTTGGCAAAAAGCTTAGTAATTTATTTATATTAAGACCATCTGCCATCTTTATAAGCGCACGCTTTTCGTTTTCTGGCATAACTCTAGTGTATGTAAGCATTTTTACAAGTTTTTCTCCTAAAATTGCTTCTTTAATTTCTTTTCGTGTTTTTTCTATCTGTTCGGCCTTTTCATCGATATCTGGTCTTTTGATGCCCTTAAAGAATGTAGCGTAAGCATAGAACTTTTTGGCCTTAGGACTTGAATTTATAAATTCGTTATAAACCCCTGATTGCTTTATAATAGTTTTTACATCTGCATCTGAGTAATTTTTTGACTCTTCACACTCGTCAATTAACTTTTGAAAACTGCTTCTTGCGTATCTTATTCGTGAATAAATAATTTCCTTAGTTACCCACATTGATTCTACAAATTCTTTATTTATGGGTTCATTTATAGCATGACACAATATAGGCACTTCTTTTTCGTTAAAAAATGAAAGTATGTCATATACGGTAACACTTTTTTTGAACTTGCTAAAATCATAATCTTTACCTAGCAAATAAACTAATAGTTTTTGAGTTTCGTTTAATTCAGGCTTATCCTTAACTTCGTAAATGCTATTACCTATCACAAAATTTGATGGCTGTTTTGGTTCTTCTGGTTTAGCAATATTTGGTGAAGAATTTTTATTTTCTAGTTGAGTTTCTTGGTATGTTGTATAGCTTGTTTTTCTTGGTACTGGACACGCATATCCTAAAAAGATATGTCTATATTTTCTGTACCACAAAAGTGCGTCTTCTTCCTTTTTAAAATTAAGTTTTTTAGCAACATTACTAAAGGACTCGCCACCGCTAACCATTTCTCCAACAGCCTTTGCTCGGGTTAATAATTGTGTTAGTTCTCTGCTTGTTACTTGAATTTTTTGATAAACGGCTTGGTGTGATATGTTTAAATTGCATTTTTTAATTATATCTCTACAAGAAATGCCTTCAATTTTATTAAGAACAAACAATCTTTCATCCTTCTCGCTAAAATACTGCATTGCTCTATTAAATATGCCATTATAGTCTTCGGCAAACATTTTTTCTAAGCGGTATATCTCTTCATCTTCATCGGGTAAAATTTGTCCTAAGTTAATATCATCACCATCTTTAGTTCTGCCAATCGAATCTTCGAAATATTTTAAATTTGGAGAAACAAGCGGGTCATTTTTTTCTTTAGCATAATATTTATCTATTGCCGTTCTTGCAAAATTTTTGATGATACTCATAGCATAAGTAGAAAATTTATAACCTTTTTCGGGATCAAAGTTCTTTATTGAATACATTAAGCCGTCTTGAATAGCGTCATCTATTTTTTCTTCTAGTACTCTACTTTGCATTCCCCTTTTTTCAAAAATTAACGACTTACGAGACATAGTTAGTAAGCCTACATTGGCGTTATAAACCTTGTTAAGAGCGTCATATTTTATAGCATCTTGGTAAATAATTAAATCATCATCAAGTTGTGCAATTTGCGATTGCAATTCTACTTTTTCTTCATTACTTGTAGTGGAGTTTAATAATCCCTTTAAATATTCAATTTGGTTTTTGGTATCTTGTACAACCGAGTTAGGTTTACCGACAATTTTACTTGCCATTTTGTACATATAGTCAGAAATTTGACTGTATTCTTTTTCGTCCGCTTCACTAAAATTTTCGCTAGATATACTGCTCGTTTCGTTTTTCTTCATATTATTCCCCTAAATTTTACCCTTTTATTGCTCAACAATATATCACAGATTCGCGGAAAAATCAATATTGATTTGACAAAAATCTGGTACATTTTGTAAACAAAACGCAAGATTTTTAATAAAACTAAAATTGTTTTACAATCAAACAATTTAAAAATAGAAAATTTTTGCAATAAAAAAACCAGAGAAGAATTGTTTTTACCACAAATCTCTCTGGTTTTGTAGATTAAATATTAACCGAAAATACTTTCAATCCCTGTCAACCATTTAGCGTCAGTTGGAACAGTTGTAGAATAATCTTCAGCACCCTTTGGAAGTTTAACAGTACCATCAAATGATTCAACAACACATGAAACTTTCATAGCACCCATATTAACCATAGAAGTGTATCCAACTAAATTATTAGATTTATAAACATAATATGATTCTAGTACAACAACTTCTTCTCCATTGTTTGTAGTTTTTACAGCTAAATGCCACTTTGTGTACTTACCACTTGTAGCCTTTTCTAAAACAACTGCGTAATTAGATTTTCCAACATAGTTTGCCTTTAATTGACCAATAACTTCTGCAAAGTTTACTTGTGTACCAGCACTTTCAATAGTAGATATGCTACCGCTATCTAGGGCATCCATTTTAACAGCCTTTTTGTATTGAACCTTACTATCGCCATAGGAAGCATTTACATATTCCATATTATCTTTAATGTAGTAATCGGCAACCATTTCCTTTTCGTTTAATGTTGCTGAGCTTCTGTAAGCCAATTCGTTTAATGTAGCCTTGTTATCTGTAATTGTCCATCTTACAATAGCATTAATTTGCATTGTAGCAGTTGTTTTGGTTGCGGTAGAATCTGGAGAAATCAAACCACCGAATAAATCAGAAAGTTTGCTTCCATCATAACTAACGTCTAGAGTTAGTCTTGCACCCTTGTTGAATTCATCAGATGTTTTTGCACTTTGGGTTGCATAAGTTTCCATATCTTCTATGGTAACTTCTTGATATTTACCCTTGGTATCTACATCTGCTTTTGAACTTAGTTGGTCTCCACCACAAGCAACAAGTGTAAAAGCTAGTGGAATAACAGCAACTGCAACTAGTAATGATTTTAAAAATCTTTTCATAAATATATCTCCTTTTTATTTTTACTATATGATAGCAAAATTAAAAATGTTTGTCAAACTACATTTAATATTTTAAACTAAAATTTTTGTTGCTCTAAAGCCATTATTATGTTAAACTTTCTCTTGAATAATTTATAAGGATGAATAATATGAAAACAATCGTTTTTGCGACTTCAAACGCAAATAAATTGAAAGAAATGAAACAAATTTTGAAAGATGTTAAATTGTTAAGTTTAAAAGATATAGGTTTTAGTGATGAAATAGATGAAACGGGAACTACATTTTTAGCAAACGCACTAATAAAAGCACAAACAATTTATAGTTACCTTGAAAAAAATGGAAACCCAATGACTGTACTTGCCGAAGATAGCGGACTAGAAGTAGACGCACTAGAAGGTGCACCTGGAATATTTTCTGCAAGATACTCAGCAACCGACACCGAACCTGCAACGTCAGAAAATAACCGCAAAAAGTTACTTAACGAAATGGAAGGCATAGTAAACCGCAAAGCAAACTTTACTGCAACCGAGGTACTTTATTCTTCCCCAGATGACATAAAATTTGCCGTTGGTAAAACTTTTGGTGAAATATCGTACGCTGAAAGTGGAGATTTGTCCTTTGGCTATGACCCAATATTTTATTCTTACGACTTAGAAGATAAGTTTAGTGAAGTTAGTTTAGAAGAAAAAGATTCCGTTTCGCATAGAAATCGTGCAATTATTAGTTTATTAAATAACCCAACAAACATCTATATGATGAAGTTAAACCCAGAATATTATAATTTAGTTGCAAACGGCGAAAAAACTATAGAAGTTAGACTACTTGATGAAAAACGCCAAAAACTAAGAGAAGGTGACTACCTTGCATTTACAAATACATCAAACGGAGATATTACTGTAACTCAAATAGTTAGCCTTGCTAAATTTAAAGATTTTAATTCTTGCATAACTAACACTGGAACCAAAAAGGTTGGCTTTAACGGAAGTTCTATAGAAGATACCGTAAAGGTATATAACTCTATTTACTCAAAAGTCGATGAAGAAAAATACGGCGTTTTAGCAATTGGCTTAACTCTATTAAAATAAAGAAGTATTTTTGGGTAAATGCTATAAACATATTAATAATTCAATTATACTTTTAGTTTCTAACAAAAAAATTAGGACACATTTAACTAATAGTTAGAGGTGTCCTTTTTATTGACTTTACTATACTTTGTACTTTACTACTGCCCCACACGAACATTGCATCCATGTCGCTTTACCTTTTAGTGGTAATTTATTGAAATATGCGTTAAATGCATAAAGGTTAGCAGAGTGGCAAACTATAACAATTGTTGGTTCAAAATCTTTGGTTTCTTTTAGTTTATTTTCCTTTATTACAAGGTCTAGCCCAGCAAAATTTTGCTTTGTGAACATTGTAAGCGTTTCAAACTTACCATTTGTATAATCGTAATTCATATAATTATTTAGCCATTCTTGTTCTTCTGGTGTACTTGGGATTGTCCCCTTTCTTTCGGTAAATTGTTTCATGGTAACATAGTCTAAGTTAAAATGTTTAGCGATAATTTTTGCAGTATCTACCGCTCTTTCTAGTGGTGAAGAATATACCGCTACAACATTTTCATTTTCTAGATACTTTGCTACATTTTTAGCGGTACGCTTACCCTTTGCTGAAATATGCACAGAATCTGGAATCAGTGCTGTTATATATCTTTTAATTTCTGCGTGACGAACAAAACAAATTCTCATAAAATTTCTCCTAACATAATTGCTTAAAACTTTTTTAATATCAACAAAAAAATTATACCAAAGTTTTGTTTACATTGTAAACTTAATTGATATAATTTTTGTGAATTATATATTATTTTAATTAAAACGTAAAATTTCGCTTATAAATATTTTGCTTTGCCAATTTGAATATTTTGGAAGTAGAAATTTAAAATATCTTCAAAACTTTTGCCATTGCCAGCAAGAATTTTTGCACCCCACTGACTCATTCCAACACCGTGACCATACCCAATACCTTCTATGTAAACCGACTTAGAACTAACTACAATATTTGTAATTTTAGTGGACTTTAATTTTGTAGAACCAATTTTTATACGGAAGGTGTTTGCGTCTATGGTAGCACCACCAATTTTGAAGTTCTTTACCCTACCACTTTCATCTACATCCCCTATTGTAAATGAGTTTATAGAACTTACGCTTGCACCCATTTCTCTAATAGCATTTAACATTTCGGACTTTGTAAAAGTTGCCGACCAATTAAAGTTTTGGCTATTTTCGGCGGTTTCGACACTCTTTTGAACCTTTGTATAATTTTCGTCATCTAAATAGTTTAGTCCGTTTTTTGCTGTAGTTGTCACGCCACCACTATTGCTATGGAACCATGGTTCTATAAGTTTATTATCTACCGATAAAATTATTCCACGAGTTTCTTCGACGGCACGCTTGATATTATCGTTTATTCTTGATTCGTCATACGCTTGTGCTTCGGTTACGTCATTAGAAATATCTGCTCCCGAATATTTACTTTTGTAATTTTGCAAAAAGTAAAGTGTATATGTTCGGGCTACTACCGCTTGCGCTTTTAACGCTTCCAATTCCCACGTATTGTACATTTCACCTGCCACTACGCCCAAAAGATATTTTTCTAGTGACATTTGTTTGATTGACTTAGTTGCGGTGTCGTACACCTTTAACGATGGTTCATCTACACTTTCTTCTATTGTAATTTTTTCGGGCAACTCTACTTCTATATTAGAATTTTTGCCACACCCTGTGCCACAAAACACAAAAACCAGAGCAATTACTGGTAAAACTATGGATAATACTATTCTTTTAAACATAAAAATAACCCCACTTTGTATAGGGTTATTTTTTGCTAAAATATAAAAAATATACAAATAATTTATCCATGAACTTTGTATGTGTAAAAACTATAGTTCAACATTATTTTCGAGTATTAATCGTTTTAGCGAAGTTAGACGTTTTACCGAATAGTTATTTTTTATCATTGCGTAAATGTAGTTTGTGGGACCCACTAGTACAACCATCTTTTTGGCACGAGTCACTGCAGTATAAAGTAAATTTCGTGTCATCATTTGAGGGCTTCCCGCAACCACTGGAATAATTACGACATCAAACTCACTACCTTGGCTTTTATGTATAGTTATAGCGTATGAAAGCATTAATTCATCTAACTCACTAGAAAGATACATACTACGTCTACCGTCTTCAAAAACAATCGTAGTTTCGTGATTTTTGGGGTCTATTCGCTCAATTACTCCAATATCTCCATTAAATACACCTGCACCCTTGCAACCGAACTTTTCCCATTCATGTTCATAGTTATTTACCGTTTGCATAACTCGGTCGCCTTCACGGAACAATTTTTCGCCCATAGTTATTTCGTTTTTGGTTTCAGTTAGCGGGTTTAACCTTTCTTGTAATTTTTTATTTATATTCTCTACACCCAGTACTCCCGCTTTCATTGGAGCAATTACTTGAACTGCCGAACTTTCGACATTTAGGTATTTTGGCATTCGGTCGGACACTAAATCTAGCACAAGGTTTAAATTTTCTTCGGGAGAAGTTTTATTCATTACAAAGAAATCTCCCGACTTATTATCAAATGTAATCATTTCGCCCGAATTGATTTTGTGTGCATTTACAACAATCTTGCTTTCGGTTGCTTGACGGAATATTTGGGTTAAACTAACAACTGGAATTTTACCAACGGTGATTAAATCATCTAAAATGTTACCCGCTCCAACACTTGGCAACTGATCTTTATCCCCGACCATTATTAATCGCTTTCCTATTCCTAGCGCGTTTACCAAATTGTACATAACATATGTATCTACCATACTGCACTCATCTACTATAACGCAATCTTCTTCTAAACTAGATAACGTGTTAAACGCTCCGGCAAATTCCTTACCCTTAAAATTAATATCTAATGCTCTATGTATGGTTTTTGCTTCTTGACCGGTGGCGTCGGACAATCTTTTGCTTGCTCTACCCGTTGGAGCCAAAAGTAACGATTTTAATCCCAAACCCTTTAACACATAATTTACCGCTTTTACTATGGTAGTTTTACCAGTACCAGGACCACCTGTAATAATTACTACGCCATTACTAACCGCCGTTGTTACGGCTTCACGCTGGGTTTGGTGCAATTTTATGTTATTTATTCTTTCGTATTCATCTAACTCTTTGCTTATATCAAGTTTTGCATAGTTCCAATTATCCATTAAAATACAAAGTTTTGTAGCTATTGCTTTTTCCATTTTATAGAACTTAACCAAACTTAAATAAACTTCATTGTCTTCTACAATTTCTTTTAGGTATCCGTCTATTATTAAGTTTGCCACAACTTGCTCAAAACTAGTATCCCTATCATTTTCGCCAAAGCCTAATAAGTTCATAACCAATTTTTTTAGTTCGTCGAAACTCGCAAGCGTACTACCCGTTTTATCAGCAATTTCATTTAGTTCGTAAATAACTCCAGCACGCATTCTAAAATCACTATCTCGATCGATCCCCAGTTTCATTGCTATTTTATCTGCCGACTTAAAACCAATACCGTCTATATCTTCAACCAATTTGTATGGGTTTTTACGAATAACTTGTTCGGTTTTATTTTTGTATTTATCATAAATTTTTACCGCCATATTTACGGTTACATCATACTCTTGTAAAAATATTACTGCATCTTGTAGTTTTCGAATGTCGTTATACCTTAGAGCAATATTCATTGCCTTTTCAGCACTAATACCCTTTACCTTTGCAAGTTCTATTGGGTTTTCTTCTATAATCTCAAGCGTTCGTTCTTTAAACATATCTACAATATTTTTTGCCGTAACTGGCCCTATGCCGCTAATTAAACCGCTTGCTAGATACTTTTTAATTTGCTCGGTGGTTGTTGGTTTTTGAAGCGTAATTTTGGTAACTTTAAACTGCTCGCCGTATTTTGGATGCATAACCATTTCGCCTTCCATACTAACCAGTTCGCCTTCGCCAAGAGCCGGAAACTTACCCGACGCGGTTATTTCTTTTTTGCCATTTTCGACACGAACTATTCCAAAACCCGTTTCTAAATTTTGATATATTATACTTGTAATCATTCCATCTAATTTCATAAATTATATTATATGGGTTTTAATAATTGTTGTCAATTAAATCATTGTTCGATTTGGTTTATGTTACAAAATTAACCCCATATATTATTATGTTTTTATAATAAAACTTGTAGAAATTACGCATATTTTGTCGAAAAATGTAAGTTGCTTTGGGATCAATTTAATCAAATTTCGCACATGAAAATTTTGTCAAGCGAATTTAAAAAATAGTTAATTTTTTTAAGTTTTCAACATAGTTTTCAACACACAGTTTTGAAAAATTCAAAACGCTACAAACCTTTAAAATAAAGACCTATAGCGTATTTTATCAAATGTATGTTCTAAGTTTTCAACATAGTTTTCAACACTTTTTAATTTTTCCGTGAAACATTAATGTTTCACACGATTTACACATCTAAAAAAATTATTTTTTTTAATTATACTTTAATAAACATATGGCATCTCGCTCATTACATTTTTACACAAACTAAGTAGGTATAAATAATGTAAATTAATATAAGTGCAAGCCCTTGCAGTCTAAACGTCTTGTTTTTCTTCAATATAGGTAGTGTTATTACTGCCGTAATTAATAATAAAGTTGGAACGGTTATAATTAGCAACAATTTTGAAACCGTTATAAAGTTAGCCCTAGACGCAAATACCGACCCCGCAATAAGTAAGGTACAATCTATTATGCTCGCCCCAAAAATGTTACCAATGCCAATTTCAGGGTTTTTGAGTTTTACAGAAGTAATTGTTGTAACAAGTTCTGGAATGTTGGTTCCAACCGCAATAATTACAAAACTTACAATACCGCTTTTTACACCAAGCATTTCACTAATTGTATCTACATTATTTACTAGCACAATAGCACCAAGCCCAATAGCAAATGCAGAAACTAAAAACTCTATAATAATTTGATGCCACGGCGTTGTAACGACATCAAACTGAGAAGGGTCGGTTTTGTCATTTTTTGCTTCCTTTATATTTAAGAATATAAAGCCTAATAGTGTCACCAATAATAATATGCCTTCTAGCCACGTTAGTTTGCCATCTAATCCCAAAACCAATAGCACTATTACACATACGCAAAAGTACAAAATTTTTGGTAAAAAATCGGTCGAATTAATTTTGGTTGGCATAAGAAGAAAGGACGCACCCAAAACTATTGTAAAATTGCATACTATTGAACCAATAGCAGTATTAATGCCTACTTCTTCTACACCCCTAAAACTAGAAACCAACGAAACGGTGGTTTCGGGGAATGTTGTTGCAATACTAACTATTGTAGCACCTACTATCATTGGTGGAATCTTTGCTTTTCCTGCAAGTTTTACTGATGAGCCTACAAGCATATCTCCACCCTTTAATATAAGTACAAAACCTAATACAAAAACTAATACGCAAATAAAATTTGTCATAATAAAAGATATGAATTATTAAATTAAAAAATACATTTTTTAGCACACTATAAGTTAAATATTGAATAGTATGTAATAGGTTAGAAATATTAATTTTTCAATCGCAAAACTTCTCATTCGGGCCTAGGCTTTAAATATAGTCGGACACTAACTTTACCGACAACACAGCTAAAAACTACTCACCTTTAATTTGCTACAGGGTAACCCATATTACTATGCTTAATATACCCCAAATGCTTTCCTAAAAGATTAATATTCTAACCAACAAAACCCAAACCGCAAAGTAACATAAAAAGGAGTACTACGCAGTTTGGGACTTTTTTTGTCGAAAGCACCACCAAAAGCACTACGCATTAATTTAATAGGAAACTAAATTAGCAGATAATTTTCTGTTTATACCTATATTTGCCGAGATATGGTACTACATTAACCTAAAATAATCAAAACCATTTTACTTAATTTTCTACTATTATAAATAATTATCAAAACAAAAATACTATGTGGTTATCCATAGTATTTTGTGGGTTTGTTGTTAAAAAATATATTAATAGTTTTCGTTTCTTACTTCGAAGTAACTTTGTGGGTGGCTGCAAACTGGGCAAACGGCCGGTGCTACTTTTCCAATTACTAGGTGACCGCAATTTCTGCACTCCCACATTGTTTGTTCAGATTTTTTAAATACTTCTTGCATTTCTACATTGTTTAGTAATTTTAAATACCTTTCTTCGTGTGCTTTTTCAATAGCGCCTACTGCACGGAACTTAAATGCAAGCTCTGAAAAACCTTCTTCTTCGGCTTCTTTTGCAAAACGGTCATACATATCTGTCCACTCGTAATTTTCGCCTTCTGCTGCTGTTTTTAAATTGCTCTTTGTATCGCCTAATTCTTCTAGTTCTTTAAACCACATTTTAGCATGTTCTTTTTCATTTTCGGCGGTTTTTGAAAACATCTCAGCAATTTGTTCGTAACCTTCCTTTTTAGCAACGCTTGCGAAATATGTATATTTATTTCGTGCTTGACTTTCTCCTGCAAAAGCAGTTCTTAAATTTTGTTCGGTTTTTGTTCCTGTATATTTCATAATCTATCTCCTATAATTCTTAATTTTGCACGCTCTATGGTTCTTCTAGAACTTTCAAGCGGTCTATTTTTTAGTAAAACTTTGTTTAGCCTTGGATACCCCGCATTTATTCTCCCTTCCATTTTGGCTACAAGATCATCGGTATATTCTTTGGCAATAAGGGTTAGTTTGTATGCAAATGTATGATACTTTGAGTCTTCTTCGGTTAGTTCGACCGTTTTTTCAACCGAATCAATGATTGCCGAATAGATGAATGTACCATATTTTTGTAAAAATGAATCACTCGCACAATCTAGCATATCTTTAAACTTTGCTTTTTTGTACCTTAAATCTTTTTCGGTTAAATTGATATTATTTTCAATAGTTCCCGAAAAACGTTTTATGCACATACATTTAGAAATTAGGTATACAAACATCTTTTTGTCATCTTCAGACTCAATCCGATCCAACGCTTCGGCTAAAGTGAATGTAACCATATTTGTTGTGGAAAACTCTTTGAAGTTGAACATAGCAACTATTTGCTGAGCAAGTTCGGTTTGGTATTGCTCGCTAAAATTTGCACTGGCTCTTATGCCGAATGTTACAAACTCGTGCCCGTCTTTTGCATAAAACTTTGAGTTTTCGTTGAATGGCATTTCTACCATATTGTACAATTCGTTGTACAGATTCATAAGTTGTCCCCTTAAAACAAATTATTACATTTTTATTATATTAAATATCTTGAAAAAAGTCAAACTATTTTTACACTCTTAACTGACGCCACTAGTGCTGGGGTTCTGGATATAAATTTTACCTTTACAACCAGAGATTATTATGGTAAGTAAATAAAATACGGCGTATAAAAAATAATCTACAACATTCATAAATTAAAAATATTTAAATGTAAACAACGACCCCTAAACCGTACTTGCATTTTTTTGATAAACTTTTAAACTAAAAATAACCGCCCACAAAATGTGGACGGCTTTGTATTAAACCAAATTATCTATTATTAATAGCGTCTATTGGTTGCTTTTTAGCAATTTTACTTACTGGGATTAAACTTGAAATAAATGCTACTGCAACACTAATTACAAGTATTAATGCAAGTTGACGAATTCCAAAGTTAAATATTGTAATCTTTAATTCATATTCCTTTCTAAGCATTGCATTAAGAAGCCCTGTTGTAACCATACAGCCAATACTTGCAAGCACAAAGTTTATAAATGCAATTATTAAACTTTCGTTAAAGAATATTCCAAATACATCGCTCTTTTTAGAACCCAACGCTCTTAAAATACCAATTTCACGCTTTTTGTATGAAATAGATGTAGCGATAAAGTTCATAAGCATTAGTGATGCAAACAAGCAGAAGCCTAATGCAACATACATTAAATATTTAGTTATGCTATCTGCCATACCCTTAACTTCGTTCATTGTACCAACAACTTCGTTAGACATTAGATATATTGGAGTTTTAATTTCCTTATTATATGAAGCATCATCATTTACTATTTGCAAATAATTAAAGTGCTTTTTTGCAATTTGTTTAATGTCGTTACTATCTGTTGGCATAACACCAATTGCAAAACCATATACACCTTGGTCGGCTTCCATCTTTTGTGTTGCTATATAAAGGTCGGCACCAACTATCATATAATCTTCAAATTTGTTGTCACCAGTATTGCTATAATACATAAAGAAACCAACAATAGTAGAATCTAAAACATTACCTGCATCATATTGATTTTTTTGGTTATATTTTAGTTTTGCCTTTTCTTGTGTTTTTTCAATTAAAGTATTTATGTCTCGTTGTAATTCAGGTACAAGTGTGTAATTTGTTCCAAGTCCTGTTGTTGTGCTATTTAAAATTAATTCTCCTTGACCACGGCTTAATGTAGAAATAATAACGCTTAGCCTAATATTTTCAGGACTCGAAATATCTTCACTAGTTACAGCACATGGAGTATAGGAATATTCTCCACCATATGAATCTGCTATTCTAGATGCGACATTTGTACTAAACCCACACGCCAACAATTCTTCTTTTGTAATAGTTTCTTGACTATTATAATTTGGATTAAAGATTTGTTCTGCCATATTACCAAACCTATAAGCAGACATAACTACAGTGTTACCTGCAAGTTCGGTATTGCCATTTGTAATAAAACTAAAGTTGTTTAGATATGTACCTAAGTTTTCTTTCTTTACAAGTTTACTGTAACTTTGTCCTTTTGATTCGGAACTAGTATAACCATTTCTATTAACATCTACATAATACATTAAACTACCATTTAATTTTAATGCACCTGAAACTTCCACAGTTTCAGAACCAGACGATCTAATAGACTCAATAGTTCCAGCACCTACAACACCAATATTATGAATACTTGTTTGTTGAATAGGTTCAAGTTCTAATGAACCCAACATTGAATATACAAAGTTTGCATCTTCTTTCATTGCTTCTTTGTATTTTTCACCATCAAACTTAGTGTCTATAATACCGCAAATTGTAAAAGTTGTTTTGCCCCCGTTGACAGATAATTTCTTACCAATTAAAACGGATGGATTTGCCTGAATGTCTTCTGGTTGAATGTATTTTTCGTCGGCTACTGTTATAGTGTCATCTTTGTAACCTCGTTGCATAAATGATTCTACTTGATATTTAGTTAATAGAATTTCGTATGCACTAGTCGGATACCTACTACCAATACCGACTAATGTACAACCCATTGCTTCTAGGTCGGTCTTTGAAAGTTCTGCAAGACCTGCAAAACTATCTATATAATAGCCATTTCGAGTAGATTGCTTGAAGTTTTCTATACTTAAACTATTTCCACCCCTACCAACAGCATCGCCCATTGTATAAACAGGTTTTAAAGCAACACCCGTGCTTTCGCTCATATCGGCAATGTCGGCATCTCCCAATAAACTATTGTTGAAATAGTAATAGTTGTTAGATGAGTTAACTTGACTCTTTTTGTACATAGATAGATATTTTACATTACTATCTTGAATACTTTTTGCAGTATTGTCTACTGCGTTAAACGCACTAGCGGTATCTATAATACCAAACATTGCAAATGCGATAAATGAAAGAAAAATTGTAAATATTAACCTTACTGGCTTTGCCTTTAGGCCACTTGCACCCATTTTGAAACTATCTTTAAACTTTAACCTTGACTTGATTAGTTTTAAGTCTTTTCGGTCATATGTTTTGGTAGTTAAATCTTCGGAAGTGGTTTTATCAAACTTTTCGGCGGCGTTATTATCATCTATCTTTGCAATTTCTCTAAACTTTTTATTAGTATTTGGGTTTAGCGAAATAAATGCTTCAGAGTCATCTCGCTTTTGAATATACTTTGTAATAAATTCAACTTCTTTTTGAGTGACTGTGTGACCGGCTTTGATATGAATAACATCATCACCAATTACCGAAACTCCATCGTTTAGTTTTTGACCATCTATATGACGCTTGGTTTCATCACTAATAATTACGCCATCCTTCATTTCTATAATACGGTCAGCATAATTTTCGGCAAATTCACGGTCGTGAGATACTATTATTACTAGTTTATCTTGAGAAAGTTTCTTTAAGGTATCAAAAACTTGCTTACCAGTTGCACTATCTAGCGCTCCAGTTGGTTCATCGGCTATGATTATCTCTGGGTCTTTAATTAAAGCACGTGCTATTGCAATTCTTTGCTTTTGACCACCCGAAAGTTCGTTGGTTTTACGCTTGCCTTGGTCGGCTAAATCAACTTGCTCTAATAACTCTTGCACCTTTTCGTGGGTTGCCTTTTTGCCTTGAAGTTCTAGGGCAAGTGCAATATTTTTTTCTACATTAAACTCACTTAAAATATTATATTCTTGGAAAATAAACCCAATAAAGGTATTACGGTATGAGTCAAAGTCTGAGCCCGAAAAATCTTTACTAGACTTGCCTTTTATAATAAGTTCCCCGCTATCAAACTTGTCTAGTCCACCAATGCAATTTAGCAAGGTAGATTTACCACAACCAGATTTACCCAAAATGAAAACCATTCCCTTTTCGGTAAACTTGATAGAGACATTTTTTAATGCTTGAACAGGTACACCCTTTTTAGGTCTATATGTTTTACATATATTTTTTAGTTCTAACATTTCTACTCCTAATAAAATTTAATAATTAAATTATATCTATTTGAGAATTTTGTGTCAACCAAATAAAAAGTATTTTAAGACTTTTAAGCATTTGAATTTGCTTTTGTGACTAAAAAAAATTTTTAGGGGAATAATAAAGTAAAAATCAATTTAGGAGAACGTTATGGCAAAAATAGAAGGACTAAAAAAATATGCAAATGCAATATACCAAAATGCAATGGTTGGTAAGCAAAGTTGCTCGGACATTTTACCAAAAATAGAAGACGAAGAATTGAAAAGAGAAGTTGACCGAGAGTACTACAAATTTGATGAAATTTGTGACGCTATGGAACTATTTGCAAAAAGTAAAAAGATGGAGATTGAAGACAACAATATATTCGAGAAATCTAGACTTTGGATGAGTATAAATATGGGAACAATGTTTGACAACTCCACCCGCCACATTACCCAACTTTTACTAATTGGCACGGTGATGGGACTGACCACCGCGTATAAAGACCGCTACGACCACAAGGGAGTTAGCACCGAATTGGATAAAATATTAAGCGACTTAGAAACCATTTTAGATAACAACTATAACACCCTTAAGCAATACCTAAAAGAATATAACGGCGAGTAATTCTGGAGTTTAGTGTAATTTACACTTGAAAAAACTTAATTTTTTCATTAAAAAAGCCTATAATTTGAAACACATTAAATATTGTTTTAAATATAGTTTTTTTCGTTTTAAAACATTTAAAAGTCTATCAACGATTTTTACTCAACACCATGAATAAATTTGTAGATTTTTCAAAAACTAAGATTATGAAAAGAGATAGATATATTTTAGAAAAATCAAAAATAATAATGGGCCAACTTAACGCCAATATGTTTGACCCCTTAGGCTCGTACACCGGCGCAAGTATAATAGACTACTGCCCAACCCAAGACGCTGACGACTTATAAACTAATCTTCGTCCGAAAATCTATCCATAAATGAGAATTTCTGGTCTTTTATTTTCCAACCACGGCAAGTATCTAGTTGAACATTATTCATACTCATAAAAATATTGTCTTCAACAAACTCGTTGGTCTTTTTTAATTCCTTAATTAGATACTTTATTTGTTGGCGAGTTGAAGTTGTTGCACGCCCTAGTTCTTCATTTTTTTCGGTCATTCTACATGCACATGCTATAAACTCTAATTTGTTTCTAATTCTCCAATTTATTATTGCTTCTTCATGGATGTAATATAATGGGCGAATTAATTCCATACCTTCAAAGTTGGCACTTTTTATGCGTGGAAGCATCCCTTGAATTTGCCCGCCATGCAACATACTCATTAAAGTAGTTTCTATAACATCGGTGTAGTGGTGTCCCAGAGCAATTTTGTTGCAACCAAGTTCTTTGGCCTTAGAATATAAGTGTCCCCTACGCATTCTGGCACACATGTAACATGGGTTTTTCTCCATTTTTTGAGTAGCATCAAAAATTTTGGTATCAAAAATTGTGATAGGAATTCCCAATGTTTTTGCATTTTCTACAATCCTATTTAAGTTTACATCGTTGTAGCCCGGGTTCATAACAAGATAAACAATTTCAAATGGAACGTTCGATATTTTTTGAAACATTTGGAATAGTTTTGCCATTAGCATACTATCCTTTCCACCCGAAATGCAGACGGCAATTTTGTCGTCTTTTTTTATTAAATTAAAATCTTTGATTGCCTTTACAAAAGGTGTCCAAATTTTTCTTCTGTAAGTTGTTTGAATGGTGTGTTCTATCTCTCCACACCTTGATAATTCTTTTGCCATATTTTCCTTTGTGTTTTAACAATCTTTAAGTGATTGTTAAAAACGAGTTTCTTGAATTTAAAATTTTCAAAAAATTTGTTAAAAACTTAGTCTTCGCTATCCGCAGTTTCAGAAGTTAATTCAAACCACTCTTCGGTAAGTTTTTCTATTTTTGTTTGGCGAGAAATTATTGCTGTTTCTATTTCCATTAATTTTACAAAATCACTGCAAATATCGGGATTTTTGTACTCATCACTTAGTACCAAAATTTCAGTTTCTAGTGCCGAAATTTCCTTTTCTACCTTTTTTGCACGTGCTTCTTTTTTTGCTCGCTCTTTATTTAGAAGATACTCATTAACTTTTGGTTTTTCTTCTTCAACTTCTTTATTTATATTTTTGATTTCTTCAATGGTTTCTTCTTTTAAAGTTTTTGGTTCTACCGCACTTCGTTCTTCTTTTGCTTTCATCTCTTCATAATTAGATTTTATAAATTCTGCCTTGCCGTTTTCAAATTTAATTAAACTAGTTGCAAGTTTTTTTACAAAATATCTATCGTGAGATACAAAAAGAATTGTCCCTTTATATTTCAAAAGCATATTTTCAAGGGCTTCTTTACCAACAATATCTAAGTGGTTTGTTGGTTCATCTAGTATTAGTAAATTAGGGCGTCTTTTAAATATTTTACAAAGTGCAAGTCTTACAAGTTCGCCTCCAGATAATTCTTGCAAATTTTTAAAAACATCATCTTGCGTAAACATAAACGACCCTAAGTCGGTACGGGCTTCGGTTAATGTTAAATCGGGAAACTCATGTGTGTAGTTATCTAAAACCGTTTGGTCGCACACATTTGCCGTTACTGTTTGCTGGTCAAAGTATCCTATATCCAAACTTGTACCAAATACGACCTTGCCACCAAGTGGCGGAACCTTACCCATAATAGTTTTGAGTAGAGTACTTTTTCCGCAACCATTACCACCAATTATGCCAAGGCGTTCCCCCTTATTTAGTCTAAAACTAATAGTTGCAAGCGGTTTATCATATCCCAAAACCAACTCTTCGGCTCTTAGCACCATTGTAGAACTTTCTCGCATTGGGTCGGTGTTTGCATGAAAGGCTCGCATATCTGCACTTTCGGGTTTTTCTACCACTTCCATTCGGTCAATTTGCTTTAACTTACTTTGTGCCATTGTGGCTTTTGTTGCTTTGTATCTAAATCTATCCGCTAGGGTTTGAAGTCTATTTACTTCGGCAGTATAAGCGTTATAGTCTTTTAATTGCTTTTGATACTCGGCTTCTTTAATTTCTACAAATTTTGAATAGTTGCCAGCGTACCTTTTAATTTTTCCACGCTCTATTTCATATACTACATTTACAAATTTATCCAAAAACGCTCTATCGTGCGAAACAACTATAACTGCCTTTTTATAGTCTGCAAGGTAACTTTCTAGCCACTCTATTGCTAAAATATCCAAGTGGTTTGTTGGTTCGTCTAGTATTAAAATATCAGGTTTTGAAAGCAATAATTTTATAAGCGCAATTTTGGTTCGCTGGCCACCCGAAAATTCACCAATCTTTTTTTGCTTATCTTCTTCGCTAAAGCCAAAATTTTTGAGTGCTTTATTGTATTCTTTTTTGTATGTAAACCCGCCAAGTCGGTCAAAATCTTCACATAGTCTTGTATACTTTTCAATAAGTTTTGCATTAGAGTTATGTTCAAGTTCCTTTTCAAGTTCGGTCATTTTATTTTTTGTATCCAAAATGTTAGAGTATGCTTTTAGCACCTCACTTTCAAGCGTTGCGTTATCGTCATCAAAGGTTATTTGCTTAATTTGACCAACCTTAAACGACCCCGTCTTTTCTATTCGGTTAATTTTAGTGCTTTCGTCTACCTTATCTATTTCTTGTTCACCGGTAATTACCCTAATTAATGTAGATTTACCGCAACCATTTCGCCCAATTAGGGCAACCTTATCGGTATCATTTACTTCAAAATTAATATGAGATAAAACGGTTTTTTCGCCAAACGAAACACTAACGTCATTAAGTCTTATTTTCATAACGTTAGTATTATATCAAACGGAAATTAATTTAGCAAGTGCTAAATGAATTGCTTTATTTAAATTTGCCCTTTTTGATGTATTTTATTTAATTCTAGAATTACTTTTGCTATAGTTTCAGCATACAGCGTGCTAAGCGACAAACTTTCGGACTCTACCATAACCCGAATAACCTTTTCGGTTCCGCTTTTTCGAACTACCACACGCCCGAAATCTCCAAGGCTTGCAGAAACCGAATTTATTACAGCCTTTAATTCATACGACTCTATAATTTCATCGCCAAAATTTGTAGCACAATTAATTGTTTTTTGTGGAAGTGTTTCGGCATCCATTAAAATATCTAACTTCTCGCCAGTAATCTTTAATACTTCAGCCAAAATTAAAGACGCAAGTATTCCGTCCGACACCGACTGATAATCGGATAAAATAATATGACCCGATACTTCGCCCCCAAGATTTGCTCCAATTTCTGCCATTTTTTCTGACACATTACGGTCTCCCACGCTTGAGATAATAGCACCCACGCCACGTATTTTTAATTGGTTTAAAATTCCGCCATTTGAAAGAGTTGTACAAACAATTAAATTTTGCTTTAATTTGCCAAGGGAATGTAAATAATTTGCTAAAACATACATTATGGTATCGCCGTCATAAACTTTACCACTCATTGACACTACAATTACTCTATCCGCATCGCCGTCGTACGCAAAACCGCAATCGGCATTTTCTTCTAGTACCCGCTGAACCAACAGTTCGGGATGCAATGCTCCAACACCTTCATTTATAAATACTCCACTTGGATTGTTAGATATTGACACCACTTCGGCACCTAAGTTTTTGAAAACTCTTTCGGTAACTGCTGAACCCGCCCCGTTAGCGTTATCTAGCACAATTTTTAAGCCGTCAAGCGTTACGCTCGTTACATTTTCTAAAAACTCAGCGTAAATTTCCACATTTTCAGGACAAGTGTAATATTCTCCCGCTTTTGAATAATCTAGAGTGATGGGTTCTAACATAAATCGCTCTATCTCTTCTTCTTCAGAAATGCAAAGTTCTTCGCCTGCTTTATTAAAAATCTTAAACCCATTAAAAATATTTATGTTATGCGACGCCGTAACAACCACACCAAAATCTGCATTAAGTACTTTAGTTAAAAAAGATACCCCCGCCGTAGGGCAAACTCCAATATCTAAAATTGTTCCGCCCATACTTAAAATGCCTAAAGACACCGAATGCGAAAGGATACCCCCGCTAGGTCTGGTATCACGCGCTAGAACCACACGTGGATTAGCACGATATTTAGATAGTGCCACCCCAAGTTTAAACGCTAATTCACAATTTATATCCTTTCCCACTTCCCCACGTATTCCGCTTGTTCCAAAATATTTCGTCATCTTTAACTCCTTTTATTTACTATATGCCGTAACTTTTAGTTTGGTTTACCCTGCAAAACTAAAAAGCTAAAAAAGACTAGTAAATGGTTTTAATTTGTGTTATAATTAAAAAACTAAAAAAACAAAAGGTATATTTATGGAAGAAACCCCATTTATGCATTTATGCAATAATTTAGATAGCGCTCGCTTTGTTGGACCCGACGACTTAGTAAAAACTTTTAAAGAAACATTTAAAAAAGTTCTAAAAAGAATGGATGCATATTTTTTGGAACACGATTACTATTCTATAGTAGACTATGGTGCAATAGTTGAACAAATTTTGAATAGTGATGGATATTACCGCTTTTGTGTAGATAACACACTCAAAAAAATCACATCGTTAGGAAAGTGTTGTTTTCCCAGCGAAAATGGTTCTTATATTTTATTGTACGAATATACACTAAATAACCCAACTTACAGAGAAACTGTTTTGTGCCACGAATTTATCCATATGCTTTCCCGTAGTTTTAAGCAAAAACTTGTATTAAAAAAGGGCGAAAAAAAGATAATAAATACAAAATTTTTATCAAAAGAAAATTATGGTTCTGTTGAGATAAATAACCTAACTAAACACACATTCAAAAGAGATAATTCAGAAAATCCATTTTTTTTTAAACTAATTTCTGAAGGCTTTACCGAACTACTATGTAATAAAATTTACCCTGACGCTCCTTATACCTATTTTGGTTACCGAAAACTTGTACATCTATTAAACTCATTAACCGGAGAAGAAAATAATATACAAGATTTTTTGCGTGGTGAATTTGGCGATTTAATATCTATCATAGGAAAGCCCGAATTCTTGAGAATTTTACAAAAGTCTGTTCCCTTAAACGACGCTATGCAAGAACACTTTGACCGAATAACCGAACACAAAGAATTTTCCGATATGCAACTGGCTATTGTAATACCGGCACTTAAGGGCATTCAAGAAAACCCAAACAACTTCAATGCAAAAAATATTATAAATTTTTGCGGTTCGCTTGGAGTAAATGCAAGCGAAATGTTAAATGAGTTTGCTCCACGCATCTTTACAATAAATTCGCTTAAAGAAATGCTAAATGATCTAATAGAACAAAAAACTAAACACAATGAAGATTCCACATCAAAGTTTAAAGAACTTTTGATATATTCACTTTTTTATGCGGACAAACTTTCAAAATGCAAATATTTATCACTTCTAAATGCAGATATTCTAAATTACGAGAAAAACACTTTGTTGGAAGAATTAGGCTTACCAAACACAACCGACGGCAAAACATATAGAGCAAACATTAAAAAAGCCGAGCAACGTCGCCAAGAGCTATTGGATGAATGTACCAACTTGCTAGATAATTTTGATTGTTTACCATACTTAAAAATTATCGCTAAACGTTGCGGTTTAGAAAACGTTAGAAGCATAAAATTATTGAAATTTGAAAAAGATAAAAAATTTTTACTATTAGACGTCGACGGGTATGAACCTATATATTTGCCAATTAGTAAAGATGAATTGCTTGTTCGTACAAAGTCAACTACCAAAATAGGAAAAGCGGTACCACTATACAGCACCAAATTGGACGAAGATGACTTAAGCGAAGTTATGTATAATACGGGCGAAAAAGTAAATAAGGACTCTACGCTGATCACATTTATGGACAATACAAAACTTGTAGAGTTTACAGATAAAAATAATAAGGCCCGTTTTGGAATTCCCGTTTTACCGACATCCGCCAAAGATAGTTCTAAAATTTTAGAGATTGAATCAGCTTCTTTATATTCCGCAGAAAATGACGAAATAAAATGTTTAATTGAAACAGAACCCCGTGAAAATATAGATAATATTTTAGACACATACATAAATAGGTTATTTACCCCAACCGAAACCCCCACCGAAATTTTGGATGCAACGGATGATCTTTTCGAAAAACAACAAAAGAAAAATATACAATAAATCGCAAAGAAAGTAGCAATAAAAACCACCGCTACCCGCTTCGACGACCCAAACAGTGCAAGCAAGTAATTAGAAAGAGAAAAGAAAGAGTAAAATAACTAAATGTAAGATTAAAACTCGACAAGAAGTATATGGAGTTTGTTATAAGGAAAGTACGGAAACTCTAGTACCGGTTGCCACCGCTAACTAGTAAAAAAACCAATGTGGTAAACTAATAAAACAGAAATAAAAAACTTAAAAAACATTAAAGAGTATAAACACAAAAGAACTATTGAAAATTTAGAAAAATCTAAACTTAAAATAGTTCTTTTTGCTATAAATTAATTTTTGTAAGTAATTTGTTGAGCCAAAAGGTCACGAATTTGAGATAGTAACTCTTCTTCTTTGTTCTTTTCAGCATTCTTGGTTGCTTCTTCTTCAGCCTTTTTCTTGGCTTCTTCTTCAGCTTTAGCCTTTTCATTTTCTTCAGCCTTAGCCTTCTTTTCTGCTTGGTATTCTGCCCAAACTTCCTTGAATGCACGGTTTTCAGCCTTAGCTTTTGCACGGCATTCTCTCTTTTCTTCACGCTTAGACTTATTGTTAATTTCGTCTACGGCTTCCTTCATTAAAGCGTTTGCCTTCATGCAAGCCTTTAAAATTAAGAATAGAACTAATGCTATTAGGAAGAAGTTAATAATTGCAGTAATAAAAGCGCCCCAGTCTATGTAAATACTTTTTGCAAGGTCAAGTTCGCCGTTTGCATCATATGCTTTACGCAAAAATGTGTATGCTTTTTCTAGTCCGTTACCGCTATCTCCGCCAGCTGAAAGTATCCAGTTGATAAATGGCATAATGATTTTATTTGTAAGAGCTGTAACAATAGAACTAA
Source organism: uncultured Clostridia bacterium (assembly GCA_934772525.1). Taxonomy (GTDB): domain Bacteria; phylum Bacillota; class Clostridia; order Christensenellales; family UBA1242; genus UMGS1908. Next base: position 164,440 of record CAKVMI010000003.1, read on the forward strand.
ATGCACCACCTATGATAACACCGACAGCCATATCTACAACATTGCCACGACTGATAAATTCTTTAAATTCTTTAAAAAACTTTTTCATATTCTCTCCTTTTCAAATTTTGTAATCGTTTGATATTTTATCACATTTTTCTCGAATATCAATAAAATTTTGACAATCTTCTAATAAAAAATAAAAAAATAGAAAGAAATACAATAATTTAAATTAAAATTGTTCTCTTTCTATTCTATTTTGCATTTTAAATTTTAGTATTGGCAGTTTAATGGAGTTCTTGGGAATGGTATGCAATCACGGATGTTATCTACGCCGGTTAGATACATAACTAGTCTTTCAAAGCCCATACCAAAGCCAGAATGGATGCATGAGCCAAACTTTCTTAAGTTTAGATACCAGTCAATAGGTTCGGTGTCTACGCCAAGTTCTTTGCAACGAGCTATAATCTTTTCGTAATTTTCTTCTCTTTGACTACCACCCATCAACTCTCCAGCACCTGGAACTTCTAGGTCTACACCAGCAACGGTTTTGCCGTCAGCATTTTGCTTCATATAGAATGACTTAATATCCTTTGGCCAGTTTTTAATAAATACAGGACCATCAAAATATTCAGTTATATATTTTTCGTGTTCTTTTGAAATATCTCCGCCTTGAACTGGTTCAAATTCCCACTTAACATCGGCCTTTTGTAAGATATCTATAACTTCAGCGTGGTCTATACGGGTAAACTTACTTGTAAGCAATTTTTCTAGTTTTGCAATTAAGCCCTTATCTACAAATTGATTTAAGAATTCCATTTCATCACGGCAAGTTGTTAGGACTTCCTTTACAACGCTCTTTAGCATTTCTTCTTCGATGTCCATAAGTTCGTCCAAGTCACAAAATGCGATTTCTGGTTCTATCATCCAAAATTCGTTTGCATGGTATTTGGTGTTAGAATTTTCAGTTCTGAATGTTGGCCCAAAGGTATAAATTTTGTTAAATGCAAGTGCAAACGCTTCGCCATGAAGTTGACCTGAACCCGTGATGTATGCGGTTTTGCCAAATAAGTCTTGCGACATATCCGCACTGCCATCTTTATTTTTTGGAATATTGTTTAAGTCTAGTGTAGTAACCTTAAACATTTGGTCAGAGCCTTCGCAATCGGCTGTAGTGATTAGTGGAGTGTTTACATAAACATATCCATTTTGTTGGAAGTACTTATGTATTGCCATTGCTGCTACACTTCTAATTCTAAACACGGCTTGGAAAAGGTTAGAACGTGGTCTAAGGTAAGCAATATTTCTTAAATATTCTACCGAATGATATTTCTTCTGCAAAGGGTATTCGTTATCTGTTGCACAGAAAATTTGTACATCGGTTGCAACGATTTCAAAAGGCTGTTTGTTTTCTGGTGTGCACTTTAAAGTACCTTGAACTATTACTGTAGAACCCGCATTTAGTTTTGCAATCTCTTCGTAATTTTTTAAAGTGTTATCAAAAATTATTTGAACGGGTTTAAAGCAAGTGCCGTCGGTTAATGTGCAAAAGCCGAAATCTTTGCTATTTCTAACGCTTTTTACCCAACCAGCCACTTTCACTAAACTGCCATCTAATTCGCTATATTTTTCATTTAATATTTTTACATCTGTTCTTTTCATAATTTGCTCCAAATTAGTAAATTTTAGTTTATTTTAGCACACAATTCACAGTTTCTGCAAGTGTTATTGTGTTTAATTTGCTATTAATTAATTTTTATATTCATTTTATTTAATACAAATCTCGCCCGCTACGGCATTACTCTTTTTCATAGTTTCTCCTTAAAATAAAAATCACCATTTAGTGAACCCCAAATGATGACTTGTTATTTTTTATAGCCAAAAGGAACTCACTAACTATTTAGTAAGATTAGATTATTATTGCAATTATTTAATTCAGCAAAAAACATAACCATAGTATTTCCTTTTTATGCATTTATATTAGCACCAAAAAATTAGTTTGTCAATTATTTGGCTTAAACTTAAATAATTTCAGTGCTGAAGTGTGCTTTTTATTTTACAATTATCATATTGCCCATTATTTTAAATATCTCTAATATTTATTTTACACAATTTAATTGCAAATATTGTTAAATATCAAACATTTATCTCTTAAGTTAATTATAAAGCTTTGAAATGGTTGCCGAAAATTTAGTTATTTTTTTTTAAGTTAACTCATTATTTTGATATATTTTTTAAAATGCAGTATAATTAACATTATTAGAGGTAATTTATATGTATAGTTTTTTATTTAGTAAAATTAATGATGTTAGTGAGTCAAATTTGAAAATTTGTAGGCAATATATTAAAAATGATAAAATAGTTGTGTTTCCTTGGACTTTTGCAAGTGAATCAAATTTAGATGAAGTGAATATAGATTTTTTTTGTTCTGGTGGAAAGCATTATGAAAAATATGTTTCGCAGTTAAGCTTGTTAGGATTTAATAGAGAGAATATAAAAATAATTAACCCCTACTTGGTTACAAAAGATGAAATTAAAGATATTTTAGATAATAGTACTTATGCATTTATTCCTGGTGGAAATCCAGAAATGTTTATGACTTTAGCAATTAGACTTGGAGTTTTGGACTTTTTTACCAACTATAAAGGCAATATGATTGGTGAAAGCGCCGGCAGTGATTTGCAATTTGAACTATACCAAATACCAAAATTTAATAATTTTTATGACTGCTCATCTTATTATAACGGGTTTGGTTTAATAAAGGGACAATATATTGTTGATGTACACTCTCAAAAAAACAAAAAATATTTAAATGAATTAACCCGATTGGCTCGTATGAAAAACTTAAAGATTTTGACAATAGATAACAATTCTTGTGTTATTGTTAATAGACAAAATAGTGATATAATCAAAATTGGAAATGTTAGTGAAGTTGAATAGTCTTTTAATTACAATATCATCTATATATCAATAAATTAATTGACACTCAAAAAATATACGGCAAAATAAAAAACCGCATTGGAGATATATTCCAAGACGGTTTTTTGTTTTCTTAAACAAATTTGTTTAAATTGTTTTTTTGCTTTGTTTAAACATCTTTTTGCTTGTTTAGCTGTTTTTCGTTTGTTTAAACGGCTTTCTACTTGTTTAATTTACTTTTTGCTTTGCTTAAGCAAATTTTTGCTTTACTTGTTTTCTTCAGTTTTTTCAGCGGTTTCAGATGAACCAACTTCTTCTTCTTCGTTTTCTGCTTCTTCAGCGCAATCTTCACACTCGCAATCATCATGACAACAGCAGTGGAATTCTGAATCTTTTGAGCAAAGTGCCAAAATTGCAAATACTACAAATGTAACGATTTTGCAAATTGAAATAATGCTACTAAAGATAGAATATGCTCTGAACATTTCAGAACTTGCACCAAATAATCCATTTAGTGAAGACCAAAGTGCAGTAAATGCAGATAGTGCTAAAAAGATTACTGAAACTACAAATACCTTTTTGTTTTCGGCTCTTAGTTCTTCATCTTCGCAGTTTAAAAATACAAAACCGCCTACAAGTGCGTAACAAATAGCACTAACATAGCCACTTACCCATAATAGTAATTTTGCCCAAGGCTTTTTGATATCTATCATAAAAAAATCTCCTTATTTAATTATACTACGATTTTACAAAAAAATTGATAATTTGTCAACAACCCGCTAATAAAAAAACTTCCACAATTTTGATGGAAGTTAATTTTAATTAACCATTCTTACGGTTTCTTTTTCTAGCGGCTTCTGACTTCATTTTCTTTTTAACGCCTGGCTTAACATAAGCTTCCTTCTTACGGATATCTCCGATAATTCCGTCTTTTTGGCATTTTCTCTTAAAACGCTTGATTGCGCTATCTAGAGATTCGTTTTCACCTAGTTTTACGGTACTCATTACTAATTTCACCCCGCTTTTTGTAAAATTCCTGTGATATTTTAACACCTATATAGTAATATTGTCAAGGGTTTAACACAAAATTTTCACAAAAAGTAAAAAATAACGCTTGTTAAGTTGGCTTAAAAAATTGAAGACAAACTGAAGTTATTTTTAAAATGCATTAACCCAAAACACTAATTTAATCTTAAAAGGTTACAAACTGCATGCAAATCGTCTTGTTTGTAGTTTGCAAATTTTTTATTTTCTGGTAATACGGATGGTAAAATGTGGTAGTGTAAATGCATTACCGATTGGCCAGAACTTTCGCCATTATTTACGACAATTTGAACGCCGTCAAAACCTAAATTATTTACATAATGCTCGGCAATTTTTTTGGTATACATTGTAATTAAATTGAGTTTATCTTGTGGGGTTTTTAAAAAGTTTTGAGTATGCTCTTTTAGTACCACCAAAGTATGACCTAAGCAATCTGCTGAAATATCCAAAAATGCCAAGCAATTTTCATCTTCAAAAACTTTGTAACTTGGGATATCTCCCTTTACGATTTTACAAAAAATACAATCGTTATTCATAAATTATTTCTCCTTTCATTCCGTCTTTAAATGGTTCTATTAACCTGACATTAACCACTTTGTTTATAAGTGCAATGCAGTCACTTTTTATGTAACACTTGATGTAACCCTTGGTGTAGCCTTCTAAAAATCCATTTTGGGTAGTTTCTATAAGGACTTCGTCAGTGACGCCTATATTTTCTTTCAAGAACTTATTTTTTTGTGCGACTTCAAGTTCGGTCATTTTTGCTACCCTGTTCTTTACAATCGAGCCATTAAGTATTCCCCATTTTTCTGCCACCGTGCCATCACGCTTACTATATGGAAAAATGTGCATAAATGCGAAATTGCACTTTTTAACAAAGTCTAAACTATTGTTAAATTCTTCTTCCGTTTCGGTTGGAAAACCAACTATTATGTCGGTAGATATTGTTGCATTTGGGAAGTAACTACGAATCTTTTCAACCGCTTGCATATATTCTGCCGTTGTATATTTTCGATTCATCTTTTTTAGCGTACTATCGTCGCCCGATTGAAGTGCTAAGTGAAAGAATGGACAAAATGCTGGTAACTTTTGAAGTGCGGACAACAATTCGTCTGTAAGGGTTCCCATTTCAAAGGAAGAAAAACGAAGTCTAACCCCAGGATACATTTTAAATAAATTTACCACATCTACCAGTGTGCATTGTGGGTTTAAATCTTTCCCGAAGCCTGCAATATTTATGCCAACTAATACGACTTCTAGTGAGTTTTTTGTAACAATATCTAATTCGTTACTAATTGACGAAAGCGTTCTACTACGTTCCCTACCCCTTGTGTATGGAATAATGCAATAAGTACAAAAGTTGTTGCAACCGTCTTGAATTTTTATAAACGAGCGAATTCGGTTTCCCGAAATTAAAAAGTTGTCGTTATATTCCCTTTCTTCGGGGTAATTTGCAAGACCAGTAAAATCACTTAAAATTGCATCCACAATTTTTTCTTTACTGGATGTTCCGAGCACTGCTTTTACATTTGGTCTATTTACGTAACTTTCTCTATGCAGTTTACTAGAGCAACCCATAATATAGATTTTTGCGTTGGGATTAATTTTGTTTATCTTTGCAATAATTCCCCTAGATTTATGTTCGGCTTCGTTGGTCACTGCACAAGTATTAATAACGTAAACATCAGCAAACTCGAGTGTGGTTGTGGTATCACCATACTCTTTTAGTTTATTTATTATCGCTTCACTCTCATAATAATTTACCTTACAACCTAAGGTATAAACGCAAAATTTCATATCCTAAACCTTTAAACTGTCACTAAGTACGCTACAAACAAAAAGCCCCGCCGTTTCGGTACGCAAAATTCTTTTACCCAAACTTATACTAGTTGCTCCCGCTTTCAAAATTGTTTCAATTTCCGAACTATCAAAGCCACCTTCGGGTCCTACAATAACGCCAACCGACTTTATGCCGTTGTACTCACCTAAAACTTCTTGAATATTTTTGTTGTCTTCACGGGTATTGCAAAGAAGCGTTACATCAAATTGCTTTAAAATAGCGGGTAATTCCTTTATGGTTATACACTCGCTAATATTTAAAATGGTGCTACGCTTACATTGTTTGCTTGCGGAAATTGCAATTTTTTCTAGTCTTGCAAGTTTACCCGTATTTTGTTTTACATCACAATTTTTTAAGTATATTGGGATAAGGGCAGTTGCACCAATTTCGGAGATTTTTTGGGTAATGAGTTCTAGTTTATCTGCCTTGCACAGTGCTTGAATAAGCGTAATTGAAATTGTAGGGTTTGCGGTGTTTTCGGTCTTTTCTAAAACCTCAAACGTGGCGGAATTTTTTGACAAACCCGTAATTTTGCAGTGGTAATCAAAATTATCGCCATTAAACCCAATAAATTCATCACCGACATTCATTCTTAACACATTTTTTAAGTGGTTAAATTCATCGCCCGAAAGCGTTAATAAATTTAACCCGTCCGAACCCAAAAAAAATCTTCGCATACATCTTTCCTTTTTAATTTTTTTAAACGTTAAACCTAAATACTATTACGTCGCCGTCTTTTACGACATAGTCTTTGCCTTCCATACGAACCTTTCCAGCGTCCTTTGCATTTGCAACACTGCCATATTTTACAAGGTCATCATAACTTACAACTTCGGCTTTAATAAAGCCCTTTTCAAAATCTGAATGGATTTTTCCCGCTGCTCCCGGAGCCTTGGTGCCGTCTAAAATTGTCCACGCCCTAACTTCTTTTTCGCCCGCAGTTAAATACGAAATTTGACCAAGTAACTTGTAGCCTAGTTTAATAATTCTATTTAGTCCACTAGTTTTTAAGCCCAAGTCTTCTAAAAATAGTTGGCGGTCGGCTGGGTCTAGTTCGGTTAACTCTTGCTCTACTTTTGCAGAAATCACCAAAACTTCGCTACCTTCCTTTTTTGCATATTCCTTAACTAAACGAACGTACTCTAGGCTGTCTTCATCCTTTTTTAAATCGGCTTCTGCAATATTGCACGCATAAATTACAGGTTTATCTGTAATTAAAAACAATGACTTTACAAACTTTTTGTCGTCATCTGAAAATTGTATTGTTTTAGCGAGTTTCCCATTATTTAGTGCTTCAATTATTGTATCTACAATTTTTAGTTGGCTTGCACCTTCTTTATCTCCAGCCCTTGCAGACTTTTCAAACCTAACTCTTTGCTTTGTTAGACTTTCAAGGTCGGATAAAAGAAGTTCGGTGTTTATAACTTCAATATCTCGTATTGGGTCTACCTTACCATCTACATGGATAATGTTTTCATCATCAAAACATCTGACAACTTGTACTATTGCGTCACACTCTCTAATAGACGCCAAAAATTGGTTGCCCAAACCTTCGCCCTTACTTGCACCCTTTACAAGACCTGCAATATCTACAAACTTTAAACTTGCTGGGGTTATTTTTTGTGTGTTATACATTTTGCCTAAAACGTTTAACCTTTCGTCTGGCACATCTACTATTCCTATATTTGGTTCTATTGTGCAAAATGGATAGTTTGCACTTTCTGCACCCGCATTTGTAAGTGCGTTAAATAATGTACTTTTTCCTACATTTGGTAATCCTACTAGTCCTAATTCCATATTAATCTCCTAAAAATTTTTCGCTTGCTATTATACTATACTTGAAATTAAAAATAAAGTAAATTTGAATTTTTGTAGTATTTATATGCTTTACAAAGTGGAAGTTTTGCAAGTTAGACCAACCGATCCAAAAATTTTTTTTAAAAAACAGTTTGAAAACCCACAAATTTTAGTGTAAAATAAATTTGATAAAATTTCAGACGAAAAAATAAAAAGTTGGAGAATAATATGGAAATTATAGAAAACAAAATTTGTAATCATTCGTCAAGAATTTTTGTGCCGAAAGACCCAAAAGAAGTGCTTATTGCCATTCACGGCTTTGCTGGAGATAAAAATAGTTCGGTAATTATTGCAATTGCAAAAAATTTGGTGGCGTTAGGGATTTGCACAATTTCGTTTGAACTTCCTTGTCACGGAGCCGATGCGTGCAATTCAAATCTTAATTTTTTTGACTGCATAAATAGTGTTGCTGAAATTATAAATTTTGCAGAAAACACATACAAAAATTTGCCAATATCAATATTTGCAACAAGTTTTGGTGCCTTTTTGATTTTAAATTATCTAAAAACTTGCGATAAAAAATTTAAAGCGGTTATTTTACGTTCCCCCGCTATAGATATGCCAAACATTTTGGTTAATAAAATTTTACCCAAACACAATCTTAGTTTAATTGACCTTAATAAAACACAGAATTTAGGATACGGAAACCCATTATATGTAGATAAAAAATTTATTGTCGACTTGTATTCAAATGCATTAGATAATAGTTTCAGTGAACCAAATAACACATATTTTATTTTGCAAGGACTAAAAGATGACATTGTAGACCCAAATTATGTATTTGATTTTTGCGAAAAACATTTTAAAAACAGATTTTTTCTTTATAAATTTGAAAACGCCGACCACCGCTATAAAAATCCTGGCGAGTTGGAACAAATTGTAAACATCACTCGCAATATTTTGACTAGGACTAAATAAACTTTATTTCAATACCATCTTTTATATAGGAGGTGAAATTATGTTTGAAGTGAGAAATTTATCTATTACTACACTTTCGGGAAGAAAAATTTTAGAAAATGTGAGTTTTTTGGCTAATGACGGAGATAACATCGCTATCATTGGAGAAGAAGGCAACGGGAAAACCACACTTCTTCGGGCTATAGTTAATAGAGAATCTCTTTCGGGTTCTTTTATTGTAAACGGGACCATAAAGACCGACTCAAATAATATCGGATACTTAGAACAAATTTTAGACCCCGCTTGGAACGACTTAACGGCTTTAGACTACATACTGCAAGACACTCCTACTTCCGAACCCAATTACGAGATATATAATGACTTTGGAGATATTGCTCAAATTGTAAGTCAATTTGGTTTAAAGGAAGATTTTTTGGATGGCGTTCAACCTATTGGCACTTTATCGGGTGGCGAAAAAGTTAAATTACAACTATTAAAATTAATGTATAAAAAGCCAACATTAATATTAATGGACGAACCAACAAATGATTTAGATATTTCGACCCTAGAATTTTTGGAAGACTTTATAAACAAAAAAAACTGTCCTATTATATATGTTTCGCACGATGAAACTCTTTTGGAGCATACAGCAAATCACATTTTGCACTTGGAACAGATTAAAAGAAAAACCGAACCACGAGCAACATTTGCAACCGCCACATACACCGAATATGTAACGGAACGGCTTGCATCCATTGAAAAACAAGACCAAATTGCAACACAAGAACAAGCCGAAAGAAAAGAACAACTAAGAATAACCAATGAAATTAAGGGTCGAATTCAGCAAGCAAACCCTGGGCGAACCAACTCAATGAGAGCAGTTATTGCAAGGGAAGCAAGATGGGAGCGAACAAAGGTAACCGAACATACCGATACCGAAGACAGCATAAAAGTAAGATTTTTTAATAAAACAACTCTTCCTAATCAAAAAGTCGTTTTAAATATGTCGCTTCCTGAACTTTCTATAAATGGCAGAGTGCTTGCAAAAGATATCAAATTGGATATTGTAGGCCCCACAAAAGTTGTAATTGTTGGTAATAACGGCTGTGGCAAAAGCACATTTTTAAAACAAATTGTTAACTATTACTCAACAAACGACATTAGCGGAATTAAAGTATCGTATATGCCACAAAATTATGATGATTTTTTAAACCTAAACGAAACTCCTTTAGACTTTTTGTGTAAAGATGCAGACAAAGAAGAAAAGGAAATGGTTAGAAAAACATTGGGCAGATTAAAATTTACATCCGACGAAATGACCACCGAAATTAAAAGACTTTCTGGCGGACAAAGAGCAAAAATCTACTTAACTAAAATAATGCTAAGCGATAGCAATGTTTTAATTTTAGACGAACCTACAAGAAACTTAAGCCCTTTATCAAACCCTGCCGTTAGAAGTTTATTTTCGTCATACGGTGGAGCCATTATAAGCATATCTCATGATAGAAAATTTATATCCGAAGTTTTTGATGAAGCGTACGAATTAACCAAAAATGGACTTAAAAATGCCGATTATTTACTAAAAGAAAACAACAACTCGAGTTTGGAGTCTTAATGAAAAAGTGAACCGATAAATAAATATAATTGGTTCACTTTTTTTAATTTACCGATTGCGATTTAATGTAAAATGTATTATTGTATTCGTATTATTTTTGTATTTGGATTGGGTGGGGTTATTGGTGAATGGTTAGGTCGGCTAGAGCGAAATTTATTACCTTTTTTAAGTCGCTCAAACTAACTTCCACTTGGTACCCTATTTTTCCGCCCGAAAAGATTATAGTATCAAAATTTTCGGAAGATGAATCTATAACCGTTTTAAATTGTTTTTTCATACCGATAGGGGAACACCCGCCGTGGATGTAACCAGTTAATGGCAATAAGTCTTTGCTTTTTAACATTTCAATGCTTTTTTCGGCGACCGCCTTTGCACATTTTTTTAAATCCATTTCGGCATCTACCGGAATTAAAAATACATAGTTTTGTCCGCTTTTACCGACGGTCACTAGCGTTTTAAAAACTTTTTCGGGGTCTTGACCTAAAACCTTTGCAACGTCGCTTCCGCTAATTGCACCGCTACCGAGGTAATTATATTGATTATATTTAATTTTCTTTTGGTCTAAAATTCTCATTACATTTGTTTTTTCTTCTGTTTTCATTTTGTTTCCTTTATTTTAGTACTAATATGATTATACATACCAAAGTTAATTTTTGCAAATTAAAAACCCGTTTCGTTATTTGAAACGGGAAATTAAAATTAATTTTTATCTAGACTTAGTGTCGTATAATCGGCTTTTTGGAGTAGATACGGTGTTACCTAATTTACAATTACACTTTTTGTCTGGATTTGTTTCGGGACAATTACACTTTTTAGTGCGGGAAGTTTTACATCCGCAATTTTTGTTTTGTGCCGTTGTTTTGGTACGATTCCCGAGCTTTGCTGAACAACCTTTAGTTCTGGTGCCTGTACTTAATTTTGCAGAGCACGCCTTGGTTTTAGTGCCACAAGCTTTGGTAGATGCACTTATCTTTACACCTACTTTTTGCTTCGCACAACAGTTTTTTGTGCTAGATTTTGTAGTTGAACCTGAGCACGCTTTTGTTTTTGTGGAGCAATTTCTAGTTCTTGTAGAACTTGACTTTGCTGAGCACCCACGAGTGCTTACCTTAGCACTACAAGACTTAACCTTACTTGAACCACACGCTTTTTGTTTTGTTGCCATAATTTACCTCCTAAAATAAAATATTCTGGCACTACTATTTTGAGAAAATTTGACAAATTTATTCATTATTTTACAAAATTTAGTCCTGCACCCTTAACAAACTGAAATGGGTCATAAATTAGAATACATTTATTTTCACAATACTTTTTTAGCGTGGAGATGATTTTTGAAGAGTATAAACTTAAACTTTCTTCCATTTTTATATAAACGATTTCGGCGTCCGAAAGAATTGCTCTAGTAATATTTAAAAGCGTAAGTAATACTTTATTTTCTATATTACTTGCAAAATCTATTTGGTCTTGTGGAAGAGACTCAATAATTTTTTCAGCACCAAGAGAGTTTAATATTTCAATTATTTTTTCTTCGTCATTTTGAATGATTTGTAGGTTTTCAATTATGTTATCCTTAAACATTTCGTTTTCGTTTGTAACTGGCATAAACTTTTCTACCAAATTAAGACAATCTAACTGTTTGCCGTTTTTTATTAGTTTAAACTTTTCTTGTTTTTCCGCATTGAAAACCCAAGCAAACTTTTTATCTTGAAAAACATATATTTTATTTAATTCCAATTCAATTTTTTGGGTGGAAGTATCGTTTAGTATGAAATTCTTTTCACTTGTGATTGTTAAAATAATACTAGGTGGCGAATTGGATTTTGTGTTAAAAGTGGTATCTTTTTCTGTAGATTTTACGTCTTGAGGGTCGGATAAAGTAACGCTTGTATCCGCCTTTTTGTCTTGGTTTCCACAATTTAAAAATTCATTAATTCGCTTTACCTTTTCATCCAGTTCAGATATTTCAATGGTAAAATCAAAGGCGTTTTCGGTGAGTTTTACAAAGGAAGTCGAGTAATCTATAAGCACCAAGAATATTGAAAGTGGCAAAACCAGATTGTTAAACTCAAAATAACAGACCATAAAAACAACCGAAAGCATTGTATACCAGTAAATTTGGATAAAATTATCCTTTATAGAACGCTTAGAATAAAGAGTATTGTAACTATTTACATACCCCTTTAGTCTTCGCTCTTGCTCTAATAAAACGGGCGAATTTAAGTTGTATTTATTGATGACATCGCTCATATTTATTATTTCATCTGTTTTTCGTGCCGTTGCCATTTCGTTTGCTTGCATTATGCTACTACTTTTTTGCTTAGTGTGGTTGTACATTAGTAAAAGCGAATACCCCACCGCACTCATAATAACTAACATCACCCCAACAACGTAACTATAACAAAAAATTATGACTAGTAGCACAATAAACTTTATTAGGCTTGCCGTTCTTAAAATAATGGTATCTAGAAAAGTTGCCACACCAAATATATCACTATTGATACAGTAATCAAGTTTAACATTATCTACTTTCTTTTCTTTAGTTAATAGCACCGACTCTGACACTTTGCGTTGAAGCGAAATATAAGTGCCAGAAATAAGTCCCGTATAATTAGAATAATTTATGTGCCACGCTATATGCTCCATTATTATTAGCCCCAAGTTTATAGCAAGCCAAATAAGTGCAAGTGTAGTGCTATGCACCGACGCATTACTAATAAATGAAGACAGTGCAATTGGTTCGGTTATTGCACAAACTAAAATAACAACATTTGTTAGCACACTTACTGCCATTAGCCGATTTTCTGTAACAACTAGTTTTTTCCATTCTTTAAGTGTTTTTATCATAAATCTCCACCAAATTTAAGTTGTAAATATATCATTATTATGTTATAATCACTTAAAAATAATCAATATTTGAATTGATTTTAGGAGAAATATATGTTTGCAAGTTACAAAGTTATGTGGAAGTACGCATTTAACTTCTATTCTTTAGAAAATAAAAAGACCTTTTGGCAAGCATTTGGCTTGCATTTTGCCATATTACTACTAGTGTGGCTTGGTGGAGCACTTTGGGCACCACTACTAATACTTGCACTTTTGTATTCTGTATGTAGCCTTGTACCCGTAATTTCACTTGCGGTTAGAAGATTACACGATACCGACACCACTGGGCTATACCTATTTATGATTTTTATACCAATTGCGGGAATTGTATTTGTAACACTAAAACTACTAGAAAAATCTAATTATAACCCTGAAAAAATAAAGGTAAAAGACGAAACAAAACCCGACTCTAGTAATTTTGAAAACACCCCAAAAGAAACTTCACCCGATGTGACAAAGAACGAAAGTTCCAAGCCTAAAGACATCGATAATTTGAACGAAAATTCACAACATAACGAAACGGACACCGACAAAATAATCAACGAAAACGCAAGTTCTGAAAACGAAGATATTAATAATTTAAACGAGACTTCACAACATTCAACCACTTAAAAAATTTTTCGAAATAATAATTGACATTCAAAATAAATTATGAAAAAGAGTACGGCAAAGCATCAGATTGTATAGAAGATGGTGAATGGCACCACATTGTCGAACAACAAACAGTTGAAAAAGGAATTAATACAGGAACAAGTGTTTACAACTCTCAAAATACCGTTGCCATTTCTAAAAATTTACACCATAAAATCTCTGGATATTACTCGTCTCTTTATAAAAATGGTCAAACTTTTAGACAATATGTAAATACATTGCCATACGAACAACAATATGCTGAGGGTTTAAGGGTTTTATCTGAATTAGCAAAGCAGTTTGGAGAAACTGTAATATGGCTTTAAGCTTTAAAAGGATTAATTATGAAAAAAACAATAGAAAATACAATACAACAATTTATTGATGACACAATATTCTTAAGCAATTATTTAAAAGTTGAGAATCTATCAAACACTGATTATGATGCAAAACTTACAGTAAAAATTGGCAAAAGGATAGAAAACAATGCCACTTATATTATTCAGAATGGCGGAGTTGAACAATTCTTAAAATTATTAGACAATGAAAACATTGCTGTTGCATCTTCAGCTGCTGAATATTTATATCCGTTATATCCGTCAAGATGCATAGAAATTATTTCTAAACGTGCAAAAAGCATTAAAAACCCCTTGGACAGAAAGCGTGAAGAAGACTTAATTGAAGGATTAGAGAAAGATAAGGCTTTCTTTACAGGTCATTTTAAAACCATATATGGCAAAGAAGATTATAAAAGTTTATCAAGAGAATAATTTTATGAGCAACAATATGCAAAAGGACTAGAAGTATTAAAAATGTTTGCAGAACAATTAGGCGAAAAAATTATTTGGTTATAAAGGATTCAAACATGCAAAAAACTTTAGATTTAAAAATTAATGAATTAAAAAAATTAATTATTAAATTGCATAGCATTAATGAAATACAAAACGATTTTTCAAAACATAATGTCAAAGAGAGTTTAACACTTGGCTCAAAGTTCAATAAATTACTAAATGAAATTTTAAATTCAGAAACTGGAATACAAAAATTAATAAAATTAATGCATGACGAAAATCCCGTGGTTAGTTTTGTTATTTCCAGAAATTTATTCCCGTTGTATCCAACCGAAACTATGTCAATTATGAAGCATTATGCAGAAAGAATTGATGACCCGTTAGAAAAAATGCGTGTAAACGATGTCATTACGGGATTTGAATCTAAACAGTTAGTATTTATGAATCAATTTAAAAAATTATACAATACTGACAATTTAGATGAATTAAATCGTGAATCAAAGAGAAAGTGTAAATAGTATTTATGTAAAATAATTTAACTTATAATTTTACTAAAATTAGCCGAGAGTTTATATAAAGTGATGGGATAAAAATATTTACTCTTGCATATATGCAGTAAAACAATATGTTATTTATAATTCCGTTTAACTTGTGCTATACTAACTTAGTTTATACAAAACTTAAATTTATCTTTTCCACCAGCACAGCTGGTGGTTTTTATTTCATAGTAAAAAGCGAAAGTGTTAAGCTTACCAACACTTTCGCTTTTGTTTGCCTTTATCTAATTAATATATGAATACTTGTTTTATGGATACTATGTTTATGGGGCGAAGTTAAACTAATTTATATTAAAATAAGCACCCATTAAAGTGATATGATATATTATTTTGTAGATTCATCGTCATCTATACCCAAAGACAATTTATCTATATAACGCGATGCAGATGCGATTTGCGATGAACTTTTTCTATTTTCATCTTCATTTAAAGTTTTTATAGCACCTTTTAGCCAAGGATATGGCATTTGACCAATTTTAGTCTTAGCAAATTTATCCCCACCATTAGTATATTTTTGTTCATTTAATACACAAAACAAACTAGAAATATCACAAATTCTTAGTAAATCTTCCTTTACTTCCGGTGTTTGAATAATCCAAAAATCGTCATCACAAATTGAATTTGCGAAATCTATAACTTGCTTTGAAAATTGGTTTAGTTCGTTCAATAAATACACTTTTTTTCCTGTATTTTCAAATTCTCTAATTATTTTGTAAATCATAATACTACTTGGATTTGATGGTGTTGACATAGTTTTCTCCTTAGATATTTTTCCTTAAATATATAAGCATTATAACTTATTAATGAAATTGATTCAATAGCTTGATATAAATAAATTTTGACAACTAATTTAAATTTTATATTTTTGATTAAGTTCTAGAGTGCTTGCTTTTAGCATAAATTCTTATGTTTTGTAGATTTAAAAGACAAAAACCCCATAAATTACTCTGGGGTTTTTGTTGAAATTTGTAATTTTTTGGATATAGTTTTTAACAATAATTTAAAAACTGTTGAAAAGTGGTTTTTGTAAACTAGATAGTTTTTAACAATTGTTTATAATTCTGTTAAAATATTGATTTTTATAAATTGGGTAGTTTTTAACAATTATTTATATTTTTGTCAAAAAGTAGTTTTAACAACTATTCAAAAGTCTGTTAAAAAGCAATTATTTATGTTCACCGAATACTTCAATTTGCTTTAGTCTTATACTTAATTTTTCAGCTACAGAATTTTCTTCTTTATAAGAAGTGTCGTCTATTTCTAGCGTGAAAGTTGGAGCAGTTTTATCTTGAACGGTTCCATTTATGTAAAATACTAGTTTAGTTTCAGTACCTGCAATCATTTCCAAACTG
This sequence comes from uncultured Clostridia bacterium, assembly GCA_934772525.1. Lineage (GTDB taxonomy): Bacteria > Bacillota > Clostridia > Christensenellales > UBA1242 > UMGS1908. The sequence goes on from CAKVMI010000003.1 coordinate 180,804, forward strand.
GTTTTGCCAGATACGAAACAATACAAATCGTTTTTACTATCAAAATACGCCTTATCTTCAGCAACATCTTTAATGTTAGTGATTTTAAAATCGAAATCTAAGATGCAATCTTTATTTGAAACAAAGGTGTATTCTACCCTATAAATTGACATATATGCAATCCACTTAAGATTGCCGGTTAGGGTTACTTTGGTTAATTGAATAGAACTTGCGTCATCTGAAAATAAGTCAGCCATACTAATTGTGCTAGATTTTGTTTTGCCATAACTTGTATAACTTACAGTATCCGCAAAATATGTAGCGTTAGCTATTGGTTTTTCCGCTTTTCCGCAAGCAACCATACATATGCTAATTACCCCCATTAAGATGCCACAAACAATGCCCTTTATGAGTCTTTTCATTAGTATTTTCCCCCGTCATTAATGTAAAGTAGTCCAAGTGTCCCTTTGCCACAATGGGTACAAATTACGCTATTTGCAAGTGATGGAATAACTTCTTCAAATATTCCCTTGCTTTTTACATATTCTACAATTTCATTTAGAACATCTTCATCCATTTCTGTATGGGTAATAAAACAACGCTTTGGGTCTGGGTTATTATATAGTGCTAGTGTATCATCAACATATTTCTTTAATACGACCGATGGTTTACCACGATATTTTTCTTGTGCTACTATTTTGCCGTCTACTAATTGTAATTTTGGCTTTAATTTTAATAGGTTTGCACCAAAGGCCGCAAGCATAGAGCATCTTCCGCCCTTGTATAAAAATTCTAATGTATCTACTACAAATGAAGTTTGACCAGCATACGCTCTATGTGTAATTATTTCTGCAACTTCTTTTGCCGACTTTCCTTGGTCTACAAGTTCCTTTGCACAAAGAGTTAAAAGAAGAGTTCCTGTAGAAAGCACTCTGCCGTCTATAACTAAAACCTTATCTTTACCAATTTGTTCGGCTGCACTTTGGGCATTTTTGCAAATACAAGAAAGGTGTGTAGAGATTGAAACGTGTACAATTTGGTCGTACCCTTCATTTAAAAAACCTTCGAAAAATTCTTTAAAATCTTCTACGCTACGTGCTGCTGACTTTGGTAATTTTTTTGTTTCTTTTACATATTTATATATGTCATCATTTGTAATATTTACAGTATCGTAATATTCTTCTCCATTCAAATTTACAATTTGTGGCAAATATCCAATATCGTGGGAATCAAAAAACTCCTTGGTTTCATCTGCTGTTGAATCTGTTGTTACTTTTATCTTCATAATTGTTCTCCTTAAAATAAATATCCTTTCTTAATTGAGTAAAATATTGCTGGCAATAGTCCGCTATCATAGGTTTTGTGTATTTTTACCTTACCTATTATATCATCTACCGAAACCAAACCAAAATATTTGCTATCATTACTAATGGTTCGGTTATCGCCAAGCACAAAAACTTTTCCTTTTGGTACACTTATTACACTCTCACTTACCACTTTAGTGTTATAAAAAACCTCTTTTTCTACCGCTTGAAAGGCAAGTATCATAACGCCCGCTTCGTCACTTTCGGTAGTTAAATCTAGTTCATTTCTGACCCCTGTTTCGGTATCTTCTTCGTATATTAAGTTGCCATATGCCTTAGACTGCAAATTTGCAAGTGAATCAATTTTGGTTGTTATATAGTCTTCATTTAGTCTTTCGCCATTTAAATATAAAACATACTCAGCGTAATATACTCCAAGACCACCACCCGTGGATACCCAATACAATTTTTTGCTATATCTTACAAACTGAATTGTATCTCCGCCCGTTGCAACCACCCTTTTTATAAAGGACTTGCTTTCTGACGAACTGTCATAATTTGTAGCGTCTATAACTATGATATCGTTTTTTTCTACCTTTTGCGTTCTTTGTAAATACACTACATCATACTTAGTTGCACCGACATTGTTATTTATAGTCGGTTCCATACTGGCACCTTCTACCATAACGGGCATAAGTAAAATATTAAATGTAAATAGTGATGTTATAAAATAAATACCAACAACTATCGTAAAGGCAAACCACCAATTTATTGGTTTTGTTTGTGGAACTCCGACGAATATAGTTTTATTATTTAAAATTCGTTCATTTTCAGCACCACTCCAACTATATTCATCTAATTCGGGTGTGTAGTTTATCTTTCTTGAGTCATCATGAACGGACGAATGATAAACATTAAATTCGGGGTCTACATTATAGTCTTCGGCCGTTAATTCTGAATTGTTTTTATTGCTTTCCAACCTTTCGCTATTTAGATTATTAGATTCAAAATTATCTGTACTTAAACTATTGTCTTTTACGGTTTCTGAACCCAGTGTATCTATATAGAAAGGCGTTTCTTTTAGGCTCTCATTATTACCTTCATTTTGCGAAATAATTTCGTTTTGCGTATTAAAATTTTCTGCACTTATATTACCAATTTCGCTATTATTAGACAATTCTTCATTCTTTTCCAAAATACCACTTATATTTAAGTCTTCATTAATTATTTTTGATTTATCTATTGTGCTACCATTATTTTCTTTAAATTCTTGGTTTGAACTTAAATCTAAATTACTTGTATTAATTGCGTCATTTTCTGAATCTGAAAACACAAAATCAATAGACGAAGTTTCGTCTACTGGTTTTAGGTTTTCATCGTTATTAAGTTGTGCTACTGGTGGCTCTTCGCCACCAGTACTAAACTTATCGTCCATTATCTTACCTTAATATCCTTTCTTTCAATTTGCAAAATTAGTGCAACGGCAACTAAGATTGTTCCAACGATTGTTGTAGAAATTGTCCATGGAGTTAATCCCATAACTGCATTTAGGTGTCCATTCTTTTTTAAAATTGCTTCTTGAACCAAGCCTTTACCCGTTACTGTAAATTCGCTTTCTGGAATTGGAACTTCGGTTGTATTGTACCCTACCACTTGAGTTAGGGTAATTATACCTAAAATTAGTGAAAGTGCAAGAACTCCAAGCCCAACATACATTAATATTTTTGATAACTTTTTTCTATCCATTATACTAGCCCCCTTACAAAGTTGTAAAGTTTGGTGGTATCTCCTTGAACGGAAAGCGGATAATAGATTTCGCTATCTCCCGTTTTTTCCGTTTCGTTTATATACTTATTATCTATTGAATAATAAATATCTATATCTTTAACGCCCGAAACTTCGTTTAGGTTAAATATTAAAGAATTGATGTATACAACTCTAGAATTGCCATCACGCCAGATTATTAGCTTTTGGGCTTTTGCAAAGTTTAACTCTACATAAAGCCCATTATCTAAATTATAACTACTCCACTCTGGTGCTTCTAAATTTTCGCTTAAATTTGGATTAATGTAATCATCTTCTGCAATTTCTTCTAAATTAGATTTTTTGAATGTATCATTATACACTCGCATAAACTCGTCGAAATTATCGGTACCATCTTCTATTGTTTGTTTTGCAGATTGTGAATTAAAGTAAATTTTAATTGTTTTAGGCGTATCAAAATTTAATGCGCTTGATGTTGTTCTACAAGCAAAGCATATTAAACTAACTATTACTATTACCGCCATTCCACAAATTATTGGAAGTATTATTTTGTTTTTCATTTGAGTTATTTTTTCCTTGAATTGTTTTTAGTTTTTTCAATAGCGTCCGAAAAACTTTCGCTAATGTCATCACCTTTTAATACTTCTCTTTCGGCTGGGTTTGTGCTTGCACTCTTTTCCCCCGATTGAGCGTCTGTTTTTATGATATTTGATTTTAAGCCGTCTACCAATTCTTCCGTAGTAGTACTTACTTCATTCTCTTCAGTTTTTGCTAAACTTTCATCTATGTGCTTTATTACTTCTTCACTGGTTGCACCATTCATAATCATATCAACTTCATTTGAATAGATTGTTTCTTTTTGCAATAGTACATTTGCCATTGTTTCAAGTTTAGATTTATTTTCGGTAATAATACGTTCAGACTCCGCTTCACACTGGTTTAAAATAGACTTAATTTCTTCATCTATTAAACTTGCGTAATGTTCGGAGTATGTTGCCCTTTCCATATAATCTTTACCTAAAAAATATGAGTTTTCACTGCCTAAATGCATCAAGCCCGTTTTATTGCCCATACCCCATTCGGTAACCATTTTTCGAGCAATTCCGGTTGCTCTTTCTATGTCGTTAGATGCACCCGTTGTGTAGTCGCCTATAAATATTTCTTCGGCTTTTCTACCACTTAGCATCATTGTGATAGTATCTAACAATTTTGTTCTAGATATATGAGTATCGTCAGTATCGGGTCTACTAACTGTATAACCAGCAGCGCTTCCACGTGGTACTATACTTACTTCGTGAATTGGGTCGCTATTTTTTACAAGTCTTCCTACAACGGCGTGACCAGATTCGTGGAATGCGGTAATTCTTTTATCCTTATCGGTAATTACTCTACTCTTCTTTTGTGGTCCCATTGTAACTTTATCTATGCCTTCGCTAATATCACGCATATCAATACATTTTTTGTTATCACGTGCAGCTAAAATTGCCGATTCATTTAATAGGTTTTCCAGTTCTGCACCAGTAAATCCACTTGTGACTCTGGCAACTTGTTTGAAGTCTACATCGCTTGCAAACTTTTTATTCCTTGCATGTACATTTAAAATTTCTTCTCTGCCCTTTACATCTGGGACGTGAATATATATTTGACGGTCGAATCTACCCGGTCTTAAAAGTGCTGGATCCAAAATGTCTACACGGTTGGTTGCTGCAATTACAATTATTCCTTCATTGGTTTCAAAACCATCCATCTGAACTAGTAATTGGTTTAGAGTTTGTTCTCTTTCATCACTGCCACCGCCCATACCAGTTCCACGCTGGCGACCAATTGCATCTATTTCATCTATAAACACAATACATGGTGCGTTCTTTTTTGCTTTGTCAAACAAATCACGAACTCTGCTTGCACCTACACCAACGTATAATTCCATAAAGTCGGAACCGCTGATTGTAAAGAATGGAACATTCGCTTCGCCCGCTATTGCTTTTGCTAGTAATGTTTTACCCGTTCCAGGAGGACCTACCATTAGTACGCCCCTTGGAATTCTTGCACCCATTTGAGTAAATTTATATGGGCTTTTTAAAAATTCTACAATTTCACGAACTTCTGCCTTTTCTTCATCTGCACCTGCAACATCTGAAAAACGAACGGTGCTTAGTGCAACCCTTGCTCTATTTTTTATAAAATCCATACCTTGCTTGTTGGTTTTACCAATTTGACGAGCAAATATGTAAATTATTAGAATAGCTCCGCCAATCATAACTATTGGCATTATTATGTATCCCCACGAGAAGTCTGAAACTATTGTGCTTGTTTTATCTACTTTTATAGTTGCGGTTTTGTTGTACTCATCTATTATTTCATTGATTGAGTCGCTAAGTCCTGGTCCTATGTAATAGACATTACCGCCCGCTTCCTTTTTATAGAACACTTCAATATAGTTGCTACTAAAATTTACGCTTTCAATTTTTTCAGCTAATATATCTGTTTTAAATTGAGCTTCGCCAATCTCCTTTTTACTTGTCCAAGTTGTTATAAAAAATAACATAACTACAAGCCCTACAAGGAGTACTAGTGACAATATATTTCTTATTGTAGAAGGCTTTGAAGTGTAATTATACTTATCGCCCTGTTTGTTGTTATTTTCCAAAAAAAATTATCCTCCAAAATCTATTATTAATAATATAATATATCTTATCATATTATTAGAATACTTTCAATCAAATTACGGGCATAAATTTAAAATTTCGTTAAAATTTCATTTGACTATCCTTCATTTTTTGTTAAAATTTAATAAAAGGAGTAAATATGTTTACTTATATTGATGCAATCATAATAGCAATAGTTTTAATATCTGTAATTATAGGCATATTCAGCGGATTTATTCGTTCCCTTACCAGATTTTGCGGGTTCTTTGTAAAAATTTTAATTTCGTTCTTTTTGTGTAAGCCCATTGCAACACTGCTTTCAGACAAGACCGCTTTAGGGGATAGTATGCTAAATAAGTTTACCGACTGGGCATCCGGACTTGGCGAAAATTTTAATGTAAACCTTAAAACCGTCGACCACGAAAATTTAAGTTCATTTATAAAAGATAGTTTGGGTCAAGCAAATATTCCAAAAATATTTAGAGGAATTGTTTCGGGATTATTAAATATCACGCCCGAACAAATCGCCGGAACGGAATCTATCACCCTTGCCGAAATTGTCGGTAAAGCAGTTTCTACCCTAATATTAATTGTATGCTGTTTTGTTGCTATTTATATTTTACTTAGCATTATAATTTGGATATTAAATAGAATAGAACGCAAAATTTTGAAAACCACGAAAATTTTAAGTAAAATTGATAGAACACTTGGTGGGGTGGTTGGACTACTTTCTGCAGTGGAACTATTGTTTACAATTTGTTTGGTTTTATCTATTTTTAGAAATTCTAGTTTATTTGAAAATTTCTTTACAACATTAAATAATTCGGTTATTGGTTCGCCGGTATCAAAATTTATGTTTAGTTTGGTTGATAAAAACTTTGATATATCGGCAACAGTTAATGAATGGATTACATCGAAATAAAATATCTTTTAAGGATTTGCATTAATTTGCAAGTCTTTTTTTTAATTTTTTGGTTAAGTTTAAAGTTAGTTTTCAACTTTTAATGTTAAAAAATTATTTTTGTTTTAATAAATTTTTGTTATGAAATCATAACAATATTTCTAATTTTGTTTGTAAAATATTTTGCGAATAGTTATTTTAAGAGTGCTTAATTTAAAAGGATTTAAGACGTGTTTAATTTGTGAAAACTTTGTAAATTTGCCGTGAAACAAATTGCATTTTTTATATTTATTTTTAATGTTTCACGTGAAACATTTTTCAACACCAATGTTGAAAACTCGTGAAATTAATTTTGTTAATTTGGTCGATTGTACGGGATTTCATTTTACATTTTTTGTTCTGTTTTTTGAATATGCGATTTTTAACAATTTTGGGTTGGTGTTATATTTGTTAATTTTTAGGTTTTTACGTTTAGAATATTTTGTATTCGGGTATCATGGTTGCTATTTTTTGTTTTCGATTTTTAACTATGATACTCTATTCACTAGAAGCCTTTTTATATTTTTTGATTGTTTATATTCTTACCATTGTTTCACGTGAAACATTTTTTATTTTATGATTACTTTATGTATTGCATCAATTTTATTTATGGTGCATATTTAAGATTCATATTATCTACAAGGGCAATGATTTTTATTTTGTGGTTTGCGTGTGCTTATAATTACAAAAACTTGATAAAAAATGTATTATAAGTTTTGCAAGAGTGTTTATTTATCTTATTAAATATAATTTAATACTTAAAACACATACAGAATGTTAAAATTTGTAATTTATTGTATTTATTAAATAATATATTAGTTAAAATGTTTCACGTGAAACATTTTTTTGTTTAAAACTACGTTTATTGTTTTGTAACTATAGTTATTTATCTTATTTGAAACTAATTAGTACATATTGGTATTATTATTTACTATAATTCATCTGGTGAAAATTTTTTATGTAATATAAATATATCCTATCTAATTGTTAATAACTTAATATACTTCTGTAATGTTTCACGTGAAACATTTATTACTTTCCTTCTATCGTTTATTAAGTAAGTTGCAGGCAAAAGCCACAAAACCAATTAAATACTGGCTTATCTAGTGATAATATCACGCTAGGGAAGTAGTATTTACTTCAGAAAAGTATTACTATAAACGAATTTAAAAACGTCATTAAAAACAATATTAATTTAATTACCCGTAGAAAACACGCAAGTATTTAATGTAGAATACTATTACATTTATGTTATATCAGCACAATATTATCTAAGGTACCCATAATGTTTCACGTGAAACATTATCTATAATATGTATTAATTCTATTGCACCAGACAACAACTATACGGGTAGCCGATACCTAATGACACAAATTAATAAACATCATACCCAAGCCATATAGCATGATAACAATGCATACGCTCAAAGGTAAAACTAGCTATGGCAACAGTCACTCAATTGATAAATGTAAATGTTTCACGTGAAACATTTGTATTGCAAATTCAGAAAAAAATAGTGCAAGTATATTCTAAAATAAGCATCTGCACCCACATTTTTATTGGTAAAATATGCACAATCGCAAGTTTACAATTGTCGAACATATGTTCGACAAAGCCGAATTGGGAAGTTTACGCTGTTCGGTCGATAAATTATTCATAAGGCATATTACTTGCCAAAAACGGGCAAATTTGGGGCTATTTCATTTTTGATATATTTTGCGAATAGTTTATAAATTTTAGTCGTTTGTTCCTAAAAATTTTCTGTTCGAGCAAAAAATCTTTATCGCACAACAAAAATATTTGTCAACAAATTTAAAAATTTTTATTTTTCGGTATTGAAATTTTTTACAAAATGTGTTAATATTACCACCACAATTAAATTAAGGGGGACAATTTAAATTGGAAAATAATAACTATACGGTTGAAGACCGTTTAATAAAATATAACAATTCGGTTTTCCGCAACAGTATAAAGGTTGGATTTGCTAACTTAAAAATAAAAAACGCCGGGACTTTACACAATTTAAAGAATAAAATTTTAACACCATTCTGTGGCAATGAATCTATTGAAGCAAAATCTGCAAGCGAAAGATATAAAGCCTATCAAGAAAATTATCTAAATAAACTTGGTGGCAAAAAAGGTGTTGCAAACCTTACACATAACGAGTCTAGAGGGAAAGACCTGGTAACCGAATCAATTTTATTAATGCATAACGAAATTCCATATCTAGTTAGCAAAACTACAAAAGTCTTTTATGACCCAGAACACCCAAATATATATAGTGAAAAGGTTATCCGAACCTATCGTGGGCTTATGACAACCAAATTTGGCCGTTTTCAGTATTTTGATATAGAGCGAACCGACCACACACTTTTTTATTTCGATAAGTCAGTTAGTTCATTTGCAAACTTTAAAGTGTACACGGATATTTCCTCTACAAAACTAATTTTAGGTAAAAAGCATTTTAGAGCAACTTACGATAACCAACTTTCTTCTAAAACTAATTATTTTGAAGCAAATAAAGATACCTGCCTGCAAGCGTACAATAGCGAAGTTGGTTTGAATGGAAAAATTGAAAGCGTTAAAAACAGCTTACAAAAACAATTTGAAAGCACTCTAGTAAAAGCGGAAGACGTAGAAATTACCAATACGTTAGAGCAACTAATTGCAAAAGAATTAAATAGAAATTCAGCCACTTTAGAAACCAACAATAATCTGTCTTCAATTATTAACCCAGAAATATAGCAAGGTTTTTAACAATTTACTAAAAACTTGTTAAAAACACTTTAGCACACAGAATACTTTAATCAATTTAAATAGAATCAAAAAATAAAATAGGAAGAAATCAATATTTTCTTCCTATTTATTTTATTTAAAGTGAAAAAAATTTATTTATCAAAGATATAAAAATTTTTCGATTCAATTTGTTTTCGTAATTTTATAAGGTATTATATAATTAAATTAAATAAAACACATCTTTTCAACAACCAAAAAAAGTGTCTTTAAATGGTGTGATTTAATTATTGGCATACCTATAACCATCTGGGACATTGCTTATTTGGGACACCAATCATACAACTATATTATAAGGATTTATGTATGAGCGTATATTATGTAATAGGAAGCGATTCCGAAATTAAAAATATTGATAAACTAAATTTGGGATTCGAAAAAACTACAAACTTAAAAAACTATATTACAAATTGTGATTTTAACAAAAAGTTCTATTATGTTTCTGACCCTGTTTTATTTGAACTAGGTTTCGACATAAAAAATCTTAATAATTTTTATGTTGATGAAAACAAAAATAGAATGATTAACTTTATTGATTTTTTAAAGACTAACATAAATAATAGTTCGATAGAATTTTATAAATTTTGGTCAATTTTTAATGGAACAGAAAAGACTGGAAACGACGTAAATTATATATATCAAGAGATTTCATATAACTTAAAAGACTTCCGTCTTCCAGATGATAAATTCCAATTTGACTTTAATACTAAATATATTTTTTATCTCTAAAATATTATTCCAACAAAAACACCGCCTATATTGCTTAAATTTAGGTGGTGTTTTAATTTTTCTATGAAACTTAATTATTTTGGTTAATTCTATCTATGTAAAATATTATAAATTCTATCTAGGTCATCCTTTGAATAGTATTCAATAATAATTTTACCTTTGCGGTCGTTTCCTTGAATAGATGCCTTTGTAGAGAACATCCTTTGAAGTTGAGTGGTAAAATCTTGCAATTCTAAACTTTGTACATAGGATGCTTTTCTTTTTGGAACTTGGTTTGTGCTTATCATATTTTGAATATACTTTTCTAGTTCTCTTACACTTGCCTTGCTTTGAACCGCCATAAGGGCTGTTTTTAACTGCAATTCACGGTCTTCTATTCCTACAAGGACTTTACCATGTCCGGCAGTTAACTCGCCTCTTTCGATCATTTTTACAATCTCCGGGCGAAGCGCTAAAAGTCTTAATGTGTTTGTAACTGCCGTACGGCTTTTGCCAATTTTTTCAGCAATTTCTTCTTGAGTTAAATTAAATCTTTCTACCAATTCTTTTATTGCAAATGCTGATTCTATAGGGTTTAAGTCTTCTCTTTGAAGGTTTTCAATTAAAGAGATTTCGGCAATTTCTTGTTCGGTGTATCTCTTAATAATTGCGGGAATAGTTTTTAGTCCTGCAAGTTTACTTGCTCTAAAACGTCTTTCACCTGAAACTATCATATACCTATCGCCCTTTTTAACAAGAATAATAGGTTGAATAACGCCATGTGCTTTTATGCTTTGTGCAAGTTCATTAAGTGCATTTTCATTAAAGTTTTTACGAGGTTGTCCGATATTTCGGTCAATTAGTCCTAGTGGAATTTCTCGTGGGGTAGGGTCGCCTGGCACTTCAACAATTTTTTCTACAATCTTTTCTACCGGCTTCTCTACAATCTTTTCAACTATTTTTTCTACTGGCTTTTCTACAATCTTTTCCACAACCTTTGGCTCGGTAGCAACCGAACTAGTCTTTGCTGGGGTTTCTTTTTTAGGGGTCATAACCAAATCTTCTGGTTCGTCATCAATACCACCAAATAGTGCATCAAGCCCCCTTCCTAAACGTGAACTCATTATTTCTTAGCCCTCCTTTTATCATCTACAGCTGGCTTTTTGTAAGCAATTCCATTTTTTGTAAGAATTTCTTCGGCAAGACTCATATAAGACTTAGCACCTACGCAAGATTTATCGTACATGCAAATAGGAAGTCCGTGGCTTGGCGCTTCGGCTAAACGAATGTTACGTGGAATAGTAGTTTCATAAACGCTATTTGTAAAATGCTTTTTAATTTCGGCTGAAACTTGTTGACCCAAACTTGAACGATTATCCTTCATTGTAAGCAATACACCTTCAATTTGAATATCTGGGTTAAGTTTTTTCTTAATTAGTCTAATGGTATTCATTAGTTGACTTAAACCTTCTAGTGCGAAGAATTCACATTGGATAGGTATTAAAACCGAATCGGCACTAGTTAATGCGTTAATTGTTAAAAGCCCAAGAGATGGTGGACAGTCTATTGTAATAAAATCATAACTGTCTCGTACCTTATCTAATAATCTTTTAATAATTTTCTCACGAGATTCCATATAAACCATTTCAACTTCAGCACCGGCAAGTTCGTTGTTTGCTGGAAGGATATCAAACCCTTCTATTGGCGAATGTTGAATAACTTCTTCTATGGTAGCATCTCCAACTATCAAATCATAAACCGACTTCATATCGGCATTTTTTCTAACCCCAACACCACTACTGGCATTTCCTTGTGGGTCAATATCAATCAGCAAGACCTTTTTGCCAAGACTTGCAAGGGAAGCGGAAGTGTTTACACAACTAGTTGTTTTGCCAACTCCGCCCTTTTGGTTCGCAAATGCGATTATCTTTCCCATTTTCTGCTCCTTAACTTAGTAATTTATATTAATATTATAACAAACTAAACCAGCACCGCCAACAGTTTAAACAAATCTTTTTGAAAAAACGCAAAATTTTTTTGCTTTTAATTTTGTTTTATCATAAATTTAACAAAAAATTGGTAATTGATTTACATTTAAACTAACTTTTGGTATAATAATTCTGTTGAAACTAATAAACTGAAGGTTCATTTTAAGTATTTTTATTGTATCAAGGTTCATCTTTTGATACGCTAATCTTTGCTCACCTTGAAAAAATGTTTATATAAATTGAATCTTCCGCTTTACAAAAAATCTTCTACTAGTTTTAACAAAATAATTTTTATGCTCTCGTAGTTCAACTGGATAGAGCGTTCGGCTTCGAACCGAAATGTTGCGGGTTCAAGTCCTGCCGAGAGCGCCAAGTAAACAAGCAGCCAAGAGCTGGCACATTTGAAACTATCGAAATAAAAAAGGAACAATGCAAATTTTATGCAAAGTTCCTTTTTTGATGGTTATAAAATTCATTAACTAGTGGAGCGTATTTTTTGCTTTAGTTATTTTACAAATTCACTAAAATGCTTTTTACTCTTGGCATAAAGACATTATATATATTCACAAGTTCGTTTGTCACCTTTTCTACATCAAGGTCAAAATCATAACTTGTTGTATTATAAAGTAGGTCATTTACTCGGCAAGAGCCTGTTTTCCTGTAATATTTTCCAAATCTGCCAATTCTTGTTGCTATTTTATTGTAATTTCTATCCCAAACAAGCTCATAACCAATTTGGTTTTCAATCTCGTTTTTCTGAAAATAAAGTCTTTCATAAATATTTTTTGCATCTGCACTCGGAAAGAAAACGCAAATATCTTTTAAATATCCGTTTACAACTCTTGCGTTTACCATAATCTTATTGAATGACAAATCGCTTGTTTTACGAATATCAAAATGTTCACAATTATTTTTGTATTTTACAACAAAATCTGAGTAATTTATTTTAAAATATTCTGCTAATTTATTAAAGAAATCTCTTCTTATCTTTTCTTCATCACCTATTTCAGAAACTTTCATTTCTATTTCGGGACAAGTATTTTTCAATTTTGAAGAAACCACCATATTACGCGGATTTGTTTGAATATTATCCAAAGCTTCATTTTCCTTGTCGTAAATTTCTATGCCACAATCTTCATAGGCTTTTAGCGGATTTTCACGATGTTTCCTATATCCCAAAGCATTTAATTGTTTGTCTTCATCCTTTGTTATCCAACAAAGTCGTTGCATTGCGATAAGTTCTTTAATTTTTTCTACATCTAATTTACCTTCTTCACAAAGCTCAAGCAATTTAGTTTTGAAATCGAAAGCTGTCGTCATGTGTTCATCTACAAAATGTTGATGAACTACAATTCTTGTCCCGTCATTTGTTTTAACTGAACTCAACCAGTCATAATCCCTTATGTCTTTGCCTGTCAAATTATAAAATTCGGTATAAGCTTTTACACTTGCCAAATGTTTTGGAAATTTTGATAAAACCCACTCGTCGTGACTTGCCCTGTCAAATATCCACTTATTCGCAACTGTAGGATTGTGAACCATTGCTTGGGTATAATCTAGCAGCATCTTGCACCAAGTATCAAAATCCTTTTCCTTATCTTTAATTTTCTTATTGGTATTCATAATTTTTTCTCCTTTTTGTATATAAAATACACTATAAGGTATTTCGATGGATAATTTATATTTTTATTCAAAAAACTTAAACAGCAGGTCCCATAATAGCAAAATTCATAAATTATTTATCTTCATCAGACTTTATTTCTAATAAATCTTTATTGTTTGCATTGAGTGGGGAATTGCCTTTTTGCCGGTTTCTTCTTCAAACCTTTTTTGCATCACTAGCAACACTTCCACCACGACGAGCAATCTTCTTATTTTTTTCAAAAGTCTTTGTATTTTCTTGTTTTGAAATCGTTGTTGTAGTGACTTCTGCAAGTATATTAAGGACAAGTTCAATATTTGTCATATTGTCACGCAAATTTTCTTTTTTCAAGCCTTTTAATTGTTTGTATTCTTTCACACTCATTCCAGACCATGCCTTTGTCATTTCATTTGAGAGTATCGCATAATCTTTTTCTTTTGTTATACCATGATTTTTCCATTCATCGGTAAGTTCTTTTCGCATTTCAATGGTTTGAAGTCTTTGATTTATCCAACCTTCTGTATATCCTTTTTCACGATAAAAATCTGCGCCACGAACAATCGCCTTTTCTGGATCGGCAATTTCATCAAGCCTTTCGCTACCAACTTGTGCAAGCCACATTTTAAAAGGTTCCACTTTCTTACTTGGAATAGATTGAACAAGACGAAGTAAATCTTTTGTGTTGACAACATCGGTTAGTCTTGATTTGCCATCTTTCGCAATCATTCTCAACTGTCCGATTTTTTCGGGCAGTCCACTTCCTTCATCTTTTAATTTAATTTTTAAATCATTCCAATATTTTCTAGGTTGGACACTACCTATCAATGCTTCAATTACATCAACAGCAGAAAAATACCAATCTTCTTCCGTTTCATTCCATTGTGTTCTGATTTTTTATCTTCAAAAACCTTAATATTAGACATATTATTCTCCTATAAATAAATTATATCACATAATTTAAAAATTCGCATTTATTTAGTTCAATAAAAATAAAATTGGCACCCTAGACTTGTTCTTGTCTTAATACAAGTCAGTGCCTCTACGCTTTGATAGGCAAATACACACCTATCAACAAAAACCACTTTAACCATAATTGATTAAGTGCTTATATTTTATTAGTTTAAAACAGCATTAACAAAGGACTTCATTTATTTACTAAAAAACCAGGACTCGCAGTTTAATGATATTGCATTGCAAGCCTTACCGGTCTTGGAGTGTATCTTTTTATTCAATTATAAGTTAAAGTAAATATT
The DNA here is from genome assembly GCA_934772525.1 of uncultured Clostridia bacterium. Classification (GTDB taxonomy): domain Bacteria; phylum Bacillota; class Clostridia; order Christensenellales; family UBA1242; genus UMGS1908. The sequence goes on from CAKVMI010000003.1 coordinate 195,821, forward strand.
TTTTAATTTAATAAAATAAGAAATGGTTAAACAATCATGATTGGAATTTTTATTTTTCGCACCAGAGATTAAATTTTGTATTTGGTTGACAATCGGTAATTTTTTTTGATATTATAGGAAAGTAAAAATTTAATAATGGAGAAATTATATGAGTAATTTTGAAGAATTTAGTTATGTAATGATTAAGCCAACCTATCTTGACCACAAAGACGAAATCAAGAGCCGTCTAGAAACAATCGGCGGTTCAATTTTAGAAGAAAAGACCCTAAAGATGACCAAGGATAAATTAAAAGAGCATTACGCTCACATTGCAGACAAGCCATTTTACCCAGAAGTAGAAGAGTATATGTTAAGTGGCGATTGCTATGCTATGCTAGTTGCAGGAAGTAACGGAATAATCGCAAAAATTAGAGAAATTGTTGGGCCAACCAAAAACTCACCAAAGGGAACCATTCGTGGCGACTTTATGCACGAAAACGCAAACAGTTCTGCAAACGTAATTCACGCATCTGACGCTAGAGATACCGCTAACGCAGAAATTGAAAGATTTTTCGGGAGCGAAATTTTTAATCAATACCATAACAATTAGTTTTTTAACCACGCTTATGACTTTAGGTTTTTGGCGTGGTTTTTTGTTGGCAAATTGTTTATTTTACCAATATCCCAACTAAAAAAATTCAATATATTTCAATAAAGTTTGGTTCCACCTACTTTTCTAGACTAAACATTTTACAAAGGCAAGATGTGATTTAAAAAAGTTTACTGATTATATTTTTAGTGATAAGTATGCATGGAATGGTAAAAAGGATTTATTTGAAAACGATAAAACAAAAATATTTTTAAACCGCTTTAAGGATACAAACAATTATTCGCTTCAACATAATGTTATTAATTAGTTTACTTCTAGCAATTCAAATGTTTATAATCTTACTAGCACTGAAAGAGAATAATTTAACGATTGTGTAAAAAGAATTTAAAACTACAAAAATTTATTATACAAAAATCTTAATATATGATACAATAATCTTATGAAAAACAAAAACATTAAAAAAAGAGTTCAAATAAATTTAATAATTGCCATACTTCTAGCAGTCGGTTTTGTTGGTGGTATCCCACTTATAATTATCTCAGCAACAAAGGGGTTTACCTTTGGCTTGATTGTAGGTATTATACTAGTCGTTGCAGGTTTTTACGGGACACCTATGCAGTTTATTCATTTTGCAAACCTAAAAGCAACTGCAAGAGTTATAGATTGCGTTTTAATTGAAAATATTTACGCCGTATCTGAAATTGCAGAACACTTGCAAGATAACGAGAAAAATATTGCCGAAAAAATTACCTACGCCGTAAACCACGAATATTTATTAGGTTATAAATTTGATGGCACCACTCTTAGCGCTAATAACAATAAAAAAGTAACTCGCTCAGCAAGTCAATCTAATAAGTGTCCAAACTGTGGTGGAGCACTTGAACGTGACGAATACGGCTCACATTGTCCATATTGTAACGCAACATTTTTAGATTAAAAAATTTCGCTCGTGATAATGAAGTGAACCTTCTAAAATTTTCAAACTTTGGTGTACACCCACAATTTGTGGGCGGTTTTTTGTTGTTAAAAATTTATTTTTTTGTTTAGTAAAGGCTTTTAAAACTCTTAAAAAAAAACCTTGCCTTCACCCCTAAAAAGCCATAAGACTTGACAAATTTCACATTTTGTGATAAATTATATGCAATTAAAAGTTAAGGGCTTTTAAAGGGGGGGGGAACTATTTATGTCAAACAATCAAACACTTGACTATTCATCGCTAGTCAGTACTTTAACTGACGTTATTTGTGATGATTCATTTTCGTTGGAAGAAAAATCTAATTGGACAATTAAATTTTTAGCCGAACAACTAGGATTGACCGGTTCAAAAACTTGCATCGCTGACATCTTCGATGCATTTAGAAAAAAGACTATAGAATACGCTAAAGACCGTAAAGTTACCGCAACCGATTGCGTAAAAACCATTAATAATTTGCGAAGATGTTCTAGAGTATTTTTATGTAGGGATGAGTCTTTAAGTTATAAAGCACATAAACAATGTACAATTTTAAACTCTAGATTCTCGGAATTTGCACACACAATACAACAAAATGCCCGCGAAAAATTTCTATCCATAAAATCAAGACAAGAACCACTTCGCTCAGCTATGTCGGATATTCCCGAATTAAATAACGCACAAAAAATCAAAGGAAAACTACGCCACCCAGGAAGAGTTACATTATATAAACATGATGGCGAAAATTTAAAAACTCGTTTAAATTCCTCAAAAAGGCGAAAACTAATGGATGCCTGTGAATTTTTAGATGAAGACGAAAATTTTTAATAGCGTTAAGCGTTAAATAAATAAAATTAATAACTGAGTTTTCAGTTTAGGAGAAATTATGAATAATAATGAATCAACATTTATTGGCTACGACGAATTTGCTAAGAAGTTTACAAAACTTAAGAAAGATGTTCGCCAAAGATTAATTGAAAGAGAAGACCTAAAGGAAAAATCTATTAACAGTCCACGTTCAATTTTAACAGAACAAATAAAGACATCTATTGAAGACGCTGCAGAATCCGAATCAATAAGAAGAGTTATTACCGAAACAATCGCTACATACCTAAAAGATATTGATGCTCCTTACCGCATTAAAATACAAGCACTAATAGAACCCGATGTTTATAAAGAAATTATGGAACATCTAAACAGATTAGAAAAGACTAATAAAAAGTCACTCGCTTCTGCAAAGGAAGCCTTGATAAATAAGTATATGACATCATCCGTTCTTTCTACAATGGTAAGTAGAAGTTTCCAAAATTGTTTTACCGAAAAGTGTACAAAATGTGGAACCGACGCTTATTACCGTTATACAACAAATTATAGAGCAGGTGCATTGATTGAGGGAATAGGAGTCGCTCTTATCAGCACTTCTTCAAAAGAACTTAGTTCAGAAAATGGGGGATATTTTTATATCCAAGATGCCATAGCCTACACCAGTTTATTACAGAAAAAACAAGAAAAACATTTGCGTAGAATTGTTGGTGACAGTAAACTTCCTTCAATTATTAGAAAAGCCAAACAACGCCAAATCGGGAATAGGGGTTTCTACACAATAAACCGAAATTCGTATTTAACAATGGGAGATTCTTCGGCTATGTGCAAATTTGCAAACTTTAAAGAGTTTTTCAGTACAGTTTGCGCCGCTCCTTCAACGGTTTCAATCTTAACCGCTATGCAAAGTGAATCTGAATCCGAACAATAGTTTTATTAATTGTAAAATCAATAATAAAATTATCATCAGTTTTGAGTAACATTCACTTGTTTCGTCCCCCCAGACATTTTCAAGTGAATTTCCAAAACATAACATTTGCTCAGTTTACATAATTTTTTACTGGGGAGTAAAAAGACCTGGAATATACAATTTCTAGGTCTTTTTATTTGCTTTTTATACTACGCTTGAGGTTTCATCTTGATTTTCGGCAAGGCTAATACTACTAATACTTATTTCATAAGCGGTCTTAATCTCGTCCGTTCCGTCTTCGTGCTTTTTGGTATAGTTTCGGCTTTGAATTCTGCCTAGTAGCGTTACCTTTTCGCCAACTTGCAAACTATTTACAAACCTTGCATTTCTGCCCCAAGCAATACATGGAATATAGTCGCTTTTATTATACGCACGATTTACCGCTATTAAGCAATCGCATATTTCTCTACCAAATGGGGTGGTTCTATAAATTGGTTGCTTACATAAAAATCCTGTTAAACTAATAGTATTGGAGTTTTCTTGGTCTATATCTCCCGTTAATTCCTTTGCAAAAAGGGTTAATACCAATTTACTTTTGCCATCTACAAGTTTATTATAACTTCTAAATTCGCCGTCTATAGTTACACTATCTCCAACTTTTACATTATTTAAAAGTCTTTCGGAAACCGTAACTGGTATTGTGTCACTTTCGGCGGATAGTCTTGGAACTTCAAGTTTCATATCATAAAAACCTTCGCCCAAAATTAAATGGCTAAACTTTGGTTCTTCTGATACCTTTCCAGAGCACCTGGCTAAATTGTTTTTTTCGTAATTTGTGTTCATAAAAATTCTCCTTTAAATGTGTTTTTATTATTTATTTTTTACTTGTATGCCGTCATTTCGAATGGTATAGTTTTCGTGATAAATTAGGTCGGATACGTGAACTAAGGTGTAACCTTGTTCGGTTAATGTGTCTATAATTACTGGCAACGCTTCTACTATATGGTCACTATTATTATGAAACAATATAATGCTTCCATTTTCTACGTTTGGAGTAATTCTTGCCATCATTTGTGAAGTATCTAAGCCCTTCCAGTCTAGCGAATCTACACTCCATTGAATTGGTTTTATGTTCATATTTTCGGCTACCGTTACAAGAGTATCGTTATAGTCGCCATAGGGTGGTCTAAATAGAGTTACATCTTTTCCCGTAATGTTTTTAATTTTATCCACACTTGTTTGAAGTTCGGCTTGCATCTGACTTGCAGATAATTTTGACATATATGGATGAGTGTTAGAATGAGTTCCAATCTCTATTCCGCTAGAATCTAAGGTCTTTACAAGGTCGGGGTATTTATCTACCCAAAAACCTACTAAAAAGAATGTTGCTGTTACATTTTTCTCCTTTAATATATTAATTATTTTTACGGTTTCATCACTGCCATACGCTGCATCAAAAGTGATGGCAATTTCCTTTTTGTCCGTTTCTACCCCGTAAATTGGTAGTTTTCTTTCGGCGTAACCCATATATACACTTGCACTAGTAGACTTATATACCGCCATACTCATTACAACAAGTGCAACCATTACGCAAGCCAGAATTTTAAAAGGTCTAGAATTAATGCAAAAAAATTTCATATACATCTCCTAATTATAATGATTTATTTTGTTTTACCTTCATAGAAAAACAAAGAATTTTGCCGAAGTTTGTAAACCCACAAGCATTCTTTATTAGTAAATGTTATGTTGCATTCAAAAAAATATGCATATCAAAAATGGAAGAAGGTAATTTCTTCCATTTTTATTTGACTTTATTTATTTACATTTCTCTTTCTATTTCTGTATCCGTGTCTTCGCTAGTTTTTACCGATATTACTTTTAAAAGTTTCTTTTCGTCGTTGGTTTTTACCGCTTCGTCGTAAGTTTTTAATAGTTCATCATCCGACGCACAAAATCTTAGCGGAACTTTTGGGGTTAAACCATCTATATATTCATCTTGTAATTTTTTTACCGACATTTTGTTCATATTATAATCTACAAAAAAGTATATAATACTAAAGACGTTAATAACACCCGCCAATATAATTACGGGATAAATATCCGATAATTTTAAGTCGGTCAACTCTATAATTGTGATTGAAAACAAAAGTACAATAGCCGACACAAAAAACATAATGAAAAGAGATTTTGTTTTCCCCATACGCTCTCCTATACTAACTATACTTAAAGTATACTTTAATCTCAAAACTTTGTCAATTACTACAATTAACTGGAAATATTTAATTTTCTATAATTTTCTCGAATTTTATCTAGTCTTTTTAATTAATCTTTGTTTATTATCTTTTAAAAGCAAAAATTTGCATTATAAATCATTAATCTAGGCTTTCACATCCTGCTTTGATAATTTTAGTCATTTTCGGTTAAAATTCGACCTTGCAATAATTCCAAATTAAACTTTATTTGTGTTAAAATGGGCATAATTTCAATTTAAAAAGGAGTATATTATGCAAAGCACCAATAAAACCGAAATAGAAACCAAGGATGATATTTTATCTAAGTTTATTAAAAAAGCCAAGAAAAAACTTTCGGGCGGGGAAGAAGAAAAGGATAATCTAAAAAATACAACAAACCCAACTCCCGCTACCAATTATAAATTTATAAAATCAAACCGCAAAGTGGCGTATGAGAATTTAAAAAGCAAGGTAAAAACCTTACTTTCTAAAAATCCTAATTGTATCGACCCTATTACAAAACTTATCGTTCATTCAGAGTACGACAATTTGCCCGAGAGTGCTAAGGAGCGTTATATTTTAAATCTTTCAAAAATGTATAATGAAATTTTATCCGAACTTGATGTAGGTTAAAATTCCTTAAACTTCTTTTTAATAAATACCCTAAATATTTTAGGTTTTCTTCGTTGTTCGTTGTAATAATATTTGCAAGTTTTTCTTTCTTCGATATTTTCTTCGGTTATCATTTTTTTTAGAATGCCTAGTAACACATTAGATAATTCCTTTCTAGAATCTCTTTCTAATTTTACTGTTGGGTTTAAAAGTTTATATCTTGCATCGTCTATTTTTATGTACGGAGCATCGTCATATACTTTTTTATTTATACTATACATATATTCACAATGCTTAATCATTTCACGCAAATCACTAGGAGTCAACTTTCGCATACACACATCGGTTATTTTGTTAATTAGTTTTGGGTACAAATCGGGGTCTTCTGGATGACTTATACCTACCTTTACTTGTGTGATAAATATAGTGTCATACGTTCTTAGATGCTTTCTTAGCCACACCCCTAAACAAATCAATTCTTCGCGAGATAAAAAAGTTTTTGGTTGCTCAAATACAATTCGTCCATAAACATCCAAATTTAGACCCTTTTGGTCATAGAGCGCTTTCGCTTGGTCGTAATCTTCTTGAGTTGGCTTTTTATATGGATAAATACTTCTAAATAGTGTGTTTGGGTCAAACTCGGTATTTAACATAGTATTTGGTCTAGACCCATCCATTTGTTGGTAATCTTCTAAAACTGGCGAAACGGGACAATTTGTGCTAGCACTACCTTTGGTAGCCATATTAAGTTCATCAATATTTTTGGATGAAATTACCGTTCCGGGTTTTAAACAATTATTGTGCTGAAATGTACTCGCTTGCTCTTTTTTTTGCTCACTGCATTCATTTTTATTATCACTAAATAGATTATTTTTAGTGTCACCATTTTCCTTTCTACTATGCAATTCTTTAATTACTGCAAATCGATCTTCTTCTTTTAATTGCTCAATTTTATCTATGCCGTTACCAAAACTAATTGGCTCCATAAATCTGCTTTGACGGTAAATATTCGGATTTTTTGCTGGAACGGAATTATAAAGGACTCCGTCATCCCCAACAAAAATATCCCCTTCTTTTGGACGCCCTGGGCGTCTTTTTACTACTTCGCCATTTTTTAGAACATACTTTGGCTTTGGGCCACGTTTTGGAATATGCTTTTTAATTTCCGACCTATCTTCTTGCATAAACTCCAAAATTTTTCCACGCTTTAATAATTTTGATTTTTGATGATTCGTCATACTAAACTCCTATTTTAGGTTAAATAAAAGTACACTAATATCCGCAGGGCTTACGCCACTTATTCTAGACGCTTGCCCAATTGTTAATGGTTTAACTTCATTTAATTTTTGTTGTGCTTCAATTCTTAGCCCCAAAATAGTAGAATAATCTAGGTCTTTACTTAGTGGACGATTTTCTAGTTTGCGGTTTTTCTCTACTACTTGTAATTGCTTTTCAATGTAACCACTATATTTAACTTCAATATTTATTTCATCTATTACATCTATAGTAAAATCATTAAAAATACCAAATCTTTCATTTAATAATCTTGCACTTAGGTTTGTTCTTTTTATTAATGTTTCTACACTAATTCCAGTTACTATGGTTGCTTCATTTCGTTCGGTCAAAAAGTCGTTCATTTCCTTGGTTGGCTTCATAATTCTTTTTAGAACTTCTTTTGCTCTTTCCATTTCAGCGCATTTATGCTTAAACCTATTGTACCTTTCATCGGTTACAAGCCCAACTTGTCTTCCAATTTCGGTTAAACGCATATCGGCATTATCTTGACGCAATAATAACCTATATTCCGCTCTACTAGTCATCATTCTGTATGGCTCATTAGTTCCCTTGGTTACAAGGTCATCTATCAGTACCCCTATATAACTCGAATCTCTTGATAAAACTATCTCGTCCATATTTCGTACATACAAACTAGCGTTAATTCCAGCAACAATTCCTTGTGCGCCCGCTTCTTCGTATCCACTGGTTCCATTTATTTGCCCCGCTGTATAAATGCCTTTTACCTTTTTAAATCCAAGCGTTGGAAATAGGTCGGTGCAATCAATAGCATCGTACTCTATTGCATAACCAAACTTTAAAATTTTAGTTTTTTCAAGCCCTAAAATGCTTGCAACCATTTGCTCTTGAATATCTTTTGGCATAGATGTACTCATACCTTGCAAATAGATACTATCGTTTCGAATGGTTTCGGGTTCCAAAAATATTTGATGACGCTCTTTGTCCTTAAATCTTACAATTTTAGTTTCAATACTTGGACAATACCTTGGGCCAATTCCCACAATAGTTCCACTGTACATTGGAGCTTTATCTAGGTTATCCAAAATGATTTTATGAGTGTTTAAATTAGTGTATCCAAGATAGCAACTCAAAATATTTTTTGGCTTAAAGTCGGACATATATGAAAAGGTTTGAATATTATCTTCGCCCTTTTGCTCAATAAACTTCGAGTAATCTATAGTGTCGTGGTCTAAGCGGGGTGGTGTACCCGTTTTAAACCTAACTACCTTAAAACCTAGGTCTATTAAACTTTTAGTTAAATTTTTACTATTACTAAAGCCCGCGGGGCCAGAGTCTTTTATAATCTCACCCGTAATTGTTCTACTGTTTAAATATACGCCTGTACATATTACAACTGCTTTAGTTTTAAACTCTCTACCATCCGCCGTTTTAACGCCCGTTACCTTTTCGCCATCGCTTATTATTTCACTTGCTTCACCTTCGGTAATATCTAGGTTTGGTTGGTTTTTTAGCACATCTAACATAATACTATGATAAAGGTCTTTATCTACTTGTGCACGCAAACTATGAACGGCTGGACCCTTGCTTTCATTAAGTAATCTTAGTTGCAAGGTTGCAAGGTCTGCAGATACACCCATTTGCCCGCCAAGAGCATCTATTTCGCTTACAAGTTGACCCTTTGCCGTACCACCAATACTTGGATTACAAGCCAAAAAACTTACGCCGTTAAAATCTAGCGTAATTAATAGTGTTTTTACACCCGTTCTACTAAGTGCAAGCGTTGCTTCAACGCCCGCATGTCCACCACCTATTACAATGGCTTCATAAACATTTTTTTCTTCCATTTTTATTCCTTATTTACCCAAACAGAACTTACTAAATACACTATCTAGTATGGTTTCATTTGAAGTATTTCCCGTAATTTCTCCAAGTTTTACATAAGCTTCATTTAAGTCTACTGAGACGGCATCAAGGGTCGTTCTATTTAACCCATCTAACGCCAAAATTAAACTTTGCTTTGCCTTTTGAAGTGCATCAAAGTGACGGGTTGACGTAATTATCAAGCCATCTCCTTGTACACGTCCCTTTATAACAAGTTCGTATATAGACTGCTTAATTTTATCTATGCCTTCGCCCGTCACGCAAGAAGTGTAAATGCCATCTTTTTTACGAACACCAGTATATTTATCCACCTTATTATAAATGGTTAAATATTTTTTTCCGCTTAGCATACTTAATATTTTTGCGTCTTCTGAATCTAAACACTTAGAACTATCCACAATAAATAGTACAATGTCTGCTTTATTTATCAAATCTATACTCTTTTTTACACCCAGAAGTTCTACTACATTATCGGTATTTCTAATTCCCGCAGTATCCAAAATATTAACCTTTATGCCGTTTACTTCAAAGGCGTCTTCAATTACATCTCTTGTGGTTCCCGCAATATCGGTTACAATGGCTTTATCCTTATTAAGCAAGGCGTTTAATAGTGAAGATTTACCAACATTAGGTTTACCAATCAAGCAAGCATTTATTCCGCTTGAAATTAATGCACCGCTTGAATATGTACTAATCAAACTATCAATATCGGCAATTAATTCATTCAGCCCACTTTTTAGTTTGGTTTCTTCCATATACTCAATGTCTTCTTCAGGGTAATCAAAACTCACTTCAACTTCGCTAATAAGGTCTACAACTTTCTTTTGATATTCGTTAATTTTTTTTGTAAGTCCGCCATCCGAAATCGTTTTATTTGCCTTAATTTCAGCGTCCGATGTGGCATTTATTAAACCTATCATACCTTCGGCTTCACAAAGTGACATCTTTCCATTTAAAAATGCACGTAACGAAAACTCTCCGTTTCGTGCCAACCTTGCGCCCTTTTCAATGCACGCTTCAATTACTCTATTTGTGAGTTTAACTCCGCCATGACACTGAAATTCTACCGTAGTTTCGCCCGTAAAACTTTTGTTATCAAACACTACGCAAAGTGCGGTATCCGAAACCTTTTCCGACTTAAATTCACCAAGGACCAACTCTCTTTTTCTAAATTCCGACGGCTTTTTTCCGCCCTTACTCAAAAATAGCGAATCGGCAATTTTTACGGCGTCCGTTCCACTAATTCTTACAATACCAATGCCACCAGCACCAACAGGGGTAGACAGTGCAACAATGGTATCCTTTAACCCAAAATTATCTAACATAATTTCCCCTAAAAATATATAAATAGTTCACTTTCACCAAACTTTTATGCTATTTTATAATCAAAATGTAAATATGTCAATTATTTATTAATAATTTAATAAAAATAATGTTGACAAAAAAGCGTTTGTAATTTATAATAACCCTTGTTCAAAATACAAGTACAGGCCTTTTTGAGCCTTGCTTCATATAAATAATTAAAGGAGAGAAGTGAATGAAAAGAACTTACCAACCAAAAAAAGCAACCCGTAATAAAGTTCATGGTTTTCGTGAAAGAATGGCTACTAAGGGTGGCAGAAATGTATTAAAAAGACGCCGTAACAAAGGTCGCAAAAGATTAACATACTAATTAACTTTTTAAAGGGGAAAATATGTTAAGTAAACCTTTAAGAATGAAACGCAACACCCAGTTTAACTATACCTTTAAAAATGGCAAATACGAGCAACTTGGTTGTCTTGCAATAGTTACCAACAAAAAAAGGTATCGTGAGCAAAAAATAGGTGTTGTTGTTAACAAAAAAATAGGTAACAGCGTTACAAGAAATCGTACGAAGAGACTTTTGCGAGAAGCCATTAGGTCAAACCTAGAATTCATAAAAAAAGATATAGACATCTTATTGGTCGCAAGAATTGGTATAGACAAGTGGGACTATGCAAAAATCAATTCGTGCTTAAAAGAACTATTGAAAAAATCTAATGTGCTAATTGTTTAATAATTTTTAGCGTAGTAGATTTTTTTTGTTATCTAATAAATTTTAAGGGGCAAACTCTATGAAAAGACTTTTAATAAAACTTATTTTAGTTTACCAAAAGTTTTCGGCCCATAAACCTAATAAATGCCGAATGAGTCCAACTTGTTCAAACTATGCAATAGTTGCATTAAATAGATTTGGGGTAATTTCAGGCTCGTGGCTTATTATTAAAAGGCTTTTTAGATGTGGTTTTTCACGCGGGGTACAAGTGGATAACGTTCCACACAACATAAAAGGAGATTTTAAATGGCTAATATAACCAATCTACTATTAGAAGTAGCAAAACCTTCGGGTTGGTGGGCTTCTATATATTACTGGCTAGAAAGTTTTATACTAAACTACGGCTGGACAATTTTAATATTTACAATATTTGTAAAACTACTAATGACCCCGTTAGACTTTTTTAATAGATATTCATCTAGAAAAAATACCTTTATTCAAAAGCGTCTAACCGGTCAAGTTCAAAAAATTAACGAAAAATACAAAAACAATCGTGAAAAAGCAAATGCCGAAACTCAAGCACTTTATAAAAGAGAAGGCTACAATATGTTTGGAACTTGTATTTTTTCGCTTCTAAACATTGTACTAACTTTATTCGTATTTATCTCATTTTTTAACACTCTTCGAAATATAAGTGCATACAAGATGGTAGAACAATACACCATTTTAGATAGTACCTATACCGAGTGCCAAACCAAAGGCTTAACCAAAGAACAAACAGATGAAATACTTATTCAAAAGTATGATGAAATCTCTAAGGATAACCACTGGTTATGGGTTAAAAACATTTGGAAGAACGATTCAAGCGTTTCGATTGTTCCAGATTACACCGCACTAAAAAATGCAACTAGTTCAGCAAGTGACAAAAAATGGCGTGACACCTATTTTAATTCCGAGAATGAATTATACATTGCCGAAGACCGCTACAACGAAATAATGACACCAATCATAAATGCAAACACGGGTTGGAACGGTTACTTTATATTAGCAATTCTTGCAGGCGTACTAAGTTTTCTATCTCAGTTTATTGCAGAACTATCCAACAAATCTAAAAAAGCAAAAGATATTCAATCTTCGTCTCCAACCGATATGCAAATGCAAACTACTATGAAGGTTATGAAACTTATTCTTCCTGCAGTCTCTGTAATCTTTGCATTATCTAACCCAGCAGCGTTTGGTATCTACCTAATTACAAGTTCACTAATGGGTATTATTACAAACTTCTTAATTGGCTTAATTGTAGCAAAGATGACTAGAAAGGAAGAAGACAAATATTTAGCATATCTAGAAAAAGAAGCAATAAATAATTTAAAAAGACAAAAAAAGCAACCACCACAAATGGTAAACTACAAACCAATTATCAAAAAGTTTTAATATAACAAAATAAATTAACTAACTAGTTTAAACCACATTTTTTTAAGTCATAGGAGAAAATTATGAATTCAATAGAAATTTCAGCAAAGAATGTAGACCAAGCAATAGAAATAGGTCTTTTTAAACTAAATGCAACCCGAGACGATGTAAATATAGTTGTTCTAAACGAAGGCGGTCTTTTTGATAAAGCTAAAGTTAGAATGGTTCTAAAAAGCGAAGTCGCAAATATGACCGAAGTAGAACAAATTATAGCCGAATTTACCCAAAAGATGGGACTAGAAGTTATTCCTACCGTTACCGAAACCGAAGACGAAATTTTAGTAGATTACGCTGGAAAAGACTTAGGTTGCATTATTGGTAAACATGGTGACGCGTTAGACGCTCTTCAATATCTTCTAAATTGCATTTTAAATAAACACAAAAAGCATTCCGAATACAAAAAGGTTAGGGTAGATTGCTCTGGATACCGTGAAAAGCGTGAAGGAACCCTAAAGGTTTTAGCACATCGTATGGCAGATAAGGCAATTAAGGAACGACGTCCTTCAAAACTAGAACCTATGAACGCATATGAAAGAAAAATAATTCACTTAGCACTAGAAGGCAGGGGGGACGTTTCAACCGTTTCTCAAAACGAAGAACCACACCGATACATTACAATCATTCCATCAAATATGGACGAAAAGTATAAGCGAGATTTTAACGATTAATTTTTATTCGCTACTTTCAAGTAACCACTTAAAGATTTAAGTTGGTTACTTTTTTATGCTTAAAAATTCCCTTCGTTTTATTATTTTTTACCGCCTTTATTAAGCCATTTAGTGTAATTGTTTTAACTTATTTAAAATCTATTCGAAGATTTTTCGTTTAATAAATTTATTAATTAAAACCCACAAAACCCAGTGTCAATTTTGGAAAAATATTAACTTTTATTATTCGTTTAATCTATCATTTTTACACTTTGCACCACCCTTAATTACCGCTATTAATTTTGTTTTGAATAATTTATCGTCCAATCTTACACTCGTCAAAACGGGGCTATTTTAACGCTGATTTGATTTGTAGATAACTTTAACATAAGTACTTTTATGGCTTTGATGTATCCAAGATTTGTAAAATAAATTCTTTTTTATTATAACTGATTTTATCCGGTTTTTAACTTCTTTAAGTTTCTCTTTTTTTTGTTAAAAAACTTCTCTTTATTCGATAGCGTTTATCTAGTTTTAATGGCTTCAGAGTTTCTTTAATCACCAATAATTAATATTTTTAATCTGGACATTTCTTTCAATTTTTTGTACTTTAATGCAACTAGATTTTGTTGTAAAAATATTTTGTTTTAACAAAGTTTATCTTGTTTTTGGCATTAGTGTTTCTATGTTTACCAGACATTTATTGGTAACTAAGACAATTTTTGGTATTAAAACTGTGGGCTGTTTTTTTTCCTTTAAATTGTCTATTATTGCGTTCATTTGTTAGTATTCGTCCATTTGTATCTAATCGTCATTTGTGTTCTTGAAAAGCTTTCTTTATTCCCGGGAAGAAAGAATTTAGCGTGGGGTTTAAATGTAAGTTGGCATTTTTTTGCTTCCTTACGCTTTTTACTTAGTTAAGTTTAAAGTGCTTAAACGAAAATTTTTGCCCCTAAATCTTAACTATTTGCATTGTATCATACACTAGTTTCTTTTGCACGAAATTGTGTCACTTTTTATTTCACATAACGCTCAAACCCTTTATTTTAAAGGGAAAAAAGTTTTTGCAATATTTTATAAATTAATTAATTATTTAATAAAATATGCATTCTAGCGTTTTTATTAGTTGCACAGTAAAAGTAATTAGTTCCTATAATTTTTAACTTTTGCAATAGTTCATTTACTCTCTTTATTTACATACTCTTCTTTTGGAATTCAAATACAATTTTAGAAACAATTTTAGAACTCATTTAATAAACTCTCTCCATAACTTTACTTTTTGGAACTAAAAAATGAAGATAGTATTTTTGTCACGCATTTTATTATGCAAGTTTAAAATTGCTATCCCTTCGTTAATTTTCTTTAAACCAAACTACTATTCACTTTTAAAACTCTCAAAAACTTTTCTTCTTTTTCTTTTTCTTATATCTTTTTCTTTTAACTTCTTTTATTATATATATTTTTATTTTTTTTATAAGGTTTTTTATTTATAGGTTTACAGATTTTGACAGATTTTGCCCATTTTTGCCAGTTTTTGCCCATTTTCGTCAGATTTTGCCCATTTTCGTCAGTTTTTGTCCATTTTCGTTCAATGGTATTTTTTATTTTCTCAAAAAATTTATCAAAATTTATAATTTCAAATATTTTTTCAATTCATCTAAAAATTTAAATTAGCGTCAAAATTAATTTGTTTTTAAAAATCATACATCAATAATTTATTCAAATCAATACAAAAAAAACGATTTATTAAATGTGGTGCAAAATTTAAAAACTTATAAACTAATTTTCAATAATATTTTTAACCGCTGTTAAAATTCCACTAATCAAAATTATTTTAAAATTAACTGCCACATTTTTTATATTCAAATTTCATTCTTAACAACAATACAATTTTTACTACATATCTGAATTTATCATTTAATCAATTTTTATAAAAAACATTTCACAGATTGTAAATTACCAATTCCATTTCCTAAAAATCCACACAATATTTACCCATTAGTTTACATATATTTTATTTTTTTTACCAATCATTAGCTTCATCATTTTTATTTCATACCAATCATTAGCTCATATATTATATATAAAAATAATAGTTCAAGTCCAAAATAATTTATGGCTTTCGTGGGGTTTTACTGACTATTTTTGACCTTTCTAAACTTATAAATTTTATCCACTTTTATGTTGAAAAAATGTTGAAAACCTAAGATAATTTTTCAGTAAAACAAGTTGTAATTTCATTCACTTTTTTAACAATTCATTATACTATTTTTATAAAAATTTCATCACAAAAAAATAGGTAATAGGATTGTCCTATTACCAAAATAAAAAAACTTTTACTAATTTTTTTACGCCAATTTCAATTTAAACTAATTTCACCAAAGCGCATTTTTTATTATTCTGCTGGTTCTACATCAATTAAACATGCGTTTATAATTTTTTTATCTCCCTTTAGTGATAGATAAAACACAATGTTTATAATAATAGAACCCACTCCGGCGTACAAGCAATTTAAAGCAACCTTACCAAATAAGTAAAAGCCTGTCTCAAATATAAGCGAAACTAAATACTTCACAAGTTCAATTATAAACGCTCCAGCAATAGTAAATACAAATGCAAAAATACATACAACAATTGCTTTTGCTTTTACTCTATTGCTCTCATTTTTTAGGTAATTGTAATATACCGAAACCCCGATAATTGCAAGCATTAAGCCTATTAACATACTAGCAAACAAGTTCAACACAAAGTAGTTATATAGCCCAAAAATATTAAACACATTCAAAAGCATAAATATTGCAATATAAAACCCAATCGCAAGCCAATCTTTTAAGTTCACCCTTTTATTTTTAATTAAATAACTAAAAAGGTATAAACACAACGCAGTCACAAGCGAAAACACAAAACTTTTAACCATTCCTTTAGCGAATATGTTAGAAGTATGACTTATAACCGCCACATTAGACATTATTGCAATCAATAAATCAAGTGCAAACAAAAGACCCAAAATTGTTAAAAGCACAATTTCAGATGAATCAAACAACTTTTCTTCAAGTTTGCCACTACGATTACTCATGTTTTTGTTTTCCCCACTATTATTTTGCCAAAAGATAACCTTTTTAATTTTAAATAATAAATTTTGAACCAAAAAAATATAACTCAAAAGTTACTCTTAAAATTAAAAATTCTTTTAGAATTCACAACAAATTACCACTTTAGCATTAAGCGGAAGATGGGGAATAGTTATTCCACAAGTTCCACTTTCTTTTTTTAAGTGTAACCTAAGTATAATCTAAAAAAATTTTTTGTAAAGGTTTTTTTAACACCAATTCCATTTTCTGTTAAAATAGACGAATTTTGGACATTTTAAAATAATTTTTATTTTTTTGTTGACAAATTTTATTTTCTGAAGTTTTCAACACTTTTTCAACACCCACTTTAAAAGTGTTCAAAACTGAGCACTTTTTAGATTGCGGAGGCTCTCAGACGATTTGTGGTAGAATTTTTAATATTAAAAAATTATATTTATAATATAATTGCACCATTAAATTTTGAGAGAGATTGTTCTAGCGTTAACTTTTTTCGATTTAATTTTAATAATTTAACAGTCACTTGTCAAGTTGTTAAAATTAATCACAAAAAAACCCGAAGGGTTAATTTCCTTCGGGGTAACTTAATCATTTTTTTTAGTTTACAATTCGTACTGGTAAAATCAAATATAAGTACTCACTATTTTCAGTAGCAGTAATTGTACAAGGAGCAATAGGAGAAGTAAAGTTAATGTTTACATATTCATCACTAATGCTTTTTAAACTTTCACTAAAGTATCTTGCGTTAAATGCAACCGTCAATTCTTTACCTTTTGTGTTAATAGAAATCTTTTCGGTAATGTTTCCAAGGTCAGATGAACTTGATACACTCATAATGTCTTCTTTTATATCAAAAGTAATCAAATTGTTCTTATTTAATCTTGCAAGTAAACTTGCTCTTTCAATAGCTTCTTCCAAAAATCTCTTAGCAACGGTAACAACTGTTGTAGTAGATACCGGAATAACTTGCTTGTAGTTAATAAAATCACCATCAAGTAATCTTGTTATAATCTTTGTTTCGTCTACATTAATCAAAATGTAATTCTTTTGAATGAAGATTTCAATTTCTTCATCATCATCGCCAATAATTTTACTAATCTCAGCTAAACTTCTTGCTGGGCAGATAAATGTAAATGATGAAGTGCTTCTAATTGGCTTAGAGCAAACCGCCATTCTATATCCGTCTAGAGCAATACCCGTTATTTTATCTGGAGTAACTTCCATAAGTACACCCTTTAAAATTGGTCTTGCGTCATCATAAGATGCTGAGAAAATTGTTTTTGCTATCAAATCTCTAAAATCATTTTGCTTAATTTTAATAGAATCTGCATTTTCAATCTTTTTAATTTCTGGAAATTCACTTACTGGTAAACTTTGTAAGTAACCTTCAGAGTCGGTATATTTAATTTTTATTTTATTTTCATCTGGATTTTTTGTAATTTCGATTTTTTCGTTGTTTAACTTCTTTATAAGTTCAGCAAAGAACCTACCAGCAACAACCGTTTCACCTTCAATCTTTACATCTGCTACAATACGTTTTTCAATACTAAGTTCCAAGTCAGTAGCTTGTAATGTTAGTACATCATTTTCAGCTTTTAGTTTAATGCCTTCTAAAATTGGATTTGTAGACCTAATAGCAGTTGCTTTTAAAACAGTATTTACTGCTTCACTAAGTTCAAATCCGTCACAAATCAGTTTCATTTGTTTTCTCCTTTATATATAACAATTTATTTTTATTTTTTAGTTAGTAATAGTAATAGTAGGGAGTGTTGAAATGTTGAAATCTAGCTCTATCCCTTTATTTTAAATGATTTTTGAGACTAAAAACTATGTTAAAAACTTTTTAAACTTTTTAACACTATGTTAAAAACTTGTTTAAAAACTAATTTTCAAAGAACAACTTTACCTAATCTAACTTAGCACCGCAAAGTCCTTTAATATCCTTAATTTGCGTTTCTAGTAATTTATTTGTTTTAAGTTCGCTTGCCACCTTATTTTTACAATAAATAACGGTTGCATGGTCCTTTCCAAATATCTTACCAATAGAAGTATACGGCATATTCATCAGTTCGTCAAGTAGATACATCGCAATTTGTCTTGCATATGATAATTCCTTTCTTCTATCCTTGCCAAGTAGTTGGTTTTTACTAATTTCAAAATAAGAACAAACTTTTTCTAAAATTTTATCACTATCATACGTAACCTTTGTAACAGTTATGTAATTTTTTAGTGCTTCTTTTGCTACATCAATTGTCACTTTTGGCTTTTTTAGTAGCCCCGCATAAAATACACATCTAGATAAAAAGCCTTCAAGTTCCCTAACATTACTAGTCATAGCTTCCGAAATATATTGCAAAACTTCATCATCTACAACTTGTCGGTCTATTATGCACTTTTTCTTCAAAATCGCAATTCTGGTTTCTATCTCCGGCACTCCAATATCGGTAATTAAACCCCATTCAAACCTACTTCTAAGCCTTTCTTCTAGTGGGTTAATTTCCTTTGGTGGTCTATCCGAACTTAACACAATTTGCTTATTTTGACTAGTTAGTGCATTAAATGTGTGGAAAAATTCTTCTTGTACTCTAGGTTTTCCAATAATAGATTGCACGTCATCAACAATTAATACATCGGCATTTCTATACTTGTTTCTAAACCCGGAGTTCAAATTTAACTCATTTTTACCAACCGTTTCAATAAACTCGTTGGTAAATTGCTCGGTTGTTACATAAACAACATTAAGTTCAGGTTTATTTTCGGTAATGTAATTGCCAATTGCATGTAAAATGTGTGTTTTTCCAAGACCAACACCACCATAAACAAACAGTGGGTTGTAATTAGTACCAGGGTTTTCGGCAACCGCCTTTGCAGCAGCTACTGTAAACTCGTTACTCGGACCTACAACATAGTTGTCAAAAGTAAATTTCGGGTTAAAAGCGTAAGAATTTGCTCTTTTTGGCTTTTTAGTTGCCTTAATTACATCACTTTTCTCAAGCAATTCCTTTTCCTTCATAGTTTCGGTGTAATTTTCATCACCTTCTACCACAATTTCAAAAGAATTTACTTCATTTGTAACTTCTCTTATTGAACTCGTTATAATGTCAACATAACTCTTATTAATTACCGACTTTGCACCCTCAGTTTTAGAACGAAGTATCAGAGCATCACCACGTACCATAACAGGTTCTAATACCTTTATCCACACATCAAACGTCAGTGCAGAAGTTTTCGAAACTATTACTTCTTTGGCATCTTCCCAAATTTTTACATAGTCGATAGAGTTAGATTTTGCTTTTGTTTTCTTCATTTTACCTATCCTTAAATCTACTCTACTATTATTATAATTTATATTTTTAATATAAATACTTGCATTTAAAAACAACTAAATACAAAAAATAAATTAATAATAATTATAAATATTATAAACTAATTTGCCAGATTTTGCAAGTACTAGTGTACATTTTATCTGACCTTTTGCATTAATCTTTTTAAATCTCTTGCATAAAAAAAACGTTATTAACTTGCGTTACAAAAACCTTTTCATCAAATCATTACCAAATTTTATTAACTTACTATATAATTAATTTTTATATTAATTATAAATAAAATTAATATAATAAAAAAATTTTTCCCGTGCAATAAATTGCATTTGCAATATAAAAAATATATATATATTATTATAAAATGCACTTATCCGTAAATCAAATCATCATTTGTTTTATAAATTATATTTATATTAATATATAATACGCTTGTCCGTGTTATAAGTTATTTTTATATTATATTAAATATTAATTAATTTTTAACGGCAGTTGTGCTTGTTGCGTAATAAGTGTAAGCATATAAAACTATTTACTTATAATTTTATTTTTTAATTTAAATAACTATTAATAAATAATATAAATATTATTTATAGTTATATATATATTATAATAGTTATAATATTGATATTTTATTTAATAAAAATCTGCCCCCAATATCAATATAAAAATCCGCCCCCAATATCAATTGCATAATCAGGCGTATGCATACACACTCACACCTAAAATTAATATTACGCGTACGCATACTCACACACGCGTATAATTAATTTTACACACACGCATGCGTACACACACCCCTAATAATAATATCACGCATGAACATACTCACGCACACATACACGCTCCTAATAACAATTACTAGGCATATGCGTACATACACGCCTAATATTAATATTACACGTACGCCTAAACGCATGCACCTAAAAATAATATTAGATGCACCCGCCTAGTAATAATACTAGACGCGCACCCGTTTATAATAATTAATACTAGGAGTGCATACACGTATACGCCCCTAAAATTAACATTACGCATACGAAAGCACGCACGCCCCTAAAAATAATATTAGGCGTACCCGCCTAGTATCAATACTAGATGCATACGTGCGCATACGCTCCTAATAATAAATACTAGGCACGCCCACGCATACCCGCCCCTAATAATAAATACTAGGCACGCGCACGTACGTACGCCCCTAATTATTATTATTTATTATATATTGTATTTATTAACATAAAGTCCATAATTCACTGTGGAAAAGTTTTATTTTTATAAAGTTTTCAACAATTTTTAAACGATTGTTAAAAATAATTTTCAGTAAAATTAAATCTATAAAATACAAAAAATAGTTGTTTATTTTTTATAAAAATTATAAAATAATTATACTTAAAAAAACTCAAGGAAATTACAATGAAAATCAATAAATTAAAATTGCAAAACTTTCGAAATTATGAGCAAATTGAAGTGGAGTTTGGCGAAAATGTTAATTGTTTAGTGGGTCGAAACGCACAAGGAAAAACCAACCTAGTAGAGCCGATTTATATAATTAGCGCATTAAAGTCATTCAGAAATAGTAAGCTTGTAGATTGTATAGAAGACACTAAAGACTCCGCCAAAATTATAGCAAATATTAGTTCAGTGGTTGGCACCAAAACTATAGAATATACCATTAATAAAGATGGCACAAACGAGTACTTGGTAAACCACAACAAAATCACAAAAAAGCGTGATATGTACGGGCATTCATACGCCGTAATATTTTCGCCCGACGAATTAAAGTTGGTTAAGGGTTCTCCCGATGTCAGACGTGACTTTTTGGATACCGACATTTGTCAAATTAGTAACATCTATTCCGATTTACTAGACCGATACGATAAGGTTTTGCAAAGCCGAAACAAACTTTTAAAATTTTCAAAATCTCGTGATAAATTAAACGCAGAATTAGATGTTTGGGACATTTCGCTTGCAACTCTTGGTGCTCAAATTACTAAAACACGTGAAAATTTTGTGGCAAATATCACACGTCACGCCGAAAAAATTATGCAACATTTATCCAAAAACGCCGAAACTTTAACCGTTAGTTACATTGGAATAAATGGCGAAACCAAGGACGAAAAATGTGAAAATTTACTATCTGCATTAAAGTTTAATAGAGCCAAAGATATAGAACTAGGTTACACTTCTATTGGCCCACATCGTGATGAAGTTAAGTTTTTTATAAACGGATTAGAAGTAAAACCATTCGCTTCCCAGGGGCAACAACGTTCGGTAGTTTTAGCACTAAAACTTGCCGAAATGGAAGCAATAAAAGAAGTAAAAGAAGAGCCGATTTTAATTTTAGACGATGTATTTAGTGAACTAGATTCCACTCGTCAAAAACTACTTTTAGAATATCTTTCGGGAAAACAAGTCTTCATAACTTGCACAAATTTTAGAAAAAACGACCTTCAAAATCTGACAAAATTCAGAATAAAAAACGCAAAAATAGTCGCCGAAAATTAAAAAATATTTTTACGACACTTGCCACGCTACGTTATCATTAAATTTGGTCAATATATTTTTCAATAACGCCCCAATTTGTCAAAAAAGTGCAAATTTGGGGCTAATTTTTTTATTAAGTTTTAAAATTTGCTTTCTTTTTTTATAAAATTGTGCTATAATTACAAGCGTAAAAACAAAACAAAAAAAGGAGAAAATTTTTAAGTATGGCTGAAAAAGTTAAAGGTGAATACACCGAAGCCGAGATACAAGTTTTGGAAGGACTGGAACCTGTAAGAAAGCGTCCGGGTATGTACATTGGCTCAACAGATGAAAGGGGTTTGCACCACTTAATTTATGAAGTTGTAGATAACTCTATTGATGAAGCACTTGCTGGATATTGTGACAGCATAGTTGTAGAAATTAATAAAGATGGCTCATGTTCGGTATTAGATAATGGTCGTGGTATTCCAACCGGTATTATTAAAAAGGAAAAGAAGAGTGCGGTAGAAGTCGTTTTAACCAAGTTGCACGCAGGTGGTAAGTTTGGTGGTGGCGGATACAAAATTTCGGGCGGATTGCACGGCGTTGGTGTAAGTTGCGTAAACGCATTATCCGAGTGGCTAGAAGTAGAAGTTTGGCAAAATGGTAGTCACTTTAAGCAAACATATAATAGAGGTGTGCCACAACGTCCTCTGGCAGTTGTGGGTGAAGCAACCACAACTGGTACAAAAGTTACATTTATGCCAGATAGCGAAATTTTTGAAACAACCGTATTCAATTTTGATACCGTCAAGGTAAGACTTCGTGAACTTGCATTTTTAAACAAGGGTCTAACAATTACAGCAATAGACCACCGTACCGACAAAAAAGAAGTTATGCATTACGAAGGTGGTATATTAGAGTTTGTTAAGAATTTAAGTAAAACCAAAGAAAATATTTTCCCAGAACCAGTATATATAGATAAACAATTAAAAGAAGGCGAAATTGAAATTGCTCTTCAATATAATGATGGGTATTCTGAAAATGTTTATGCTTACGCAAACAACATTAACACCGAAGAAGGTGGTACTCACGTAATTGGTTTCAGAAACGCTATCACAAAGATTGTAAACGATTACGCTATCAAGTTTAATATGTTAAAGCAATCTGAAAAACTTAGTGGTGATGACGTAAGAGAAGGTTTAACCGCTGTAATTAATGTAAAATTACAAAACCCACAATTTGAAGGTCAAACAAAAACCAAACTTGGCAACTCCGAAATTCGTGGCGCTGTCGAAAAGGCAATGCAAGATGGCTTTGGCGATTATATGGAAGAACATCCAAAAGAAGCTAAGGACCTAATTTTAAAGAGTATTACATCTCAACGTGCAAGAGAAGCTGCTCGTAATGCAAGAGAGTTAACAAGACGTAAGGGAGTACTAGAAACCAACTCGCTTCCAGGTAAACTTGCAGACTGCTCTGAAAGGGATCCTAGTCTATGTGAAATATATATAGTCGAGGGTGATAGTGCAGGCGGTACTGCAAAACAAGGAAGAGATAGAAGATTCCAAGCGATTTTGCCACTTCGTGGTAAAATATTGAACGTAGAAAAATCTAGAATTAATAAAGTATTAGAAAATAACGAAATTAAATCTATGATTACAGCGTTTGGTGCAGGTGTTGGTAACGACTTTGATGTAACTAAATTAAAATATGATAAAATAATAACTATGACGGATGCCGATGTCGATGGTAGCCATATTAGAATATTATTATTAACATTCTTCTATAGATATATGCGTCCACTAATAGAAGGGGGTCACGTATACGCTGCTATGCCACCACTATACAAAATTTCAAAAAATAAGCAAGAATATTATTGCTATAGTGATGATGAACTTGCAAAAAAACTTGAAGAAGTTGGTAAAAAGGGTGCTGATGTACAGCGTTATAAAGGTTTAGGTGAAATGAGTGCCGAACAACTTTGGACTACTACAATGAGTCCAGAACATCGTACTCTTGTAAGAATTAACATGAAGGACGCTTACGAAGCCGACCAAATATTTAACACATTAATGGGCGAAGACCCAGAACTTAGAAGAATATTTATAGAACAAAACGCCAAACTTGTTACAGATTTGGACGTATAAGGAGGTAGAGCATGGCGAAAAAAAGAGATTATAGTGCAGAACATGACAAAATTATAGATAACACCAAATATCTAGACGTCGAAATTAATGACGAAATGAAAAAGTCTTTCATTAGTTATGCTATGGCAGTTAACGTATCACGTGCAATTCCAGATGTAAGAGATGGTTTAAAACCTGTTCATAGAAGAATACTTTATTCTATGGGTGAGTTAGGTTTATTCAATGATAAGCCACATCGTAAATGTGCCAGAATTGTCGGTGATGTTTTGGGTAAGTACCACCCACACGGAGATAGTGCAGTTTATTTTGCATTAGTAAGGCTTGCACAAGACTTTACTATTCGTTGTCCATTAGTAGATGGTCACGGAAACTTTGGTTCGATTGATGGTGACCCACCAGCAGCGCAACGTTACACAGAAGCAAGACTTAGTAAAATTGCCGGCGAAATGCTAAGAGATATAGATAAAGAAACGGTAGATTTTTATCCAAACTTTGATGAAACTCTAGAACAACCTTGCGTTTTACCATCAAGATTTCCAAACCTACTAGTTAATGGTTCGGATGGTATTGCGGTTGGTATGGCTACAAATATTCCACCACACAACTTAGGTGAAGTTTGTAACGCCGTTGTAGCAATGCTAGAAAACCCAGAAATTACTGTGGATGAACTTATGAATTATATCCCAGCTCCAGACTTCCCAACAGGTGCATTAATTATGGGAAGAGCGGGAATTCGTCAAGCCTATCGTACTGGTCGTGGCGGAATTGTTATTAGAGCGAAAACCGAAATAGAAGAAGAACCAAATGGCAAAAGCCGTATTATAGTAACTGAAATTCCTTACCAAGTAAATAAAGCCGAACTTATTGTAACAATTGCAAATTTGGTTAAAAACAAAAAGATTGAAGGTATTACCGATATCAAAGAAGAGTCCGACCGTAATGGTATGAGAATTGTAATTGAAGTAAGAAAGGACGTTCAAGCAAATGTAATATTAAATACATTATATAAACACACCGCACTTCAATCTTCATTCGGCGTAATAATGTTAGCCCTTGTAAATGGCGAACCAAGAGTTCTAAATTTAAAGGAAATGCTTTATTATTACATAGAGCATCAAAAACAAGTAATTGTTAGAAGAACTAAGTACGATTTAAACCGTGCCGAAGAAAGAGAACATATTGTAAAGGGTTTAGTAATAGCACTTGCAAATATAGATAAAGTTATCAAAATTATTAAGGCTTCTAGCGATAAGTTTGTAGCGTGCGATAAATTGATGGAAAACTTCAATTTAAGCGAAAAGCAAGCAAATGCCATTTTGGATATGCGTCTACAAAGATTAACTTCTCTAGAAGTTGAAAAACTAAAAGAAGAACTTGTAGAACTTGGCAAAACTATAGCCGAATTAAAATCTATTTTAAATAGTGACCAAAAGGTTGTAGATATCATAAAAACCGAAATTACCGAAATTAGAGATAAATATCCTCAAGAACGTAAGACTGAGATTGTAACTGACTATTCAGAACTAGATATTGCCGATTTAATTGAAAAACAAGACGTAGTAGTTAGTATGACTCACTATGGTTATATAAAGAGAGTTCCAGTATCTGAATACAAAGCACAAAAGCGTGGCGGTAAGGGTATGATTGCTCATAAGCCAAAGGAAGAAGACTTTGTAGAAAACCTATTTATAACCAATACTCATAATGACATTATGTTCTTTACAAACTTAGGTAAGGTTTACTCTATTAAGGGTTACGAAATTCCAGAAGGTCAAAAACAAGCCAAGGGTAGAGCAATAGTTAATCTATTAGAACTACAAGAAAATGAAAAGGTTACCGCCGTTATTCCACTAACTGATGATATGGAAGGAAACCTAATTCAAGCAACTCGAAATGGTATTGTTAAAAAGACCGCACTAGATGAGTATAAAAAGATTAGACGTGTAGGTAAAATAGCAATTAACCTAGATGAAGGCGACGAACTTATCTCCGTTCAAATTACATCGGGTAGAGATGAAATCCTTCTTGCAACCCACGAAGGTAAATGTATTAAGTTTAGCGAAGAAGAACTTAGAACTCTTTCTCGTGATACTCGTGGAGTTAAGTGTATTGCTCTTGAAAAGAAAGACTATGTTGTAGATATGATTGCAATTAAGCCAAACCACAGCATCTTAACAGTTACCGAAAAGGGATTTGGTAAGCGTAGTGACCCAGAAGAATACAGGCTTCAAGTTCGTGGTGGTAAGGGTGTTAAGGCTGGTCAATTTAGCGAAAAGACGGGTAAACTTGTAAATATGAAGCAAGTAACCGACGACGAAGATATTATGATGATAGCGTCAAATGGTGTAATTATCCGTACTAGAGCTAAATACATTAATAAGATTGGTCGTGGTACCGTAGGTGTTAGAATTATGCGACTTACAGACGAAAACACCGTTGTGTGCGTAGCAATAGCCGATGGTTATGCTGAAGACGTTTCGGGCGATGATATAGATGACTCAATGCCAATAGCTCCAGACGAAATATAAAAATTTTTCCGTTTACCATAATCTTGGTAAGCGGATTTTTCATATTTAATAATTAATAATAATTTTATAAAAAATATGTGTCTAAATACAAATTTGCAAAAACCCTTTATTTTACTTGCTTTTTGGGTTTTTTGTATGATAAACTTTAAGTAGTTAAGGAAATCTTTAACTAAGCAAGGAGGAATTTTATGAACAAACAAGAAATGTTAAAGGCTGTTGCCGAAAAGTCTGGTATGACTATTAAGGATACTGGCGTATTCTACGAAGCATTTGTAGAAACACTTAGCGAAACACTAAGAGCAGGCGACAAGGTAGCACTTGTAGGTTTCGGAACATTCTCTGCTAAGAAAAGAGCAGAAAGAACCGCTATCAATCCAAGAACTAAGGAAAAGGTTCAAGTTCCAGCAACTGTAGTTCCATCATTAAAGTTTGGTAGCAGTTTTAAAGATACTTTGGCTTAATTGTTTTATAGTTAAAGTTAAAAATACCCTTTATTTTAAGGGTATTTTTTATTGTAAAAAAGTAAATAATAGTTTGTAAAATTATTGTTATATGTTAAAATAGATTTAGAAAAATTTATAAAGGAATAATAGGAATTACCTATAGTTTCTAAATTAAAGGAGAAAAGCAAAATGACATATATGGTTCTTTCAATTTTAATGATATTTTTAGTTGCGTGTTTTATTGCAAGTAGGCTATTAAAAGCGGGTATAGGTGCAATATTCACTAAAACTATGGCGTCCCTTGGTATGGTGTTTGGTGCAGTGCTTTCATTGTCCACGGGGTATGCGTTTTTTCACTTATACATTATTTTAGGTGTAATTTGTGGAATGCTTGGAGATATATTCCTAGAACTAAAAAGAGTTTATCCCGAAAACGACTTTTTGTATTTTAACTTTGGTATGACAGCGTTTGCAGTAGGTCACATAATGTATCTAATAGCAATTATAAAAATGACTGGTGCAAGTAATAGTTTACTCGTTCCAGCATTAATAAGTTTAGCCATTGCAGTAGCTTTTGCAAGTTTACTAATTTTAGTTTTAGCAAAACCATTAAAATTAGAGTTTGGAAAATGCAAGTGGCAATCGTTTGCTTATTGTATACTATTAACATTTTTAACAGCATTTAGTATATTCGTTTATTTTAAAACCACAGTTTCAATCTTGCTTCCATTAGGATTTGTTGCATTTTTACTATCTGATTTGGTGCTTTCCCTTCAGTACTTTGGTGGCGAAGGTAAAATTGATGAGCCACTACTTGTAACTGTAAACCATGTACTTTACTATGGCGCACAAGTACTATTAATAGGATTATTATTTTAATTTAAACAAATTTTAGGAGCAAAATAATGATAGAAGTAAATATAGATAATTCAAGAATAACCGAAAAAGATTTGACATCGGGTTCGGTATATAAGTTGGTTCGAAAAGCACACGAAATCATTCGTGGAACGGATAGAAGTATAGGAACGGGCTGGGTAGAACTCCCACTTTCTACTACAAAAACAGATATTCTAAACATTAAGCGTATTGCAAAAAATGTTCAAGAAACCAGTGATGTACTACTAGTTCTTGGTATTGGCGGGTCGTACTTGGGTGCTGAAAGTGCCATAAAGATGTTAAAGCGAGAAACGAAAACCGAAGTAATCTTTTTAGGAACCGACTTAAACGCATATAAGTTATTAAAAACATTAGATTATTGCAAAAATAAACAAGTATCCGTAAATTGTATTTCAAAAAGCGGAACTACCACCGAAACGGCAATAGCTTTCGAGATGGTAGAAAGTTTTATGAAAAAGAAGTATAAGAAAAATAACGAGTACAAAAAAAGAATTTATATTACTACCGATTACGAACTAGGGTATTTGCGTAAAGTCGCAGATACCGAAGGCTATACCACATTTAGTATACCACGCACAGTTGGCGGAAGATATAGCGTATTAACCCCAGTTGGACTATTTCCTATGGCAGTTGCAGGAATTAATATAGAAAAAGTCATGAATGGTGCAGTTAATGCATACAAAGAAGATTACGAACTAAAAAATGAGTTAAATCCAGCATATAGATATGGCGCAGTAAGATATTTAATGCAGGCAAAGAACCGTAAACTTGTAGAACTTACCACATCATTTGATGATAGAATGGTAGGGCTACTTGATTGGCATAAGCAACTATTTGCCGAAAGCGAAGGTAAGAACGGCAAAGGTCTATTCGTTTCAACTGCAAAATACACCACCGACCTTCATTCAATCGGACAATTCGTACAAGAAGGCACACCTTTGCTTTTTGAAACTATTTTTGATGTAACTCAACCCGAAGAAGACTTTATGCTAGAAAATATTAGCGAAGAATCTCCAGTGTATTACCTAAACGGCAAACTACTAAGCGAAGTGAATAATAATGCAAAGTATGGCGTAATAAAGGCTCACGCCGAAGCAAAAGTTCCAGTAGTAGTTATAAAAATAGAAAATTTAAACGAAGAAAGTTACGGTGAACTTATATATACCCTAGAAACGGCTTGCGCAATCTCAGGGCTAATGCTAGGCATTAATCCATTTAACCAACCAGGCGTAGAAGCGTATAAAAAATATATGAAAGAAGCAGGAAAGTAGGTAAAATTTCCAGCAAAAAGAAAAGGTCATAATTAATTTATGACCTTTTTTCGTTTCAATTTACCAACTACATTCCCGCTTTTTTGTAGGCTTGTTTGGTTTTATTTTTAAGTTTTGCAAAGTGCTTATCTATTAATTTTGAAAGTTCTATTTTACTCATATTTTAAGCCCCCCTTTTAGAATAATCGTATTCGGTAACCTTTACCGTTGCTGGTTTAATATCTGCGAGCATTTTCCCAAGTTGAACTCGGTATTCGCCACATTTTTTAATAGATGCTGTGGTTTTTTTAGAAATTTTTTGAAGAGTGTTAGATACGTGCAAAACAAGTTCTTCAGAAATTTCTTCGTCTTCAACTTGTTTGGTCAAACCAATTTTTGCCGATTGTTGCATACGATCTACAAACGAAACGTCGGCAAAGAACTTAACTGGAACTTCGTCAAAAGTGTTTGCGTTCTCTTTTATCTTTTCAAGTAACTCAGCTTTTTCTTCTACCAAGTAATCGGTATTTTCAATTCGTTTTGCTACAGTATTTAGCACTAACTCTAGAGTCATCTTTGGAGTAAGTGGTACGCCAAATGTTGTATATAGTCCGCCATTCCACGCACAGTTCAAAACGTTTTCGGGCGAAAAGTTAGGGTTATTTAGTTTTATTATTTCGGGATTAAAGACATATTTGCAAAAAATATTTTCTAATATTTTAAATGTACATGGTCTAATCTCACATTCAATAGAATTAAGATAGGTTGGAGAAATGCTAAGATTTGCAGACATTTCAGCAATCGATTCGTTATATAACGCCATTCTCATACAAGAGAGAACACGTCCAAGTTCGCCCTTTTCCGTTTTCCTTTGCATAATTAAATCCCCCGATTTATTACTCAAATTAATGTACCCAAATAATATCACAAGTTGTGAGTGTTGTCAATAGAGTTTATTAAAAAGTTTCTACAAAAAACTTGACAAATAGCAACAATTGGCGTATATTATAAAAGCAAAAAAATTGTACGAGATTTTGCATAAAATATTATGCGTCCGTAGCTCAGTTGGATAGAGCGTTCGGCTACGAACCGAAAGGTCGGGGGTTCGACTCCCTCCGGTCGCACCAAAAACTCAAAAGGAAAGACTTATTGTCTTCCTTTTTTGTTTATAATGAAATTGAATTTGACGATTCAAATTGAACCCTAACGGGTTTCTTCACTAAAGGCTTTTTATTACACAAAGATATTTTAGTAGGCAAAAATAGTATTTATTCGCAATTGATATTGCTTCGCAATTGATTTTGCTCACACAAAAATAAATGTGTATATTTTTATCGTTATGAATGCAATAAATAACACTATTTACCCAAAGTCAGCACTGTTATTAGTGAATCAATAGTTGGTTTTGAATTACTTGACAAAGTAATTTTTTTAAGTATAGTGTAAATTATAAGAAAATATGTTAGTAGAAATGCCAAAAAGATAAACAAGGAGATATTTGTATGAGAATAATCTTAAATGGCGGTGGAGATGGAGAAAGGGTAAAAACCAGTTATCAGTTATTTGCAAAGGAAGTTAATGGTGGCAAGGTTTTGTATATTCCGCTTGCGTGGAATATTGGTGGTATTGAAAAATGCAAAGATTGGTTCAAATCGGAGATGGCTCCATTTGGAGTTACAAATATTGAAGATGTGTTAAATGCTAATGAAATTACAAAAGAGAAATTATCAGAGTGTTCGGGTGTATTTATTGGTGGCGGAAGTACCTATAAATTATTAAAGGCTCTCAAGGAAACTTCAGCGTACGAGAATTTAAAGGAATATATTGAAAATAACGGACTAATAATGGGTGGCAGTGCTGGAGCGTTGATTTTTGGCGAGTGTATTGATACTTGTCTAAAGGATGAACTAACAATCAAAAGTTGCAACGACGAAAACACGGTTGGTTTAAAAGACACAAAAGGATTTAATTTAATTAAGGGCTATAGTATTTTGCCACACTATAAAAAATTGCCCGAACAATATGCGGACACAAAAAAGCGTGTGGATAAATTATTAAATCAGGGCTACAAATTAATCTGTTTACCAGAAGAAACAAGTTTATGGATAAATGGGGATAAATTTGAAATTATTGGAGACAAGCCAGCTGAAATATTTAATGGAAGAGAAAATGTAATCAATAATCCACCGAGCGAAATTACTATCTAATAAAACGCTAGATTTTTTGGATAATCTTTTTCAAATTCGCAAATTTCTGATATGCAATAATTAACAAACAATGTAACGACATAGCACTGTTCTTTTTTTGTTGCTCTTAAAATATTTTCTTAAGTCGTGGATTTTTATTTATCCATTCATATATTTACATTTAACTATATATTCCAATAGTCCTTTTTGTATTAAATACCTAGTTTACATTCTATAAGTTCAAACATATTTTCTAGTTTAAATGTATACTTTTTTGCATTGTATAAATTTCGGCTTTATTCCAAAATGCCCATAACTTATTGTGGTAAATTAGGTATTTTTGTCAAATAAACTAAACATTTTATTACTTCCAATATCTTTATAAACGTTTGACATTACTAATAAAAAATTAGTATACTAAAAAAAACAAGAAAAAGGAGATTGTTATGGAACTAGAAAAAGAAGTTAGGTACCAGTTAGCTGAAAATGTGTGGAGTAAAGTTTTAGAAAATACTTCGCCATTAATTCAAAAAACACATGTTCTAGACATCACTTGTGGGGCTTTTGGAAGTGAATCGCTTGCAAAAACGGGTAAGGTTTTTAGGATTAGACAAAAACCTACTAAAATTGCTTTAGAAATCAAAAAACGCATAGGAGAGTGCGATTGGCTAGAAGAAGCAATAGAATT
The DNA here is from genome assembly GCA_934772525.1 of uncultured Clostridia bacterium. GTDB lineage: Bacteria > Bacillota > Clostridia > Christensenellales > UBA1242 > UMGS1908. Next base: position 228,224 of record CAKVMI010000003.1, read on the forward strand.
AAAAAGCGTTAATCAAGGGCTGAGATTTTTACATCTTGCAGGGCTAGACCCATATTTATACATAGACCGTGAGCGTGAAGTTAGAAAGTATAAGGGGCTAAAAATCTTTTTTGACGACATTCAGTTACTTGGAAAGTTTATAGAAATTGAGTATCAAGATAGTAAAGATGCAAGAAACGAACTAGATGAATTTACTAAAAAGTTTGGTATTACGGGCAAACCTGAGCCACTCTACGGCGAAATTATTAATAAAAAATTAAATTCAGACGCCGACTTTAA
>CAKVMI010000004.1 GCA_934772525.1 uncultured Clostridia bacterium
GCGGGTCGGAACTTACCCGACAAGGAATTTCGCTACCTTAGGACCGTTATAGTTACGGCCGCCGTTCACTGGGGCTTAAGTTCGATGCTTTGGATATAAAAATTATTCCTAACAAGTCCCCTTGACCTTCCAGCACTGGGCAGGCGTCAGCTCCTATACTTCAGCTTGCGCTTTTGCAGAAACCTGTGTTTTTGATAAACAGTCGCTTGGGCCGTTTCTCTGCGACCTACATTGCTGTAGGCACCACTTCTCCCGAAGTTACGTGGTCATTTTGCCGAGTTCCTTAACAAGGGTTATCCCGTCCGTCTTAGGATTCTCTCCTCGCCCACCTGTGTCGGTTTGCGGTACGGGTACCTAATATCTCCTTAGCAGATTTTCTCGCCAGTGTGAATTCATCAGCTTCGCTACTAATTTCACTCCCCATCATCACCCAGCCTTTAAATAATGTGCGTACTTCACTACACATCGGCCTCATGATTTAGCCACGGATTTCCACCCCCGTGGTCTGACTATCCTACTGTGTCCCTGCATCGGTCTTAATCGATATTCGGTAGTACTGGAATATCTACCAGTTGTCCATCGCCTACGCCTTTCGGCCTCAGCTTAGGTCCCGACTTACCCTGGGAGGACAAACCTTCCCCAGGAAACCTTAGGCATTCGACGGCAAAGATTCTCACTTTGCTCTCGCTACTTATGCCGGCATTCTCTCTTGTATGCAGTCCACCACCCCTTTCGATATGGCTTCTGCCCGCATACATTGCTCCTCTACCAATGACATTACTGTCATTCCCAAGCTTCGGAAGTAAGTTTGAGCCCCGTTACATTTTCGGCGCATCATCACTCGACCAGTGAGCTATTACGCACTCTTTAAATGAGTGGCTGCTTCTAAGCCAACATCCTGGTTGTTATAGCAACAACACATCCTTTTACACTTAACTTACATTTGGGGTCCTTAGCTGTGGATCTGGGCTGTTTCCCTTTTGACGACGAAACTTATCTCACGCCGTCTGACTCCCGGTTATAATTAATTGGTATTCGGAGTTTGATAAGGTTCGGTAACCCGTGAAGGCCCCTAGCCTATTCAGTGCTCTACCCCCAATAATCTCAAACCGAGGCTAGCCCTAAAGCTATTTCGAGGAGAACCAGCTATCTCCGATTTCGTTTGGAATTTCTCCGCTATTCACACGTCATCCCCGGTCTTTTCAACGAACGTGGGTTCGGTCCTCCACAGCATTTTACTGCTGTTTCAACCTGCACATGAATAGGTCAATCGGTTTCGGGTCTACGACATGCAACTAAGTTCGCCCTATTAAGACTCGCTTTCGCTGCGGCTCCAGAATTTCAATTCCTTAACCTCGCTACACATCGTAACTCGCCGGCCCGTTCTACAAAAAGTACGATATCACACTAAAAGTAGTGCTCTATCTGCTTGTAAGCAGACGGTTTCAGGTACTCTTTCACTCCCCTCACGGGGTACTTTTCACCTTTCCCTCACGGTACTATACTCTATCGGTCACTAGGTCGTATTTAGCCTTAGGAGATGGGCCTCCCACATTCACACCGGGTTTCTCGTGTCCTGTGCTACTCTGGATACCTACAATCGTTTGTTTGGTTTCGCTTACATGACTATTACATTCTTTGGTTGAGCTTTCCAACTCACTTCTGCTACAAAACAAATCTGACTTATATAGGTCCTAACCCCATTCATTATTCATAAATGGTTTGGGCTCTTACCCGTTCGCTCGCCACTACTTAGGTAATCGTTTATTTACTTTCTTTTCCTCTGGGTACTTAGATGGTTCAGTTCCCCAGGTTCCCCTCACATACACTATGTATTCATGTATGGATACCAAGGAATTACCCTTGGTGCGTTCCCGCATTCAGAAATCTTCGGATCACAGATTATTTGCATCTCCCCGAAGCTTATCGCAGCTTATCACGTCTTTCATCGGCGCCTAGTGCCAAGGCATCCGCCGTCCGCCCTTCGTAGCTTGATCATTGTTTAATCATTATATACGTTGCGGTTTGCTTACTCAACTATTAAAGTTGAATTATTTTTGTTTAACTTTGCCTTATGCATTTTTGTTTTCTTGTTAATATTTGACTCAGCGTAATTAAATATACATTAAAACGGTTTATCGTTTAAAAATTGTAATTTGCGTATTACACCAATTTATAAAATATTTGTCTGATTCTCTATAAATCTATGCAGTTGTCAATGTTCATTCGTAACGTTAACCTTCGAAATAAAAAAGCAAGTTGTGATTTACTTTATCTTCAATCAATCAACTCGCCAGAGGTATTCGGTCATATTTAAATAAATACTTGGTTAACAGTTATTAAGTTGTTGTTCGTATCAACGAACATATAGCATTTTAACACACTCTTTTTTACTTGTCAACACTTTTTTGAAAATTTTTTAAATTTTTTTAAAAATGTTTTTCAAGTTATTAAATTGTATGTTCCCTTCTAGTTTTGAACTGGTGTTCTCACCTGAAGGTGATACAGTTATACCATATTGTTTTTTAAAATGCAATAGTTTTTTTGAAATTTTTTAAATTTTTTTTGCATTATTTCTTTATATAGTTATAATATATATATAAATATATTATATTACTTATACTTTTCATTATAAAAAGATGAGATAAAACAAAGGAGATACCATTTTGGACAATACTTATACAAGAAACACCGCCTCTTTTAGTAAGATTGATTTCTTTATTTTAAGCAATTTAATATTAGATCAAGCGACAAAAACATATGTAAAGCACTTTGAAAGCTTATATGTTCCTTATGATTTCATAACAATTTTTGTTGATGAATGCGTAAATTTAAACAAGGGAAACAAAAATTATCTATCCGAATTTTTGTTATGTTTTAATAACAATAATATACCTTTTGATATAGTTGCCGATGTATTTAATAAAAGTAAAAAACCAAATTATTCATCTGAGAACATAAAACGTAACAAATTTTTCTCTGGACTAAAAGCTGGAAACTATATTTTAACCAATCGTGCGGGGTTAAAAGAATCACTAGTTTACGATTACCCCACCACACAACTTCAGTCTGCTCATGATGATCTAATGAAAATATTTGAAACAATTGAAAATAACACAAAAACTAAATCAATCGCATACAAATACACATACATCAAAGAAAGCCAGAACGGCAAAAAACAAAATAAACCAAAAGCCATTAAAGTTCCTAAGCAACTTCCCGTAAAAAGAGTGGAAAAATTAGTTTTGCCAAAAGTTCAAACCACAGCAATTTATCCAAAATCTCAAGATTTAAGCAGAGTGGATAGCAGATACTTTGCGTATCGTTTTACAAACCCAGCGGACGAAGTTATATTAATGCAAAAATACCATATTAACTCAGTTGTCGTTTCAGATGGCTTTGTATCTAAACGCAATGCCGTTATGGCAAGTGGCGCAAAAAAAGATAAGTTTGATGACTTCTTTTAGTATGTCAATTGACTTTACTAAATTATTAAGTTATAATTAAGACATACAAAGGAGTTTATGAATGGCTGTATTTAAAAGAATTATGCTTGTTTTTTTATACATAATATTATCTATTATATTTATATTCGGCATATATTACATATTTAATGGTGGTATTTCTAACCTTGTAACCACCACAAGAGAAGTTTCTTTCTGGCAAGCAATCAAAGATATATTTGTTGGAATATATAAAGGTTTTATGAGAACTATTGGTCAATAAAAAACTGCAATTAGTTTTGGAATACATCCATTCTAATTGCAGTTAATTTTTTTTAGTAAATTATATTGATACCTTTAGAATTGAATAAATCAATAATTTCATCATACTCTTCAATATGATTTTTATTGCTCGCCAATACAAATGCGGAATTTTTAACATCTTCCTTATCATAATACATTAGCATAAAGTCTAAGTCGTCTATCATATCTGGTCTTACTATATATACATAACGAAACTCTTCTTTATATATATCCATTTTTCTATACAAGCAAATAAAATCTTTAGTTCTAAAAGGTTTTAAATTTTTAGTGAATTTATCAAATTCAGCGTCATAAAACGCATTACATGGGTTTTCACCATTTAAAATTGTATACATACATCTATCCTTCATTGGATGCGGAAATGTATAATTAATTCTCATTAATATATCAGTATAAAAAATATCCGTTACGAAAATAAAGTTATTTGCCATTGCAACTCTATAAATCTCTTTTACACCATCAAAATCAGATAAATCTAATGAAACAAAAACTGTTCTACACTTTTTCATTGCATCATCTAATTTTTTTAATCTATCTAAGGTAGCAAAATATCCCTTAGATTGAATTTCTGCAAGTTTTCTATTTCCTATAGCACACGTATATTTCTTCGCTCTATATTCAATTTCAGTTTCTAAATAATTATCCGCCGTGCCGTAGTTCCACGGAGTAAAATACAAATTGCCCTCAGTATAACTATTTAACTGCAATTGTTTACCCGGCACAAAATAACCAACATTAACATTGTTTCGAAGTCTAACCTTATTGTATTGTGCATAAGTAACCGCAATGTTATAACAATCGGGATTAACCAATAAATAAATTTCTTTTAGATTAAATGAAACCAAATACTTTAGCAATGACTCGCTAACCCCAGCAATAATCACGCATGCACCACAATAATTTTCATTTAATTCAATCATTTCGTTTTTTATTTGCTCACCATCAAAATCATCTGCTAAGCAAAACCACAAATTAATACCATCGTCCAACTGCTGAATTACCCGATTGTTAGTATTTTCAATAACATCATTCGTATTCATAAGTTAACCCGCCTTAATATATTAACTAAAGTTTAACATTTTTTTTCACAATATTCCAACAACTTTTGCCCGTATTTGACACAATTTTAAATTATTTTCCCCCATTCTACAATATTCGACAATATATAACAAAAAACGCCAAGCAATACTGAACTTATTTAGTCGCTAAAGCGTTTTTTATACAATAACCTAAAACTTTTTGGCTTTTGATTCATAAAATACCCAAACTATAGGTTATCAATTTTGAAACTTGCAAAAAAGGACTAAAATTATTTTTAGTCTTTTTTCTTTCTGGCTTTAGATATTTTCTCTTTTTTACATTCAGGACAACCACAATTCATAGCTGTTCTAACATAAACAGAAGTTAACCAGCTATTTCCACATTTAGAACATACCCACCAATATTTTTTATTGCTTCTCGCATTTATTTCTGATGGTTTCTTATCATTCTTTGAGTAATCCCATTCTTTAGCAACTTGTGGGTATTGACTTTCTAAATCATTATATCCAACAAGCACTTTTTGACCTGAACAATATGGACAATTTCTTCCATTTGACCTATGAGCTGGAGAAGCATACCATTCGTGATTTTTTTTACATATCCACCAAAATTTTCTATTTGAAAATAGCGGTATTGTTTCTGGGTTTATTCCTTTATTTTTATCCCAATTCCATTCATTTATAAGATTAGTTTTTGATATTGACTTTTCTTTTTCTTTACTTATAACATTTTGCAAAATATAAGAACTATCTCTTTCTAAATTAACATCTATCTTTAACTTTGAATTGATTATTGATAAAATCTGTTGCACGGTATTTTGTAATTCATCCAAATTTTTTCCATGGACATAAATTTTATGTGCACTGCTAGTATATTCTGGACAACCATATTCACGGATTCTTATAAGTTTTACATTCATTTTATCGCAAAGTTTATCTTTAGTTAAATCATTATTGATGTTTTGGTGCCACTTTGAACCATCATATTCTATTCCAATATTTAAAGACGGAATGTAAATATCTAGTTCATATCTGCCTAAATGTTGATTTCTATAGTTTTCTATCAAATCGGGAAAAAGTTTGTTTACATAATATGAAATTATTTTTTCTGGATAAGAAGTTCTTAGTTCTTTATTACAATATGGACAACCTCGTTTATTTGTTGTTCTAGAATAAACAACAGCTTTCCAAAAATGTCCTCGTTTACATATCCAATTAATTGGTTTTTTACTGCCATATGTAATTTCGGTTGGTTTACAATCATTCTTTTCCCAATCCCACTCGCTAACCAACTTTGGATAAGTAGTAGCTAAATCATTATATCCAACTAAAACTTGATGATTTGAACAAATTGGGCAAGAATTATTTCTTTCAACTCTATGTGAAGGAGTGTCCTGCCATTCATGATTTTTATTACAAATCCACCAGTATTTTTTGTTTGAATGTGGATACACAAGATCAGGAGTTATAACATTCTTTTTATAATTCCATTCTTTAGCAATAATTGGAAATAATGTTTGCAAACTTTTGTCTTTTGTTGCTGTTGTTAGTTTGATATTATTACATATTCTACATTTTGTGCCACTATTTCTATGAGAAATTTTAGTCATCCATTCATTGCCACATTTTAAGCATTTCCACCATGCTTTTTTACTGCTACCACATGTTAATTTGTCAGGGAAAATCCCAAGAGCATTATTTTTCTCCCAGTCCCATTCTTCCATTAAATCTTTGTTATTTATTACATAATCTTTAGTCATACGTGTATTATAACATAAAAATAACAAAAAGTCCTGATTTGATTATATTTTTATGATGGCATTTAAACGTGTGCTTGTCTTGATACAAGTCTGTGTCGCTTCGCTCCACCGAAGACAAGCACACGACAAATAAACTCAGTTAGAAGAAAGAGTGTGTGATGGCAGAGCAAACGCACGACACTCTTTCTCTTTTTTCTCTTTTGTTTTTAGTTTAAACGGATATTTTTTGTAGTCAAGGTTAAAATGTATGTCTAATGATTATAAATATTAAAACAACAATGACAACCTATGACAACGGCATAATATCCGTTTTGTTGGCTGGTTAAGAGAGAATAAAAAAACACTCTAACTTTTTCAAGTTAAAGTGTTGATTATTTGGCTAGTTTTAAAAGTCAGTGACTATGCTTGATTAAATTTTCTCAAAATTTATTTACAATCTTCTCCTTGTATTTCTTTTGCTTCCAAATACCTTTCGTATTTAATAACTTTAGTTTTACCACCAATTAAGCCGATAAATTTTAAAAAATCTGCATCGTCCATAACTTTACAAATTCGCTTTAACATCTCCGTGCTTAAAACTAAATTTTTAATATTACAATTTCTAAACGCCAAACGCTCAATTTTCGTTTCCGCACCCAAAACCACCAAGGTTTCAATATCACTATTCAAAAATGCATTTGGTTCAATTAATTTAATACCTTTATTTAAAACTATCTCATGAGCAGAAACATCACGAAACGCACCACGACCAATGATTGAAATATTATTTTCATCTAGCAACGCTTGTATTCTTCTTTCTTCGTACTCCCCAAGATAAATATTCCCATTTAATCTAACATCACTTTTTACATTGTATAAATTACTGGTGTTTTTAAAATTTCTTTGTTTCATACTGCCCTCTTCTTATGCCAATTATAACATAAGAACACCGACTAATCAATATGAATTACTGTATTTATAATTCCTTTCAACTTCATTCAAAAAAACTGATTGATTTTTTTAAAATAATTACTCATGCTTGCCACTATATTTAAATTCTAATATTTCCTTTGAAATTTCTATTATTTTATTTTCATCAACTCTAAATATGTCATTACCAAACTTTTCAGAAAATAAATTACTTATGAATTTAGATAGTTGTTTTGCACTAATATTCGCGTTTTTATTTAAAAATCCTTCAATCTCACTTGCTTCTAACAAATACTCATCTTGTGGACAAATTTTACCAATATTTATTGGATCCCAACTATTTATAATCTCTAATATCTTTTTTAACATTTTATAAACCATCCAATAATTTTAAGACATCTATAATAACTCGATCAAAACTGAATTCAATATACAACTTGTAATTTATTTTGTCAATACATATAAATTGTATATGTTTTTTTTACAAAACTCATATTCTACAATTTATCTATTTAATAAACTGCTCAATATTTTCTTTAAAATTGAATTAAAAGTTTTTACTTAAAATTCATTGTAAACAAAAAATCCAAACCCTGATGGTTTGGATTTTTTTTGGTGCCGATGGCCGGACTTGAACCGGCACGAAGTTTCCCTCGAGGGATTTTAAGTCCCTTGCGTCTGCCTATTCCGCCACATCGGCGTTGGAGGCACCACCCAGATTCGGACTGGGGATGAAGGTTTTGCAGACCTCTGCCTTACCACTTGGCTATGGTGCCAAAGGTTGTACTAAGCACCCTTAATACAACAAAATAAATATATCATAAAAATTAACTTGTGTCAACTATTATTTTAAAAAGTAAAATTAATTTTACTAAAAGTATGTTCAATTTTTTTATTATTTTTCATTAGAACAACAAATGTATTCCATAACCTATAATTAAACTTGGAATTATTAGCATTAAAATAATGAATAAATTTTCTTTCCAATTTTTATTTTGCTTAAATAATACTACTAGCCCTAGCCCTGCATTTACCGAAAGTCCTGCAACAATAGAACCAAATGAAAGCCCACCCGCGAGGAACAATTCAGTTATTACAAGAGATGATACACAATTTGGAATAAGCCCTATAATTACCGCAAACAATGGTTGGAAAGCCGAACTTTTTTCTAGAAACGCAATCAAGCGTTCTTCTGTGATGTAATAAATAGCAACACCTAAAATAATGTTTACAATTAATATAAATGCTGAAATTTTTAAGCAATGTAAAATTGGATGTAACCAATCAAAACGCTGTTGCTCCAAATTGTGTTTACAACAACCATGGCTTATATGCTTATGTTCTTCGGTTTTTAACTCGTCATGTTCGTGATTTTCGGTATTAACTTTTTCGCTTGACTTTAAGTTCTCCGCCGAAACCGTAACCGCATTCTCATTATTTTTAAATATCTTACCGTATAGAAACATTGCAAGATAACCAATTACAATAGCCATTACAATCTTAACTGCAATAAGTAAAAGCATTTGTGGTATTGCGTCAACTTCTGCAATCATAATAGGTATCGCTTCATCGCTAGTTGCAACATATACAGCAATCAACGCACCAATTGATATTTTTTTCTCACTATATAAATCGGTAGAAATTACGCTGAACCCACACTGCGGAACACAACCAAAAAGGGAGCCAAACACCGGCGATGCTTTACCTTTTAGAAACTTAGAGTGTTCAAACTTCATAACACCCCTATATTCTAAAAATTCTAACAACATATACACAATAAATAGTAACGGCAAAACTTTAAGCGTGTCTATAAGTGCATCTAATAATGTTTCCCACATAAAGAAATTCTCTCCTTGTATAAAGGAGAGAATACAACAAATTATAAATTTTGTCAATAAAAAGTAACATCTATATAATAATTATAATTTAATATTATATTTTTCATTAATATTAGACATTTTGTATTTTAGTATTGAATACCCCATACAACGGTATGCTTTGCAGGTTTGCCACATACTACACATTTGCCATCAATCATCTTATGATTTTCTACAATACATCTAGATTTTGTACCACGGATTTCCTTCATCTTAAGTTCGCAATCGGTATCCCCGCACCAATCAGCATAAACAAAACCCGGTGTTGTTTCCATAATTTTTCGAACGTCTCCTAGATTATGTGCCTCAAATGTCTTCTTTTTGTTACGTTCTAGTGCAGTATTGTATAAATTCTTTTGAATTGCGTCCATTAGTTCTCTAACTTCTGTTACAATATCGCCATCCTTTGGAACGGTAATTCTTTCTCTAGTATCACGACGTGCAAGCGTAATAGTGCCATTTTCTAAGTCCCTCTTACCTATTTCCACTCTTACTGGTATACCATTAACTTCGTGTTCGGCAAACTTAAAGCCTGAAGACCTATCCGTCTCATCTACAAATGCAGTAATTCCCGCACCCTTTAATTTATCTAAAATAGAGTGGCAAACTCCCAAAACCTCTTCATCCATTGTTATTGGAACAATAACTACTTGACGTGGTGCAATTTTTGGAGGTAAAACTAACCCATTATCGTCACTATGAACCATAATAAGTCCACCTATCATTCTAGTACTTGCACCCCATGATGTTTGGTACGCATTTTCCCATTTGTTATCCCTATTTAAAAATTGTATTCCATACGCTTTTGAAAATTTCTGACCAAAGTAATGGCTAGTTGCACTTTGCAAGCAAACTCCATTATACATTAACGCTTCAATAGTACAAGTATACTCGGCGCCCGCAAACTTTTCTTTTTCAGTCTTTCTACCGGTAATTACTGGAATTGCCAAATATTCTTCGAATAACTTCTTATAAATGTTTAGCATCCTTAGAGTTTCTTCTTCGGCTTCCTTTGCGGTTTCATGAATGGTATGACCTTCTTGCCACAAAAATTCACGAGTCCTTAAAAATGGACGGGTTTCCTTTTCCCACCTCATTACACTACACCACTGGTTGTATAATTTTGGCAAATCTCTATAAGACTTTACTTTTCCAGCGTAATAATCACTAAATAATGTTTCACTGGTTGGTCTTACCATCAATTTTTCTTCTAGTTTTTTACCGCCACCTTCGGTTACCCATGCACCCTCTGGGGCAAAACCTTCGATAAGTTCAGCTTCCTTTTTCATAAGTGATTCAGGAATTAGCATAGGCATACTAACATTTACATGCCCTGTTTCTTTAAACATTCTGTCTAATTCTTGTTGCATTCTTTCCCAAATGGCATATCCGTTTGGTTCAAACACTATACAACCTTTTGTGTTTGAATAATCTGCAAGATGAGCTGACCTTACTATATCGGTATACCATTGCGCAAAATCTTCATCTCTGCTAGTAATTGCCTTGTTTTTCATGATTTTTCTCCTGTTTCTTCTGTTCTTTGTTTAAATTTTTCAGCCACCTTTCTTTTAACTAGAGCATAATATTCGGTCAATAATTTAGGGTCTTTTACAATTTTTTCATCTATACTCGTGCCATCTTTATCCACATCACTAAGTTTGCAAATAAATTGCCAATTTGCATCTGGATTATTATTTTCATCTACAATTACAATACTTGTTTCATTCATTACCTTTCTGCCATAAGTCTTCTTTTCCTTTCTTTTTACAGCATAAACGGTTTCTTTGGGGCACATCATATTGTGTAATGTTAGTAATTCATCTTCGGCACTATCCGATTGTGCAAGTAATTGCATTTTATTTTCTTTTAAATTTTTAACGACATAAACTATTGCTTTTTTCATACTAAATTCCTACCTTTTATAATTGTTGTTTTAGTACATCAAGTTCTCTTTCGATACGTAGCAAATCTCTGTAATATTCTTCTACTATATCTTCTGCCCTGTCATCATCCATTCCGGTGTGTCTTTTCTTTCGAAGTTCTTGTATCCACACTTCTATTTGACTATGTTCTTTTTCTAGTTCTTCAATTTGTTGTTTTACGCTTTTATATTCTTCTATCATTAGTTATTTCCACGATTTTTAAAATATTCAAGCCCTATTGCTTCACGAACTCTTTTTAATGTTTCTTCGGCAATAGCATTTGCCTTTTTAGAACCTTCTTCAAAAACCTTGTATACATAGTCCATATTTTTAGCAAGTTCTGCTCTTTTTTCCCTTATTGGGGCAAGCAACTCTTGCATAACTTCATTAAGATACTTCTTGCAAACTACATCTCCGAGCCCCCCTCTCTCGTAACTTGCCTTCATCTCTTCAAATTTTTCTCTATCTTTACAAAAAGCGTCCAAATATATAAATACTGGATTGTTTTTTGTATCTCCTGGGTCAGTCACCTTCACATGGTTAGGATCGGTATACATTCCCATAATTTTTTGTTTTATCACTTCGGGGTCATCTTTTAAGTAGATACAATTGCCTAAAGATTTTCCCATTTTTACATTACCATCAGTCCCCGGTATTCTTCTTGCACTTTTTATATCCGCAAGCATTAAACTTGGTTCTACCAATGTGCCTTCACCATAAATTCTATTAAAACTTCGAACAATTTCTCTTGCTTGTTCTATCATTGGAGATTGGTCATCTCCAGCTGGAACCAACTCAGCATCAAACGCAGTAATATCCGCTGTTTGTGAGATTGGATATGTTAAAAATCCTGCCGGTATACTATTTCCATATTGCTTGCTTGCAATTTCGGTTTTTACTGTTGGATTTCTCTCAAGCCTTGCAAGTGTGACTAAATTCATATAGTACATTGTAAGTTCATTAAGTGCGGGTATTTGACTTTGTATAAAAAGCGTTGTTTTACTTGGGTCTAGCCCACACGCTAAATAGTCAAGCATCAATTCTTCCACACCATTTTTTATTTTTTGAGGATTGTCTGCATTATCTGTTAAGGCTTGAACATCTGCTATAAATACAAACGGATCATATTTCCCTTCGTTTTGAAGTTTAACCCACATTGAAACAGCGCCAGCAAGGTGTCCTATATGCAACGGACCTGTCGGTCTTGTTCCTGTTAAAAATCTCTTTTTTTGTTCCATTAATTAAACTCCTTTATCACTTCCTCAATAATTCCACCACCCAAACAATATTCATCGTCATAAAATACTACAAATTGTCCCGGCGTTATTGCTCGCTGAGGCTCGTAAAATTTAACAATTGTAGAACCATCATCATTTATTGTTACATGTACTTTCTGCTCGGGCTGACGATATCTAAATTTTGCATATAAATCTAGTTCTTTCTGTTCGGGGCGTTTCGGTATCCAATTTATAACTCCGCTTTTTAAACCTTTGCTAAATAGTACATCTTGCTCGCCTTGAGTGACATACAAGATATTGTTTTTTAAGTCTTTTTCGCAAACAAACCACGCTTCTCCACTACCATCATGTCTGCCACCTATCCCTAAGCCCTTTCTTTGACCTAATGTATAGTACATAAGTCCATCATGCGTTCCTAAAACTTCGCCAGTTTTATAGTCTTTTATTACACCATTCTTTGCCGGCAAAAATCCTTTTAAAAACTCTTTAAAGTTTCTCTCTCCAATAAAACAAATTCCCGTACTATCTTTTTTATGGCTTGTACTAAGACCATACTGCTCGGCAAGTTTTCTAAGTTCTGGCTTAGTTAAATGCCCTATTGGGAAAATAACTTGACTCAATTGATATTGATTTAATTGATTTAAAAAATATGTTTGATCCTTGTTTTGGTCAACTGCCTTTTTTAAATAAAACAAACCGTCCTTTTCTTCAACCCGAGCATAATGCCCCGTCGCAATTTTTTCAGCACCTAACCTTTTAGCATAATCTAAAAATGGTCCAAACTTGATTTCTCTATTACACAAAACATCGGGATTTGGAGTTCTACCCGCACTGTATTCAGCCAAAAAGTAACTAAACACTCTATCCATATATTCTTTTGCAAAGTTTATACTGTAATATGGGATACCTATTTGATTACAAACACTTTTTACATCTTGGAAATCTTTTTCCGATGTACAAACACCGTTAACATCTTTTTCTTCCCAGTTTTTCATAAATAGACCAATAATGTCATATCCTTGGTCTTTTAGTAGCTTTGCAACAACGGATGAATCAACTCCACCACTCATTCCTACTACTATCATAAACAATTATCCTTTTTATACTCGTACCAATTTGGAACACTAATATATTTATTACCTATCCATGCACGAGTTTCAACATCTAAACTATAGATATAATTTAATTTAGACTCATTATACACATATCGCTTTAAAATAATTGCAATAAAATCCCATATCCACATCATAACACATATAAGCCCAGGGAAAGCAATTAACGAATACTGCACATTAATAAGCCACGGCCAAACATCCATTAAAGCAACTAAAGTGATACTCCATGCAAATAATCCAAGAGTTATAGCTCCACGCTTGTAGTTCTTTGCATAAAAATCATGTAGACCTAAGTAGCCAGCAAACAATGACAATACAATCATTAGTATTTGGCTCACCCTTGCGGGTTTTACACAAGATTGCTTTTTAACAATCTTGTTAAGTTTGCGTTTTACTAGCCACCTATCTGCCTTTTTGTATATCTCCCACCACTGAAGTTTTTCTAGTTTGTAATCATCTTCTGTTAGTCCACTACCGGCAGACTTCGGAGTATACTTACTCTTTTTATTATCCTTGTCAAAAATCGAAATGTTAGAAACATCTAGGTGCGTACCTTCTATTCGAATAGATTTTAATTTCTTTTCTTCCTGCTCTTCTAAATATCCTTCACGTTTCTTTTTAGGAACCCATTTAATTTTATGACGTTCTACTACATCAGAAGGTAAAGTGTTATCAATCTCTTTTAAAACGACTTTTTGTTCGGAATTACTTAAATTATTGACCTTTTCGTCACTTTTACCATCTACACGTCTATGACAAATAGGACAAATTTTGTAACTTCTATCAACAAAGTTAAAACAATATTTGCAGATTTTTTTCACGAACAAACACTCCTCCTTAATGTAATATAATATATAATAACATATATTTAGAGTTTTGACAACTATTTTAAAATAATGCTTACATAAAAAAGTTGAGAGAACTTACTCTCTCAACTTTTTGTACTAAATTAAATTTTTACTTAGTTTTTGACATATGGTCAATTAAATCTAGAACTTTGCAAGAATAACCCCACTCGTTATCATACCAAGCAACTAATTTTACAAAGTTAGGATTTAACATAATACCGGCACTAGCATCAAATACAGATGTGCAAACTTCGCCAATAAAATCGGTAGAAACTACTGGTTCTTCGGTATAACCTACAATGTTTTTAAGTGTAGTCTCACTAGCCTTTTTCATTACAGCCTTAATGTCGTCATATGAACAACTCTTTTTTAGTCTGCATGTTAAGTCTACAACTGAAACATCTAAAGTTGGAACTCTAAATGACATACCGGTTAGTTTTCCTTTTAGTGAAGGAATAACTTCTCCTACCATCTTAGCAGCACCTGTAGATGATGGAATAATGTTACCACTAGCTGCACGACCACCACGCCAATCTTTTTTAGAAGAACCATCTACTGTTAATTGAGTAGCTGTAGTTGAGTGAACGGTTGTCATTAAGCCTTCTTCAATACCGAAGTTATCATTAATAACTTTTGCAAGAGGAGCCAAGCAGTTAGTTGTACAACTTGCGTTAGATACAACATTCATATTAGACTTATATTCATTTTCATTTACGCCCATTACAAATACAGGAACGCCATTTTTACCAGGAGCAGTAATAACAACTTTTTTTGCACCTGCTACTAAGTGCTTTGATGCACCTTCAAGGTCGGTAAACTTACCAGTTGCTTCTGCAACATATTCAGCACCGCAAGCCTTCCAAGGAATAAGCTCTGGTTCTCTTTCTGAGTAGAACATAATTTTTTTGCCATTTACGATGATTGCATCGCTTGTAGCTTCTACAGTTCCATCAAAATGTCCATGAATGGAATCATACTTAACCATATAAGCAGCGTACTCTGGCGTTAAAAATGGATCATTTACGCCTACTATTTCAATATTAGTGTTATTTTTGATTGATGCACGGAGTAGAAGTCTACCAATTCTTCCAAATCCGTTAATGCCAACTTTTACTTTTGCCATTAAAATAAATCTCCTTATTTTTTTATTTTACTATCTTAATATATTCTTTTTTTGCATAAATATCAAGCAAATTAAAGCGAATTTTGAAGCTATTGTAACAAATTAACAATAAAATTCTGCCTTATTAAAAGTACACTTAACCTTGGCGTTGTTTAATTTTGCCATATCCGTAAATGCGCCTTGCGTTGTTTTTACTCCAAGTATCGTTTTTATACTTGTTCTTCTAATAGGTTTAAATTCCAAATTCTTTGTTTGACTCTCTTTACCGAACTTACTTAGTCCTATTGTAATTGTAGGAATGGCTTTACCATAATAAATATCTTTAACTTCGGGTGACAACTCAACCGAAAAACCTTCGTTGTTCTTATCCTTTCCATAACCTAAGACTGCAACACAATATTCACCCCCGAGTTTTTTGTCTTTTAAGATTTTTGCCCAATCAATCACTTCCATATTTCCTAAGTAATTTAATTGGATAGAAAGTTCCCTTGGTTTAATTTCTAGTGATGGCACAAAATTATCATTTTGCACAAATAATACTAAGCTTATTAGTTTTGGCGACATAGAAACACTAACTTCATCTATACCATCCTCTATTATTGCTTCTTTGTGTAATTTAAAAAGACTAGTTTCTCTATCAAAATAAACTAAGCCATTGCATTTTAGTTCGTCTATAAACTCCTTTTCCTTTCGATTTTCTGGTTCTGCCCCAGCATTTTTTAACTTATAAAGTAATTCAACTCCGTCCATATATTTTCTCCTTTCTACCATTATTCTACCACACATTCTACCACTATAGCAAACAAATAAATAGTTAAATTCTACAATTCTTCTAGCAGTAGAGTTGCTCAAATTTTATCTACTGCTAGTTTTTATAATTAGAGAGAAATTGTCGAATAATGTATATTGATTAGCTTTAATTATGGGTATATAATTGTAGTAAATTAAGGAGAAAACTATATGAAAAAGTTTTTCACTAAAAAGAAAATTATCATATTAACTTCGCTAGTATTAGTTATGGCACTAACCGTAGGTGCTTATGCTGTGTTTGGTAAAGGTCTTGAAGAAGTCGCCATCCCTACCGACGCAGACCTTTCTGTTACAACAATGGCAAAGCCAGAAAGCGGAACCCCTGCCGATTACGACCCAAAGACAAACCTTTATGTAGCACAAGGTATTATACTACAAAAATCATTTAGCACACATACCGAAGGTGCAACCGATTGTGGAATTGTAAATCAAGATATTCATGCCGAAAGAGTTGTAACACCTAGTGCAACTTACAAAAAAAGTGTTAGCTGCTCCCAACCCACTCCTTTGGTTAAAGTTGGCATAGAATACTATGCAAAGAACAACCAATATCTAATTAGAGAAGCAGCTGAAATAAACTCAATAACTGACTATAAATTTTTAAATGAAGATAAATATCTTACAAAACTAAACGAAACAGCCTTCCAAGAAGCTTATGGAAAACCTTGCCGTGGTTTAACCGCCTATATTATAAACGACTCAACCGTATTAGAGACTTTTAGTAGTGGTAAAGACCAAGATGGACTTCATAAATTTACCTATAAGTTAGACCCATTGGTTTCAACCGCAAATATCAAAAACGAAATGAAAACAATGGCTGGAATTAAAAAATATCCCGTTGTAACTGAAGTAGAATTTAGTATATGGATAGATGATGACTGGGTTGTAAATAGAACTCATGCAAACGCATCATATAAAGTAGAAAGAGGACCTATAGTTGCAAGTTGTACCGAAGATACCACCGAATATTTTACTATTAGTGACGCCACAACCATTCCAAACGAAGATTATTTTTCGACTAAAATTGAAACAACTTCGGTTAGTGAAAACGTAGAACACACAGAAAGTGCAACCGATATTTTGCTTGATGCATTCGGTAAATACCTAGACGGAACCACCCCACTTTCATTAAGTTTTAGTACCGATGGTAAAGTAAAATTAAACGGAGATATCGACTTATACATTGACGCAGAAAATCTTGAAAAAATAAAGGCCGTTGCAAATATTGAAGATCTTTTAAAACTTCAATACAATAATGAAGACGGCATGGTTTATGTGTCTATCGGCAAAACGAGAGACGGCGTATCAAACAATAAATTAAATATATCATTAAATATAAACGATAATGCCGACACATTTAAAGCACTGCTAGAAAAATTAAATATCAATTTTGATTTTGATATGAAAAATATAAATACTGTAGAACTTCTATCCGCATTAAATATTGAAAACGGCGACCAAACATTATCATTAACATTTAATAAAGAACTTGCGGGGATTACGATTGACGCAAAAATTGACCTTGATAAGCAAACCAACAAAATTACTGCAGATATAAAAATAAACGACACTCTTACAATTAGTGTCGCAAGCAAAGACGAAAGTTTACAAAAGTTAGTAGACGAAAACAATAAAAATTCATTCAAAGATGCAAAGCCAATTATTGATAGTTTACTAAATTCAGAAAATTTAATTTTACAGTTAAATTCCGACATTGTAAAAGGCAAAATTCAAGCAAATATTTTTGATAAAATCATATTAGGTGAATTAAGTATTTTTGGTAAAAATGTTACATTTGAATTTTCAGACCAAACATTATGGCTTGAAATTGACGGCATTTTAACGAAGTTTGATGCGTTTGATAATTTATTCAATTCAAAATTGATTGCAAGTTTAATGCCAAATTTTGATATTAAAATTGATGATATTTTGAATGAAGTTTTAGATAATTTAGTAATACTTGAAAATGAAAATTCATTCACTATTAATACTAGAGTTTTAAATATTCCTATATCTATAAACTTCACTTTGAATAATGGCTTAATTCTTGATACAATTTCAACCACACTACAAAACCACGAATTAAAGATTTCACTTGCAACCGAATTTGATAAAACTCAATTTAGTGCAGATAAAAAATTAGAAGCAATAGATTTGAACAATATTGTAGAACTACTAAATAAAGACTCATTTAACTTGTGCGTTTCACTCTCTGGACACGAACTAATTTTAAATATTGATACACTAAATAAGTCTATTACCGGACTACTTGATAACCAATTAAAGTTAAAATTAGAAAACGAAACTTTATATGGAATATATAATGACCTTCAATTTAAGATAACCACTGATGAAGTTTTGGAACTTGTAAATAAAATTGTAACCGACTTAAATTTATCTAACAACTTCTCCATTGACATTGAAAATATCAATATTCAAGAACTTATTAGTAGTATTTCGCTCGCAAAAGAAGATAATAATCTAATTATAAATTTACCATTTAGCGGTAAAAATATTGAAGTTCTGTTAGATATTGAAAATAACCTAATAGACTTAACTAAAGCCTCAATAAATGTAGATAATCTATCATTAACCATAACCAAGTCTGCCCCATTGCAATTTAGTATTGATACAGCAGAAAATTACATTAATGCATACGAAGTTGTAAACAACTACTACAGCACAATATTAAACATTATTAGAAATAAAGAAATTACACTATTCGGTCAAATTGATGTTACTATCCCAACCGAAAATTCTGATAATAAACAAGTTATCAATATAAGGTTAAGCAATATTGCACTAAACTTCCAAGACACCAAAAATCTTAAAGTTCTAGCCGATATAACAATCACAACCACAACTTTTGACAATGGTAAAACCACAACTAAAGAATATAGTCTAAAATTACATTATTACAACAAGCGTGTATACTTTGAGTTTGATGGCTTAAAGGGACAATTCGGAACGGATACAGTTAGTCAATCTAAAGAAAATTTAACCAGCATTTTAAATAATGTTCCTCAATTACAAGCACTATTAGAAAGCCTATCAAAACTTGCAAATATTAATATGAATATTAAAGAATGGGATTTATATTCACTACTTAAAAACATAACTATTGATGATTCTTTAAATATGGTTTTAAATATCGACCTATCTACAATTCTTGCAGATAGTAACACCTTAAACGATTTAGTTATAGGTATAAATAAAGCAGATAACGGCGGACTTGATTTAGTTTGTGATATAGATAATTTGGTAAACAACATTTCAGTTTCATTTAATGTAAATGTTGCACCTACAACCGGAACCGATTTTAACGTACAAAATGAAAATGATTATACAAACTTTGATAGTATGAATAATTTAGTTGAAGTTCTAGCCAACACAGTAGGTCTTCGCCACTTCCATGTAAGTGCCGACCTAAATGCAGAATTCATCGGTATAGATTGTGCCACAATAAAACTTGACCTACAAGTAGATGTTTTGCCAGACGGAACATTCTCAGCCGTAGTTGTTTTAAAACACTCAAGTCCCTTAGGGTTCGCAAATAACACCTGCACAACCACTCTTTACATTTTACCTAACTATGATTACATTTATGGTACCAAATATTACAAATCTCACGGTCTATTCCAATCATTTAAAACTGAATATTTCAAAATTAGTAAAGATGAGATAAATAGAAAACCTTTAAATGCACTTGCATACTTTTTAGATTTTGGCTCAACAATTACAAAAAAGTTAACTACAATCGACACTTCTAGTAGCAATACAAATGTAAAAGCTGGAGATATTTTAAAATCTTACAGCTATAGCGAACAAAATAGAAATTATTCTCTAAAGTTAGACCTATCAAAGATTAATTCAAGTTTGGGCGATGCAAATATTAACATTAAGCATACCGAAAAAACCGAAAATCAAAGCGCAAAACTAGAACAAATTAGTGCAGATTTGAGTTTAATTTCGATAGCATCTATTAATATTACTGGTAACCTTGTAGACCAAAATAATCAAGATTACAACACATTATCTATCGTTAATAACTTTATTTCTACTAATGGTTCCAAATGCACAGCAAAAACATTTTAATTAACAATCTCAATTAAGTTTTATAAAATTAACCCTTGATTTAGTTGCAAATACCTAAATTAACTCTTATAATATAGACTAGAAATTTAAAAAATAGGAGCTAAGATATGTATTGTAATACAAAACAAATGCTCCTAGACGCAAGAAAAAATTCTTACGCCGTAGGGGCATTTAATATTTCTAATATGGAATTTGCTCAAAGTGTTATTGAAGCAAGTTTAGAAAGTAACCAAGATGTTATTATTCAAGCAAGTGAATCAGCTTGCAACTATGCAGGTATGGAAACACTTGTAGCAATTGTAAAATCTCTATCTGAAAGAACACCAAACCGAATCGCACTTCACTTAGACCACGGCAAATCTCCCGAAGTCTGCAAGCGTGCAATAGATGCAGGATTTACTTCAGTTATGATTGATTTAAGCACCCTACCTTTTGATGAAAACGTTAAGGGCGTTAAAGAAGTTGTAGAATATGCACACGCTCGAAATGTAACGGTTGAAGCGGAACTTGGCGAAATTGTTGGTGTTGAAGATGAAGCACATAATGACAATGAGCATTTCACTAACCCAGATAGCGCAAAAAAGTTTGTAGAATTAACCAATGTAGATAGTTTGGCAGTGAGCATTGGAACCGCCCATGGTCCAAATAAAGGGCTAACCGAACCAAAAATAAGATTTGATATACTAAACCAACTTGATAAAACCCTACCAGGCTTCCCTCTTGTTTGCCATGGCGCATCTAGAGTAGACAAAAAGTTGGTTGATAAGTTTACCGAATTTGGTGGAATTATTAAAAAAGCACAAGGTATCCCAACCCCAGCAATTAGAGAAATGAGCATTAACTCACCTATTACAAAAATTAATTGTGATACCGATTTAAGACTTTGTTTCGCTGGTTCTGTAAGAGAATTTTTACAACAAAACCCTGAAGTTTACGACCCTAGAGCAATATTAAAATATACTAGAGAATGCATAAAAAATTATGTAAAAGAATGTATGGCGTTATTTAAAAAGTAACGAATTTGATTAAATACATGGTTATTAGGTTAATTAAGTCTAGTTTTATATCGAAGATTACAAAACTAAAATATTAGACTTCTTCTAATCAACCTAATAAACACAAACAAAAAGAGAGCATATTAAAATTCAATATGTTCTCTTTTTTATTCAATTTAATTAATATACCTGTTAAATTGTCGCAATTTTGATTCATTATAATTGAACATAACGATTGATTATTTCAATTTTATTGCTCAATTTAATTTAATTGAATGTACCCGTTAAAATCATTTCTTTTGTTCCTAAGTTATCTCAATCGTTTGTGATAATTATCTCAATTTAGTTATTCATCACAGTTGAATTTACCAGTAAAAAACATCTCAATTTTACTTCTAATTATCTATTTTATCCAGTGAATTTATTGTGTTAATTATATTTTACATAGAGATTTCCGATTCTGTTGGCGTTATATTTGTAGTAATACTCTTATAAAAATAATACAGCGACCGCTTAATATAAGGGTCACTGTATTAATTAGTTTGTTTTTTGATAAAAGTAATAATCTTAATCGTTTAAAACAATTTTCATTTTATTATACTGCTTATTTGCTACGATTATTTGGTGTTACTCGTTTTCTTCTTGCGGCTCTTCGCTTTTCTATATCACGAACACGCTTTTGATATGCATTTATATACGCTGGGTTCTCAGCGGTTCCAGCATTGATATTTTGAGTAATTTCGGTGTTATCTATTGCATTATTAATATCGGCATCCGAACTTGCTCGTCTAGCTTGATTTGCAAAATCGTTAATATCTCTTTTATATTTTCTATTTGCATTTACACGTTGAGCCAAATTTACCGCATCTCCAACTACACCACTACCCGGAATTAAATCTATTGCATCTTGTGCAGTATTTTTAACCGTACTTACACCTTTTTTTGTAAGTTGTTTTATCGAGAAGTAACTAATACTATCCTTTGCAGTCTTTAATGTATCATTAAATACCGCTTGTCCACTACTAGATAAGCCACTGCCCGTTTGCATTTGACCCGGCAAGATGTAATCTCCAACAATTCCTTCTACCTGCTCTACTAATGTAAATAGTACTAATACAAACATTGCATTCATTACAAAACCAACGAACTCAGGAGAAACCGAATTGAATATGTTATTTGCACCAAAGTTTACTTTTAAGCCATCAAACAAGTTTACACTTAAAACCGCTGGCACAAGCACATAATACAACGCAAGTCCTATATACAATGCGTACACACTTATGACTCTTTCAATAAATCTTACTCGCCACATAGTGAAGGTGCTATTTTGCAATATTGTTTCTTTACTACCCGATAACGGATGACGAATTAGCCATGCCGGGAATGTAAACCACAAAACGGTTAATTCTAATAGTCTTTTTATTAGTCCAAATATTACATAGGTTAGTACTTTTAGTAAACTCCCGCTTACTAAAATTAGCAATACTATATTTACTTGTGTTACATCATATACATTTGTTAAATCTAGCGGAGTGTCTACAAAACTATAGTTTAAAGTAAACTTACCACCTTTAAATTCGCCGATTTTGAATTCCGATTTGTTAATTTGCGAAACGGCTCGTAGTTGCATTTGCAAATCTGATTCTATTCTGGTACTATCAAAACCTAAAACTCTTGAGAATATATCGTCATTTGTTCCAATAGTTGTACTTGTTCCATCTTTTTCTTCTGCCACATAACTAGTAACTGGCTGTAACTTTATATTCTTTGGAACTATTACATCGTGTCTATAAAATACTATGTTATCTCCGTCTTCTCTTATTGCCGTTGGTAAACCCTCGGTAGTAAATGCACCCCTTGCAACGAATGTAGTATTGATAGTGTTCAAATAAGTTGCATTTTTTGTACTTCTACCCTTTTGAACATATGAATAATTGTAATCATTTACACTTCCGCCATTTACCCCACTTGTTAAATAACTTGAAGTAAATGTGAATAACGGAGTACTGCTTCTTGTTACAAGTTCTTCTTTTTTAGTATCAAACTGAATCTCTTTTGAGCCATCATATAAAGTTAGCGGGGTAAAAATAGATGTATATGTGTATGTGTCTTCATCGGTATTTTCTTTTAGTATAACATCTTTTTTGTTGCAAATTATATAAATAGCACCGCTTGCTTCATCGGTTGTTTTTGGATATGCTCTATACTCGGTTGTTTTATAGTCATCTAAAACTTCAGCGTCGCCCATATCCTTTAATTTTTGTGCATCATACGCCACACTAACACTATAGAAAGCGACTTTTGATTCATCAAACCCAATAACATATTCTTTATTTATGCTTGGATCCTCATTCTTTTTGTAGAGTTCTATCTCATTTCCGTCTTTATCAATAGGTTTAATTGCAGAAAAGACCCTTTTTAATGTTTCGAAATTTGCTATATCCATTTCGGTAATTTCATTCTCTTCTGAATTGAAATCTATATAACTATATTTAACGCCGGTTTCGGCATCGGTTTCTACGGTAAACACATTAGTATCGAAAATGTATGGATACAAACATTTATCTGAGTAACTCCTTAATAAGTTTACCGCTTCTAAATACACATCTTCTACATTTTTGATATAGAACTCTTCGCCACATTGCATTGCATAATCAATAAAATCAGCCATTACGAAATATTCAATTCTTTTAGTTTTTAAAAACTGCCCATCGTAAAATCCGTAATAGGTACTATCATCCGGAACCTGTGCAAAATCAAAAAATTCTTTATTTCTAAACATATTAAATGTACTATAGCCACTTGTGACATAACTATTGTTTTTAAGCGCTTCCATTTCTTTGGTTATATCTTTGCCATTTGTAAAGACGCTATCCGCATTTTGCACGCCATAAAATCCGCCATTAAAATCGAATAATATAGGTATTTTTTCATTTGCTTCGGCGTAACGCCTATACCAACTGGCTTGATAGGTGCTAGACTCAAAGATTGTCGCACCTATACTAAACCTTGTGTTTTTATCTGGGTTTACTGCTGAAACAACGGATGCTAAAATAACATTAGATGCTACAATACCAACAATTACTAAAAATGGAACCACAAACATCATAAAAATGCTTTCTACAGACTTTTTTAGAACTGTGGTAAATTTATTGTCTTCGCTTTTTGTTGCATTTTTCCATTGATTCATTACTATTGCAAAAATAGTTATTAATAGCAATAGTAAGAATGAGTAAATAACTAATCTATATAAAATTTTTAAAGTATAAGAATTTAATAAAAATTTAAATAATATATCCGAATTTTGCAAATTGGTATTTGCACCTATATCATAACCCGAGGCTTGACCACAAAGTTCTGATATAATAACCATTACCAAATCGACCAAATTCAAACAAATTTTAACAACGAAATAAACAAATTTACATAAAACCCTGTATAGTACTACGCCAATTTCAGTAACTTTATCTACAATTTCTGTTAGTATTGATTGAAAAAATCCAACAATACTATTTAAAGCACTTCCGTCCGCACTAGACGTACCAGGATTGCCAACACCATTTTTTAATAGGTGTTGGCTGTTTATTTTAAATATTAAATTGTTTAACATATTTAAAATTTTCATAAATCCTTCTTCCGTTTTTATTTAACTTTTCTACCGCAATGTGGACAGTTTGTAACATTGCCCTTAGGGTCTTCGTACTTACCATGACACCACTTACAAGTCTTTTCTTTACCCTTTGTTTCAGTAGATTGCCAGTTTTTGATTCTTTCTCTTTGACTTTGAAGTTCGGCATTCGCTCTGTTGGAAGATTCTTCAACCCTAGCATTTAATGCATCCATATAAACTTTTCTTGCTTGTTCTGCGGCTGCTGGGCTTATACCATTTGCACGCATATCGCTATACAATTTATCTGCCTTTCTTTTGTTACGTTGTTTCTTACCTGCATCAACCAAATCTCTAACAGTTTTGGTACCTTCAACACCCGGAAGCATTGCAAGGCTAGAATCAACAGCATCTGCCGCCATATCCTTAAACTGTTGTCCGCTATTAAAGTACTTAGCTTCTTGAATTTGATTTTTGATAGCACCCTTAACTTTACCACCATCGCCAAGTGCATCGCCAAATCCAAGTAATTCTTTACTAAATGTATCGGATAATGATTTTAACATTGTAGTAATTACAAGTAATACTGTAGTGGAAGCCAAAACTCCTAAAATTTTACCTACATCTACATACCTAAATATAAATGTTTGTGAAAGTATTCTTTCACTTGACTGAGAGATTGTTGGCATAACATTGCCCATTTTTTGAACCAGTGTTAGTAATATAAAGTAAGAGTTTATTGTGATTATAAAGCCATACATAACAAAGAACTTCTTCAAAAAATTACTCTTCCACTTGCCTATTGCTTTATCATTTATATTATTTAAACTCATAACGGCAGGGCTAATTGCGAACATAATCGCAAGTTCAAACATTGAACTAATTAGTCCGTATAAAACTGACGTCATTGCCTTTAATAATACAATACTTGCAACAATTAAAATAATAATGTTTAATTGAGAATATTCATATAAATATGCTATTGCAATACCCGTTCTTGGATTAAAGGTATAATTTAAGTTGCAATATCCATTTTCTAAGTGGTAAGTAGTAGTTTCGTATACCCCATAATACGTTCCTACATTAACATCTCCCCTAAAGAATGAAATTATATCGCTTATTGTATCCTTAATTGCAGTAAATGAGAATACATTTTTAAAGTTCGTTATAATTCTATCACCCAATGAGTATTCGCCAGATGTATGTTCTTGGCTAGCATTTATTTGTTCAAGTGTAATATTTGTTATATCAAACGCATAAACATCTTGTCGGTAAAACTCTATGTTTCCATTTACACTTCTTATTGCAGTTGGTCTACCATTTATATCTATAACACCCTTTGCTACTACTGGATAATATTTTACGCTTCCGTCATCCGCACCGCTTAGGTACTCACTATAAGGCGTGTTATGTTCATCTTCTCCACTTGCCATAACAAATGGTTCATACTTTTCAGTTTCGGAATTATAAGTGCAAATTATAAATACGCTACCGTACTTTTCGTCAGATTTAGATTTATCGTAATTTATCTCATACTCTAAGTCAACTAAATCTTGCTCCGCTCTATTCTCTATTCCAGCAAGTTTTAATATGGTTTGTTTTGTGTTGTTATCACTCTTAATCACTTTAGTTCCTGTAGCGTCATCTTCTATATCAATACATGCAAGATACATTAATGCAAGATACCTAGATTGTATTGAAGCGCTAGTTTCGCCAGCATATTCACTAAACTCAGTTAAATAATTTAATGCATCAATTCTATAATCCTTTAGTTGTTTATTTATATCAAAGTCTAACCCTATGAAGTTTAGTACTCTAAACATATCCATAATTGCTTTTATTTCTTCAGTAACACTTAAATCTAGTCCGTTGTCTTGGTTGCCACATTCTCCAGCGATTTTATTGTTGTAAATAAAATCATAAAGACAATTATTATAAGCTTTAGTTTTGTTATATTGCTCTTGGTTTTCTTCGGTC
The DNA here is from genome assembly GCA_934772525.1 of uncultured Clostridia bacterium. GTDB lineage: Bacteria > Bacillota > Clostridia > Christensenellales > UBA1242 > UMGS1908. The sequence goes on from CAKVMI010000004.1 coordinate 27,084, forward strand.
GTTTTATTGTAAATATCGGTATAATAACTTAACGCATCTTCACAAACTTTTTTCTGAATATTTGTTAAACTATTGAAGTAGTTACCGTTTGCACTAAAATTAAATGATTCAAACGCTTCTAAATATTGGAAAAAGTAGTTTGTCATATCGCCAGTAGATAAATCATCATTTGAATTGTAACTGCTATCTATTTCGGTATAGTAATCTTCATAAATATAGTTTTTTACAAAATCACTACTTGAAATATCAACATTATGTTTAAAGTAATCTATGTACTCTACTAAGAAAGTCGAATAAACAAGCGAAGTTTTTTGTATTGGATAAACATTACCCACAAACTTATTTAAGTACCCTACCGCATTCGAAGCTTCTTGCATAATGCTTTCATATTTTGATGTTAATGCACTAAAATAATTGTATAATAGGTAAATATCTTGTTGACTCTTTGGAGTGTAGTCTGCGAATGTTAAATCTTTGTAAGGAACATTTTCCTTTTCGTCCTTTACGTAAAAACCAACAAACTTATCAATAGAAAATCTATTTGTACCAAAGTCTACATCACTTAGTAAACTATTTATTGCGCTTAAAATTTGGCTAGCAAATGAACCAACAGATTGACCATTTATATCTTTAATATCTACAAATAAATCTATATAGTCTTCTGTATCAAAAGATAGTGATGGGAAATTCGTTTTAGTCTGTAAATCAAAACACAAATTTCCAAAATCTTTAAGGAATTGTTTTAGATACCCGAATGTTCCGTCTTTATCAATAATTCCAGTATAATCTTCGCTAATATTGATTGATAGTGTTTCGTTTGCTTTTATTATGTTAATGTATCTAGCCATCATTTCGTAAGCACCCGTTCTATCACTATCTACAACTTCATAAAAGTTTGGACTTGATGCTTTGTAGTTTTCTATTAGTACACCAAACGAACTGAACTTTTCAAGACTAGTTATAATCTTTTGGTATAATTCTATATAATTTTTTTCTTTTTCTGGATCTTGCAATGTAATTGCATCGGCAAGTGTTTTATAATTAATTGTTAGTCTTTCGCCAGTTAATACATAGCACGCATTTTCTATCAACTCAAATTCTCTATCTGTAAATGTGAGATGTTTTCTAACCCTAGCATCTGAATGCATCATTGCCATGATGTGATATTTTTGTAGTTTTTGCTTTAGTTCTCTAGCTTCTTTTACATCGGTTTGAACTGTTAATATTATACTATTATTTAATGCCATTTGGTTAAATTTTATTAAATTATTGTATTCAACCTCATTCGCTAATTGCTCACTTAATGAATCATACAATAAATAGTTGCCATACATTAGTTCTAGATAATTTCTTGTGCTAAGTGCTTGTTCTACATTATAACTATTGCCATTTACCACAACTGTAAAACCCGATTGTATTTTTGCAGATTGATAAGAAATAAACGCATCAATTACGCGATATTTATAATATGAAGTAATCTTTTTGTACGCACTTTTGTATTTAATGATATTTTTAAAAATCCTATCACCAAAATACATCTCAAAGATAGTTTCCTTTAAACTATCTAAATTAGACTCAATTTCAGAGGCTTCACTTGTAGTTATTGTGTCGGCACTTAAAATATCGTCCATTCCAATAATAATTTTCTCGGTTGAAGAGTTTGTCGTTAGAGTAATACTTCCATCCATGTATGCTTTGATGTAACTATAGTAAACTGTATCTTCATCAGAGTTTTCTATTATAGACTTTATAATGTTTTGAGTATCTTTAGAAAGGTTATTGAATGTAGAATATTTATTTTCGCCCTTTAAACTAGTAGTTCCTTCATACAAATAAAATTGTTTCATTGCAACTTTAATTGCGTTTCCAACAACACCATCAAAGCGTGCTTCATTATCATTACTATTTACACTACTTACCGAATACAAGGATGTAAACAAATTTTCTTCGGTAGGCGAAACTGCTTCAACTAGTGAAACAATAGTTTTTTCTTTTGAAGTATCAAGATTTGTTGGCATATAAACATATGCTCTAGCACGGGCAACTTCAAAGAAATCATCAAACCTTCCACCGTAACTTTTCGTTTCGTCTATTGTAACTCCATCGTCTTTATATTCTGGCTTGTAAATTACTCCATCATATTCAACTTGGATATATTTGTAATCATTAGATACTTCAATAAGTGTGTAAATTGCTTGCTTTCCGTCTATTTCACAAGCAATAGCGTCTCTACTTTTTGGAATATACTTATAGGTTTCATTATATTCTGTACCAACTTGACCAACTGAATTTACAACGTAAACCCCACTTTCACCTTCTTTTGTTGCAATAGAATTACCATCAAACCTAATGTCATAATAAATAGTAAAGTGTGTTTTAAACGCTTCATCCCAAGAATTCAGCATTTTTTCACTAATTTTTAGTGCTTCCGTTCTTGTGTAGTATTTTCCACCACCCGAACTAGAAATTAAATAGATAGCATATTGACCTAAATCATTAATAGTTGCAATATTGGATGAAAGCACACCACTCTTTGGCATATAAATTGCATCAACGGAATCTGTACTTATAACACCAAACTGGTCGCATGCTAAAACTCTTTCGCCACCTTCATTATATACATATTTGCCAGTTTGATTTACGCTGTTAAATTGTTTAATTCTAGGTATTAATTTACCAAATTTATCTACTGAATATTCTATTTCGTAAATGGAGTTTCCACTTTCGCTAACTAAGTAATTTTTCTTACCGCTAGCAATATTGTTTATTACACCTGTTAATTGATAAATGGTTTCTGCTAGTGTATTTAAGTAATCTGTTCCACTCTTTGTGAGTAAAACACTACATAGATACGCTCTATATACATAAGTTTGAACGGAATACTCTCCATTTCCATTCATATCAAAACCTTCAATTTTTTGCAAATCTTCTAGTATTGGAGTAAATAATCCATTAAACAAATTAACAAAACTATCAATTTCATTTACTAACTGCTTATATCTAATTTCGCCAGAAACTGCAAAGCAAATTGATTGAATTAAATCTTTTGAATATTTTGATGCAAATGAGTAGTTTGTAAGCAGTACTCCTTCGGTATCTTCAAATGTAGTACCTAAAAACAACTCAGACATAATTAACCCTAATGGGTGAATTAGAGTTGTAGAAAAATTAGTGACATCATCGCCTAAAATTTCGCCAGTTGTAAAGTACTCACCTAAACTATCTGCCCATGTGCCATAATTTATAAAGTTATCAATGTTTATATCTTTATAAATTACCTTCATATCATTATATAACTTTTCAGTCCAACTTCCGTATACATAAATAGGTTCTAACTCATCTAAACCATTTACGCCATTATTGTACTCTATAGTTTGGTTGGTGTAATTATATTCGCCCTTACTATTTTTAGAGAGTATGTAATATTTTCCACCGCTTTCCTTTTGTGCTACTTCTACCGTAGTTCTTGATTCCACCGCACCAGTTTGAGCATTTCTAAACTTTTTCTTTAAATTATACACTGGGAAAGACAACCCATTTTGTGTTACCGTTTCAGTCTTCCATTTTACAACATTGGTAGATCCTTCTACTCTTTCTAGTAGCTTAAACAATTTCTCTTCGGCATTTATTTGCTTTGAGTCATCTAACATAATGTTTACAAGTTCTGAAATTGATTTAATAGAATCTACAATTGGGCTACTTGCATTAAATCCAGATGGTGCTAAAACTAATGTATAACTGTCATTACCAAAGCCTGTTAAGTTATTTGAATCTTTATAATCAATTTTTATAGTGCCAGTTTCTGGGTCATATGAAGTACCCGAAATTTTTACCGTACTAGATACCCTGTCCCAGTCTATAGACTTATCCATAGAGTCTTTTATGTAAAACTCAATATTATTTTTAACGGCATAGTCTATAAAATCTGCCATTACAAAGTATTGCTCTGCGGTAGAAACGAAGTTTTCGTATTCTCCAAACAAATTCTTTTTGTTTAATACCAAGCCGTTTTTGTAAACTAATGTATCCGCAAATGTACCATAATTGCCATTTTGTGCATTACTATGTGCTATGCTTCCATTTTTCCAATCTGAATACGCTTTTCGTAATTCTTCTTCGGTATAATACTTGTACGCTCCAGTTGTATATGGGTCTATAAAATCATAAAGAATTGGTATTCTTTCTCCACTTTCGGCGTATAATCTGTATTTATTTGCGTTGTAACTAGACGCTATAAATATTTGTCCGCCAAGAGTAGTACTGCTTGTACCATTGGCATTTAATGCGGAATTTATACTAGATAGAAACACAGAACTAAACGCAATACCAGCAATTATTAAAATTGGTAAAAATACCATCAAAAATACGCTCATTAAGGCTTTTTTGCCCGCACCCGCTGCACTATTTACAATCTTTCCGTCCTTATTACCGCCCGTGGCATTTTTGTATTCTGACTTGATTATTGCAAGGATTGCAAGGATTATTACTATCATAAGACCAAAAATAAATAGCATTAAGAAAATTCTAAGAATTGGTCCAGATAGTAGCAATCTAAACATTGGTAAATCAAAGGTGATTTCGTTAGAAAGGCTAATTCCTGCAATTTTGTAAACTAAATATTGAATAAAATCTATAAACTGGAATATAAGTTTTGCAATAAAATATATCCACGCATTTACTATAGATAATATTTTGTCTATCAATGCACTGAAATTAGAAAATAGTCTTTCTAAAGAAACCGTTTTTACAACATCTCCAATAAAGTTATTTACTGCAAATTGATGACAGCCAAAGGCAAGTGTCGAGATCTCTCCGACACTCACCTTTAACATATTAATTAAATTAATTATCATCATTTGCATAACTTATCTCAACCTACCTAACCGATTGGTTCTTCTAATGGTACTTGTCCATTTTGTTTGGTATTAGCGGTTACACTTTGTTTTGCTTCTTCTGCCGCTTTTTCTTCTAGTTGTCTATAATATGCTTTAACATCTGGTTTTTCAAAGGTATTAATTACTAGTTCAGATAACGAAATATCACAAGTGGTACGGCTATATGGTCCTGTAATTAGGAACGCTCTACCACGAGGAGCAGATACGATACTTTCTTGCTCTGCTTCATTAATTCGACCAGCCTTTTCATAAAGTTCAACCAAGTCGTTCATATCATGTGGTGCAAGCGAGAAGATAAATGAGTATTGCGATGCGTTAATAATAGCAGTAGATTTACGAGCAATAGCAGGTGTACCTACGAAGTCTTTTAAGTTCTGGGTAATAATTATCTGCATTCCCTCGTACTTTCTTATACGTTTTGCTAGGTTGTACATGAAGTCCAACGCAACATCTTTTTTAGGGTCGATGAATACGTGCGCTTCATCGATAGCAACAACGACTTTTCTCTTGGTATTGTACTTCGTATTATAGTCCTTATTTTTAATAATTTCGTTATCTAGCCAACGAAGTACCAAAAGCATTTGTGCGTTCGCAATATCACCGTTTTTGTTTGCAAGCAAGGACTGGAAGTTAAAGTCTACAAAGTTTTCATCTGTAGTAATTGTAGAATATCCATTCCACAACTGACTGTTACGACCACCTTCAACAAACTTATTTAAGTATGTTAAGATAACTCGTAAGTTTTGTCGGTAGAACTCATCTCTTGCAGTATTGTATCTTCTGTTAACAGTATTATATACATCTTGGAATATTGGGAATGCGTTTGGTGGAAGTGCTTGAATATCGGTATTTGCAGTGATGTTAAATTGTTGATATGTATCCTTTACACATTCGTTCAAAATTTCAAGCGCATCCATAGTAATACCATCAAGGATGATTTTAAAGAATTGTTCCAAGAACTGCAAGTGTGTTGCAAGTGCAGTGTTTTGACCTTCTTCACCTTCATCTTCTAGTGTTGTAAATACTTGGAATGGGTTAAGTCTACCCTGTTTTGCACTACCTACGTCGATAAATTTACCGCCTAGGTTATGAACTAGGTTATCATATTCTTTTTCTGGGTCTAGTACGTAAATTTTACTGTTATCTGACGCTAAGTGCGACAAAATACCCTTAGTTGCGTAAGATTTACCAGAACCAGATTTACCAATAATAACCATATTACTGTTAATTCTCTCGCTATCTCTTTTAAAGAAGTCCAAGAATAGTGGTTCGGAGTTGTATCCAAGGAAGAATCCCTTTTCATCTTGAACGGCATCTGAAATAAATGGGAAAATGGCAGCGAGTGAAGATGAGTTAATACCACGGTCATACTGGGTTAAACCTATTCTTGCACTAATGTTACTTGCAATATAACCATCTATTTGAGTACAGAACAAATCTGAAAATCTGAAACCACCACGACGAAGCATAGTTTTTACATTCTTCTTAACTTCCATTTTGCTAGAAATATAAATACTTGTATCAAAGAATGCTTCGTTACCATTTTTTAATGAAACCAAAAGTTCGTTAAGTGTTTCAATATGAGTTTGAAGTTGAAGCATAACGGAATTTTTATGACCTTCCATATACTTCGCTTCAAGTTCCATGATAGCATTATCGATTCGGTGTTCGGCTTGGTCTATATCTACTGGCTTAAACTTTACAATTACCCTACTACCTGGGATATTAAAGAAATAGTTACCCCAAGCGTTACGAGCAGCAAGTGGATAGTCAGTTACCGCAACTACAGTACTTTCTATGCCGTCTATGGTAAAACCTCTTGAACTAAACGATACCTTATCTGGGGTTGCCCAGTTTAAATATTCTTCTGGTTGCATCTTATCCAAATCTCTTTCATCAAAAGTATCGGTATAAGTACTCTTTAAAAATACTGCAAGTTCCTTTTTGTTTAAAATTTTACATTGCAGCGATCCGTTCGTACCGCCTTCCATAGTACTTGCAACCAAGTTTGCTGTACTCTTTAAAGTTTCTTTACCCTTACCATAAATTACAAAGTAATAGTGTTCCTTCATAATTGTATTAGGAGTGCCTACGTTACAATTTTCTAGTCCTACCATTCTACTTTCAATAATATCTAGTCGTGGGTCAAGTTCTTCTTCTTTAATACTTCCACGTTCGCACGAAGCAATCAAATCTTCAACCTTTTTCTTCTCATTCTTTAAAAATGAGTCCAAAACTAAAGGTTTTTCCGTTTTAATAATAGAAACGATTTGGTCACTAGCAATGGTTTTTAATGCGTTATCTACCGCATTTATAAATTGGTTTTGACGTTGTTCACTAAGCATGTAGAACTGAACGGGTCTAATTTCTACAACCGCACCATAATAACTTCCGTTGTAGTCTATAAGACTAATGTCGTCCGATTCACTTCCGCCATCGTGCATCTTAAAATCTACAAGACCAGTGTATGGAGTTATTAGTTTTACATTCTTTGTGATTTTCTTCTCTCCTTTAGAGAAGTTTTTGTTCGCAAATATGAATCTAAAGAAGTGCCCGATTGATTGATACAACCTATCTTCTCCGAGTTTCATAAATAGCGAGATTGACAAAATTGCAAATGCACCGCCTAAGTAGAACCTAATTTGGACACCACTTAAAAAAGCTAACGCAACTACAATTAAGCAACAAAATGCTACCAAAATATCCGTCAAAGAAAAGTTCTTAAAAAACTGAATCTTGACCTTAGTTTTTCTTGGTATTAACCTTGCCATTAATATTTCTCCTTAAAGTAATTTTTTGCGTTCTAAGTCGCCACTTGTATATCTAGTAATTCACTCCCCACCTTAAAGGAAATCTTTAAGGTGGTTTGTAAATTGATTAGGTTTTATTATGGGTTATTGTTATTGTTGTTTCCACCGTTTTTTCTGCGTTCTCTTTCTTCTATAACTGCCTTTCTAGACATTTCTGACCTTCTTTCTCCATTTTTGAACTGACTTTCATCAAGTCGTCTACTTCTTTCGTTTCTTGCGTCAAATACTTGTCTACGTTCAGCCATTTTTCGTTTTTCATGCTGAACTGGAGCACTATTGTTATAAGCATCTACAACGGTATCTTTTACAATATTAGCACCTTCAACTACTGCATCCTTAACATCATTTGCGGTGTTTGCAACCTTTCTAACAAACCTTCTTCCGCTTTGGACAGGTTTAGAATTAGATACCTTATTTAGTACAAACTTCGTACCCTTTTCAATACCTTCTCCTGCACCTTGTAACTTAGATATTGTGCCAACTTGGAATCTAATTGCATTTCTTTGAACGGAATTTTTGAACCTTCTTACTCCAGAGAATAGACCTGGTTTTATTTCCTTTTCTTCCAAATCCATTTCCTTATTAATAAGGTCACGTTTCTTATCTTCTAGTGTTTTCCTTTGTTTCTTTGGTTTTGGTCCAGAACCTGATCCGCCTGACCCTACGCCACTTCCGCCTGAACCGCCACCTGCACCTACACTATTTAGTGCATTAGCAACTTTATCAGCATCAGCCTTCTTTTGTAGGCTCTCGGTATGTTTATCAATAACTTGTGCATGTTTTTCTAGTTCTGACGCTACTCTTTGTGCATTTGCCTTAGTTTGATTTATGTCACTTATCAAGATACCAGTCTTCTCAGCATCGGCTTTCTTGTTTATTTGTTCCCCTAGTTTATCTAGATCAGATATCTTAGCATTATCATTTTGACGAGCTTTTTCTTGTTCATTAATCTGTTTATATTTATCTCTTTCGGCTCTGTCGGCATTTAGTTTATTGGTTAGATTCTTTTGATCTTCAATAGCGTCATCGTGGCGTTGTTTCTTATCTGTAAGAGCTTGTTTTCTTGCTTCGATCTCCTGTTTCTTCTTCTCGGCTGTTTCTAACAAGCGTTTTTCATTCTCGATTTGTTGTAGTATGTCTTTAGTTGGTTTATTATTTGCGTATAAAGCTTCCAACTTCTTATTTTGGTTATCTATTTCGGTTTGAGCATTCGTTAACTGACCATCCATACTAGATAGTTCGGTCTTTTCGGCGTCAGATAGAGCATTTTGCTGTTCACGAGCTTTAGCACCCTTGATACGCATTTTGTCTTCTCGTACGTTGTCGACTGCCTCTCTATACATCTTGTTAGAGTGTGAAACCGTCATAATCTTATCTTTATCATCGGTAGATACAGCATCGGTTGCTTGTTTTACCTTATTAGCCATTGCTGCTTGGTAAGCTTGGAATTCAGTTGTAGCATCATAATTGCGTTTTTGAATTTCTTTAGCCTGGCTAAGCAACTCTTCACGTTGTTGTCTCTTCTCTTCGTATGCTCTATTTCTATTACTTAAGTTACCGATTTCAGAATTTAAGCGGGTCTTCTCATCTTCGTCACTTGAAAAAATCCATTCAGCAGTTTTATTTTTAAGGTCTTCTTGAACTTTTTGATGATCGGCCTTATCTTGCTTTGAATATACAGAATTTGCTTTCTTACGCAATTTCTCCTCTTCTCTACCAGCTTCCGCCATAATCGTGCCTAGTTCATTTATATGACTATCCATTTCTGCAATACTCATATTGTTGTCAACCAAACTATCGTAGTAATTTAAGTTCATACCTTCATCATCACTTCTTCCGCCACCATATCCATACATTACAGTGCCCGAACCGTGGTTTCTTCCAAGTCCCGAACTATCATCTCCGCCAGCAAACCCAAATCCGCCAGAACCATTCATTACGCTAGCATGTCCAGAAGATGCTGGTCTTTCTTCTTCGTTTGATGGAGCCCCAGTATCTGGAAGTGGAACACCTCCACCGCTAGAACTTCTTCTACTTGGTGTAGCTGTAGCACTCATATAGTATGTAGGTGAAGGCATACCACCAGTTAATGCGGATGCAAGAGATGAAATACTTTCAGATGATAAAGTATTAATTGCTGTAGCACGGTCACTCGATGATGATTCTTCACTACCAACCAAATCATCAGCGGTATAACCGGAGCCACCATCACGAGCTCTCAGTGCATCAATTCCTTTTTTTGCAAGTCCCACCCCAGCAGATAGACCTTTACCAGCAAGTTTTGCGGAACCATTAATCATTTTACCTGGTAAACTGCTGTTGTATTCATCCTTCAATCCTTGAACATTCTTTAACGCCTTACCGCCGTCATCAACGACATCACCGCTACCTATGTAATCTCCAAGAATATCTTTTCCTTTTGTAACAAGTGTGGTTAATACAAGGAAAAATAGTATAAATATAATCTTATTCAAAAAGTTTGCTATTGCAACTCCAGACGCATCATCCATTCCAATTAAACTCGGAAGATTTAAAGATAATTTAGAAATAAAGCTTCCAAAACCACTCATAGAGTTTCCTACCATACCTATATTTGAACCAATGTTTCCAAACCATGAAGTGAATGTTGAAGGTAATTCTGTCCAACTAATGAGCCCTGTAGTCAGCGAATCTATTGAAGGAATTAGTGCATAATATAAATTTAACATAATAAGCGCCGTGTACGCAGACATTACCTTTTTAATAACTGTTTTACTCCAATCTCCAAACTTGTCTGATGTCATAACACCAACGGCAAGTACTCCTGGAAGTATTACAAACTGAATAGCAATTTCATAAATTCTTGCAATTAAGCCCCAAACCATCTTCCAAAGCATATTAAATATAATACCTGTAGAGAAACATAGTATTAATGGGTTAATTGATTTCATATCAAATAAATACGAAATTCCGATACCTGTTTGTTCATTAAAGTTGTAATTTAGTACAAATGCACCACCTTCTAAGTGATAAGCTGTGGTAATTCTATAAGAATTTGCAACACCAAGTTTTAGTCTTATTGCAACAGAAACTCCATCACCACTTAGTATTCTTGAAAAATCCATATGGAATGCCAAGTCAAAAATTAAGTTAGTGAAAATATTTCCAAAATGTCCATACTCAAAGTAAATATATCTATCACCTTTTGTGTTTAATTCTTTCAAGTTAGATGCTGAATAATAGTCGGTATCTAAATTGGTTTCAGACAACGCTTTAATTGCCAAATCTTTGATAGCGTCATTACTTAATGCAAGTTTATTACTACAATAAACTGCCTTATTTTGTTGAGTAATTAGGTTTTTAGCATAACCATCGGTATTTGCAAATGACACACCTACATTGCCAATGGCAAAATCGGTAACCATCTTATTCTTACCTTTCGTTTCTTCAATATTGTATAATGTAGAACTAAAATCAATATTTAAAGTAATTATTTCCTTTTGGTAAGCGTCATTTTCATAATCTGCTAACTCATTTTGGCTAATGAATGCATTTGTAGGTCTTTCGTTATTCAATTTGTAATACAAATTTAAGTTAATGCTTATTGTTCCGTTGTTAACTTCAGCCGTTGTTCCGTCTGCCAATTTGTAACTAGCCGTTGTAAATCCGTTACTCGTATAATAGTCAACTGAATTGCTGTCCGAATTGTATCTTAAATATGCACTTGGAAGTTCTTGAATAGCTGAACCAAACGCAATTAAAATATCTTGTCCGTAATAATAATTAGCAACTATTCCAAACAATTTTTGGCTAATTTCTTTTCTTAATTTAAAGAACTTTTCCGTCCTTGTATCAACCAATGCTTCTTTGATATTGTTAGAAATAACTAACGCACTTTCACTATTATTGATAATTTTAAATTCGCTATATCTTGCATCTTTTAGTGCATTGACGTATTCTTCTTGATTTAAATAAACTGTTTGTACAATAGGGTCGTCCCCTTCTGTTAAAGGTTCACCTGTAAATGTTGCAGATGCAACAAAATTATTGTATACAACATATGCAATTTTTGTGCTTAAATTATCGGAATTAAAATCGGCATTTGTAATTGGTTTTAAATTACCATTCTCATCTTCAACGTAAAAACTGAATAGTTTTGAGTTATAATCAACTGGAGTTTCAGTTTCTTTTCGGTAAGTTATTAAACCTTCATCTACAATTTTCTTTAATTGTCCAACTTGTAAAATTTCATAAACATTATATTTTAATGATTTAATTTCGTCTGATGTCAAACTTCCATACTTTGTAGGGTTTAATTTCCCAAAACCACTTCCCTTTATAAAGTTTGCCATATCTTCAGATGAAATACTATTAATCTTATCTATAGTTTTGGTTAATAGATTTCCCATTGCGGATGAATCAAAATATTTAACTCCGCTGGTATAATAAACTTCACCGTTCTTAATATATAAATTAATTATATTTTTTCTATATACATTAATGCTGTTATTGTTAACCTTGGTAACATAACCATCGGTTGTCACACCTTCAGATAAAATTTCACCATTAGATACTGTGGTTACCGCATTATATTGGTAATATGTACCAGCAGTTTCAAACTTGCTTCCGTTTTGAGATAAACCTACTGCTTTTACCCCTACAAGGAACCAATAATCGGAGCCGTCTATAACAACTTTTATAAGTTTACCTTTATACTGAATAAGTAATAATGAATTAATATCTATAACCTTACTACTTTGACTACCAACTTTATTTGCAATAAGGTTTTTAACATCATCAACATTTGTGCCAACTGTTTGATCTGCCATTATACTATAATTGTACGCCAAACCCTTATCAACAGCGTAATACAAGTAAACATCTTCAGTGGAGAACGTGTCAAATGTTGCATTCTTTGGGTCATCATTTCTAGTTTTGGTAGATAGTGGCATTTCTGCTCCACTTGCATCATAAAAAGTTAAGCCATCTGGTGTAATTCTATAATATGCTATGCTTGTATTTATGAATATCTTTGAAGCAACTGCTTTATCTAGCAATCGTCCTTCTACTGCACCATCATAAACCATTAGGTTAGAAAAGATATTTTTAACACCCAGTCTTGACTTTTCATCTGTCGCTTTTGAATAAAAACCTGTCAAATAAGAACTGCTTTGACCCATACCAACTGTAACTGGTTCACCATTTTCAAATGATACCACTGGAGTAAATGACGAGTCAATTACTACATTACCATCGTTATCAGTTGCAATAACATTCGAAACACTAGTTCTAACACCAGAAGCTTTTTCTAGTGATGTAATAGGCTCACCATTTTCATCAATCATTTGTTCTCTTATGCCGGTTGGATATTGAACCGAATAAGATACACTTTTTGCAAAAATACCTCTTGCAACTATTGGACCAGCATAATCTTTACTTAAAAAGTCTGAGTGGAAATTAGTGGTTTTTTGTGTTACTGGTAAAAATTTGCCTTCGTTATACTTATCTGCTATACAAATAATGTACGTAGAACCATATTTTTCACCTAAAGTATCATCTTCTGACCAGTACAACCTATTGATTCCATTATAATATGACACATAAAAACTATCACTTGATAACTTTCTAACTTCTTGATTTTCATTGCTTGCTAAATAGTATTTATCATTCTTTTTTATAACGGTTGCACCGTCACTACCAGGTTCTACACTTAGAATATATTCCGTTGTTCCACTAGATTCATTTCTATAGGTGTATACCCCACTTTCTGCACTATAACTATTAATTTGTTTTGTATCATCAATAATTACATCATCACCAGTTTTGGTCATCGGTGTCCAATTTATATTTTTGTTATTGGCATTTACAAAATAGAATTGTGTGTTATGTTCTATTGCGTAATCGATTAAATCTGCCATAACATAATATTCAAGTTCATAAGTGGTAAAGTTTTCATATTTACTGTATTTTTCGCTATTTGTGAATATAGAAACTTCAACTTCTAAATCAGATGGGAATTGTTGTGTTCCATAAATTTGATATGTAGACGAAAAATCCATTTGCAAACTTTCTAAGTTATTATTTCTTGTCCAGTTTGTATTATAAATACTTCTTATGTGCTTATTGAAAAGTGGCAAATCGTCCAATGGTTGATTACCAAATTCGGTATCATACCAATCTTTAAACGATTGTTCAAATTGATACACTATTTGGTTACTATTTGTAACAACTTCATCTTCAGTAACGCCAGATACAGTATCTGCAAGGAATATATTGTATGCAATATTACCTAACCAACCTGCAGGTCCAGATACAATTCCTGCAAAGGTCACAGCTGCATTAATTGTATCCCCAGCAGTCCATGAGCCATCATCTTCATTAATTTTAGATAAATCTAAACTACCAAACGTTCCGTACCAACTATCAAAGTCACCATTTTCTCGTTTCTTTATCAATTCATCTGAAAGACTCTCTATATAAACATCTCCACGAACCAACTTTAAGTATAGTAGTCTCATATCGTTATCGGTAGTATACTCCGATGGATTAACTATCTCAGTAGCGTAAGAAAAATACATTGGGGTTTTTAAGCCACCCTTAGCATACATCCTATACTTATTTGCTTCATATGAACTGGTGGTAAATATGATTCCACCTAGAGTTAGGTCATTATTGCCCTTAATGGCTGCACATACACTTGAAAGTATTACATTAGAACCCAATATACCAACTATTAGCAAAAATGGAACTAAGAAACATAAAAATATAGATTTTATCGCTTTTTTGAATACGGTAAGTGCGATATTGCCCTTAGATTCTTCCCCAAGTGCTATTGTATAATTTTGTTTTACTATGGCAAAGATACAGAAAATTATTAAAAGCAAGGCTGAAATAACTAGAATTTTTTGGAAAATATTTATAATAGTATCACTAGTTATAAGTTTGATTATTAAATCGCTATCTTTTAAGGTTATCAAATTTTTCCAATTCGGGTTTTGATAAATATCTATTCCCACAAGTTTCATTACAAAAAACTGCAACACATCTACAATGTTTAATACTAATTTTACAATGGTATAAAGGGCGTTCATTAATAGTCCCCACAACCAGTAAACAACATCACCCAAAAGTGACAATACTTTTACTAGTAACTGAGTAATAACCGAAACCACACCCGAAGACTCTGCAGAACTACCAGTAGCCCCGGCTCCGTTTGCCGAAATGAATCTTACTATATTAAAGACTTTGCCCAAAAAATTATTTTGCATTATCTTCCCCTTGTACCCAAATGATTCTTTTGTATTATTTTGCATATTAGCAGGTTAAATTATTATATAAAAATAAAATAACCATTAGTTTTAATAATTATTTATTATTAATATGATTGTATCACATTAATTTAACACCCGCAAACGAATATCAACCAAATTAAAAAGTTTACAAAAAATTTTAAATTTTAGAAAATTTTTAACACAAAAAAAGCCACACAAAAATATGTGACTTTTAAAAATAGTTGCTTGTCTAATTAATATAATTATTAATCTATTTAACCAATATTAGCCAAATAACTTTGTAGCAATATCACCGTTTGTGAATAGAATCCAGCATACAACTGCTGCAACTATACCAATACCAAAACCAACAACTGCACCTACTAGACGCTTCTTAGCTTCTTCTCTTTTCTCGGTTGTTTCTTGCTTAGCATAATAAATACCAAGCTTGATTGAGAAAAATACACCAAATGCTAATATTACGCTAAATACGATAGGCATAACAACCTTCATAACACCTACAAATGTTTCCTTAAGAGTGCCTACTGTTTCAATCAAACCAGAACCAGATGCATTACTTTCTAATAAATTACTTCCAATCAAAGCTTTAAAGAATGACATAGTATTCTTTCCTCCTTATTTTTTAATCTAAGTGTAGTTTAACACACCCATTTTACAATTAGCAAATGATTTTTGTCTTTTTTTCAAAAATTTTACATTAAATTAAAAATTATGTGAAAAGTGGACTATTGCGTATCATTCATCGCTTTTATAAATACGCCTCGGAATGCGTATAGCAATACTATTAAAATTGCAACCACACCAAAACTAATAACCGCATTTATTGCTTGCTTTTTTACCTTATCACGTTCACCCGCGTCATCTTCTTTTACAAATTTCACCATTAAAACTATACAATAAATAACACCCAATCCCATTATTAATGTAATTAAAAATGGACCGAATGTATCCAAAAAATCATATATAGGACTAACCGATGCATTATAATCTGGATCGGTACTTTCAACCTCACCATCTAACATAAACTTAGATATGTTTGAAACAAAATTTATCAACCAATTTCTCATCTGCTTCCTCACTTTATAGTGTAAGTGTAACATAAAAAAATATTCTTTGTCAAAAAAATTTACTCATTTTGCAAATTTTAAGAATTTTTATTAAAAATAAAGAAAAAGTATTTAATTTTGTTTGCAATTTCTTGTGCGATTGGTATAATAAAATCACGATGGAATTTTAGATGAAAAATAAGTAAATTTTACTTCTAAAATTTAGAACCAACCGTCTTAGATTTTTAAGATTCGCATTAAAACAAGACAACCTAATAAAGTTCAGGAGTACATTGCAATGGCAGAAAAACAAGATGTAAAAAGCACCATAGAAAAACTAATATGGATACTTATAATTGGTATTCCCGCCTGTTACGTGTTTGCACTAGCACTCCAAATGCTTTTGATAGATAGAGCAATCGGTGGCGAAGTAAAAGACCTAGCAACCTACATAGGAGACCCTGACGTAAACACAATGTTTGCAGTAACTTTGGGACTTGGTGCCATATTTTTACTACTATACTTTACCAGTGATAAAAAATCTAGCGATGGCGATCTTAAAGGTGAAAAAGACCTAGAAAATGTACACTGGCTGGAAGGTGCAGAGCTTGATAAAGCCTACAAAAATTGTATGTGGACTGACCTTAAAAATTTCTCGCATGAAGGTATAGCTTTCCGTTCGGTTTATAAAAAAGGTAATATGAAAATTCACTTCACGCCAAACTACCACGCACTTATAGTTGGTACTACTGGTGTTGGTAAAGGCACTTGTTTTGTAGAACCAAATATCCAAATTTTATCACAACTAAAAAACAGACCTTCCCTATTTGTTACCGACCCTAAAGGAGAACTTTTTGCACATCATAGCCAAAAACTTGTAGATTCCGGATATAAAGTTTTAGTGTTAGATTTAATGAATCCATATAACTCACTAAGGTGGAACCCTCTAGAACCAATATATACAAATTATCAACGACAACTTCACCTAGAAGAAGAAATTTTAAAGCACACCAACGATGACATTAAGCAATACGACTTAATTAAAGTCGGCGACATAAAAAATGATGAATGGTACGAATTCGACGGCAAAGCCTTCGCCACATTAAGAGATGCATTTCTAGAAGTTGAAGTAGAAAAAACTCAAATAAAAGACGAATGTATAGACGATGTAAACGATATTGCATCCGCCCTTTGCCCTATTACTAATATGAAGGATCAATCTTGGGAACAAGGTGCGAAAGATTACGTTGTAGCCGTGCTAATTGCCATGCTTGAAGATAGCGAAAATCCACAACTCGGAATGACAAAAGAACGATTTAATTTTTACAATATGTACAAAATTGTTATGAATAAAGAGAATGATTTTGAATATGTAAAAGACTACTTTAGTGGCAGAAGCCCACTTTCAAAAACGACTCAACTTTGTCAACACATTGTTTACTCTAACGCAAAGCAAACCCGAGATTCTTATATGTCTACAATAAGCCAAAAACTCTCACTTTTTGCCGATAATGGTATTTGCTATTTGACCGCAGAAAATGAAATTGAATTTTCAGAATTTGACGAACAACCTACTGCATTCTTTATTAAGATTCCAGATGAAAAACAAACCCGTTATGGACTTGCAACAATTTGTATTACCCAAAGTTATAAAGAATTTGTTAAAAAAGCTCGTGCAAACGAAGTTATAAGTAAAGATAAAACTAAAGCAAAAAATGCATCACTTAAACGTGCCATGTTCTATATTATGGATGAATTTGCAAATATGCCTAAGGTAAATAATCTAGATAAAATTATTACAGTTGCACGTTCCCGTAAAATACACTTAAATATGATTATTCAGTCCTATGCCCAACTTGAAAACGTTTATGGCAAGGAAACAGCAAATATCGTTATGGATAACTGCAATAGTAAACTATTTTTAGGTACTCCTTCTCAAGAGACTCGTGAAGCATTTAGTAAAGAACTTGGTAATTACCAAATTAAAGTTAGTTCAAAATCTAAAAATGAAGGCGGTGATGCAAAAGGTGGTAGCACCAGCACTCAATTACAATCACGACCACTTCTATATCCCTCCGACCTTGATAAATTAAAAGAAGGTAACATTATAGTTAAAATATTTGGTAACTTCCCTATAAACTCCCAAATGTGCCAATATTG
This sequence comes from uncultured Clostridia bacterium, assembly GCA_934772525.1. GTDB lineage: Bacteria > Bacillota > Clostridia > Christensenellales > UBA1242 > UMGS1908. Next base: position 45,266 of record CAKVMI010000004.1, read on the forward strand.
GAAAGCTCCAGATATATACAAAATTGGCCAAATGGATATGCCATTTATACCAGGTAGAAGACTAAACGAAGAAGAAATTTATTACGACATAAGAGAACGAAATCGTAAAGTTTTAAAATAACACGACACAAAAGAACGGAAAAATACATTTTCGTTCTTTTATTTTTGTTATGAAAACATAACAACTTTTTATAAACTCAAAATTTAATTGCTTCTTGTGTATAATCTATAAAAAAATTAGACTTAAAATTTGTCTAAACCCATAAATTAATTTGCAATCGATTGCTATATTATTATATAATTAACGCATAATAAAGATAAACACACGAGAAAAGGAACACTTTATGAAAAAAATCATATTATCAATAGTTACAGTAATAACTCTTTTTGGTGTTGCAATTTTTGGCATTGCTTCTATACACAATGCAAATACAAGTTCAGCAACTCCATCAACCCTACCATCTTCATCATTGACATCTTCTGCATTAACCGACTCTGAACCAGAAGAAACCAATGGTGTTACCAACATTACGACAATTAAAAATCCAGAAAATGTAACTAATTCTCCAATCAAATTTGAAGGATTGTTTTCAAAAAACGCAATTATTTCAAGCACAAGCACCGACCCATCGTTAATTTCATTTTTACGTATAACAATTAATTCGGGCGTTGCGTATGACACTATATCAATTCAATGTATTAATAGTGGCGTTGGGGCTACAACTTATGATTTAAAGGAAGATGAATATGGTACCAAAATTGGCGATACAAAAAAATCTACAATTTATTATTTTACTCGTCAAGCAAGTTATACAGTAACATTAAAGAAATCTAACGAAATAGTTGCTAGTGCACAATGCTCCTTCTCTCCTGTTATAAATGAAACTGCTCTAAGAAATATTTATGAAAACATTCAATACTATGATGGAAATTACTATGTACTTGGAAATGGTTCATCTGAAATTACCCCACGAGTAAAAACATCACAAACAACTAGTACGTCCGGCATTCAATTTGATACAAACCTTTACCTTCTTTCTATAAATAACACATCGGTTTCGGCATCTGATAATCTATACAAACTTACCCTTCCTGCAAATTCTTATGGTGACGTAAAATTAACTTTTACTTCTAAGTCTGCCTATGTTACAAGAACTATTTCACTGAAGGTTGTAAACCCAAAATATTCTTGGACATTCTTAAATTCTAACAATAAAAATATTGCCGAAGATTCTCGTTTTGGATCATTTTATATATTTAACGAAGCAACAAAACTTAACCTTGTAATTTCTAATACTTTAATTGATGCAAGTAAATATAGTAGTGCAAATGGTTTTGATACCACCTTTACATCTACCCCACTAGACTTAACCAATTTATTGACCGTAAAAACTACTGAATCTATAAGAAATATTGCTAATACAACCACCAGTCAAATACTAACTTCGGTAATTGAAAAGAAAGATACTTCTTCTGCTTGGACGGAGACCTTTGACCAACGAAATCATTCAATTTTTACAATCTCTACAAACCTACTTTCTACAGATTTTGTTGTAAGTGATAATGTTGTAACCTACAAAATAATTACTAAAGTACCTTACACTTATGGTATGGATAGATTTAATATTGTTGGAGGAAGATACGACTTAGCAATTTACCAACATAGTTCGGGTGATTATTATGGTGGCGTTAAAAATGAAATATACAACCATTTAAACGGAGCCCTAAACGGCATCTTAACTAGAGATACCACCATTTATTTTGTATCTGAATCTACAACAATCTATAATAATGGAGCTACTTCCATCTTTGTAAAATTTGATACCTCATTTAAAACTGTAGACCCTACCGAAGATATTTCACCTTTTAGAAATACACTATCAACCGAAAAAGAAAAAACTGTTCAAATAAAGAACAAAGACTTAGATAAAAATTCCACTTTAACTCTAGAAGAATTTGAGACATTCTATTCATTTACCTTCACTACATCTTATTACCCACCTCAAACTGACGCAAATGATAGATTTTATAGTAATATCATTTCTAGCAATGATAGTGCATTTACATACACTTCTACCGATAGAAATGGCAATACTCTAACATCTAAATCCGATTTAAACAAAAACTATATATTTACAATGTTTAAATCTAATAATAGCGATGACAATTTCCTTTCAAAAGCAGAATCTATTAGCAGTATGCCAGTTATTGAAGTTGTAGGAGATTTAAAACTTCCTGTTTATATGAATATTGTATACAACTTTAATAAAGAAGCCTATGACGCTACAAACGCAACAAAGAACATTTTCTGGGACGATAACGGCTTTGAGAATTTGTATCAACTACAAAAAGGTGATAAAATAGAATTCTTTGAACCTGGTATATATATCGTAGAACTTTACACCTTCCCTACCCATGAATTTGCAAAAAACTTCGTTAATCGAGCATTGACAACAGGTGAAGATAGTTTATTAAATAATAACTATATCCGATTTGAATTTGAAGTAGAAGGTCCAAGTATTAGCGCAACAAGTACCAACGACCAAGGAGTTACAATACCTCTTGCAAACCGTATGTTTACCGAAAAGGATGTTAGAATATCAATTCAACTAACACCAAACTCCGGTCAAAGGTTAATTGCTTATAGAAATAATATACAAATAAACTCCTTCGACTCCGACAGCACATTTATTATGGATAGAGCAACTTATGCAGGCTCATGGACTTTTACAGTATTTAATAAAGACGGTTTAGCACTAAAGTCTTTAAACTTTACAATTATTGATACCGCATATTTAGGTTATTCTATCAACAATCGTGAAGAATATAATTTGCTTGAAGTATTTGATAGTGCTGGAAACAAACTACCTTCTACCCACTGCTACGACTTAATTGACGAAGGTAACTACACTGTAAAATTAACTAACTCCGACAAACTTGCCTTCTACCTAACCCAAGACGGCGTTCGTAAAATTACTTATGTTGAAAAACCTGCTAGCAATGTTATAAGGGTAAATATTCAAAAACCTTACTTTGATATCAAATTTACCAACGACTTTGAAGGCAACACACGTAAAACCACCGATAGCATAAGCATTGGCGAAGTTAGCGGTATTGAAATTAGCAAAGTAACCGTATTCTTAAACGGAAAACAAATAGACGAATACGACCCTCGTGAAACAACTGGTGGTATTGGCGGAATTATTCAATCTGGCCACTCGTATAGTCAAAACGGTGTATACACCATTAGAATTACCGATAAGTTCAACAACTCATTTGAAGTTCAAGCTGAAAAATACTATAAAATAAACTATGCATTAATCATATTAATTGCCATTGCAGTGTTCGCATTCCTATTCTTAATTTGGTTTATTTATAGATCTCGTAGAGGTCTAAAGGTTAGATAGTATAAAATTTTAGACATTTAAGTTCCGATATTTTAAATACTGAACTTGTTATTGCTACTTTCATATTATTTTTCAGTTGAAAAATTATAAAGAGCATATTTTAAGGATCCCTTTAAAATATGCTCTGTTTTAATTTTAATGTTTTTAAATCAATTCATAGAGATTTTTGATGTGCTTTATTTGGTCAACTTTGTAATTATTCTATGTCAGCCCGTTTAAAACGCCCAAAATTATCTTAGCACAAAAATCTAGGATAATATCTATCTCTTTTGGTGCTAAAATTACCCCATTTAGAGCGTTTAAATTTTCATTTGAAAGAATATTCAAAAGATTGGTTTGTTCCATATTAATAGAAGTTAGTACTTCGTAAAGATAACTTTTAATATGTACCACCATGGGTACACCTATTGCAATAACGGGAACACCTAAAGTTTCTTTATTTAGCATAAATTGATTTTTCTTCCCACAGCCCGAACCTGGAACCATTCCAGAATCTGATATTTGAAAAGAAGTCCCTACCCTATTAAAATTTCTACTAGCAAGGCTATCTATTGCAATTATTATTTCAGGTTTTGTTATATTAACTACCGATTTTATAATATCAAAACTATCAATACCGGTATTACTCGCAACGTTTGGACAAAATTTATAAAATTTATTATTGCTATCTGTATTTATATCTAAATTATTTACTACCTTTGGTCCCAGCGAATCCGATAACAGCACATTGTTTCCAATGCCAACAACCAGCACCCTACTTGCTCTACCGATTATTTTTTTTATTTCTTTTCTAAAATCAACTATTAAACTCTTGGTGTCTTGCTCATTTTTTATATCATAAGTTATGTATGTACCTTTAGGCTTGCCGAATTCATTATTAGCATCTAATTTGACTTTTGTTTTTATAAAATCGTCAAATTCTGTTCGTTTAAAATTTCTATTAGTAGGAACCAATTTAGTACTAAATAACTCAATTTGGTCCATTAAGCAATCTAATTCTAATCTATATTCATTCATAACATAATGATGTCCGCATATTTTAAAATTAACCAAAAAATTTGCAAAAACACTTGCAATATAACCGAATATGTGATAAAATTTGCAATGAACTAAATTAAAGGAGCGATGAAATGGCAAATATCAAGTCAGCACAAAAAAGAATTGATGTAACAGAAAGAAACACCCTTCAAAATAAAATGGCTAAGTCACAAATGAAGACTCAAATCAAGAAATATTCTAAGGCTATTGAAGCTAATGATGTTGAATCTGCTGAAAAGTTACTTCCTGAAACTTTTGAAGTTATTGACAAGACTGTTACCAAGGGTGCTATCCATAAAAACCAAGCAAACCGTAGAAAGAGCATTCTTGCATCAGAACTTGACACTTTAAAAAAAGCAAGCAAGTAAGTAAGTTTTATAAATAAATTATGACCTATAAATAATATAGGTCATTTTTTATTTTGTTTATTTTTTATTAAAATTCTTTTGTTAGTAAAATTTTGCAAATCGCATAATTTATAGCATTGTTTGTATTTGCTTTACCCGACTTAATATTATACTCAAGTTCAGATAATTGCTCATTAATCTTTTTTAATTGCTTTGGTGTAAATTTACTAGCCTGAACCCTACTCATCTTTATAGAATATGGTTTTACATTAAAGTATTCTGCAAGAGTTTCATCACTATCTTTAGATATTGAAATATAAAATAGTTTTCTGAAACTCTGATACAAATATTGTAACAATCCAATCTGAAATTTATCATGATTTAACATAGTTTCTACAATATCAAAAACTTTAATTTTGTCGTTTTTAGAAATCGCATCCGTTAATTCATAAATTTGGTATTCTCTTTCTGGCACTACAAACTTCTCTATTTCGACATTTGTAACTACACTTACACCTATAGTTGAAAGTTTTTCAACTTCGCTAGAAATTCGAGCAAGATTAGAATTGCAATATTCAATCAATAACTTTACTGCTCCTTCTTGTATTTGCACTCCGTTCTTACTAAAGTTTGCGACTATCCATCTAGAAAGTGTCACTTCATCTAATTTACCACAATCTACCACAGTTGAAATGGTTTTAATTTTTTTTATGAACTCATTGGCTTCCGTCACTGCAAAAATAAATATAGTAGTGTCCGCCCCACCCTTTTTAATAAAATCTAAAAATTTTTGTGCATCCTGCGTTTTTAAAGTTGTATCCCAAATAATTATTAGTTTTTTCAAATCACCAAAAGGTACACAACTGGCTGAATCCAAAATATTTTCTATTGTGTATTTATTTTCATCATTAAATTGTAATTTGTTTACATCGGGAAAAGATAGACCTAATCTTTTATCAATTAAATCTATTGCGTTTTTTATTACAAACCTATCATTACCTTCAAGTATGTATACACTTTGAATCTCATTTTTTAAACTTGCTTTTAATTCAATAAACTTCATTTTATTTTTTTTCCTTCTATATTTGTAAAATTTGAGTAACAATAAACACCGCCGAAAGTGACAATCCTAATATTGCTTTACTTTGCTTGCTTTTTATTAAACTATATTGTGACATTACTACTATAGCACAAACCAATACAATTAGTCCAACACTCTCAATGTGAAAATCACTAAAAGAAAACGAAATATTTGCAAGTGACATCACTAGATAATTTAATATCCCAAATAAAAAACTTGGCACGACTAAAATGAAACTAAGTGGCGGAATAATAAAAGAGATTATTATCATTAAAAAGAGAATTGTAAATGCAAAACTAACGTAAGGTATTACAAAAAGATTTACAACAACAGAAAGTAATGAAACCGAAGTAAAATAATGTGCAATTAACGGCAAAGAACAAATCATTGAACTAACACTTACCGACAATCCATTACTAAGCCATTTAGGTAAAACTTTTGAAAACCACTTATTTAATATAGGAGCAACACCAAACAAACCAAACACAACCATAAAACTTAATTGAAAACCGACATCATAAAATTGTGTTGGGTCAATAAGTAAAAGTACAGACCCCGCAAAAGACAACGCACTTAACCCATCATAAGGTTTTCCACGAGCATTAGCATAAAGTAGCACCATACTCATTAGCACCGCTCTAGATGCACTAATAGCAAAATTGCATAAAATTAAATATAACAGTATCAAAACAGATTTTACACCAAACGCAATCCATCTTTTATTACCCATAAATTTATCTAACAGTTTTGAAATTAATGCTATTACAAAACCAACATGTAATCCAGAAACCGCAAGTAAGTGCGAAAGCCCTACACTAGAATACTGCTCTTTTAGTTCGCTATCAAGATAACTTTTATCACCAAAAAGCATTGCGTATTGTATTTCAGCCGTATCTGAGTCGGTAACTGCTTTTAGTTTAGATTTTACACTTCTTCTAATTTTAGCATCCAATCTATTTGATTTTATTATTTTGTATTCGCTATTCGCCTTGATGTTTATAGAACTTATATGCTTGTCATTCAAAGTTGGCACATAATTTATTTTCATCTTCTTAACACTTGTTACAAACCTATCTCCAATTTCACAAGTATCATCGAAATCTGAAAAATACACCCTAATATATGAATGTAATTTATATTCACCATAATTTAGTTTTACATTCTCTAAATAAATTACGCTTTTGGTAGAATTAATATATGATATTGTCCCTTCAACTACGTAACTTTCTGTTTTTATTTCATTATCACTCTGCTTTATACCTATTCTTATAAGAGTTAACCCCATGGCGGTTACAAACATTAAAATAAAGCATATACAAGGTAGTAAATATCTTTTCAATTTATCATAAAACTTAATAAATAATATCGTCGCGAGAACTAAAACTGATATTGATAAACCTAAAAATAGATATAGCGCAATTTGACTATTACAAACTAAAACAGCAAAAAAGTGCCCTATCACCAAAACAACAAGCAACCAAAAGAAAAACCTAAAATTAAACACTTTTTTCATTTGTAAAAATTTCCTAAATATCTTGATTTTCTATTGCATATTATACAACATCGTGATATAATTGTAAAGTGTAAAGTGAAATATGCCATCATCGTCTAACGGTTAGGACGCTAGCCTCTCACGCTGGAAATTGGAGTTCGATTCTCCATGGTGGTACCACTTTCATCCAAAAACAAAAAACACGGTGCGTTTTTCCTCATTGGCATTCGTGTTTTTTGTTTTCTTTTTTTGTTAAGTTATGTAATTTAAAGTTATATTTTATTAAATGTATCAATAATCAAATTTAATTCAATAAGGTCATTTTTAAACGCTCGCTTATTTCGCAATACGTTTTTTAAGCCCAAAAGTAGTCCATAAACGCCTATATACTCTCCATTAGACAAACACACAAGTATGGTTACCGCTATGGTAGAAACCCCAAACTTATCGTTTAATTTTTCATACTTTTCATCTTTAAGTTTGTCTACAATCTCACCTACAACAAACTCTATTCTGCCCTTTAGTGCTTTATCTATTAATGGCTGTTTATTGTTAGAATTTTGATTTTGTCCAACTTTTTCAGTATCGTCAATTTTATCTTTAAAAATTGATTGAACATATCCATTTACCGCTTGATTAAACGGAATTATTAAAGTTCTCGAAAAATTTACATAAGCGACTTCGCTATCGTCACCAAACATATACTTTATAAATTCAAACGAATCAATATGCCCATTATCCATTTCATTCAAAAGATAAAATACAAATTGAATTACTCGTTTTTCGCTAAAAATAAAATCAAAACTTCGACTTTTTTGCACCGTCGAAAAATCTAAGCCAAAATTATACCCTACTATTTTTTCTGCAATAGCAGAGTATAACGCTCCGCCCTTTGCTATAGTTTTTAATATATTACTAACTGACTTTTCTATTAAAATAATCTTTGATTCACAAAATTCTTTACATGCAATGTTAAAAGCAACTAATTCATTACTTACAGACTTTGGAATTGCCATAATTTTCTCCCTAAAATACTAAATATATTTACTCAAATTATTCATATATTGTATCATAAATTAATTAAAACACAAAAAGTTATTACACAAATTATTAAAAAACTATTCACAAATTAAACAAAGTTTGTTATAATATATTGGCAAAATATTAAGGAAGATATTATGATTAAATACGCAAATAATGAAACAATCGGTAAATTAATCTTATTGTATGTTCTCGATAGAATGGAATGTGATTTAACAGAAGATACCATTATTGATATGTGTTATTACCAAAAAAAATGGACATCTTATTTTACTTGTAAAATTGCACTTTCCGAACTTACAAAATCGGGTTACATACAAGAAACAAAAAACACCGAAAAGACTAAATATTATTCTATAACGCCCGAAGGTAGAAGTTGCCTATCATTCTTTTACAATGATATCCCAGCAAGCATTAGAACGGACATTGCAAACTTTGTAAAAGATAACAAGCTCGCATTTAAACGAAAACAAGAATATTTTTATGATTCTTTTAAAAACAAAGATGGTTCGTTTACCGTAGTTTTAAAAATTGTTGAGCCAACAACTACAACGCTAGAAATTAAACTAAATGTTCCTGAACAAGAAACAACAAAAACGATTGAAAAGAATTGGCAAAACAACGCAAGCCGTGTATTTGCATCTATTTATGATATTTTATTAACTAACAGCGAAGGAGATTAAAAATGTTTATTTATCACACAAAAGGCACATGTTCTCGTCAAATAGTATTAGATATTAGCGACGACATAATTAAAGACGTCAAGTTTATTGGCGGTTGCTCTGGAAACTTACAAGGTATTTCAAAATTAGTTATTGGTGAACATATAGATAATGTAATACAAAAATTAAAAGGCATTAATTGTAGAAATAATACCTCTTGCCCGGACCAACTAGCAAGAGCACTAAAAGAATATAAAGAGAACAAATCAAATAATCAATAATAAAAAAACTAAGAAGTTTACTTGTTTTTCAAGTAAACTTCTTTTTATGCTCTTAATTTATTTTTAACATTAAACCCTTCAAACATATCATTTTGATATAATGCTGTTATCTTGTACCACTTTTCAATATACATATTAACTTTATATTGAAATGCAAGTTCATCAACAGGTGTAACTCCCTGTCTTTCAAATTTAATAGTCTTACCTTCTTCGGTGTAAATATTTAAGTCAAATATTCCACCAGTGTATGAAACATATGCCGGAATTCCAAGTTCTATAACTTTACCTTCATCCACAATTTCACACTTAACGGGATAACCTAAATAATATGTCGGATTATAATCAACTCCGAGTAATGTCATTATGGTAACTGGTAAATCAAATGAGCAAGTCAATTTTGATATTTGATGTCCCCCACTTCCACCTACTACTGAATTTGTAATTTTTGTAGAATAAATAATTGCTGGAACTTTGAAGCGGTCTTGGCTTTTTATATAGTCTTCGCTTGTTGCATTATAACTTGTATTTCTCAACCAGTATATAGGAGATGAATAATCACCTTCTGCATCACTAAAGTAATGTTTTTTGTAAAATAAATCCATTTGATTATAATAACTATGATGGTCGGCAAATAAACATAGCATTGTGTTATCAAATAAATCATTATCCATTAAGTATTTTACCAAAATTGTAACCATTCTCTCGGTGTCTAATGTTGATACTAGATAATTTTTTATTTCATTTTCTTGTTCAGGTGTAATATCTGTAAGTTTTGTATCGGGATTTGAACTTTGACCTAAAAAGCCAATACTTTCATAAAAATCATAGTAATCTGTATTATTCTTAATTACATCGTTATCTGAATACTCGCCATGCGTTGTAACCGTTGTAAAGAAATTAAAAAACTTTTTATCTTTATCAATAAACTTATGAGAGGTTGATAAATTCAAATAATAATCAAGCGCCTTGCTATCTAGTGTTGCATGACTTAATCTATCACCCTTTGGAATTTTATCACTCATCTGGTCTAAAAATAATGCATTATCAAAACCAAATTGTGGAATTAAAGTATCTCTACCATAAAATGTAGATAGATATGGATGCATATAGTTTGCAACATCTACTGCACCACTATCTTTTAACATATTCGCAAGAGTAAATGAGTAATCTAGGTTGTTATAAATATTATTGGAAGCATATATAAGACTATGCGTTGTAAAACTTTCGCCATAAGGATAATTACCTATCATAGCGGTAGACTCCGAGTAGTCGGTCTTTGCTTTAGAATAATAATTTATCAAAGTAAAACCATATTTATCAAAAGCACCTTCATCAAATAATTGAATATCCTTACCTTCTTGCTGTAACTTTTTATATTCGTCATTTATTTTTGTATAATCTGTTCTTTCAAGAACGGTAAACTCTCCATTTTCATCCTTTGAAAAATTATAGAAATTAAAGTTTTTATAGCCATTCGCTTTTGTTCCAAAATCATATCCACGAGATAGTGCATAAAGAGTTGGTGTTGCCTCTGGTGTTATTGCATACCACTCAAAACTCTCCATCATTATCATTATTACGTTTTGACCATTACATACGTCAAAAATATCCAACTTCTCAGGGTCATACTCTGGACTTTGTACATATGCATTTAGTTCTGCTCTTGTATACTGAGCAGTTTCATCTACCTTGTAAAATTGTCTAAAAAACTCTTCAAAGTAAAATCCTAGCGTACCAAACTTAACCAAACTTTGCTTATTGCTACTAAATGTAGTATAAAGCATTTTATCCGAAAAATGCGAACTCGCATCTCCATCAAGCCAGTAAGTACTACCTATCGAATACAACAAAAAAGATAAAGTTAAGGTTGCAAGACTTATAATTTTTACTACAAATTTAACCATATCAAAATGCTTAAATTTATTTACTTTAATTTTTTCGCTTAAAATTAACCCTGCAATACTACATCCAAATGTTAGAATATAGAATATCATTGGCCAGATTGGAAGCATATCAAAATTTATAACATCGGTAGTTTCTTTAACCAGCGATAACATTTCAAAAGTAAATACATCATTTAAGATTTTATACATACAAATATTTATGTAGCATAAAATCATCTGAAACGCTAGCAATATGCATATAAATATATTTTGGAATTTATTACACGGAAAAACAAAAATTACTCCTGAGAGAAATAGCAATAAGCTTAAATCAAAGAATATATATTCTGGCAAAAAACCAAAGCCCAAATAAACAAACATAAAGCATTCCATCACAAGTGTTGCGATGGTATATATTCCTATTGCTATTCCCTTTCTCAAAAGTAAATTTTTCATCTTATCCTAAATTTTTAATGCTGAGTAAAATACTCTCTTTTTTTGCTTTATTCCTTTCTAGTTTTTCTTTCTCTAATTGTACCAAATTCTGTGGTGCTTTTGCAACAAATTTCTCGTTAGATAACATTTTCACACTTCTTTCAATTTCAAACTCTATATCCTTTAAATCTTTTTGAAGTTTTTCTAAAAGTTGAGTTTTATCTATATTGATTTTTATAGCACAAGGAACTAAATCATTCACAATTGGTGTTCCATCAATATTTTCCACTTGTTCTACACTTTCTATAAATGCAAGTTTTTTAATATTTGGTAAAAACTCATCAAATATTTGTTTATTAGTTGTTGTAATAACAACTTGCTTGTATGGGTCTATTCCTTGTTCTAATTTTGTAGATCTAATGCCTTTTATCAAATTGAATATACTTTCAACCTTTTCTTTTTCGGCTTCAAACTTAAAGTTCTCGTTGTATTCTGGGAAACTTTGTTTACATAGCAATCCACTTCCACCATTGCTTTCATAAATGTATTCAGTTACAAATGGAATATATGGATGCAATAATTTTAGTATATTTTCTAGTACATAATTTAATATGCTAACAGCATTTTGTTTTGTGCTTGCATCCGCATTAAGCATAGGTTTTGATACTTCTATAAACCAATCACAAAAATCATCTAAAACAAAATTATAAATATTAGTTAATGCAATACCCATTTCAAATTTTTCAATGTTAGTTGTAACATTTAAAATAAGTTCATTTAGTTCATTTAATATCCATTTATCAAATAAACCTAATTTACACTTCTCTATATTTAATAATTCTATGCCATCTTTATTCATATCAACAAACTTTGAAGCATTCCATAATTTGTTAATAAATTGCTTTGCTACTACTATTTTTGTTTCGCCCATTCTAGTATCTAGTCCAAGTGCTAAATCTTTAATGAGTGCAAGTCTTAATGCGTCCGCACCATGTTCATCAGCAACCTTTATAGGGTCTATACCATTACCAAGAGATTTACTCATTTTTCTACCTTGTTCATCTCTTACAAGCCCATGTATTAAGGTATATTTGAATGGAACTTGCCCTGTACATTCAATACCCATATAAACCATTTTAGTTACCCAGTGAGTTAAGATATCATATCCCGTTACTAATACGCTAGTCGGGTAAAACTTTTCTAATGTTTTAGTTTTTTCTGGCCAGCCAAGTGTAGAGAATGGCCAAAGCGCTGAACTAAACCAAGTATCTAATACGTCTTCATCTTGATGAAAATGATTAGAATTACACTTTGGACAATTACTTGGTTGCTTACTTGCGTAAACCTCACCACAATCGTCGCAGTAATAGATAGGTATTCTATGACCCGTCCAAAGTTGACGCGAAATACACCAGTCTTGAATATTTTCAAGCCAATGGAAGTAATTCTTTTCAAATCTCTTTGCGTAAATAGTTAGTTCTCCATTTTTTACACATTCAATTGCTGGTTTTGCAAGTTCTTTCATCGCAACATACCATTGCTTTGTAACTAATGGTTCAATAACATTATGACAACGATAGCAATGTCCAACACTATGAGTGTATGGTTCAATTTTTTCAATTAAATTTTGATATTTTAATTCTTCAACAATTTTTTCTCTTGCGTCTTTTGCTTGCATTCCTTCAAATTTTCCAGCAAACCTATTTAACTTTCCGTCTTTTTCTATTACCGATAAAACTTCTAAGTTGTGACGCTTTCCAACTTCATAGTCGTTTGGGTCGTGTGCAGGAGTAATCTTTACCATACCAGTTCCAAAATCTTTTTCTACATAACTATCTGCAATTATAGGTATTTTTCTATCGGTTAAAGGAAGTACCAACTCTTTTCCTACAATATTTTTATACCTTTCGTCTTCAGGGTTTACAGCAACAGCCATATCCCCAAATATAGTTTCTGGTCTTGTTGTTGCAACAACAATATGCCCAGATCCGTCAGCGAACGGATATCTAATGTGCCACATTGAACTCTCTTCATCTGAATATTCAACTTCATCATCTGAAATAACCGACTTACAAGTAGAACACCAGTTGGTTAATCTTGTACCACGATAAATTAAACCCTTATCGTAAAGCCTTATAAAAGTTTCAAGAACGGCATTCGTACTCTTTTCATCCATTGTAAATCTTGCTTTAGACCAATCTGCACTACAACCAATTCGTCTAAATTGACGCATTATTTTATCGCCATAAAAGTTGTACCAGTCCCACGCTTCTTTATCAAACGCAACTCTGCCAATACCTTCTTTTGTTTTACCTTCTTTACGTAGTTTTTCTACTATTTTAATTTCCGTTGCTATTGCAGCGTGATCGGTTCCTGGTTGCCACAATACTTCATACCCCTTCATTCTTTTATATCTTGAAAGGATATCTTGCATTGTAACATCCATAGCGTGACCAATATGTGCCATACTTGTAACATTTGGTGGTGGCATTATTATACAAAATGCAGGTTTTTTAGAATTTGGGTCTGCATAGAAACAATTTTCCTTTTCCCATTTTTCATAAATTTGAGTTTCAAAACTCTGTGGATTGTAACTTTTCTCGTCTTTCATTTTTCTTATTTCCTTTTTATTTATCTTATTATATTTTATTTTTTACATATCTTCAGACCAATTCATCAAAATACATTAGCCATAAATAAATATCTCTTTTTAAATTAAACTTCTGTTCCATTATATTCTCCTAAAATATCTTCAATATTATAATTAATAGTACCAATAAACATACAAAAACAATATACCCTACTATGTTCATTTTTTTTAGAGTTTCTTCGGCATTTAAACGTTTAATTTCGTCTTTGCTTTTTAAGTCTTTTACAAACATTTTACCAAAAACTATAAAAAACACCGAACAAATAAGTGCAATAAGTAAAATTGTAATTAAGATAGATTTAAACATATTCACCCCTAAAAATAAAAGTGCGTCATCGTCCATAAAAAAGGACGAAACGCACTTAAAAAATACTATTCCGCGGTACCACCTTTATTCAAGCAATATGCTTGCACTTTAAAGAATTGACCATACGCTTTGCAACCTTCATTCGCTTAGTTTTCCCCGTTTTAAAACCTCTCAGCCTATGGGTTTTAATCTCTTATCGGATACTTTTCGCTCCTTACTCCTCAAAGCAGTCTATTAAATTAACAATTTAATTATACCACCTAAAAAATATAATTTCAATAATTTTATTCAATTATTTGATTTTTGTCAGCATCTAAATCCTTTTCTATATTGTTTTTTATGGCATCTTCTTTATCTGAGTTGTCTTCTATATGTTCGGTGTCCGTTTCGGACTCATTACCAATAATTACCGAACAGTATATGATATATAATCCAGCAAGAATACTGCAAGAAACTAATAAATACATTGCGATTTTTGGGTAAAAACACCAAATAAAAATGCTTAACCACAATAAAATTATATACAAAAAGTACATTACATTAGTTACAATTTTATCTCTTCCAACACTCTTTACAAATTTTCTATAAAGTGCAATAACTATTTCAAAGAATACTAATATTAATAATACCCATATAGTAAGTGCTTTTGATATTGTTAAAAACAATAATGGTATAAAGAAAATACATCTACCTACAATTATTGAAAGAATATCTAACCATAAACAACCATTAGCATCCTTAATATTTAAAATGCAATCACATATTTCTAAGCAACCCGCAACAATAAAAAATGTAGCAAAAACATATTTATCATAAAAAATCAACGAAAAAACAAGTGCTACCAATAACACTATTCTCGCAAATAACGAAATTTCTTTTAAAATTAATTTTTTATTAGTCACGGCATCTCCCTAAATATATACACCTATTATACCACGAAAAAAATTATATCGCAATTTAATAATTGACATAAATTATTTTTTTAGAATAAACTGCTATGGGAGGTATACTCTTTTGAAAAAATTTATAACAATTTTTCTTGCAGTAATAATGTGCTTATTCTGTTTTACTGCTTGCAAAAAAAATAATTTAACAAAAATTAGACTGAATGAAGTTACTCATTCAATATTTTACGCACCTCTATACCTTGCCATAAATTTAGGTTATATGGAAGAAGAAGGTTTAGAAATTGACCTAACCAATGGTGGCGGTTCCGATGTATCTATGTCTGCTCTTCTATCTAATAGTGCAGATATTTCACTACTTGGACCAGAAACTTTGGTTTATGTCGTTAAAGAAGGAAGCACCAACCACCCTATGGTATTTGGTCAGTTAACCAAACGTGACGGCTCATTCTTGATTGGTAGAAGTGAAAATGGCAACTTTAATTGGCTAGATTTAAAAAATAAATATATTTTAGGTGGACGTGAAGGTGGAATGCCAGCTATGACACTAGAATATGTTTTAAACTCTAAGGGTTTAGTTGATGGTGAAAATATGACATTTGATACTAGCATTAAGTTTGACCTAATTACACCAACCTTTGAAGGTGGAACGGGCGACTATTGCACTATGTTTGAGCCTGTCGCTAGTACATATGTACAACAAGGTAAAGGCTATTATATGGCGTCAGTTGGCGAAGAATGTGGAGAAGTTCCATTTACTTGCTTTATGGCTACAAATAATTATTTGAGCAAAAACCCAGAAACTATAAAAGCTTTTTTAAGAGCAGTAAATAAAGCATATAATTATATGCAAACTCACACTGCAGAAGAAATTGCAAATGGTTTAATAGCATCATTTGATGGTACAAGCATTGAAAGTATTACAAGTGCCGTTGCAAAATATATAGAAATTGACGCTTGGAGTTCTTCTCCAGCCATGACTAAAAGTGCATTTAATAAATTAATTGCTATAATAGAAAACGCTGGAATTGATGTTAGTGGAGTAAAATTTGAAGATGTAGTTGATAATAGTTTTGCGTTGAGTTTATAAATTTACTACAAGATATGGAGAACTATGATGAAAAATCTTTTAGAAATTACAGATCTAAGTCTTTCGTATCACTCAAAGCAAAGTGAAACAAAAGCTCTAGAAAATGTAAATTTTAATATTTTAGATAACGATTTTGTTTCTATTGTTGGACCTAGTGGTTGCGGAAAAACTACAATACTTTCACTAATTGCTGGACTACTAGTTCCAAGTTCGGGAGAAATAATCCTAGACGGGAAAAAAGTAACTGGCGTAAACACCGAAATTGGATATATGTTTCAAAAAGACAACCTTTTTGATTGGCTTACTGTAGAGAAAAATGTTTTATTTGCTCTAAAACTTCAAAAAAAAGACAATCCCGAAAATGTCCGATTTGTTTACAATCTAGTTGAAAAATATGGTTTAAAGGAATTTTTAAACCACTACCCTTCTGAACTGTCTGGTGGTATGCGTCAAAGAGTTTCACTAATTAGAACTCTTGCAACTAGACCAAAACTTCTATTGCTAGACGAACCATTTTCTGCACTAGATTATCAAACCCGATTAGATATTCAAAATATAGTATACAAAATTATTTTAGATGAACAAAAAACTGCAATATTGGTTACCCATGACATAAGCGAAGCTATTGCTATGAGTAATAAGATAATAATATTATCTAAACGACCAGCATCCGTTAAACAGATTATAGATATCAATTTTGATGCTAACCTAACACCTTTTCAAAAAAGAAACGACCCTCAATTTTCTAAATATTTTAATCTTATTTGGGAGGAATTAAAAAATGAAGAAATCAAATAACCAAATAAGTTTAGAACACAAAAATTTTCTTAGGAAAGAAAAAACTAATAAATTAATAGTAATTGTTGGCAGAATTTTGGTTCTTGTATTGTTTATTGGTATATGGGAGTTACTAACTAGTCTTGGCGTTATTGATTCCTTTATTTATAGTTCCCCATCAAGAATAGTAAAAATGCTAGTAAGTTTATTTAAAGAAGGAAAAATAATTCATCATTCACTTATCACCTTATATGAAACCGTACTTGCATTTACAATTTCCATGGTTGTTGGAACAATTATTGCAATTTTACTATTTTCAAGTAAACGCATCCGTGAAATATTAGAACCTTACCTAATTATACTAAATAGTTTACCAAAAGTTGCATTAGGACCACTAATTATAGTTTGGTTTGGTGCAGGAACAAAGGCTATAGTTGTTATGGGATTTTTAATTTGCATAATAATTACCATAATTAGTTTACTTAATAGTTTTATGTCTGTAAGTAAAGAAAAAATATTGTTAATGAAAACGCTAGGTGCATCTAAGTGGCAAATACTTACTCGCCTAATATTCCCTGAGTGCTTGCCAGCATTCATATCGGTTTTAAAAATTAATGTTGGAATGAGCTGGGTTGGTACAATTATGGGTGAATATCTTGTAAGTAAAGCCGGTCTTGGATACCTAATTGTATATGGCGGATACATATTTAAACTAGATCTTGTTATGACTTCTATTATTGTTTTGTGCGTACTTGCAGGTTTAATGTATTTATTAGTAACCATACTAGAAAAAATATTAATTAAAAAACGAGGTTAATAAAATAAATAAAACTCCCTACTTAAAAAACTTCTAAGTTAGGGAGTTTTATTTTTAGTTTGCATTTGCAGTCTTTTTAGTTGCTTTTACAAATTGATCACTATCTGTTTTGTTAAAATCTGCGTTTTCTGATATATACGCTTTACGTGCTTCAATATTATCACCCATTAATGTGGTAATAAGTCTTTCGGCTTCGGCGGCATCTTCTATTGTTACTTGCACAAGAGTTCTATCTTTTGGATTCATAGTAGTTTCCCAAAGTTGCTCAGGATCCATTTCACCAAGTCCTTTATATCTTTGAATTGTATAACCCTTTCCAAATCTTGCAGTAACTTCTGGAAGTTCAGCATCACTATAAACGTATTCAATATCATCTTTTTTCTGAACTCTGTATAATGGTGGCATACCAATGAATACATGACCATCGTTTATTAGTTCTTTCATATATCTAAAGAAGAATGTTAAAAGAATTGCTCTAATATGTGCACCATCTTGGTCGGCATCGGCTAGAATTATTACTTTATGGAACTTTAGTTCTGCTGGATCAAAATCTTCACCAAGACCTGCACCTAGTGCCGAAATAATTGTTCTAATTTCTTCATTATTTAAAACTTGGTCTATTCTTTTCTTTTCAGCGTTTAAAGGTTTACCTCTTAGTGGCAAAATTGCTTGGAAGTGACGATCTCTTGCCATTTTTGCAGAACCACCCGCACTATTACCCTCAACTATAAATAACTCATTCAGTTCAGGTTTTTTACCAGTACACATAGAAAGTTTACCGACTAAATTTGAATTATCTATACTATTTTTTTGTCGAGTTATTTCCTTTGCCTTTCTTGCCGCTTCTCTAACCCTTGCAGCTCCTAGTGCTTTTTCGTAAATAGGTCCAAGTTTTTTACCCATCTTACCATTTACATACTCAGTCAATTTTTCGGTGATTATCGCTTCTACTGCTGGTCTTGCTTCTGGGTTACCGAGTTTAGTTTTTGTCTGACCTTCAAACTGAATATTCTTCATTTTGACTAATAAAACAGCGGTTAGACCTTCTCTAAAATCTTCACCCATCAAATTAGGTTCTTTATCTTTTAAAAGATTTTGTTTTCTTAATTGATCATTGAATACCTTAGTAATTGCAGACTTAAAGCCTGTTTCGTGAGTACCACCTTCAACTGTTGGAATGTTATTTACATACGAAAATACACTTTCGCTATAACTATCGGTGTATTGCATTGCACAAGCACAATAAATGCCATCCTTCTCGCCTTCTATAAAAATAGGTACTTCGTGCAATTTATTTTTGGTATCATTTAGATATAAAACGAAGTCAGACAAACCACCTTCATACTTATATTCTTTATAATAAGGTTCTTCCGTTCTATTATCCTTAATTGTAATTAAAACGCCTTTATTTAAAAACGCAAGTTCCTTTAAGTGTTTTGCAATAGTATCAAGCGAAAATACAGTAGTTTCAAAAATTCTCTTATCTGGCATAAAGGTAATTTTAGAACCATGCTCTTTGGTTGTACCAATTTCCTTTAATGGGTACACTGGAACACCACCCTTTACCTTTCCGCTAGAATTTGCTTTACTTTCAAATCTTTGTTTGTATATTTTACCATTCTTTTTAACTTCAACTTCTAGCCACTCAGATAATGCATTAACAACACTTGCGCCAACACCGTGCAATCCACCTGAATAATTGTAGTTATCATTATTAAATTTACCACCAGCATGAAGTTGCGTAAATACTACTTCTACACCACTAACCTTTAATGTTGGGTGAATATCTGTAGGTATACCACGACCATCATCGGCAACCGAAATTGAGCCATCTTTATATATTTCAACATCTACTCTTGTTGCAAATTTGTTGGTTGCTTCATCAATAGCGTTATCTACAATTTCCCAAACAAGGTGATGAAGTCCCTTAATACCAGTTGTACCAATATACATACCCGGACGCAATCTAACAGCATCAAGACCTTCTAGGACTTGTATATCTTTTGCGTCATAACTCTTTTCATTTGATTTACTTGCCATAATAATCTCCATTCCATTAATATAAGTTTATTATACCATAATTGTAACGAAAAAATCAAACATTTTTACAAGTAAAAATTGGCTTAAAGCGTTAGTATAAAAGGATTAGCGTATTCATATAATATACATAACAAAAGGAGATTTTAATGAAAAAATATAATACGATAGTACTGACCGGTGGCGGAACGATGGGACATGTTACCCCAAACTTAATAATTTTACCTGAACTTATGTATAACTTTGATAAGGTTTATTATATTGGAAGTTTTAAAGGCGTTGAAAAGGAAAAAGTTGCAAGTTTTAATAGCAAACTAAAACCTTCTCAAAATAAAGTAGAGTATATAGGTATACCTACCGTAAAATTAGATAGAGTTAAATGGTATAAAAACATTCTTCTACCATTCACATTAATAAAAGCCATAATTGAAGCAAAGCAATATTTGAGAACTATCCGTCCCGATGTATTATTTTCTAAAGGTGGTTATGTATCTGTTCCCGTAGTTATTGCCGCACATCAATTACACATACCAATAGTAATTCATGAATCCGATTTGAGCATGGGACTTGCAAATAAAATTTCTGCAAAAAGAGCAACGACTGTTTGTACCACGTTTCCTGAAACAGCGAAAAAAACCGTTAATGGCGTATATACAGGTAGCGCAATAAATCCAAAACTTGCAACTGCTGACGGAGAGAAATTAAAAAATAAATATAAACTTTACCCAAATTTAAAAACAATCTTAATAACTGGCGGAAGTTTAGGTTCCACCCCAATAAATGATGCCATATTAAAGATATTACCCTACCTTGTAATCAACTACAATGTGCTACATTTAACAGGAAAAGGCAAAAAAGTCAATTTCCATCACGCAAACTATCATCAATTAGAATTTACAGATGACATAGGAAGTTTCTTTAAAGCTAGTGACCTAGTAATTTCAAGAGCCGGAAGCAATACTATATTTGAACTCGCAAACCTAAAAAAGCCGATGCTACTAATTCCACTACCTAAGAATGCTTCTCGTGGCGACCAACTTGAAAATGCCGAATATTTTAAAAAATTAGGAATTGCCAATGTAATTCAGCAAGAAGACTTAGAAGACCACCTGAAAGAAGCAATCACCGAAACATTCGATCACCTTTCATCTTACACCAAAGCACTAAATAGATTATCATTCCCCGACGGAAAATATAAAATTTTGAACGAAATTTATAAAGCGGTCGATGAAACTCCAGAACTATTGAAGTGATTTTTATTTAAATAATTAAATAAAATAAGACCATATGATAGCATAAATTCACATTAAATTTATAACAATTTTAACGGCTAAATTATACCCAATTTGCAGGTCAACTTATTAGTCTACATATAGTAAATTAGCCCAAAACAGCCAATTTTGGGGCTAAAGTGGCTTATTTTACTTAAATATAAACTTTAAATTGGTCAATTTTGAATAATATTACATCCATTTTAAACAACTTTTTATATTGATAAATTTATTAGTTTTTGACCATTTTTTGAATCACAAATTAACATAAATCAAAAGAAAAACTTTTTTATATTAAACTAAAACTTCTAGTCAAATAGTGTAAAATTTTTTCACACAAAAAAAGTGTATTTAAAAATATAAATACACTTTTTTTATTAATTAAACTTCGTTATCGATTGGAACCATTTCTCTGTAACGCTTTAAGCCAGTACCTGCAGGAATATATTTACCAATAATAACGTTTTCTTTTAGACCAATTAGTGGGTCAACTTTACCCTTAATAGCAGCGTCAGTTAATACTCTAACTGTTTCTTGGAATGATGCAGCAGAAAGGAATGAATCAGTAGCAAGAGAAGCCTTTGTAATTGAAAGTAATACTCTTGTAGCAATTGCTGGTTCTAGACCTTGTTGAATAATTTGATCATTCATTTCTTCAAATTTGCCTATATCCATCAATTCGCCTGGTAGTACGTTTGTATCACCAGAATCTTCAATTCTTACCTTCTTAAGCATTTGTCTCAAGATAATTTCAATGTGCTTATCGTTTACATCAACACCATTTTTCTTATAAACTTTCAAAACTTCCTTCATTAGGTAATCTTGAACACCCTTAACACCCTTTGTTAATAAGATGTCATGTGGGTTTATAGAACCTTCAGTTAATTGAGTACCTGGTTCTACTACAGAACCAACTTCAACCTTCATCTTTGCACCATAAGGTAATGCATAATCAACATCGAAGTTTTCGTCACTTCTAATAACAATCTCTTGTTTTACTAGATCAATAGACTTAACTGTACCACTTACAACACTAATTACAGCAACGCCCTTTGGTTTTCTAGCTTCAAACAATTCTTCTACTCTAGGTAAACCTTGGGTAATATCATCACCCGCAGAAATACCACCTTCATGGAAGACGTTCATAGTAAGCTGTGTACCTGGTTCACCAATAGCTTGTGCTGCAATAATACCAACAGCTTCGCCATAAGGAACAATTTCCTTAGTTGACATATTTTTACCATAACACTTAGCACATACGCCAACTTTTGACTTACAAGTAAGTACTGTTCTAATTTTAACACTGGTAATTCCAGCTTCTTCAACCTTGTTTGCTTGGTCTTTTGTAATCATTGTATTAGCATTGATTATAACTTCACCAGTTGTTGGGTCAATTACATCTTCTACTGCAAATCTACCAATAATTCTATCGCTAAGTTTTTCAAGTATTGAGTTACCATCATACAATGCAGTAACTTCCATACCCTTGACCTTTTCACCAAGAGTTTCAAAACAGTCGTCATCACGAATAACTACATCTTGAGATACATCAACAAGACGTCTTGTTAAATAACCTGCATCCGCAGTCTTTAAGCCCTTATCTACTAGACCCTTTCTACCACCTCTGGTTGAAATAAAGTATTCGATAACCGAAAGACCCATCTTAAAGCAGTTTCTAACTGGAACTTCGATTAGTTTACCAGATGTAGAACTCATAAGTCCACGCATACCAGACAACTGGTTAATCTGAGCAGCAGAACCTCTCGCACCAGACTCACTCATCATCTTGATTGGGTTAAATGTATCATAGTTGCCAGAAACTATCTTACTCATCTTACTCATTGCACCAGCCCAAATTTCGCTAAGTCTAGCTTCCTTTTCAGGCTTTGTAATAAGTCCACGACGATATTGCTTTTCTGCTTCAACTGCTTCTTGGTCAGCTTCTGCAATAATTTCTGGTCTTTCTTTTGGAATTTGAATATCATAAAGTGCAATTGTTAGACCAGATAGAGTTGCATACTTATAACCTAAGTCCTTAATCTTGTCTAGCATAATTGCAGTTTCACCCGCATCATGAACATCATAGCAAGCCTTAATAATCTTCTTTAATTCCTTTTTACCAACTTTGTAGTTGATTTCTAGTTGTAACATATCTTCAGGAGTTTCTCTCTTTACAAATCCCAAATCTTGTGGAATGATTTGGTTGAAGATTAATCTTCCTGCAGTGGTTTCAATTCTTGTAGAATAGTTTACACCATCAATGACTTTACTTACTCTAACAGTAATCTTTGCTTCAACATCTAGTTCTCCAGATTGATAAGCAACAATTGCTTCTTCAGGACAACTAAATACACTACCTTCACCCTTTGCATTTGGCTTTTCAATAGTTAAATAATAGTTACCTAAAATCATATCTTGTGATGGGGTAGCAATTGGCTCACCATCAGATGGCTTTAAAATGTTATTAGATGCAAGCATTAAAAATCTTGCTTCTGCTTGTGCTTCCATACTTAGTGGAAGGTGAATAGCCATTTGGTCACCATCGAAGTCGGCGTTAAACGCTTGACAAGTAAGTGGATGCAATTTCATTGCGTGACCTTCAATTAGCACTGGTTCAAACGCTTGAATACCAAGTCTATGAAGTGTAGGTGCACGGTTTAGTAATACTGGGTGGTCTTTAATAACATCATCCAAAATATCCCAAACTACTGGACGAGCACGTTCTACAAGTCTTTTAGCACTCTTAATATTGTGTGCTTGGTTCATATCTACTAGACGCTTCATTACAAATGGCTTAAATAGTTCTAGTGCCATTTCCTTTGGAACACCACATTGATACAACTTTAATTCTGGACCTACAACGATAACTGAACGTCCAGAGTAGTCTACACGCTTACCAAGTAGGTTTTGTCTAAATCTACCTTGCTTACCTCTAAGCATACCAGAAAGTGATTTTAAATCTCTATTTCCAGCACCGGTAATAGCCTTACCCCTTTTACCATTATCAATTAACGCATCTACTGCTTCTTGAAGCATTCTCTTTTCGTTACGGATAATAATATCTGGAGCACCTAAATCCATAAGTTTTTTAAGTCTATTATTTCTATTAATAACTCTTCTGTAAAGGTCATTTAAGTCACTAGTTGCAAATCTACCACCATCTAGTGGAACCATAGGTCTTAGTTCTGGTGGAATTACTGGAATTACATCTAGAATCATCCACTTTGGTTCGGTATGATTAGCTCTAAATGCTTCCATAATTTCTAATTTCTTAGAAGCTTTTAGTTTCTTTTGTCCTTTAGAATTTTTAACAGCTTCTTTAAGTTCTTTACATTCTTTTTCTACATCAATTTGAGAAAGCAATTCCTTTATTGCTTCTGCACCCATACCAGCTTTAAATGATTTAGCACCGAACTGATCAACAGCTTCACGATATTCTCTATCATTTAAAATTTGTTTATAAGATAAACTAGTTTGACCTGGGTCAATTACTATAAATGCTGTAAAATAAAGTACTTGTTCTAGTTGTTTGGTAGGAATATCTAACGCCATACCAATACGGCTAGGGACCCCCTTAAAGTACCAAATGTGTGATACTGGGGACACAAGTTCAATGTGTCCCATTCTATCACGACGCACCTTTGAGCGAGTAACTTCTACGCCACACTTATCACAAATAACGCCTTTATATCTAATTCTTTTATATTTACCGCAGTAACATTCCCAGTCTTTTGTTGGTCCAAAAATTCTTTCGCAAAACAAACCATCTCTTTCTGGTTTTTGAGTACGATAGTTAATAGTTTCTGGTTTTGTAACCTCACCATACGACCATTCACGAATCTTCTCTGGGCTGGCGATACCAATTTGCATGGCATCAAAATTGTTTAATTCAAACATTATTTTCTCCCCATAATTTTATTTTTTATAATCAGTTTAGTATTAAATATCATCATCGTCAAAATCGAATAGGTCGTCATCATTTTCGGTTCCGAATACATTTGCGGTTTCTTCATCTAAATCTAGAACTTCTTCTGTGTTAGCGTTTCCGTCTAAATCTAATTCGACTTCTTCCTTATCGTCATGTGCATTCTTGCTTGGACGCTCATCTTCGTCATCTTCTACAAGTTCACGTAGTCCGATTTCTTCTTTATCTTCGGTTAGCACCTTAATATCTAGTGCCAAACCTTGTAATTCCTTAATTAATACTTTAAATGATTCTGGGATTCCTGGTTCTGCAACATTTTCAGATCTTACAATACTCTCGTAAGTCTTAGTTCTACCAACAATATCATCAGATTTAACTGTAAGCATTTCTTGTAGAACATTTGCTGCACCATACGCTTCAAGCGCCCAAACTTCCATTTCACCAAATCTCTGACCACCAAATTGAGTTTTACCACCCAAAGGTTGTTGAGTTACTAGTGAGTAAGGACCGGTTGAACGAGCGTGCATCTTATCATCTACCAAGTGGTTAAGTTTTAACATATACATAACACCAACAGTCATTGGGTTTGGTAGTTTTTCACCCGTTCTACCATCGTATAAGTCAACCTTACCATCAGGTCTTAATCCATTCTTAACTAATAGTTCTTGAATTTCATCTGCGGTTGCACAATCAAAAATTGGAGTAGCAACCTTCCAACCCATATGTCTTGCAACCATACCTAAATGTACTTCTAGCAACTGTCCTACATTCATACGAGAAGGAACACCCATAGGGTTTAATAGAATTTGAATTGGAGTACCATCTGCAAGGAAAGGCATATCTGCTTGTGGTAAAATTCTTGAAACGACACCTTTATTACCGTGTCTACCAGACATCTTATCACCGACACTCATCTTTCTCTTTTGTGCAATATAAACTCTTACAAGTTTGTTAACACCAGTACTTAATTCATCTTTATTTTCACGAGTTAGTATCTTAACGTCTACAACTATACCACCTTCACCATGTTGAACACGCAAAGATGTATCTCTAACTTCTCTAGCCTTTTCACCAAAAATTGCTCTTAATAATCTTTCTTCCGGAGTTAGTTCGGTTTCGCCCTTTGGAGTAACCTTACCTACCAAAATATCACCCGGAACAACTTCCGCACCAATTCTTACAATACCATTTGCGTCTAGGTCTTTTAAAGCATCATCGCCGACATTTGGAATGTCACGAGTAATGTCTTCTGGACCAAGTTTGGTATCTCTACAATCTATTTCATATTCTTCAATATGAACACTTGTCAAAATATCTTCTTTAACTATTTCATCTGAAATAAGAACAGCATCTTCGAAGTTATAACCTTCCCATGGCATATAAGCAATTAGGATATTTTTACCTACTGAAAGTTCGCCACCGTTAATTGCAGGACCATCAGCTAAAACTTCACCCTTCTTTACCTTATCACCATGATTTACTATTGGGTGTTGCTTCATACAAGTACCTTGGTTAGATCTTTGATAAGCAGTTAGTAAATACTCATCTTCTTCACCATTTTTTCTTGTAACTACAATTCTATCACTAGAAACGTAAGAAATAACACCATCATTCTTTGCAACTACAACTGCACCGCTATCTACTGCAATTTTGTGTTCCATACCGGTTGCTACTATTGGAGCTTCGGTCTTTAATAGAGGAACTGCTTGACGTTGTTGGTTAGAAGCAACAAGTGCACGTACGCAGTCATCACTACCAAGGAATGGAACTAGAGTTGTTGCGACTGAGAATATTTGCTTTGGAGAAACATCCATATAATCAACTTGACTTGCAGGTAATTCTACGATTTCTTCTTTTCTTCTGCAAATTACTCTCTTATTTTTAAATGTATTATCTTCATTTAAAGGTTCGTTTGCGTTTGCTACAACAAAACGATCTTCTCTATCAGCTGTCATGTATTCAACTTCATCAGTTACTACACCAGTTTCTTTATTTACTTTTCTATATGGAGCCATCAAGAAACCATATTCGTTAATTTTTGTGTATGCTGCAAGCGAGTTAACCAAACCGATATTTTGACCTTCTGGAGTTTCGTTAGGACAAAGTCTTCCATAGTGAGTGTAGTGTACGTCACGCACTTCAAAGCCCGCTCTTTCTCTACTCAATCCACCAGGTCCTAAAGTTGTAAGTCTTCTTTTGTGTGTTAATGAAGCAATTGGGTTAATCTGTTCCATAAACTGTGACATTTGTGAAGAACCAAAGAATTCTCTAATAGAACTTGATACAGGTCTTACATTAATTAATGATGTTGGGCTAACTTCATTAATGTTTTGAACTTGCATTCTTTCTCTTATAACTCTTTCAAGTCTTGCCATACCAATAAAGAATTGGTTTTGTAATAGTTCGCCTACAGTTTTAACACGTCTGTTACCTAAGTGGTCGACATCATCATATGAACCTATGCCTTCACTTAAAGACAAGTGATAGTTTATTGCAGAAAGTACATCATCTAGTACCAAGTGCTTTCCTACTAGTAAGTCTGCATTTGCTCTAATAACTTCCTTTCTTTCTTCTGGGGTTTTGCAGTCCTTAATTAGTTCATTTAAGGTAACTACATTAACCATTCCATTAATTTCAACTTCTTTTGGGTCAATATTTAAGTATTTATCTAGTTCTACTCGGTTATTACCCATAACCTTAAACTCGCCCTTCTTAGTTTTTACATAAACTTCATTAACGCCAGCGTTTTGCAATTTCCATGCATCGTCTAAATTTAAAATTTCTCCTGCTTTTGCTAATGTTTTTCCATTTAAAACTACATCACGAGCAATAGTTAAATTTTCAATTCTATTTGCTACAGATAACTTTTGGTTAAACTTGTATCTACCAACTTTACTTACATCATAACGTCTTGAGTTATAGAATAGATTTCTTATATAACGCTTGATAGCTTTTAGGTTTAGTACTTCACCTGGACGAAGTCTTTTAGATAGTTCAATTAACGCTTCATCTTCGGACTTAGTTACATCCTTTTCAAGAGTCTTTTTAATAACTGGGTGGTTATCAAAAATATTTAAGATTTCTTCGTCTGTACCTAATCCTAAACCTCTAAGTAGTACACTTGCAACAAGTTTTCTTGTTCTATCAATGTGTACCCACAAAACACCATTGGTATCTTCTTCAAATTCTAGCCATGCTCCACGTGCTGGCATAATATCGGTTTCGATAACAAAGTTACCTGTTTTGTTAACCCCTTGCTTACAGTAAACACCTGGACTTCTTACAAGTTGGCTAACGACCGCTCTTTCGGCACCATTAATAATAAATGATCCGTTTTCCGTCATCATAGGTATATCACCCATGTAAACTTCTTGGTCTACTACTTCTCCCGTTTCCTTATAAACAAGTCTAACCTTAACTTTTAGAGGAACTGCATAAGTTGCATCACGCATTTTGCACTCCCTTTCAGAATACTTAGGTTCTCCGTCTAGTGAGTGATCCAAAAAGTAAAGTTCAATTCGGCTATCCTCAGTATCTCCTTCTTCTCTGTTCATGTTAAGGTTGTCTGAATCAGAAATAGGAGAGAAATCTCTTAAAACTTCCTTAATACCATCGGTAATAAAATGGTTAAAAGAGTCTTTTGGAATCTCCACAAAGTATGGATTATCAAGGACTTCTTTCATGTGACCAAAAGTCTTCCTTTCATGTTTTCCATACATCTTAGATTCTACATTAACTGCCATTTTTTGTTCTCCTTTTAAAATATCGTGAAAATCGCTTGACTTTGGAAACGTGTCTGCGTTATCATTTAACTACAGATGGAGAGATCGACCATTGCTTGTGGCAAATTGTGCAACACGAATCAAAAATATTAAGTTGTGCTGAAAAAAATTGCCTACTTGCGAAATAGGCATTTTTCCGTTTTAGTACCCTTGTATTTTACAATAATTATTTCACTTTGTCAACACATTTATAAAAATAATAATAAAAGTTTCCGATAACATTTTGTCGGAAACTTTTTTGTTTTGTCTTTTGTTGTAAATTTGAATTTATTTCGTAATTTTTTTCATTCTTAAAAATTGGCTATTGTAAAGATTATAGTAAAAACCTTTCTTTTTAAGCAATTCATCGTGGGTTCCCTGCTCTATTATGTTACCCTTATTCATAACCAAAATTATATCTGCATTTTTGATTGTAGACAATCTATGTGCAACCATAAAACAAGTCCTACCTTCCATTAGTGTTGCAAAAGCATCTTGAATTTTCATTTCTGTACGAGTATCAATATTACTTGTCGCTTCATCCAAAATTAAAATTGAAGGTTTGGTCAACATAATTCTTGCAATACAAATTAGTTGCTTTTGACCTTGCGAAACATTATTTCCACCTTCTGTTACAATCGTATCATATTTTTTAGGTAATTTCTCAATAAAGTCATGTGCCCCAGCAAGTTTTGATGCTTCAACAATTTCTTCCATTGTCGCATTTTGCTTACCATATGCAATATTGTCTTTTATAGTTCCACTAAACAACCAACTTTCTTGCAATACCATACCAAATTTATTTCTAAGACTTGCCCTTGTAACTCCCCTAATATCTTGCCCAGACACTTTAATTGCACCACCAGTTACATCATAAAAACGCATAATTAGATTAATAAATGTAGTTTTACCACAACCCGTTGGCCCTACTATTGCAACCTTTTGCCCGCTTTTAACTTCCAAATTAAAGTCTTGTATTAATTTTACTTTTGGAGAGTATGAAAAATCTACATGTTCGATAGAAACTGTGCCATCACAAAATGACAATTCCGCATTGTTTTCATCACTAATTTCTTCAGGCTCATCTAACACTTCAAAAATTCTTTTTACGCTGGCAAACGACGCTTGAAGTTCGGTAATTTCGTTACTTATTTCATCAAAAGGCTTACCATAACTATTTGAATAAGACAAAAAACTACTTATAGTACCTATTGAAATTTTACCATCTAAAGCAAGTAGTGCACCGAAAAATCCTACAGCAACATAAACAAATCCATTTACAAATCTTGTTAATGGCGGTGCTAAAAATGAATAAAACTTAGCTTTTTCAGATACAACGGTTAGTTTATCATTTATTTTATCATAAGATTCAATAGATTGAGTTTCGTGATTAAAGGCTTTTACAACTCTTTGACTACCTATAAGCTCTTCTAAATAACCGCTCATATCACCAGTAGACTTTGCCTGTTCGGTAAACAACGCATTCGCTTTTTTTGCAATTATGTAAGAAGCAATCAGAGACATTGGGGTAATTACCGCTATAACTATTGCAATACTTACATTTAAAAGAAGCATACAAATAAGCGTACCAATAATAGTAAAAATACCACTAGATACCGAAATAATTGCCTCCACCATACCATCGGTCATTATTTCTACATCGTTAATCATTCGATTTAACAAATCGCCATGGGTAGTTCCATCTACAAATTTTATTGGCACCGTTTCTATTTTTTCAAAGAATTTCTCACGAATGGTTTCGCTTGTTTTGTAGCAATACATATTCGCGTATAAATTATATAGCCACGTAAATAATAAATTTACAACACTAATACCAGCAAGCAACAATATATTTTCAACAAGTTTTGGAGTGTTTACATTGCCAACCCCTATAACGCAATCAATGCTTTTACCTATATATATAGGAATTAACAAGTCTAAAATGTTTCCTATTATCATAAAAAATAATGCTAACAACAATAACGACTTATGAACCCCAGCATATTTTATAGAGTGTTTATAAAGACTTAAGTTTTCTTTAACACTTGCATGCTTTGCTTGTGTTTTATTTTTTAACTTAGTATTCTTTTTCATTTCTTTCCACCCCCTACATCACTTGGCTTTTCTTCAGGGTTTTGTGAGTAATAAATTTCTTGATAAACGGTACAAGATTTTAATAGCTTCTCGTGACTTCCTATACCCATAATATTACCATTATCTAGAACAATAATTTTATCAGCGTTCATTAAAGCCGTTGCTCTTTGCGACACAATAACCACCGTGCTATTATATAAACTTGTACTGATAGCCTTCCTTAATGATGCATCCGTTGCAAAATCTAATGCCGAACTTGAATCATCTAGTATAATAATTTTAGGGTTTCCAACCAACGCTCTCGCTATTGTTAGACGTTGACGTTGACCACCTGAAAAATTACTACCACCACGTAAAACCTTATGATCCAAAAAATCCGGCAATTCTCTAACAAAGTCATACGCTTGTGCAATCTTTAATGCTTTTATTATCTCTTCATCGGTGGCATCTTCCTTTCGCCAGCACATATTGTCACGAAGTGTTCCTTCAAACAATACTGGATTTTGCGGAACAATACCAACTATTTTTCTCAATTCATGTAATCTTATTTTTTTTACATTAACATCATCAATAAGCACTGCACCACTGCTAACATCATAAAATCTAGGAATAAGATTTACAATACTAGACTTACCAGAGCCCGTACCACCAATAATACCTAAAATCTGTCCAGCACCAACCGTAACACTTAATCCATTTACAACATTCTTTACACTATTATAAGAAAAATTAACATTTTTAAATTCTATTTTTCCTTCAGCGGTTTCATAGGTTAATGGTGATGGATTTTTGTCATCGCCTATTGTATTTTTAGTAGCGAAGACTTCAGAAACTCTTTTTATTGACGCACCTGTTCTTGTGTATATTATAATAAGTCTTGCAATAACCACAAGTGCAGCCGAAATAGTTGTAAGATAATTAATAAACGCCAATAAATTACCCGTTGTAATAGATCCTACATTAACTTCCAAACTACCAAACCAAATTATTGCAATAATAGAGAAATTCACTACAACCGAAATTAAAGGTTGCAATAGCGAAGCCGCTTTTGCAATACTCATATTTGTTTTTGTAAACTCTTTATTGGTTTGATCAAACCTTTTAGTTTCATATGCTTGTTTATTAAACGCTCTTACTACCCTTACGCTATCTAAGTTATCTCTTGCAACATTAGTAACATTATCCAGTTTAGTTTTCAGTTCTACATATCTTGGGTTGTTTCGTTTCATAATTAACAAAACTATCAATAATATTATTGGTGACATTACCAAAAATATTAGAGCCAATCTCCACTCTATAATAGAAACCATTATGAGCGAACCAATAATTAAAAATGGCGCACGTGCAACATTTCTTATAGTCATACCAACAGCCACACCAATCTGGTCAACATCGTGCACAATTCTATTAGTTAAGGTAACCGTTGAAAATTTATCCAGTTCGGCATGAGATAAAGTATTAATGTGAGCAAAGCAATCATGTCTAATATCTTTGCATACACCCATCTGTGCAAGGGACGAACACTTTTGACAAATTACAGTAAAGCAAAAACTTACTAAATTCAGCACACAAATAAAACCACACATCGTATAAATGTATGTTCGGTCATTATTTGCAATACCCGTATCTATTACCATTGCCATTATAAATGGAGTAATAATATCCGATGCGGTTTCTAGAGCCTTGAATATTGGCCCTAAAATCATATATAATTTATATTTACCTAAGTAGTTTTTTAATTTAAACATTTATCATTCCAATTTTTTTATGATTATTCCCCTTATTAGATTATACCATAATGAATAACATCTTCAAAATTCTTTTAAG
The DNA here is from genome assembly GCA_934772525.1 of uncultured Clostridia bacterium. GTDB lineage: Bacteria > Bacillota > Clostridia > Christensenellales > UBA1242 > UMGS1908. The sequence goes on from CAKVMI010000004.1 coordinate 78,394, forward strand.
GTATAAAAGCTAAAAATTTTATCATAATTATTATATGATTAAATATATTCAGGTGATTGCAAAATTTTTAGAAAACGGCGAAGTTATTCCGTTATCTTTATTTTGGGAGAATGGCAAAGAATATATTATTGATAAGGTAATCTCTAAAAAAAATCTTGCCAGCACCAAAGGTGGCGGTGTTGGCATTCGCTATGAAGTTAAAATAAAATCGCAGACCAAATTTTTATTTTTACATGAATACACTTGGTTTGTGGAAATATAAATTTGATACTATTTTTTAATTATCCCGTCTAAAGTATGAGATGTAATATTTGCTCCATTTACTTCTATATCTTGCATTCTTTTATCTACTATCGTAAGCGCCCTAGAAACCGACCGCCTACCAAATCTTCTTCTTATATTTTCAATAGCACAATCTAGTTTTTGTTGTTTTTCGCATTCTTTTTGATCTAACCCAATTAACAATTGTTCTTGCTGAACAAAGTTACATACCGAAACTCCAATACCCCTAACTCTATTGATAGAACTAAAGTTATCTTCAAAACATTTTATCGCCGTTTTTGCAATAACATTACTAAGATTTGTCGGAACACCAAAAGCAACCTGTTTTGCAAACCGCTCCAAACTATTATCAATTACCATTAAGTGAAGAGTCTTCGCTTTTCCAACTGCATGCTTTTTCATTCTATAAGATACGCTTTCAGACAAAATATATATTAGAGCTTTTATGTCTTCCAAATTGTCTAAATCTCTGTAATAGGTGACACTATTACCTACCGACTTCATCTCACTGCCTTCACCGTATTTTAATACCGGACTATTATCCAATCCATTTGCATAGGCATAAAGCATTTCGCCCCATTTGCCAAGTTTCGCTTTTAAAATTTCGACATCAAATTTTGCAATTGCACCTATTGTCCAAATTCCGAGTGAATTTAATTTCTTTTCGGTTTTCTTACCTACATACAAAAGAGCATTTATTGGCAATTTCCATACTATATCTTTGTAATTTTCCCGACTAATTACACTAACTGCGTCGGGCTTTTTTAAATCGGATCCAAGCTTTGCAAATATCTTATTAAAACTAACACCTATTGAAACTGTTAGTCCTATTTCATTTTTTATTCTCTCCCTAATTGTGTTTGCAAGTTTTTCAGCCCCACCAAAAAGTTTTACACTTTCTGTCACATCAAGCCATGCTTCATCTATTCCAAAACTTTCAACTCTATCTGTATATTCATAATAAATTTGCTTTACTAATCTTGAATACTTTAAATATAAATCATGATTTGCAACTACTTCTTGTAAATTTGGAACTAATTTTTCAGCTTCAAAAAGGGTCATTCCCGTTTTTATACCGGCTTCTTTAGCAATATAATTTTTTGCCAAGACTATACCGTGTCGGTCTTCTATTTTTCCACAAACGACTACTGGCAAGCCCTGCAATTCAGGTCTCACCAAACATTCACAACTTGCATAAAAGTTGTTTAAGTCAGAATGAAATATCACCGACATAGTTTAATTCTTCTCCTTTAAAGCATCTTTAATTTTACCATTTATTGTACCAATTTTCAAGCAATATCAAACATTTGTTCTAATTATTAAGTAAAAAAATACTACAAGCATATTTTACTTGTAGTATTTGGTTTTTATTTAATTATTTACAATCTTCGTAAGATTCACAATAAATTTTTACTTTATCGTCAGATTTGTATTGATTATATAAAATGCTTGTAACATCAGTTATTGCAGATGAAACCTTTTCAGTCATAAGTGTATCATATAAATAATCTGCAACCGTTTCATTTCTAGTTAGTGTAAACTTATCATTTAAACCAAGTGTTGTATCAGATACTAAACCTGTAAACAAAATGTAATGCACACCAAAGTTTGTAACAACCTTTTTCATTCCATATGTACCATCAGTTAAAAATTGATTATACAATTCATATGCTGTATCTGAAAATTCTGAAACATAACCATTGCTATCGCTTTTCTCACATGAGAAAGTGTATCCAATTAAATTGGTTAGATTTGTTAAATCTGTTACATTAGAATCTTTACTATAAGAGAATTTTAACTTTAAAAATTCTTCTGCAAGTTTTGTGTTATCCCCACTATTTTGAGTATAGTATTCATTCATAATAGTATCAAATTCAGATAACTTTGTTAACTTCTTTTCGTTTCCTTCATCGTCTTTATTCTTTTCTCCAGTTGTTGGATTTATGTAAGACAAATCTAGACTACCTTCACTTTCTGCATAAGCATCTCTATCTTTTAAGTAAACTTCTTCGTAAGCACTTTCCATAGAGCCAGAACCCTTTTGGTATGTAAAGTAACGATGTTCGGCAAGGTATTTACTTGCACCCTTAACATTGGTTGAAATTTCCAAACTATCATCATAGTCGGCAAACTTTAATAGAATATGTTGAACGGTGAAGTATGATTTTGAACTATTGTTTGTTCTATTTATAACTAGTTCGGTATTTGATGCAGATGTAATTGCACTATCATACGCACCACTAATTACATAGTCTTGCATTTGCTTTTTTAATAATTCATTATAAGCATCATTTATTTCTGCGTCGGTTACTGTAAGTTTTCCAGTTACGAATGCTGTATACTTTGCAACTAATCTACTTTCTTCGTAATACTTGTATAATCTATCAATTTCTTTTTGTAAAATTTCTTCTTCTGTGCCCGCATTTTTTTCATACTTTTCTGCACTTCTTACAAGTTCATTGATGTACTTTCTATATGCCAAATATCTAAATCTATTAGTATTTTCATTCGCTTCTTCTCTAATAGATGTTAGCCATTCTTCCTTAGTTTTTACAACGGTTGCCATTGTTAAACTATTTTCCGGCTTTTTTCTTTCATATTCGGTAAATTTAGTTGTAGATGAGGTACTATCTGTTTCTTCTTCATCTTCTTCGACGCCGTAAATCTTTTTAATTTCAGACTCATGACTGTCTATTTGTGTTGAAATATTATTAAAAACTTGTTCCCAAATATAACTACGGTCGTTATCATCTATTTTACAAGAATCTACTTTTCGTGCTTCTTGAACCAAAATTTTATTCTTAATTAGAGATTCTAGAACCATCTTGTAAACTTGCTCTTCAGAATATCCATATTGATAATAACCAGCTGAATAGTAGTAGTAATTAAACATGGTTAAAACTTCATTACGAGTAACTACTTCATCCCCAACCTTTGCAACCGCATCGGCATAATATCTTTTATTATTTTCTTGCAAAATTCCACAACCCGAAAAAACGAATGCTGACATTACAAACATTGCAAGACTTAGAAATATTGTTATAAATCTTTTTTTCATATAGCATTTTCCTTTTTTAGTAATAATACTTAAATCATTATAATACATTTTTACTCATAAAATCAATTACTTTTTGCCAAATTCATTTGAAATATTCAAAAAATCTTTTAATGTATTAAAATTATCAATATTTGAGCCATTAGTGTATCTAAAATTAATTGTTGGCATTTCTTTTAAATTTAAAACACAAACTGACGAATATTTATTAATTGCTTTATTTACCGAATCGGTCATAAGTTTATTATCCACCGAATCAAACACCAACTTTATTTCAGCATTTGTACAATACAATTCAACCACACCTATATTTTTTGCTAGAGCCTTTGTGTATGCAATATCTACTAGGTTTATTAATGTTTGTGGACAAGTACCATATACCTTTTCGGTATCCATAATTAACTTATCACGTTCCGCCAAAGTTCGTATTCTTGAAATGTTTTTATAAATCGTCATTCTATCGTTCGCACTTTCTATGTAAGAATCTGGAATAAATGCATCAATATTTACACGCATCAAGACATCTTTTTCTTCTGGAATAGGATTTCCCTTTAATTCTTCAATTGCTTGATTTAACATTTTACAATAAAGGTCATAACCAACTTTTTCAATATGTCCGTGTTGCTCCGCACCCAAAACGCTTCCACTACCCCTAATCTCCAAATCTCGAAGTGCGATTTTAAAGCCACTACCAAATTCAGTAAATTCAGATATTGCTTCAAGCCTTTTATAACTTTCATCACTTAAGACTTTATCTTTTTTGTACATTAAATAGGCATAACCAACTCTACTACCCCTACCAACTCTGCCCCTAATTTGGTAAAGTTGAGAAAGCCCAAACTTATCTGCATCAATAACAATTAATGTATTTGCATTATTCATATCAACGCCGTTTTCTATAATAGTAGTACTAATAAGCACGTCCGCCATTCTATTATAAAACTTATACATTACCGTTTCAAGGTCAGTTGGCTTCATTTGTCCGTGACCTACAAGTATTTTTGCATTTGGAACCAAACTTCTAATTTTAAACGCGAATTGGTCTATAGTTTCTACTCTATTATAAATTATAAAAACTTGACCTTCTCTTGCGAGTTCCCTTGTAATAGCATCCTTTACAACAGCATCGGAATATTCTAACACCGAAGTTTGTACAGGTAATCTTTCGCTAGGTGGCGTGGAGATTATAGAAACATCTCTAATGCCCGAAAGCGACATATGTAGTGTTCTTGGTATTGGAGTTGCAGATAGCGTTAAAACGTCAATGTTGCTCTTTTTTAACTTTAATTTTTCTTTATCCCCTACCCCAAATTTTTGTTCTTCATCTAAAACAATAAGACCTAAATCATAAAACTTAACATCATCAGAAAGCAATCTATGAGTTCCACAAATTACATTAAGTTCTCCAGTTTTTAGTTTTCTTAATGTTTCATCAATCTCTTCTTTTGACCTAAACCTATTAAGAACTCCAACATTTATTCCAAACCCATTAAACCTAGATAGACAGGTATTATAGTGTTGTTCTGAAAGTATTGTAGTTGGTGCCATAAACGCAACTTGTTTACCACTTAAAACCGCTTTAAATACAGCCCTTAAGGCAACTTCAGTTTTACCAAATCCAACATCTCCACACAACAATCTATCCATAACTTTATTGCTTTCCATATCAGACTTAATCTCTGCTATAGCCTTTAACTGGTCTTCAGTTTCGGTATAAGGAAACGCATTTTCAAACTCTATTTGCAATTCGTCATCCTTTACAAAACTAAAGCCCTTACGTGTCTCTCTTTCTGCATATAATTTAGTCAAATCAAAGGCAAGTTTCTTTAAGTTTTTTCTAACCCTTTCTTTTACCGCACCAAATTCCGCGCCACCAATTTTTGAAAGTTTCGTTGGATTATCTGATCCCGAAAATCTATCAAGCAAATCCATTTGGTCTATTGGCACATAAAGTTTATCGTTATCTCTATATTTTACTACTACATAGTCTTTTGTTCCGAAATTACCACTTAATTTTGTGATACCTTCACAAACACCAATACCATGAACAGCATGAACAACATAGTCCCCCACCTTTGGAACACTAAACACATCTTGTCTATTTATCTGAACGCTCGTTTCTTGTTTTTTTGCAAAAATATCGTAAGTTCCAATAATAACTCGCTTTTCTTTTATTTTTGCAAAACCGCTTGGCAATTTGTATGGCAAAATTGCCGAAGACATATCTGAAATTCTTGCCGTCTTTTTAACTTCTAAATGTATTTGACCAGAATGCAAAGTTCTTTGTATTGCACGAGATTGCCTTTCATCTCCCGCAAAAACAAAAATTTTATAACCATCCATTATCCAGTTTTGAACATCATTTACAAATTCGTTCAAGTTCGTTGTGTATCTTGTAAGTGCGGATGTATCAAAATTAATAACTATTTGTGGTTCAACAAATCTATTTGCATTGGTAATTTTTTGATGAACCAACAATGTAAAATCCTTAAGCTTTTGTAGGGCTTCTTCTTTTTTTAAAACTCCAAGTTCTTTGGTTTGTAAAATTTCACCAGTAGCGTCCAACATCTTTTTTCGGGTCTTATAATCGGTATCAAACTTTTCTAGTGCATCGTATACCAATTTTGCTTCGTCTATTACAATTATGGTATCTTGTTTTAGATAATCAAAAAGCGTAGATAAGTTATCCTTTATAAGTGGAAAAATGTAATCTAAGTTAAACGACCTATCACCCATTTTTAATTTTGATATAATATCATTTGCTATGGTTTCAAATCTTACCCTAGAATCTACGCTATTGTAATCAGCGTTTTTAAGTGCTTCTAGTTTTTGTATTGCTTCTTCTATTTCGACGTCACTTATTAACAAATCGGTACATGGACAAATTTCTACATCATCAACATCAATCAGATTTTCCATATCGGTGGGATTAAATTTTTTTATAGTCTGAAGTTGAATATCAAAAAAATCTAATCTCACTGCAAAATCTTCGTTTATAGGGAAAATATCTACTACTTCTCCACGGACGGAAAACTCACAAGGCTTTTCAACTCTCTCTACTCTTTTATATCCCATTTGGGTTAGTTTACCAATAAATTCTTCTCTATTTACAATATCATGATATTCTAATTTTATTATAGCATTTGCAAATCTATCGAACTTTGGTAAGAAGCCAAAAAGTGCATCAACACTTGCACAAACAAAACTTCGTTTGTTACTTATTAATGCACTGATAGTTTTAATTCTTTCTATATTAACATCATTATTTTGAACTTCTTTATAAACTAGGGGGTCTATAGTATTTTCTAATAAATAAACCAAATTATAGTCCATACTAGATGCAATTTCTTGAACTCTTTTTGCATTTAGAACATCGTTTGTTATGTATAGCACATTCCTATCTATATCACGAGAAACCAAAACTTTTTCGGTTTGGTTCATACCAATACATGAAGTATTATTACCACCATGTACTGCTGTAATAAGGGATCTATAATCGCCCCCGAGATTAGAAAAATCAAAGAAATTTAAAGCCATAATCCTTCCTAATTGCTATACTTCTGCGAAATATCTTGTAATGATTCACCTTCCATAAAATCTATTACTGCAAGACTTGCCTTTTTTATTGCATTAAAAGTTGTTTCATTTTTAATTTTTGATAGTACAAAATCTGTGATACTTATTTCCGCTGGACGTGGAGCTATACTCACCTTTATTCTTATAAATTCAGCAGTGTTTAAATGCAGTTTAATATTTCGAACCCCGTTATGGGTGGTGTTACCCGAAACATTCCTAATTCTTATTGTTCCTTCTTTTGTATCAAAGTCGTCCGATATTACTACTAGTTCTGTCGGTGTATTAATTTTATATTTATGTACCAATTCTTGTACCGCCTCACCGCTATTATTCATATAGGTCTGAGGTTTTACAAGTAAAAACTTTTCTCCATTTATGAAAGTGCTACCAACCAAAGATTTACATTCATTTTTCTTGATTTCTACACCAAAGTGATTTGCAACTTCGTCTAAAACCAAAAAACCTGCATTATGATTGGTTTTTTCATATTCTGTTCCGGGATTACCTAGCCCTACTATAATTTTCATTTTTACACACCTTCAATAATAACTGTATTTGGTTTTATTTTTTTGGCCTCTTCAATTTCACAAGCAACACCTATAACTGAGTTTTCTCCAATGCTAACGTTGTTTTGTAAAACAATGTTCCCATTTTTACCTAAAAGCCTTGCACCATCATAAATTTTACAATTTTTATTTATAAATGAACCCTTTACGGTTGCACCCATAATTTTACATTCTTCATCTATTACACTTTCCTTAACTGAAGCGTAATCTACAATTTTGCAGTTTGCCTTTATTAAGCAATCATTACCAATTGAACTATTTTTAATCTTACACTTTTCGCCGATAACGCTACTTACTATGCTAGAATTTTCAAGTGACGCTTCCGTCGCTATTATAGAACCTAATATTCTATTACCCGAATACAAAACAACATTTTCACCAATTTCTGTAGCTCCGCAAATAGAATTGTTTGGATAAATTGTAGTTCCGCTTGCAATACTGACATCGCTTTCTATATAAACGGAATTTTTATCCATAATGTAAACGCCATTTTTTAAATGAAATTCATATATCCTATTTTTTAATATTTCGGTTATTTTTGTAAGTGACAAAAAATCGGTTGCTTGCGTAAAGTCCGTCTTAGAAACATCTACAGTTTCTAAGGCGTATACTTCCTCTATTCTTTTTACATATTCCGTTTTAAAGATGAAACCTCGTGGCAACTTGCAAACATTTAAGTGTTTTGAAACACAATAATTAAACGACTTAGAAATCGTTGCATTGGTAATTAGCGGTGTATCTGAATACAATACAACCGTCCACTCCGAACTATCCAAAAATGGTTTTATTGTTTTTATTGGGTCGTGATTTTCTTCAACAGTTAAAACCAAAGGGTTTACATCGCAAGCACTTTTTACCCACTCAACCATAGTTTTACCAAATAGTTTTGTTTCATATGCTGGTCTCTCCATATTAAAGCCCGAATTATTTACCGCCAAAACTATATACTTGATATTATACTTAGATAAGTCCGTTTTTTCCAAAAGTGGAGATGGAACACTAAAATTAGTGTTCAATTTTAAACTATTTTGTTCTCTTTCAATTACTTCTTCCATATAACCTCATTTTATAAAAATAAAATTCATTTGTCAAGCAAGCATCTACCTTTTAAAAAAAGATTTTAACAAACTTGCACACTCTTCTTCTTTTATACCTGCAACCACATTAACTTTATGATTTAAGATACTTTTTGAGTAGTCAATATCTACATTTGTCATAGACGTATTTTTTGCACCATAATATACATTTTTTATTCTTGCATTTAATATTGCACCCATACACATTAAGCATGGCTCTACCGTAACGAAAATATCACTATCTTCAAGTCGCCAATTTTTTACTTTTTTACACGCTTTGTCTATCGCCAAAATTTCCGCATGAGCGATTGCCGATTTTGATTTCTCTCTAGTGTTGTATGCTTTTGCAATTACTTTTCCATTTTTTACAATAACACAACCTATTGGAATTTCTCTTTTTTTATAAGCAATTTTTGCTTGCTCTAGTGCAAGTTCCATAAAATATTCTTTATTCATAATAAAACCTACTTATGATACTTTACGTTATTTATGATGGTTTCCGCTCTATAAATTTGTTCGACCGCCATCACTCTCATTAATTGATGCGGAAAAGTCATTTTGCCAACCCTTATAACTAAATCACTATTTTTGACAATATCTTCATTGACCCCAAGTGAGCCACCAATTATAAAATTAATCTTACTGTCTGAGTAATTTGCACGATTTTTTATAATGTCAGCAAGTTCTACGCTTGTAACTTCCTTACCTCTTAAATCAAATAAAATGTTATACGCCCCGCTCATTTTCTCTTTAATTTCATCCGATTCTTTATCTATTACTTGTCGCTCTAAAATTCCGGCACACAAAAGACTTTCCTTTAGTTCCACGACAGAAAAGTCGCAAAACCTAGAAAGTCTTTTTGTATATTCATTTATAGCTTCTGTAAAATGTTTTTCCTTAATATTTCCTATACAAATAAGCTTTATCTTTTGCATAAATTGTGTCCTTACATTATTCTAAAACCATTAGCAAGAGCAATAAACCATTCTAACACAAGCCAAACTATACTAATAACCATCAAAAATTTACCTTGTCTAGACATTTTATTTTTACTATCTTTTGGACTAATATATATTTGCTGACGATTTTCGCCATTGCTATCTGAAATTTCCACCGAATAATCTTCGCTATTGACTATTTCTGGATTAATCTCACTATCTATTGTGCCATTATCTGTATTTACCAATTCTTCTTTCTTTTTATTACAGATATTTGATAACCCCTTAAATAATAGATAAATTAAAGCACACGCAATACACGCTGTTATAATTGCATATAGAAAATATTGTGACAAATATAATTCCGCACCGCTTTCATCTACAACGGTTGAACCCGTACTCATCTTATAAGAAATAAATGAAACTGTTACCGCTATAAAATTATTGCAAAAGTGAATTAGTATAGACACCCAAAGATTGTTACTAATCATAAATGCGCAAGCAAGCACTACGCCTAATATAAATTGATGCACCGTTTGGTCAGGTGAACCATGCATAATCATAAATATGAATGCACTTCCAAAAACGCCAACTGTAGCACTTATTTTTTTAAGACCTGTAAACATTAAGCCACGGAATAATATCTCTTCACATATTGCAGGTATTACACATATACAAATTGTATATAGAATATATCTTCCCCAAGTATCTATAATTATATCTCCAGATACCGAGCTATAACCCATTCTATAAAGCACTTCTAAAAAGCAATTTGTAACACCCGAAAAACCAAATATACAAACAATAGATGTTGCAATACAAATTATTGCCATCAAAATATTTGGCGCTTTAGTTACTTTTAATTGTTTAATAGTGTTAAGCCTTTTATTTTTTGCTACTACATACACGGTTAAAACAAAACAAACATCAAGCAAAACATTAAATATATAACTAAAAACCGTAGATGTTATACCAATATAATAAAATAACTGATAAACTAACGATACTGCCGTGTTAAAAACCAAGAACAATAATAGTCCCTTAGAAACATCGTCCGGTGTAAAGTCGTTATCTACAAAAGCACACTTTAAACTATAATTATTTATCTTTCTTTCTGTATTTTCCAAATCTATTCCCCTTATTTTTCAATAGGTTTTAATAAGAAATTTGAGCCTATTTTATATTGGTGCGATACTCCAATATATATATTATTATCCAAATTTTTATTTTTTAATATATTTTTAACTGTACCATATGCAAGTTCGGGCGTATTATTATTTTCGGATATATGCATTAAAACAAAATACTTTGTACCAAGTTTTGATAAAATACTAATTGCCTCACCCGAATCTATATTAGATAAATGCCCAAATTTAGATAAAATTCTTTCTTTTATTATCCGTGGATAACTGCCCGTTCGTAACATATGCTCATCGTAATTTGCTTCCAAAAATATTAAATCGCTTCCTGCAATTTTATCTATAATTGCACTAGTCATCTCACCTAGATCGGTCGCTATTGCAAATCTTTTTCCACCAGATTTTACAACAAAACCTACCGTACTAATAGCATCGTGAGAAACTTCAAATGGGCAAACCATAAACTCATTTAATTCAAATTCGTCAGTTGTTAAAAATCCTCTACTTGGAAATTCTATTTTTTGCAACTTCCCTTCTTGCCAATTTTTATCAGTTGCATAAACTGTAATACCATATTTTTTCTGAAATTTTACAACCGATTTTATATGGTCGGAATGAGTATGCGTAACAAGTATTGCTTTAATTTTTGAAACATCACATCCGGCTTCATAAATTAACTCTTCTATTCTTGTAAGATCTAGCCCACAATCTATAAGCAATGCACTATTTTCGCCTTCAATTAATGTACAGTTGCCTTTACTTCCACTAGCCAAATTAATTACTCGCATATTTTCCCCTAGTTAAATTTTGTACCCTATTATTATACCAAACTAATTGTGAAATTGCAAAGAAATAATTAACAAACTATTTAATCTCTGTGTTCCCCGACAAATACCCTTCTACAAATGAAGTTACATCAACTCCACCTTCACTATTAAACGCTTCTATGAACTCTGTTTTAGTTATAACTTTAAACATATTGTTTTTATACAAATTTTTTAACCCATTAAAGAAGTCTTTATCTCCCAAACTCTTTCTTAATTCATCAATAAATATAGTACCTTTTACATAAACCATATAAACATATTCGTATTCACTTACATATTCATTGAGTGGCAACTGCATAGAAAGATTGTGTTTTATATTTACACTTTTTACTACATCCAGATATAATTCATAATCTTTTATACAATCGGTAATCATTTGTTCTCTTGTTATTTCATATTCTGGATAGTTTTCAAAAAAGATAACACTGCTATATTCCGCTAACGACTCATCGAACCACGCATCTTTAATTTCATTATTGCCAATAACTCCATACCACCATTGATGGGCAATTTCATGAACAATAACTTTTGCAATGGTTTTACTATCAGTTATGTCATTTGCAATATAAACCAAATTTGGATATTCCATACCGCCGTGCAAAAATGGAGTAATTGCAATATCAAGTGTTGCGTAAGGATATTCTCCAAATGTTTTGTTAAATAAATTAACCGCCTTTACTCCAGCATCAAGATAATTTTGCAAGTTTTCATCACTCGCATCTGCAAGCACTCTTATTTTTGTAGAACCAACACTTGCTTCCTTAATCTTATATTTTTCCGAAAGTGTTAGAGCAAAATCTCTTACCGCTTTTGCTTCTATATTTACAGTTTTAACACCACTTGTAGTACTCTCTTTTGTTATATTTCCAGTGTGTCCAAGAACCATATTTTCAGGAAAATTAAATTCTATATTATAATTTGCACACTCCGAATAAAAAGGATCACCACTTGAATAATACGGCGTGATATTAAACTCACCATTTTCATACACCGCTAGTATTGGATACCAATTCCCCAAATTTACAAAGTCATCAAAATAACCCAACCTATGTGTACAATTTGCAAGCGAAAGTTTAAATACAATTTCGATTTCTGCACTTTCATCTACATTTAGTAGGTTTGAAAAGTCTACTTTTAATGCGTTATTGTCTAGTCCTACTATGCTAAACGAAGCGTCTACAGCATTAACCCTAACCGAACTAACTTCCATATCGCCATAATCTAACCCATTTGGAAAACACTTTTTTGCATTAAGTGTGGTATATGGCCAAATTTCTGCATCTTCAGAAAAAGCCGTTCCATACATATTGAAACATATATAACTTAGAGCATCTCCCGTCTTGTTAGTGTAATTTACCTTTTCGGTTGCATTTATGGTATGTTCAGTATCGCAGTATGTTGCACTTAATGTATATGAATTTAAGCCTTTACTTGCCCTTTTTAAAATACTTTTAGACTTGCATCCATAAAGTATCATTACCAAAATTATTGTAAGCGTAACACACGCTACGCATTTTAATGTGTTATAAAAGATTTTAAATTTTTTCATAATAAATTTCCTTACCTAATTTTATGAAGGGTTATTTTGTTTTATGAAAAAACTAAACTTAATTTAAAAAACAGTATAAGTAAAGTTTACCTATACTGTATTTGCTCAAATTTAACAAAATAAATATCATTAAAAATAGTCACCCGACATAATTTTCCATCGAGTGACCATTATTTTACTTATCTGACAAATAATCAAACGGATTAATATTTTTGCCATTTTCTAATAGTTCTAAATGTAAATGACTTCCAAGTTTAGACTCATTTTGTGCAGTTGTAGATGTTGTACCTATTTTATCTCCCGCTTTTACCATATCTCCGACTTCAATTTCTACATCACTTGCAAGTGATTTATAAACGGAAACCAACTCGTCAGAGTGCTTTATTGCAACAATAGTACCTTCTAGTGGAGAATACTTTATACTTTCAATTGTACCATCCGCAATCGCCAAAACATCTTGCACACCATCCGTTACAAAATCTACACCAACGTGAGTCGTCCACTCGTTCATTGTTTCGTTGTATACTACGTTGTCGTTTACAAATGTACTGCCAATTTGATAATTTTGAACAGGCATTACAAACGATAGCATATTATCAGATGATGATGGCTTAACATCATCTCTATTTTGATTATCATCATTTGAACCTTGTTCTACCCTATTTTCATCAAACGGGTTAACATCTTGCATTCTTCTTTGATTGGTTCTTATTATTGCTGTTACCGCAAGCGCAACTACAAGTAACACCGCACAACCACTTACAGCTAAAGTAAAAGCATTTTTTCTAATGTATATTTTTAATCTCTTCCCAAATGTTAAACCATCTTTGTTTTTCATAAAATCTATCTCCATATTTGTTTTATACACAAATTGTAACCAGATTTTATAGGTTTAAACATAAGTTTTGTATTTTTTAACAATTTTTATTTTCGTTGTTAATACTGAGTTTTTTATTTTCTATTTTAGCATGTATAGATTTTTGAATTAACTCTCCAATTATTAATATAAAACCTTGTATAATCATCATATAATAACTGAAAAATCTCCACAATAAAAATCCCCATACTACAAAGTTAGAACCAATTAAGTCGCTAAACATAATTACAAAACTTAACTCCATCATACCAGTGCCACCAGGAAGCGGTATAAATGATGACGCCATAAAACATACATAACACTTTGCCCAACACTCTAAATATATCGACATAAATTCAGCAAATGAAGCAACTTGTATATCGGTAAGCGCCAACACAACCGTTAATGGAATAGCCGTTGTAAAAAGCATTTCCATAAATGTACAACCTATAACCGAAAGCAACAACCCTATATGTTTTTTTAAATATGACATTGAGTTTTGATATTCAGCAACTTGACGTAATAACTTTCTATAAGAAGCCTTATAGTCTTTAACTATTTTTAGTTTGTAGCCTATTTTTATTAAGCCCCTTGCAAGGCTTCGACCAAATGTTTTACTATTTGATATTATAACCAAAATTGTTGAAAAGGTTAGATTGATTGCAACTCCAATATATGCAATAATTTCAAGCAAACCATAAAGAATTGCACTAAGGCCATTAGACGCTTCTATACCAGGCAGTACAAATATAAAAAGCATTAATGCAATAAAGCAATTAACAAAATTGATTACCATTATTCTTATTAATGGTACACTAGTAGCAACCCCAGGCGAAACCCCGCGTTTTGCAAGATAAACAATTTGTATTGGCTGACCACCGGCAGCAAGCGGAGTTACTGCATCATAATATTTTTCGGTAGCAGATGCCCTATAAGAAAGCCAACCTCGACCTTTTCCCGTAGTAACTTTAAGTATTGTAAAAATTAATAATGTCTGTGCACCCATAATGCCAACAAAGCAAAGTAAACCAAACCACAAATAGTTTAATCTCGATCCTTGCGAATAAAACAAGTTAGATAAACTTGCATCATCGGCACTCTTAAATAAAGAACTTGCAATAAAATAAACCAAAATAATATTAACAATCAATAAAATAATACTTGTAATATTGCTTTTCTTTCTCTGCTTTTTATTGGTGACGGTTGCAACTTCGGTTAGTTTTTCTTTTACAATTTCCGGATTCAAAATCTGTTCATTGTTTGTATCTACCGATTTAATTTGCTGTAAATCTTCACCACCAGTGATTATGTCTAACTGTTCTTGAACTTCGGGTGATAGAACTCTTTCATTTTTTTGTTCTATACTATCTGAAGTCAATTCTTCATCTATATTTTTTAATGAAGTTTTATCTTTATCGTTAGTTTGTACACCTTTTTGTTCACTCATAATATACCTTCCAGTGTATTTATAATACACTTAAAAATTAATATTTGTCAATAAAAAAACGCAATGCATAATATTTGCATTGCGTAATTAATTCTAATTTAGAATTGTATGACATCTTGCACAAACTTCGCCTTCTTCTAGGTGGTCGACATAGTTCCAACATCTTGTACATTTTGCACCGTTGCTCTTTTCTACTAAAACATTTTCTGTTTTTTCATCAAACACAACAGCACTAACTATTAGCAATTGATTTAAGTTATCCTTTAATTCTGCACAAACCAAACTATATTTATTTGGGTTTATATGAACGACAGCTTCTTGAGATGAACCAATTATCTTGGTTTCGTCACGAGCGAATGAAATTGCTTTATTCACTTCGTATTGAAGAACAAAGAATTCATCAAATAAATTATTTAATTCTTCCCTATCCTCAAAATACTTAACTAGTGGCATATCTTCTAAATGAATACTTGCTTGTTTATCGCCCGGCATATAACTATAAACTTCTTCTGCTGTATAAGGTAAAATTGGAGCAATCAATCTAACTTCAGCACTCAAAATGTTATATATAACAGTTTGGACACTTCTTCTTACCAAAGAATCTTTCTTTTCGATATAAAGAATATCCTTGGTAAAATCAAAGTAGAATGCAGATAAAGTTACCGAAACGAAGTTGTTTATTAGTTTGTAAATTTCTCCAAATGAATATTCATCGTATGCATTTCTAACGCTTTCAACAAATTCAGCAAGTTTATTCATCATATATTTATCTGCTTTTGGCATATCTGCATAACTAACACTATCATTCTTTGGATCAAAATCTTTTAAGTTTCCAAGCATAAACTTGAAAGTATTTCTAACCTTTCTATAAGTTTCTTTTACTTGTTTAATTAGATCATCACTAATTCTTACATCTTCGGTATAATCAACTGAAGCAACCCACCAACGCAAAACATCTGAACCATGTAGCTTTATTAAATCTAGTGGAGCAATAGTATTACCAAGACTCTTACTCATTTTATTGCCTTTGCCATCTAGGATAAATCCATGTGAAATTAGTTCACGATATGGAGCATGTCCATTTACAGCAACACTGGTAATTAATGAAGAGTTAAACCAACCTCTATATTGGTCAGAACCTTCCAAATAAATGTCTGCAGGATTACTTAAATGTCTTTCGTCAAGTACACCCTTATGAGTAGAACCCGAATCAAACCAAACGTCCATTATGTCTTCTTCTTTTGTAAAGTTTCCATTTGGACTTTTTTCGTTTGTGTATCCTTCTGGCAAAAGTTCCTTTGCAGACTTTTCAAACCAAATATTTGAGCCATACTCTCTAAATAATTTTGCAACATGCATCATAACATCGTAGTCAATAATTTCTGAACCATCTTCGTTATAGAAAATTGGTATTGGAACACCCCAAACTCTTTGACGAGAAATACACCAGTCGCCTCTACCTTCTATCATTTTGTATAATCTCTTTTTAGCCCATGGAGTATGGAATACTACATCGTCTTCAATTACCTTCAATAGTTGTGGGCGAATTTTATCTATACTACAGAACCATTGAGCGGTTGCACGGAATATAATTGGCTTTTTTGTTCTCCAGTCGTGTGGATATGAGTGAGTAATAAACTTTAATTTTAACAATACGCCTAATTCGTCTAACTTTTGAGTTACAGCCTTATTCGCATCTTCAAAGAACAATCCACAAAATTCACCAGAGTCTTCATTTAAGACACCTTGGTCATTTACTCCATTTATTAGCCCTAGGTTAAATTGCTTACCTATAATAAAGTCATCCGCACCATATCCTGGAGCAATATGTACAAGACCAGTACCACTATCTAGTGTTACATGAAAACCTATAATAACTGGTGAAACTCTATCCATAAATACATGCTTATATTTAACACCATCAAAATCGGTTCCAAGAATAGTTCCAACTTCATTATACTCAGTCCAACCAAACTCGTTTGCAAGTGAACTTAGTAATTCTTTGGCTACTATATAAATTTTACCAGATACTTCAACCTTAGCGTATTCAAACTTTTCACCAACGGCAATACCAAGGTTTCCAGGAAGTGTCCATGGTGTAGTTGTCCAAATAACCAAATTTTCGCCAGCAAGAACTTTTCCATTACCTTCTACAACTGGAAAAGCAACAAAAATAGATGGATCCTTGCGGTCTTTATATTCTATTTCAGCTTCAGCAAGTGCTGACTCACTAGATGGACTCCAATAAACTGGTTTTAAACCCTTATAGATTAATCCTTCTTTTGCCATCTTTGCAAACAATTCTATTTGAGCACCTTCCATTTCCTTTTGCAAGGTGATATATGGATGATCCCAATCTGCTAAGCAGTTGCATTGTTTAAACCCATCCATCTGTTTTGCTATTTGCTCATAAGCATATTTTTCGCATAACTTTCTAAATTGATCTTTGCCCATACTCTTTCTGTCTACGCCAGAATTTGTAATAGCTTGTTCAATTGGAAGACCGTGTGTATCCCAACCAGGTATAAATGTAATATCGTAACCAGACATCATTTTATATCTATTAATAAAATCTTTTAAGATTTTGTTCATTGCATGACCCATATGGATATTTCCATTTGCGTATGGGGGTCCATCATGCAATACAAAAGGGACTCTACCCTTGTTTTTTTCTTTTACCTTTTCATAAAGGTGCATACCTTCCCACTTTTCACGTTGAACTTTTTCCATTTCAGGAAGGTTGCCACGCATTTGAAATTCGGTTTCTGGCATGTTTAGTGTGTCTTTGTAGTTCATTTTTTGTTCTCCTTTTTATAATTTTAGAAAGTACCAACAAATTCAAAAAAGGAATATTCTCTATTTTCGAGAATACTCCTACTTTGTATTACCACTTGAAAATATTTAATTAAAGCACTTTCCATTGCTCCGTTTCTGTAACGGGAAACACCCGAAATTCCTTACTATACTTTTCTGGAATTCTGCTATTGAGTGATAATTTAAAAACTCTTACCAATCGGCTTTCACCTTACCCGACTCTCTTATATGGCTTGAAAAATTTAAACCGTGTCCCAAATTATCGCATTTTTATTAACACAAGTGTATTTTATCACGCTAAAACATAATTGTCAACATTTTTTACATACCAAGAGTGGTCAAAAATTATCTTTTGTTTCTAAATAAATAATCTCCAAATTTATCAATATTACCCGCACCAAGTAGTAGACACACCGCACCGCTAGCATCACAACACTCATATATCAATTTTTCTGCATCTTCATAATTCTCGGCACTTAACGCATTTCCACCACTTCCTAAAATACTAACTACTAAGTTCTTATTAGTTATACCCTCAATTGGCAATTCTCGTGCTGGATATATAGGAAGAACTATTGCTATATCTGCCTTTTTTAACGCCTTTACAAATTCTACCCACAAGTTCTTTGTTCTAGAATAAGTATGAGATTCAAAAACTACCATAAGTTTTTCGTTTTCATTCATATTTGCACGGGTTTCATCAATCACTGCATTTATTTCATCTGGGTGATGTGCATAGTCGTGAATAAACTTTATATTACTGATTGAGCCTAACCGCTCATATCTTCGTTTTACACCACGTGTTGATGACATGCCAAACTTAATTTGATTAGAGTCTATACCTAAAATTTTTGCAACTAATATACTGGCGCAAAGATTTTTTAAATTATGTTCCCCTACAAGCGGTAAATGGATGCTATAAATAATTTCTCCAAGCACCGAAACATCGGCAATCATTGTACCATCACTACATTTAGAGTAGTTTAAAATAAAGCAATCGGCATCTTTACTTGCAACTGAAAAACTATATAAATTTGCTTTAGTATTCGAATTTTTCACAACTTCACTAGCACCGCAATCATCTTTACTATAAACTATGCACCCATCCCGCTTTACTTTTTCGGTAAACTTTATAAAGGAACGTCTTAAATTTTCTTCGGTTTTAAAGTAATCTAAATGGTCACTTGCAACATTTAAAATAACGGCTATGGTTGGATTTAAATATAAAAAACTATCAAAGTATTCACACGCTTCGGTTATAAAATAATCATGACTTCTACCAAGCCTTAAATTGCCATTTATATCTAAAGACTGCCCTCCTATATGAGCCGAAAAATCTAGTTTTCCGACATTGAAGATATTTGTTAATAATGCCGTTGTAGTAGTTTTCCCGTGAGAACCACTTATGCAAATTACATTTTTATATTCACTTGTAATAATTCCTAACGCTTCACCACGATTAAAAATTTTTTTGTTATTATTTCTAGCCCATACCAATTCAGTATCATTTTCTTTTATTGCAACCGAATATATCACCGAATCTGGATTAAACCTTTCTATCTCATTCGAAAATCCTTGATTTACAACATCTATACCTAAATTTTTTAATTCGTTTGCAACCCGTCCATTATAATCAATGTCCGCACCCGCAACAAGTTTTCCTTGCTTTATTAATATTTTTGCAATGGCAGACATACTAACCCCAGCAATACCAACTATAAAAACTTTATTTCCAAATTCTCTCATATTACAATATATTATTTTTTTTAATTAATTGTTAGAAAAACTATTCTAAAATTTCCATAATACACTAAGATATTCACTACTTAAAAACATCTTTCAATTTTTAATTTACTAAACCTAAAAAGACTATTAGAGATTTATTCTAATAGTCTTTTGATATTAATTTTTATTCTCATCATCTTCTACATAAGTGTGGTCTTGCTTTTTTAAAACTGGCACAAGTACTACTGTTAAAACCATCACTACAACTAATATAAACGCAAAACTAATTAAGCAAGTTGCAAGTAAGTTTCCACAATCTTTAACAATCATAAAATCACTTATCTTGTTGGTTTCAAATGTTAAATACTCTCCATCTATAACACAATCAATTAATTCTATTTCGCCTTCGGAATTTTCCATTGCGACCTTTATATCTTTTGTTTTAGAAGGAACTTCTGCAAGTTTAACTCTTACAACGACCTTTTCTCCAAGATACATTGGTACCAAACTTCCGCCTTCTACAGATACCACAAGTTTTGCAGAATAAGATGCAATATTTTCACAATTTTTTGGAGTTGCAAAACTAATTTCACTTGCATTTTCAGCCATAAATCTTGCTCGGTCATAAATTCCATTAGTAGAAATAATTTCTACAACCGACTCCCCACCATTACTAACTTCACTTTTTACATGCAATAATCTTTTTACAAAATTTGCCGTATATGATGCGTTACCTTTAACTGTTACTACTGTTGGAGTCCATCCAGTAAACTCATATCTACATTCAGCATTACCAGATTTTGTAGGGTCATCACAAGTAGGCAACGTTCCATATTCCAAGATGTAAGATTTCATAGGAGAACCATCTTCCCACAAAAACTTTATTTCGTACTTACGTCTAATTGCTGTAAACATTGCAATAAAGGTTTTATCTTCTACCGCACTTTCACCAGTTGTTACTTCTGGAGTCCATTTATCAAACCCATAATCAAACTCTGCAGTAGACACCTTTGATGGGGTTGGAAATTGAATTGTATCCCCATAGGTATGGTCAAAACTACTTATTTGGTCGCCATTATTAAAAGTTATCTTAACTTTATTAGTAACTTCTAATGCATAAGATACATCTTCTTTTGGATTGTAGTTATCATTACCTTCAAACTTTGCAAAAATTGAAACTTGCGTTCTAGGTTCATTATTTCTTGCAAGTGTAACTTCGCCTTCAGAATTTATAGAAATTCCCTTGCCCGTTGTTACTGTATAAACTATTGGTAAATTTAATGTATTTTCTAATTCATTAGTAAATTTAACATCCGTACTATTTTTTTGCAAAGAAGTGATATTGTATCTTAATTGTTCGCTTGTAACATTTGCTTTATTTATAGTGTATCTTGTGCTTACACTCCCAGCCATATATTGAGAATTATCTTCACTAATAGTTGCCGTAATTTCATAAACACCTGCATTTATGTAAGCATTTTCTATTTCAATTTCAGAGAACTCACTATCTTCCGCACCAATTTTTTTGTATTTTACACTAATGCTTACATTTTCACTTGATACAACATTTTCGCCTGCTTTTACAATTATTGTTGGTTCTTGCCTTTCTGTGTTATATGTAGTATCTTCTATAGTTTCAATTTTTTCAACTGAAACTTTTTCATCCGCAAAAACTTTGGACGCCACCCTACCCGAAACGCCACCAAACAATGCAACAAATAAAAGGGCTACACTAACTATAAAAAGAGATTTAAAAAATTTATTTACTCTTGTCATCTATTCCCTCCGCTAATTAACAAAAAAGAGTGTAATTTTTATTACACTCTAATTGTAACATATATTAATTTAAAAGAACTAGCAATTTAATCAAAATTTTTTATTTTTAGCCAAAAAACTCTCTAACTCCTCTACCGATGTCGGGCACTTTAATACTAAACGCTCTTTACCAAGTCGATCTAAGTGTTTTATTTTATATTCAAATTCGCTGGCTTTTGACCTGTCACCTATCTCAACTGAGTACAAAAGTTCTTTAGGTTTATGAACTTTTGTATATTTCGCACCGAGTCGTCCACCCAAAAGATGCTCTCTAAATCTTCTTTCAACACTAGTAGAGATTCCTGTATAAATGCTTTCATTTTCACATCTTAACATATATAGATAATACATTATATAATACTCTTTAATTCTTCTAATTTTTCTTTATAAAATGCAAATGCACTTTCTATTGTTTCGGGTTTTTCTATATCTACCCCAGCCTTTTTTAGTATATCGGTAGGTTTTGCACTACATCCGCTTGATAAAAATTCCTTATATTTTTGCACTGCACTTTGACCGAATTTTTCAATATTATTAACAATTGCTATTGCACTAATTAAACCGGTTGCATAAGTATATACATAGAATGAATTATAAAAATGTGGTATTCTAGACCATTCATATTTACAATACTCATGTATTTTTACACCATCTCCAAAGTACTTTTCTAACAACTTTTGATAGGTATTATTCAAGTCTTCTGGAGATAGAGCATCTCCTTCACTCACCAAATTGTTTATTTTATACTGAAATTCTGCAAACATAGTTTGACGGAAAACTGTAGCATAAAAATCGCTTAAAAAACTTTCAAGTAAAAATTTTCTTTGCTCGTCGTTTTTAGCATTCTTCAAATAATATCTAAACAAGAGTTGCTCATTTACTGTACTTGCAATTTCCGCAACAAAGGTTTCATATCTTCTTTTTTCATAAACTTGTGTATGGTTAGTAAAGTATGTATGCATTGAGTGGCCTAGTTCGTGTGCTATTGTACTAATTTCTCTATAAGTTGGTAAGTAGTTTAACATAACATATGGATCAGCGTTTTCAGTTGTTACCGAAAAAGCCCCCGACCTTTTACCGTCTCTAGGATACACATCTATCCACCCGTGGGTTTTTGCGTGTTTTAAAACGGATATATAATCATCTCCTAGCACACTTAACGCTTCGACTACCTTATTGTATGCTTCATCGTAAGGTAAATCAAAACCACTAACATTTCCAATTGGTGCATAGCAATCGGAAATATTGAATTCGGTTACCCCTAAAGATTTTTTCTTCACTTCTACATAATCGTAGAATAGTGGTAAAAATTTACTAACCCCATCTATTAAATTTGTATAAACTTTGGTATCAACTTCTTCAGAATACAAGCTCATCTCGAAGTAATTTTTGTATTTATATGCCTTTGCCAAAAAGTCACATTTTTTAACTTCGTTTATAAAGTTTGCCGAGATTGTTTTATTGTACTTTTTATATCCTAAATGCAATTTTTTATGAGCAGATAATCTAACCGCACTACTAGGACTTCGAAGAAGCATACCATAGCTAGAATTATCTAGTTTGACTATCTTTCCGTTTTCATCCTTAACACTGCCAAAATTAATTTCAGTATCGCTTAACAATGAAAATGTATTTTCAAAATCGGTAAATGCACCCATCTCCGCTATTAGTTTTTCTTCACATTTACCAAGCGTATGTGGTATATGACGAATAACATTTTCTAAAATTCGATCATAATCTGAAAGTTTTTTATCATTTTTTAATTCTGTTAAAAATTCCACACCCAGACTTGCAAGTTCTGGTTCAACAAAACTTAATGCAGAAGAAAACTTTACCGATAAATTTTCCGCTGTTTGCATAATCTTTGCATTATTGTTATTAGACATATTCCCAGAATACTTTAAAAATGCATACAAGTATGGCTTTTCAGATTTCTCGCCTATTCTCTTTTCTTCCTTAAAAAATGCAACAATATTTTCTTTGCAATTTAACTTACCTTCGAAGCTTTTTAAATTATCTATTTCCGCTTCAAGTTCTTTTATTGCTCTAAAAAAGGACTCATCGTCCGACATTAGCGGAGATAAATCCCAAATAGAGTCATTAGAAAAATTTTCTCTCATAACCACTCCTAAATTTACTTTTTCTTTTTATTGTCCTTAATATCACCAATAATTACATCCAAACTATCTTCTGGGTGTAACGCTTCATCAATACTAAATCCGCTTTCGCTTGGTGTATTTAATTCACTTGCAAAAACCATTTGACTTTTTAGTTTGCCCATAACTCTTTTATACTTATCTTCACTTTCTTCACTTATAGAATACTCTGGAGATTCATTAATCTTTTTAACATTGTTTTCTAGCCACTTAGACTCATCAACCTTTAATGCCTTTTTGCTGTTTGGAATTCTCTTTTCGCTATTACTTTTTAACATAGTACCCGATTCTTGAAGTTGTTCTAATAGTTCAATCAATTCATTTTCAAATGTTTCTGGTGCATCATTATCCTTTAACTCTCTATTTTTAGAAAATGTTTCGGTAAAATAATTACCCCACTTAAAACCAAATTGCTTGATTTTTTCTAAAACTATTGAAAGTTGAATTTCGTGCATTTTTTGTTCTTCTCGAAGAGTTTTGTTTGCTTCATTCATAGCCTTAGATAACATTTTTTGTTTATCTAAACGGTCGTTTCTCTCCCTCTTTAACTCATCAATTTCACGCTTTAATTCTAGTATTCTATCTTTTTGTTCACACATAGTGACTTCACTACTTGCAAGCATTTTTTTAACATAATCTTCTACTTCCGATCTTGTAAATGTCTTTTTAAACTCTTTCTTTTCCATAATTAACTTTTCCTTTACTTTCTTTTCTAGATTGTATGAATATAACTATAAACAAAACAACGCCAATTATCACCATTATACCACTGCATAATTTAGATATAGGAACACTGCCCCATTTTAGAATATACCTTTCTTGTCTAAACGATTCTAGTACAAACCTTACTAACCCATAGTATGTCAAATAACTTGCTAAAATAACACCTTTTGAGCGTTTACTTAAATAAAATAATGAAATTAATATAACAAAGCCCAAAAAGTCTAATACACTTTCATAAAAGAAGAGTGCCATAAACCATCTTCCGCCAACATTAACCGCAAGCGGAAACCATTGCAAAGTTGTGTCCAAAATTTCTTTTCCATATACTTCAGCATTAAAGAAGTTTCCCCACCTTCCAATGGCTTGACCTAGCAATAATAATGGGCAAATCAAATCGCAAATTGATAGAAAGTTTTTCTTTTTAACTATACAATAAAGTGTAATACCAATCGCACCACCAATACAACTACCAATTATACTCATTCCACCATTTCTAATATCAAAGAAGTCAGCTATTCCAAGTGCAGGCTCAAATATTACCGAAAATGTTCTCGCACCCAAAATTGCAAGTGGCACAACAAATAACATCAAATCAAATGGTACATCCGCACCCAAGCCTGCCCTTTTTCGTAAAACAAAAAGTAGACCAAACCCAATTAGTATAGCCGAAGTTATAATAATGCCATACCAGTATATGTCTAGTCCAAATATTGTAAAAGCAACTCTTTCCATTAATAACTTATCCATACTTTCATTATATATTTTATTTTTTATAATGTCAATAAATTAAAAAAGAACTTGAAGTATTTTCAAGTTCTTTTTGTCAAATTCTTAATGATTAATTATTCTACTATACTACCAACGCTCGCTCCATTCTGGTTCTATATTACTTTCAGGCTCAGCTTTGCCTTCTACAATAATTTCTGTAACGATAAAGAATAATTAATGAGTCAAGTATCGTTTTGCAATTTAAATAATCTTGAGACTCTGGAATCTCTAGTCCCATTTTTTTAACTGCTTCAACTAGCCTTACACCATAACCATTTCTATATTTAATATTTCCGTGTTTATCTTTTACTTAACGACGAAAGAATTTATCATCTAGTTCTACTAGTGTTTCTATCATTTATTTTTTCCCACGAATATTTTATTTTTACATTTCAGGTTCTGCATTTCCAAAAATGTCTTCAAATGGGTCATTTCCATTTGTTTGTTCAGTTTCGGCATTTGTTCTTTCGGTTTCAGTTTCTGTTTGAGCTTGGTTTTCTTGTGGATTGGTATTTATTAAACCCGACAAATCTCTACCATTTTCAGAAGATGTTTGAGTTTCCTTTTTTTCATCTGAAAAATTTCTATCTTCAGTTGAAGATGTATATGACTCATTCTCCCTTTCTTCTGCTGGGTTAATGTATGGAATTTTATCCGAAGAATTTTCGTTATCGGTCTTCCATTCTACATTAAGATTAGACTTGTCATCTTTTTCATTACAACTCTTCATGCCTCGAACGGCACCTATAACCCCACCAACTAGTGTTCCAACAGCAATAGTACCACCCGCAATTTTAATAAGCAATTTCTTTGATTTTTTGTTATTTACTTCAGCTTCTTCTTTAATTGACTTTTTACTTTTTGACTTATTCATTTTATCTAATTTTTTAATATCTTTTTGCAATTGCTTTTTTGCCTTTTTAATCTGCTTCGAGGTTGGACCTACAACTGAAACTTCCGCAGAAGTCTTATCTTTTTCAGCATATTTTTTTAATGTTTCACTTATTTCCTTAGTATCAAGCGGAGATTCAAGAGTGCTCACAAGATCAGAAAATACACTTTCAGCTTTTGCAATCATTTTAATTTCATGTTCACCAATAGTTGTAGTTTTATCAGCAAATCTTTCGACATCTGAAAGATCAAAGAATATATTAATATTCATTTTTTCATCTTCAGTTCCAAAACATAGATTTTCATAGCCCTTTAAATTTAAAACTTCTATAACATTTTTGCCGGCATTCAATCTTTTTCTTATCCAAGAGTTTACCAGTTCTCCACTACCAAAGGCACCATTATCAATTAGTCTTTCACATAACTTATATTGTTCTCTTAGAGTTTTAACGTCTAATTCTTTTATTTTCATCATATCCGTCCCCCTATTTCCTTTGTTTTAAGTTGCGTTAATTTTACCATAATTTACCCAAAATGTCAATACTTGTCATAAAATTAACACAAGTTGTGTTAATTTAGAACACAGCTTGCAATAGCATAATCTCCATCATGAGAGATACTTATCTCAATATTTTCAATGCCCATCTCTTGTATGATACTTAATACGTTTCCTAAAACGCATACTTTGGGTCTTCCCGAACTTTCATGTGTTACTTCTATTTGTTTCAAGTATTCTAACTTTTCTATCCCCACACCCAAAGCCTTTAAAACAGCTTCCTTAGCACAATAAATTCCTGCAAGTGTTTGATATTTTTTATTTTCACTTACATTTGATGAACGCTTTTTTGAATAACTTATTTCTGCGTCTGTAAAAGTGTTAATAATAAACTGTTCATTTTGTGCCTTTGTGATTATTCTATCAATCTTTAGAATATCAATACCCGTTTTAATCATCATCTATTTCTCCACCCAAACTTTTAATACAATAATTAATATCTTCAAACGAAAAACCTTTATACAATAAATGTGCTTTTAATTTTTTAATAGTGGCATCATTCATTTCCTTATTTTTCATATATTTATTGGTGGCTTCTGTACACTTTTCTCTTTCGCTTTCAAGTGTAATATTTTCATCTAGCACTTGTTTTATTATTTCTCTTGAAATTCCTTTTTGTAACAAGTTAACTTCTAACATTCTCTTACTTTTACTATTGTTGCAATTTACAAAACTTGTGGCAAAAGCAGTGTCGCTAATATATCCGTATTCTTTTAATTTTCCTACTACAACATCTATAATTTCTGCTTCATATCCTTTTGCTTTTAATTTAT
The DNA here is from genome assembly GCA_934772525.1 of uncultured Clostridia bacterium. Taxonomy (GTDB): domain Bacteria; phylum Bacillota; class Clostridia; order Christensenellales; family UBA1242; genus UMGS1908. The sequence continues at coordinate 105,926 of CAKVMI010000004.1, forward strand.
CCGTAATTGCCTTTTTTGTGTACTTTTGACGAGAAAGCAAACTGAGTGCCTTTTCGTAAGCACCCTCTATTTCACTTTCATTGTAAATTTTCATCAACTTTTCTTTAGTAATTTCTGTACCCGGTTTTAACCCATTTTTTACAAGAGTCAAATTATTAAGTCCGCAAACAAATTCTCCGTCTAAAAAGACATTCGCACGAGATTTGTTTTTCTGTAAAGTTATACTGGAAATTTTAGCCACCTATATTAATTTGCGTTAAATCTAAAGAACGCACTCCTTAACTTATTATTAATAATTTTACCACCAAGCATCATTTTAAGTTCACTAAAAGTTACCTGTTCTTTTTCTATTGGTATTGCAACTTCTACATGAACAGCGTCTTTGTAATCTATCTTAATTATAGGTAAATTATTATCTCTAAAATATGCACCCGTTTTTGCAAATTCATTGTATGTAAAGTTAAATTCGTACACAACACACTCTTTCATCTCAAAATAATTGGCTTCGGTTAATGTATTTAATGCCGTTTGAAAATATGCTTTATATAAACCATTTGTACCTAATTCTTTGCCACCAAAATATCTTACAACAACAACTAATGTATTGGTCAATTTTTTCTTTTTAATAGCTTCTAAAATAGGAACACCCGCCGTTCCTGCAGGTTCTCCATTATCATTATTTTTACTAATATCTCCATTTTGCCCCAATATGTATGCATAGCAAATGTGAGTAGCTTGAGAATGTGCAGTCTTTACTAATGCTAAAAATTCATTCACTTGCTCTTCTGTTCTAACAAATTTTGAATACCCTAAAAAACGTGAGCCTTTTTCTTCTAACTCAACACATACTTCTTCTGCAACAACAAAAAAGTTTCTACCTTCAGACATCTCACAATTCCTTAAATCTTTATTTAATTAAATATTACCATAAATTAACTAAAAAATCAAACATAAATGGTTTACTATAAATATTTTGTTGTGATATAATTGTAATTGTACAAAAATATTAAAGGAGAAACAAATGCAATACTCAACACACATTAACAATATGTGTCCAGTAACAAACGGTGCAAGACATCAAAACGCACCTATACCTGAAGAAGGCAAATGGATACATTCAAAAGAAATTAAAGACATTTCTGGCTTAACTCATGGCGTTGGTGCTTGTGCCCCACAACAAGGTGCTTGTAAATTAACACTAAACATCAAAGACGGAATTATTGAAGAGGCGCTAGTTGAAACTGTAGGATGCTCTGGTATGACACACTCTGCAGCTATGGCAAGTGAAATTCTACCAGGAAAGACTCTTCTAGAAGCTCTAAACACTGACCTTGTTTGTGACGCTATTAACGTAGCAATGCGTGAACTTTTCTTACAAATTGTTTACGGAAGAAGCCAATCAGCATTCTCAGAAAATGGTCTAGAAATTGGAGCAGGTTTGGACGACCTTGGCAAAGGCTTAACTAGCCAAGTTGGTACAATGTACGGAACTAAAGCAAAAGGTCCAAGATATTTAAACATTGCTGAAGGTTATGTTTCAAAACTAGGATTAGACAAAAATAACGAGATTATTGGTTATGAATACATCTCTATTGGTAAAGCTATGGAAGAAATTAGAAATGGCGTGGAACCAAACGAAGCAATAAAAAAATACACTAAAACATATGGTCGTATGACAGAAGCCGTAAAAGTTATCGACCCTAGAAAGGAATAGGTGGATTATGGTAGAATTTGAAGGAAAAGAAAAGAGAGAGGCTTCTATAAACGCCTTTTTAAAAGCTAACAACTTGGGCTCACTTGAAAATTGCCGTGAAATTTGCTTAAGTCACGGAATTGATCCCGATAAAATTGTTAAGGGCGTACAACAAATTTGTTTTGAAAACGCTGTTTGGGCATATACAGCTGGCACTGCCCTAGCCCTTACTAAAAAACCAACAACTGCTAGCGAAGCGTCAAGTTTAATTGGTCAAGGTCTACAAGCATTTTGCGTTCCAGGTTCAGTAGCCGATTCAAGAAAAGTTGGTTTAGGACACGGAAACCTTGGCGCTATGCTACTTGATGAAAAATGTGAATGTTTCTGCTTCCTTGCAGGCCATGAAAGTTTTGCAGCTGCCGAAGGTGCTATTGGAATTGCCCTAAAAGCAAATAAGGCAAGAAAATCTCCATTAAGGGTAATACTTAATGGTTTAGGAAAAGACGCTGCATACATTATTTCGAGAATAAACGGTTTTACCTATGTACAAACCGAATACAATTACTCTACTGGCGAATTAAAAATTGTTAAAACCATCCCATTTAGCGACGGCGAACGTGCTAAAGTTAAAGTTTATGGTGCAGACGATGTTTCTGAAGGCGTTGCAATTATGATTCATGAAAATGTTGACGTTTCTATTACTGGCAACTCAACAAACCCAACAAGATTCCAACACCCAGTTGCTGGCACATACAAAAAATGGTCTTATGAAAACAATAAGAAATATTTCAGTGTTGCAAGCGGTGGTGGTACAGGAAGAACACTTCACCCAGATAACGTTGCAGCCGGTCCTGCAAGTTATGGTATGACAGATACTATGGGTAGAATGCATAGCGATGCACAATTTGCTGGCAGTTCATCCGTTCCAGCCCATGTAGATATGATGGGATTTATCGGAATGGGCAACAACCCAATGGTTGGCGCAACCGTAGCACTTGCAGTAGAAGTTTATTCTGCTTGCAATAAGTAATTAAAATTAGTAGAAAGATATCAAACATAATCGTTTGATATCTTTTTTTATTGTATTTTTTAAGATTATTATTTTAAAATTTGCCCAGTTTAATGAACATTAGATTTTCGCGACTTTAAATTCTTTAACCAAATTTATTATTTTTTTCTTCGTTTCACTATCTATTGCAACAAACATAACCTTGCTTGTAGCATACATTTGGCAGTCTGCGACACAAAATGCAAATACTAAATTATCCAAGTCATCAAACAATACCCTATCTTCTGGATCTAAAAATTGTATCCCTTTTATTACCATCTCGGCATTTTTTGAAAACTTTGTTATTCTCCCCTCATCAAAAACTCTAACTGTGAAAGCTTGAGCATAGGCATTTATAAGGTACGCCCTATAATTACTAACCGAGCCCTTTATTGCTTTTGGAGATTTTAGTGCATCCAAATAATCTTTATTGTAAAGTAATTTAGGATAATCTATATGAATTTTTTTCAACTTACCATACACAACAGCATAAACATCTTTTGCCATAGCGAGCTGAATTATCGTACTTAAAATTATTTCTTTTTGCTTTTCACCCGTTTCGATTTCAAGTAAACTATCAAAAATTACATCTTTTAATTTTGAAATACTTAACATTACAAGTACTGACTTTTTTAGCGACAAATCTGAAGCATAATAACAAATACTTCTAAAATAATATTCAAGTTCTGTACGATTTAATTTGCAAAAATCATCTTCCGATGTATTTTCCAAAAATGATTCTATTTCTTCTTGCATTCGTTTAGTTTCGTTTTCGCTAGTATATTTTAAGCCTTGACTTTCTGCAGTTTCAATACACCTTAATTTATATCTTGCACGCACGTTTTTTGGATAAATTGTTATAAGCGTTTGAAGAGCAGTTTTACATTCGTCCATTTTTCCAAGTTCTTCATACACTCGAGCCTGCATCTGTAAGTAATTTTCACTATATACAAAAATGCTTTTTATGTAGTTAAGTTCGGCTTCCGCCCTTTTAAACTCTTTATTTTCTATGAATATTTTAGCTAGTGCGAAATGAGCATCATCATTAAACTCGCTATAATCTAAACTTATTAAAAATTGATTAATCTGCTCTTTAAATTCTGTATAGTCTTTTGCAATACCCAAAAGTCTTTTAAGCGCTTCTATATCATCTGGCTGAATTTTTAAAACCACCATAGAACTTTTTACCGCACTTTCTATATCACCATTCATTTGCGAAATAACAGCAGTAAAATTTTGTCCTTCAATAAATTTTTTATCGCTAGATTTAATTTGTTGTAATAATTTTAATGCTTCTTCCTTATTTCCCTCTGCTAAACTCAACACCGCTTGATCATAAAAGAAATTTCCTTCATTAGCATCATCTAACATTCTAAGCGACGCATTATTATTTGTCCCAGCTTCACCATTTAGTTTTGTTTCTAAAATCTGACTAAATAGGTCACTATCACAAACCGGAACCCCAAAAGTTTTTTCAATTAATTTTTCATAATACGAAATATAACCATTTCCAGCAAGTGGAACTACGAACCTTTTCAATCTTTTCATTATAATATGCGGATCCAAGTTATGTGCTTTTGGATACGCTATCATACGCATTAAGCAACCATATTCTCCACAAGCATCAAAAACCGACGCATAAAAAGATGCCACTTCTGGAAGTAGCACCCTTTGTAAATCTGTATCCAAATCATTATAAAGCGAAAACGCCATTACATAATCTCTTTCTTGAAACGCTTTTCTACAATTATCTATATTTTGGTCTTTATTTAAACTTAATTTAATAACCTTTTCTTCTGCCACAAATGTTTTCCTATTATATTGAAATTATACTATTGATTTTATAATCAAACTCATCAAACACATTCTTCGTTTTTATTGCTTTTTCAATATTCATCTTATTAATTTTATTATTTTTTGTTCCTATTGCAATATTCATTTCGCCATTTTTAATTGACTCAACCGCACACACACCAAGTCTACTTGCAAATACTCTATCTGCCATACTAGGACTACCACCACGCTGTAAATGCCCTATTACTACCGCCTTGCTTTCAAGGCCCGTATGCTCATAGATTTGCTTTGCAACATCGTTAGCATTTCCTACACCTTCTGCAACCACAACAATAGAACTCTTTTTACCCGTCTTTGCACTGTTTAAAAGTTTTTTATAAACTTCTTCCATAGGAGTTACGACTTCGGGTATTAAAACAATTTCAGCACCCGCACTCATTCCAGCAAAAAGTGCAATATCGCCACACTTTCTGCCCATAACTTCTACTACACATACTCTATCATGCGCGCTAGATGTATCTCTAACATTATTTAATAAGTTTGTTACCGTATTTACCGCAGTATCAAACCCTAAGGTAAAATCGGTATAACCCAAATCGTTATCAATGGTTCCAGGAAGCCCTACAACATTTACACCCGCTTTATATAATTCGGTTGCACCAGTTAGGCTACCATTACCACCTATTACAATTATTGCTTCAAACTTAGCCTTTTTATAATTTTGAACGGCCTTATTAAAACCTTGCTCGGTTAAAAACGCTGAACATCTTGAAGTTTTTAAAATAGTACCGCCCGTTTGAATTATATTACCTACATCACGAAGCCCTAGGGTTCTATAATTTTCATCAATTAAACCTTGATAACCCCCAATAATACCAACTACTTCATAGCCGTTTACTATTCCACTACGAACAACCGCACGGATACAGGCATTCATTCCCGGAGCATCTCCACCACTAGTTAATACTGCTATTTTTTTCATAAATATCTCCTACTTTAACTTGATGTTTTGAACTCCAAGCACTGCTGTTAATTCGGATAGCATTGCTGTTGTTGGAGTTACCGAAACATTCATATTATACATTTTACCATTACTTTGAACGAGTACCGGAACTTTTCCATCTTTTAATGAAAGTATTCCCAAAATTTCGTCATTAAGTCTTTGGTCTTCTATATTATATTTCAAATATAATTTTTCAGCAACTGAAATTGACTCTTCTTCAATTTGTTTTTTTAGAGTAGATTTAATTTCTTGATTCCAAAATTCTATTTTTTCTGGAACGATTATAGGCTTTTCGCCCTCTCTAATATTAACTTTACCATTAATAGTAATTATTTTATTTGGTGCCAAGTCATACTTTATTTGGTCGTAAATTTTTGGAAATACCATAACTGAATACGAACCATATAAATCCTCCACTTCTATAACAGCCATTGCTTTATTACCAACTTTAGTGTAAGACTTTCTAACTTCGGTAACAATTCCTCCCGCTGTTATTTTTGTTCCATCGGCAATACCATATTCGACATTCTTCTCTTCTTCGCCTTCGCCAATTTCTTCTTCGGTATTTTCACTTTCAATCGGCTCAAACATTGATGCATTAAATGTAAAATTTTCAAACTTATCTCGGTATGCATCTAGTGGGTGACCAGAAATATATATACCAATAATTTCTTTTTCTTTATTTAATTTTTGGAAATTATCGTATTCATCTAATTCTGGATATTTAATATCAACTATTTCATCTTCACCAAAAAGAGAAATTTGTCCAAGACTTGTCTTTTTCTTTACTTCGCTTACTTGTTTTAAGGCTTGATCATAAACTGCAAAAAGCACCGACCTATTAATCTTGAAGCAATCAAAAGCACCCGAGAAAATCATACTTTCAAGGACTCTTTTATTTACACCAAATTGATAACATCTACTTAAAAAGTCTGCAAAGTTTTTATATTCGCCATTTGCTTCTCTCTCTGCAACTATTTGGTCACACATTGTTTCACCGATTCCCTTTAGTGCCGCAAGTCCGAATCTAATTTGCTTATTTTTAACACTAAAATAAGTTTTAGACTTATTTACATCGGGAGGTAAAACCTTAATTTTTTCATCCTTTGCATGGTTTATATAATTTTTAATTTCATCGGCGTTAGAAATTCTATTGTTCAAAACCGCAGTTAAAAACTCTGCCTCATAGTAATTCTTTAGATACGCTGTTTCGTATGTAATAATTGAGTATGCTGCCGCATGGGACTTATTAAACGCGTAACTCGCAAAACTTTCCATCTCGCCCCAAATTTTTTCGGCTACTTCTTGCTTTACTCCACGCTTAATGGCGCCATCTATTGCTGGCTTGCCATTTTCTGCTGGTTTACCAAACAAGAATACAGCCTTTTCTTTTTGCATGGCTTCAAGTTTTTTCTTACCCATCATACGTCTTACCATATCGGCTTGACCTAGAGTATACCCCGCCATATCTTGAACAATTCTCATGACCTGCTCTTGATAAACAATACAACCATAAGTTACATTCAAAATTGGCTCTAGTATAGGGTCATCATATGTAACATCTTGTGGATTGTGCTTGTTGTGCACATATCTTGGAATACTATCCATTGGACCTGGTCTATATAGTGACACACCCGCCGTAATATCTTCTATGCTGGTTGGTTTTAGTTCTTTTAAGAATTTTTGGAAACCTCCACTTTCTACTTGGAATACCGCTTTTGTGTTACCACTAGAAAGCAACTTATAAACACCTGGGTCTTCATATCCCATTTTATCAAAGTCTAGTTCTACGCCATAATTTTCCTTTACATATTGTATAGCTTTTGCAATATCATTTAAGTTACGAAGACCTAAAAAGTCCATCTTTAAGTGACCCAATCTTTCAATATCGGTCATACTATATTGCGTCGTTAAGTCATCCCCATTTCTACTAATAGGCATAAACTTATCTACACTATCACAAGCAATTAGTACACCACACGCATGAGTCGAACATTGTCTTGGCATACCTTCTAGTTTCATTGCAATGTCTACAACTCTTTTAATATCGGCATTTCCATTGTATAATTCTACAAGTTCTGGAACGGCATAATCGGTACCAAAATCTTTATCCCCTTCTTTTGGATGATAAAAACCAAAAGCCTTTTGAATAACGTCATGATGCTTTGCTGGTAGATTTGGAATATTTTTTGTAACCTTATCCGTTTCACTATATGGAACACCCAAAACTCTACCTACATCTTTAATAGCGTTCTTAGCTGCCATTGTACCAAATGTCACAATCTTTACAACCTTATCTGCACCGTACTTATCTCGTACATAGTTTATAATATCTTGTCTTCTATCATCGGCAAAGTCGCAGTCAAAATCGGGAGCAGTAACACGCTCGGTATGTAAAAATCTTTCAAAAAGCAAATCAAACTTAAATGGGTCAATATTTGTTATTCCTATACAATATGCAACAACTGAACCCGCACCAGATCCACGCCCTGGACCTACTGGAATTCCCATATTTTTCGCAGCATTAATATAATCCCAAACTGTTAAGAAATATTGAGCAAAGCCCTGCTTTACAATAACACCCATTTCTCTATCAATTCTTTCTCTGACAGTTTTATTATATCCGCCATATCGCTTTACAACCCCAGCATCTACAAGTTGCCACAAATAATCTGCAAAAGAAAGTCCATTTGGTGGCATAAATGGTGGGAACATATATTTATTTTCGTCAATATGATCTTCTTTAAAACTATAATTACATTTTTCAGCTATCTCTAATGTAGTTGCAAGTGCATCTAAGTCATCTGGAAACGCTTTTGCCATCTCATCATAGGTTTTAATATAAAATTCATCCGATGGAAATTTCATTCTATTAGGATCATCAATGGTTTTACCCATTTGAACACACATTAAAACGTCTTGCACTACCGCATCTTCTTTATATATGTAATGGGCATCATTTGTTGCTACGAGTTTTATACCATATTTTTTAGAATATTCATGCAACTTTTTATTTACTTCTTGTTCTTCCTTCATTCCATGGTTTTGAATTTCCAAATAAAAGTCATCCTTAAAAACTCTCTTAAACCATTGTACAAGTTCTTCTGCCTTATCATATTGATGCGACAAAATATATTGTGGAATATCTCCCGCAATACAAGCAGATAAACAAACTACGCCTTCTGAATACTTTTCTAGAGTTTTGTAATCTATACGTGGTTTATAATAAAACCCATCTCTAAATGCTATAGAGTTTAATTCACAAAGGTTTAAGTAACCTGTCCTATTTTTTGCAAGCAAAATAAGATGCGAATTTTTACTACGTGCAGTTCTTTCATGTAAATCATCTGCAACATAAAATTCACAACCAAAAATTGGTTTGATACCCGCTTTTGTACACGCATCAAACATAGTAACACAACCATACATATTACCGTGGTCTGTTATTGCACACGCCGGCATACCATATTCTTTACAAACTTTAACTAGTTTTTCTATCCTTGCCGCACCATCTAACAAACTATATTCAGTATGTACGTGCAAATGAACAAAGTTCTTTTCCATAATTTCTCCTTTTGTATACTACTCTATAACTTTTGTGCGATTTCTACCAATCGTTTTAACTTATAGTTTATTCCAGATTTTGTTGCGTTTTCACCATACAAATCTACAAGTTCTATCAAAGACGCATCAGGGTGTTCTTTTCGAAGCAATGCAATTTTTTGCAAGTGTTCGGGTAAAGAATCAATTCCTATTGTGTCTTCTATTGTATTTATAGCACGCATCTGCACAATACTAGCATTAACCGTTTTATCTATATTTGCAGAAATACAATTACTTTGACGATTTATACTATTTCGCATTTCACGTTTAACAATTTCTTCTTGTAGCCTTAAGTAACTTTTTGTTGCCCCAACAAAACCTACAAAGTCGGCAATAGACTCCGACTCCTTCATATATACCACACTTTTACCACTTCTTTCAACCCGTCTTGTGATAAAACCAAACTCACCCAGTAAATTACCTACTGCTTTTGCCTGCTCGGTATTTGTAAATTCCAACTCAAAGTGATAGCCACTCTTTGAATTTTTTTCAGTGTCTTGGTCACTAGTAAGCGGAACAGATATTGTTCCAACACACATAAATACTGTCATAATATATGTTTTTTTACAACAGTCTTCCAAGATTATATGGTGATCTATTGAGGTATTTAGTTTCCAATTATTTGATTCATCTAAAGTTACAATTCCGCAATCGTTCAAAATTCTATTTCCAATATCTTTCGGAACAACAATCTCCCTAAGAGTACATTTCCCAACAACTTCTTCGTCAACTGGAACATCAATAATCGTTTCGCTATAAAGTGACTTGATTATATTTCTAACATTATCTAAAACTATTTGGTTATCTGTTTTTATTGAAAAAGTAAAACCTTCTCTATTAATAACCAAACTTCCAAGCGTATTAATTGTAGCACAAAGAGATGCCATTTTACAGCAATCACTTTCTATCTTAATTTCGCTCATTTCTTTTTTAACTTCACTTGTATATGACATCTTTTCTCCTTTATGTATTTTTAATTAACTTCATATTTATTTTTAAAATTCGGTAACTTGTTAAGATTTGCTACTCTTTCTTCTGGGATATTTGCATCCTTAATTAATTTAAGAACTCTATCTACAGATAGTATCCTGTCTTTACAATGAGCATCCGACCCAATTATAAATTTACAATCGGTTTTTAAAATCTCCTTTATATCTTCCGTTGTTAAATTCATATGTTTTTCATTTAATTCTAAATAACAATTATTTTCAGCACACGCTTCGGCAAGTCTTTTTATATCAACTTTTATAAATTCATTTGGATGAGTAACTACATCAAACTTATATCTTTTTATTGCATTAATGTAAGCATCGGTATTTTTATCAATGCGTTTTTTGCTGTTTTTATTAAATATATTAGGCAGATAGAAAGTAAAAAAATTTTTAAATCCTACCCATGCACCCATATGTGCACCGAATAATTTTATATCAAATAAAGTTTCTTTACTCTTTACAAAATCTGTCTTTCCATCGTTTCCAAGTAAATTAAATTCTAGCCCCATATACACTTTTACATTTTTACCAGCAGACGCATCTATTATATCTTTTTTTAATTTTTCTATATCTCTTTTTCTAATGCCAAAAAAGTGATTTACTCCATGGTCGGTTATTGCGTACTCAGATAAACCTAATTCTTCCGCTTTATTAACCATATCTAAAACGCTATCTTTACCATGATTATATTTTGAATATTTTGAATGTGTATGATATATTCCTTTAACTTCTTCCATTTGTTTATTCTATAATTTCAATTTCTAATTCTAATTGTTCATTAAATTTTTCTTTAACTTTTTGCTTTGCAAAGTCAATTAAGTCCAAAACATCTTTGCTTGTCGCATTATTCGTATTTAAAATAAAATTAGCATGTTTATTTGAAATTATAGCTCCACCTATTTTTTTACCTTTTAAACCGCACTCGTCTATAAGCTTTCCAGCCGGCTGAGTTTCGGTTCTTTTAAAAACACTTCCTGCACTCCTCCCAAGTGGTTGAGTTTCTTTTCTTTTTTCTATATTGCAATTTACATCTTTTAAAATTTTTAACGTATTGCCAATTGTTAAATTTAGTCTAACTGAGATTATTACAATATCTTTCTTTGTTAAAAATTTTGAACATCGGTAACCAAATCTGCAATCGTCAACCGAATCGATTCTAATAAAATTTCCATCTAAATATGTAACACTTTGAATAACTTTACTTATATCTGACCCAAACGCTCCAGCATTCATAACAACTGATCCACCGACTGTTCCAGGTATTCCAACAGCGAATTCTAATCCAGTAAATCCAAGTTTTGACAATAAAAACGCAACACCCGAAAGAGATTCGCCCGAAACTATTTCAAACGAAGTTTCATCAATTTGTTTTACACCCTTCATTTTTGAAGTTGAAATAATTGCAAGACTAGTACCCGCATCTGAAAACAAAATGTTACTTCCATTTCCTATTATTCGGTACGGCTGGCTAGATGAATTAAGATATTTGGTTATTTGTAAAAGTTCATCAATTGTTCTAGGTTCAGCAAAAATCTTTGCGTTACCACCAATTTTAAATGTGCAATGAAATTTTAATGGCTCATCAATTTTTATAAAAGAGAATTTGTCAAGAAGCATCTTTTCATCGACCATAATAATTTTACCCCAACTCTAAAAATTTTTCAAGAAAATTATAATAAATTATAAAAACACATTTGGTATATTTTCTATTTTGTCTATCTGGCATTCAAACATCTTAAAATTTTCATTGGTATCATAAAGTATTTCTCCCGTTGTGCTGAATAGACCAGTTTTATAAATTTGCTTTTGAACCGATTCACTAAGCAAGTTATTTAAAAATAGTTCTGCACATTTTTTTATTGTGTCATTTGACTGTTTTATAAGTCCTACATACTGAATTAAATCGTTGTATTTTGTTATAGGTTCTACTATTATGTCAGACATATCTCCTTTTTCTACCTTACGCTTAAGCCGTACCATGTCACGCATATTACCTAACAATATATTTGATTTATTGAAATTCACAAAGTCCATATACCCTGCATAATCGCCCGTACTTATTAAACAATCTTTAATATTTTCTCCAAGAGCCCGCTCTGGATGAATATACTCAGACTTCCCGTAATTGATACTATAGATATGCTTAGTTGATTTCTTTTTTACGACATCTTTGCCCGATGTAAACATTATATCTGAAAGTTTTTGATTTTCTTGAAGACTACCAATTTTGTCTGTACTTGAAAATAGCCCATACATACCCATAATGTAACCAACTGCTTTTAAGCTATCTCCACTTTTACCACTATCTAACACTTTACTATTAACGCTATTAAATTCACCCAAGTGTTCCAAATTTTCTTCTATCAATTTACCAACACCGCTACCAAAGGATATAACATTCGGAAGCCTTCCTTCACCTATAGCAATTTTAAATTCATCAATCTTCATATTTTTAACGCAGACATAAACACCCTTATTGTTAGACTCAAACTCTCTAGCAACCTGTTCCAAAAAATCGCTCTTTGAAATGATGGCCCCACCAAATGTATCAACATTCCAAACTTCAAGCACCCCTTGAAATTCGCTTTTTTCACCCCAAAGTTCTTCGCCTGTTATGATTTGCGTTTTCTTTTTAATCATTAATAATGGCGTTACAACCATTAACACAACCACCAACAAGCATAACGCCATTAACCTTATTAAACCAAATTTACCTTCTTCATTATTCATATTAAAATAGTATGAAACTAACAATCTCTTTATGCTAAAACCAACTCTTTGCAAAAATTTATAAATGGTACAAAAAAAGAATCTATCTTTAGATAAATTCTTAAAATTTGATTATTTATTTTTTAATGGTTAATAAATTGCAATACTATATTTACTTATTTTTTTAACATATCTTTATCTCTAACTTCTCTATGGAAATTGATTGCAAATCTATGAGCTTCATCACGTAGTCTTTGCAGTAATTTTCTTGCATTATTATCTGCCGGTAATTCAATTGGCTCCAATCTATCATCAACAAAAACTTGCTCTTCTTTTTTTGCTATGCTTATAACTTTTGTATTAAAACCTAAACGCCTTATTGTATTAACGGCCGAATGCAACTGTCCCAAACCACCATCAATCAAAACTATATCGGGTGCAACTTTAAAATTATCCGACTTTTCCTTTAATCTTAAAAATCTTCTATTTAAAGTTTCCTCCATACTTTTAAAATCATCTGCACCAACTACCGTTTTAATTTTAAACTTACGATACTCCTTTTTGTTTGGTTCGCCATTTTCAAACACAACCATACTAGCTACACTATTTGTTCCACTGATGTTTGAAATATCATAACACTCAATCCTATAAGGTATTCTATCAAGTTCTAAAATTTTTGACAACTCTTCAAGCGACTCATTATTTAACTTCTGCTTACGCTTTTGAACCTCATAATTTTTTGCTAAAAATTCACGGATATTTTTCTCGCTCATTTCAATCATTTTTTTCTTAATTCCCTTCACTGGAACCAAAATTTTAAATCTACCTAAAGCATTTGACGCCAAAATTTGCCCCATTTTGTCAATATTTATGTTAGTCAACAATTCGTTCGGGTGTGAGTTTTGCCCATAATATTGCACCAAAAATTCTAATAAAATTTCATCCAAATTTTGGCCTGAAAGTTTATCTATAGAATAATTTTTATCCGCAATTGTCTTACCATTTCTAATTACAACTTGATTAATAGCCACCATTTCATCGACTTCCAGAATTGAAAAAATATCAATATTTGAATTTTTTGGAAGAGTTGTTAAAACATATTGTTCACTTCTATCAAGCATTTCAAGTTTAGTTCTATAATCTATTGCTTGTTCAAATTCCATATTTTCAGCACAAATATTCATTTTTTGTTTTAACATTTTTTTAACTTTTGAGTTGTCACCATTCAAAAAATCTACAACCTCATCAATAATTTTATTGTAATCTTCCGCCGTAATTTTACCAACACAAGGCATAGAACAATTACCCATATCGCCATATAAGCAACGTCTATTAGTTTTTCGATTTTTTGAAAAATCAATCTTACATTGTCTTATTTGAAAGACCGACTTTATAATTTCCAAAAATTGACCTACTCTAAGACCAGTTACAAACGGGCCAAAATAACTAGCTCCATCATTTTTAACTTTTCTAGATATAGTAACTTCTGGAAATAATTGATGTCTATCAATCCTTATATATGGAAAATTTTTATCGTCTTTTAATAAAATGTTATACTTAGGTTTATGTTGTTTTATTAAATTATTTTCTAATGAAAAGGCATCTGATTCAGATGCCGTTAAAATATATTCTAAGCTATCAATATTAGAAACGAGCATTCTTGTCTTTAAATTTTTTTTATTATTTATAAAATACGAACTAACTCTGTTTTTTAAAACTTTCGCTTTTCCAATATAGATTATTTCGCCACTTTTGTCGTGCATAATATACACTCCAGGGCTTTCAGGCAATTCAGATAAACTTCTTTTTAACTTTTCGTTCATGCTATCACCTTTTAATTTTAATATGAATAATTTTTACTCATTAGTAGTCTTTGTCTTTCCGCTAGTGCTAATGCCGAAATCATATCATCAATATCGCCATTCATAAAATTATCCAATGAATATATTGTGAAATTAATTCTATGGTCGGTTACTCTATTTTGTGGGAAGTTGTATGTTCTAATTTTTTCACACCTTTCACCACTACCAATTTGACCACGTCTACGATCAGCATATTCAGCGTCCGCTTGAGATTTATAATAGTCATAAAGTTTACTCTTTAAAATACTCATTGCTCTTTCACGGTTCTTTATTTGCGATCTTTCATCTTGACACGCTACAACCATACCAGTTGGCTTATGAGTAATTCTTATAGCACTTTCGGTTTTGTTTACGTGCTGACCACCAGCACCACTACTTCTATAAGTATCAATTTCCAAATCTTTTTCATTAATCTCAATATTCACTTCGGTTTGTTCTGGCAAAACTGCAACCGTTGCAGTAGATGTATGTACTCTACCCTGACTTTCGGTAACTGGAACTCTTTGAACTCTATGAACACCACTTTCAAATTTCATTAAGCTATATACATTTTTTCCCTTAATCATAAATGTACATTCCTTAACTCCACCGGCTTCTGTATAGTTACCATCAATCTCTTCAATGCTGAATCTATGCTTTTCAGCCCATAATGTATACATTCTTTTTAATTCCATTCCAAATAGACTCGCTTCATCTCCACCAGCACCCGCACGAATTTCAATGATTACATTCTTTTCGTCGTTTTCATCTTTTGGTAATAATAAAACCTTCAACTCTTCTTCTATCTCTGCAAGTTTATGTTTATTGTGATTTATTTCTTCGGTTGCAAGTTCAATCATTTCAGCATCTGTTTCAGTTTCTTTTAGTTCTTCGGCGTCTTTCAAGTCTTTTTCAGTCTTTACATATTCATCATACTTTGCCATAATATCTTCCATATCGGCATGCTCTTTGCAAAGTTTTTTCCATCTATCAATATCGGCAATAACTGCAGGGTCCCCAATTAGTTCAGTCAATTCCAAAAACTTCAACTTCATCTCTTTTAATTTTTCAATCATAACTTCCTCACTTTTTTATGGCACTTACAATTCTTGCCACATTTTCTAAATCTTTTTCAATTTTTATCTCTTTAAATTCTTTACTTAGCAAATCTTTAACTGCATCACTCTCACCAATCCCAACTTCAAAAAATATATATCCATTATCTTTTAGAAATTTTGGTGCATCATAAATTATTCTTTTGTAAAAATCTAACCCGTCTACACCACCATCCAAAGCAAGCATAGGTTCGAACTTCTTTACAACATCATCTAGAGTTTCAATATCTTGAGTTTTTATATATGGTGGATTCGACACTATAAAATCAAACTGTTTACCTTTAAGCATAGAAAACAAATCACTTTTTAAAAGGTCTACATTTGCGTTTAAGTTCTTAGCGTTTTTATCAGCAACTAATAGTGCTTCATCACTTATATCAACAGCTGTCATTGTTAAATCACTATTTTCTAGATTTAGCGTTATTGGAATAATTCCACTTCCAGTTCCTACATCCAATCCGCTTCCACATTTTATAGTCTTTAAAACCGAATCTACCAACTGCTCGGTTTCACACCTTGGAATTAGAGTATTACGATTTACAAAAAAATTCCTTCCAAAAAAATTTTGATAACCTAAACAATACGCTAAAGGCACTCCAGTCAAACGGACTTTCATAATCTCTTCCGCTTTTTTGATTGCGTCACAAGACAATTCCTTACCAATCTCAATTTCTGCACGCTTAATACCAGAACACTCAACAATTATCCAGTCAATATCTGACTCATCTATAGTTTGATTTGTATCCATTTGTATTAGTCTTTTTTTTAACTCATTCGACTTCATAAGCTATACTCCATTTAATAAAAATTGCGAGATACCAAAAACGCCCTTTGGTTACCCCGCAATAAAAACAATGTAAGTACAAGATTACTGCACTTACATTTTAAAAATTCGCTACTTGTTGTTGCCGTATCTCTTATTAAATCTGTCTACTCGTCCGCCACTATCAACTAACTTCTGAGTACCAGTAAAGAATGGGTGACACTTGTTGCAGATTTCTAGTTTAATAACATCTCCACTCTTTGTGCTACGAGTAGTAAACTTATTACCACAAGCACATTCTACAGAGACTTCATGATAATCTGGATGTGTATTCTCTTTCATAATTCTCTCCTTATGTTTGCAAGTTCATTTTAACGAAGTAAATTATATATTAAAAAGGCATCTTTGTCAAGTGAAAATGTAAAAAACTCAAAATTAAAAGTTCACCGCAGAATGCAGTGAACTTAAAACACTTTTTGAAATAAATCTAGCACGATTAAATATATATTTAATGGTTACTATTCAGCGTCTTTTGCTTCATTGAATGCTTTTAGAACAACTTCCTTGATCATTTCACGAGTTTCGGTGTTTAGTGGATGAACGATATCCTTAAATTCTCCGTCTGGAGTCTTACGACTAGGCATAGCAATAAAGTATCCTTCGTTACCTTCAATAACCTTAATGTCATGTACTACAAAACATTCATCAATAGTAATTGAAGCAG
The DNA here is from genome assembly GCA_934772525.1 of uncultured Clostridia bacterium. Lineage (GTDB taxonomy): Bacteria > Bacillota > Clostridia > Christensenellales > UBA1242 > UMGS1908. The sequence continues at coordinate 123,211 of CAKVMI010000004.1, forward strand.
ATGCCTTAATTTTGCTTGTTTCGCTCTTCACCATGCGAATTCTTACGTCAGAAATTTTCATGTTTTTTACCTCTTTGCTTTTTAGTATCCAAATCTTAGTTTGGTAATTATATTTTACTATATAGTCTAGACAAAAAGCAACTATTTTAAAACACTTTTTAAATTATTTTAGACCCAAAACTTCTACTTTTTCCAAAGATGTTCAGGATATTCCCCAGCCTTTACAAGTGCCTTAATTGAGTTTACAACTTCTTCTTTATCTGCTTTATATGTAACTCCGTGCCAAACCGCGGTAGTATCCAAAACCTTAACGGTTGCAATGTTATGGCTTACAATTTCACCAACTACATCGGGTATTAAATATTCGCATTTAAGCGGATTCTTTTGGGTTTCGTTTGCTAAAAATTGTACGAAACGTTTTTCTAAATAGTTAAATATCATTGGTGAAAAACCAAACATATTCATACTAACAGGTTGGTTTCCATCAACCTCAAAAGAAGCATCCCCATTTAAAGGACTTGCAATAATTTTTCCATCAACTTTTTCTATGCTACTTTCTGTAATACTTGTTAAATAACCATCTTTTTCTGAACATACCCCTCGTTTAACAGCACCATTTTCAGTTAAAGTATTATTTACCCTATATCCCGCAAGTGCAAAAGACTTATCATCCTTAACATTTTTTAAGAAATTACCCATAACCATATAGGCATCTCTACCATAAAAATCATCAGCATTGATAATTGCAAAATTGTTATGAACAGCATATCTACAACACAATATTGCTTGTGCTGTTCCCCATGGTTTTTCCCTACCTTCTGGAACACTGAACCCTGATGGTATATCATCTAATTTTTGAAAAACATATTCAACACAAATCTGTTTTTCTACACGCTTACCAACCGTTTCTCTAAACAATTCATAATTCTCTTCTTTAATAACAAAAACAACTTTATCAAATCCAGCTTTAATTGCATCATAAATCGAATAGTCAATAATAAATTCATTGTCTTCATTAATTGGTTCGATTTGTTTAAGTCCACCAAACCTACTACCCATTCCGGCAGCCATAATTACCAATTCCATAAATTTTACCTCTAGATTAAATTTTCTATAATTTATTACCAAAAGATACATTCATCAAAATTTGTTGTATTTTCTAGTAAACTATTATATGTATAATTTACCATATTAGTGTAAATTCTCAAAACAATTTTATTCGTTTAGCATAATTTGACCTATTACAATATCTGGCTTAACCTTTTCGCCATGAAAGTCACTTCCCATTGTAATATTTAAGTTATTCTTTTCCGCAAACGAAACTAATTTCTTTATTTTTCCTATATTGTATTTTGAATAATAACATTCCATTCCCGAGACACCAAGTTCTACAAGCGTAGACCAAACTTTTTCAGTTTGTTCTTCAGTTAAATTATTATCCTTCATTATTTGATAAGGGTGTGCAATAACAACCATTCCGCCATTTTCTTTTACAATATCGATCACCTTTCTGGCTTCTAATTTAAATGATTTTGCTTGTTCACTATTTTGTAAATATTTATCAAAAGCTTCTTGAATACTACTTACAACACCATTATCCAACAAACATTTTGCAATATCTACACGGCCAACATTACTTTTTTGCTTTAAAATTTCTACCTGCTCATTACTTAATTCTATACCAAACGTTTTTAATTGCTCTAAATTATACTCTAATTTTTTAATTCTTAATTTATCCGCTTCATTAATGAGATTAATTATTTTTTCATCTTTATGATTAATTCCATAACCTATTAGATGCATTACAATATTACCTATTTTACAATCAAACTCCACACCAGCAAAAATTTTGTACCCCGAAAGTAACATATCTAGTGCAACCTTGCTTTTACTTAACACATCAAATTGCTTGATTGTATCATGGTCAACTATTCCAATTACTTTTAAATTAGCATCCTTAGCTTTTTGTAAAACTTCATCTACCGAATATTGCCCATCTGAACAATTAGTATGTATATGTAAATCTACATTTTTTAATTCCATAATATACCCCTTAACAACGAATCATTATTACTTAACCAATATTTTTATTACTATTTAATTTTACAGCCAAAACACATTTTTGTAAAGTGATTTACAAAACCCAATTTTATAATTAAATGATAAAAGCACCAGCCTTGCGGTCCGGTGCTTTTCATCCTGGAGCTGATGACGGGAATCGGACCCGTGACCTCCGCCTTACCAAGGCGGTGCTCTACCGACTGAGCCACATCAGCATTTGCACGATTACTCGTGCTACAATTTATGACATTTAATTTTGCATTACGCAAATCAAAACCTTACCAAGACTTTGATAAATATCACTTTAATAAGTATATAATATTATAATCTTTTTGTCAATCACTTTGTTAAAACATTTTATTATTTTTGGCAAAGTATATGAACTCTTTCTACGTCGTCTGTGTCACTTCTCTTTTCGAAGTTTATGTCTATAAAATCAATTTTAGAAAACCCAACTTCTTCTAATGCTTTTTTTACAGCTTCAGTAGGAAAGCCGGTCTCTATCATTTTATCTGCAGTTTTTCTATAAAGTGACTCATTTTCTCTAATGTAGTAAACTTCATCCATGATACAAACGCCATCTTCATTTGCAACCTTTTGAACATAATCTAATGTATAATCTTGCTCAAAAATTACTTTTTCCCATGTATTCATAGTCTTTTCGCTATAAAAGTCAAATAAAAGTCTTCCACCTTCATTTAAGTGATTAAAACAAACATTAAAAAATTCTACCCACTCTTCAAACTTTAAAAACATATTAATTACATCATGGTTACAAGTAATTAAATCAAACTTTCTACCAAGGTCAAAAGTATACAACTTATCAACCTTTTTAAATGTAATGTTTGGGTACTTTGTTTTTACATAATCTAGATACCCTTCTGCATTATCTATACCAACGCAATCTTTAATAAAGGTATTACATACATTCAAAAATTCACCCGAACCCGAACATACGTCTAATACGCTGTCTATTTTTACTCCGCTATCCGACAACTTCTTTTTTAGGTTGTTAGCAATTTTAAAAGAGAAATATCCTTGGCGTCTACTCCATGCTTCAGCATACCAAATATCAAACTTAAATTTGTTACCACTTTGAATTTCTGTAGAGTTTAAATTCTTCTGTAAATTATTTTTTAATTCCATTTCATCACTCCTAACTTTCTAATTATAGTATAGTAAAATTTTGCATAACTGTCAAATATAATTTGGCTAATATCACTTAAAATTATATCAAATTTTTCTTAATGCTAAACTATCCGCAAAAACCTATATTTTAAAATTTTTAAACATTTATCAAACCTTAACCTTGTAAATTAGGTCAAATTTTAACCATTTTGAGCCACTTTATTTATTCTCGAAAAACTAATCAACCTAAAATGCAAGTTTGTTTTAGGGGTATAAAACAAAACTAATTTAAAGCAAAAAACTCTGCCAAAATTGCAGAATTTTTTTAGTTAATCGAGTTCGAACGCACCGGTATACAATTGATAATATCTTCCCTTTTTATTTATCAATTCGTCATGTGTACCCATTTCTAATATTTCGCCATTGTCTAGAACTATAATTTTATCACTATTTTGAATTGTACTTAATCGGTGTGCTATTACGAAAACAGTTCTACCTTTCATAAGAGCATCCATACCCGCTTGCACTATTGCTTCCGTTCGGGTATCAATACTAGATGTCGCTTCGTCTAGTATCATAACAGGAGCATTTGCAATAGCTGCTCTTGCTATACTAATAAGTTGTCGTTGACCTTGCGAAAGATTTGCACCATCGTTTATAAGCTGGGTATTATAACCTTCTGGAAGCCTTATAATAAAATCATGCGCATTGGCAAGTTTTGCCGCTTCTACACACATTTCATCTGAAGCGTCCAAATTACCATATCTAATATTATCCATAACGGTGCCACTAAATAGATTAGTGTCTTGTAAAACCATTCCTAGCGACTTTCTTAAATCACCCTTTTTAATCTTTGTAATATTGATACCATCGTATCTAATTTTTCCGCCTTGAATATCGTAAAACCGGTTTAATAGATTTGCAATAGTGGTTTTACCAGCGCCAGTTGCCCCAACTAAAGCAATCTTTTCACCAGCTTCTGCTACTACACTTATATTTTTAAGAACAGTCTTTTTTGATGTGTATCCAAAAGTTACATTCTCAAGTTCTATTCTTCCGTTTAAATCGGTGTATGTTAGTCTTCCATCCTTGTGTTGATGTTTCCACGCCCACACATTAGAATTGTAATTCACTTCCGAAATATGTCCGTCAGAATCTTTTTCAATGTTTACAAGTTCTACATATCCGTTATCTTTCTCTTCTTCTTCATCTAGCAATGTAAATATTCTATCGGCACCAGCTAGAGCCATTACAATATTATTGACTTGTTGAGAAACTTGCGAAACATTCATGGTAAAGTTTTTACTCATTGTTAAAAATGAAATTAGAGTACCCGTAGTTATAACCGAAGTAATACCAATAATACTAACATTTGGAACTTTTAACGCTATTAAAACACCACCAATAAACGCAAGCAAAACATATACAATATTGCCAATATTACCCATAATTGGCATTAATATATTTGCAAACTTATTAGCGTTAGAACTATCTTCAAATAATTCTTCATTTATTTTATTGAAGTCATCAATTGATTCATCTTCATGGTTAAAGACCTTTATAACCTTTTGTCCGTTCATCATTTCTTCAATGAAGCCTTCACATTTAGCTATTGATTTTTGTTGTTTGATGAAATACTTTGCACTATTGCCACCAATTTTTTTGACAACCATAAGCATAAAAATAACGGATAAGAATACTACAAGTGTTAGCCACAAACTAAACACACACATAATACTTACAAGAACTACAATAGTAATTGCAGAACTAATAAGATTTGGCAATGTTTGTCCTATCAACTGACGTAAGTTATCTACATCATTTGTATAATAACTCATAATGTCGCCATGGGCATGAGTATCAAAATAACTAATTGGCAACTTTTCCATTTTAGTGAAACACTTTTCTCTTACGCTACCCAAAAAGCCTTGCGTAATTTTAGCTCCTAGTTGGGTATAAATTACACCAGATATTATCGCTAAAACATATATACTTCCAAGCGTGATTATAATTTTAAGAAACTCCGCTTTTACCGAATCATACCCATTTTGAAGTGCTGGAGTTATTACATTATCTATAATTCTTTGTAAAAAGATACTAGATAGCGAACTTGCAATAGCAGATACAATCAAACATAAAACAACAAGCATCATTTGCCATTTGTATTCACTAAAAAGCATTTTTAAAAGCCTTTTCATGGTGCCTTTTTTAACTTGAGGTTTCTCGCCGAACTGACGACGCCTTCCCATGCCTGCCATTACTTATTTCCCCCTATCTTATTCTGAATTTCGTAAATTTCACGATAAATATCGTTCGACTTTTTAAGTTCTTCGCTAGTTCCCACACCAACTATTTTACCGCCATCTAAAACTATAATTTTATCTGCATCTTCAATTGAAGATATCCTTTGTGCTATTACAATTTTTGTAACGTCGGGAGCCTCATTTTTTAGTCCCGTTCTTATTAATGCATCCGTTCTTGTATCAACCGCACTTGTACTATCATCAAAAATTATTATCTTAGGGTCTTTAAGCAAGGCTCTTGCAATACATAATCTTTGCTTTTGACCACCCGAAAGATTTGCACCACCTTGTTCAATATAGGTGTCATATCCCTTTTCAAATTTAGAAATATATTCGTCCGCTTGAGATATTTCGCAAACTCTCTTCATTTCCTCGTCGGTCGCATCATTTTTGCCCCAACGTAAATTTTCTTTAATGGTACCACTAAACAAAACATTCTTTTGCAGAACAACCGCAACATTATCTCTAAGTGTTACAAGGTCGTAATCTTTCACATTTTTATCTCCAACCAAAAGCTCACCTTTGGTTACGTCATAAAGTCTAGAAATTAAATTCACAAGAGTTGTTTTACTACTTCCCGTGCCACCAATAACGCCTATAGTTTCACCCGATTTGATTTTTAAATTAATATCACTCAACACATAATTTTCAGCATCTTTACTGTACTTGAATGATACATTTTTAAATTCTATATCACCATTATTAACTGTTGTTATAGGATTTTGTGGATTGGTAATATCTGGCGCTTCATCTAAAACTTCAACTATTCTTTTGGCACTTGCTATACTCATAGTCACCATTACGAAAATCATTGAAAGCATCATAAGACTTGAAAGAATTTGCGCACTATAAACAAACAAACTTGAAAGTTGTCCTACATTTAGTTCACTTCCACCGCTTTGAACAATTATTTTCGCACCAAAATAGCAAATACAAAGCATTACTCCAAACATTGCAAAATACATAATTGGAGAGTTTAGAGCAACTATTCTTTCAGCCTTTGTAAAATCATGCTTTAATTCATCCGATTTAGAATCGAATTTTTCAATTTCGTAATCTTCTCTAACATAAGATTTTACACAACGCATACCTTTAACATTTTCTTGAATACTTGCATTTACTTTATCATATTTTTTGAACACCTTGTTAAATGTTGGCATTGCAAAAAATATAATTAACGCTAAAGCAACAACAAGCACTGGTACCGCAACCGCAAATAATAGAGCAATTTTTGGACTTATAAAAATAACCATACATACCGAAAATATAAACATAAATGGAGCACGAACAGCAATTCTTATAATCATCATAAACGCTTGTTGAACGTTACTAACATCGGTTGTAAGCCTTGTAACCAAACTACTAGACGAAAACTTGTCTATATTCGAAAAAGAAAAGGTTTGAACCTTACTATACAAACTTCCCCTTAAATTTTTAGCAAAACCGCATGACGCAACAGCACAAAACTTACCACTAAGCACACCAAATGTTAGCGAAAGAAATGCCATTGCTATCAAAATTCCGCCATACAACAAAATTTGAACTAGATCGGCACCCGCTTCTATTACCGTAATAAGTTTACTCATAATAAAAGGAATTAAGCATTCAACAATAACTTCCAACGCAACCATTATTGGAGTTAAAATTGTTTCCTTTTTGTACTGACCTATATTTTTAGCCAATTTTTTTATCATTTTATCACTTCCCTAATTATTTTATTTGTCAACTTATATATTATATGAATTAGAAATTTTAAAGTCAAGCACATAAAAAAATTAAAAATTAAAAAGATGAGTTTTTCACTCACCTTTCACATATCTTTACGGTCTTCTAACGCCTTTGAAAGCGTAACTTCGTCAGCATATTCTAGATCTGACCCTATTGAAATTCCCTGCGCTAATCTTGTTACTTTTATTCCAAGCGGTTTTAATAATCTTGCTATATACATTGCAGTAGCTTCGCCTTCTACATCGGTATTGGTTGCCATAATAACTTCCGCTATATTTTCTTCATTTATTCTCTTTAGTAATTCATTAATTCTAATATCATCGGGGCCTTTACCCGCTAGCGGACTAATAGTTCCATGTAATACATGATACCCAATAGAATAACCTTTTACCTTAGAAATAACGGCAACATCCTTAGGTTCTGCAACAACGCAAATTATATCGCTATGAGTATTTTTACAATGTGCACAAATGTCTTCATCTGAATAATCTCCGCAAACTTCACAAAATTTTACTTTTGATTTTACATCTAATATACTTTCTGCAAATTCACGAGCTTCTTCTTCGCTCATATCAATAACCGAGTACGCATATCTTTGTGCGGTTTTGTTTCCCACGCCTGGCAACTTTGAAAAACTATTTATAAGCTTTCCTATCGGTTCTATTACGTATGCCACTATTACATCAAACCCCCAAATCTACCCATTTTGTTTTGCTTTACGCTTTCAACTTTTTCATGAGCATCCTTTAGAGCAATCATAATCATATCTTCTAGCATTTCAACATCATCTGGGTCTACAATCTCTTTATCTATACTAATGCTGGTAACTTCATTTGCACCATTCATAGTAACTTTAATTAAACCATTTTGTGCAATACCTTCAACTTCAGTTTCTTCAACTTCCTTTTGTGCTTTCAACGCTTCTTCTTGCATCTTTTGGGCTTGACGCATTAGTGCTTGCATATTAGGTTGTCCGCCACCAAATTTTCCAAAATTTCCCATATAAATTTATCTCCTATTTTATAATTAATTTATCGCCAAAAAGTTCTCTAAGTTTTTTTGATATACTATCTATATCACTTTTTTTTATTGATATTTCTATTTTTATTCCTAGCTTTTTGCTCACACTTTCTATTTTAGGTAACACACTACTTTCCTTTAAACATTCCGTCATTTTATTTTCTGGAACTACTATTAATAATGTATTATCATTTTTATTAATTTCAATAGTTTCTGCAAGAGCAGAATATGTCATCATTTCTGAATTAGTTCGCAATTCTTTTAAAAGTTCTCCATAATACCACATAGCATTTTTTTGAACGGCCGAATTTTGTGTTAAACTTTTAAAATTTCGGCTTATTTTTTTTTTATCTTCAAGCGGAACTTGAAGTTTTTTCTCTAATATTTCTATTCTTTCTTCTAAGCTAATGGCACACATTGTCTTTACCATTGTAGTTTCTAAAACTACTTTTGGCTGAACGCTATAACGCAACTCTTGCTCTACCGTACTTAATTGCTCAATAGCACGAACAATTATTCCGTAATTTTCCTTTGTTGCCTGCGTCTGCATTTTTTCAAAAACATCTTTTGGCACAATTACCATTTTGTTTGCTTTTTCAGGTATTGTAAGTATTACCAACAAATCTCTAAAATATGATATTAAGTCCTTACTTAAAACAAGTGGGGGTTTCCCTTCATCTAATATTTTATCTAACTCGTATAATACTTTTCCAATATCGTTTTTTAACACACTTTCAACAATTTCAAAAAGCTTATCCTTTTCTATAGCGCCTATTATTTTTACAACATTATCATAGGTCAAGTTTCCGTTTGCATACGAAATTACCATATCGGCAATAGAAAGAGCATCTCTTACACTACCTTCACCGGCTCTTGCAATTAGTTGAACCGCCTTTTCTTCGTATTTCACCTTAGAATCGTCTAAAATTTTACAAATTAAATCGGTTAATTTATCTAACGACACAAGTTTAAAATCAAATCTCATACACCTAGAGAGAATAGTTGCTGGAAGTTTATGAACCTCTGTTGTTGCTAAAATAAACACGACATACTGAGGTGGCTCTTCTAGTGTTTTTAGTAATGCATTAAATGCACTTGTACTAAGCATATGGACTTCATCAATAATGAAGACCTTATACTTGCCGTTTACTGGCGGATATTTAACCGATTCCCTTAATTCTCTAATCTCATCTACACCATTGTTACTTGCTGCATCAATTTCTAATATATCCAAATTCTGTTCATTTTTACCCAAACAGTTTTCGCACTTCCCACAAGCACAACCATTCACGGGACTTAAGCAATTAATACTTTTTGCAAATATTTTTGCCGTTGTAGTCTTACCCGTACCACGACTGCCTGTAAACAAATACGCATGACCTATTTTGCCGGTTTTTATTTGATTTGCTAACGTGTTTGTAATATGCTCTTGATCTATTACATCTTCAAACTTTTGCGGTCTATATTTTCTATACAATGCTAGATATGACATATTTTAACCTTTTCCCTTTATCTTATTTTTAATTCTTTGTAATGTATTGTCTACACTTTTTATTGATTTATTTAATTGTAACGCAATTTCCGATTGTTTGCAACCTTCTAGATATAAGTTTAATACACTTTTTTCAAACTTAGATAACATTATGGAGATAGAATTTGCCGTTTCTTCTTGCTCTATTCTATTCATAACTATATCTTCCGGCGTATCAATTCTAACTTTCTCTTTACCTAATTCTTGGCCTTTTTCAAACCCGTCATTTAATGCAACAGAATTGTTTAGAACACTATTTTTTTTACTATTGTCCTTTTTAATTGCGTCTAAAATTTGACGCTTTGCACACATTAAAATAAAACTTTTGAAATTGTCTGAATCTATACCACCACGAGTACTATCATACGCCCTTATCCCATCAATTAAACCAATCATACCTTCTTGAACAAGGTCATCCAGGCTACCACCAACAATAAAATATTTGTTGGCTATCCTTTTTACATCTGACAAATTCTCAGCAATAATTTTTTCTAATTCATCATTTTGAATTTCCACAATTACTTCAATTCCTTTCTTTGTCTAATTGCCTCATAAGTAACAATTCCCGCACTTACAGATGCATTTAGCGAATTAATTTTTCCGTACATTGGTATACTAATAATTCCGTCAGCAATTTTACAAGTAAGTTCAGAAACGCCAAAACCTTCAGAACCAATAACTAAAGCAATGTCGCCTTTTAAGTTTGTTCTATACATACTTTCGCCGTCCATATCGGCAACAAACACAAAAACGCCCATTTCTTTCAGTTTTTTAATTTCGTCATTAATATTGGTAACTCTTGCAACCTTTACTCTAGAAACCGCACCAGCGCTAACCTTTGCAACCGTTTCGTTTACCGAAACTGCTCTATGTTTTGGAATAATTACACCACTTACGCCCGCACATTCTGCAACTCTTAAAATACTGCCCAAATTATGAGGATCTTCTATTCCGTCTAATATTAATAATAGCAAATCTTCTCCTTTGCTTTTTGCACTATTTACAATATCTTCTACATCAGAATACACAAAATCGGATGTAAAAAGTATCATACCTTGATGCTTTTTTGTTACAGATTGCTCATCCAACACTTGCTTATTGCAAAATTGTATTTTTACCCCACGCTTTTTAGCAAGTTCTACAATTTCACGGTCTTCTATACCATTTTGAACGAGTAATTTATCTATGGTCTTTTCTGTTTTTAATGCTTCACGGCAAGCATTCTTTCCTTCATATTTCATCTAATTATTCTCCTTAAAACATAAATCTAAAATTTCATTTAATCTAACATAATTATTTGTTAAATACAAATATCCCAAAAGTGCTTCAAATGCAGTAGCATGGCGATACTCTTCTATTGAAAAGTTTTTTGCATGACTATGGATGTTAGTGTTTCTTGCACGCATAACTATATCCTTTTCTTCTTCATTTAAAGTATCTATTATACGAAACAAAAATTCACGCTGTGAATGTGCGTTTACAAGTTTACACGAATTGCTATTCAATGCATTAACCTTACTTTTAAATAGGTCTAGTTTTTTTGTTTTTATGTAAAACGAAAAAAAAGTATCACCCACAAACGCTAACACCAATGGGTTTAACATCTTTACATCCGTCTTTTTATATTCAGTTAAAAACAACTTTTCTATTTTCTCTTCCATAGCATAAATTATATCAAAAGTTTTTTAATAAATCAAGAATTAATATAGGTTTATGTATTACGCTAAAAAGTTTCTAACTTAAAACTAATTAACATATCATATCACTTTCTAGCATAATTTTAAATATGAAACTAAAATACGAACTTAAATATGTTTCTTTAGTGCTTGTAACTGTTGCACTTATTTTCTCTATATGTATATATAAAAATTCAACATTTTTTGCAGTTAAAGCAAGTCCAAATATCGGGTTAACCATTGTAATTGACCCCGGTCATGGCGGAATCGACCCTGGGTCTATTGGTAGAAAAACCAAAGTTACCGAAAGCGAATTAAACCTGAAAATTAGCAATAAATTAATGAATCTATTAAAAAGTGCAGATTTTAATGTAATCTTAACCCGTACTAATAGTGATGGTCTATACGGCACATATTCATCGGGATACAAAAAACGAGATATGCTCGCCCGCCAAGAGATTATAGAAAAATCTGGAGCATCTCTTGCTATTTCTATTCATATGAATAGTTTTACGACTTCCGCAAATCGTGGTGCTCAAGTTTTTTACAATACCCTTAATAAAAACAGCGAAATATTAGCAAAGTCCATCCAAGAGTGTTTCACAAAAGACCTACCAGAAAGCAATAAAGGTACGGCAATAGGCGACTATTTTATTCTAAAGTGCACCGAAATCCCAATAGTTCTTTGCGAATGCGGATATCTTTCAAACCCATCGGATGAAGCACTTTTAGTAACTGACGAATATCAAGAAAAAGTTGCTTACTCTATCTATAAAGGCGTTGTTAGTTTTTTAAGCGTTGGCAGTTCCGCTATTTAAAATTATATCAACCCTATTTATCATAATTTTGTTTAAATGCGTTTACCTATAAACTTAACATTTAATTAACTCAAAAATTCAGAATCTTCTTGCCATCTCTATTTTCGATTCTTTCCTATTTTATTATTTCACATAATTACCCATAATGACATTATGGCATATTTATAAAAATATGCCATTTTTAATACTAAAATCTCAACTATTTGACTTTACAAAAAGATTGTTGTATATTCAAAATAAAAGGGATGATTCATATGAACAACTTAGATATTTTTTATTTTGACAATGAAATGGGAGAATTTGACGAATTTAACCCACGATATGTTATGGAACAAGAGTTTGTAAAAAGCATAATAAAAATTTTAGCAGACAATGAACCATACTCTATTTCCGTAGAGAAAATTGCAGAGAGTTTGAAAATTTCAAAAGAAAAAATTTTAGACGCAATAAATTTATTAAAAAATATATCTGCAATAAAAGTAGACAACAATAAATTTTCTCTCAATTTTCCATTTTTTACATCTGCAGATTGCAAATTAGTTAAAAAAGTTGTTATAAACAATTTAAATGGAACTAAAGATTTTTGGTTCACTACTGTACGCTCATTTGGTCAAAAGCTCAAACATTTATATCCTAATATTGATGAAAAAGTATCTTTATATCATATTTTGTGTGGAAAAGTTTTTGATGGCTCAATTTTTAATTACCTAGAAAAAAGAAACCTTTTAAAACAATCTTATCCCAAAAATAATGAAAGAGATTTTATGATTATCGGATATGAAAATAGTAACTATTGCAACAAATTCAATTATGACCTATTTTGCAGTTTTAATCATGCAAGGAGTGAAAGCGACTCTCTTTCAAGTTTTGGCAATGCCTATGGTAACAGATTTGATTTTTTTAGATATTTTAAACTTCGAGAAAAGAATGGTCTCTATGGGAAATTTTGTGACATAGACAATTATTTGAAAAATTATTCAAACCAAGAAATTACATCAGGTTCATTAGAAATTATAAAACAAATAAGAAAAAATTCCTCAGTCTTTCCTAAAAACGAGTTTTATCTTTCTTTAAAAAATTTTGGTTATATTAATGAGAAAGACGAAATAAATGTTCCCGTCTTTGACAATTATATAGAAAAATGCTCGGAGTTCAGTAAATTTGTTTTTGAGAAAATTGGAGATTTTGTATCTAAATCGTTAACGGAAATTAGAAATACTGTTATCGATTTGCAAATTTCTTGTGTAAGACATGGCGTAAATATTGACGAACTCTGCAATGAACTTTGGCACATTTACTTCGGACTATTAAACAAATTTTTAATTGATAAAAAATTTGTTGCATTACCACAAAAGTTTTTTCATCAAGGAAAGTATCTAAAATGCATTTATCTTTCCAAATCTTTTAGATAATGATCCTTATTAAATTCTTCTTCCATAGCATTTTAAGAAGATAATTTAACTTGCTACATACTCTATAATTAAACTTAAAAGATTGTCTTTTACTTAAAAATAATTGTTTAAAGATTTGAAAAATCAGTATTTTATGATAAACTAATATTTAATATGGAAAAATTAGTTTATAAAAGAAAGATAAAACGATTTAGCATTATATGTTTAATCATTGCATTTTTATCGTGCTTTATAGTACCTAGTAAGCATACAATTGTTTATGCTGATAATATTTTAAGTTTAAACCTTAACTCAATGAGTGTTGATGATATCTCTCAAATGGAGAAATACAATAGTTGCGATTATGATATAGTAACCGCTAATCTTGATCAAGGCAGTACAAATATTTGTTGGGCTTATGCAACTGCAAGTGCATCCGAAACCTCGATACTAAAAGATAAACTAGACAACAACACAAAAGACACCTTGCGTTTTTCTCCAACACAAATTGCATATCGTACACACAATAGAGATGCTGACCCGCTTAATAACACTATTGGGGTTTACAACGACAATAAATGGAATGTTACGGGAAGTCCGTACAACACATTTCTAATGCTTTCTCAATGGTGTGCCCCTGTTTCCGAAAATGTTTCAGCAAAGGATGACGCTTATGAAAATAATTTGTATAGGCTTTTGGATGCTGAGCAAATTGACTTCTATAGCACTGGTGAGTATCGTATAAATGAAATAAAAAGAGCAATTGCAAAATATGGTGCCGTAACTGGTTCATATTACAATGCTCGTGAAACATATTATTATAATACAAAAGGCGAAACTCGTGACGGAATTTCACACGCAATAACTATTGTTGGTTGGGATGACACAATCCCCGCAAGTAATTTTCTACCAAATTCTGCCAGCCAAAATGGTGGCTGGTTAATAAAAAATAGTTACAACTCTCTTCCTTACTTCTACCTTTCTTATGATAGTAGTGTTGGCAATGTTTATGGCTTTAAGTATGCAAACAAATCGGAATTTGACTTTAACTATTTTTATGATAATGTATCTGACACCCCAATGCAAAGCGATAACAATTCAAAATGTGTTTCAAATGTATTTATGGCGAAGAAAGGCGATAACATCCATAACGAATATGTAAAAGCGGTTAATGTGGCAACATATGGATACAATATCATTTGCAAAGTTAAAGTTTATACTAATTTAACCGACACCAATAACCCCGAAAGCGGAACGCTTGTCTCTACTGGCGAAAGAATTTTAGATTACGGCGGTTATCATACAATTATATTGGATAATTTAGCAAAAATTGATCGTGGCTCTTATTATTCGGTTGTTGTAAGTGTTAGTAGTAATAGTGGCGGAAGTTCATATATTTTATATGCTTTGAATTCAAGCGAAAATACATATTACAAATCTTCAAGCGGTTGGAACAATTATCGTTATGCTGGAAGAATAAAAGCTTATACTATATTGCAAGAAAAAGAAGAAAACGAAAAAATTGATATTTTTTCAGCCCACTGTAGTACTACTGCTCCTCAACCTTTCACGGGACAACCAATTTGCCCACAAGTAGATATCACTTTAAATTCTCAAACCTTAACAAAAGATGTTGATTATACTATCACTTACCGAAGCAACACAAATGTTGGAACTGCTGAAATTGAAATAACAGGAATTGGAAGTTATACCGGAACTATAAATTTACAATTCGAAATTATACCGATTGACGTACCTACAAAACCTAATAACAAAATAAGTATTCCAACGCATGCAACTACACTATCCGATATTAGCTTGCCTACTGGTTGGCAATGGGAAAACCCAAATTTGCTAGTAAATAATTTAACAAGTGCTACAGCTATCTTCGTAGGTGAAAATAAGGATAACTATAAAAATACTACAATGCAAATATTATTACAAAAGGATAATTTGTTAGACCAAAATCCGAATAGTCAAAACGACAAGAATAATGATATAAATCAAAATGAAATCACAAAAACTAAAGAACATATCCCCATTATAATTGTCTTTGTGGGTATTACACTTACAATAACCATTACTTTACTAATCATAATGATTAAGAAAAAGAAAAACACAAAATAACATAAAGACTTATAATTTTTTTAATAAAATTAGTTTGTCCATATCCTATCTTGTATTTAATATTTATATTTAAATCATAATTACTATTGTTTATTTAACTCAGTAATCTAACTTTCTGACATTAATTTACTTTCACTTAATTTTTCTTTTAATAAAAGATATAGTTTTTGTTTAAACGAAAACATATTTTGGAGATCTAAAACTTCCTTTAAATACTGCTTTCTTATGTTTAGTGGAATTTTCGTTAAATTCGCTCTAATTAAAATATTTTTTGGAGTATCATCAAACGCAACAAATTCTATCATTTCAACATTATAAGACATTGCCTTAAGCAAGTTACATCTTATTATGTCAGTAAAATCAGACGATATTCTCTCCTTAATTAAGCCATACCTTGTAATAATAGGTAACTTGTTAGAAGATATTTGCTTATTAACTTCATGCTGGCAACAAGGAACAGAAAAAATCATTTTTACATTCCAATTTATTGCATTAAACAACGCATAATCGGTTGCTATATCACAAGCATGTAAAGTTATAATCATATCCACATCCATTTGTGGTTTGTAACCATTAATATCCCCTATCTCAAAACGCAAAGACGAATACCCATATTTTTTTGCTGTATCATTACATTTTCTAATAACATCTTCTTTTAAATCCAATCCGACCATAGTAATATCTATATTTTTAATATATCTAAAATAATAATATACAACAAACGTTAGATAAGATTTTCCACATCCAAAATCTACAATATTTATTGATTTTATATTATTATTTTTAATATAATCATCAATCAATTCTATAAACCTATTAATTTGTCTGTACTTATCATACATTGATTTTACTATTTTGCCATCTTTTGTAAAAATTCCCATATCAATTAAAGGCTCAATAATATCATTTTCTTTTAATATGTAATTTTTTTCTCTATTATTGTTAAGCGTTGGTTTATTATAATTATTGCTTTTAGTTTTTGTCAAAAAAACTTTATCCGCCTTTGATATTTTTATCATATATTCAAATTCTGTAGAAAAAATGTTTATTTGCTTAAAGTTGTTAATATAATCACATATCGTATCCAAAACTGCCGATTCATCAATATTTGCGGTAAAAGATTGTCTATCGGTATAAGAATTTACCATATAGTGGTTTATCTTGTTTTCTAATACGATTTTTTTGTATTTTTGATTTTTATCAATAGGATTACTAGCTACTATTTTAGCTATTTCGTTTTCTCTAATAATTGTATTTATTCTGTCTTTAAATTGCATTCTATTGATTTCCATATTTAGCTCCAATAAAAAATATCCATTATAAAACACTTTTCACTTATTAAATTTTATCGTGGTTTATACTTTGAATAGTCTCATCTCTTGGTTTTGATTTTCTTTTATAAATTACAAACATTATGCAACCAATAATTGATACTAAGATTGTTGTACAATCGAAGCAGATTGCAATAATTGATAAAAATATACAATCGTAAATTAACCATAATGTATTTACAACAACTGACAATATTCTATATACAAAAATATCTTTTTGCCAGAGTGAAAAAGTGCAAATAATACCTGCTACTATTGCAATAATTCCCGTCCAATCGTTAATTGTTACTATTCCCGCAACCGCTAAAAGAATTAATATTATACTAAGCGAAAAAATATTTTTAGTTCTATTATTTTTGTCATCTAAAAATAATATAATAGCACGTATAATATTTACAATATTAACTGCAACCCCTGACCAAGCACCAAGCATACTATAATGTACCAAAAAGAAAACCGCACCCGTCATACAAAATATTAAAATAAGATTTCTATTTTTTATTAAATAAGTAATACCCAAGAATATAAATGCCAAAAGACCAAATATTTGGGCAATAATGTATTCAGTCGTCCACATAAACTTACCTTTTATAAACTAATAGTAGATTTTGGTGCAAGGTCTAACTTTGCAGGCTCAACACCTTCAATCAAATTATAATAGCCTTGACTTGCAATCATAGCGGCGTTGTCTGTACATAGTATTATAGGTGGATAAATTACTTCTACACCCCTACTCTTTAATCGTTCTTCTAACTTTTCTCTTAAATGCAAATTAGCACTAACTCCTCCTGCCAGTACTATTTTATTTAAGCCAGACTTTGTTATTTCTTCATCAACACTTTCGACAAGTTGACTAACCGCCTCATCTTGAAATGATGCACAAATATCGGGAACCGAAATTTCTTCGCCACGCTGTTTTGCGTTATGAATATAGTTAATTACCGCAGTTTTTAATCCGCTATAAGAAAAATGTTCGGTATTTTTGTAATCATTTTTAGTAAACTTTATGCAAACTTTTCCACTTTGTGCCTGCTTTTGAATACTTGGTCCCCCGGGATATGGTAGCCCACATTCTCTAGCAACCTTATCAAACGCTTCGCCTATTGCATCATCTGCCGTAGTTTTTATTAAAGTCTTCTTGGTATGGCTTTCCATTTTAAATAATGCTGTATGTCCACCGCTAACAACCAAGCACAAAAATGGTGGTTCTAAGTCTTTATGTGCCAAAAAGTTTGCACTGATATGCCCTTCTATATGATTTACGGCATACAATGGCTTTTTGGTTGTGTAACTTAAGGCTTTTGCGAAACTTACACCAACTATTAATGCACCCAAAAGCCCCGCTCCATAAGTAACCGCAATAGCAGATATATCATCCATACACACGCCCGCTTGCTTTAATGCTTCATCCAAACAATATTTTATGTTTTTGGTATGATTTCTGGAAGCAATTTCTGGAACTACCCCCCCAAATAATTTATGTATATCTATTTGAGATGATATTACATTACTCAAAACTTCTCGCCCGTTTTTTACAACAGCCACCGAAGTGTCATCACATGAACTTTCTATTCCTAGCACTAGTATATCTTTTTCCACTTTACATATCCACCTTTAAAAATGCATTAATAAAATCTTGAATGTTGCCATCTAAAACCGCCATAGTATTTGTATCTTCTTTATTTGTTCTATGGTCCTTAACTAAGTTGTATGGTTGCAAAATATACGACCTAATTTGACTGCCCCATTCAATCTTTTTATTTTCTCCAAGCCTTGCTTGTTTTTCTTGTTCTTTTTTTGCCATATCCAATTCTAATAATTTAGAATACAACATCTTCATTGCCATTTCTTTATTTTGAATTTGGCTTCTTTCATTTTGACATTGTACAACTATGCCCGTTGGCAAATGTGTAATACGGATTGCACTTTCAGTCTTATTTACGTGCTGACCACCCGCACCGCTACTTCTATAAGTATCGATTTTTAAGTCCTTATCTAAAATTTGTATGTTTACACTATCTTCTACAAATGGTGAAACTTCTACCGACGCAAACGATGTGTGTCTTCTAGATTGTGCATCATATGGCGATATTCTAACCAATCTATGCACACCCTTTTCCGTTCGCAAATACCCATAAGCATATTCGCCTTCTACTAGTATAGACATACTTTTAATTCCCGCACCATCGCCCGCTTGATAGTCTAAAACTTTGGTTTTGAACCCACTTAACTCTGCATACCTTAAATACATCCTAGCAAGCATTTCAGCCCAATCTTGAGCCTCTTCACCACCAGCACCCGGATGTAAAGTTATAATTGCAGGGCCATCATCACATTCTTTGTTTAAAAGTGTTTCTATCCATAATGTATTTAATAACTTATCTAATTGATTTTTTAGTTCTTCAATTTCCTTTTCAGTTATGCTCTCAGAGTCTTCATTCATAGAAAACAATTCAATGCCCGTCGCAAAATCATCTAAAGCCATTCTACATTTTTTTAGACTTTCAAGCTTCTTTTCTATTGACCTTTTTTCTTTGTTTACTTTTGCAAAACTATCGGCATCCGAATAGAAATTTGGGTCTTGTTGCAATTTATCTAATTCAGCGTTTTTCTCTTCCAACCCATCAAATCTTGAACTAATTATTTCAAAACGCTTTTTGTACTCACCATATTCGTTGTTTAAATCAAATGTGTTCATAAAAATTTCCTATATTAAAATCATTCACTATTTTAACACAAATTTAAACATTTGTCTATATAAACTATCGACTTACACGCTTGAATACAAAAAGATGTAACAAAAATGAAGTGAACCCCAATTTTGCACCGCAAAATAAAAAGACACTTCAAAAAAAATACCTCATTATGGTAAAATCCATATAGGAGTTTTTTTATAGCTAGTAAAGGACAAAAATTCAATAAATATACACCAGAAGTTGTAAAAAACTTCATAATATATTATAATACAAAGAGATTACAAGTAAAAATACAAGGACTCGCTCATTTAGAATTTAGAAGCAAATCCCTTGTATCTCTCTTTTTAATATTGGTCCGTTTTAAACCTACGGGTTCATTTCAAACATTTTTGAGAAATGTTGATTTTTATTTCTCAAAGTGCTATCATAAATAAAAGGAAAAATTGTGAGAATTTATTACCTTATGCAAAATTAATAAAGCTATTAAAAAAACTACGGAATGATTTATAAAAATATGGAGTTAAAACTATGGAAAAGCTATATCACGTATCTCCGATTGCAAATTTAGATATATTGCAACCAAAAATATCAACACATGGTAAAGCATACGTTTATGCAACAAAAGATTTGGATTTTGCACTACTTTTTGGAAGCCAGAAAAGTTATGGGGACTTTGATGGAATATATGGAGTAAATAATGGAAAGCCATTTTTCTATGAAGCTTACAAAGGAGCTTTTGAAAGACGTTTTAAAGGAGAAACCTGTTATATCTACGAAGTTGACCCAACAAATTTTATAGAAGGAAAAACAAGTTTTACGCATGAATTTGTGAGCGAAGTCCCCGTGAAAATTTTAAGTAGCACAAAGATTGAAGATTTGTATGTTTATTTGCAAGAACAGATTGCAAATGGCAAGTTGGATTTTCATAAATTTTCAACTAATAAAAACTATCAAAATGAAATAAAAGAGCATATTAGAGAAAGAATTGAAACATGGGAAGTTTACAAAAAACCGAACAGTCGAAGCTATAAAATTTGCCAAGAACAATTTCCAAAGCTTTTAAAAGCTATTGAGGAACATTATGAAAAAAATTGAAACGCAAGGTATCTTAAATCACATGCTGATTATTTGCAGGAAAACAAATAAAACCTTTGTTTTTGCGCCCAACCCATTAACTTTTTAATTGAAATTTATTATAATGTATAAAACTTAATGCTGATGAAAAGACTATTGGTCAAATGTTGATATAGAGAGTTTGCGGTTGGTGAAAGCAAATGAAAACATTGGTCATATCCACCTTGGGGGCACAAACGATGAGTTTGCCTGACTGCATGGCACAATTTGCAGAGAATGGGCGATATGCGTTTTTGTATAAATTAGAGAGTGGCACCGCAGATAAATTTCGTCTCCATAAGCAGTTTTGCTTATGGAGTTTTTTATGAAAACATATCTTCTTTATATTGCATATTTAAGAGTTTAAAGGGATAAATAAGGAAGAAATCTAAAATTTCTTCCTAGTGGTTTTTTATTTACAGTGAGCCCAACGAGGTTCACTTCAAAAAGTTACATCCTTTATTCTTATTAATTAAAATTATTAGGTTGAGTATTGTTGCCCCCTGTAGGTTGCTCAGGTTGAACAACTTGATTTGGTACTACTTGTGGCTGAACAACTTGGTTTGGTGCTACTGGTTGTGTAGCATTGTACGCTTGACCAGTCTGACCCACTGGCTCAGTATATTGTGCACCCATTTGACCTTGGCTTACATTTTGAACTACTGGTTGTACATTTGGGTTTTCAGCACCTTGTTGTGATTGCAGAAACTGACCGCCTACTGGTTGTGCTTGATACCCGCTTGGTTGCTCCACTGGTTGTGCAGTTGGAGTTACTGGGATATTTGGTTGCATATTTACATTCACTTGTGGTTGACTTTCAGGTTGAACATATTGACCCTGTACTACTTGTGGCTGAACGTATTGGTTTGGTGCCACTTGTTGTGTTGCATTATATGGTTGACTAGGCTGACCCACTGACTCAGTATATTGTGTACCCATTTGACCTTGGCTTACATTTTGAACTGCTGGTTGTACATTTGAGTTTTCAGCACCTTGCGGTGTAACACTCTGCCCGCCTACCGATTGTGCATTTTGGTTCACTACAACTTCTGGTTGTACAAATCCAGTGTTCATATTCGTTTGATTTATATTTTCTACACTCGTGTTATTTTGAACACCGCCACCAATCTGACCATTATACAAATCACTTTCAGATACTTGATTTTTAGAATTTTCCAAATTTGTTTGAGCAATATCCAATGCTTGTTGATTTTTTTGTGCTTCTTCACGAGTTTTTTCAAGCAACTCTTTTTGCTTTACAGATTCTGCAATTGCTCTTTCTACATCACCCATATCTCCACTTTCTAGTGCCTCAGCAAAATCAACCGTTTTCTTAGAAGTAACGTCTTCAGTAACTTGTTGTTCTTTTCTTCGAGTTTCAGAAATTTGGCTATAATCCATTATTCTTTCACTACCGCTTAGAACCGCATCAATATTCGCATCAAATACTGCAAGGGCTTCACCAACACGTAGTATTTTATCTTGGTGTTCAAGCGAATCGGCAACGCATGACCCAATACATCTTAAGATTGCATAAACCGCACCATTACTTTTAATGTAACTACGTTTTATTACATCTTTGTATGAGTCAATTTTTTTACAATATTCACGGGTTAAATATTCTGCAACGCCTTCTGTCATTGCTCGACGAACTACCAAGTAATGACTTTTGCGTTCAATGAATTTTTTAACCGCATCAATAATTGCCGAAACCTTTGCTTCATCAAACCATATAAGTTTATCTGGTTTCCCTTGTAAATCTGAAATATCTAACTTTTGATTATTTTTCATAAATTATCCTTATTTAACAATTAGTTGTTCAAAATCATTTAAAAAGTTAAAATATAACTTGTATAAATCTACCCTATTAATAATTTTACCAATTTCGGTCATTTTTATGTTAGCATACATATCATAAACTTTTTGTTTAAACTTTTCGATATAATTTACACGCTTTAATTCCGTTTCAATTAAATACCAAATATAGTTTAAAATAAATTGCTTTTCGTCTTCGGTTGCGGTACGCTCTGCGAACCTCTCACTATCGTAATCAACCCCAAAATTATCCTTTATAAACTTTTCATAAGGCTCTAGTTTTTCTACCATAGAAAGATAGTAGTTGTACATTCTTACTTGGTCGTTTTCTCTTACAATATACTTATCCCTAGAATCTGAAGACAAATCTCCGCAATAAATATCAACCAATTCACTATATTGATGACTATCCGTTTCTTTATTCTTTTTTAGAGACTCGGTAAGCAAACTAATTCTACTAACTAGATCTTTATTACAATTCTTCTTTTCTATAGAAGATGACGACATCAAACTCCAGCCATCAATTTTTAGTGCTTCGGTACCCATTTTCTTTACATCTTGAACCCTTGCTACACGATCGGCTTTTTCTAGTTTTTTAACAAATTTTTTATTTCGATAGTTATCATCACCAACTGGCTTATCCGCAAAAGTATTATCAATTCTTAAATAATAACTTAACTTATCCGAACCTTCAAACTTGCCGTCTACTAAATTTACAAATTGCATTGATTCAATATAACTATCGTAATTTGCACGCTTTTCATCTAATTTTTCGCTTAATCTTGCGACCGTCCAACTATACCTATCTATCAATACATAAACTGGATATATTGCTTTGTAACTTTTTCTAATAGATAACTCTACAATTAGTAGCATTAATAACCAGCCACTACAAAATGCAGGTGCATAAACAGATGTAATTTGAGACCACAAAGAACCTTCTAAAATTGGAGATTTTAAATAATTTAAAACTCCATATGCTCCAGCAAGTATACAAACACCAAAAAGAATTGGTGCTACGTAAAGCATCAACTTCATTGCATGAAACTTAGACCTAACTGTAGGTTCCAAAGCCTTCATCTCACTGGCAGTGTAACCATCCCCACTATACGTCTTATATTCCTTAGTTTTAAAATCGTTATCCACTTCCTTAAACTCTTTGTATAATGCAAGCGAATCGTTTTTAACTGACTTTATATAAGCATCAATAATGTCATCCAATTCTGTAATTGATGGAACCTTTTCAGTACTCCCAACAATTTCACAAGCCATACGTTTTAATTCAAAAATATCGAAAAGGGGAATGTCCTTTCCGTAGTTATTTTTGATATGATCTCTAATAGCTGTTTCTTGGACACTCTTCCCCTTTTGATTTAGGTCATTATAGATTCTTATAAACATACAAACATTTTTCATTGTTTGAAGATCTTCAATAGAATCGAATCTATACATATTCACTTATTCTCCTAAAATTAATTTCTCTCCCCCGAAATTATTTTAGCCCAGAATTGTCAAATTTCCTAATAAAAACATTGATTATTTAAAATTAATTATTTTACTTAGATAAATTTTTGTTTTAATTTAAAACAATAATCTTAAATTACATTTCTCGTTCTTCACCATTTTCTTTACCCATCTGTTGTAATGCAATATACAAGGCAATTAGTTCATCTTGTGGTTTTTCTACCGTTCTTGCAAGACCCAATTTTTTACCTACTACATCTTTATATGATGGATCAAATTCTTTTATATAGTTCTCCATATCCCTCAATGACATCTTTTGCTTAGTTCCGTTTTTATATGTAACTGTTATCCTACTATTCACAATAAGTAACTTAGCAATACTCTTTTTAACATTCACGATAGTTTCATCTAATTTTTTTTCAAAAAGTGTATGTTCATCTGGTCGCTTATCTTTTGCAGGTTCAGTTTCAGGTTTTTCAGGTTGTTCAGTGCCTGTTTTATCTCCGCCTGGGTTCGCACCAGTATCCTTAGTTGTATGTTCATCTGGATTTCCTGGTAGTGTAATTTCTTCTCCTTGTCTCGTTATTATGGTCATGCCTGTCTCATCGGTTGTATGTTTTTCTGGGTCCACTGGTTGTGCAATTTCTTCTCCTTGTCTCGTTGTTATGGTCATGCCTGTCTCCCCGGCTGTATGTTTTTCTGGGTCCCCTGGTAGTGAAATTTCTCCTCTTTGTCTCGTTATTGGGATAATACCAGTCTCCCCAGCTGTATGTTTTTCTGGGTTTTTAGCTGGTCCCAAACCCGGAGTTTCTCCGTCTCCAGGAATCTCTTTTCCGATTTGTTTGTTTACTTGGTCTACTATCTGTGTAATTAACAAATTGAAATTTTCATCATTTAACGCCGATCTTAAATCATCTAATGTTAATTTATCTATCCTTCCATCTATTCTATTCTTAATTTCAATAATCGAATCATCAAAATATTGTAATGCACCATTTATATGTTCTGGCGAAATTCCTTGAATTTCTCTAAGTTTATTTTCTAGAGCGGCTTTTTTCTTGTTAACTTTGTCGCCTTTTTTAAACCAACTATCGTATAAATCTTGCATATCCCTAGCATCTTCTCCGACTTTGTTAAGTTCCCATTTTAAGTCTTCAAAATATGTATAAAAGTTGCTGACCACCTCATCAAGTTTATCTAGCTCCGATATATCAGTAATACTATCTACATAGTAAGAAGATTCACTAAGCTCATATCCTAGCTTATTTTTTAAATCTCTGTAACTATTTTCAAAATTTGACGCAAAGCAACCAATATTCTTGTCCATAAAACCAATATACATTTGATCAAATGTTTCTGGTGCATCTTGAATTTCATTTTTTGCTGCAGTTCGTTTACTATTCAATAGTGCATTTTTATTTTCATCAATTTTTTGTATTGCATTATTCTTAGTTTGTTCTGCATCTTTAATAATTTTTTGTGCATCTGTTTCAAAGGTCGAAGCATCTGTTAATTTGTCAATTTGACTAAAGTAACTATTTGTATTTTTTGTATCAAACCCAGCAAGTAGCATTTCAACATCACCATTGACTATTTGATCAAGGTAATCAGACGGGATATAGTTCTTGGCTTCTTCAATTTCGTTATAGATATTGTCTATTTTATTTTTCGCATCCGCTTGTCTTTGTTTAAGCTCTGCATTATCTTTTTTCTGTCTTTCTAGCTCTTTTTTATTTTCTTCAATTTTTTCTAATGCATCTTTTTTAGCCGCCTCTGCTCTATCCACAATTTCTTGGGCTTTATCTTTAAAAGTAGAAACATCCGTTAAATTGTCAATTTGCTTATAGTAACTATTTGTATGAGTTTCTTCAAACTCGGCAATCAAATCTTTAACTTCTTGAGTAAATATATTGTTTAAGTCAGCATCCGCTACGCTACTCTTTGCATTTTCAATTTCTTTATAAATGTTTGCAATTTGCATTTTTACACGATTTCTCTGTTTATTATTAACAGTGGTCACCTTAGCCTTTGTAGGTTTGCTCTTACCAGAGGTTTTTGCATCTTTTTGTAATTTTAAATTAGCTTCAATTTTATTTACTTCCTCTGAAATCTTTTTAAGATTAGGCTCCGTTCCACTATTTAAGCCGTCTATGCTACTTTTTACATTATCGATTTCAGTATCAATAGCTTCTTGAAACTTTGACAATTCCCACTTGTTACCGTCTATATTTTCAAATTTATTACCATTATTGGTTGCACTTTCTAAAGCCTTCATCAATCTTGCTTTTTGTAACAACAATTCGGTATATTTACCAATTCTTTCAACTTCTTTTTTAGCATTTTCTCTTTCTTCTTCAGTTTTTGTAGGGTCGTTTGAAATATTGTTGTTGTTTTCTATTGATTGTTGATAAGCACCACCATCTTTAACTGCTTCAATAATGGCCTTATATTCACTAGCCTTAGGGTTGGTATCTGCAAGTTTTTCATTTTGACTAGCCCAAACCTTTGCAATTTCTGCTTTTGCTAAAATTACTTCATTGCCGATTTTTCTTTCTGTTTGTTCTAATTGTGCTTGTGTATCATTTTCATGTAAAATTATGTTGGTAGCACTATACCCATTGGTTATATTTTTAATATTATTGATTCTATTTTCAATTTGCGGATTAGTTGTAATAGTATCTGGCAAAGTTTTTACAAATTCATCAATTATATCATTGTTTGCGGTTATTGCATTAACTGTTTTTCCAGCTTTTTTTGATATATTCGCAACATCAAAGCCATCTGCTTCGGCTTCCAATCTTTTTGCT
This sequence comes from uncultured Clostridia bacterium, assembly GCA_934772525.1. Classification (GTDB taxonomy): domain Bacteria; phylum Bacillota; class Clostridia; order Christensenellales; family UBA1242; genus UMGS1908. The sequence goes on from CAKVMI010000004.1 coordinate 150,220, forward strand.
TCCACTAAATCACTTGCAGCTAAGTCTACTGCACTTTTGTTCTTTAGTTCTTCAAGTTTAGTAATTATATTTTGTTTCTCTGCTTTTACTCTATCACTTTCACCTTTGCCAATACCAGCGGTTAAATAGACACATTTACCATTTTTTGTAACCACATCATTGTATATTTTCTCAATATCGGTTTGAAATCCGATTTTGTCATTAGCAATCATTGTATTAAGAGTAGAAGAAACACTATCCTTGCCTTTAAAATTAGCGTTTGCTAAGGTATTTAATTCTCTTTCTAACTGCGCTTGTTCAGCCAATAATTTTTGTAGTTCTGGTTGTCTTTTAGCAGATAATGCGTCTTTTGCATCTTGTAATTTTTTTAGTCTTCCATTTTCACCAAATAAGCCTCTAGTTCCGCCTATTACACCTGTTGCTAATGTAGCAAGCCCAGCAAAACCTGTGGTAAATACACCACCAAGCATGGTAATACCAGCAATTGCTGGAAGCACTGCAGTTAGCACGACGGTACCAGCAAAACCTATTGCACCCCATAGCGCAAATGGTCCCCATGCCGCACGTCTTGCATTTTTTACCGTTCTTACTGCACGGTTATATTCTGCTACGTAATTTTTTTCTTCATCAATCTTTTGGTCTATAGCATCCTTTTCCGCTTTTTTTGCATCAATTTCAGCAGTAGCGTACGCCCTAAAGTCTTCACAAAGTGTTTTTTCATCACTTTCATTTGGAACTTCACCAAGTCTATGATTTCGGTTTAACGCTTTTGCTTTTTTTAACAAATCAGCACCACTGCTAGACCATCCAAGTTTTGAACATACTTGATCAGCAAAAGCTTCTTCACTTAAACCATTCGCTTCGCCTAATTTTTTTCCTTTATTGTAGGCATGAATAAAGTTTAGAAGCATGTTAAACTCAACGGTGGTACTAATACCAACGTTTCCATCTTCAAAATCTTTCTTCTCATAAGTTGCCATTATATTTTCTCCTTTTGTTTAAATATGTTTTTATTTATATTATTTTTTATTCACATATTCTAGCATCTATCTAAATAGGCTTGCGAATCACTATCCCAAAAATCAACACTATCCGGTCTTTCAGAAATTGTTTTAGTACAATTTATATTGTCTATCTTTACTTTTTGCACTTTTTCCATAAATTCTTCATATGTTGATGCATTTAATCTGTTATGAATGTACAAATATTGTAAATATTTTGCAAAGAAGTTTCTCCACTTTAGATGATTAATTTTGCTTTCATCATCAAAAATCTCACTAAGTTTTGACACACCCCTAACAACGTACGATTCTGCAGTGTTTTGTTTATTGATGTTGTCCAAGTCTTTTAATTTCTGCACTGCGTTTTCTTTTTCTTTTTTCTTCTGCTCTTGCACAACTTTTGCGGTTTGTAAGTTCTTTGTTGCGGTTGAAACTTCTTTTTCTTTCTTTTTGTATGCCTTATCTTTATTTGCCCATTTATACGATTTGTTTTTATCATTTTTATGAGCATCTTTTACCGCATTATACTTATAAACGCCATAAATTGCGAGTGCTAAACTAGCACCACCGCTTAAACTAGAAACTGCCATACCTACAACTGTCGTAATGGTTCCAAGTATCGCAGAAGCAACGAGCGGAGCTAGTACCGCAAGCCCTAACATTACCCAACCAGCAACTCTAGCAATTTTTCTAGAATAAAATTTAATCTTTTCCCACTTTGATGGCGGTGATGCATTTTTTAGAGCATCCTCTGCTTCTTTTTCTTTCTTGTCGGCTTCAGCAAGTTCACCACTGGCTTTTTTCTGTCTTTCAGAAGCTTCTGCTTTTTTATAATCCTTGTCAGCGTTATAGGTTTTTGTGATTAATCCAGGAACCTCATCGTTTATATTGGACCATAATTTAAGAGAAATATCTTTGATTGCATTTTCTATTTGAGAGTGGCTTGATCTTTTTAAACCTAGACTTATCTTACAGGCTTCTACTTCGTCTTTTTTTGTAGGATCATTTTCAGCTTCAAGAGCTTTAAGTTTTTCTTCTAGCGCATCTACTATTCTTTTGGTTTCTTCTGCTTTTTGCTTTAATTCCTTAATTTCATTTAAGTATCTTTTTATGTTCTCTACACGAGCATTCAATTCGCTAGCCGCAGAATCATAGACACCCTTACGCTCTTCTAGGGTCGTAATAGAATTATCCGCCATACGCAAATCCCCCTTATTACTTATGCGAACTAGTCTAATTTTTTTGTGACAATATTATAACATAATAATGGTAAAATTGCAATACCTATACCCTAAAAACACGCTTTGTAAGTCAGTTGTACTAGTTTAGTATACCACAAATTATAATTTATACCAAACAAAAAAGTTTCGTTTAATAATTAAATATAAAATTTAAAAAATAGCACCAAGGGAATTACCCCTTAAAATGCTATTTTTATTAATCTTACGCGCCCTTTCCACAGCAATTCTTATACTTCTTACCAGACCCACAAGGACATGGGTCATTTCGACCGATTGTTGATGCAGTATTTTTTACAGTTCCTTCTGCTTTATGTTGCATTTGTACTGGACGACGATTTGTTGGCCCATTAATTCTAATACCTAGCTTTATACCCAAAAGGTTATTTGCTACTTCAATACGCATACTTTCAATCATTTCTTCAAACATATTGAAGCCTTCTTGCTGGTAAATGGTTACTGGGTTTTGGTTTCCGTACCCACGAAGCCCAACGCCTTGGCGAAGTGCATCCATTTCGTCGATGTGAGCAATCCATTTTTTATCTAGCACCATAAGTAACATTTGACGCTCTACATCTTCAAAATTAATTCCTTGAGATTCAAACTCTTCACGCTTTTCTTTAAATTTTAAAAGCGCACTCTCTTCTACAATTTCTTCAATTTCCTTTTTAGAGTGGGTTTCCAAAAACTCTTCGGTTATTAGGTTGGTTCCCGGTTCTACCAAACGCCTTTCTAACGCCATATTAAAGCCGTCAATATCCGCATCACTAACCTTTTCAAAGTTCATATATTCGTCTACTACGCTACAAGCCGATTCGCTTACCATATCCAAAATTTTGTCATGCATACTTTCTTTTTCCAAAATTTTGTTTCTTTCACGGTAAACTTCTTCTCTTTGCTTATTCATAACGTTATCAAATTCGACAACTGTTTTACGGATACTATAGTTTCGTGCTTCTACCTTCTTTTGAGCAATTTCTACGCTTCTTGAGAAGAATTTCATTTTTATGCTGGCGTCTTCTTCTAGTTTGAACATTTGAGCCATCTTTTTAAGTCTTTCACTACCAAAAATTCTAGCAAGGTCATCATCTGCAGAAATATAGAACACGCTAGAACCTGGGTCGCCCTGTCTACCTGCACGACCTCTTAACTGGTTATCAATTCTTCTACTTTCGTGACGTTCGGTACCAATAATATGAAGACCGCCAAGGGCCTTAACTTCTTCCTTTTCTTTACTAACTTGTTCTTTAAATTCAGCCAAATACTTTTGGAATTTTAACTTCGCTTCTAGAATGGTTTCATCTGTAGTTGGAGCGTACGACACTGCACTTTCAATAATCTCATCGGTGTAGCCTTCTTTCTTCATCTTGTCTTTTGCCATAAACTCAGCGTTGCCACCAAGCAAAATATCGGTACCACGACCAGCCATATTAGTTGCGATAGTAACCGCACCAATTCTACCCGCTTGTGCTACAATTTCGGCTTCTCGTAAGTGATTTTTTGCATTTAGGACATTATGAGGAATCTTTTTGCTTCTAAGTATTTTGCTAATTTCCTCACTCTTTTCAACTGTAATTGTACCAACTAGAACTGGCTGTTTACTGTTGTGACAATCAATAATATCATTTACAATAGCCTTAATTTTTGCATCATGACTAAAATAGAATTCATCATTTTCATCTATTCTTATCATAGGAAGATTAGTTGGAATTACAACAACATCAAGCCCGTAAATTTCTCTAAATTCGCCTTCTTCAGTTTTTGCAGTACCAGTCATACCGCTCATTTTTTTGTACAACTTAAAGAAATTTTGTAAAGTAATAGTTGCAAGGGTACGGTTTTCTGCCTTAACTTTTACGCCTTCCTTTGCTTCTATGGCTTGGTGCAATCCGTCACTAAATCTTCGACCAACCATAATTCTACCAGTAAACTCATCTACAATTAACACTTCATCGCCATTTACAATGTAATCGTTATCCAACTTCATTATATATCTAGCTTTTAAAGCGTTGTTAATATCATGGTAAATTTCAGTATTTTCAATATCTGAAAGGTTTTGAATATTGTAATATCTTTCAGCTTTTGCAATACCAGTTTCTGTTAAATGGATACTCTTTTGCTTTTCATCTATAGAATAGTCTTCTTCTGCTAAATTCTTAGCAAAACGGTCAGCAACGACATATCTATCACTACTTTCTCCACTAGGTCCACTAATAATTAATGGGGTTCGGGCTTCATCAATTAAAATACTATCTATTTCATCGACAATTACATATTCATAACCCCTTGCAAGCATTTGGCGTTTATCTATTGCCATATTATCTCTAAGGTAGTCAAAACCAAACTCACTATTTGTACCATAAACAATATCACATGCATATGTTGCACGCTTTTGTTCTGGTGTTTGAGCAGAATGTACAAAGCCAACGGTCAAACCCAAAAAGTTATGAACCTTGCCCATCCATTCAGCATCTCTTTTTGCAAGGTATTCGTTTACAGTAACTATATGAACTGGCTTACCACTTAGTGCGTTTAGGTATGCTGGAAGCGTAGAAATTAAGGTTTTACCTTCACCAGTTCTCATTTCGGCGATTCTACCTTGGTGCAACACAATACCACCTAGCAACTGCACGTTAAAGTGACGCATATGCAAAACTCTAGTACTAGCTTCACGCACAACAGCGTAAGCATCAGGTAAAATATCATCCAATGTTTCACCTGTTTTTAATCTTTCTTTTAAAACATCCGTTTGATGACGGAGTTCGTCATCGGACATATTTAAGTATTTATCTTCTAAAGAATCTATTTTATCTGCAATCTTTTGTAGTTTCTTTAAACTTCTTTTATTATCTAAATTTGTAAGAAAACCCATTGTAAATCTCCGTTTATATGTTTTACCCTTTAATTGTAACAAATCTACACCAAAAACTCAACATAATTTGACTTCGTTTTTGACTTTTTATGACACTTTTACATAATTCCTACCCTATTTTACTTTGCTTTAAGGGGATTATATTCATTTAACAATATTTACCCAAAAGAAAAACCATTAAACATCCAAGCGAAGTGAAACCATGAAAAGTCCACTTCACTAAGTTTACTTTTCAAGTTCACTCCCCTAGGTTTAACGGTTTATCTAATTTACGGTAAATTAACGGAAAGACGAATATATTGCGAAATACTCATCTTCTTACACCAAACCTTGTATGTTGCTTAATTTAACATTTTTCCTTGATTTTTACACAGCAAGATTTCTACTATTTCACCAAAAACAATACAGAAACACTCAAAATAAAAACAACTATTATTTTTTTATTTTTTGCTATACACTTTTATCTTCTATAAAATATTTTGAAATTAATCAAACTTCAAATTAAATATATTTAACAATTATTCAATGAGCTTGTTTCTGAATTATTGTATTTTTCATACATTTCATCAAATGGTTTACTAAAATTATGCGTTTTAAAAAGTTGTTCGGAGTAATTATCCACACTACAATTTATAAATTCTTTAGGTTTTTTCGAAATATATTCAACAATATCGTCGGTAATTACCTCTATTCTTCCTTTGGAAGTTAAAATACTAAAATTATTGTCTTTTTGCTTAATATACAAGATACCAGTTCGTTTTTTGTAAATAAAAGTAAATCTTTTAGGTATGTCTATTTCCGTCATCAAATTCATATCTACATTATGATTTGTATAATTTTCTATTTCACCAATACACATTTTTAATGCCTCTTGTTCATTGCTTCCGACACCCGCAGCATGTCCCCAATCACCAAATTCATCTTGAAACATAAGATCACTTTTTGCACAAAAAGTTTTTTTATTAAACATTGTGTCTTCGCTTAATTCAATAATAATTTTAAACTTGTCGACCAAAACCTGTATATGCTTATATCCATAATCATATTTCATAGATGATCACCTTAATAACCCAAAAGAGACTATAATAATTTCTTTCGCATTCATTGCCATATGGATGTAATAATTCCCAACTTCATATCTAAATACATTTGCAGTAGCTCCTGCGACCTGCCGAGTTGCTGGAATTCCGTTTTTCACAACCTTTTGAGCTGTTTTAGAAGCCAATTTTAAATAAGCATCCGTATTTTTTGCCCCAACTTCAATACCATGTTTCTTAAAATGAAAATCTAAACAATCATCAACTGAATTAAATGAACCTTTACCAAATCCAACAGTCATTCGAGAGCCAACACCCATTATAGTTCCAACAGCCCATCCTGTTAAACCTCCTAATGCTGCACCTCCAATCAAACCGCCAACAACAGCCCAAATTTGTACTTCTCCCGTTTCTTGATAAGAAATCACTCCACCAGCAACACCGCCGGTAATACCGCCAGCTACAGCACCTGCGGCAATACAAGCACCTAAGCCGGCTCCACAGGTTGCAACAACTGCAGCCGCAACCGCTGATACAACAACGACAGCAACAACCGCTACAACAACTTTTTTCCACAACTTTTTAAACCAACCACAATTAGCAATCATTCCCGCATCTCGCATTTCACTTAATAGAACACTTTCGCCATCAACATCTAAATAAGCGTCAATTTCTCCATTTTCATTGTAAAATGCAATACCCTGAATTTCATCAATTTCTACTACACCATTTGAATTAATCGCTTCGGCGGATAAAGTTACAATTCCAGTTTCGGCATCAAAGCTGAAATTATATTTAACTTGCATTTTCAGGTCTTCCTGAAAGTCAGTATCAGAAACTAAATCAAATTCCTCAAAATCACTTAAATTAAGTGTTTGATACCCCTCAAATGTAGTTAAACCACTCTCAGTTTCTAACTTCGCATTTTCAAATTCATCAAAAATGCTTTGATAATCCATCTTATTTTGTTTCACTTCAATCGTTCTAATAGCATTTGTTTCTTGAGCTGTTTGCCTAGAATCAATATAACTAGGTATGCAACATACAAATCCACAAATAATAACCAAAAGCAATGAAACAAATATAAAATTTTTCTTTTTAATTTTTGACATATTCTCCTCCTTTTCAAAAATTGTAAATTAAAAACAAATATTAATTGTTTTCAATATATTTCAGTACTGCATTGACGGGAATACAGTAAGAAATACCATAAATGATATTATTAGATTGGTCTTTTAATCTAAATGATGTAATACCTATCAACTTTCCATCTTTATCAATCAAGGCACCACCACTATTTCCATCTGAAATAGTCAAGTCGCACTGAATAACATTTCTTGTTATATTGTTATACGTAACATCAATGTGAGGAATAGCAATATAACCTGTTGTGAAAGATATTCCGTAATTACTCATATTTCCAACGGCATAAACTTTATCACCATAATTAAGAACGGAATCATCGCCAATCTTTATCGACCTTAAATTTCTATTGCATGTTAGTTTAAGCACTGCTATGTCTAATTCTGAATCATATTTAATTACGCTCACCTCTCTAAAATCTTGCTCATCAACAAGCCTAATTGAGATTTTATCGAAAACATTATTTTGTCCAAGTTTTTTATGCGTAACAACATGTGCATTTGTAACAATCATTCCATTGTTAGAAACTATAACGCCAGAGCCATAACTCATCCCCACATCATCCGTCTCCGCCATTATTTCAACCACTGAATTTTTTGCGATATCAAAAATGCCACTAGCCGAAAGTGGCTTAGTGGCAAAAAAATAAATATTGAATCCAAAACTAACAATACTAATGATTGAAACACAAATAAATACTATTAAACATAAACATTTCTTTTTCATAACCAACCCTAATTATATCAAAAAAAAATTATATGTCAATCAAAATTAAAAAATATCTTAAAATTGGCTAGACTTTAACTCAATTATTTTGAAGTAAAAATTTCTTTCTATAAAACCTTAAGTTTATCTTTTTATTCCCGACTATAAATATTTGTTCTTTTTCTAAAACCATTAAACATCCAAGCGAAGTGAAACCATGAAAAGTCCACTTCACTAAGTTTACTTTTCAAGTTCACTCCCCTAGGTTTAACGGTTTATCTAATTTACGGTAAATTAACGGAAAGACGAATATATTGCGAAATACTCATCTTCTTACACCAAACCTTGTATGTTGCTTAATTTAACATTTTTCCTTGATTTTTACACAGCAAGATTTCTACTATTTCACCAAAAACAATACAGAAACACTCAAAATAAAAACAACTATTATTTTTTTATTTTTTGCTATACACTTTTATCTTCTATAAAATATTTTGAAATTAATCAAACTTCAAATTAAATATATTTAACAATTATTCAATGAGCTTGTTTCTGAATTATTGTATTTTTCATACATTTCATCAAATGGTTTACTAAAATTATGCGTTTTAAAAAGTTGTTCGGAGTAATTATCCACACTACAATTTATAAATTCTTTAGGTTTTTTCGAAATATATTCAACAATATCGTCGGTAATTACCTCTATTCTTCCTTTGGAAGTTAAAATACTAAAATTATTGTCTTTTTGCTTAATATACAAGATACCAGTTCGTTTTTTGTAAATAAAAGTAAATCTTTTAGGTATGTCTATTTCCGTCATCAAATGTAGGTCTTTAATATCTAACGCTTTAACTCCTTTAAATTTCTTTTTCTATATCCAACAAATTATCTGTATGTATTACTTTGTTCCAAATTTCTTTGTTTTCGCTTTTTGTTTCATCAGGGTTAACGCATAATGTCCTAGCGCCTGACTTGTATACCCATTCATCATTCATACTATTGCCAATAAATAATATATCTTGGGCTGAATAACCTTTTCTCTCACAAAGCTCCTTTACATAGGTTGCTTTGCCTTCATGGTCATATTTAGTTCCGACAATTTCGGTTATGTTTCCGTCATTATCAAACAAAAATTCATTAGCCTTAATGCAAGTGATATATTTTTTGTTTTCACCCAAAACTTTTTCAATAACCGAGACAATGTTTCCGCTGACAATGTGTAATTCCAACCCATTTGAATATAGGTGTTTTATCAAATCTTCAGCACCTTGAATTAAAAACATATCGTCTGTAAGATTATCTAGTTTTTGTTTGTTAAATCCTTTCTCCTTAAATGCTTCAAGTGTAAATTCGCACCATTGTTTGTGGGTTATGTTTCCGCTCATAAATCGTTTGAAAAGACTTACATAATAAGAGTCTGAACCTATATCATAACCTAAACTTTGCCAAATCCTTTTCCAAAGATTACCTTTCTTTTCGGTCAGCGTTCCGTCAAAATCAAATATTACTGCCTTCATTTATTTCTCCTGATAATTGTATTTTCCAATTTGGTTGGTTGAACATTGAATTTGACCAGTAAGCAATGTTCGAAGTTTATCTATGCCAAGATCGTATTCTAGTTGGAAACCAAGGTCAGTCATTTGAGTGTGCAGTAGGTCGAATTGCTCTTTTTCAGAGTATCCTTTATCAAAAATTTCTTCGTTATACACATAGTCCACAAGCCCAATATCTTTTATTTCTTGTAATTGGTGCCAGCATCTGCCTTTTTTGTATACCCAATCGGTCTTTTCGGTGTCTATTATAACATCAAACCCGTTTTTGAGCAAGAGATTGCAAATATCTAGTGCAGTTTTAAAATCTGCTTTGTATTTGCCTTCGGGGTATTCTTCGCCTAGAAGCCACAAATTCTCAAAAGTTTCAAACCCACGAAGACGCACCATACTGCGTTTTATTTCTTCTTCGCTTTTGCCTTCAATCTCTATATCTTTTCCAAAATACACATCTCTTGTGTGTGCGGTTTTAAAAGTATTTACAAAGCCATTATCTAACAAAATTTTTTCTGCTTCTTCTTTGCTTTCGCTTATCTTAAACCCCGCTTCAACTTCTATTGCCATAATTTTCTCCGTAAACTTATCTTTATTTAATTATATTTTTATTTGAAACAATTTTTATCTATGTCAAATCCAATTGGCGAACAACTTGGCACAAGTGGAAGTGGCAAATCTTCACTTGGTGGTATTTTAAAAGCCAAACTAATAAATGCCGTTATATTTACACCGCTTGTCACACAAATAACCGTATCGGCATCATCGTATTTATCCACAATATCCTTTAAAGCACTTCTAATTCTTGTTTGGCACTCAAGCCATGATTCCGTTTTTGTAATTGTTTTATCGCCGGCAACAGCATTAAACACATTGTTAAATTCATTAAATCTAGGTTCATCAAATATTGGAACCTTTATATATTTATTGATTATCTCCGCAGTTTTTGCACATCTGTAATATGGCGAGGTGTAAATTGCCTTAACGCTTGAATGTTCCGCCATCATTTTCATAAGTTCCGCCACTATTTCGGCATCCTTTAAACCTAATGGTTGAATTTTGTCATCTTGACTTGGAGGGTTACCCTTTTGTCTTAAAGCGTGATGGACATAAATTATTCTCATCGTTGGTTATATTTCTCCTTTTGCGTTATAAATTCCATTTTGATTTTTGCAAGTAATAATTAAAGTTCAATTAAATTCCTAAGCCTTAAGCCCTCTTCAACTTCTATTGCCATAATTTTCTCCTTGGTTTTTTATTTTAATGTAAAGCCTCCGTCTACAACCAGAACTTGTCCAGTTATAAATGTAGATTTGTCGCTTATTAAAAATTCAACTGCATCTGCAATTTCTTCCGGTTTGCCAACTCTTTTGATAATTGAATAATCTGTTGTCCAACTTGGGTCGTTACCAAGACTTTCGGTTAGCGGGGTATCTATCAAACCCGGAGCAACTGCGTTTACTCGAACGCTCTCACCAAGGTGTCTTGCAAAAGATTTAGTCAAAGATATAATTCCAGCCTTAGTTGCCGAATATATGACCGCAAAAGGTTCGCCAATTATTCCGTCAACAGATGTTAAATTTACAATGCTTCCGCTTTTCGATGTTTCTTTTATGAGTTTTCCAAATATTCTCAAACATCTAAATGTGCCTTTTAGATTGACATTGATTGTTTTGTCTATATTCTCGTCTGTAATATCTTCAATGCCACAAGGTGTAGGGATTATGCCAGCATTACACACAAGACAATCCAACTTTCCATAAGTCTTAACAATAAACTCTTTTAGAGCCAGCATATCTTGTTCTTTTGTAATATCTGCATTAAAAACCGCTAGATTTTCTATTACTCCAATTTCTTTTTCAATATATTCTTTTGAAATTTCTTCACAATCTGCCATTACGACAGTGTAACCATTATTTAGCAATTTTTTTGATACTGCAAGACCAATGCCCTTCTTTGCACCGGTTACAAGTGCAACCTTATTTTCAAACATAATTTTTACTCCTCAATTTCTTTTAGTAATTTTTCAAACTTTTCGCCGAAGCCTGCGTCGGCATTGAAATGCCCACCGTCCTTGATATTGATTGTTTTGTCTGCAAGTGTGTTTGCAAAATCCTCTAAATCTTTAAGTTTAACATAAGGGTCATTTTCACTTATAATACAAGTTATACGGTTACAATGTCTTTTAAAATCTTTTAGATCGTCGACAAACATTGTTGAATTGACTATATCGTAATCGCCATTATCTATAATTGCATTATTAAAGCCACTTATTGAAAACAATTTGTCAATGCGGAGATTGCTGTTTATTAAATATTTAATTGCAAATATTGGACCAATACTTCTGCCAATAAAAACTGTATCTTCGGTTATTTTATTTTTATATTTGTCTAGAACTTTCGACCAACTCTCAAATGTCTGCACTCCAACGCCAATAGGAAAATCCACACAAACAACTTCACCCAATTTTTCTAGTTCGTTTTTTAGCCAAGGCAAACAAAGTTCCTTGCTATCTCCAAAACTGCCATGAATTATAAAATATTTTTTCATAAAGACTCCTTACATATTGAGTGGAATAGCCTAATGTTTTATAAAATTTTAATTCTTATATTTTTATTATAACATAAAACATATCAATTTGTATTAAATTTTTAAAAATTTGTATCCTACACTTACTTTAGATTTTAGTCTTATTGTAAATTTAACAACACTAAAAAAATAACAAAAAATAGAAAGCCAATTTTTTCGGCTTAACTATTGTTTGCTAAAAATAATTTACTAAAAATACTTTTCTTTTTATCTTTATTGTTATGGAAAAGTGTTTTACCGGCGGTTAGAACATAAATTTTATCAGGCTCTAACTTTCTAAGAGTTTTGCTTAATTCGTTTACAGTGGCACCAGTTGTATAAACGTCATCTATAATTAAAATATTTTTACCTTCTAATGATGTTTTATCGTTAAGCTTAAAAACTCCTTTCATATTATCAAACCTTTCTTTTCTGGTTGAGTGCTGTTGCGTTTTACCACTATCTATTCTAACAACTTTTTCACCACAAACTTCAATTCCTGAAAGATTTGAAAATTCTTCAGCCAGCAATTCGCTTTGGTTATAACCTCTAGTTTTCTGTCTTTTTTCTGATAATGGAACAGGAATAATTAAATCTACTACAACGCCCCAATTCAAAAATGTTTCATACATATATTTTGCAAAATACTTTGCCAGGTATTTAGCATTTGCATACTTTATTGCAAGCACTAGTCTTTTGGCGTCATTGGTATACTCAAAACTCGCCCGTGCTTCGTCAAAATCAAACTTTGTTAGTTTGCAGTCGTCGCAGAAATTAGTGATTGAGTTTAAGGGTGCACCGCATTTTGCACAAATATTTTTAGCATCTAAAAAAGGAAATTTATTTATACAATCTTCACACAATCTTGTTTTTGAATTTGAATCAATCTCAGCACCACAAACAATGCAACTATAGTCTACAAAGAGAGCGTCTTCTATTGTTTCACCGATACCTTTTAAAAAATTTATAACTTTTCCCACTTTACATTATCCTTTTCACTAGAAATAGTTCGTTTATATAAATTTTAATGTTAAAACTTATAATTTTCAATTCTTTTCCATATTTTTGCAAAAAACTATTCGCTTTTTTCTGCAAGTGATAAAAACTTTTTGTCGGACTGAATGCTTTGTGTTACAAACTTTCCGTTTTTAAATAATGCATAAGTTGTTACTGGAGCTGGCACATTCTGGGCATCTTGCTTGGTTGTAATATGGCTGGTTTTTAGTAGAATATTATGTTCTTTTGCAACCTTTTCAACAACTGGAACCCAATAATAGGTAAACGGACATTGGTCGGTATAATAGATAACAAACCCTTCGCTATTACTAATTTTTGGGTGCTTTGCACAATCTTTAAATTTTGGAGGTTCTACACCTTTGACCAATGGCAAATACATTAATGTAATTCCGCAGTCAGATACGTCGGCAAGCATAAAACCTTTGTGAGCAAGAAATTTTGGGTCGGCTAAAAATTCTCGTTTACGTCCTTCGGCACATAAAATACAAAGTCCCTTTTTACCTTGCTTTTTAGCATCGCTTATGCACTCGTTTAGAAGATCGGTAGAGTATCCGTGCCCCTTAAGAGACCCCGCCACCCATAAGCAGTTTATATACAAGTACCCATCTGCACATATAGGTACCCACGCATTTTCAGCAGGTATATATTCAATAAAACATTTACCCCTTTCTTCACTACGTAAAAATACTAACCCTTCCGAAAACCGCTCTTTCAACCATTCCTTTTTAGCAATACTTTGCTTACCCGACATCGCACAACAAATATGCTCTTTATCTATGTTTTCTTTAGTTATTCTAATATAATTCATTTATTATTTCCTTTATTTCTTTTTTTATTATAAAAAACACCTTGAATAAAAACCCCACACCTTACTACAAGCAACTATTTTACAATATTTCCCACACAAATGTTGCACTATCGTTTACATTGATATCGTCTGGCTCTATATCAATATTTGCCAAATTTGAACTAGCCTTCATCATACACCTATCTACCCTATAATCAGTGTTAGAATATACATTTATATCTCCCCAATTATATTCTATAGAAGTGAGTTCTCCAAGTTTTACTCCCGAAGCCAAACAAAGAATTTCCGCCTTTTGTTTTGCGTTTTGAACAGCTGACGTTAATAGTTCGTTTTTTACAATCGTAGAATCCTTTATAGTAAAAGCTATAGAAAATTCTGGCTTTGCTAAACATACGGAAATTGTAGACAACACTTTTGAAAGCTTAGCCATATCTAAATCAAATTCCACTTTTAAATTATGATTACATACATATCCATTAAAAACGCTCTTGTATCTACCATCAACATCTTTTACATTTTCATATGCCGTTTGCACATTAAAATTAGTTGTTTTAACAGCAGACTTTTCAAACCCAATATTTTCAAGCGACTTATTTAATTGTTCAATTTTTTCGGATGCAAGTTCCATTGCCCTATCATATTCTTTTGCTTCCGTTTTTAGTTTCATTGAAACTACAATAAAATCAGGTTTAACGGTTACATTTCCAACCCCTTTAACTGTAATTGTTCTCATAATAATAAACCTCCAATAATATTTTACATTACAATTATACCATTGTAAAACCAAAAGACAAATAATATCTAACATAAAAATGTTAGAATGACTTTAACTGAAAAAGAAAAAGACTTATTTCTATGTAAATTTGAATGGGAAAAGCCAAACCCTGTTGATTATATAAGACATTCACAAATTTATGATGGCGACTAAAAATTTACACATACAAATTATATTTTTATGATATATTATTTCATTTTTATATATGTGTAAATAGATTTATGTTTATTTGTTTTTAAAATAAGTATAAATAAGTATAGTATTATATTTATTTACACTTAAAAAAATAAAAAAATTAAGGTGCAAGCAGAAATGTTTACACCTTGATTTTTACTTTTTATATAAATTCATAATTGCTTCTTTTTGATATGGAGATAATGTTTTTAGAAAGTCCAAAGTTTGCTTATCAATTTTATATTGATTTATATCTTCTGAAAAGAATTCTGCAGGGGTTGAGCCACAAGCTTCTATAATATCAAGCAGAACTGATAAAGATGGTTCAAATGTCGTTTTCTCACTCTCTAATAGATGAATATAACTTGCATTCTTTCCAATTATTAAGCTTAAAGCTCGAGCAGATAAATTCGCACGAGTTCTGATTATTCCTATTCTTGCTACAATTTCCTTTAATTCCATAATTCCAGCTCCTTATATATTTATATTTTACCAATTTAGGAGCTTTTACTATATTTACAACACAATACAATTATATCCAATATTAAATAAAATATTTAATAGCATTAAATACTATTGCAATAAAGTCACATTTATGATATACTTTATTATATATTGGAGGTTTGCAAATGAAGAATAAAATAATAAAGCTAAGTGTATTACTTGTAATTCCACTTATAATGCTTTGTTTCGTTTTTACTGGATGCTCAAAAAATGCAAATACGCAAGATGATACACAAAAAATTATACTGCCATATCATCTATATAATTCGCAGGCAAAATGTATAGCTTATACAAGCGATAATTATTTGTATGACTATTCCACTTGGGAAGCTATAGGCGTGTTCGATTATGAAAGAAATATTTTTATTAGTACGAGAGGAGAATATCTAGGTGAGATTATTTATACCAATGTGTTGATAAAAAATACCAAGTCTGAGTATGTAAATGTAGAGTTTGACATTCAACCAACCATTCCAACAGCTCCAGTACCAAGAACTGCTCCAACAAGAGCAACAGTGCCAACTCTTCCAAGTTGGTATCAGGACTTAAAAAAAGAGTAATAATTTATTTATGAATAACTTACTAAACGAAAGCAACAAAGGAGAATAAAGTATATAATATACCAAAGTGAGAGGAAAGACAAATTTTAAACCCTACCCCCAAGCATTCGTTATCTCCTTTGTTGCTAAAGTGGTTATATATGCTTTATAACATAAGACTAAGCTATTGATACAAAATAGCTTTTTTCTTTTTATGGGACTCTGTCCCAAACCCTGAGGCTCTAAGAATAACTATTTTGGTGAAATTTGAAATCAATCACAATATTTGTTTATCCTTGTCGCTTTGATTTATTTAGCACAATCCAAGAACCTGTCAAGGTTGTTTTGCTAAAAAGCAAACTCCATTTTGACCGAACCTTTAAGGTTCGTGCTTTTGTTTGAGCAGGCGACGAGGATAACAAAACAAATATAAATAACAAAAAAGCGATAGCTTATTGCCATCGCTTATTTTTGTCCTTATTGCTCCAATACTTTCTAGCTCTTTCAGTTCGTCCGTCTTGGTGCAACTCGTGTTGTGGAATTATATAAGAAAATGCAAAACAACTCTCAAAATAGTAAAAATTATTTGCGTTTGTTCTTATATAACTGATTTGGCTCCCCCTGTTGGACTCGAACCAACGACCTATCGATTAACAGTCGAGCGCTCTACCGACTGAGCTAAGGAGGAATATTGTTTTCTAAGATTATGTCTTAGAACATAAACAATTATACAACATTAAGTTACATAATGCAACCATTTTTTGAAAATTTTTTAAAAATTTTCTAATCGATAATATTTTTCACTCTAATTTTGATTGCGCTAGGAACAATTGATATATTTGAAACATTATCTTCACTAAATTTTCCGATAAATTCTTCGCCATCGAGTGACCACATTACTTTATTACGGTCATAAATTCTAACATTTTTAGCGTGTACATATTGCATAATGTCTGAATTCCAATTTTTCTTTCTAAATATTCTAACTGCTTTTACTAATTGCAAAAAGTGCTTTGGATTTCGTATCATTAGTAGTTCCATATAGCCATCATTAAGTTTTACAAAGCCATTATTAAATTTTACAATTCCGCCAACCGAATGAGTATTTGTAACGGCAACAATTAAAAAGTCATCATCAATTTCTTCCCCATCAACATCAAACTTTAATCTCATTTTTCTAAATTCGAACAACTCTTTTATTCCAAAAAGAACATATGCCCATCTACCAATTTTATTTTTTAAACTTTGGCTTGCAGAATAAGAACACTTTGTAAAAAGACCCGCTGCTGCTATATATGTAAAATATTCGTCATTAAACTTACATACATCAACAAATTGATCGGTACCTTCAATAATACAATTTATAGCCTTTTTGTAATTTTTTGGTATTCCAACCGAACGGGCATAATCGTTTACCGAACCCATTGGAATATATCCAAGTGTTGCACCACATTGACTAAGCATCAAACCATTTAATGTTTCGTGCAAAGTCCCATCACCACCAACACAAACAACTAGTGTTTCAGCACCTGCATGTTTTGCAAATTCTACAGCATCGCCCTTTTTAGTCGTCAATTTTAGATCAACCAAAAAGCCAGCATCTTCAAATCTCTTGACTATTTTATTGGATAGTTTAGATGCCTTCTTTTTTCCCGAATTTGGGTTTATGATTAATAGTAGCCGTTTTTGTTCCATATACAACTATATTAACATAAATTAATAAATTTTGCAAGCAAAGGTTAATGTAATATATTTATATATTAATCGTTTATTAACTCAATCTTCATCCTTTTATTTGAGAAACCTACCAACAATTCATACATACTACATCCAGTGTAATCTGCTAACGTTTTTAATGTTAGTCTTTCGCTTCCATCTTTTCCAAGTATTGTAACTTTTTGTCCTTCTTTTATTCCTTCAACATCGGTTAAATCAATCATAAACGAATCCATACTGACTCTACCTACAATTTTTGCTATTTGCCCATTAATTAGTACCGTTCCTATATTTGAGAGTCTTCTATTAATTCCGTCCACATAACCTAGTGGAACAATTCCAATTTTCATATTTCGGCTAGCAATCATCGTTCTGTCATAACCAATGCTGGTATTTTTTCTAATATTTTTTATGCTAACTATTTTTGATGTAATTGAAATGAACGGCTTTAAATTACGACTTAAACTATCATCCATTCCATATAGTCCAAAACCCATTCTTACCGCATTAAAATTTAAACCATTATGATTAAAAACTGCATTTGTATTTGCCAAATGATAAAGTAAACAATCGCCGAATACACCTTCTGCTACACTTACAAATTTATTAAAACGCTTTTGTTGTTTGAATATAAATTTTGTATCCGCTTCCTTAGTCGCAAGATGAGAAAACACTCCAACAAGGGACAATTTATTATTGTTTTTTATTTTCTCTAAAACTCTTCTAAATTCCGAAATTTTAGCAATACCAAAACGAGACAACCCACTATCGACCTTTATTTGCACCTTTAACGGCACTTTTATCTCCTTTGATAATTTATTCAATTCTTTTATTGAGGCGATTGTTGGGGTTAATTTATAATAAGAATATACCGATAAAAATTCAATGTTTATTGGTGCCATTATAAAAATTTCTTTTGTTAAACCCGTGTTTCTAAGCTTAATTCCTTCTTCTAAATTTGCAACCGCAAAGGCATCTACCGAGTGATTTATTATTGGTGCAACAACTTCCGCCCCTACAGAATAAGCGTCGGCTTTTATCATTGCAATAATTTTTGTATTTTTATTTAACTTCTTTTTTGCTTGCTTGATGTTATTAAGAATTGCATTCGGATGAATTTCATAACTCGAAAAAGAAAAAGAATCTGACATATTATACCCTCATTCAAGTATATGACAAGAGTAATAATTTGTTTCCCAAATTTAAAGCAAACAAAAAATTGCACCAAAATTAATTCAAATGCAATTTTCTGTTAAAATAGATTATATGCAAAATATTTAACTATTCTGCAAAAATTTTCCCACGATTTCTAATTAACATATAAATTAACCAAAAACCTGCAATACCTACAAGTGCATAGATTATTCTTGCAAAAATACCCACGCCACAAATCCATGTTACAAGGTTAAAGGTAAACACGCCAACTAAAAACCAGTTTGTAGTACCAATTATACTTATAATTAGTGCTATTAAAGTAACTATTGCCATAAATGTTTCTCCTTATAGCAATAGTTTAGGTAATTATATTATTTTTATACAAAAAAAATACTAGAAATTTTCTAGTATTTTTATATGTGAACTAAACTAACCCGCCAGCATAAATTGTATTTAATATTAGGTAGGTAATGCAAAGAACCATCATAAGTATTGCAATTATAATTGTAAACTTTTTAATTTTGCCTTGCATTGATTGACCCTTGTTGCGATTGTAAAAAGTATCACTTGTATCACCAGTTATACCTTGAATACCATTTGTGTTACCTTGTTGAATTAAAACTGAAACAATCATAAATACAGAACAAAGTAAAAGCAATACAACAACAATTGTTTTTATGATAGGAAATGAATTAACAACCCAATCTGGTCTTACCTTATCTTCTGCTAGTAAACCAAAAATATTTTTTAACATCTTGCTACTCCTTTTATAATGTACAAGCATTATAACACACAACGCCTGGAACTTTCAACACTTTTTAAACTTTTTTTATATAGAAATAAAATATGAAAAATACTACAATTGACACAAATGACAAAAACAAATAAGTTTTCTTTAAGGCTTTCTCTTTTGCAAAACTTTCCTTTGCAAACATATCAATTATAAATATACAACCAAGAAGCGCTAAAACACATATCCCCACATATGTTTCGCTTTTTTGTTTCTCATTTTGTGCTAGTAATAATTGTATTACAGATACAAAATTGTAAACCATTTTATTTACCCCTTATCTGTAATAAATTATAACACATTATGTGACAAAATTCAATAGGTTTAGAAAATTTATTCCTTGTTAGATGCTTCTATAATTTTAACCCACTTGTCAACATTCATACTAGCACCACCGACCAATACACCGCCTACACTTCTTTCGCTTAGTATTTCCTTTGCATTCTCTTCGCTAACGCTTCCGCCGTATAGAATACGCATTTTTTTGACAGCTTCCTTACCATACATTTGGCGAAGAACTCTTTTTATTCCGCTATTAACATTACTAATCTCTTCAAGCGTTGGAGTTTGGGCGGGATGAATTCCGTCAGAAATTGCCCAAAGAGGTTCATACGCTATAACAACTCTTTCAGGTTCGGTTACACCTTCAAAATCTAATGTTAGTTGTTTTTTTAAAACTCTATATGTTCTATTTTGTTCCCTTTGCTTTAAGGTTTCTCCAATACATAGTATAGGAATAAATCCGCTATCTATTGCCTTTTTCAATTTCTTATTAATCTTTTCATCGGTATCGTTATCAAACTGCCTTCTACTGCTATGACCAATAATTACATAATCTACGCCGACTTCCTTTAGCATTACAGGAGAAATTTCGCCAGTGAACGCACCCTTATCTTCATAGTGCATATTTTGTGCACCTATTCTAATTGGCGTTCCGCTAACTATTTCGGTTGCTTTTTGTAAAGAAAGAAAAGCTGGGCAAACTAGCACTTCATTTTTTGTTTTTGGCATTCTTTCCTTTAACTCATTAAAGAACTCTTCGGTTTCTTTAATAGTTTTATTCATTTTCCAGTTACCGGCAATCAATAATCTTTTCATTTACTTACTCCTTAATAATTAATCTTTATCATTAAGCATAGCAATTCCTGGAAGAGTCTTACCCTCCAAAAATTCTAGAGTTGCACCACCACCAGTAGAAATATGAGTTATCTTATCTGCATAACCACTTTCTCTAACTGCAGCAGCACTATCTCCACCACCAACAATACTAACGGCACCACTCTTTGCGATAGCCTTAGCAATAGCAATAGTACCCTTTTGGAACTTTTTAAATTCATATACGCCCATTGGACCATTCCAAATTACAGTTTTCGCATTTTTAATTTCTTTAGCGAATGCTTTGCGAGTCTTTGGACCTATATCCATACTCTGACAATCTGCAGGAATTTTATAAGCTGAAACATTCTTTGCTTTTGCATTTGGTGCGAACTCTTTTGTTACTACAGAGTCGATTGGTAATAGCAATTTAACATTTTTCTTGTCTGCTAGTTCCATAATTTGTTTTGCTAGGTCAACTTTATCCTTTTCGTATCTACTAAGACCTATCTCTCCACCCTTCGCTACAATAAATGTGAACGCCATTGCACCACCTATTAAAATAGTGTTAGCTTTATCCATAAGAGTGGAAATAACGCCAATCTTATCTGACACCTTTTTGCCACCAAAAATAACAACGGATGGTCTATCTGGATTAACTGTAACCTTTTCAATTTCGGTAACTTCTTTTGCTACTAAAAATCCTGCAACGGCTGGAATAAACCTTGCAACACCGGCGGTAGAAGCATGTGCTCTATGTGCAGTACCAAATGCATCTAATACAAAAATATCTGCAAGCGATGCTAAAGCACGAGAGAAATCTTCATCATTTTCCTCCTCTTCTTTATGGAATCTTACATTTTCAAGCATCATAACTTCGCCTTCTTTAAGATTAGACGCCAATTCATGAGCACTTTCGCCTATTACATCAGAAGCCATCTTAACTTCTTGACCCAATAGTTCGGTAAGACGTGGTAATACTATCTTTAATGAATATGTTTCATTAAATACTCCACCCGGTCGACCAAGATGCGAACACAAAATAACCTTAGCGTGATTATTTATAAGGTATTTTATAGTAGGAATTGCAGCCACAATTCTTGTATCGTCAATAATGTTATTTTTATCATCAACAGGTACATTAAAGTCTACTCTTACTAGAACTCTTTTTCCTGTAACATCTATATCTTTAAAAGTCTTTTTATTCATAATCTTTTCCCCTTTACAATATGTATATTTATTGTACCAAAAATAAACCAGCATTGTCAAATAAATGAAAGGTGTTTACGTCTTGTCTTCTAAGTATTTTATCATTTCATCTATTGTGTTTAGTTTACAAATATCTATTCTAAGTTTTGTTGAATTATCTAAATTCTTAACATAAGCCAAAATATGTTTTTTCATTTCCATTGACACACTTGTATATGCATTATTTTTTAAAAGTAAGGCGGAATGTTCTTTAATTTGTTCAATCTTTTCTTTAAGTGATAAATCAATGGTTTTGTTACATTTAATTTCTTCAAAAATTTCAGGTCTTCCTACCGCACCACGACCAATCATAACTCCACTTACCCCGCATTCTTCCATTAAATATTTAAAATCAAAGTAAGTCAAACAATCTCCGCTCGCAATTACGGGTATACCAACTGCTTTTGTTACTTCCTTTAGTTTTTCCCAATCGGAATGCCCAGCGTATCCTTGATTTCTTGTTCTTGGGTGAAAAGTTATAAAACTAGCCCCCGCCCTTTCACACATTTTTGCAAAATTAATATAAACTAAATTTTCATCACTCACACCGCTCCTAAATTTTACCGAAACTGGCTTAGTTGTATTTTTCACACAAGTTCTTATTATTTCTTCTGCAAGCGAAATATTTTCCAAAAGTGCCGAGCCTTCACCGTTTTTTACAATTTTTGGTGCCGGGCAACCCATATTTATATCAATTATATCAAAATCTTTAACTAAGTCTAATTTTAGTACTTCTTCAAAATCTTTTGGGTCGTGTCCAAAAAGTTGTAAGGCAATCGGATGTTCACTTTGGTTCGTTTCCATAAGAAGTTTTGTTTTTTCACTATCGTGCAATATTGCTTTAACACTAACCATTTCTGTAAAGACTATGCCCGCACCATATTTTCTGCACAACGTACGAAAACCAATGTCGGTATAACCCGCCATTGGTGCAAGTAATAATGGATGTGTGTTTAAATAATCTTTTATATTAAAATTTTCCATAACAATATGATACTACAAAAGATTATTAAACACAATCAATTCAAAGAAAAAAACAAAAGGTCAAAGTAAGTCAAATTAAATTATTCACTTATTGCAGTTTTTAACTCTTTGCCCGCTTTAAAGGTCATTACTTTCATTGCAGGAATTTCCATTCTCTCCTTGGTTTGCGGATTTGTGGTAATTCTGCTCGCACGATTTTTAACACCAAATTTACCAAACCCCGAGATTTTTACTTCTTGTCCGTTTTTCAATTCAGCCTTTATAAGTTTACCTATTGCAAAAAGGGCTTCCCTCGCCTCCTTTTGTGTTAAGCCTGCTTCTGTGCTAACGCCTTTTATTAAATCATTTTTGTTCATAAATTTATCTCCTTAAACTTATTTTAATAAATGATTTACTTTTTATCTTAATATTATTCAGTGTTTTAAATTATTATTTGTCTTAATTTTTTTTACTGCGATAATTGACACATAAATTGTAAAAATTAAAACCAATATTGTTAAAAATGCAAATATTATGGCTATAATGTAATTTAATTTGATTGCATATAAACTATAAAGCAGTCTAATACCTACAACTACACCCGAACCTATTAATATGCTTAACAGATTTTTTATTGAACCAAATTGCATTCCTTTAATGCACATAAATATGCTATTTAGGAGTGACAGAATTATATAAAACAATACATTAGATAACTCTACGCCAATAATTCCGAGTTTTGGAATGATAAGTATTTCAAATAGTAGTTTTGAAACCGATGCTACAACTAACGATATTATTGGAAGATATAACATTTTTTTGCCTTGCAGTATTGTTGATTGAATTTGAGATAACCCAGCAAAAAATATACCCAAAGAACCTATTTTTAAAAGTGTACAAGATAAATCGAATTCCGTCGAATCTAATTTTGCACCATACACCAAGGCTAATATTTCGTTTGAAAAAAGTAAGAAAGTTACACAAAACAATGAAACCAAAAACGTCGTAATAGTGATTATTTTTTTAGATTTGTCGGCAAACTCATCGGGATTTAATTTTACTAGGTCGGGCAACAACAAAACGTCTATTGCAAGAAATGCGGAGTTTGGCAAATTAATAAGCGACGACACTGCACCACGGCTAAGACCGAATAATTTTGTTGCAGAAATATGAGAATATCCAATATATTCTAGTAATCTAACTATTAGCGTAGAATCTATAAATTGAGTTAACGGTAAAATTATAGAAGTAATACTCGCAAGAATTGCAAATATCCAAAACTTCTTTGTGTCAAAATTAGATGTTTGTTCGGTATATTTTTTTTCGTGATTATTTATTACTGCTATTGTATAAAATGATGCAATAATTGCACTACAAAAAATTCCCAAAAACACGCCAAGAACGGCATAAATTAAGCCATACGGCAATAAAATATACGAAAATAAAACCGCTAAAATTAGTTTAGTAATTTGCTCAATAAAGTCTGAAACTGCATATTTGGTTATGAGTCTATATCCCCTAACCGCACCACGAAATACCGAAAGAACGGACACAGAAACAATAGTTAATGCAACGCCAAAATAAATTATATATAAATTTTCATTTCCTTGCAACAAAGCAATTTGTTTACTAAAAATTACTATAAAAGTGGCAATTATTCCCGCTATTAAAATTGAAAATGCAACGGCATATCTAATAACTCTTCTATTTTTTACTTCGTTTCCGCTCGCAACAAACATAGTTAGAGCAGTCGAATTACCTACCGAAGATAAAGTATAAGAAAACACAAACAAAGGAAACGCCAATTGGTAATAACCTATTCCAATTGTCCCAATAATGTAAATTATGATTATCTTAAAAAGTACACTTGCAATTTTAGAAAAAGCACTCACCGTGGTGAGTGCTACTACCCCTTTGTAGTTAAATATTGCACGAGAATTCTTCCACTGCATACGATTAGTATGCTAAAAAAGTTCTTAAATATTTACTACTTCTAATTGTATTTTAATATCCGCTGAAGCAATACTCTTCTTTGCATCTGCATCTAGCCACACTACAATAGTTACTTCAAGATTTTGAACCGATTCTCCCTTAGTTAGGCAAGCACCAACTTCACTCCCTTTAATTGCCTTACTCTTCTTGTCTAACACCGCAATTCTAATATTATCCAAATTTTCGTCTTCGCCCGCAGTTAGTGAGCAGGATACCAATTTTATACACCAGTTTGTTGTAGTATTGATAAAGCAAGTGGCATACGCACCTTCTGAACCTATATTATCATTAATTGTTGATGGTACTTGAGTTGTATTGTCTTCTTCGCCCGTCGCTGGTCTTACTCCAAGCCCAGAGGATATTACCTTTAACTCCGTTATACTTTCGCCCGATTCATTTGTTACACTGGTATTATCTTTTGCGAAAATTTCAATACTTTTTACTTCTACTTTTTCTTTTTGAACTTTAAACGCTGAAAGCGTTGCACCTACGCAAATAATTAGAACTAAAATTAAAATTCCTGTTATTGTTGTTGCTATCGTCTTCTTTTCCATCAAAACATATCTCCTAAATATTTAATTTAAGTATTGACAGAAATTTTTCAAATAAACAAAAAACCTAACGAAACTTCGTTAGATTTTTGCTATATGTATAAATTATATTTCTTCTTCGTGTTTTTGATTAACAATTTCTCTCCAAGCAGTAATAGATGTAATGATACCTAAAACTACAACAACGGAAAGTAATATTACAGAAACCACGTCAAAATGCCTAATAACCGCACATACAATACTTACAGCTAAGCAAACAATAACAGTTATAATGCTTCCTATTAATAATTTTTTTGTTACCATTTCAACCTTCCCCCTTAATTGTGTTAGTATTATAACACATTATGTAAAAAATTTCAATAGGTTACTAATAAAAAGTTAATTTTTTTTTAGTTTGTAAACAGTTACACTAGCATTTACAAACACCTTCTTTTCAATCCTATCGTTATTAAATTCTTTGCGAACTAAATCTTTTAGAACTCTACCGCCATGATAACCATGAATTATAGCTAGTCCATCTATATTTCTATCTGCCATTTGTACTTCGTAAATTATTTCAGATAATGCTTCTTCTCTAGTAAGCCCGTGAAGGTCTATCTTTTTTATATTGCCATATAAAAAACTATCATTCATAAATTAACCTATAGTGAAATGTATAGTTTTTGTCAAGTTAAAGAAGCCAAATTTTATTTGCAATTTTCCTTTAATAGAGCCTTCTACTGTTATATCTAAAATATTTTCAACATCCGATATTGTAACACCATCACCAAGGTCTAAAGATTTTAGTGTAACACCATCTGTTTCGTAAGTGGTGTCGCATTTTTTGTAACTAACTGTACAAGTAACTTGTTGGCTTTTATCGTCAGTTGATGTATCCGTTGCAGAAGAGATATTTAATTTATAATAAGAACCATTTAATTTAAATATGTAATAAGTATTATTATCGTTTGCTACTTTTGCTAAACTCTCTGCAATATTAGAGTTGTCGGAAAATGCCCCAACTACTCTTATAGCATCTTTTTGATTTGCAATATCGCCTACGCCATTTCTGAAATCAACGCCCGATTGACTTGACTCATTAATCAATTCTTTAAATTCATTACCATTAGTTTCATATAAGTCATCAATTGTAAACCTTACATCACGTGAGTTTTGGTTTGCAATCAAACTACTATAACTTGATACATATCTAGAATCCCAATAAGTTGCAAAGAACTTAAATCTTACTAGAATGTAGTTGTTATTGTAAGTATTACTCATGGTAGAATTAACTTCTAATTTAATTCTTTTCCCTTCGTTATATACTTTAATAGAATTACCTTTTTCATCGGTAAATAAATTGCAAGGACTTCCATCTGTAGTGCTAACTGTGTAAATTCCAAGAATACCCTTTTCGATACCCTTATCAATATTAGACCTTAATAATATAGTGTAACCCTTTGAAACTGCATATCTATTCATACTGGCATCAACTACTCTAATTGCACCAGTTTTACTATTTTCATCTAAATCTAAACTATTATCATCATTACACTTAATTTTCCAATCTTCAATAGCACTGCCATTTACACTTAAAAGGTTTTGTTCAAAGTATTTAACTTCTATTTCACCCTTATCACCAGTGTATTTATGTGTAAATGTAAATTTATAACTTGTAGCATCATCAGATACAAAACCTTCGCCAGCTACAATTCTATAGTACTTAGAACCATCTTCCTTTGTTATTGTAAATACAACCTTTCCGCTTGCATCCTTATATTCAGCTGAATTACTTGTGCTACCATAATCAAATAAAATATGTGCAAGTTCGGTGTCTGTGCTTGTTGCATTTGTGTCACTAACGCTTACTCTAAAATCAGAAGCATTAAATTCACCAATGTTTTTAAATGCTTCATCGTATGCAATATTAATTTTTGCATAAAAGTCCCCAATACTTGAAGCACTTGTTGGGTCTAAATAAACAATATTTTTGTGATTATCACTAAATGATAGTCCACCACCTTCAGATTCGTGTGCAAATTCAAATTTCAAATATGCCTTTCTTTCAACCAAACTAATGGTAATAGGAATGTTCTTTGAAACTACCGAACCCTTGGTTGTATTTTGATAAATACCTAAATAAACGGTTACAATTTTGTTATCAATATTTGTATATGGAACTACTACAATTTTTCTATTTTCAGCATCTATCCATACATTTTGGATAGCGTTTTTATCAAAACTTGTAACTTGTAACTTATCCATATTGCCATCTAATGGGCTAATTTCAAATGGAATGTAATGCTCTAAACCATCTTTTTGTATTTCAATAACTTGGTTTGTATTAACATCTACAACTTCGTTGTCAAAATCATATATAGTAACATTTTGTACATCAATACTTTTTACTACAATATCGCAACTATCTTGTATGCTAGACTTTGATTTGCTTTTTACTACTATTTTAGCAGAACCTTCTCCAACCGCCTTAATCTTTATTTTACCTTCTTCGGTTATGCTAACTTGTGCAACGCTAGAATTAGATGAACTTACGCTAAACGCTTGGTTTGCGTTAGATGGATATACGGATACATTGTATGATACTTCGTCATACTCTGGGTTTCCTACATACAATTCAGAATACGCCCCGCCGATTGATATATCCTTAACTGCGGAACTATTAATTTTATCAAAAATAACATAACCAACTATTCCAAGGACAACGACTATTGCAAGCACTAACATTACCTTTGGGAAGGTTATTTTACTCTTCTTTTTACCTGAACTTGTGTTTGTATTTTTTTTACTCATCTACACTTCACCCATTTTCTATTAGTATGTTCATTATTAGTTTAATTATTTTATAAAAATAAGTCAAATAAAAACAACACCTTTAAAAGAAAACAAAAAAAATAAAAAGGTTCAAACCAAACGGAATGAACCTTTTATTCTTATTTTATGATTAGTTCATATAACTAAAACTTCTTAAATCTGTTTCTTGTCCTGCAATATTTATTTTACCATAAGTTTTCATTGTTAAGTCGCCCTTAGAAATACTGAATTGATTAGTTTTTCCAAAACCCGCAACCGAACCGATTGTGTAATTTTTAACGGTTGAAATATCGGTCTTCACATCAAACTTTACCTTAACGCTAGAAACGGCTACCTTTGATAGGTTAACACTTCCCTTTCCACCTTCACTAATTGCAATTAAACTACCAAATACACCAAGGGAATATTTTTCGTTTTCATTTGAAGTATTAGCGTTATTTACGGTAATAACAACCGATGTGTTACGTAAATCTAACTTACCCGTTTTATTTATAATACCAACTACACCACTTGCAATATATGATTTAGCAGAATACGCTTTACCTTCAACTTCTGGGAGAGTTCTAATTGTAGAACTTACATTACAATTAAATACATTTGTGCTTCCTACAGCAAAACCAATCATACCAGAAGCATTAATTGTATCATATAAATTAACCATAACATTAATGTTACTAATAGTACTATCTTCGGCATAAACTACAAAACCGCTTACCATATATGAATCTGTTTTTGATAGAACTTTCTCTTCTTTCAAATTGCTTAATCTTGCACAATAAATTTCAGCGTACATATCGACATTTCTATCTTCAGTTTCAGACGCATAATATATTCTACCAAAATTACTATAAGCAAAGCCACCAGCTTGGTAAATTGTTTTTAGGCTAACATTTGCTATGTATTGCTTATCGAATTCTTCATTATAATTTATATCGCTATGATTAAATAATACGAAACCTGTTGCAATATTTGCACTAATATTTGCGTTTTCTACTGCTGAATTTGTTATTGTACCATAGTTTGTTGTTACAAAACCTGTTGCACATGTATCAACTATTTTTGTTCCTAAATCTTCAGAATTTATAGTAATATCATTTACATAACAATTTGTTATTTCATTACCTTTATTAACTGTGCTTACAAAACCTGCAATATTAACTTCTTTGCCCTTCTTTAATACAGCTGTTAATTTAGTATTTTTAACGGAAACATTAATAATTTTACAACTATTACCAGCACCACCAACTACCCCAATAGCACCAGCAACAACAGATTGTTCGTCATCAGAAACTTTAATTGTAGGACAAACAATACAATTTTCAACTGTAACATTACGACCGGCTCTACCTATAAACCCAGCAACACTACTTGAAAGTACCTTTTCGCCATCCATAAAACCAACGCCTGTAGCATCGATATTAGCTTGTACATTAGTGTCTGTAATTTCAGAATCCATAGCAACACCAACAAGCCCGGCAACTGGACTATCGAAAATTCCATATGTACTAGATGCGTTTAATGAAGAAACAATCTTACCATTTACACGGATACCATCTAATGTAACATTTTCAATATATCCTGCTAAAAGTGCTACACTAGACATACTATTAATTGACTTGAATTCTTCTTTTGATTTAAAAGCCTTAGTGTCTATTTTTGATGTATCAATAGATGCATTATTTAAAGTTAAATTCTTAATTTCGGTTTTTTGTGTGCTGGTTCCAGCAACTACGCCAAAGAAACCTAAAAGCATTGATTTTGATGAACCGCTGGTAGAAATATAATTTTTAAAATTACTTGTATCAACCGTTATCTTCATGTTGTTAATTTTAAACCCATTACCATCATAGTGCGACATAAATGGATAACTTAAAGAACCTAAAGGAGTCCAATTTCCACCATTGTAACTAGAAAGATCTAAAGGTGCCTTTTGAACATAGTAAACACCACTATTTTTCTTATTAAAATGATTTACTAAATCTTCTATTCTTACAATAACGAAAGGATTATCTTTTGTACCATTACCTTCATTGTAAACATTAATATGTAATGTTATTTGATTGTCATTTAATATAATTGTTGCAGAAGCTTCACCTTCACTAGTTGCAGTAAATGTGCCATTTTCATTTTTTGTAATGAAAGGGAAACTTTCACCAATTTTTTCATAGTTATTTACAAAGTATTCACTATCAACAGTGTCACCAACTAGATAATATAAGTGCTTATTGTATTTATTATATTCAATATCGTCCGCAGTATCGCCACCAAAATTATCATCTGGTTGAGTAATGCTAGAATTGTTACCATTGTCATTAGGAACGTTTACATCATCCCCCTTTGGTTTGCTTGCAATGGTAAATATAACAAGGGCTGTAACTACTAAAATAGCAATTATAGATGAAACTATAAGTATAATTCTCTTTTTCATAATATATATCCCCCCGAAATCTATATTATATTGTGCTGAAATTATACTACATTTAGCCAAATCTGTCAATACCATTTCACAAAAAAATCACCCAAATTATTCACAATTTGAGTGATTTCTTTAATTGTTTTTTTTACGCGGTTACATTTATTACATGCACAACTACTTCGGTGGTGTAGGTTTTTTCGCCATCAGTTACCGTTATAAATATAGCACCTTCGCCCGCCGTATTATCTAATGATTTTAATGTGAATTTATTTAAGTTTTCACTATCTTGTATCACTTCAATAATTCCATTTAAAGATGACGCATCTATTTTTACTCTTGCAGGTTGTGGACTTGTTAAATTAAATGAATATGCATAAATGAATAAGTCCATTTCTTTACCAAGTAAAATTGTTACTTCGGTTGTACCGATACTTGGTAGTGTTTCAATAGCTTGACCATTAATTTCTTCGGTTGTAGCTGGGTCTACTGAGCAAATAACACCATCTAACTCTGAACGGACATAGAAAGTGTAAATAAAGTAAACTCTATCTTCAAAGTTTTCTACCCCGTCTGCACCTTCAGATGTATTATTTTTTGCAACATAACCTAAAATATAAAATTCAGTATCTATGTTTTTAGGAACATTAATAACCTTAAAGCTATTGTTTCCATACTTTGAAATATATCGATTACAATCGGAGAATACACGACCTTCTCTTGGTATATTTACATCGTTTAGCATCTTTAAGTAAACAGTCTTTTGTTCAATAGTTCCATTGTTATCATAATTTAAAAGTATATATGCTTGTCCGTTTTCATCCTTGTAAACTACCAAATTTGAAGATAACTCTTCAAAGTACAAAGTTCTTTCAGCACCTTCTATTACTTTACTTGTAGTTGCACCATCTTTTACTACTTCATCATAATAAGTTAAGTCTAATGAGAAGATCTCGCCATCATTAACTATTTCCGTTTTATAATTGTTTGTTTTTGTGTAAATTGGAATATACACTTTTTTTACAACTGTGGTAATATCTGTACCCGTTGTAGCATCTTTATACTTAATTATTGGCAACTCGTCTTCACCAATTTCGGTTTCTTCAATTACTTCGTTTTCGTATTCTATGCTTTCATCATTTGCATATACCCATTTAATGTTGTAACCAGTTATAACTTCTTCGCTTCGGTCTTCAAACTTGGCGTTATCTTTTGCACCTACTTTTACAAATCTTACAGATGCTTGTACCGAAACGTTAATAACAACGCTAATTTGTTTGCCGTCTTCATCATAGCAAGTTGTATCAATACAAAGTCTTTCTTCCCCTTCCTTTTTAGGAATTATAGTAAAGTAGTATACATTATCAACTTGCTCTACGCTTAAAATTTCAAAGACATCGGTATTTGAACTATAAATATTTATAGAATAATCGTCTTTTTTGTAATCGGACGCATTCATAAGTAAGGTGTAACACTCTATTCCCGTTCTATTATCGGCATCCAAAATAAGTTTATCACTACCATCTCTAGATTCTAAAATTGGTTCATTTCCCTTGACCTTATTTACAACCAATTTACCTGTGGTAGAATATTCATTTACATAAACTCTACAAGTTGTTTTAAGTTCGCCTTTAGCAGTCATTACGCTTGCGGTAATATCTGAATAAGGTGTACCTTCTTCACTTCTTATGTTGTTATCTATTGCACGAAGTATACCTTCACTTTCGTTGATAACTTCGATGTTATCTGGGTTAGATGATGTAAATTTTACATTTTTATTTGTAATTGCACTATTGTTTTCAATACCAGCAAGTGAATAGATAATTTCAAGTTTTACATCTTGGTCTACTGCAACAGTTGCTGTACCTGAATAAGGTAAAGACCTATCCGATACTGGAGTAATTCTTCTATCGGTAGTATCCCATTTAATTTCATCTGGGTCAATCTTTGTTACGATTTTACAAAAGTCTTCATATCCGCCGTCAATAGTACGAACGACAACATAAGCTTCGCCCGAATCTTTAATTGTTGCAACACCATCCGCACTTACTGAAACTATGTTTTCATCCGTACTCCAATAAGACACCTGTCTATTGGTTGCATTACTAGGGTAAACCTTATGTTTCAAATCTACTGTGTCACCAATTACAGCGTAAACTTCATCTTCGTAAAAGTCTACACCCGCAACAGAAATAAGTGTATTGCTTCCACAAGCGGAAAGAACTACACCCGACACACATAAAAATATTAATGAAAATATTACTTTTAAAAATCTTTTCATTTGACTCACTACCATTTTTATTATTTATTCATTTCTTCATTTAATTTATCTACAAGTACTTGAACATCAAAGCCATGTACCATAGATGCTTCTTCTAGGGTTTCCGCTCTTGAGCAAGGACATCCTAAGCAATGCATACCAAAACCCATTAGTATTTCTGCAAAATTAGGATTTATGGTTAGAACTTCATCTAATGTCATTGTCTTTTTAATTTCTACTTTCTTTTTCATATATACTTCTCCTATTTAGTATTTGTTTTTGTTGATTTTTTTATTGTAACAGCTTCTTTTTGTGACTTTGCTTTTTGCTTATAGTCTGTTAAAGCCTTAATTTTTTTATTAACAGTTTTTTCAAGTTCGGTTCTTTTTTCTTTGTTCTTTTCTTTTTCTATAGTGTTAACTAATTCTTCCACTTCGCCAATTACTTCTACAAATTCAGCTTCATTTTTAATTTTTTTAGACTCCGTAGTATCCTTTTGAGCTTCTAACTTATTACTCATTTTTTCATAATTTTTGATTACATTTTCGCTTGTTTTGTCTTGCACTGCTTCTTTACCCAATACTCCGTTATTTAGATTGTTTAAACCAGCCGAAGAACCAACTCTCACTTCTTTTGCAACGACTTCCCTTTTTCTAGCCTTTTTCTTTTTGTCTAAAATTGTTTGAACTATTTCATTAGTATAAACGGTACTAATTAACCCTACCGCATTACTTTCTAATCCAAAAAGGTCTTCCATATCAATCTTTTCATCCAAAACATCAACTAAGTCATAAAAAGTATCTACCAAAGTGCGATATTGTAAGTGACGAATAGATGTATACACATAGTATATCACCATACACAAAATATAAAACATAAGTGGTAAAATTAATGCATCGGCAATTAGTGTATTGGTAGTAACTACCGAACTCTCACCCCCACTAACAGTAGACCCAATTAGTGAAAGCGAAAACAAAGCAACTAACCCTGTACATACAAATATTGCACTATGCATCAATGACCTACATTGACGACCAATTCCACCTTTTACTTGCAAATCTACACATTCATTTTGGTCTAAATAGTCACTTGCTTTACCTTTCTTTTCGTTCTCAAACTTCTTCCATTTAAAACGGAAGGCTATAGGAAAAGTTGCAAAAAGAGATGAAAGGTCTGAGTAATTATCCCTATTTATTCCGTTGTTTTGTACATAGTTAATAACGCTCACAAACTTTCTTTTTAAAGATATATGGTTATTAATTAATAACGAAATTGTACACCAAACAACTAGTAGTGCAAGTAGCACCACACATACAATACATGTTAAATCAAGAGTTAAACCCGCACTTAATACCTTAAATGCTGTTCGTATGCCTTCAAACATTTTACTTCTCCATAATAATATATAATAATTCAGCATAAAAATTATATCATGCCAAAAATATTTTGTCGAATAAAAATTAATATTTTTATCAATTTACAAAAAAAATTAATTTACTTCTATAAACTTACCTAATGTAAACGAATAAATAAATTTACCTTTTACTTTTACACCAAAACTTTCAGCAATTACATCGGCATAAAGTTTTAATTGAAGAGAATATTTATCTAAATAATCTTTTGCATTTTTAAAGTTATTTGTTTTGTAGTCTATTACATATGCTTCCCCATTTATAATGGAGATAAAGTCTATAACCCCTTGTAAAATTGCATCTTCGCCAACTACTTTTTTCATATCCTTGTTGTAATCGGTTTTAGAAATAAATTCTTGCTCTCTAAACACCTTACCCTTACAAAGCGTTTTAAATAGCGGATTAGTTAAGAGGGATTTAATCTCTTCTACCGACACTAAGTTTGCGTCAACCTCAGCAATATCCCCATATTTTATTAGTTTGCGTATATGGGAAACAATTTCTTCGCTTGTTGATGCATTAAAGTCTATCGTTTGCATAATTTTGTGATAACTATTACCTTTTGCAATTGCAGTAGTATTATCTAGACCAACAAAAGCCCTTGGAACAACATCGCCATCGGATAAAGCCAAAAGTTCTGAAACGCTTGTTTTTACCGACCTTCTAGTAGCATCGGAATATGGATAAACAAAGGATAATACATTTTGAATGGTAGAAACAAACTTTTCGTTTGGTTCGGTAAATTTAAGTTCTTTTGTATTTTGTTTTCTCTCTTGCGTTTTTAATTTTGCCATTGTATATGTTTCTACATCAAAGTCTACAAAAGAGTTTAGTCCGCCATCCGCCCTTGCATTTACAACTGGCATTATCCAGTCCATAAAAGTTTTGGCATCGCTAGCACTGGTTGATTTTGACTTTTTAACAAAACCAATAACATATAAATTTTGAACCGCCCTTGTAAGTGCCACATACAAAAGTCTTAATTTTTCTTCCAAATTTTGCATATTTGTTTGTAATTTTATTGCATTAAGTGGCAAAAGTGAGCATTTGGTTCTAACAACAGTATCTTGATAAGGAATACCTATTCCCAACTCTTTTGAAGGTATAAAATCACGGAGTGCTTGCTTATTTAGTAATTGAGTTCCAGCACCAATTAAAAATACTGCTGGATACTCTAGTCCCTTACTTTGATGAATAGTGGTAACCAAACAAGCATTTTCATTTGGTTCACTGGCAAAAGTGATTTCATTTTCTTCAACGCTTTCAAGATAATCTGAAAGTTTACTATTATAACTTTTTGACCCTACATAAGTCAAAAACTTATTCATTAAATTTAGAGTATACTTTCCATCTTCCGTTTTTAAAACTCTCGTTTCAAAATCAAGCATTGATATTAATTTTTTTAGAAGTTCATCCACCTTCATAAATTTACTATAAAAAGTTAAAGTGTCAAGCATACAATTAAATTTATTGAGCTTTTCCTTAGTTTTTAAAGTAAGTTTCGAAGTATCACCTTCAAAAAACGCTTGATAAAAGAACTTTTTTTCTCTGTTATTCCTTCTAATTTCGCTAATTTCGTTTATAGAGAAATCTGAAAATACCGATTGTAACACAGTAAATAGCGGAATATCATTGTTTCTATTATCGGCAAGCATCAAAAAAGAATGCAATGCATTTATATGTACATTTTCAAAAATGTCTTGCTTTATATCCGATGTATAAGGAATACCATTTTTTTCAAGCACTTTTAAAACATTTTCTAGATATTCCCCTCTATTTTGCGATAAAATTGCAATATCTCTATATGTTAAAGGTTGATTATCTCGTTTTTTTACTCTTACTCCGCTATTTAATAGTTGCTTTATATTTGCAGATAAAACTTCCCCTTCAGCTTCTGCTTTTTTTATACTATCGCTTTCTTCTTCATTGTGATTTTTTACGCTATAAACTGGTAAAACATTTTCGTTTTCTTCGGCTTTTTCTTTTTCTGGCTCATTTAAAATACATATTTTTACTGGTTTTATTCCATTTATTACACCCGTCGAAACTTTTGAAGTTGGAACCACAAACATAGCATCTTTATAATAGTTTACTCCACCGAATTCGGGAGTCATACTACGCAAAAATACTTCATTAGAAAAATCTAGAATATCTTTATGACTTCTAAAATTGGCATTCAATTTAATTGCCTTTGAGTTTTTTGTAGTAGACTTACCATACAGATTATACTTGTTGACAAAAATTTCAGGTTCACTTGCTCTAAATCTATAAATACTTTGTTTTACATCACCTACCATAAATAGATTATTTTCGCCAGCAACACCCTTTATTATTGCTTCTTGTATAGCGTTTGTATCTTGATATTCATCTACAAAAACGTATTTATATTTTGACCTTATGTTTTCTCTAATTTCTGGAATTGAAAGCAATTTGATCATATTTTGCTCAAGATCCGAAAAATCTAATGCAACCTTTTCTTTTTTTAAATCACTATAAATCGTTTCAAACTGCTTTACTATTCTATACAAATTTATTAGATGTTCTTTTGTCACAGCAAGTTTCTTTGTTAATAACGTTTTATCGTCCTTTAAATATAATTCTTGTGCTTGATCAAAAAGTTCTTTTGTTGTTTCCTTAAAATCATTTACAATAGGTTTTAAATAAATGAACTCGTCTTTTAGTATTGGCATGTTAGGCACTTTTTCTAGTGTTTTTAACGCCTTTTGATTTTCGGTGAACTTGTTTTTTGATTTTACTTTTAGTAAATTTACGCAAAAACTATTTATGTATGCTACAAGTTTTTCGTTTTTTAAAAGTA
Source organism: uncultured Clostridia bacterium (assembly GCA_934772525.1). Lineage (GTDB taxonomy): Bacteria > Bacillota > Clostridia > Christensenellales > UBA1242 > UMGS1908. Next base: position 187,369 of record CAKVMI010000004.1, read on the forward strand.
AATCATCTTTTAGTAGACCTTCAGCAATCTTTAACTGTTTTTCAAAACTTTTGGAAATTACATCATTTATATATTTTGCACACACATTTTCATCCAAATTTGGAGTGTATGACTTCCCTAAAATTTTATTAAACCAAGCATCTGAATCTACAATAGTCAACAAAAATTCATAAAACTTGTTTATGGTATCTTTAAAATTATCTTCTTTTCGATTTACCGAAAAACAGTCTAGCAATTCAAAAAAGTCTTTGTCGTCATTATTAAAAGCGTCATCAATAAGTTTTGCAAATGCTTTTGCTCGTAAACTATTACTCTCTTCTTCATCAATTAAAGTAAATGCTGGATCAAGTCCTATTGCATAAAAATAAGTTTTAAGCATTTTTGAGCAAAAACTATGTAGTGTACAAATACTGGCAGAATTAACTTCCAAAAGTTGTTCTTTTATGTAGTCATCCTTGTTTTCAACTTCTTCTAGCCCCTTTACAAGTCTTGCTTTCATTTCGCCAGCGGCCGCCTTTGTAAAAGTTACGACTAAAATATTAGAAACTGAAACTTCCTTTCTTTTAATCATTTCTTTTATTCTTTCTATCATTACAAAGGTTTTCCCCGACCCTGCAGATGCAGAAACCAGTAAGTTATTTCCTCTATTTTCAATACATTCAATCTGTTCGGCAGTAAGTTTTCTTTCTTCACTTTTTTGCTTTTGTGCCATTACTATTCTCCTTAAAATATGCAAATTCAGAAAATGCAACCGATTTTACCGTTCTTGGAACTACTTGACTTGCCGAATTGCCACAACAATTTTTGTATTCACAATGCTCGCACGCAGGTTTATCGGCAGACTTTGTAGGAGATTTTTCAATATATCCCGACAATATCTCTTTTACTGCAATTTTGCTAAGTTCCACACAATATTCTAATACTCCATTAAATTCTTCTTCGCTTAAAATATGATTTTGTTTTTTTAGAACCAAATTGTCCGTTTCTTTGATAGCTTTATCTGGTTTTAATGTTGCAACTAGGCAATTACTTGATAAATTATTTGCATTTAGTTGAATATCCATATTTTTTGCCAGATTGGTGTCGTCTTCAAAGTATCCTTGTAGCTTATAAGTAGATAAAAATGTTCCCAAATCTTCTTCTATAAATACATTTTTAATTGGCAAATAAAATGCACCAACGGGCTTAAATTTTTTAGTTTTTAAGGCATTCAAATACATAAATAACTGAATTTTGTTACCATAATATACATTTTTTGCCTGTAAATCTATTTTTCCGGTTTTGTAATCTATAACCCTGAATGTATCTTTAAAGGTATCTACTCTATCCACTTTACCTTCTAATTTTATGCCATTTCCAAGGTCTAATCCTTTAACTTTACCCTTTTCGCCGAACATAAATTCTTCATACTTTGGCTTAAAATTGCAAACTGAATATTGGTAAGTTAAAGCATCTACCAATCTTTTTGCTTCACTTTTTAGCGACGCAATAATGTGTTTATTTTTAGCAATCGCTAATTTTTCGGCATCAAAAACCATATTGATTAAATTTTCAATTTTTCTTTTGCGTAATACTAAATTTTGTTCAGATAAAAATTTATCTATATTTTTTACATAAAGTTCGGCAATTTTGTGTAATATGTTACCAAAATCTATGCTTTTTAATAAACTTTCTTCCCTTTCTCTAATTTTCAGTCCATAATTCGCAAAGAACTTAAATGGACATGTAAAATACGCTTCCAATTGAGAAATACTTGTTGTCTTATTTGGAAAGAAAAATTCTTGTGGTGCTGTTATTCTATTAATTTTAGGTAAAATTGGTTTTATAGATGTTTCGTTACATACATTTAAGCCTTTTAACGCATAAAAAAGGTTACTTACTACTGGTACTGTGTCTAACATAGTACTTGTATTTTCATCACTCAAATAGTCCAAAAGTTTTTTATATGCTACACTTTTTGTTGAAAATTCATACGCAAAACTACTTTCTCTATTATCTTCATCAAAAAGGGTACGACGCCTTCTATAACTTTCAAGCGTCATAATCTCCATCGTTTCTCTAGGGTCTTCCCTTTTATAAAAGATTTTTTTTAGATCTAGCACTGCTAAACTCGGACTTTGCTCGGTTAAACTAGCGTCCATTTTAGGATACGTCACATACATTTTTTCACCGAACGACGCAAGCAATGATAAAAATTTATATCTTTCACGTTTATTTATTGTTTTTATAGTTGGTTCAATCTTCTTGCCTATTCCAGAAGATAATTCGCCTATTTCGCTATCCACAATAATACCACAATCTTCCACAAGTTTTGGCATTGCACCATCCGTCGCCCCAATTACAAACAAATTTTTTGGAGAAACAAACTTACTGGTACTTGCATCACCCACAAAAACACTATCCACAAATACTGGAATTAAGGATATGGTTTCGCTATCTATTCCACTTGCAAGTATTCCATAAAATTCATCAATAGAAAGTGAAAGATTTCCCATTATTCTATCAATTTCTGAAACAATATTAGTGTATTTTTCCAATACTTGTTTAGATAATTCAGCCTCTAGACTGTTATTTTGTTCTTGCAACTCTACAATAAATTTATCCAATTTTGTTGGAATATCAAAGCAATCAAAAATATAGTAAATTGCACCACAAAATTCATGAACAGTTTTACAGTTCATTAATTTATCAGATACTTTAATCAGTTTTAACATTAAACTACTTCTGACCTTTTCGGCGATCATTTTGTCGGTTATAGGTCTTTCTCCGGTCGGATCTTCACCATATTCAAAAGGCTTTTTAAATTTATCGTAGTTTATACCATACTTAATGCAATAATTTTCAAAGATATTTAATTCGTCTATATTCTCGCCCGAAAAATAATTTTTAGATAAAGCAATACAATCACTGGTTAAAAAATGTCTTCTTAGCAAATGAAAAATTTGACTAATAAACTGAACCAATGTATGAGAAGACAACTTTTCAGGTTTTTCAATATACACCGGAATATTATACTGCTCAAAAACAGTTTTAATAACTTTGCCATAAGTTTCTACATCTGAGCACGCAACAAAATAATCTCTATATCTTTGCTTCTTTTTTATTACATTTTTTCGAATAACTTCGGCAACAAAACTCACTTCTTCGGTTATATTTTTACATTCAATTATGTTAATCTCATTCCCTATCTGCATTTTAGTATACGGATAGGCAAATAAGTTACGTCTAATATGGCTATTGATATTAGTTGAATTATCTTTTATTTCAACTTCAGTATAATCAACTTTTAACTCTTTACAAAACGACCTAACACTATTTAACATTTCGGGCTCTATAATATAACTATTATTTAACCCAACGTTCGAAACCGCACCAAAAGTACATTCTTTTGCCGTTTTGGATATTGCTTTTAATACTTCTAGCCCCGAACTTGTAATATTGTCAAAACCTAAAATATAGCAAGCACTTGTTTTAATTAAATCGCTTTTTTTTACTAATGATGCAAGCAACAAAAATCTATCCGACGCATCAATCAAACCATTTTCTTGAATATATTTTTGGTACTCTGAGTAAAGCAAGAGTATATCTTGCATCTTAACCTTGAGTGATTGGTTAACCTTATTATTTGCTTTTTTCAAGAAGTCTTCGGGTGTAACACCGCTATTTTTTAGATTGGAGATTGTATCAAAAACTTTTTCCGCAAAACCCGTTGTCTTTGCCGTTTTATTGAAACACACTAGTTTGGTTTGGTTTTCAATAATAATCTTTTTAATAATCATAACGCCAGATGCTTTTGGCAAATAATTATCATTGGACCTTACAAACCTTTTTAACAATCTTGAAAGTGTTAAAACTTGCACATTTGTTACCGCTTTTTTTGTGGAACCATTTAATACCGCTTGTTCAACGGTTAGCGACAATTTTTCTGGCACAAGCAAAATAAAGTTTCTATCATTATCTAACGATTTTTTAGAAACTTCATCTACTATACTCTTTAAAATTACATCATGTGTTTCAGCAGTAATTATCTTCATTTTCAATATGTCCTATATTAATTTTAGCATAAAAAGTATACAGACACAAGGAAAATTAACAATTACCTTTGTCGCTAAATACTTTTTCAATTATCTCTTTTTCTTTTGGCAAGTTATCTATTAGTGCCTTACAGTATCTAAATTGCACCCTAGCCCTAATTAGGTTTAAATTAGGTCTTAGCAAATCAACCTTAAAGAATACATCTCCATTAATGTAATCTTCTAAAAATCTACAACCGAGTTCAAATGCAATCGCAATAGGACTAGTGCTTAATAATTGACGTTCGAGTTCATCAATCTCATAATTCAATCCCTTAAAAAAACCACTAGTAAATGCTTTATATGAAGCGAAGTTTACACCAACTTTATCCAAATTTTCTTCATCTTCGGTCGCTAGGTTTGCAATATATCTAATTCCATCTGCAAAATCATTAATCACAAGCCCTGGCATACAAGTATCCAAATCTACAACGCACAAATATTTATTGTTTTCGTCTAATAAACAATTATTTAATTTTGTATCGTTATGAACTACTTGCGTCTTTAGTTTTCTAGAGTCTCTAAGTTTAGAAATTTGAAATATATCTATCCCCTTTTGTTTGGCGTACCTTATAATATTATCAGCTTCTAAAATTTCATTTTGAATCTCTGAAACTCTACCGCACCTATCACTTTTTACTGCATTCTTAAAATGCTCGTATTTATATAGAGTATCGTGAAAATGCTCATCAGACACAACAACTTTACCTTCTTTTATCCCACGAACCAGCCTATCAAATCTACCAAACCCATACGCTACTTGAAAAATAATATCTTCATCCCGAGAAAAATCATAAGAAACCGAATTTTTAATGAATGGATATACCCTATATACAAACCCCTCGGCGTCTTTAATGGAATTTTGCCCGTTTTTAGTTTTTCTTAAAAATAAGCATTTCTCATTTATACTTTTTAGATAATTTCCAACCGCTTCAATATTTTGTAAAACCTTATCAATATTTGGAAGTGCAACCGAATTTAATTTTTGTAACAAAAAACTGCCCAAATTTTGAGTTTCCACCTTGTATGTTCTATTAATTAACCCCGCACCAAATGGAACAATTTGGGTTACATTAGTTATTTCAAACTCATTTAATATTTGTTCTAAATTTTCCATAGTTCTCCAATAAAAAAATAAGGTAATAAACTTTACCTTATTTTACCAAAAAACTAATTAAATTAACAACTAATTTTCTTTAACTTGTACTTTTAATTTGCAACTAACTTCTGGAAATAGCTTTACTAAAACTTCGAAGTTTCCTAAGCTTTTTATTGGTGCAGATACTACAATTTTCTTTTTATCTATGGTATAACCCATTTTTTGCAATTCGTCACTAATTTCTTTGTTGGTTACCGCACCAAAAAGTTGACCATTCTTACCAGTTGCCATACCAATAACAACTACTACATCTTTTAATTTTTCAGCAACTTTTTTACATTCCGCCTTTTCTAATTCATAAGCTCTAGCTTCAGATTGCTTTGCTTGGGTATTTTCATTTATATTTGTAGCATTTGCTTCTACCGCTAAACCTTGCTTTATTAAGAAGTTCCTTGCGTATCCGTCGGCAACATTTACTACATCGCCTGCTTTACCAACATTTTTTACTTGCTTTTTTAAAATAACTTTCATAAGAATCTCTCCTTTGAATTAATTTTAGCAACAAAATAACCTTTTGTCAACAAAACATAGGTAATAAATTTATTGCTTTTGACAATAATAAAATAAAAGGAGGTTTTTATGATAGATTTAAAATGTAAGTGTGGAAAGTGTGAGTTTAATGAAAACTGTAACTGCTGTGCAAACACAATAAAAATTACTGGTACGTCTAGATGTGCAACCTACACCCCATCTGCCGACCGCTCTAAAGCCGAATTCAGCGATGAAATATCTCAACCATTAGTTCGTCCAAGTGTAGAAGTTTTGTGCGAAGCAAAATGCTTATTTAATAAAAGCGGTAAATGTCTGGCAAATGGAATATCCATTTTAAGAGAAGACAATTCCGCCGAATGTGGCACCTACCTACCAAAGTAAATGAAAAGAAATATACCCAAATATGTTGGGTATATTTTTATATTGTTATAAAAAATTATATTTCTCGTACTAAAATATTGTAATTTACTATTATATCGCCATCTTTAAACTTATTTAAGGTTTTTACAGAATTTTCCTTCCCTACTTTACTAAAGAACTCTTGAGAAGATAACGCAATAAACTCATCTCTTTTTACTGGTTTTGCATATTCTTTCCAAATTGTAAAGCCTTTATTTAAACAAGATTTGTTACTTGCAATATTATCTTTATGAATTTTTGCAAAAACAAATTTAAAACCTTTATCTTTGATTTTTGCTAATAAGTAATCTATTAACTTTTGTTGAATTTTATTGCCCCTATACTCAGAATGTACCATCGAAAAACCTATCTCTACGAGTTTTTCGGTGTCACAACCTGTAGGAAATTCAATTTTACCTATAAGTTTACCGCATTTGTAATCTAGAGAAGCAACACCAACTAATTTAGAACCAGCAAAAGCCCCTATAATATAAAATCTTGGATTTGCAATAATCTGTCTAACCGACTCTTCATCATATGGCATAGGTGAAAACCATTCCAAATTCTCAAGATGTGCATACATATCAATTATTAAATCAGAAAATTGTTTTGAATCTTGTTCGCTTAATTCTCTTATATTAACTTCAACCATTCTAATCCCCTATAAATTCAGTATAATTTTATGCTATTTTGGTATTTGTACTAATACACAATAAAAACAAATATTTTTCATTCAACATAAAAATAAAAGGTACAGAAAATTCTATACCTTTTACTTTACTAATTACTTAAGCTTTGCAACAGCGCCAGCTTCCTTGAACTTAGCAACCATTTCTTCAGCAGCTTCCTTAGCAACGTTTTCCTTAACAACCTTTGGAGCTCCGTCAACAAGTGCCTTAGCTTCACTTAGTCCAAGACCAGTGATTTCTCTAACAACCTTGATAACTGCAATCTTGTTTGCACCAACTTCTGCAAGTTCAACATTGAATTCACTCTTTTCTTCTTCTGCAGCAGCAGCGCCACCAGCAGCAGGAGCAGCAACTGCCATAGCAGCAGCGCTAACACCAAATTCTTCCTCTAATGATTTAACTAAGTCGTTTAGTTCAACAACTGTAAGTTCTTTAATTTCGTCTAATATCTTCTTAATATCAGCCATTTTAAATTCTCCTTTTTTTAATTTTAATTTAATTTACTTGCTAATAAATTAGTTAGCCTTCTTAGCGGCTTGATCCAAAACAACTGCAAGTGAGCGGATTGGATTTTGTAACATACCAAGCAATTGAGCAATAAGCACTTCTTTTGAAGGGATAGAAGCAATCTTTTTAACTTCGTCATATTCCATTGCTGTACCTTCGATGTATCCGCACTTAGCCTTCATAACTTTGTACTCTTTTTCTCCGTCAAAAACGATTTTTGCAGGAGAAACAACTTCTGTTGCACTTGTAGCAAGTGCAGTTGGTCCATCAAAATGCTTTTCGTCTAACTTGATACCAAGTTCATCTAAAGCAATCTTAATAAGACGGTTTTTGTAAACTCTGTATTCGCAACCATTTTCTCTAAACTTGTTTCTTAGAGCGGTATCTTGTTCTACAGTAAGACCTTTGTAGTCTACTAATACAACAGACTTAGCGTTTTGAATACGTTCCTTAATTTCAGCAACAATGCCGTTTTTTAACTCTCTGTTTGTTGACATAATTACCTCCTTGAAATTTTGCGAAACAAATAAAAATTCTAGATTTGCGTCAAGGAACACAATTCTAGAATATTAACCAATCTATACTCTATTAATTTAGTTCCTAAGCAAGATTTATGATAATAATTTACCACTTGCCGTCTTCGGTACTAGAAAATTATCTATTTACGTGCAATAATATAGCATACAACCAACCATTTGTCAAGTGTTTTTTTGCTTTTATTAAGCAATAATACAAATAATATGATTATTCGTCGATTTTATTTTACTATATAACTAGCAAGTTGTAAACAAAAATTAATGCATACAAACATCCACACTTGAAACGTGATGTTTAGTTTTATAGTATAAAAAAATAGAACGAATTAATCGTTCTATTTTTATCTGGCATTAGCCAATTCTGTAGTTAACCTTGATTCCAGGTCCCATGCAACTTGCGATGGTAACACTCTTTAAGTATTGACCCTTTGCAGCTTGTGGCTTAGCCTTGATGACTGCGTCCATAAGTGTATTTAGGTTTTCTACTAATTTTTCTTTACCAAAACTCTTTCTACCAATAATAACGTGTACAATGTTATTCTTGTCTAGTCTGTATTCAACCTTACCAGCTTTAACATCGTTAACAGCCTTAGTAACATCGGTTGTAACTGTACCAGACTTTGGGTTTGGCATTAAGCCCTTAGGTCCAAGAATTCTAGCTATTCTACCTACAAGACCCATCATATCTGGGGTTGTGATACAAGCATCGAAATCCATCCAGTTTTCATTTTGAATCTTAGCTATCATTTCTTCTGCGCCAACATAGTCTGCTCCAGCCTTTTTAGCTTCGTCAGCCTTGTCGCCCTTAGCGATAACTAAAACCTTTAATTCTTTACCAGTTCCGTGAGGAAGAACAACTGTTCCTCTTACTTGTTGATCAGCGTTTCTACCATCAACACCCAACTTAACATGAAGTTCGATAGTTTCATCAAACTTAGCAGTTGCAGTGTTAATAGCTAGTTCTACTGCGTCTTCTACATTGTATAGTTTAGACTTTTCAACCAACTTTCTTGCAGCTTCGGTTCTCTTTCCGTGTGTCATAATATGCGATTCCTCCTATACTTATTCTTCCACGGTAATGCCCATGCTACGAGCAGTTCCCTTAACCATACTCATTGCAGATTCAACGCTAGCAGCGTTAAGATCCTTCATCTTGGTCTTAGCGATTTCTTCAACCTGAGCAAGAGTTAGCTTTCCGACTTTTTCACGATTTGGTTTGCCACTACCACTTTCAATACCTAATGCTTTCTTAATTAGGACTGCAACTGGTGGGGTCTTTAAAATGAATGTAAATGAACGATCTGCATAGATTGTCATTACTACTGGGATAATTAATCCAGCTTGTTGTGCAGTTTTATCGTTAAATTCTTTAACGAATCCTGGAATGTTAATTCCATGAGGTCCAAGTGAACTACCAACTGGAGGACCTGCTGTTGCCTTACCTGCAGGTAATTGCAACTTAACTACGGCTTGTACTTTCTTTTGTGGTGCTGCCATAATATTCTCCTTTGTTCAAAAATTGAACACTTTGTGGTTTTTTCGAGACATGACAAAATTTATCTCTCCCACTATATTTTAACTATTTGACCTAGCCAAATAGGTAAAACCTAATTAAATAACTTCGATTTGTGCAAAATCTAGTTCAACTGGTGTAAGTCTACCGAACATAGAAACGGTAACCTTACACTTTTGGTTTGCAGAGTCAACTTCAGTAACTTCGCCTGCAAAACCTTCTAATGGACCCATTACAACCTTGACTTTATCGCCAACATTAACACTAAGATCCACATTAACCTTTTCAAGACGCATTCTTCTAATTTCGTCTTGAGTTAAAGGCAATGGTCTGCCCGCAGGACCACAGAAACCTGTTACCCCACGAGTATTAACTATTGTATGCCACAATGAGTCCCTATATCTCATCTTTATAAGAACATAGGTAGGAAACATTTTGCGTTGAACAACTTTACGTTTTCCATTCTTTTCTTCAATAACGTCTTCCATAGGTATTTGAACTTCTAGAATATCGTCTTGAAGATTGTTTGTTTCAACAACCTTGTATAGGTTATCTTGAACCATATTTTCGTAACCAGAGAAAGTATGAAGAACATACCACTTTGGTTCTTCTAAATCTTTATTTTCTTCCATAATCTATCTCCCTATTCTATAATGATGAAAGTAGTTTAATAATGTAACTTATTAAAAGGTCAAACCCAAATACAACTACACCAAAAACTAAAACAACGCTTAAAACCATACCGGTTTGTTTCATTGTTTTACCAAATGAAGGCCAAGTAACCTTTTTTAGTTCTGCAAATGTTTCTTTAATACGGCTACGCTTAACTTCGCCAGATTGTGATTTTTTTGCATTTGCTTTTTTGTTTTCTTTTGGTTCTTTTTGCTTCTTTACTTTATTATCTTTCATCTTAGGTTCGGTTGCTGGCTCTTCAACAACAGCTTCTACTACATCCTTCCCGATAGACTCAGTTTCTTCTGCAATAATGGTTTTCTGGTTCTTCTTTGACACCTAAAATACCCCCTAAAATAAATAATTACTTAGTTTCTTTGTGTGTAGTATGCTTTTTGCAACGTGGGCAATACTTTTTCATTTCGATACGATCTGGGTCGTTCTTTTTATTTTTGTAATTGTCGTAATTTCTTTCTTTGCATTCTGTGCATTCTAATGTAATCTTTGTTCTCATAAAAATTTTCTCCCAAAAAATTAACACTTCCTACTCGGTAAGTGTTGTGCATACAATTTAACATAATTTTAAGACTTTGTCAATACTTTTTATTACAATCATCCAATCTTTTTGAAAAATTTTTCACAAAATTTATGCATTTTGTACAATGCAGATTATTAATTGCGTAATATTTTTGCGAAATTAATACTTAAACACTTCTAATCAAATTATTGACAAAACTCACTAAATTGTTTCACTCCAACTTAATTTTAATGAAAAATTTAACTTCATCAATAATTATTTGTTAAAAACTAAAAATTTTGTTACAATAAATTAAAAAAGCAAAGGAATCAAATTTTTATGAAAAGATATATACTAAGCATAGATGAAGGAACCACAAGTGAAAGAGTTATTCTATATGATTGCACAAAACGAAAGATTGTAGACAACCATCACCTACCTATTTCTACCACCTACCCCAAAAGTGGTTGGGTTGAACAAGATGCAACTCAAATATGGGAAAGTGTAAAAACAAGTTTAATGTTTTTGGTTAAAAAACATAAGCTGACCGATAAAAATACCTATGGAATTTGCATTACTAATCAGCGTGAAGCCGTTTGTAGTTGGGACTCTTTGGGTACCCCACTTGCTCCAATAATTAGTTGGCAATGCAAAAGAACCAGCGATCTTTGTGAAAAAATGAGCGACGATAAAAAGCGTTTTCTAAAACAAAAGACCGGCTTAATTTTAGATAGTTATTTTTCGGCAAGCAAGATACAATGGTTATTAGACAACGATAAAAGCATACAAGAAGCAAAGGAAAACCAAGAATTACACTTTGGCACAATAGATAGTTATCTAATTTACAAACTAACCGGCGGTAAAATGTTTGCAACCGACACGACAAACGCTTGTAGAACGATGCTTGTAGATATAGTTCACCCATTTGAATATGACCCCGAATTACTTGCATTTTGGAAATTAAAAAACGTTAAATTGCCAAAAATCTTAAATAGTATTGATAACTTTGGAACCGAAGTTGAAACCGGCTTTAACCTACCTATCCTTGCTGTAATTGGCGACCAACAGTCTAGCCTTGTAGGTCAAGGTTGTACAAATAAAATGGTTGCAAAAATGACTTTTGGGACAGGTGGATTTTTGCTTGTAAATACCGGAAAAACCATAGTTAACGAAAACGAAAATTCTTTAAACACAATTGCTTATTCTATAAAAAACAAAACTACTTACGCCGTAGAAGGAAGCATTTTTAACTGTGGAAGTGCAGTAAATTACATAAAAAATGTATTAAATTTGTTTGAAGACTACGCAAAGTTGGACAAAATATGCAACAAGTCTAAAACTAACGGACTTGTTATGATTCCGACATTTACCGGCGTTGGTGCCCCATTTTGGAATGGAGATTTAAGAGCGAGTATTATTAACTTAAACTTTGACTCTTCCCGCTCAGATATAACCAAAGCAACAATCGAAAGTTTTGCTTTTATGCTAGAAGAAATACTTTCCGACCTTCGTTCAAAAGGCATAAAAATTAAGGAATTACACGTCGACGGCGGAGTTAGTAAAACCGACTACTTATTAAAACTAATTGCTTCTACATCAAATCTAACCGTTTTAAGAACAAAAGAAAGCGAAAGCACCGCAATTGGAGCAATAAACCTAGGACTACTTGCAAGCGGAGTAGTAGATAGCTTAGACACTTTAAGTGATGATACTCAAATTTCTAAGGTATTTACTCCAGATAAAGAACTATCCATATACGCAAAACAATCATTTGCAAAATGGCACAGTGAATTTATTAACCAATTAAACAAATTTAAAGGTAGCAACTAAACTACCTTTATTTTTTTATAAATGCAAAAAATCATAAAATTCCACATATTATGTCACACATAGTATATTATTTTCTTTGGTTTTGCGGTATTACTTTAGACATAGCACCACCCTACCATTCGTTTATTTTACTAATTTAAAATTCTATCTGAAAATATCAGATAGAATTTTTTGAGGGGCTTTGCAACAAATATTAGTATCCTCATTAAATAATAAATAGTTTTTGAATTTATACTTTCATTAAATCTTTGCAGACATTTTTCTATAAATTATTACCCTTTCAATCGGTTTGCCGTCTACAATTTCTGGATTTTGTGACAACACGCAATCTGGTGTAACGCAAAGTCTTTTTGCAATATCAAACACCTTTTCTTCTGGCTCTGGTTTATACACAACTATACTATATTCACTTGGCTCATTAATACCTACTTCTTCTACGCTATTTATAAAATATTCAGTCTTACAAGTTTTAGAATTTAAAAGCGTGTCTAGATTATAGTTTAATACAATTTCCTTACCCGCCTTATTTTTATAAGACATACATTTTGCATTAAGTATATAGTCAAATTCCAAATTTTCATTAGCCGAAACATTTAAAGCGGTTTTAAACTCAGATTCAATCACCGAGTTAAAAATATCATCATTATCGTAATTTTTGCATACTAAATTTTGTGAGATAGTCCCGCTTATTACAATATTTCCGTCAATTATAGTTGCACTTTCCACTTTAATAAAATTATTACCCACGAAAAGCACTTCATCTACTCGTTTTGTATTAGCCATATCTTTAACAATACTCAATTGGTCGGAATAAATTGTAGATTTTTCATAATCGGAGCAAACGAAAGTTTCAGTGCCAATATTCAATTTCTTTTCGCATGAATAAGCATCCTTAATTACAGTAAATTTTTGAGTTTCGTATCCCCATATAGATATTGCAATTGTCGTATCAATTTTTACAACTAGTTTTACGTCTGAATCTTCGGCCGATTCATAATTTTCGTTATTAATAAAGCATTTTACAGCACAAGGAGTATCCGCCGTACAGTTAAGAAGAGAGATTTCTTCTGTTACATCGCTACGCTTTTGAGTTTTCTTGATTACTCCACCCGCATTATATACAACTTCTCGTACAATTTCCGCATCAAGGGTTACATAATTACCATTAGGAATTACTTTATTTACCAATAAATTTGAGTAAACCGCAATAATTTCGGCACCTTGCTCAAGTTCCATGGTTTCAGATTGTTCTATTTGAGAATTATTAAAACACAAAAGATTATCGGTTACAATTTCTTCTGTTAATTCAGAAATTTCCCCAGAATTTGGTTCTATGTAGTTCAAATTCTCTTGGCAAACACCATAGATCTCTAATTCTAAGTAAATTGTAGCATTAACAAAAACCGAAGTTTCCTTACGGGTTTTTATATTTTTAACTTTTGGTACCACAACTACAGCATCCGCATCAACAAGTTGCACCTTTTCGTTAAAATCTACCATATTTCTGGTACTATGAACAACATTTTCTGTGTCTACATAAATGCTGGTTAGGGTCACTTTACCAACAATATCTAACGCTTCGTTAACCTTTTCCGATTGAACTATCCCGCAAATTGCAACATTATCCAATACCTTATCTATTTGAATTCCATCTACTGCACTATAATTGCAATCAACTTTTGTTTCGACTACTTTTAGCAATCCACTACTTGAAACCTTCTTTGAAGTTGTAGTTACCATAATGTCCTCCTTCATCCAAAAACTATTAGGTTACTACATTGTATAAAAAAGTTTCGAGATTTATGACTAAAATTTTACTTGACTTTGATTTTTACATCTCCACAAAGTACATCGCTATAACTAAAACTTTGGTTACTTTGATTTTCTGGACTTTTAATACTAACCGTAAAAACGCTAGGATACACCTTTTCTATAACTCCCACATACTTTTCTATGCGTTTTCTTCCCCTATTTACCTCCATATTTATGTCCTTACCTTGCATATTTTTAATTTTTTCAATGATTTCATTTAGTGATAAATTTACCTTTCTCATAATTATTCTCCTTTTTAGAATAATTACCAATGAATAAACAATTTAAACATTTATCTTAAATTATTATTCATTATTTGGTTTTAATTTGTGGTAACTACTAGTTCTAAGTTTTTTGGTTTTTACTAATTCCCCGTCTTTGTAATACTCTAATTTTGAAATATATTTTGATGAAATTGTCGGCTGTTTCTCGCTATCAAAATCTACTTTCTCGCTTATGCGTTGTATCAAATAATCATTTTTTAACCCATAAATTCTAACACCGCATTCTAAACTATTGCAAAATGTGCTTATTACAATACTATCTCCCGTTGTATTTTTAAAAACTAAATCGCTTAACCCATTTGATACCATTGCATCAAAGCCACCCCAAACATACCCAACCTTCAAACTATGTGGGTTAGCACTTAAAACTTCTACATCTGCAAGCAATAAGGCATTATACAATGTAGTTGCCGCTTGACAAACTCCACCGCCAAAATCATCTTCGTATTTTCCATTGACAATAATCTTTGCTAAACTATATCCCTTTTCTTTTGTGGTATCACCAATAATTTTATTAAAAGAAACCGTTTCATTTGGTGCTACAATCATACCATCAAATTGTTTTAATGCCACACCTATATTGTTTATTCGCCCTTGTTGATTACTTCCAGTTATTGGAGTTTCAAAAGCCGAACGCAAATTGCTAATTTTTTCGTTATCTTCCCTTCTTATAGTTGCCCTTTCAGGTTTTAATTTTGGAATTATATCATTTTTGCCATCCACAACACCTTCTATTAGTGCCGTAAACAAACTTTCTTCCATTAAACTTTGTCCATCTATTTCCTTTGTTATTTCGAGCATTCCATTTATGGTTTTAAACCCAGAATTTATTGGTTCAATATCCGTTTTATCTTTTAATAATGCCAATTTTGAATTGAAATTATCAAAGCAATACATACAAATTGTCTTTTCATCAAATCCCATAAATTTAAGTTTTTGAATTAAAGTTTTATCAATCTTTTGCCCGCTCTTTCTTACGTTAAACCCTACAACACTATTATTTGTATGAACATCAATATTTTTTATTTCGTCAGCATAAACCCTACCGCTTTGATTTCCACAAAATGGTATAAAAACTGAACCTAAAAAAATTCCTAAAATTAAAAATAATGATATGACAAACTTTTTCATACCATTATTTTTTTACCAATTTCAATTTTTATGTAGTTATTAAACTAATTACTAACTTCTTCTAATTTTTCTAGTTTTTCTTTTAGAGTTTTATCTAATCGTTCTATACTGTGCGAATTTATTTTTACTAAGCATTCATTTCTTCTTGCACTACTTAACTTTTCTACATTTTCAAAATTACTTATAAGTAAATTCAGCGTATTATCATCAATTTTAAAATTTAACCTTAGCGACAACTCTATTCCACGTAAAATGCGTTCGGGGTCGAAACACAACGAACTCCTACCATCAACCGTTATATCCCTTAAAATTCCTTGTATTATGTCTGACATACCACCTACAAAATCATAAATTTCAAGGGTTAGTGGGTCAAGATACAATGCATTAATCGTGAAATCTCTACGCTTATAATCTTCTTCTATTCTGTCTGTAAAACTAATTTTTTCTGGAGCGTGCGAAAATTCATCCTTGTAGTGTTCTACTCTCATTCTAGCATACTCTAAACTAAAACCGCTTGGGAAGATTATTTTTGCAACTTGCAACTTTTTATTCTTTATTTCTAAGATGCAGTTAAATAAATCACAAAACTCCTGCACTTCTTCTATTGAAACACTTCCAGTGCTATCAATATCCAAACTTTTTATGCCAATAATACTATCCCTTACAAAGCCACCTACTAAGAACAATATTTTGCCTTTACTTTCGGCAAATTTTGCAAAATTTATAATATCATCATTTAGTTTAAACTTTACCAAATTTTAACCACCCTTTTACTATCTTCCAAAACCGCTACCATACTAGAAATCTCTACGCCAAACGCAACTAAACACTTAGAACCATACATCAATAGTGGCATACTATTTCTCTTCCTACTATCAATTTTTTTATCAACTAAAAATTGCTTTAATTTTCGAGTTCTGCCGTCAAACTTTTGAATTACATCCCCTTCTTCCATCATACGCCAAAACGCACCCGACGGCACTCTATCTGGGTCTATATAAAGACCTTCGCCAAATTTAATCTCTTCCCTTTTAATTTCTTTTATATGAATTACATAATCATTAAATTTGGTCTCGCCAAGTTTAAACTCTGCTTTAAAATCTATATTTTTTATTGACTCTTCAAAAATAATTGAAATACCCGTATATTTTCTTATTGCAACAACGCCATTTGGAAGATTTACGCTCTTACCTACTTGTTTTTCAAATAGTTCGGCAATCATTTTTATATGTTTTTCTTCAATATCTACGCTTGCACCCATAATTTTTAGCGCTTTAATAATAACCCTATTTTTTAAAACACTTTCTATGGTTGCAACCGTTTCTAAAATTTCAACTCCGCCCGGCACTTGCTTTATCCATGTTTTTTTGATTAAACTATCCAAAAAATCGTTCTCTTCTTGCACTTTTTTAGATAACTTATATAAGTTTTCACACAACTTTGGATAGACCTTTTGCATTTCAAAAACCACATTTTGACGCATAAAGTTTCGGGTATAATCGACGCAATTATTAGTGCTATCTGTAACGTATTTTAAATTATTTTTTGTAATGTAGTTCATTATTTCGTCTTTTGAAACATTGAGCATTGGTCTTATGTAATATCCCGATTTTTCGGTCATTCCTACAAGTCCATTTAAGCCAGAACCACGTCCAATATGCATTAATATTGTTTCGGCTTGGTCAGATAAATGATGAGCAAGAGCAATACTTGTAAGACCCAACTCTTCTTTTATCTTTTTAAAACAATCATATCTTAAAACTCTTGCCCCTTCTTCTAGGGTTAATTTATTTTGTTTTGAATATTTAATTGCGTCAACATTTTTTACTACTAAATCAATTCCAATATTTTTGCAAAAATTCTCAGCAAATTGCTGGTCACGTAAGGCTTCCGCACCTCTAATTCCGTGATTAATATGAATTGCGGTTATTCTAAAATTTAATACTTTTGACAATTTTGCAAGCACACTAAGTAATGCAACCGAATCACTGCCACCACTAAACCCAACACCAACGCGGTCACCGCTTTTTATTAATTTATACTTTTTAATATTTTCTAAAACTTCATTTTCCATAATCGTATTTTAATTCATTTTATGTCATTTTGCAAGAAAAATATAATTTAATCAAAAAACTTTGAACACTTCTATAGTTAGGTCATCCAATATTTTGTTGTCTGTACGTCTTATTGCCTCGTTTAAGATACTTTTTGCAAAAATATCAACGTTTGTTACACTTAAATTATTAATAAAACCCGCAAAATTATTAATATTGCCAAAAGCGTCAAAGACACCATCCGAAGTCATTACAACTATATCTCCATCCACTAATCTTTCACACTCTTCGGTTGCGTTTATAAATTCACACGCACCTACGGGCAATGCATTTGAGCAAATTGCCTTTGTGGTATTTCCACGCTTAATAATAGTTGGCGTTGTACCAAGTTTAATAAAGTTCGCAAGCCCCGTATACGGGTTAAATAAACATATATCGGTGGCACTAAAATTTTCAGATGAATTAAATGACATTATTTGATTTACGCTTTTTATAATAGTTTGACTATCTATTCCCGCTTTAAAAAATTGTTCAATCAATTCAATAGTTCGCTTACTGGTTTTGTGAGCATTATCCCCATGACCCTTGCCGTCTGCAATAGACAACAAAAAATTTCCGCCATAAACTTTATTACAACTATGGCTATCTCCATTTTTTGTTGCACCGCCCGCCCCAACAGTTTCTACAGCATACAAAAATGAATATCTTGGAGCATATTTTAATTCTACAACCTGCCAACCGCTACTACCAGCAAACTTATTACTACTAATTGCAATATTGTTTTTAAAATATTTTCCAGTAACTTTTAAAAATTTTTCTCTATCAATCCCCAGTTTTACCATAAGCAACGCTTTTTTAAAGTCATTGTTTTGGTCTAATATTATTCTGCAATCTTTACAGTCTATAAACTCATACCTTAAGTAATTCATAAAGTCTAACTCTACTTCTCTTTCGGCTCGCCTTTCGTTTTCTACATCCCCGTTAAAGCACTCTAGCATATTTGCAACACTTTTAAATTGATTACCAATCGTAACTTTATTTAAGTTTTGTTCAATCATTGTCGATTTTGTTTCTTTAAACTTTTTAACTTGTGCATTTATTTGGTTTACAACACTAGCCCTTGAAATACACGAGTTAAACGAAGTTGGTAAATTTATGTGATTAATTCCGTTTTTTAAAACTGCAACATTCATTAATTCTGTTAAGTCTTTTTTTATACCCTTTGAACCATAACATACCTTGTAATTTACGCACGTACCGCAGATATTTTGGCATACTTCGTCTGACATAGCACTGATACTATTTTCCAGTTTTTCGGTTGGAATTACCATATCTTTATACACTTTATTTATTGAATAAAATAGTTTAGATAGCGTAGACAATCGCCCCATCAACTCTACTCTTTCCATATGCGTAAGTTCGACGTCATCAAATTCTGTATAACTAAAATACCCTTCTATTTTGCGTTTTACTCGCTTTGGATAGATTAAATAAATACCTACTCCAAGCACCACACTTATTAAACTAAATATAGTGTATTTACCGCACACTTGCATCACGCCACTAACCAAAAAGTCAATAAGTATAAGTAACATTGCACGGGTAATATTATTGCACTTCTTAGCCCCCGTTAAGCCAACACCCCATAATAGGTAATTTAATAAAAAACCCGCAGATTCTTTCAGCGCTAATTTGCTACATCCCGCCGACAACACAACAATAAAACTAAAAACAGATCCATCTAATTTTGTTAAAAACATTAAACTATTTGAAATTAGAATTCTATCAAGCCCGATTGAAAATAAGTCTAATTTGTTTAGCCCCATAAATAACGCAAGACAGATTACAAACATCGCAAATTTTTCATCTAAAACAAAGGTAGTTTTCATTCCCCTGCATTTTATTGCTAAAATTAATCTATAGTATAAATAAAAACAAAAGACCGAAAGAAGTGTGTTTATTCCATAATAAATTATCTCCGCCTTACTATCTGCATAAATAAATATCGTTGGAACACTGAAAAGTAAAACCCCTAAAATATATACAAAAATTAAAAATTTTGGTTTAATAATACGCCTTAGTACCTTAATTAAAAGGCATAAACTTATTGCAAAGCACCCTAAAACTATAGACCAAATACTAAAGTTTGCGACTATCAACCCAATTCCCGCACTAAAAATATAAACAAGTTTTAAGTTACTAACAAAACATAATGCAAAAAGCAAAGAGTACGCAAACGGACTTACTTCACCCCAAAAACAAGAATAACTTAATACAAAGAAAAATAATACAATTCCTAATAACTTAAAAAAATACAACAACTTTTTCATAAACTTAATATACAACATGTTAGTTTATTTTGAAGAATTCTTTTTTTTACAAAATTGGCGGATTTTGTAAACTCATAAATTATATCCTACCTGCATACATTTAACAAAAAGGAGGACATTATGACAAACAATCAAACAAAAACCTTGCCAGCCGACCATAAATTAGAATTGAACTCACGGAAAGATCTAAAAATGACGGGAATTTTAGAAGTGGTTTCCGCTACTGCAACCGAAATTTATGCCAAAACCGAATGTGGTCCAATAATTGTAACGGGCAATAATTTAAAAGTAAAAAGCCTATTAATAAACGAAAGAATACTTGAAGTAGATGGCGAAATTACAAAAATAGAATACACAAAAGGCAAAAAGAATTTTTTGCAAAAATTATTCAAGTAGGTAAAGTATGTCCACCCTATTAGTTATATGTTTTTACGGAATAATAGCGGGCTGTGTGTATAGTGTTTTGCATTTTTTTGTAAGCATTACAAACAAGAAAAAATTTATGTATATTATTTGCGACACAATTAGCAGTATTGGTGCCGGATTAATTTTCATTTACTGCATAATAAATGAAACTTCTGGTATTATTAGATTATATACTATTTGTGCCTTTTTATTTGGTATATTAATAGTAAATATTTCTGTTGGAAATTTACTTGATTTTTGGGCAACAAATATATATAATAGAATTGCAATAGTAAAAACGAATTTACAACAAAAGCAAAAAAATAAGAAGGAGAAAAGGAATGACACAAGAGCAACTAAACCGACTAGTTAAACTAATTACTACTTGCGCGACTATGTTTGTGCTTATTTTGGTTGGAATAATCGTCTTTCAACGCATAAAAGTTGCTAGCATTCAAAGTGAAATTGAAAAAACCGACAAAAAAATAGAACTTTTGTCTTCAAAAAAATCCGAATTAGAATCGGACTTAGATGACAGCAAATCTCCTTTATACATAGAAGATGTACTTAGAAATGACTTAAAAATTAAGGATAACGAAGACTATTTTGTAATTGAAGAGAGATAAAAATAATCGTTTATAAGTTTAAGTAAAAATTAAATTTATAAACGATTTTTTATTTCCCCACTTTATTGCTAAAAGAATAAATAACAAAATGTTTAGTCGTTTTGACCCAATAACCTTTTACGAATTTATTTGACAACTCAAAAACACCCTTGCTATAATTATAAAAAGGTGATAAATAGTTGCAATTTTTATTATTATTTTATAATGTTTAACCAAAGAAAAAAGGAGAAAAGTTATGAAAATAAGTATTACTGCGACAACTCGTATGGCAAGGAATCCAGAAGATATCGCTTCTAAAGAAGAATTTGATGAGTTTGGTGGCAAAAATGCCGGCATTTGCTATATGGCTCATAGTTTCGCCGATTTATTGAACGAACCTACTGAGAAAACCGCACGCCGTATAGCCCAAACCAAAAACAGTGGTCACCATAGTGTATACGACCACGCAAGTGTGAGTTTGTATTTAGAAGATATTCCTAAAGCCCTTGCAATGGTTTTAAATAACGAAAAAATGTATACCACAAGCGAAAAATCTGCAAGATATACAAAAATGGTATTAAAAGAAAACGAGCAAATTCTTTTTGATAAATGGCTTGCAATATTTAAAGACCTTATTACCGAAAAGTATCAAGCAAAATGTCCTGAATTTTTTACCGATAAACGAATAGAAAAACTTGCTCAAGAAAACGCAAGATACTTAACAAGCGTATTTACTCCAACATCAATGGAATACACTGTTACCTACCGCCAATTAAATTATCTATATAAATTTTTAAAGCAAGAAAGTGAAAAGAACGCTGAAAATAATAGATTTTTAAAGCTACTACAACCATATTTAAAGGACTTTTGTGTAGCCATTGAAAATAGTGTTCCATACCTTGATGCAGACCTTCAAAACGACGGCAAAGAACGCTCGCTTTCACTATTTAGAAATCCAATTTTAAAGCCTGAAAAACACTTTGGAACAATTTATTCTACCTACTATAAAGGTTCTCTTGCTGAACTTGCTCAAGCACAACGCCACCGAACCATCCACTATAATATCACGCTCCCCGAAAAGGACGAGTACTACACCCCACCTATTTTAGAAGATAGACCTGATTTGGTTAGTGAATGGACTAAAGATATTTCATCTTTAAGCACAAATATTCCACAAGGCACACTTGTAAATATTAACGAATCTGGAACTATAGAAGACCTTATTTTAAAAGCAAAAGAACGTTGTTGTACATTTGCTCAAAAGGAAATTCAAGAACAAACCGAAGAAACTTTAAAAGAATACCAAAAAGCACTAGAAAGTTCCGACCCAGAACTTGCAAATTACCTTTCTAAATACACAAAAGGTTCTAGATGTACCTTCCCAGACTACACTTGTTCTGCTCGTTGCGGATTTGCTGACGGCATTACTGGGAAAAGAGATATTTAAAGTACTACAACCATTTGATTGGTTATTAATAGGAGAAAAATATGACCGATACCAACAACTTTTCTATTAAACTAGAAGCAATTAACAATAATAATTTAAGCGTTTTAAAAAACTTATTTCAGTTGTATATTCACGACATCTCCCATGAACTTCCTTGGAATGTTAATGCGGATGGACTTTTTGAAGCGTACTCATTAGACGATTGGTTTAAGGACGAAAACAATTTTGGATTTATTATTTATGTAGAAAATAATATTGCTGGCTTTGTTATGATTGACAAAGAGTTTAAAGTTCTAACAAACACTGAAAATAGTTTAAATTTATCCGAAATATTTATTTTAAACAACTTTAAAGGAAAAGGAATTGCAAAAAAAATTGCACTAGAACTTTTTGATACTTACAAATCAAACTGGGAGATTAGACCCGTCCCTACAAGCAATTCAGCCGATGCATTTTGGCAAAAGGTTTTTTCTAAAAGTTTCCCTTACCCTGTCACAAAACACGAATGGAAAGAAAATAGATTTGCTTACACCTTTAGTAACCTATAATATTCATTTAAGGTTTCCATTTATTGGCACAATTATCTCATAATAAAAAATTATACCAAATTTAAAAGTGAACTCTAAAAAAGTTTGATAACTTCACTGGGTTCACTTTTTAATTAATGCAATTTTTCATAAAATTTATTGCTTTTTAAATTTTTAAAAATCTAAAAAATAATTCGTGATAAGTGTTATTATACAAAATTTACACTAAATTCACTTAAAATAAGAGTTTACTTTATTGTTTATACTAAACCCGCCATCCACCAACTTAACGCTTTATTGCACATAAAACTAATATAATAATGTACGCATTCCTATATAATAACTACAACTTCCAATAGAGTTTGCTATACGGCAATTAAATATTCCAATATATGAACCATAGTCCGTACTTCCGCCTTTCATAACCCCCATAAAGTATTGCGATGTATTATTAAGTGAAGTACAATTGAAATTATTCCAAAGCCCTTTTGAAGATGAAGAACCCTTGTCGTATGAAGCACTAGGCAAACCAATTAATGATTCTGGTTGTGATGTTTGAAGTGAAAATTTTTATAATTTAACCTACTAGGGTTGTGCGTAAACCAATGCTATTGCCGACAGAACCCAAATTATAAACTATAGAAATAGAAAAAGGTCCCGCCCAATTGTCGTGATCGTTATTCTTTCCACGAATTACTCCAAAAATGTATTGTGATTCCTTATTATTACTCGATACAGCATAAATATCACATAAGCCCTGAGTTCCTGCCACAGTTCTGGATTCTGCACTTGGTA
>CAKVMI010000005.1 GCA_934772525.1 uncultured Clostridia bacterium
CGCTTTTTGCGGTTAATTAATGGTTATATCGGGTATAATTTTTAGCATTTTAAATTAATTTAATTGCAAAATAAATTGTCGGTGTGTTAATATGGAAATATATACTACGGAAGGTGAAAATATGAAAGTTCAAAAGCGAGATTATGTAAATATTGCAGTAACTATACTACTTTTTATCACGTTTTGCGTATTTACTATTTTAGTTAAAACGGTAGATGTAGGTATTGCGGGGTTTAGCGGGGTGGAAGTTGGGTTTAGCACAATAAACCAAAGAATATTTAACGCGTTTAGAAATGAAACGCTCGAAAAGGTGTCCGATATATTAGGTTATTTAGGGCTTTTAGTAATGGTTTCGTTCGCCGTTGTTGGACTAATTCAATTAATTAAACGAAAGAGTATAAAAAAGATAGATTATTCACTAATGTGCTTAGCGGGAATTTATGTGCTAACTATTGTAACATATATACTATTTGAATTAATAAAAATAAATTATCGTCCAATTTTGGTAGATGGCGAACTTCAAGCGAGTTACCCATCAAGTCATACGATGCTTGCAATAGTTGCATTTATTTCTGGTGGTATTCAAATAGGTTACTTAACCGATTGTGAGTGGATAAAGCCGGTTGCTTTTGTCTGTGGAACGGTTTTTGCCCTTGCAGAAACGCTTACAAGATTACTTGCTGGAGTCCATTGGTTTACCGATATTATTGGTTCGGTTATAATTGGTGCAACAATAGTTATGGTATATGTGACAGCACTAGAACTAATTGAAACGAATAGTATTCCTTCGGGCGAAGTGGTAGTCCCAGAAGATTTTAATTTGAAAATAGATAACGGAACGGAAACAGATGAAGAAGTTAAATCAAAAAATTAAAGAATTAAAAAAGAATGTAGAAATAGCGGAAGAAATAGAAGAAGCCGAAAATGGAAACGCAATAATAGATATTGCAGTAAATGACTTGGATGACTTTTATTCGCCATATAGTCCCAAAGGGTACAGATTGCTAAATCCCGAAATGATAGATTATATAGATGAATATTCTAAGGGAATTCCGGCAAAGCAAGAACTAACGCTTAGAATATCTGCCCAAAACAAATCAGACGACTCTAAAGATCGCATAGAAAAAACAATTAGACGTACATATGCAGAAAAAATCGCCAGTGTAAACGATGATTTAAGGCGAAACTTAATGAGTTCTATTATTTTTATGATAGTAGGTTTAATATTTTTGGTGGGAGTAATAATTACTAGTACATATGAGTTTAGCGAAGCGATTTATGAAGTTTTGGATATTATTGCTTGGGTATTTATATGGGAAGCGGTCGACACATTCTTTATGGAACGACACAAAAAACGTGTTGAAAAAATTAAATACGCAAAAATTGCGGTATCCGAAATTATATTTGTTTAGGAGAAGTATATGATTCATTCACTAGCGGGCGGTAGCATTAGAGATATAAGTTTTCTAGATTTTGCAAAGGTGGAGATATTAGAAGGTGTACAAAAGGGCAGTTGGTTTTGGTATATTACCGATATTCCAAATCTTAAAGCACAAGACGAAGTTTTTGTGCCCCTTGGAGCAACCAACCAAAGAACTCGTGGAAAAGTTCTTAGAATAGATTATTCGGTGTCCGCTCAAAATGCACCTATTCCAACCAAAAGGGCAAAAAAAGTTTTATCTAAGGCATAAATATTTTTGATGAGTATTGAAATTTAAAGCATTTGTGGTATAATAATTATACTTCTTTACACAAGAAGTGTAAATTTTTAAACAATTCTTAGGAACAAATATGGGTAAAATTGATGATTTAAAAAAGAAAATAGCAGATTATATGTACAGCAAAAAATCTCAAAAAGATATAAACGTACAATACGAAATTAACTGTAAACTTGCCGAAGAAATCGCAATGCTGGAAGCAAATAAAGAGATTTTAGAAGCAAACGGAATGGGTCAAAATTTTAAATATTGTGTTGCAACAAGGTCTAATAACTTATTGTCACTTTATGAACTAGCAGACACTTTTGATGATTATATTGAATACTTTATTGGTTGGAAGGACGGTTTTACCGTTGCTCAAAGAACAAAGTTTTTTAAAATGGCCAAAAAGAAGGGTCAGATTATAGACAAAGCGGTTATTCAATCGGTATTAGAAGCCCCAGAGCCAAATGAATATAAGGTAAAAAAGGTGTTCGGTGGAAGAGATGAAGTTGGCAGAGGTCCTTGGAGAGTAAAGATTAAATTAGCACAGAAAAAAGAGGAGGCTAATGATGAACGAGAATAATGATAAACTATTTAAAAGCATAAATGAATTTGGTGTATTATTAAATGCAGTTAAAACATCTTCGCCAGTAGAAGAAAGGGCAAAGAAAAGTATGTTGGATTGCTTTTATAGGCTAAGTTTTTCTACGATAGTTGATGAGTGCGAAAATTTAAAACTAGATGACGAACTTTCGGCAGATTTTGAAAAAATTGAAAAAGGTGCAAGACTTTTAAGTAAGAGTTTGGCAAAGACTTATGGAAAACAAATGGCTACACGAGGTAAATGGGGTCAAGATAAGTTAAAACTAGAAATAAAGCAAGCGTGTTTGGCTGAAGCCCAAAAGAATGATAATAATTCAAACGAAAACGCTTAAATTCATACAATGCAATAAGGGGAGAAGTTCCCCTTATTTTTATGTGAAAATTATGGTTGCAAAATGTGGTTTGACAACTATTTTGCAATGTGGTATAATACACTAGTAAATCACGAAAAGGAGTTTTATGGAACTAATTAATGAATGTTTAAAAGCACACGAAGACGAAGTTGTTGGCACGGCAGAACTTTCTACCATGTTAGACAAATTAAAGTTTGAGTGGGCGCTTAGGTTGGAACTTGCAACTCATAGACTTCGTTATTGGAGGCAACTTGCCAAAAGTTCTAGCGAAGAACTTATGCCACTTGTTATGGCACAGGTTAACGAAAGTGATGAAACATTTAAGCAATCACTTGAAAGGTATACCGAATTAAAAGGTGTTACCGTTGATGAGTTTATAAAATCGGAGTCTGAAAAAATTGGTAAATTACTAAAGGCTCAATTAACTACTTCTACCGAAGATTTAAACAAAAAAATTGAACAACTTAATGTTATAAAAAACGATACCGAAAAGTTTGGTTTTTTGGATAAAGTGTATGGCGAAAATGAAAAGATTGATACCGCTCAGTTGGAACAATTTATTGAAAAAGCAAAACAATTAAACGAGCAACTTATAGAAAATGTTGCCGAATGGGAATTAATGAGTACCGAAAGCCGAGCAAAATATGTTTATATAAAAAACAATAGTAGTTCAACTTTTGCGTTTGCGGATAGCGTAGTAGACGAATTTAAAAAGAGTACAACAACAAACTAAAAACTTCCCGTGTGAGAATATTTCGCACGGGTTTATTTTTGAAAAGGTAAGGAAATAATGGAAATTTTAGTTACAGCAAGTTTCGGTTTAGAAGCCGTAGTAAAAAGAGAATTAGAAAAAATGGGGTACGAAAACCCAAAAGCAATAGATGGTAAGGTTCATGTGTCGGGCGAAATGCGTGATGTTATGCGTATAAATATGAGTACTAGGGTGGGCGATAGAGTGTTACTAAAACTTGCCGAATTTAAAGCCACTACCTTTGATATGCTATATAATGGCATTAGCAAAATTCCGTTTGAAAGATATATCAAAAAGGATTCCAAGGTGTTTATGGATGGAAATTGTGTAAAAAGCAAACTTGGCGCTATAAAAACATCGGGTGGTATTATCAAAAAGGCAATTATGGAACGACTTTCAAACTATTATGGTGAATTTTTATACGAAACGGGCGAACCTATTACGGTAGTTTTTAATATAGTAAGTGATTCAGTTACCCTTTCGCTAGATACATCGGGAGAAGGTCTTCATAAAAGGGGTTATAGAACAATTAATTACACCGCCCCACTTAAAGAAACTATGGCGGCAGGACTTGTTATGTTAACTTATTACAATAAAAGTAAGGTGTTTGCAGACCCATTTTGCGGAAGCGGTACCATACCTATTGAAGCGTGTTTATATGCATTAAATATTGCACCAAATAAAAATCGTCATTTTGCTTTTGAAAATTTTGTAGGATACGACGAAAGCGAAAAACAAAGTGTAAAACAGATGCTTGAAGACGCCGAAATTAGAGATTTTACACCGCAAATTTATGCGTCAGATATAAATCCCGAAGCAATCAAAATTGCAAAATTTCACGCTACAAATGCGGGGGTAGAACAATATATAAATTTTGAAGTTAAAGATATGAAAAATTTTTCGTGTGATACCCCATATGGCGTAATGGTTTCTAACCCCCCATACGGCGATAGAATTGGAGATAAAGAAACAATAGGAGAGCTTCTAGTCGAATTTGGAAATATGGTAAGGAAGTTACCCAATTGGAATACTTATGTATTAACGGATAATAAGTCATTAGAAAAATATTTTGGTAAATCTGCCGACAAAAAGCGTAAACTATTTAACGCAAATATCGAGTGTACCTATTATTCATTTTTAAGCCCAAAACCAAACAAGCATGATTAATGGACTAAAGTCAAATAAGAATAATTAATAGCCTAAACCAAATAAAAACAATTAATTTTTATAAATTTACAAAAGGAAAGCAAAACACCTTCAAACTTAATTGAAGGTGTTTTAGTTTTTCTAAAAATACTATCGCAATTAACATAAATATTAACGAGTGAAGCAATTTTATTCTAGTGTTAGTTTTATTCCTAAAACCTTACTAATTTGAGCATTTAAATGTACGGATGAAAGTTTAGAGCCATTAGTTATAAGTGATACATTAAATCGGTTAAAATTTGTACCCTTAAGGGCTTTGCTTAAATTAATCGAAAGCCCACTATCGGTTGTTTTTATTCCGTCTAAAATGGCGTCAAAATTAACGTCGTTTCCGGTACTTCCAGAATTAAATTTACTAACAATAGACTTTTTAATTCCTAAAATATCATATAAATTAATGGTTGAAAGTTCGGTAATATTAATTTTTTTATCTACCGCAATAATGGTTTTACCACTTGCTTTTTCTATGGCGGCACGTCTAATTCTTATACTATTTCCAGCAATTTGAATTAAAGATTGGTGGTTACTATATTTTCCGTTAGATAAATCGGTTATCAATGAATTTGTTGGTAAATTCGTCAAGTTTATTTCAAATCCTAAGTTGCCGTTTTTGTAAATAGACTTAACCGTAATGCCAATATCCATAATTACAATGTCGGTATTTACAAATAAAATTTTATCTAAAGTAAGTTTAATGTTACCACTCATTGTTTTGCCTTGTTTTAATGCGTTTACAAGGGCAGAAGTGGTAGAAGTAATGTCTGAAAAGTCGGTATAATATTCTGGGTTAAATTCGCTTATGTAGTGCTTGTAATAGGTAGAGTTTAGAATTAACTTTAAGTTCCCAGTAAATTTAGAATTTCCAATAGTTAAGCCAGTAGTTGAAACTTTTATGCTATCGTTATAAATATTCGCTTTTACTTTGCCGTAAGCAGTATTAAACTCTATTTGGTTTTCGCTTTTTAATTCGGCTGAAAGTTTTAGTTTTTCTATTATGTCTATTAGGTCGCTTGCGTCAAATTCGGTTGTGCCATAAATAGAAGAGAAGTACGAAATAAATTCGTCTACGGCAGAAGTCGAAAATTTGGTTAATGCGCTTCCACTATTTAGATAGTAGTAGCCATCTTTAAAGTATATAGCAAAACGGTTGTCTTTTATATCTCCAATCAAACAAAGTTGATTAATGGTGTAATCGTTTGTAAATTGAATGTAGCCGTTAGCATTTGCATTCATTCCGCCTATGCTTCCTGCAAACTCTATAGCCATCTGATTTTGCTTAGAAGCGTTTATAATGTTTTTACTTAATGTTGCTAAATTTCTAACGCTAATTGAAGAATAGTTAGAGTTGTCAAAACTTACTCTCTCCGTGGTTGGTACCGCATTAAGATTTACCGAGTAGTTACTTCCAGATGCGGTAATATTTATCAATTTGTCATTTTTTACGCTTAGAGCAATTTTGTTATTTAATACATCAATGGTTGTAGAATTTACCATGGTAATTTTTGGGGTAGAAGTACTTGCATTTGTGCCAAAAACCGAATTGATATATTTAATGGCATCACTGAATGAAAGTTTTAATTTATTGCCAAGTGCGTTTAAATAGAAATTGTTGTTTATGTAATAAAATTCTACATTGATAGAATTAAATGTTAAAATAACTTTCGTGCTTAGGTCTTTTGCAATTGTGCAGTTTATTATGCCTACGCTAGAATCATTCACTTCAAGCGAACCCGATAAACTTATTCCGCCGTCATTAATTATATTCATAAATGTGGTAATTAATCTAGTTGTATTTTTGTCCACTTCAAAGTTTGTATAGCCCGTGGTTGTAATAGATGGCATTGGTTTTGCCTTCTGACTTAAAAGAATTGTAGCAGTAATTCTTTCAGCCCCAACGCTTACAACCCCTGAGCGGATAACAGTAGGGAACCCAGACTTGTTGGTTTCTATGGTTAAACTGGTAATATTTGGTACATTAATGGCAATTATTTTGCCACCATTTGAGCCGTCGGTTATTTTCATATCCGACATCAATTTCTTAAGCGTGTCTAAGTTAAACATAGAACTAAAGTCGCCGGCCGTCACCCCGCCTAAAAGTTCGGTAACAACATTAAATGCGTTAGTTGTGTTTATTTTAAATTTTACACCCGAATAGTTTACATATAGGTCATCATTAATTAGTCCAGCGGTTAAATTAATATTGTTGCTTTTGTATTTACCGCCAATCTTTGTATACAAGCTTGTACTATTTGTGGTGTCATAATAAATTTGACCTTCTACATTTGTGTTCCCACTGCCATTAATTATTACTGTACCAGATAAACTGTCGGCACTCATTAAGGTAGAAACAAGGTTATTTAAAAGTTTACTTTCTTCACTTTCGGTTGATGTATTTGTAGTGGTAGAGTCGGATGGGGTGTTTGCTTCTTTTGAATAGTCATAATATTTACTATACACTACAATACTTGCAGTAGCACAAAACGCCAAAATCATCAAACTTATGTTAAAAATTAGTCGTTTAATTTTCATATTTTCACTCCCCCTTAGCAATCATAGTTAAAGCTGGTTTCTATATTGCCCTCTAAACCAACAGTAACTCCCATATATGGTAATGAGTATATTTCAAGTTTTTGTTGTTGAATAAAATGGTACTCGCTATCAATTGTAAATGTAACCGAAATGGTATCAAATTTAATGCTACTTGGGTTTATGCCCATATTTGTGCCAATTTGAGTTGCGTAACAAACGGTAGACTTTATTGGGTCTAGGTCTATTTTAAAGGTGTAATTTTCTCCTTCTTTTTTAATAAATTCGCTCTTCAGTGTGGTTGCGTTACATACATAATAACTGCAATTTCGGTTGGCGTACTTACCAAATGTTTCTTTGTATCCTTCCCATGTAAAGTCATCGTGCTTATCTGACCACTTAACGTCTTCTAGCGTTGCGGAATTTGGCGTTCCGTCATAAATAACTATATCGCCATTCAGTTTATAATCGCAAATTTTAGCAAGTTTAACAAATTTTGAGTAGGTTACAAATTCAAATCTATAGTCTTCGCCTAAGCGCTGGTCTAGTGAAATTGTACCTTGAGAAACTCCAAGGCTAGTTTGTAAATCGGTTTGTCCAATTATTTGGTAGCGTTCGGTTTCACTTAGCGCAAATTCGGCAACTTGGAATGCTTCCGCTGGGGTAAGTTTATCTGGAGTTTTCTTCTCCCAACCAAGTTTTGTAATATCATCTACAAGTTGGTCGGCGGAAATTCCCGCATATATATCCACAATAAAATATTTATCGGCAATTTTACTGCCTATCATATATCCACCAACACACCCTATACATACCAAAACGAATGTAAGGAGTATTGAGCCTATTCTCAATTTTTTCTTTTTCTTCATTGTTTTTCCTTTATTGAATACAATCAGTGATAGATATATTACCATAACACGCACAAAATGTAAATAGTTATATATAAAATAAATGTGAAACAATAGTGAGCAAAATACAATTTTAATCAAAAATTTAAGTTATTTTTCCTAAAATTAGTAATAAAAAGTAAATTAATTTCGTTATTTATTTGCAAAATGCAGAGTTTGCCAGTATAATTTAGTTAATTCATTAAAAAAAGGAGAATATTATGTCAAATAGAGATAAAGTTCGTGGAAATGGCTTAGCAGATGTATTGGGTATACTTGCTGAAACCGTTGCATTCTTCACAATACTACTATTTTTAGTAATGCTAATTCAAGCCAACTGGCCATTTATCCCAGCAGGAACAGTGTTAGATATTTTGAATGTTGCAATGTATTATGCTCCACTTGTACTAACTTTAATAGTTTGCTTGCAAGTAACCAGCCGTCAACCATTGGTAATTAGATTAATCTTCTACATTATCATTGCAGCAATAATTGTTTTCCAATTCTTCCCAGGAACTTGGAACAATATGGTTAAAGCCATAAAATAGTTAAAGCAAAAACTCTCTAAAGCACTTAAGCCTTAGAGAGTTTTTTTATGAGATTTTATCTATGTGGAAAGTTCAAAATAACAAAATAATAAAATTCGTTAATTTCATAATTTAATAAAGTTCGCTCCTAAATATGACCTTTATAAAATTCCTATATTTTAGGGGTACACACTTATCCGAAATACAAAAAACTTATATTGATACAAAAGCTTTTCACTTTTAGTTTACATAATCTTCCAAAATTGGTATTTAGTTGGCACAAGGTCTAAAAAATTTTGTCTAACCAACTTAAAATTTTCTGGCAAATAGTTTTCGTGCTTTTTATAAATCGGGTCGGAATAATAAATAGTTTTTTCGTTAAAGTCTATAAGTAGGGCGGGGCAGAAGTCTTCGGGAGACCCGTTTCTCCCTTTAATTGCAAAACTTAGGTCGTGCGATAGCCTTTCGGGTGAAAGTTCATACATCCGCATATTCTTAAAATAGCATTCAATCTCGCTTTTGGTTTCAAGAGTTTTACAATTTTCTCTATTTATTCTAAATTCAGGGTGAGCAAAAAAGTAATTTTGTTGACTGAGGGTCAATTTATTTAAGTTTAAAATTGCCATATTAATTG
This sequence comes from uncultured Clostridia bacterium, assembly GCA_934772525.1. GTDB lineage: Bacteria > Bacillota > Clostridia > Christensenellales > UBA1242 > UMGS1908. Next base: position 9,188 of record CAKVMI010000005.1, read on the forward strand.
GCATACTAGCAAAGTAAAAGTAGGACATATTTTTTAAGCCTACTATTATGTTTATTCCAGATTTTGGAGTTCTGCCCGCGAGTTTTTCCATTGTCTTAATAATAAGTAGACCGCTAAAATTTGTCAATAAAAAATGATTGATTGCTTTACTTTTTTGTAAATCTATATTAAACTAAATTAATGTAATTTAATTTTGGAGAATGTATGAATAAAGTTCCTGTAATAATTGATGTAGATACCGGCACCGATGATGCCGTTGCAATAGCTGAAGCGTGCTATTTAAAGGAGTTAGATATAAAACTAATTAGTTGTGGTAGCGGAAATACCGATGTTCAAAATGTGGTAAATAACACATTGAATATTTTGCAACTAATCAATAAGGGTAATATTCCAGTAGCAAAGGGCGACGGCAAAAAGTTTAAAGCAAACAAATTCTTTTTAAATGTGCATGGCAAAACGGGTATGGGCGAATATAATTTTGAGCCACTTCATATAAAAGAGATTGAAACACCTGCCGAAGATGCTATTGTAGATGTTATAAAAAATAGCGAGCAAAAAATTACTATCATTGGGCTTGGTCCATTATCAAACATTGCAAGAGCAATAGATAATTGTCCCGAAATTGTTTCAAATATAGAGCGTATAGTAATTAGTGGTGGGTTAATAGAAAAGTTGGATGACGGACAATTTCCTTACACAAGTTTTAATATAGCGTACGACGACGAAGCGGTAAAATTGCTTTTAAATTCGGGGATAAAAATAGAGATAGTGCCAAGCAATATGGGTCATGACGCCTATTTAACTTACGAAGAAGTATATAAAACCAAAATTGCAAACGAAACGGGTGCTTGCTTTGAACACATTTTTAGAAGTTACCATGATAGACATGTAAAAAATGGTATAGCAATGCACGACGCTTGTGCGGTGTTTTTCGTTGCAAAACCAGAGTTGTTTCAAGCTGAACCTTCCTTTTCATGTATCAAAAACGACGGCAAAAACAACGAAGGTATTATGAAGTTCGATTTTCTAACGGGCTCACCAAATACAACAGTTGTTACAAAAATCAATATTCCAAAATTCAAAAAGATATATTTTAAGACACTTTACAGAATGCCTTAATACTTAATTCGGGGGGAAAATGGAAAAAGTAGAATTTGAAGAGTTTTTAAAAACTAATGTTTTAAGCATTTTTACAGGTTCGGTGATTGTTGGCGAAGAACCTTCTACCACAAGGGATGCACTGGTAGCACTAGGGGCTGGTGGAAGTTTACTTGTAAAGTTTAGAAAAAACGATGATGTTAGATTTGTTATCAAAAGAAGCCAACCCTTCAAAAATTTTGAAGTAAACTTAGTTAAAGCAATAGTAACCGAACTATTAGAATTATACAATGGGCAACTCGGCAAAAGCGAATATTTTCCAGTACTTCAAAACCATGTAATTGAAAAGGCAATATGTAAAAGCGTATCCGAAGCTTCTTACGAAACCATTTTAAAGATAGTATCCGAAATGACCAAGTGGGGGAACCGAACATACGAAGGTCAACGTGCATTATTTGGTTTTTTAATATGCAGTATCAAAGCCCCAAAAAATGTGAACCCAAATTTACATATTTCAAAAATATTAAATGAAAATTTTGGTGCAGTTATAGCCGACGGAATGACAACTTGTTTAAAAATATCGTCGGACGGGTATTTATTAAATTATCTTCAAATACCAGACGCCAGAGACCAAAACATTCCAGCACCATTTAACTATATAGATATGGGCAATATGTGTACAGGAAGTAGAGTAGGGGTCACGCTAAGCCGAACGGGGGATGTGTTGCTGTTTCATCAAAAAAGTATGGTGTTTGCAAAAAAGTGTGGTGTTTGGAGTAGATATTCGCACGAAGAAATTATTTCAAGAATAGCAGATAAAACCAGTGAACAAGCGGATTGTACCCGTAAATCTATTTATTTGTCGGCATTAGATGTTAGTTTTGCAAGAACGGGCGGATGTGTAGTACATCTAGACAAAGACCAAGAAGAAGCCGTTTTAAGCCATATTGATATGAGTGATATTTTAATAGAAAAGTATTACGACATTAAGTGCGAGCAAATTAAAGAAGAGTTAAAAAACTCGGGCGTAAGTGATGAAGATTTACCGCCAAAAGTTCCGTTTAGTGAACTTATTACCACCACAAAATGCGCAAAAACCGCAAATATAATCAATATGATTAATGGCAGAAAATTTTACGAACTTTCCCGCAAATTGCGACAAGAATTAATTTCGGTTGATGGTGCAACAATAATTAATAACGATGGTGATGTTGTAGCAGTTGGTGCAATTATTATGATAGAAACGGGCGGTTTTTCGGGTGGAAGACTCGCCGCCAGTAAAACGCTTTCAAAGTATGGGGTGTCGTTAAAAATTTCGGCTGACGGACAAATTCAAGGCTTTAAGTTTGATAAGCATAAGCAAAAGTCAGTGCCAATATTTATGTTAGGATAAAATAAAAATAGTTGGAAAAGAAAACAAGTTATGCTAAAATACATTTTAATAGGAGAAATTTATGAAAAAGACATTAACGCCAGTTCGTGGCACAAATGATTACTTGCCAAAAGAAATGGCAGTAAGAGAAAAAGTAAGAAGTGAAATTTTAAAAACATACAAAAAGTATGGTTTTATGCAAATATCTGCACCAATTTTAGAAGATATAGATAATCTTTTGGGTAGCGATGGTGGAGATAACACAAAGTTAATCTTTAAGGTTTTAAAGCGTGGAGAAAAGTTAGATTTAAGCACACCAAATTTGACCGAAAGAGATTTGGTAGATATAGGTCTAAGGTATGACTTAACCGTTCCAATGGTAAGATTATTCTGCAATAACCAAAACAGTTTGCCAACACCATTCAAAACTATTCAAATAGACTATTCATTCCGTGCAGACCGTCCGCAAAGGGGTAGAAGCCGTCAATTTATTCAATGCGATATAGATATATTGGGCGACCCAACCATTAATGCAGAAATTGATGTAATTAACACAACTGCAAAGACATTTTTAAATTTAGGTTTTAAAAACTTTGTTTGCAAATTGAACGATAGACGAATTTTAAGCGATATAATTTTAGGAACTGGTTTTAGTGCAGATAGCGAATGTGATGTTTGTGTTGTTTTAGATAAACTAGATAAAATTGGTATAGACGGAGTAACGGCCGAACTAATAGAACGTGGGTTTGACGAAGCAAAGGTATCCGCACTAATGGAAAAAATTGCAAAAATTCAAGAAAGCGGAATAGAAAGTTTAGAAGACTTCGGGGTTAGAAGAGAAGTTGTAGATAGCGTAAAGCAAATTCTATCTACCACAAATGCGCTAAGCGGTGGAAATTACAATATTAAGTTCGATATTTCTATTGTTCGTGGTCAAGGGTACTATACAGGTGCCGTTTATGAGTTTTATATGGAAGGATTCTCTGGTGCTTGCGGTGGCGGTGGCAGATACGATAATATGGTAGAAAAAATGACGGGTAAAAAGGTTCCAGCAGTCGGGTTTGGTTTAGGTTTTGAACCAACTTGTATGTTAATTAATGAAATGGGACTTTTAAAAGCCGAAGATAAATTAATTGCTTGCGTATACTATCCAGAAGATGACTTCACCGAAGTTTTAAAGTATGTAGAAGAGTTAAACCAAACTAACAACGTTTCAGCAGTTCCTGCAAAGAAAAATTTAGGGTTCCAGTTGCAAACTCTAAAGGCAAATGGCTTTACTCACTTTGTAACGCTTAAAGATAAGCAAATTAAGGAGATTTAAGCATAATACCCACAATTGTTTCTGGTGTTTTACTAAACTTTGTGGGTATTTTTAGTTAATTGCGTGTAGTTTTATTTAAAAGGTATTACATTTTGAAACAATTAGAAAATTTAGTTTAATTTAAAAGGAAAAATTTTTAATGGATAATAAAAGTAGTGAAGAACAAATTGTCACCAAAGTTGAATGCAAAAATATAATAACAAATGCCATTTTGCGTTCGCTAATTTATTTAGTTGTGCTTGTTTCAGTAGGTATAATTTTGACACTTTACAAAACCACTGGCAAGGTAAATTACTTAAATAGTGCCGATGCAAATTATATTTATGTTGTAGTCGCTTGCGTTTTGTTTTCCGCTATTTTTATGACAATTTCTATATTATCCGCACTACATAAAAAAGTTAAGTTTGATGGTACTACCCTTACAATTTTTGGCGGAGTACTACAAACCACTTCAAAAACCATTAATGTATCAAATATTAAAAACGTGCAATTTTCATCCAATAAATTTTGTACCAAGTTACAAATTGAATATATAAGCGAAGAAAATTCATATACAGCAAGTGAAGGTGCGAACCTAAAGAATGCCAATCACACAAAGTTACAAAATGAAATGACAGATGAAGAAAGCCAAAACTCTCCAAGCACAAATAATGCAAAATTACAAACTGAAATAATTAATGAAGCAAACCAAAATTCTACAGATGCAAATACTTCAAAATTACAAAATGAGATGTCGGATAAAGCAAATCAAAATTTAACAAGTGCAGAAGTAGTTAATTCGGCTAATTCTAAGACGAACGAACTTACCAAAAAAGAAAGCGAATTACCGCAAAAAGAAACCCGCACTTTTAAGCCCGAAAATACACAGTTCATTACGCTAACCGACCTAAATAACTTAGATTTACTCTACACCGCACTAAATGCTAAACATATAACCAAGTAATTAAGTAAAGTAGTTATAGCAATAAAAATTCTCGCCAAATGTCTTTTGATTTTAACGCTTTATAAAAGTACACAAAAAGCATAAAAATTTAAGTTTGGATAAATAAAAGAAATTTTCTTGCAACATTCAGTAATTGAACATTTTAAGATAGAAAGTGAAATTCTAAACTAAATTACTTGGTAAACGAACTTAATACATTAAGAAAATTTGACCGATAGCCCCAATTTTGGTTATCGGTCTTTTTATTATTTATAACGTGACACAAAAACTGATATGTTTGTAAAAGTATAGGTAAAGGTGTCACTTTTTGTTATCCATAATGTGACACAAAAACTTGACGAAAAGAACTCTTATGATAAAATGCCACCAAAGGTTGAACAAATTTTTTATTTCCCCAATCTTTTGCATTTCAAATGGAGGTGTGGTATAATATGAACGTCTTTGATGATGTAATTTACATAGGAGAAAATGGCGAACTGGTTATAGTGGTTGGATGCTTTATCCTAAAGGAAAAATAAAAAATACTACACCATTTGGGGGTTGGATAAAATGAAAAAGCTTGACTTAGTTAAACTTAAAAATAGTGAACCTTATAAATCACACAACGTAATTGATGATATGCATGGGATTGTTGTTGGTGTAATTCACGAAAATGCAGAAGTTTTATTTTTTAATCCACACAATGTTGGAGATTATACGATTGTTAATGTAAAAACTACGGATTTAGATTTAGACAAAGAAAAACTTCCAATAGAAATTGAAAAAGAATTATTGTCTAAGTTAGGCACCGTAAAATCAAAAGCAAAAAATATTCTTGAACCAATAGCAATAAATGAATACGATATGGTTGAATTGTTGGTCGAAGAAGAAAGATATGCTAAATTTGGTATTCACAAAGGTGATACAGGTTGCGTAATGAATAATAATGCTGTCCAAAATTATATTGAAGTAGATTTTTCTGGAATAGACAAGGACGGAAATTATTATGGAGATTGTATTTCTGTAAGGATTGATCACTTAAAAGTTATTAAATAATTTACTATACTAAAACGCATCTATCATATTAATTTCAATGAGTTTAAGTAATGATTAGACATAGTGTTAAAAATTTTGCCCTTATTCTTTTATGTAAAAAACTTTCATTTTTTTGAGATAAATCTCCTTAAGTTGTTTAACTTTTGGAGATTTCTTTATTTATCTATGAAATAGTTAATCGTCTAAATTGTCAAACAATGGGCTATCGAAGAATTCTTTTAGAGTTATACCCAAACCATCACATAAATATTGAATGGTTGCAAGTTTTGGGTTTTGACTTCTTCCAGAAAATATACTGTTAACAGTAGACTGAATAACGCCAGACATCGTGCAAAGTTTGTTTGGTGTTATATTTCGTTCGTTGCAGTATTCTAAAATTCGCCTTCCAACCGCTTCGTGTAATTTCATAACTAAATTTTCTCCTAAATCTTGTTAATGTATTCACGAAGATTTTAACAATTAGCCATAAATAATGTTGTGAATGTATGCATAAGTTGTGAATGTGTTGACAATTGGTTGCGGAGTAAGTATAATCAAAGTTGTGAACACATCGTTAATTTATGAAAAGTCTTGCTCTGTATTTGGGCACAGCAAAATAGAAGTTACTACTGAACTTAAGGGTAACTTAATAAACGTATTTGAAACGCTTATTACAAAAGAAAATGTCAAGTATTTTTATTTTGGCGGGTTTGGAGAGTTTGATGATTTGTGTCATACGGTTTTGACGGAATTAAAAAATAAATATCCCCAAATTTATAGGATATTTTGTTTGGCTGACCCACGGCAACTTGAGTTATCTAAAAGACCAAAATGGTTAAAGGACGAAGATTACGAAGAAATAACTTATCTTGACTTAGATTATGATTACTGGTACACCAGAATTTATTATCGAAATTGTGAAATTATCGACAGAAGTGATTTTGTTGTTTTTTTCGTAAATCATTCAGAACATAGCGGGGCGTATAAGGCAATGCAATATGCATTGAAAAAGAAAAAACGAATATTAAACATTTGTGCAAGTTTAATTAGTATGGTATAATTTAGTTGATTATTAAAGATTTCGACAAACAATAGAGCCTTATATTTATTTTTAATATGGTTTTTAAATCGTTTGCTTTATGTGCAAATTAGTTAAAATGAATGATTTACAACAAAAGTATAAGTTTTAAAATTCTAGTCTAAACGACGAAAATTACTTCGATTTCGAATTCTTTTAAAGCGAGTTTAACATTATTAATCATATTTTGAATAAGCCAATATGGGAGAAATTCCCCCAAAGACAAAATAAAAAATATGAGTAGTAAAGAATAGAAAAAGTATCATTGTAATGATATAAAAACATCATAATTGATTGAATGGGTAATCATTATAATAAGATGGAATAAATATGGCTGTAAAGGTAACGCTAATTACTTATACCTGGCATTAATGAGAAAACAGGTCATTCATATAAGCTTAAGTCTGGTTGCATGATATTTCCAAACGGACAATTAAAACTAAATACACCTATAGGGGGATGGTATAAATGAAACTTTTAGACGATGTTATTGTAACAACCGACAATTATGCAAACGAAGGCGTATACAAAGGTATGCGTGGAACTATTTTGGACGCACCCATTATTTGGAACTCGTTTTTTGTAAACTTTCAAGACCAACGCGTTTACGACAAAGAATTTATGCGCGTTCAGAAAAACATTTTTAAGTTAAATGATGACATTTATATTCCGATAAACATAAAAGATCTAAAGGTGATAAAGCCTTCAAAACAAACCGATGCGGAACTAGCCGAGGCGTTGCCACCCGCGCCCGAAAACTGGTGGTGCAAGGTGGAAAATGGCTACATTTTAAACGCCAAAGGCGAGCGCAAAAACAAAATCGCTTACGATTACGATAGTTAAAAAATAGAATAAAAAAATCGCCCAAACCTGAGGATTAAAAAGGGTTTTAGCGATGTTTTTTGTTACTACATTTAAATTTTTATAAAAACTGTTCATCACCATCTGGCAAGACATTTGTTCCTTTTCTCTCATTCAAATAATGCTTGCAGTGAATTGCGTAATATGGTTGTATTTCTTTTGGTAAATGTTCGTACATATATTGCATCCATTCAATTGCATTTGAAATATGTGCTGGTTGATGGTTTGTTCTATAGCTAAAATTATCAAATCTTATGACTTGCTCAAAATCGTAATGACCGCCTTGATAATCACAAAAATATACGGCAATGCAATCCAGTTCTTGTGCGACTTTCTTTGGATACTTATTCTCACATTCGGTCAATTTTTTTGCATAATCTACTAGCGAACTTTTATCTAGCAATTTTACAAATTCAATGTTATTTTTCATTTTTCATTTTATCCTTTTTATCTAAATTTTTCACTCTATAGATGATTTTAAGTTTTTTCATCGTCAATTTTGTTTAATTATGTAACAAAGTTTACAATTATTTTTGCTATCATTTCAAAATTATAATTTAAACTTATAGAAAAAATATCAAATCATTTGCTATTTAATTTATGCCAATTTGTATGTTAGCAAATAGTCGCCTAAAAGTCAATATATTTTAAGCCTTGTAATTACATGAATAGTCATTCAATATTAAATTTTTTAAATTTGATAAAAAATTAAACAAAATAAAGAATGGGGTGTTATAATGGGTTCAGGAGGTGTTCCAAATCGAGGAGCAGAAATTATTGATGGGAAAAGAGGAGATTTACCGACAAGTGGTGCAAAACCAAATTCTCGATATGATTTGTATTTGAATGGAGAAATGATTCAAAGCAGGTGGTTTGATTCAAAAGATATGGTTGTAAGAAATAGAGACTATAATCACCAGAATGCACACAACAATCATAAGTTCCCGCATGATCATGATTGGTATTGGCATGAGGGGAAACCACATAGAATTTCAGATAATTTGGAACCAAATTATGAAAAGTTTCATTAAGTGGAGGTAAGTATGACCAAAAAGATGACAGATTATGAAATTGATAAGCAAAATAAAAAACAATTGCTAGTGAGAAATGAATTTCTATACAATGGTAATTCTGTTGGAAAATATAATTTTCCGATAATAAGAAAACAGAACATAGATGTAAATAAGATAAAATTATTGAGCTATACCAATGCAAAAAAAGATGATGTTGCAAATAGAGATAAAACGTTACACTTCTTTACTTATGATTGGTTGTTTAAAGATGTTTACGAAAAACCTGATGACGAGTTAGAAAAATTGAGTCAGTATTTTTGTTTGCTTAGTCCAGATTTTAGTATATTTACGAATATGCCTAGAGCCCTTCAAATAGAAAGTATTTTTAAAAATCGCTGGTGTGGTGCATATTGGCAAAGTAAAGGATTAAATGTTATTCCAACTATAAGCTGGGGAGATAAAGATTCATTTGAGTTCTGTTTTGATGGGATTGAAGAGGAGTCTATAGTGGCGGTATGCACTTATTATAGGGAAAATTGTGAAGAAGAATTTATGTTGGGATACAACGAAATGATGAAGCGGATTAAACCTAGCATAGTGCTTTGTTATGATGAGCCTTTTAAGTCGATGACTGGTAATGTAAAAGAATTTTTACCAACAACATACGAGTGGACAAATAAATTAAACTGGAAAGATATTGTCCGTTTTAAATGGGAAAAACACAATAGAAATGTTTCAGGATTAAATCCTAATGATTTTAAATTCTTTAAATATGATGACCCTTATGTAAAAGACCAAATAACAAAATGCTCAATTTGTGGTTTGACTGCATTGCAAGATCAATATGGAAATGGGGAATGCCCAAATTGTGGTTGGAAATTTAGTAAAGATGAAGAAATGTTTGAAAAAGAACTCGGTGTAAGTTATCCGATGCTGGTTACACCAACAACCGCAAGGGAACAATATAAAAAGGGGTTACCTTTCAAAGCGACTTTTGAAGAATTTCTAAATGGCTTATATTTTTACAGTGAAATGCTCTTTGAATATGGCGAAACAACCTATGAAGTCTTTTTAAAAGGAGATGGAACAATAGTTTTTTGTTCAAAAGATATGCAACAAGAGTATAAAACAAGGGAAGAGTTTGAAAATAATGCAAATATAGATGGAGTTTTATTAGAGCAATTATGGGACAAAGTAGAAAAGCCTTCATTTATGTATTGCGGATAAAATTTGCTAAAAATTATTACTTTTTCACAAATTTAAAGGACTTTCGCTAAGTGGCTCTAAATCTGATTGTTGCTCCATTAATATGGTTAATAGAATTTTGAGAATAGTAAAGATGTGAAGTCAAGATTTTTAAATGTAAAGATTCAATTTGTAAGTACAATAAAAACAAAAGAGTTTGCGATCATTTAAGAAATGAAAAAATATAAATATAAAAGCAGTACGAAGTATTTTCTTTAATTGGAAAGAATAGGAAAATTTTAAAAGAGATTGGTGATGAGTAAATTAATAAAAAATGAAAGAACTGGAAGATATGACGAATATCCTCCATACAAGTGTAAACTTTGTGGAATGGGTGATATTGAAAGCACACATGATATTTGTAAGTTTTGTGGCTGGGAAGATGATGACATACAACAAGATGAACACGATTATGTAGTTGGTGCAAATGTAATGAGCTTTAATCAATATAAGAAATTTTGGGAAGAGAATAAAGAGGATATTTTAGCAAATCTAAAAAATAATAAATTTTATGCAATAGAAAAGTCTCAAGAGTACTATAAAAAACATTTCAAGACAATTAATGAAGCAATTAGAAATAGAGAATAGGAAAACAACTAACAAAAACGTAAGCAATAAAGTTTATATTGTTAATATTATTGAAAATTAATACCAATGGTCAAAATACAATTCAGGCTCACTTATGGGCGGAAGAATATAGGAGTTTTTATGAAAGAATTTATAAAACCGAATTGGAAACAAAGCATTCTTAATATATCGGCAACTCTTGCTGGGTTTTTAGGAGCACCCAATAACAATGAAATATTGCCAGAATTAAAAAAAGAACTCGCAAACGGATATAAAAACGTTGTATTTATATGCCTAGATGGAATGGGGATAAATCCAATTAACATTAATTTAGACGAAAATTCTTTGTTACGAAAAAATATTAAAAAAAAATTAACATCAACATTTCCATCAACTACAACCAGTGCAACTACGTCATTAATCTGCAATAAGCAACCGCTAGAACATGGTTGGTTCGGTTGGAGTTTGCATTTTGATGAAATAGGGCGTAATTTAGATATTTATCTTCATTCAGATTCAAAAACGGGTGAAAGGGTTAACTATAATTACCCTATTGCAGATAATTCAGATTGCTATTTTGATAATGCTAACACTGATTACAATATAAGTTTAATTTCGCCAGACTATGTGCAAACGAAGAGTAAAGACAAGAAGATTGTAATAGAAAATGAAGTAGATTTATGCAAAGAAATTGGAAAGGTGTGTGCAAAGGAAGGTAAGCAATTTATTTATGCTTACCTTCCAGAACCCGATTACACCATGCACGAGTTTGGTGTTTCAAGCCCAGAAGCCAAAGCAAAAATCGAAAATATAAATGCAGAGATAGAAAAGCTTTTTGATAGTCTAAAAGATACTTTGATTATAATTACAGCGGACCATGGGCAAATTGATGTCGCTGGATATATTGAATTCTATAAAGACAAGGAAATAAATAGTTTGCTTTCTTGCGTTCCGTATTTGGATGCCAGAACGCCAGCATTCGTTGTAAAACCAGGTAAAGAAAAAGAGTTTGCAAAATTATTTGAAGTAAGATATGGAAACGATTTCACGCTCTTCAAAACAAGCGAACTTATTAACCAAGGTTATTTTGGAAGTAGGGGAGAATATGGCTATTTGCTCGGCGACTACATTGCAATTGGTACATATACACATAAGCAATTTCTTGCATACGAAAACCAGACTAGATTTAAGGGTCATCACACATCTTTAACCGAAGAAATGGAAGTCCCACTAATAGTTCTAAAAAAATAATGGAAATGAAGCTTTAGTGATAAGTGTACATGGAATGGTAAAAAGGATTTATTTGAAATTCTAGGCTTTACAATAAATGATTCTCAATATCTAAAAGAAGAATATGAAAAGCAAGCGGTAAAGAATTATTGTAATATTAAATACAAACTTGGTAAATTAGATACACAAGGTCAAAGAACAAACATTGATATTAAATTTGTAAAAAATGGTAGAAATCTTGTGTTTACTTCAGGTTGGATGGTTAGACCAAAGGGAGAAATTACAAATAACACACCGTTGTCAGATTAGAAAGGAGATAGTATGAAATATTTAGATTTAGTTGAATTGATAAAGGAAAAACCAGCTTACACAAAAAATGGGGTGAAGGTTGGAAATTTTGGTGCTATAATGAGTGAAAAACCAATCAATGGGAAATGGCAAGTAGTTTTCTCTGAATTTTATACGGGGAAGGATATCGCAGACATTATGGTTGCAGAGGAAGATTTAAAAGTCCATGAAAGCGTGCCGAAAGATAGATATCCTAAAAAATAATTTGACAGCAATTGACAGCGAATGTACCAGTTTTGGAAAGTTTACGAAAGAAAAAGACCGATAGTTAATTTTTTGGCTATCGATCTTTCTTATGAAACAAATTTTGACAGTAATTACACTTAAAATTGACAGCAAATGTTTTGCGCCTCAAAAATTTTGCTAAAAATATGAAAATAAAAAATCGCTAAATCACTAGAAAAAATAAAGGGTTAGTGGCTTTAATAAGAGGAACTGTTAACGGGAATCGGACTAGTTATCTCCACCTTACCAACACACGAACCTTTGCTCCAAACTTGTGCCCACACCCCAAAACCACCTATAACTAGCACTTTTGCTAGTATTTTTTATTTAGGTACACAATCTAAACGCCATGTACCTAAACGTATTAAACCCATATTTTCATCCATTCTTTTTCTTTCCTAAATGCTTTAAAACGGATTAGAACTTTGTGGACTTTTGTAGCTGTTGCAATTATATAAATAGTCATTAAAATATTAAATTTTTAAAATTTGATAAAAAATTAAATTTGCTAGTTTTTCTTTTATTTTTTATACAAAAATGGATTTTTTACATTATAATGAATTTGAAGTATATCCTTAATTAAAATAACAATGCAACTTACATTTCAATTATTATGACTATATTATATTCTATGATATCAATAGGCTTGTTTATAGTGTTACTTGTTTTGCCTGATATACAATGGTTAATTATGTTGATAAGCGGAATCTGTTATTGTTTGTTAATAAAAATAACATTGCACTTATTAATGGTTTTAAAGAGAATGTTTTTACTTTTATAAAATATGATAAAAGAGAAGACTTGAGCAAGTTCGCTAATTACAGTCTTCTTTTTTGTTATATGTAAATTATTGTTTTGCTTTTGAGCGTATTTTAAAGTGTGATAAGTCTGTCCGCGAACCTTCTTTTTAGAACCCGTTGTAATCTGTCATTTTTGTAAAATGTTTATTTGTGGCGTGTGTTTGTCTGGTGGAGCAAAACAACGCCAATTGTATTAAGACAAGCACACGCCATGGTTGCAAATTGATATTTTTTATTTAAGTTGTGAAAATTTAAAAATTCGTATACAGCTTTTAATATTTTATGTTACACTATGTTTATATATTGTAGGTTTCTTGATTTTGCTCGATTGGCAATAAAGAAATAACAATGCAACAAAAAGGAGAAAATATGAAAACAAAACATAAAATTTTTAGTTTAATTATGACAGTATTGTTAATCATTCCAGCAATGTTTATCCTTACTGCTTGTGGTGACAATGGAAATGGCTCGGGTGAAAATTTAAATTCACACGATAGTTCTAAATGGTTTACTGAAACAGAATTGTCTGCAGTTGGTCTATCTAATTTAACAGCACCAACTGGTCTTAACGGAGAGATTTCTTCTAGTGATGCTTGGTTTAATGATGGTTACTCATTTTCGCAACCTTGTGATAATGTAGACTTATTAGAACAAAATGCAGAAATTTATTTAAACTATTTTAAAACTAATTATAATGGATATTTTGGACATATCTCTGGCAATCACGGTGTAAGATATGGTGAAAATAAAACATGGTATGTTTTAGAACAAGGTAACAATTTAAGCGACTATTTTGATGACAACCCAAGTAAACTTTATAAATTTTACTATGTTACAAACCACGATACAGATGAACAAGGATATTTTGTTCAAAACTCGGTTTATACTTTTGAAATTAGATATGAATTTAACACTTCAAAAAATCAATATTTGTTTAAACTGTTTATAGAAAAAGCAGATACATCAACTAATGGAATATATTCATATTATTACAAAATGAAATAAGCTTGTTAAAACGTAATTTTAATATTAAAAAATGAGAGCAAGAGTAAGCCATAGAGTTAAAAAATGCTCTCATTTTTTTGACTAAAACAATTATTCAATATGTGAAAACAAATGAGATTTGTTATTCTGACTATTTTCAGTAGTTTTTCAATAAGGCTAGCAATTATTAATATTCCCAATAGATATTTTTTGTGTAAAAATCAAGCTAAAAAAAAGACCACCTATTATTTTATAGATGTCCGTTTTTTTGTTCCATATTATAGTGTTATAATAAATAATATTGGGAAATTATCAAAAAACATAACTAATCTGGGATTTTTATGTTATACTTAATTTGTAAAAATATATTTTATGGAGAAAATTATGCCAACACTTGAATGGATAGGAAAAAATAAAGTTATAAATCATCATCAAGATGTCCCATTTAGAATACTTGATAAGAAATACACATTTAATGCAGAAAGTTCTGAAAATATGATTATTCATGGAGATAATTTACTCGCACTCAAATCTCTTATACCACAATACGAAGGAAGAGTTGACTGTATTTATATAGATCCCCCCTATAACACAGGAAAAAAAGAAGGACAATGGGTTTATAGTGATAATGTTGATGACCCAAGAATAAAAAAATGGCTTGGTGAAGTAGTTGGAGCTGAGGGTGAAGATTTGTCAAGGCATGATAAATGGCTTTGCATGATGTATCCTAGATTAAAACTTTTACATAAACTTTTAAACAAAGAAGGTCGAATTTTTATCTCTATAGATGAAAACGAGTTATACAATTTAAAAAAAATCTGTGATGAAATTTTTGGAATAAATTGCTTTGTGGGACAATATATGTGGTATAAATCTGCAACACCTCCAAATCTTTCTTATAAAATAAAAAGAAATTTAGAATATGTTTTATGTTATGAAAAAGAGAAAAATAACATCAAATACTCAGGAATAAAAAAACACAGTCCTAGCGATGACCCCTTCACAAAACCTCAAAATTCTTATAAAATATTGACATTCCCTGCAGGGGTAATTCATTTTAAAGGGCAAGAAGGAATAATTAAGGCTGGAATTTATGGAACTGCTAAATTCCCTAATAAACTTTTAGATGATTTAATAATAGAAAACGGAGTCAATAAAAACAGTGTAAGGTTTGAGAATAGATTTATTTGGGTTCAAGAAACTCTTGAAGAAAATATTAAAAAAAATATTAGAATTAATTTATCTAAACAGATTGTTCTCTCTTACAAAAGAGAAAATTATGATGAAGAAGTTCCTGCAAACTTAATAGATGAATCTGTTGGAGTTTCTACCACTGAAGAAGCTGGTAAGGAACAAATTGCTATTTTTGGGAAAAAAGTATTTGATTATCCAAAAGATGTTTCGTTGATAGAATATTTAATAAAATTTGTTAATAAAAGAGATGCGATAATACTTGACTCTTTTGCAGGTTCAGGAACTACGGCTCATGCTGTACTTGATTTAAATAAGCAAGATGGTGGAAATCGTAAATTTATTCTTGTGGAAATGATGGATTATGCAGAAAGCATTACTGCTGAAAGAGTAAAACGTGTTATAAATGGATATGGGAAAGATGAAAAATCTGTTGCTGGCATTCCTGGGAATTTTAGTTTTTATGAACTTGGAGAGTCATTATTTAATGATGATAAAAATTTAAATGAGACAGTCTCTGAAGAAGAAATTAGGAAATATATCTATTTTATGGAAACAAAAAAAGCTATTCATATAAAAGAAGATGATAACCAGTATTTTTTAGGGACTAATAATGATACAGCATTTTACTTTTATTATAAAAAAGATGAAATCACTATTCTTAATCACGACTTTTTATCTACAATAAACACTAAAGCGAGTCAATATGTTATTTATGCAGATAAATGTTCTCTCTCATTAGAAATAATGAATAAATACAATATTGTATTTAAGAAAATACCTCGTGATATTGTACGATTTTAATAGGAGAAAATTATGGAATTAAAAAAATTTCAAAAACAGGTAATCATTGATTTGAATAGATATTGTGAACTGTTGAATTCTACAAATAGTGTCGTGAAGGCATACAATGATTTTTGGTTAGAAAAAGACGTTAGAGTTGGTTTTGACACAATTCCACCTTATAAAAATACTATTGAAAACACTCCACATATTTGTTTTAAAGTACCTACAGGTGGCGGTAAAACTTTTTTAGCTTGCAATTCAATAAGAACCATTTTTAATAATTTACCAAGTAAAAAGGCAAAAGTAGTAGTTTGGCTTGTTCCATCCGAAGCCATTTTAACACAGACATTTAATAATTTATCTAATCCAACACATCCGTATAGACAAAAAATAGAGGCGGATTTTAACGGACGAGTTCAGATTTATAATAAACAACAAGTTTTAGATGGACAACAATTTAACCCAACTACAGTAAATGAACAATTGTCAATTGTTGTAATGAGTTTTGATAGTTTCCGAATTAAGAATAAAGAAGGTAGAAAGGTTTATCAAGAAAATGGTAATTTGCAACAATTTACCAAATTTATAACCACTCCAGAAACACTACTTGAAGGTGTTGATGATACTGCATTGATACAAGTTTTAAACCAATTGTCGCCAGTTGTTATTGTTGATGAAAGTCATCATACCACAGGTAAATTAAGTATTGAAATGCTTAAAAACTTAAATCCATGTTTTATTCTTGATTTGACGGCGACACCAAGAAAAAATAGTAATATTATTTCGTATGTTGATGCTGCACAACTAAAGACAGAAAATATGGTCAAACTTCCTGTTATTGTATATAATCGTCCTTCTCAAGAAGAAGTTATAGCAGACGCAATAGATTTACGAAATCGTTTAGATGATTTGGCAAAAATAAATTCAAACGACCACTATATACGTCCTATTGTGTTGTTTCAGGCACAGCCACGCAATAGTGAGAATAAAGAAACTTTTGATAAATTAAAAGAAAAACTTGTAGAAAATGGAATACCAGCAGAAGAAATTGCTATTAAAACGGCTGAAATTAATGAAATTAAAGATAAGGATTTAATGTCTCTTAATTGTAAAATAAAATATATAATTACGGTAAATGCACTTAAGGAGGGTTGGGATTGTCCTTTTGCATATATTTTAGCCACTCTTGCAAATAAGACATCGACTGTTGACGTAGAACAAATTTTAGGACGTGTTTTACGTTTGCCTTACACAAGACAAAATGAAAATAAATTTTTAAATCTTTCTTATGTCATTACTAGTTCAAACGATTTTCATGCGACATTGGAAAAAGTTATTCAAGGATTAAATGATGCGGGTTTTAGTAAACAAGATTATCGTGTAGCCGAAGAAAAGGTAGAGATTATAACCAAACCAAAATTTGTTCAGCAAGATATAAATTCGGGAGTTGAAAGTAATAATGATGAAGAATTTTTGCAATTTGACAACTCAACCCTTAAGGAAATAATTGAAGAAAGAAAAAACAGTGAAAATTCATTTACAGCTATTGATGAAATGTTGGCTAGTGCGGAAACAAAAAGTGATGCTTATGATAATGAATTAAAAATTTTACAAGCAGAATCGTTAAGCAGTTTGCCATTGGAGGTAAGAAATAAAGTGGCTACTTACAAAATATATGAAAAATTTAAAGATGAAGCATTATCTTTAGAAATTCCACAGTTTTATTATAAATCTGAGAATAATTTGTTTGCATTTTTACAAGGCGATTATAAGGAGCTTGTAAGTAAAGAGTTTTTATCTGATGGATTTACATTAAAGGATAAAAGTGTAGAAATAGATTTTCATGCTGCAAGTGAGGGTGTTGTTGAGGTTGATGCTGATGGCAAAGATAGACCAAAATATAAATTGTTACCAGAAACTGAAAGTGATTATTTCAAAGAGATGTTTCAGTCATTGCCTCCAGAAAGTCGTGTGCGAAATTGTAAATATCAAATTAAGAAAATACTTGAAAAAATAGATTGTATTTCCAGTGGAGAATTAAGTGGTTATATAGACAGAGTTGTAGAAAATATGAATGGAGATGAGCTTGCTTCTTTGGAAAAGAATGTTTTTGGCTTCGCAAATAAAATTAAAGATAAAATTAATAATTTATTAGATGAGTATTGCCGTGAGAGATTTAAGTATTTAATAGAGATTGGAAAAATTGAATGCATTCCATCATTTAAATTAAAAAGTGAAATTAATCCAATTGATACATTTTCATTGCTATCAAAGTCCTTATATACTGAAGAACAGTCAATGAACTCTTTTGAGCGTAAAGTTATTGAAAAGGTATCATCTTTACCGAACATTAAATGGTGGCATCGTAACATTGAAAGAAATGAATTTTGCATAAACGGATTCATTAATCACTATCCAGATTTTGTTGTTATGACAAAAAACGGAATTATTGTTGTTATTGAAACGAAAGGCGAACACTTAACATCAAATGATGATAGCAAGGAAAAGGCTGAACTTGGCAAAATTTGGCAAGCACATGCCGGTAATAAATACAGATATTATATGGTTAGTGAAAATGAGAATATGAGTAACCCTGATGCTATATCTTTTGATAAATTTTTAAGTATAATTAAGGATTTGTAATATATTAGAAAAGTCAAGAAATTTTTTTCTTGACTTTTTTGACACTTTATTTAATTAATTACTTGTGTAGCACATATCTTAATAATTTATTATTTTGTTAATAAATATTAACTATCTTCAACCCTTTTCTTTTAGCATAATTCATAGCGATTTTTGTGTACCTAAAATGACAATTTTGTGTACCTAATGTATTTTTTGAAGAGAGTCGTGCCCTAAAAATTTGCAAAAGAAAAACCCTTGAAAGTGCCTATTTTACTAGGGTTTCAAGGGTTTTTGATAATGGAGCTGGTGACGGGAATCGGACCCGTGACCCCCACCTTACCAAAACTTAGAACCCTAATTCTCGCCATAACTCGCCAATACTCGCCGAAATTCGCCAATACTCGCAAAAAAACAACTAGGATTTAGAACATGATTGAAAATAATCTAACTTTATATTGATTATTTTTGATTTTTATGTTACTATAATTTTGCTAACATTATGAGCTGGTCTATTATTATAGACGTTCTCCTCAAAACTGGTCTGCGATAGCAGATGAACACCTTTCGGGGCAAATCTAGGTCACGATATATATGTGTAACGACATCGTAAAAAATCAACGAGCCACGTACACATGTAGGAGTTTAGTCGTGGCTCGGCAGTGTAAGATGCTTGAATTTTTGGCTCACACCTCTAATTTGAATTAGGTGAGGAGGCTTCCTTATAGGAAGACTAATTTACAAGAGGAGGTGAAACTTTTATGAGACAGGGTAAAAATCAGCCTATCATTCTAAATATAGTAAACTCAAATGTTGAAAATATTCAGATTGTTACTGGCGACAAAAACTCTCTTTCTCGTAAAGATGTAAAATCTAAAAAGAGAAAGAAAAAATTAAGTTTTGTATCAAAGTTACTAAAAATGTTGGTAAAGTTCTTAACTGAAGTAGATGTAAATATCATAATAACCCTGTTATCAATGATATTTACTCTAATTAAGTAGGCATCTTACTTACTGGGTAAATAGCGAGGTTTCACCTTGATTATATATAATAATTGTAAACTGTATGGATTAAAAACAAAAAGACAACTTGCAAAATTTTTATGTAAATCTTCCGTTTCGGACATTAAGAAGCAAGATTTTTTTATTGCTAAAATTATGCCCTCCGTTATAGATGGTAAAAGATTGATAGAGGCACCAAGCAATATTTTAAAAAAAATGCAAAAACAAATATTGTTGGACTTAAAAAAATTAGTTATACCTGATAATATTTTTTCAGGCATCAAAGGTAGAAGTTACATAATGAATGGTTCTATACATAAAGGTAAATATCACTTTATGAAAATAGATCTGAGTAAATTCTTTCCTCATATTAGAAGAAATACTGTATACAAATTTTACAAAGAAAAATTTAATTTGCCTTCTGATTTAGCTGAGATATTAACTAATTTGAGTACAATAAATATTGAAAATATTAATCCCTTAGATTTAAATAAAAAACAAAAAGAAAACTATAATAATGTTTTGGAATTTATGAAAAACAGAAATATTATGGTAAAAAATCATCTTATTACTGGTTCTCGAATTAGTCCAATATTATCATATTTAGTAAATGAAGATATGTTTGAAGAAATTCAATTGAAATGTAAAGAAAATAATATTAAATTTTCTATATACATTGATGATATGGCATTTTCTTCCAAGAATAAAATAACAAATGCTTTTGCTCAAAGTATATTTAGTATAATTGAAAAGCATGGATATGATATAAATAAAGAAAAAACAAGAATTGTAGATTTAAATAAAAGAAAAAAGATTACAGGTGTAGTTATTAATGATAAGGGAGAGCTAAAATGCACGAAAAAACTGGAATATAAACTAAAAAAATATAATAATGAATTTAAAAGAGGAAATTTTGAAAACATTAAAACTTTAAATGGTATTATTATTGCAATGCATTCAATAGAACCAGAAAAATATGATTATCTTTATCGCATAATTACAAAAAAATACAAGGAATTAAATAAGTCAAACAATTAAATTTAGAATTATACTTTCTACATGGAGGTATAAACAAATGGAAAAAGAAATAAGAAAAATGAGGCGACCTAATGGAAATGGGTCGCTTTATTTTTCAAACAATTATTGGCTCTTTGCAAAAAGTATGAACATTAACGGAGTAAAAAAGAGAGTAAAAACACGGGCAAATACTAAGATTGAAGCTATAAGAAAGTTTTATGAAAAATATGGAGATGACAACACTTTATCTATAAAAGACAAAGAAACAATTTTATTCAATGAAGTGTTTTTGTATTGGCTCATGAATATCAAGAAATTATGTGTAAGTTCATCCACATTTTATAGCAATTTAATGGTTTATAGATTACACATAAAACCTTATTTTGAAAATAAATACATAAATGTGGTAAACAACAATACACTTCTAATCTATTTTAACTACTTACTAAATAAACAGTTATCTAAAAATTCATTTATGAAAACAAAATTCTTAGTAAATCAATTTTCAAGATTTTTAGTGTTAAATAATTACATTGATACATATCCAATAATTTTAAATAATATCAAATATCCCTATGAAAAGCTTGAAAATAAATATAAGGCTTTACCAATAGAAATAAGGCAAAGTTTTATAGCAAATTTAAACAATCATCTACCATTGAAAACAATATGTTTGCTCGGATTGTATGCTGGATTAAGAATTGGCGAGATATTATCGCTAAAATGGGATGATATAGACTTTGATAAAAGAGCAATTTATGTAAATTCATCTCTTGTTAATGATTATGCTTTTGATAAAAATGGCAATACCATTTTAAGTAAAAAGATAATAGGAACGACAAAAACACAATGTAGTTTAAGGGTAGCTCCTATTATTGATGAATTGTATAAAGCCTTGATTGAATGGAAAGTAATACAAGGATATAAACATAAGTACTCACAAAATTCTTTATTATTTGGGAATGATAGTCTGTTACGTAGTTATTCTGGCACTAAAAGATTGTTAGATAGATTTAATAAGAAATATGGCTATGAAAATTATAATATTCATTTTCATAGTTTTAGACATACATTTGCAACTATACTTTTTGAAAAGAAAGTAAATCCCAAAATTATACAATTACTGCTTGGGCATAAGTCAGTTAAAACCACACTTGAAATTTATAATAATGTCAATATTTATATTGATGAAATGCTAAAAATTATACAAGACGCATTTAAATAATCTATGGAGCAAATGAGAGCAACGATACCCGCTTTAACTCGCCAAAACTCGCCAATTTGGAGTTTTGAAAAATTTTTGATTAAAGAAAAAAGCCCTGTTTACTCCGTAGTCCAAAAATAGATATTGCTCCATAAAAAAGATAATTTTAAGGTAAAAAACACAAAAAAATAAAACCCTTTAATTTGGCTGAAATGCCGATAAATAAATGGTTTTATGATGTCTGGAGCTGGTAGCGGGGATCGGACCCGCTCTCTCGGCCTTACCAAGGCCGCGCTTTCCCATTAAGCCATACCAGCATAAGTTGTTGCTCCATAAAATCTGGAAATATTAAGTTGTAAATTTTGCCCCAAAATTCCTTACCAAGGTGGTGCTCTACCGCTGAGCTACACCAGCATGTGCTGTTTTTTGAACGATTTTTGCGGTGAAATTTAGTGATGAGAAAGTGCCGTTTTTGTTTTATCAAAGAACTTATGAAAGAATTTTAAGCAAAATTGGAGTTAGTTACAAAAACTTTCACTCACTTCGTCATACTTTCGCAACTCGTGCTATTGAAATGGGAATGGACGTAAAGACTTTATCCGAAATTCTTGGGCATAAAAATCCAGTTGTAACTCTCACAAGATATACCCACTCAATGATGTCTTACAAAACAGATATGATGAACAAAATGGGCAAAATGCTTGCAAATTAAGTTTATTTTAATAAAAAGATAGTATAATATAAAACGTATAAATACTCTAAATTGTTTTTAAATTTATTGGGTTGTTTTAACCAAAGTTCATAAATATTTTTAAAGTATATATTTTTATTTTCTTTATATTGTTATCTAATAATAAGCCTATGGTTCACTTGTTTTAAAGAAAAAGTGCATAAATACTCTTCAAATTAGACTTCAAAATTGTAATTAAATCATAACAAAACCAAATATTTTTTATGTGCGAAAATTCGTGGATCGTGGGGCTTTTTTAAAATTTGAGCAATTGAAATTTTGCGAACATTGTCGAATAATGTTGAACATTGTCGAATAATAATTTTGGCGAGATAAAAAAGCCCTTTTTCTCAAAAAGGAACACGGATAATGCTTTGTAAGTTAATACTTTTGTGATATAATGGAAAAAAATTATAGGGGTTAAGGTAGTAGGTGTTTAACTTATACTGCTAGACATCTATTACTTAAAGAAGAAAATGCATAAAAAGAGAATTTTATTTTATGAAAGTACGGCAAGAAGTTCGTTCAATTCCGAACCAGAAGCCATAGTAGATGTAGATAATCTGTATAAGTCATTTTATGATGATTTCAAGAGGGTTACTGAAGCCATAGAATTTGTTTCTGCTCTAATTAATCGTCAACCGATTTGGACGGTGGTAGATGGATTAGTCGAAAGGGCGAAGAATGATCGTTGTGACGATAATAGAACCAATTTAGAGGTTGGTTTAAGTGGGCTTTTTAGTTCTTATGTAGGTGTTTTACGTATGCTAGAAAGTTATACTTCAAGATCGAAATTTAAAAGAGTGAAGGATATGTTATACAATGAGAATGCGACTTTCCGTTTGATGTATGAAATTAAATATATTTTCCGTCCTCGTAAACCAATAAAGTTATATACAAGAGATGGTGCATTTTATTTAAACATTCCTGAAACAATTAGTGACCATGAAGTGTCCGAAGAAAGATTTGAAAGAGCATTTAAGGGCCTTGACGATGTCAATGTAGATACGCTTTGGCACGATTACAAGCGCACACAAAATAGACTTATTGAGTATTTGATTATAGCGACAATTAGCGAAAAACAATTAAGAAAATTTTATAATTGCGTAAAAGTATACGAAAAACCCGACGATATGTTAATGGTAGCAACACAAGAGGGTATTTTCACTTTTAATGAGCGTATAAATATTGAGAAAACACGTGATTTACTGAGAGTATACGAAAATATACCAGTATCAGATAGAAACAAAATTGCAAGACTTTTTAACGAGTGTGAATAAAAATTTTTATTGTTAGCCATTTTAAAGTTACAATTACATTAAGTATTGCTCGGTTTAGAGCAATACTTAAAAAGTTTTTATTGATTTTAAAATTACAAAAAATTTTAACAAAGCAAATTTAAATTTTGACAATACTAAAAAAATCGAATAGTTTTTAAGGGGTGGTAAAGAAAATTCGCCCCTTTTTTATTGCAAAAATTTTTGTATATTATTCATTTGTTCGAGCGAATTTTGGTATGGTATAATAAAACAAAAAGGATAAAGAGTATGAAAGTAGTTACAATTTGTGGAAGTATGCAATTTTCTCAAGAAATGCAAAAGATTGCAGGAGATTTAGCTATTAAAAATGGCTGGTGTGTATTGCAATGCGTGTATGGGATAGATAAAAATTCTTTAACAGAAGAACAAATAGCACAACTAAAAGCAGAACATCTAAAAAGAATAGAGTTGTCTGACGCAATATACATTGTAAACATTGGTGGGTTTACTGGCGAGTCCACCAAAATTGAAATTGAATTTGCAAAAGAACATCAAAAAGAAATAATTTACCATGAATTTAACTTGCGAGAGGAACTTGAAAGTTACACGCCCTTTGATAAGCACGAAAAAGAAAATGTACAAAAGGTCATTCAGTTTTTAACCACGCATTCAAATTGTTACGATAGGTCTAATTTAGAAGGTCACATTACTGCCGGCGGACTAGTTGTAGACCTTGATGGCAACGTTCTTTTAAATCATCACAAAAAAACGGGTTTATGGTTTCAGTTCGGTGGTCATAGCGACGGTGAAAGTAATTGCATAAATGTTGCCAGAAGAGAAATAAGCGAAGAAGCTGGTATTTATGATTGTAAACTAATGTCGGACAAAATTTTAGATGTGGACGTTCAACAAATTGCGTATAGTGCAAAAAAGAATGAACCCGAACATTTGCATTTTGACATAAACTTCTTGTTTGCTGTAAAAAACAAGGAATTTAAAATATCTAACGAGTCCACTGAAATAAAGTGGGTAACATTAGATGAAGCAAAAAGATTAATAAGCCCGAAAGACCACGCAATGCAACGAATGTTAGAAAAATACAAAAATCTTTTAGAAAGTTCTAGGTAAACTCTATGATGAATGAACAAATAAGAAAAGAAAATATCTTTACCAGTGAAAAAGAAATAGCCGATTTAATTAATAGTTGTACAAAGTGTGGAAATTTACCGAAACTTGCTTGTAACTCTATAAAACTGGGTAAAAGCCGAATATTGGTACTCGGAGAGTCACCAGCAAAGGATGGTTGGATAGTTACAGGGCGAGCGTTTTACAATAAAGATAATAAGTTGCAAGCGAGCGGGAAAGTTTTAGATAGGTTACTCAATTTAAGCGGGCTTACAATAGATGATATTAATTTTACCGAAGTTTGTAAGTGTGTTATAACAGATCGCAAGCAATTACGTAATTGTTGTAATAATTGCAAAGAAATCTTGTTTAAGCAATTAGAGAAATTTGATTTTGATATTATTTTACCAATGGGGCAATTTCCTACAGAGACAATCCTAGGCATTAAAATTGCAAGGTTATCCGATGTGGTAGGTAAAGTTCAAAAAATTAAAGTTGGGAATACCGAAAAAATTGTAATACCAATTTACCATACGTCACCCGCAAACCCGCTATGTTTCAAAGGTAACGAGCCAATATTAAGGAGAAAATATGCAACATATTGCAATCTTAAAACAACCATTTTTCGATATGGTTTTAAGTGGAGAAAAAACTATTGAAAGTAGATGGAGTATGGTTAAAGTCGCTCCATATAAAAAAGTTTCAGTTGGGGATAAAATTTTACTTAAAGAAACCGGTAAAGATGTAACGGCGATTGCAAATGTTAAGAAAGTCCAGTTTTATGAACTAACGCCAGAGATAGTTGAAGACATTAGAATAAAATATGGAAAGCAGATTGGAACGGATAAGTTTGAAGATTGGAAGTCTACTCTTCAAAAAAAATATTGTACATTAATTTGGTTAGATGAAGTAACGCCAGTAGCACCTATAAAAGTAAAGCGAAGTAATGGTGCAGGCTGGATAGTTTTAAAAGATTAGTTTAAATGAACGTTCGGGAGATTATTGTTCTTCCGAATTTTTTTGTAACAAAATGTAAAGGCATGCAAATAATATTTATGACATCAAAATAGTTAAATTTGAATAAATTGTGAAATCTTTAATTTTAGTTGCAAATTTAATTATTGAAGAGTAAGTTTATGTAAATTTTGTTTACAATAATTACAAAATTATGTATAATATTACAAAAAGTGACAAAGGAGAACAATGTGGATAAAAAGAAAATTTTAGTTACATTTATTGAGTCTGGCTTTGGACATATTACAAGTGCGAAAGCCATTTCGGATAGTTTAAAAGAGCAATACGGCGAAAAATATAATATTATAGATTGCAACATTATGAAGGACAGCGAAAAGACGGTTACATTCGAAAAGTTTCTAACTAAGCAGACCAAAGCCACAAACAAAATTCACGGCTATGGCTTTTTTATATTTACAATACTAGAAGCGTTTGGCGGTGCTAAGTTTTTAAGGTTTACTCATAGCACATTTTTCCATAGTTATGTGCAAGCAACAATAGAAGCCTTTGAAAAGTACAAGCCCGATGTAATTGTTAGTACACACTACTTTATTACTTATTGTGCGGTAGAGTACAAGCGCAAAGTTGATAATAATTGCTTAATAGTAACATACAATCCAGATAACAATGTTCACCCATGGTGGGATAATAGGAATGGTATATTCATAACCAACAATATTTATGCAACTGAAGAAGCCGTAGAAAAACGCAAATTTAAAAGTGAAAATTGCAAAACAGTAAATTTTGCTTGTAGAACCGATTTATTGGAGTGTAATGAGTCAAAAGAGTTTTATCGTGAAAAATACGGAATAGATAAAGATACTTTTTGCGTAATAGTTGCCGATGGCGGATATGCATTAGGTAAGTGTAAAGCGGTTACAAATGAATTATTAAAAACCAACAAAAAGATAACTATAATTGCCGTTGCTGGTAAAAATGAAAAGGTGTACAATTACTTTTTAAATAAAAACCCAAAAGAAAATATTTCCTTTATGTCACTACCTTTTGTAAAAAATATTTACGAACTATATAGAGCGGCAGATTTATTTATTACAAAGGCAGGTCCAAATGCCGTATTAGATTGTGTATTTATGAATACACCAATTTTGATAGATTACTATCCACATCCAATAGAAAAAGCAACCAAAAAATTGTTTGTAGATAAGTTTAGATGTGGTGAATACATTAAGTCACCTCGAAAGATAAGAAAACGAGTAGAAGAACTAATAGAAAATCCACACATATTAGATGAATACGTAAAAAACACATACAACTTCAAAAAAGAATGCAATGGGGCGAGTGAAATTGCATGTATAATAGATGAAGCACTTACCCAAAAGGAAAAGGATGAAAATTAGCGAATACGATCAAAAAATGGCAGAGTTAGAAGCCGAAGGCAAGTATGATATTGATGTAAATTATGGCGAATACATTGGGGTGAAAACTCAAGAGCCAAATCACCGATATATTTACAATAGATTTATAGATAAGGTTTATTATTGCATTTTAAGGACGGTTATGTTTATATTTGCACCAATACTTTTGTTCTTTACATATAGACTTAGAATTCGTGGAAGAAAGAACCTAAAAAAGGGAGGAAAGGGTGCAATTATTGTAAGTAACCACGTGGCACTACTAGATAGTTTAATTATTAAGCAAGCAGTACTAACTCACATTTATTATGTAGCGGGTGCACACAATAATAAGGTTGGTTTTGGCGGATACACACTAAAAATATTAGGGCTTATGCCATTATCTAATTTGTTTTCAAATCAAAAGAATTTAAATAAAGCAATAGAAACGCATTTAAAAAATAAAAAATATGTTTTTGTTGCACCCGAACAAGCTATGTGGCGTGGGTACAAAAAATTAAGACCATTTAAAAATGGGGCGTTCTATTATGCGGTTAAAAATGATACTCCAGTAATACCAATGGTTTTGTTACTACGAGAACCAAACGCTTGGGATAAACTCTTTGGACGACGCTTTAAAGTGACCATAGAGATATTAAAAAAGGAGTACCCAGATAAAAGTCTTCTACAAAAAGAAGCAGTTGAAGAACTAAATAAAAGGGTTCGCCACGCAATGGTTAGTAGGATGAATGAGTTTTATGGAATGGAATGTGATGTTACAAAAAAATATCATACAATTTAGAAAGTGACGCCAAATAGAAAAAACAAAGGTGTGACATGAATAAAAGATACAAAATAACTAGATGAATATTTTATTTTTGGACTATTGCAGTTTATAACTGGCGTTATATGTTTAATTGGATACAAGCAAAGTCAGTTCCATTTTGATGAAACTCAATACAACAACATTGGCACAGATAAAACAAAGTAGGTAGTATACTTTTCAAGACTGGGTATACAAAAAAAATAGCATATCAAATTGCGGATAATGAAGGTGCAGATATTTTAGAATTAGAAACGCCAGAGAGAACCAAAGGTAACTTAGGGTTTTGGTGGTGTGGTAGATTCGGGATGCGTAAGTGGGGAATGCCACTTAAAGAATTAAAACTAGACCCAGTCAAATACGACTTAGTAATAATTTGCTCACCAACTTGGGTATTTAGCGTGTCGGCACCAGTAAGAGAATTTTGCAAAATGTATAGTGGAAAGTTAAAAAATGTTAGTTTCCATTTGTTGCACTTTATGAATTGCAAATTTGGAAGCATAAAAAAAGAAGTGAATGATTTACTAAAACTTGAGTGTCATGACTTTAACTCTTATTCGTGTCATTATGGTGATATTAAAAAACTTCAATAATAACAAAAGTTTACGGGCGATAAATAAAGTTTTATTAAAATTCACACATACTAAAATAAATAAATGGAGTAGAGATAGTTTTGAAAAAAATTAGGTTTGCTTTAATGCGATATAAAAATTTTTTAGTGAGTTTTATTCTTTCCTTTTTGTGCTTAGTAGGATTAATTAATTGCTTTATGATTTCGGGATTTAAAGTAAGTGCCGAAAGTGTACATAGTTTTAGCAATACAACGGAAACTAGTGCGGTTAATTTTACTAACTTGGTAGTGTTTGTTAAGTTTAAAGGGGAAGATGAATTTGTAGATACACCAAACGGAACGGCAGGTATTAGTACAAAACGACTCATAGACAATAGTTATATCAATGCAAATTATTCGGCAAAAGACTATTTTTATATAGTTTCAAACGACAAAGTAAATATGCAAAATGTGTATTTATTTGGAGAAAAGGGTGGTTCTATTACGCTTAGCAATACTCGTGGATTCTATTCGGAGTATAAAGAAACAAATGAAGAAGGTTACACGCAATCGGAATATTATTCGAGAATGCTTGAGTTAAAGCAAGATTGGGCAAGTGCTATAAATAATGCAATAACTAACGGGTCGAGTTTAACGGATATAGATAATTTAAAGCATTATGATTTTTCTGAGTTAGATAAGGATAACGACGGGTATATAGATTGTTTAACAATAGTGTATAAATACTCCGACGAGTATAGCGTATCTTGGGGCGGATGTTTATGGAATTACAAAGACGTATACACGGGTGTTGAAATACAAAATGGCAGTAAAACTATTGTAAGTAAAAATTATGTACAACTAACGGCAAATTGCACTTCTATATATTCAGATAGTGAAGGAACATCGTTTACCAATCTTAAATCTATTATCCATGAAACGGGACATATCTTTGGACTAAAAGACTTGTATAGAAGCGAGAGCGTTTCACCCGTTTACTATATGTCAGCTATGGCAAAGGCAATTTCTCCTGTACCACAATTTTTTTCAGCTAAAGAAAGGGAATCTCTTGGATGGTTAAACGCAAATAACATAAAAGATATTACGGCAAACGGCACCTATACTATTTATGCGACTAAAAGTGAAACTCAAAGTGATGTGATTGCGTATAAGTTAAACATTCCAAGCATAAATAAAGATTTATATTTAGAATATCGTAAGTTTGATAGTGACATAAATAAGTACGATACTCAGCAAAAAGTAATTTATACGTCGGATGGCAATAAGTTAAATCAGATTTATCTAAAAAGCGGACT
This sequence comes from uncultured Clostridia bacterium, assembly GCA_934772525.1. Classification (GTDB taxonomy): domain Bacteria; phylum Bacillota; class Clostridia; order Christensenellales; family UBA1242; genus UMGS1908. The sequence continues at coordinate 39,277 of CAKVMI010000005.1, forward strand.
TTTATGCTTTTTGGTTCGTGCAAATACAAAATTCCCAAGCAACTTAAATACTACGGGTAGCAATTGGGATATGGAAGTACTCGGCGGAACATATAGTACAAAGTCTGATGCAGGGCTTGGAGTCAATGATTTTTTAGATATTACCGATAGTATTAATGTAGAAGTATTAGAAATGAGCGACGAAAGTTTAACCTTTCAAATTAATGGTATACAAGAATCACACACCCATAACATAGTTCATCATGAAGCAAAAAATTCTACATGTATCAATAGCGGGAATATTGAATATTGGAGTTGCACCGATTGCGGAAAATATTTTAGCGACGCCGAACTTACAACCGAAATTACTTATGAACAAACCATAACGCAAACCGTTCCGCATACTAAGGTTACCATGTATGGATATGACGCAACTTGCACGGGCGATGGTTTAACGGACGGCATAAAATGTAGTGTATGTAACCAAATATTAACCCCGCAAAGCACAATACCAAAAATTCCGCATACCGAAAGTGATTGGATAGTGGACAATATCGCAACAAAAGAAAGCGTAGGACATAAACATACCGAATGTACAATGTGTCATACGGTTTTAAAAGAGCAAGAAATTTTGTATGTAGAAGCAGAAGATGGGAGTGGCGGGAGTGATAAAACGGGTGGCTCTACTAACGAAACAAGCGATGCTTTAGGAAATGAAGAAGATACCAAAGCATCCAATTTTACAACAATAGAAGTTGTGACAATGGTCGGTAGCGTTGGCTTGAGTGTAGGTGTAGTTGTTGTATTTATAGTTATTAGAAAGAAGAATATAAAGCACTAAATGTTCTAAAAACAAAATAAAAAATTAAGGGAGTGAAGAATGGAAAAAGTTTATGTAACTTACGAACAGATTAATGAGTATATAGATAACGTAGTCCAAGATTTGAAAAAACGTGGCATAAAGCCAACTGGTGTGTATGGTCCACCAAGGGGCGGACTTATATTTGCAACGCTTTTATCATACAAAATGGATATCCCACTTTTGTTAAACGCATCAAAGGGATGCGTAATAATAGACGATATTGCGGATAGTGGAAGAACATTATTACATTTTACCGAGAATGATACTCAATTTAATAAGTACTATATTACCACGATGTATTATCACGAAAGAAGTGCGGTAAAGCCCGATTATTATATGCATCTAAAGAAAGACCGCTGGATAGTTTACCCTTATGAATATGACAATTAAAAAATAAAAATAAATTTAATACATTAAAATTTTAGAACCTTATGGATGCTTCATAGGGTTCTTTATTTTTGATAGGAAAATTACTTCATTAACTTTATTCATATTTAACATAAGATAGGGTTATTTATACCCACTAAAACTTATTATTAGCTTAATTTAAAAAATTTTTTAAAGTCTATCAATAGATAGTAAGCCCAAAAGAATTTGTTTAATAGTTAAAATTTATTATGAAAAATGTTTTGTTTATGTTACACTAAAACAAAAAGGGAGTAAAATATGACAGAAAAAAAGAAGATGTCAAAAAAGATATTAACTATGATTATTTGTTTAAGTCTTTGTTTAGTATTAGCTGTAGCACTTATTGTTTACTACTTTGGAAACAATCCAGACAATTGGAACAAGGTTTCATCTAAAGAAATTAAGTTGGCGGGGCTTGGTGATGGCTTTACGCCACAAGGGCTATGTGTAGTTAGCGAAACTGGCGAATATATGGTTAGCGGATATATGAAAAATAAAAGCGATTCAAGAATTTATATTCTAAATAAAGAAACGGGAGAAAGTAAGTATTTTACAATAGTTTCCGAAAACAAAGATATTCAAAAGGGACATTTAGGTGGTATCGTTCAAAAGGGTAACTTCGTATGGATATCTAGTGATGATAGCATAATAACGCTGAGTTACTCGGAGTGTAAAAATGTGAAAAATGGTGGTTCAGTTGAAGTAATAAGTGTAGTGCCAACATGCACAAATGCAAGTTTTTGCTTTTTAGACGAAGATGGGCTTTGGGTTGGCGAGTTTTATAGGCCAAAAAATTATGAAACAGACAAAAATCATTATTTTAATGTTTCAGAAACCGAAACAAATCACGCAATAGCAACAAGATATAATTTTAATGCAGAATCATTAAATGGTATAGAGTCTACTCCGTCTTGTGCAGTGTCTTTACCCGACCAAGTACAAGGGGTAGCAATTTTACCCGACGGAAGAATAGTTTTATCTACATCTTATGGTTTGCCAAACTCAAAAATCTTGATTTATTCAAATGAGTGGAACAAAGCAACCACGCACAAAATTACCGTACAAGAAACTGAAGTAGATTTATTTTGTTTGTCTTCATTAAATCTTCAAAAAACAATAACCGTTCCAAGTATGGCAGAAGGAATTGTTTATACCAATGGTTCATTAAAGATACTTTTTGAAAACGCTTCAAAAAAATACCGCTTATTTACCAGAAACCGAATAGAATATGTAATGAGTATTAGTATTGACTAGTGCAAGTATAATAGATTTATTTAGCAAATCTTTCACAATGGCTTTATTAAGTTTAGTTGTAAAATGGTTAATTTGAGCGTATTATATTATAATAACTTACAATTTAGCGAAGGACGAAAGATGAAACGAAATTTTAACTTTATTGAACAACTAAAAAGAGTCCCATGGTGGGGCTGGGTGGCAGGTATTGGTTCATTTGCATTGCAAACGCTATTTTATTATTTATCTAACTGGCTTGCAAATGTAACTGGCTCAATAAACTGGGCGGTTTGTACCAAAATAGATTGTATAGATAACGCCATACCTATAATTCCTATTTTTTCAATAATTTACGTTTATGCGTTTATATTTTGGTTTTGCGCACCCGTTGTGGTGTCATTAAGTGGTAAAGAAAACTTCAAAAAGTTTGCAATAGGTCAATCAATAGCATACTTTATAGGTTTTGTTGTATACATATTTTTACCAACCTATATGGATAGAGCGTCAGAAGGTATTATAGAATACGCCACAAATGGCAACCACTGGCTACTAAAAACTATATATTCTTTCGATGGTGGAAATTACGCATTCAATCTTTGCCCGTCATACCATTGCTTAACCAGCGTGTATAGTTTTCTGGCGGTATACAAACTAGATGGCGTTTCGCTTTGGTACAAGGTTTATTCATGTATTGTAGCCGTGTTAATATGTCTTGCAACGCTATTTATAAAACAGCATTATTTTTTAGATTTGGTATTTGGAGTAACTATTGCAATAGTTGTATATTTTGTAGTAGAGATAGTGTTTTATCATATTCACAAAAAGGATGTTTTAAAAAAACCTTCAAATTAAACTTTTCACACCTATTTTTCAAATAGGTGTGTTTTTATTTGATTTTTTAAAATATTATGATATAATGTCCCCTATAAGGACGGCGAAATCTATGGAATTTAGGCGAGTAAACACAGAAGAACGAAACATAATACTAAGTATGTACAACAATGTAAAAAACAGTCAATTTTGCAACTGGAACGAGCATTATCCAACTATGGACGATGTGGAGCACGATTATTGCAACAATAACTTATTCTGCTTAGTTGATGGCGGGGAAGTTTTGGGTGCATTAAGTATTGTAGAGCCAAACGAAATGGATTCATTGGAGTGCTGGCAAATTAAGACGGGTCTAATTAAAGAAATTGCAAGAGTTGTGGTCGCACCAGTGCACCAAGGAAAGGGGCTTGCAAAATTAATGCTTAGCAAAGTTGTAGAAGATTTTAAGGCTTTGGGCGTTAGTGCAATTCACCTATCCGTTGCCAAAAACAATATTCCAGCACAAAAAACATACGAAAGGGTTGGTTTTAAAATGGTTGGAGAAACCATTATGTATGGCGGAGATTATATCCTAATGGAGTATGTTTTTGATTAATGTAACTGCACTACTAATTGCGGTCGGCTTTTATTCGCTCAAATTTTTATATTGATGCTAGCAAAAATCATTTATTGATAAAATAAAAACAATAGGAATGACGGGTTGAGTATATGTCAGATATATTAAGAGAAGAACAAGATAAATATCTTTTAATTAAAGAAAAATTAGATAAGTATCGAAATGGATTGGACGACTCCTTGTACTTAGCAAAACAGATGTCCGACCCCAATATGGCAAGCATTATGGTAAGGGCGTATAGTAGACAAATCTATTTATACGAAAAAAATAAGGGTCAACCGTATTTCGCTAAAATAATTTTTGCAGGTAGAGATGAGCCGGTAGTTGCCTATATTGGAAGAATTGGTTTTGCCGACTTAAATGATGACGATATTATTGTAGATTGGCGAGCTCCAATTTCCGAACTGTATTACAATTCTAAACTTGGTCAAACCCAATATATGGTAGAAAACCATCCCGAAAAAGGAGAGTTGACATTAAAAAGACAAATTGCATTCAAAAATGGAGAAATAATCTCGGTTTACGATATAGATAACCAACTAAGTTCAGATGAGTTTCTCTTGCCATATTTAACGGGTTCTGCCGATAATAGGTTAAAGAGTATAGTTTCTACAATTCAAGAAGAGCAAGACCAAATTATAAGAATACCTATAAATAAAAATATAATAGTCCAAGGTGTTGCGGGTTGTGGTAAAACAACGGTCGCATTACACCGCTTATCTTACCTAATTTACAATCATAGAGAAGTCTATAATGCGGGCGAGTATTATATAATCTCACCAAATAATGTGTTTAAAAAATACATCTCTACATTACTTGAAGACCTAGACGCCGACCAAGCCCAAAGTTCTACTGTAAAGCAATTTGTGGAGAATATAGTATTTGGGTATAAAATTTTAGATAAGCACGAGCAGTATGAATACTTAACAAAACACAATAAAAATACCGCTTATTTAAAATTTAAAAGCGGTAAAGGTTTTAGAAAAGTCTTAGATAGTTTCGTTAAGGAATTTGAGCAAACAACCTTTTCTCGAGATTTAGTTGTGGAAGGCGTAAAATTGTTGCCGGGCGAAGAAGTTTTAAATGTATATAATGAGTGCAATAAAATATCGGTAGAAGAAAAGGTAGAAATATGGATAGATAAATTAAACCATTATTTAAGAACAAACGCAAAAATTAAAGAAAACCTAAAGTCGTTTGTGGAAAATAAGCAAATAAATTTAAAGAAAAAGTTTGATATAGAACACAAATTGCAACAGGGCTTAGGTAAAGAACTTAGAGCTTATTTTAATAAAAATTTAGATATAATGCAGTTGTATTGCCAATTCATAAAAAATTGCGATAAATATTCAACCGACCCACTTATAAATGAATTAAAAACGGAAACCCTTGCAAACTTAAATAAAAAGACAATTAGCGAAGACGATTTTGGGGCAATATTATATTTGTATTCAAAACTAAAGTGCAATAAAGAATGCGAAAAGATATGCCAAGTTTTAATAGATGAAGCACAAGACTTGTCTTATCTGCAGTTTTTAGCCCTTCGAAACATTTTCAAGTCGGCGACATTTTCTATATTCGGAGATTTGGCACAGTCGCTATATGAGTACCAAGTTATATCTAGTTGGGATGAACTTGCCGATGTTTTCCAGAATAATTTGTATATAGAACTGCGAAAAAGTTATAGAACCACGGTTGAAATTACGGCAAACGCTAACGAGCAACTCCATAACCTTGGGCTTAGTAACGCCGAAAATGTAATAAGACATGGAGATGAAGTTGTATATAAAGAAATAACGTTGTCTAGCATAAAGAATACTATCCAGAATGAAATTGATGCGTTTATTAAAAGGGGATATGCGTCGATAGCGGTAGTTTGTCAAAATGAGGATGAAGTAAATAAGGTAAAACAATTAATAGATGGAGAAATTAAGGGAGTTCAAAATTCTGCAGTAATGACGGTTATGGAAATTAAAGGGCTAGAGTTTGAGGGCGTTATATTGTACAATGAAAATTCTTACGATATGTCTAGGTTAAAGCAAAAACAACTATATGTTGCAAAAACTCGTGCATTACACAGTTTGGTTATAAATAGGTTTTAAAAAGCCTAATTTGAAATAAACATATTAGATATAATAAAAAATTATTTATTCAAGAGAAGTTCTTAAAACAATTTTAGTTTTTTGTAAAGTAAAAGCGAAGTGAATTATTCACTTCGCTTTTTATATTATATTTTAGATTAGTCCTTAATAACCACAACGCCATCTGGCTTAATTTCAATAATATCGCCAGTTTTTACGGTATTTAAAAATTCGTCGCCCAAGTTATCTATTGTTGGCATAGAGTGTTCAGTCCAAACGTCTGCTAAAATAGTACCAGCGGCTGCAAGTGAGTCAATAGGCTTAGAAAAAAGCATTGCTCCTGGGTTACAGCCAATTACTGCTGAATTAAATAGTACCATTCCACCAGTGGTTGACCCAATAGTTTGTGGTAAACATAGTGCTACGCCAACGGTATTTTTGCCGTATAAATCTTTGTTACCTTGGTCGGTACAAATATTTTTACCATCCTTGCAGTTTTTAAAAGATGCAAGCGTGTTAAATCCGCCATGAGATACTAGTGCTTCTAGTGTTGCTGTTCCAGGAACAACAACACGTCCTTTAAATTGTTTCATTAGTTTTTACCCCCTGTAATTTGGTCTAATATTTCGGCATCTGTATAATATCTAGCACTTGTGTAAGTTCTAAGCTTGTTTGAGTTGGTTATTACTGGCATTTTTGCACATAGTGGGTTGTTCATATACATAAGTGGGCAGATATATGAAAGTATTACGCCCATTTTCTTTAATTTTGCATAATCTTCGGTTTTCTCAAATTCTGCAATAACGGCTGGGGCAGAAGTAAATACCGTTTTAATTGTAACTTTTTTACGGTTGCGTTCGGCAAGTTTTTGTTCTAACTTATTTGTCCAATCGTGAAGTTGAGCAAGTGTCATATGTGGGCAACCCATAAAGCATAGTTTTGGCTTTGCGTTTGGGTTTGTCCAAATTACTGGATAGTTAGACTTTACTCTTTCTAGTTCGGCGTCATCTACTACATAAACCTTTGCATTTGGGTTGATTAACTTTTCGCCCATTTCTACGGCTTCTGGGGTAAGGTTTTCTATGTGATATAGTCCAACCGAACCATTTGAAGCGGTTGCTGCACCAAAGTCTTTAAGGTAAGTTGTTGCTTCGTCGTTTAGTTCGGTACCAATCCATTTGTCAAGTCCTTTAATGTAAGGAACTTCTTCTAGCACCTTCATACCAATCGCAGAACCTAAAAGTTGTGCTTCTGGCTTTTTGGTAGTTCTAATTTCTACTATCCAATTTGCCTTTCGACCTTCGTCTGTTAGTAGTCCAAAGTAAGGAACATATCCTATAATTGAACCAAACATTTCAATAATACCACTATTACGGTTACATCTAGCACCCAAAACAGAGTTTGCATAGTTTACGGCACTAGATTCAGCCCAAGAAAGTATATCGCCTTTTTTAGGACGATTGCCAACTTCGTTAAAGTAGCAGGCACAAGTAAATGAGTTATCTGAAAGTAGTCCGATTTCTTTTAGTTGCTTTTCATAACGCTTTTGTGGGCCATACATAACCTTAAATACAATATCTTGTAAAAGATTTTTTGGAACGTTCTTGTCGGTAGGTCTTGGGTCGGCTGAGAATAATTGTTTGCTTTTAATTCCACTTGCTACAAGTTCGTCCATTAATTTGAATACGCCTTTAATTACTATAACGCCAAAACTAGTTACAATATGACCATAAGTACTTGTAACGGGTACCATTTTTGTTGCACCAAATGTTTCGCCGTACATTACAAGGGTCTTCATAATTTTTGCCATTTCAGCACCTTGTGCTCCGTCTAAAATGGCTTGTTGTTCTTTTGTAAGTTCCATTTATTTTCTCCTTTTATATCTTCATGGCTTCGTCCCAAGCCTTCCAAATTACGGTACGTAGATTGCCGACCTTATCGCAGTCACCAACCAAGTGTACATCTTTGGTAGCAATAGGGTTAGGGATATATCCAACTGATAAAATAACGCTATCTGCATCAATATTAAATACTTTGCCATAATTATCTTTTACAATTACACCATTATCGCAAATTTCCATAAGAGCAGTGTTTAAATGAGTTTCAACTTTGTGTAACTTAAAGAAATCTCTTAAGTACGAAGAGTTTGCAAGACAAACGCCCTTAACAGCAATTAAATCATTCTTCATTTCTACAATAATAGGGGTTTTGCCTTTATTGTATAGGTCTAGGGCAATTTCACAACCCGTTAAGCCACCACCAATTATCACTACACGATTGCCAACTTGCTTATTGTTTAGTAGATAGTCGCACGCTTCAATGCCATTTTCAAAACCTTTTACTCTAAGTTTACGTGGGGTGGCACCCGTTGCAACAATTACTTCATCGGCGTCAAGACTTTCTACATCGGTAATGGTTGTGTTAAATCTAATAGTAATGCCAAGGTCGTGCATTTCTTTTTTGTACCATTCAATTAATGCTTTATCTCTTTCTTTAAAGTCTGGAGCAGATGCTGCTATAAATACACCGCCAAGTCTATCCGTCTTTTCATATATTGTTACTTTATGTCCTCTAAGAGCAAGCACTCTCGCAGATTCCATACCGCCAATACCGCCACCAATAACGGCAACATTTTTAACCTTTTTAGTAGGAACAATTTTATATTTTTTGGTTTGCATAGTTCTAGGGTTTAATGCACATCTTGCCATACCAGCATTGTCGGACAAACTTTGGTCGTTTGCAACGCCGTTATAATGACACATATTAAAGCAAGCGTTATGACAGCAAATACATGGCATAATATCCTTTTCGTTGCCGTTCATTAATTTTGTAACCCATTCTGGGTCAACCAAAAATTGTCGAGCAACGCCCATACCATCAATTTCGCCATTTTTAATTGCTTCGTTTGCAACTTCTGGAGTCATTTTGCCGGCACAAACTACAGGAATATCTACAAACTTTTTAATATGTTTAACTTCTTCTAGGTTACAGTTTTGTGGCATATATGGAGCAGGGTGTGCCCAATACCAAGCGTCGTAGGTTCCGTTATCGCAGTTTAGCATATCGTAACCAGCGTCTTGTAAATATTTTGCCGCTTTTTCGCTTTCTTCCATATCTCTACCAACTTCGGTATAGGTTTCACCAGGTAATGCACCTTCGCCAAAACCTTTCGTTTTACTTACTACAGAGTAACGAAGCGAAACAGGGAAGTCTTTACCGCATTCAGCCTTAATTGCTTTTACAATTTCTACTGGGAAACGATAACGATTTTCAAAACTTCCGCCATACTTATCGGTACGATTATTTGTGTACTTCATTGTGAATTGGTCTAGTAAATACCCTTCGTGAACAGCGTGAACCTCAATACCATCAACACCAGCGTCCTTGCAAAGTTTTGCGGTTTTTGCAAAGGCTTCTACCATTTTATCAATTTCTTTAATGGTTAGTGGTCTACTTATACAACTATCATCCCAACGGTTTGGAGTAGCAGAAGCACTAGCGGTTAGGTAACTAACATCTAAAACAGGTTTTAACACCGTTCCGAGTGCCTTATTTTTGATTGCTTTTACCATTAAATCGTTTATTGCAAGCGATCTACCAAAACCAGCCGTTAATTGAATAAACATTTTACAGCCAGTTTTATGGAATTCGTCCATAAACTCTTTTAATTTTTTAAATTTGCCTTTACCTTGATAAAGCCATTTGCCAAATAAAATATCTTTAATTGGAGCAATACCAGGTAAAATTAAGCCGACATTATTTTTTGCTCTTTCTAGTAAGAAGTTTGCAGCTTCTTTATCGAAATGATTTGGTTCCATCCAGCCAAAAATGGAAGTGCCACCCATACTGGTCATAACAATACGGTTTTTGATTTCTACATTGCCTATTTTCCAAGGCGTAAATAATTCTTTTACGGATTCGTCCATAGCGTTCTCCTAATTTTTCTTTAACCAGATTGTCACATTTTGTCACAATTTGGTTTCTAAGACAATTATAATAATTATTATTTTTATAGTCAAATTTATTTTGTGAATATATGTCAAATTTATAACTCTTGAACAAAATATTCTATTGGATGTGGCAAGAATTTTTGCGGTAAAATTATTATCTAGTATGTGCTTAACAATAAAACAATGTGAAATCATAATAATTCTAGTAAACTTTAATAAAAAATACTTGCAAATGAAAAGTTTATAGAATATAATTTGTTGGTAAATTACAAAAGGAGAAAAATTATGAATTGGAATGAGATTTGGAATTCAATAAAAACGTTTTTTCAAAACAACATTTGGAACATTGTTACATTTTTTGCCGTTTTAATTATTGGACTAATAGTAGTAAAAATTGTTCTAAATATAACCCAAAAAGTTATGAAAAAAACAAAAATGCAAGAAGTTACTCAGGGCTTTTTGTATCATATTTTAAAGTTTATACTATACCTTATCTTAATTTTGGTATGCTTAAACATTATTGGTATATCTATGACGGGAGTTGTTACTGCAATATCTGCTGCCGTATTGGCAATAGGTATGGCACTACAAAACATTATAGCAAACCTTGCAAACGGAATTATTATAGTATCTACCGGAATGTTCAAAAAGGGTGACTATATTTCTGTTAGTGGTGTAGAAGGTTCGTTGGTAGATGTAAACTTTTTGTTTTCAACTATTATGACAACCGATAACAAAAGAGTTACAATACCTAATTCTACAATACTAAATAACTGCGTTACAAACTTTGGTGCAAACCCAACCAGAAGGGTAGATTTTTCTTTCGATGTTGCATATGAAAGTGATGTTGAACTTGTGAAGAAGATTGTTATAGACGTAATGAAGAGTGATGGTAGAGTTTTGTTAGAACCAAAAGCACCTTTTTGCAGATTAAAATATATGAATGCTAGTGCTATTACCTTTGTTGCAAATTGTTGGGTAGATGCTGAAGATTATTGGGACGTTTACTATTATGTAATGGAAAATGTGTTTAACGAATTTAAACGTAACAATGTTTCTATACCATACAACCAACTAGAAGTTCGTGAAAGAAAGGATGAAGTAACTATGCCAGTGGTTGGAACTGGTCTACAAGAAAGAGTAGAAAAGGAAAGAGTAAATAAAAAGCATGGCATAGACCTTGAACACGATGACTTATTAAAAGTATTCTCAAAGAAAAATAAATCTTCAGACGACCAGAAGAAAGCTAAAAAGAAAAGTGCTTAACGGACTATACTCAAATAATTTAGCAAAATAAAATGATTTAGTGTTAGGTAAATCAAAACATAAAATTTTTTAAAAAAACCAGATTATCAAGTAAATTAATACTTTTTAGTCTGGTTTATTTTTATTTAAGATTGACATATTCATTTTAAATAGTTTATAATTACTAATGTAAAAATGAAATTCTGGTTAAATACCCTAATATATATTTTTTGGTGAACAATGGAAGAAAATTTAAAGTTAAATAAAAAAAGAAGTTTTGGTGAAGTTATGCGAGGAAGAAAAGCTAGAATTCTACCAACAATATTGGTATCTATAATCATTCCGTTTATTCTTTGCATATCGGTACCATTTGAAATATATTGTAATAATTCTAGCGAGTTCGTATTTGGAATTTTAGACTTTTTGCCATTTTGTTTGGTGTTTTGTGTTGGTATAGCGTCTGCGTTAATAATCCTTTTGCTATTACTACCAAATACTGCATATAAAATATGTTTATACCTATTTTTTGGCTTGGGGTTTATGTTTTTTTTGCAAGGTACATACCTAAACGGAAACCTTTCACTTGCTGGAGATAATATGTCGAGTGGTGGGGTCAGTAAAGTAAGTATCTATATAAACCTAGGCGTTTGGGTGTTACTTATAGCGGGGTTTATTGCACTTGCTCTTAGTATAAAAGATAAAAAGGGTTACATAAGACTTGGCACCATTGTTCTTTCGGTTATAGTTCTTGCAACGCAAGTTATGAGCATAACCTTTAGTTGTATAAACAATAAAGATGCATTCGTTTCACCTGAAATGCGAAACTCGAGCGACAATGCAGTAAATAATGAAGTTCCACTTACCACAAAAAATCTAACAAACATATCAACATCAAAAAATATTTTTTATTTTGTAATAGATAGATTTGATGAAACATATGCCGAAAGTGCATACATTAGTGATAGTTCTATTTACGATAAATTAGAAGGATTTACATGGTTTAAAGATAATATATCAATTTATGGTCATACATTCCCAGCAGTTTGCAATATGCTAACCGGGGCGGAACATAAGGGCAATTTGTACCGAGAACCCTATCTTGAAGATGCTTACAATAATGACAACCCACTAAAAGAACTAAGTGAAAATGGTTATGATATAAATCTTTACACAACGATGTATTATTCTTATACGGGTAAAAATATGCCATCATATATTTCAAACCTAGAAGCTGGAGAATATAGCGTAGACAATAGTTTTGGTTTGTCATTTAGAATGGTTGAATTGAGTTTATTTAGATGTGTACCATTAATTGCAAAATGGGCGTTTAAAGATATAAATTCTTCAACTTGTAATAGTTATGCAACTTTTACTTCAGATGGAGAGATAAATTATCAATCTTCAAATTCGTCAGCATATAATTTGGTGGACATAAAAGGCTTTCAAAAAACCGATAAAAAGCAATTTACATTTATTCATGTAGATGGCACGCATAAACCAGAAAGTGACCTTTCATCAAAAAAATATACAATTCCTAGTGTAGAAAACGCCTTAAAAAATAGTTTTAGAATTATTAATAAGTATATTGATGAATTAAAGCAAAGCGGAATGTATAAAGATGCAACAGTAATTATAACGGGCGACCATGGTTATTCAAAAAATGACTTAACCAAATTAACAACTGCAGTTCAAACGGCGTTATTTGTTAAGCCGGCGGGAGTAGAAAGTGGTGTTTTAAAACAAAGCACAGCACAGACTTCACACGCAGATATTTGGGCTACAATTCATTCATCTATTGGTTTAGAAAGTAGATTTAATGTTGGTAAAAATGTTTTTGATATTTCTGAAACCGAACTTAGAACACGTTATTATATTTGGCAAACCTACCAATCGGGTTCTATGGATGAGTTTATATACAAGATTACAGGTAATGGCAGTGAATTTAATAATTGGCACGAAGAAGTAGTTACACATTACAATAAAGATGTAATGCAATAATAGGAGAAAAATATGGACACGATTATTTATTATATTTGTATACCTTTGGGGTACTTAATGAAATGGTGTTGGTGGCTTGTACAAAATTATGGTTTAGCAATAATTCTTTTTACACTTGCCACAAAGCTAGTTTTATTGCCACTATCTATCTGGATACAGAAAAATAGTATTTTAATGGTAAAAATTCAGCCTGAAGTAAATTATTTGAAAGCAAATATGCAAGGCAATTTAGATGCTATTGCAGATGGTCAAAGCAAGATATTCAAAAAGGCAAAATATCATCCAATGCTTGCAGTTGTTCCACTAATTTTACAAATAGTTTTACTACTTGGTGTTGTAGAAATTATTTATCATCCATTGAGTTATTTATTTGGTTTTGCTAAGGCGGATATTTTAAAACTTGCCGAATTTGTAGGTGCAAATACAAACGAATCTTCATTTCAACTAACCATAATTGATGCTATAAAGTCGGGTAGTATTACAGCATCAACCGTTGTAGAAGGTGTTAGTGCCGAAACGATGGGCGAGATTGTTACAAGTGTAACAAAGTTTGATATGAACTTTCTTGGAATGAATCTTTCGGTTGTTCCAAGCGTGGTGTTTGGTTGGTATTTATTGGTTCCATTATTTGCTGGGTTATCTTCGTGGGTGCTTTGTTTTACACAAAATTGTTCCAATGTACTACAACACGAGCAAAGCAATTTAAATAAATATGGAATTATGGCACTAAGCGTTGCATTGTCGCTTTACCTTGGATTCTTCGTACCATCGGGCATTGCCCTTTATTGGATGGCAAGTAATCTATTAAGCGTAGCACAAATGTATCTATTAAATCTTGCAATTAATCCTAAAAAATATGTAGATTATGAAGATCTAGAAAACAGCCGAATTGCACTTCAAAAAGCAAAAGAATTTGGCAAAGTAGACAAAAAAGACCCTAAGTATAAAGAAGCAAAGAAACGCGAAAAACAAGACTATAAAGCATTTAAACAGATTGCGAATAAGCACATTGTATTTTACTCCGAAAAAAGCGGTTTCTATAAGTATTTTAGCGGAATTATAGATGAACTTCTAAAAAAGTCTAACCTTACTATTCATTATGTAACAAATGATTATAACGACCAAATATTTGAAATTGCTAAAACCGAACCTAGAATAAAGCCTTATTACATAAGTCTAAAAAAGATGGTTTTATTAATGATGTTAGTAGAAACCGATATGTTCGTAATGACGACCCCAGACTTAAATAAGTTCTATCTAAAAAGGTCGTTTATTAAAAATGATATAGAATACATTTATGTTCCACACGATATGATGAGTGTTCATATGGGATTTAGAGAAGGTGCTCTTGATGCTTTTGATACAATATTTTGCTCGGGTCCTCACGTAAAGCAAGAAGTATTAAAAACCGAAGAAGTGTACAAATTAAAACCAAAGACCTTGGTAGAATTTGGATATCCTTTGGCAGACGAACTTGTTAAAAAGGGACAAATTGCAAACGCTGAAAGAGATAAAAATAAACCTATAAAAGAAATATTAATTGCTCCAAGTTGGCAAGAAGACAACCTTATGGATTCGTGCTTAGATGATTTAATTAAGGCATTGTATTGTGATGAATTTCATATAATTGTACGACCACATCCAGAATATGTAAAAAGATTTAATTATCAATTAGAAAAAATCGTAGAGAAATACAAAGATTACGACAAGGATAAGTTGACTTTTGAATTAGATTTTACAAAAAATAAATCAATTTATTCTTCCGATGTTTTAATTACCGATTGGTCGGGCGTTGGGCCAGAATTTGCATTCGCAACAACTCGTCCAGTTGTATTTATAAATACGAAGATGAAATGCTTAAACGAAAATTGGCAAAAAATTGGTCTAACTCCAGTTGAGTTGTCTTTAAGAGATGAAATTGGTGTAAGTGTAAATAAAGAAGATGTAGTAGGCATTAAAGAAACTATTTCAAAGTTAATAAAAGAAGAAGACCGTTACCATGCAAAAATTGTTGACATTTTTGACAAATTCTTGTACAATCACGGTAAATCTAGCAAGGTCGGAGCAGAATACATTTTAAAGTCATTAAAAAATAAACAAAATCAAAAGAAAACTAAATAAAGGTAGGAAAATTTATGTTAAACTTAATTTCAACCATTCAAAATTTGTGCTATATAGACCCAGCAGCAACAAGTGTTTTAATTTCTTCAATTACTGCAATCGCAGTGGCTCTTGGTGCAACATTTATTATTATTTGGAGAAAGATGAAAAAAGGCGTTCGTAAAACCTTCCATATAGATGAAAACGCAGGTAAGGTAATGGAAGACGACCTAGTAATACTAGATGACGAGAGCGAAGAAAATAAAGATGATAAAAAAGAGAATGCTGAAGAAGTAAAAACTGAGAAAGTAGAAGAAAAAACCGAACATAAAGTAAAAACAACGACTTCAGCAAAATCAAAAAAATCAACTACAGCAACTCAAAATAAAACCACAAAGTCAACCACAAAAACTAAAAAGTAACAAAAAATAAATAAACCCTAAAGCCAACTCTGGTTTTAGGGGTTATTTTTGTAGTAAAATTGAAATTCAAATTGATTTAAATCTTTTTATTGGTTTATAAACCAAGTTTTGCACCGCAGTTTGGACAACTCTTGTCGCTAGACGAAATACTTGCACCGCAATACTCACAAGTTGTGGAATTGGTGTTATTTTGTGTTGTTTGGCTATTATTTGCAGGGTTTTGAGATTTGTTGTTGTCTTCATATGTTCCGTCAGTCTTTTGCTTTGCACGAACTACCATAATTACCATTATTGCAATACATATACCAGTGCCGACTAAAGAAATTATAAATAGAACACGTGAACTTTTAATATTTCTTTTTGCGTTTATGTAATCGCCGTCATCGTCCAAGCTGAAGTTTTTGTAATCCATTGGAACTGAGTCAGATAGTTTGGTAGAATTTTTTGTATCGACTGCAAGTTTTATGGTGTCGCCTTCGTGTGGGGCAGTACTTCTAGAACTGTAAACTTTAAAACTGTATCCGTTATCTACAATATCGCCGTTGCTTGCTGTAAATTTGTAATCAAATGCCCATTTTCCGCTTCCGTTTCCGTCTTGCCAAACGCTTATAACAATTCCGTCAACAATAAGTTCGGGATCTTGTTCGGCTCTTTCTATCATTGCAACATAGCCAGCTCGGTCGTTTTGTATGTATTTTAATTCTTCCTTTTCGGCTTTCATGCTAAAGCCGTTAGTAAATGCAAATACAACACAACAAACTAAAATCGTTCCAATAAAACTTAAAATACTTTGAGCACCTACGCTAAAAAAGAATAGGGAGTGACCCAAATGAAATCTTAGTGGTTTTCGGGGTCTACTGCTTCCGCCAGAATAACCTCCGCTTCTACTACTTGAACTATGGCTTCCGCCGTATCCATGACTACCTGATGGCATTTTTTTATCTCCTTAAATTAAAGTATGCTAATTATAGCATATATAGTAGGGTTTTGTAAATAAAAAGAAGAATTTTAGGATAAATTTTGCAAAAAAATAAATCCGATAATATTCGGACTTATAAAAAATTATTTACTAGATTTTTTTGTTGTTCTTTTTGGTTTCTCTTCAACTGCTTCTGCAACAGATTTAACCTTTGGAGCACGCTTTGTAGTGGTTGCTTTCTTTGGTTCCTTTTTGTCTTGTTCTTCAGTGTTTCCAGAAGTAGTGGTTTCGGTAGTGGTTGCTATTGTAGTTATGGTCGTTTCGGTTGGGGTAGAAGTCTTTTTACGAGTGGTAGATTTAACAGTTTTCTTTGTCTTTTCTAAACCTTCTTCAGATGTGGTAGTTTCAGTTGTTGTGCTTTCTTGTATAGGTTCGATAGTTTCAATAGCTTCGCTTGACTCAGTGGAAGTATTTCTGTTATCTTCAGGTCGTTCTACGATAACAGCCATAGGTTGCTTTTTAGCAGGCTTTTTTACTTCTTCTTTTTCTTCTTCAGATGTAGATGTTTCAGTGTTTTCATCTTCTACATTTTCCTTTGGCTTTCCAGCGCAGGCTACAATTAAATAAATTGCGGTAATTAATAAAACCAATATAACGGCAAGTGTTGCCCAAACAAACCAATCTGGTGTGGTTAGTGCTTCACTCATAGCATCCTTTAATGAATTATATGTATTAAGTAAAAATGAACTAAACATATTATATCTCCTTCATTCATTTATTCTTACTTTATTATATATCAATTTTCCAATTTAGTCAATATTAAAAAAAGACAAAATTTTAATTTTCGCTGTAAAAACAAAAAAAAACTCGTAACGCAAGTTACGAGTCTTTCATTATACCACTAGTGGTATAATTATACCAAGTATTACTACTAGTAGACATACCAAAAACAACACCTTCCAAACCATTTGCTTTTTTGCTACATATCTCCAAGCAAGTACGCTTGCAAGAATAATTAGCATAGCGGTGGCAACGCCTTGAAGAGCACTGATTACCTTTAAACTTACCCCGCAAGCTCCAAGAATGGTCGAAACTAGATACAAAATAGCAACGGCACAGATTGTGTAAAAGGCAATTTTGTTTACGCTCCAGCTATAGGTGTGTTTTGATGAACTAGATGAACTTGAACTTTTTTTGCTTTGTGTAGAATTTGCCATAGTGATTTTCTCCTTAAAAATTTTCAGATAAAGTTTATTACAAAATTTGCAAACTGTCAAAGGTTTTTAACAATTTTTTAAGAATTGTTAAATGTAAAAATTTTGCAAGACGGGGCGTACTTGACAAATATGAAATCTGATGGTATAATTTAAGAAAAATGAAGGTTTAAAATTATGAATATTTTTGATAAGCTTGCACTAAAAATGTATAAAAAAGAATTAGAAGAAGCAAAGATTGTTTACAAAGCGTTACCACGAGATGTAAAGATGGATATCATTATGGATGTGTATAATACAATGGATACGTCTGGCTGGGAATATGATAAGCCGGTGCAATATAAATTTATTCCCCAAATAAGTAGCCAACACAAAGAAGTTTTAGATAATGCAGTTATGGTTTTAACTTTTGCTTTAAACAAAAATAAGTCAAAGGGAGAAAGTGTTTTATCTAGGAGATTGAGTGTAGATAAGGCGTCGGTTGAAAATTTGGTTCAAAAAGTTTATAAACGATTAAATGTTTCGGAAAATGGATTGTTTTTTAACACGGTTGATTTTTACAAAAAGCATAATGATGAAATCACAACCGAAGCGAAATTGGAAAAGAAAATGTTTTGGGCAAATAAGACCCCCAAAAGTATAAAATGGCTAAAGAATGAAATAGACGAATATTTAGTTTATTCAAAAAAGAGTGGCGAAGAGGCCGAAAAAGAAAGGGAAAACATTAATAGTAGTCTAAATGAAGTTGGAGCATACAGTAGTTTAAAAATAATTAAGATATTAAGGCATTTATACTACAATAATTCTGCAACCCAAACTATACTAGATAAGTACCCAGAGGACGCAAGAAAGGTTGATAGACAAAGCGTATATAAACTTGCAAATGGTAGAAGTGTAGATTGCTTTGTGCGTGAAGATGAGAGGAGTATGTAAAAATTAAACTCATGGAAATTTATCATTCTATGAGTTTTTTTGTTGTATTATTCTATCAAACTAGATAAACTAATTTTTATAAAGGAGTTATTATGAAAGTAGAATTTAACAAAGATAAAAGCGTTGTTGAACGCATTCAAAAAGGTTTAAAAGAAAAAGGCGGGTATTGCCCTTGTAAAGTTGGCAAAACGCCCGATAATAAGTGTATGTGTAAAGAATTTCGTGACCAAATAGCAGACCCTAATTTTGAAGGATATTGTTATTGTGGGTTATACTATAAAAGTAAGTAAATAAAAATAGTAACTATTTTAAGGCGCTTAAAAGTTTGTAGTACAAAACTTCGTCAATTTCTACATGTAATCGATCGTCAAAGTGGTTAAATGCACGAAGAAGTAGTGACGGAAAAGTCTTATTATCGGTTAATGGTGCATTTAATAGTTTTATCTTTAAACGTTCATAGTGGTCGGTAAAAACATCAACGGCATGTGAAATGGTTTGGTCTAAATATATTATTTCGTTCAAAATTGCATTAAATACGGCTTCGGTTTGTTCTACCGGAGTGTTTTTACTTTCTATTTCTATAAGCTTATAAAATGCAATAGTAAGGTTATATAATGTATTAGATAAATTTAGGTCTTTTTTATGATTGTTTACAAGTAAATCTATAAATTCAATATATTTTTTTTCTTTCAACAAATCTTCGCCAGCAAAAAAATCCATCATTTCGGTGAGTTCAATAAGATAATCATCGGCATATTTTGATATAAGCAGTGCATTGGTACTGGCGTTATCTACATAATCAAAAATAGTGCATACAATATCTTCCGATGCTAGTAGGTTGCAACCTGTTTGTTTTTTGTCATTTTTGCCCGCTAATATCAAAGAAGGCTTACTTACATCAATTTTCATATTAATACCTTTTTATTTATTCTAAAAGATATTACCACATCAATTAAATTTCGTCAAGCGTAATGTGTGTCTATATTTGTCGAATTATGTCGAAAACAACAACTAGCATTAAAACTTGCAATTTTTTATTTTTTATGGTATCATATATGTATCCCAAATAAGAGGAGTTATTTATTAGTGAATAATTTTTTAGAAAAAATAAACGAAAAAAAATATGAATTG
The DNA here is from genome assembly GCA_934772525.1 of uncultured Clostridia bacterium. Lineage (GTDB taxonomy): Bacteria > Bacillota > Clostridia > Christensenellales > UBA1242 > UMGS1908. The sequence continues at coordinate 59,199 of CAKVMI010000005.1, forward strand.
CTGTTAGCAAAAGATTATAATATTTTAAGGGTAAAATACCAGTTGGGTTGCGAAATGGCAAGAGTTAAAAAATTTTGTCGTGATACCTACAAAATAGGCAAAAAGTATTGTAGAAAATTAACTTTAAAAGAAAATTCTCCTATATTAGAAGCGTTTGAAAAACACGAAAACGAACGCCAAAGGCGAGTACGTGGAGATTTAATAAAATTTTTCTCCTCAGATGAGCAAGCAAAGAAGATGTTAAATGCTTATAAAAATTACATTTTTAGAAATTCAAAATTAGTTAAAATTAATGAATCGCATAAAAACAATGAAATTATTATAGATGGTTTAAGATTTGATAAGAATGAAGAACTTGAATTAGTTATTGTTCAAAAATTGGCGTTAGCACTTGCAGAAAGAAAATTTAATACCCGTCCCGATGTGCAATTCGTTTATGAACGTTTTTTGCAAGACAGAAAGAAAAAGATGAGCGAAAGAGAAGCATGTACAAATGGCGAAAAGGTGAATGTTAATTATTATAAAAACGAAAATCAATATATAGAAGGTTTACTATTAAAAGCCCTTACAGAGTATTCAAAAAACAAGGGTAGCTTAATTGCAAAGGTTGAAAGAAAAAAGAACGAACAAGTTGCACTAAGTGGGAAAGGCGAAACTGGCGATGGGAAAAAAGTGGCAGTAGTAAATAAGGATGACATAATGAATAATAAAGATTTCTTAAGATGGAAGACTGCTCAAGAATTGGAAAACGAAAAACTAATGTCATTCCTTCCAGACTCCATTCAAGAATACTGGAAGTAGTGGTTTAAATAATTTCTACTAGTAGTCCTCTCGTTATTAAGTAAAATAATATCATAAAAACAACTAACAAAATAAAAGTGACCCCAATTTTTAGGTCACTTAAAATAGTTAGTTGTTTTTATTCTCTTGCATCTGAATTATTTTCTGGAAAAACTATGGTTTCGTTATTTTTCTCTTTTAGGTGATCTCTGTAAATTAATATACTGGTAAAAATTAAGCAGATAAATTCATTAATCATATTAATATAACCAGAGTAAAGTGCGTTATATCCTATTGTAAATATATTAGAAGCAACAGAGAAGTATCTAAACACTCTAACATCATGTTGCCACGCGCCGTAAGTGTAGGTTAAGCCCTTTAATGCGACTAAAGAATATTCAAACCAGTCGCCGTTAAATCCAATAAAACTTACACCTATAAATAATAATGAAAAAATAATAATGTCGGGCAACTTTTTGTGAAAGCCTTTTTTTGCATAAATGTAAAAAACAAAAGTTCGTATGACCGATAATATTGTGCATGCAAGCCCCATATATGCTGAAAGTAGCCATAAACTTATGCAGACAAATACATTTGCAACCATATTGCAAAAAAGGGTTTTGTGTTGGTCCTTAAAAAGTCTGCCCGAAGTATTAATAATAAGCGCTATAAGACTAAATATTTGGGCTAATATAAACTTTGTCATACATATCTCCTGAAGATAATTATATCAAATAGAACCTAAATAAAACAAATGCTTTTTGTTACAAATAAAATATTTTCAATTATTAAATAAAAATATTTTGTATCAGATTTTAATTTTGCTATACTAATCATATAAGGAGATAAAAATGGCAAAAAGTACAATAAAAAAAGATAGTGATGAATTTAAAAGTATGTTCCGTGAATACGATATTCGTGGAAAGGTTAATAAATTTGAATTAAATGAAGAAAGTGTTTATGAGATTGTTTCGGCGTATGCACGGCTTATTAAAGAGCGTGGAATAAAACGCGTGGTGCTAGGATACGACAATAGAGATTGTTCTCCAGCGTTTCACGATAGTGCATTAAAGGCTCTTTTAGAATATGGAATGAAAGTTTATGATATTGGTTTAACACTAACACCAGTATCTTATTACGCTCAATATAGATTTGAAGCCGAAGGTCTAGTTATGATAACTGCTTCGCATAACCCCAATGGTTGGAGCGGGTTTAAGTTTGGATTAGGATACTCTAGAACGCTTGGTAAAGAAGATATTAAAAGAGTTTATAATTATTGCTTGGAACCATTTGATTACAAAGGAAATGTCGGTGAAGTAATAGAAGTTAATGTACGAGAAGATTATATAAATGAAGTATTAAGCCGTATCAAGATGGGCGAAAATAAACCTCGTGTAATAATTGAAACAGCAAATGGTGGGGCGGGCTTGTTTGCGTATGAAATTTTTGAAAGGCTTGGTTGTATTACATTTTTGTTAAATGCTGACCCAGACACAAGTTATCCAAAGTATTTCCCAAACCCTAGCGATAATAATGCTTGCGTTACAATAAAGAAACTAATTTCACATCCATATATTCATGCCGACCTTGGATTATTTTTTGATGGCGATGGCGATAGAGTAGGGGTAACAACTAAGGACGGCAAAACTGTTTATAGTGACATAGTCTTGGCTCTATTAAGTAAGCAATTGCTAGCAAAACATCCAAATGAAAAGGTTATATTTGATGTTAAGTGTTCAAGGGCACTTTCAGAAACTATAGAAGAAAATGGCGGTGAGCCAATTATGTGGAGCACGGGACATTCCTTTATAAAAGCAAAGATGCATCAAGAAAATGCAATTTTGGCTGGAGAAAGAAGCGGACATATCTTTATTGGCGGAGATGAGTATTTCGGTTTTGATGATGGTATTTTTGCTGGAGCAAAACTTGTAGAATTTTTATCTAACCAAGAAAAGGACTTAACCGAAGTTGTAGCATCTCTTCCAAAATATGTTACAAGTCCTGAAATATATGTAGAATGTGCAGACAATGTGAAATACAGGGTAATGGATAAAATTGTTAAAAGATTTAAAGAGCTTTATCCAGAGAAGGTTGTAGACATTAATGGTGCAAGAGTTGAGTTTGATAATGGATGGGGGCTGGTTAGAGCAAGTTCCAATATGCCACTACTAGGATTAATTTTTGAAGGTAAAACTCGTTCGGATATGGAAAAAATCAAAGAAATATTTAGATCGGTTTTGAGTGAGTTTAGCGAAGTTTCAAGTTATTGGCAAAATGATGATGAATAGATTTTTGTTTTAAATAATTAAAATCAAGTCGTTAGATGTGTTATTCTAGCGACTTTTATTTCTTATATTTTTAGGTTCATTTTTGTGGGATACTCATTTTGACAAAATTAGTTTGACATCGGTGCTAAAAATTACTAATATATTAAGTAATAAATAATTTACTAGAAGAGAGTGTGGTAATTATGGATAATAAATTGTTTTTTAGATTGCAAAAGTTAAGAGATGATTTAAGATTAACGCTTGCGTTGTCTGGGGTGGGTGTCGGTGTGTGTGATGATGAAACCTTAAAACGAATTGCCGAGGTTGTTCCGGAAACCAGCGAAGAGCTTATGATGGTAAAGGGTGTAAACTCTGCATTTATCACAAAGTTCGGTGTTGAAATTTTGGATTGCATAAAAACTTATAAAAGCGAAGTTTTGGATGAGCGAGAACTTTCGGGATATAATTTAGCGGTAATTGAAAAAATAGAAAATTCATTAAAAGACCGACTGCTTGGTGGTTCGTACATTACAAAAAGTCAAAGTGCTTTAATTATAAATGGTACTGATGAGATTATAAATCTTTTTTATGATAAAGGCTCTATTAAGTACAATAGACGTACGGACGAAAACTTTGAAGATAGGTACAATCAATTTATAAAATTAATTAAGTTGGTTGATGCAAAAAAATTTGAAAGTGGCAAAAATGAATTATATCTCGGCTTTTCGGTTGTTAAGGGTGGCATTTGTGGTGGAGTTTTAAATTGTTATGCTCCATTGGTGCTTGTCCCTATTAAAATCATGCTAAATTATAATGAAATCAAAGTCATTAAAGATGAAAAGCGAAATATTTTATGTAATAGTTTAATTAATGCTCTACTTGGTATATCGCAAAACGCAGTGTATAAGTTTGATAAGAAATTAGGTTTTGCTGAACTTATAGCCGATATAGAAAATTATTATAAAACTTTAGGTATGAAATTTGTTGAAAATGGCGGGTATACCGGTTTTTCAATGCAAAATGAAGTACTAATTGATGTATACGATAGTTCACTTGTAGATATATTACTAGAACTACAAAAAATTAAAAAATCAAAAAATATAAATAAATTAACCGATATTATCTTGGGTGCAGAACCAAATACCAGTGAGTATATATCTAATCATACAAGTTACTATATAAATTTTCCGACTATAGAATGTAAAAGGGTGTTGGAACAATATGAAGAAAATGACATTTTGGCTGTAAATTCTTTAATGGGCTCAGATTATGTAGATACTATAGCAAACGTTTTGGCGGATAATGTTTGCAAAGGCAAAAATTGTATAGTAGTAGCAAAAAATGATTTGGAATTAGAAAAAGTTTATTCAGCGCTACAAAGTTACAATAAATATGCGGTAAAATTGTTCGGCGAGAATTGCAGAGAGTCCTTTAAAAAACAATTTTTTGATTGCGTTGAAGATTGCGTGGGTGTGGAAAATAAAAAGAACGATATTTTTGGTTTAGATGACCGAATGCGTGATATAGAAAAAGACTTTTTAGACCTAGATCGAAATATGTTTGGCAACTCCGAATTTGCAAGTTGCATAAAAAATGCAAGTTTGTATGACTCGTTGTATTTATTACAAGGATTAAAGGAAAAGGACGAAGACGTTGAAAATCTAATAGCGGAGCAAGGCGCGGAAATTAAACTGGTAGAGATTTTAAACATAAAAAGACGTTTTGAAAATTCAGATTATCTAAACAAAGTATTGAGAGCGGAAGAAATGGATAGAATGTTTCCGTGGCTTAAGTACTTAAAAAAAGATTTGACCAAAAAGGAACTTGCGGAAATAAATGAGTTTAGTGGTGCCAAAAATCACTCAAACAAAAAATTGATAAAGCAGTTTGTAGAAAAGTACTTTATAAATAATGAATTTATCAAGTTTATCATTGAAAACCCAGATAAATTGATAAATAGTTTAATTGGTTTAAATGACTACAACGAATTAATGGTTGAGTTAAGTTTGCTTAGCGTGACGGAAAGAAAGTTTATTTCTAGCGTATATGATACGAAAAAATTATTGGAAGTAAATAATATAGACGCGTGCAGAATGGTGATCGAGTGCTTTTTAAGGGGTGTTTTAAAACGTATTGAAGGCGAAAATGCCGAATCGGTTAAAACCATTAATGAATACAATGCGTTGCTTGAAGAATATAAAGCGTTAACAAATAAAAAGACTGTTCAATGTAGAGAGTTGCTGGTGCAAAGACTTAAACAATCATTAAAGGATAATTTGGTATATTCAAAGCGTTTTAAAGCGATGCAAGATAGTATAAATGGCTCAGACTATAACTTATTTGAAATGCTAACGAAATTTAGATTGGAACTCTTTGACGGTTTTAAAATTTGGTTTGTAAACCTAGATAAGGTAAGAGAGCTTCCAATTATTGCAAATATGTTTGATTTGTGTATTGTTTTGCAATCGGCGGACATTTTTGCGTATGAAAGTGTTGGGCTAGGTATTAGGTCTAAAAAACTAATTGCTGTTGCCGACTCTGAACAAAATGTGCGTAGAAGTGAAAATTTGTTAACGGATAAGAATTTTAAATTGGTTGAACCATACGAATTAACGCTTTTTGATAATGTTTCCGATTTTGGCGAAGTTGTTGACTTATTTTTAAACAATAAACATAAAAATAAAGTATTATTTGATTTTACAAACTATGCTTTTTATGACGCAAGGTGTAAAGATTACAATATTGGTGGTTATAATAGCAATGCGGTGGTTTGCATTAATACGGCGGGTAGGTTTGATGATGGTATTAACCCAACTGAAGCCCGAAAAGTTATTTCAATATTAAAAACAGTTTTGGCAAAGGGGTCTAATAAGTCAATAGTTGTTGCAACTTTTACCAACGCACAAAAGTACGAGATTATAAAACAAATTAACCTGTTAAGCGAGTTAGATGCCGAATTTGCTAAAAGACTAGATGTATATTTGAAAAAATCGGGGAGTAACGGGGTTGAAGACCTTGTAAAAACGGCATATGAACTTATGGGCGTTACTAAGGAGTTGGTAATTTTTTCAACGGTTATTTCGGTAAACAAATACCGCCAGATAGAAGGAAGGGATATTTTTGATTTTGCGGGGTCTAAAGCGCTATTAAATTTAGTGTTAACCTCTGCTATAAATAAAATGATTGTAGTAACATCGGTAGAACCGGATGATGTAACGAAGTGTGTTGGTGGTACACTACCACTTCAATTATTTGCTACATTTTTAAGTGTATGTAAAGCGTGCGGTGATAATAATGTAACTACAATAGAAAATATTTTAAATATGCTAAAAACTTTAACCGTAAACAATAGTGTTGGTGGATTGATTGACGACTTAAAAGAATTGCTTTTACAAAATAATTTAAATGCCAAGGTAGTAGACGATAGAATAATTGTAAATGACAAAGTTATAGTGGAACTTGAAAGTGTTGCAAAAGAAAATTGCAGCGATGCAATAGAAAGGGATTTGTTTTTGCCAATTATGTTAGAAAAGACAGGATTAAGATACTATAAAATTTTCGACACTTTGCTTATTGAGGATTTGAATTTACAAATTGAGAAGATTAAAAATTTATCAAAATAATTAACCATTAGAAAGAAGGAGTGAAAATAATCGTGAGTTGATTTTCGCTCTTTTTTAATTTTTTTTGGTTTGTAAATTTGCCCAAAAATTAACCACAAACTCCACAACACAAAATGGCTAAAATACATTTTTACAAGTTTATACAAAAAAACACAAATCATATTTTCGGTTAAAATTTTGTGTCATTTTAGGCGGTTTGTGCTGGTTTGATAAATTGCTTGGGTGCGCGTATATGTTCTGTGGTGGGGTGGGTGTAAAAGTTTATTTTGTGCCAAAACTAAAAGAAATTTGATTGAAAAAATATCAAATGGGATAATTTAAGGCGTGACATTTTTAAAAAAATTGCTTACGAAAATTTACAAAATTTAATATTTTGTAATAAAAATAAATTAAGTATTGTTGTTTTGTTTGCTTTAATAATTTTACTTTGTTACAATAGAAATAATAAAAGTAGGAGATAAAATATGTGTAATTTTAATAGGCTTGGAACGGAAGAACAAGAAAATGCGTTCTTTCATTTACTCGAATTAAATAAGGGTAATGCTGGCAATGTTATGGAAGTGCTTCAAAAAACGCAAGGAATATTTGGATATATTCCAGAGTTAGCAGTTCATAAAATATCTGAAAAACTTCAAATGGCAGATAGTGAAATTTTTGGAATTATAACTTTTTATAGCCAATTTTCGCTTACGCCAAAGGCAAAATACAATATTGATGTTTGTTTAGGAACGGCGTGCTTTGTTTTGGGGTCTAACGACATTCTGCAAAAAATATTAAATAAACTTAATGTTAAAGTAGGAGAGATGACTCCAGACGGAAAGTGGATTGTTACAAGTTGTAGGTGCTTGGGGTGTTGTGGTCTGGCTCCAGCAATAACAATCAATGGCGAAGTTTTTGGTAAATTAAAAGTTGATGATGTTGACCGAATTTTAGATAGTTTTGAATAGGAGAGTGTATAAGTGGATAAAAGTGAATTGCAAGCAATTAAGGAAAAATATTTAAAGGAAGTTAATTTTAGGCGTAGTGGAGACAAATCGGGAGTTGATTACAGTTATGACATTTTAGTCTGTGGCGGTACCGGTTGTAAAAGTTGCAAGAGTGATGAAGTGTTGCAAAAACTAAGAGAAGTAATAAGCAGTAAAGGCCTTGAAAATGTAATTGCAGTACATGGGGTAGGTTGCTTTGGTCTCTGTGTTAATGGTCCAATTGTTTTAATTTATCCATATGATGCTCTTTATGAAAGAGTTAAAGTTTCGGATGTTGAAGAAATAGTTGAACAACTTGTAAATGGTAGATTGGTTGAAAGATTGTTGCATCATGAAGATGGTGAAGCAGTTATTAAAAAGAGTGATATGAAGTTTTGCAAAAAACAGCAATATATTGCTCGTAATAATACCGAATTTATGAGTTTAGAAAACATCCTAGAAGACTACATTGCACTTGACGGATATAGTGCTCTTGAAAAGGTTGTAAATACACTTACCCCACAAGAAGTAATAGAAATTATAAAAAAGAGCGGGTTGCGTGGTAGGGGTGGCGCTGGATTTCCAACTGGTGTCAAGTGGGAATATGCAAGTAAAGTAGACGCTCCCCAAAAATATGTAATTTGTAATGCCGACGAAGGGGATCCCGGTGCATTTATGGATAGAAGCATAATAGAAGGTAATCCGCACGCAATAGTTGAAGCTATGGCAATTGCGGGTTATGCTATTGGTGCAAGTAAAGGTTTTGTGTATTTAAGAGCGGAATATCCACTGGCTGGCGAAAGACTTAGTAATGCTATACAAAAAGCAACCGAAAGAGGTTTGATTGGTAAAAATATATTTGGTTCTAATTTTTCGTTTGAACTTGAAATAAAGTTTGGTGCTGGTGCGTTTGTTTGTGGGGAAGAAACAGCTTTAATGCATAGTATAGAAGGTAAGCGTGGAGAACCAAGACTTAAACCACCATATCCAGCCGAGAGTGGACTTTATGGTTGCCCAACGGTAATAAACAATGTTGAAACTCTTGCAAATGTTGCTCAAATTATTAATAAAGGTGCAGAGTGGTTTAGTTCAATTGGAACCGAAGATAGTAAGGGAACAAAGGTTTTTGCACTTACTGGAAAAATTAAAAATTCAGGTTTAATAGAACTTCCTATGGGTACAACTATCAGAGAAATTATTTATGATATAGGCGGTGGCATACCAAATGGTAAGCGGTTTAAAGCGGTGCAAATGGGCGGGCCTAGTGGTGGTTGTATACCAGCCGAATATCTAGACACTCCAATAGACTATAAAAGTTTGACCGAACTTGGTTCTATGATGGGTAGTGGCGGTATGATAGTTGTTGATGAGGATTCGTGTATGGTAGATCTTGCAAAATTTTTCTTGCAGTTTACTTGTGATGAAAGTTGTGGCAAATGCACACCTTGTCGAATTGGCAACCGACGAATTTTGGAAATTTTAACCAAAATAACCGATGGCGAAGCAACTATGGAAGATTTGGAAAAACTAGAAGAACTGTGTGACTATGTAAAATCTAATTCGCTTTGTGGATTAGGTCAAACTTCCCCAAATCCAGTATTATCTACCCTTAGATATTTTAAAGATGAATACATTGAACATATTAAAGAGCATAAATGTCGCGCTGGCGTATGTAAAACCCTAACACATTATAAAATAACCGATAAATGTATTGGTTGTAGTTCGTGTGCAAGACAATGCCCAGTTGGTGCAATTACTGGTGAAATTAAAAAGAAGTTTAGCATCGACCAATCTAAGTGTATCAAATGTGGTAAATGTTACGAAACTTGCCGATTTGGTGCTATTGTAAAGGAGTAGTGGTATGGAAAATTTTATTGTTGAAATTAATGGGTTGAAATTTGAAGCGAATGCAAATGATACAATTTTGGATGTCGCTCGTAGAAACGGAATAGATATACCAACTCTTTGCTATTTGAAAAATTTAAATGAGCCAGCAAGTTGTAGGGTTTGTATGGTTGAAGTAGAAGGTATGAAAAACTTAGTAACGGCCTGCTCAACTAAGGTTCGAGAGAATATGGTTATTAAAACTACAACTAATAGAGTTTTGAGAGCAAGACGAAATGCGGTGGAACTACTACTTAGCAATCATAATAAGCACTGTCTAACTTGTCAGAAAAATACTAATTGTGCGTTGCAAAAATTATGTGTCAAGCTAAATTGCAATTCGGAAAAATATGCCGGCGAAATTAGTAAATTTTTGATTGATGACACAAATCACGCAATTTCAAGAGATGATAGCAAGTGCATTCTGTGTGGAAAATGTGTTGAGGTTTGTGCAAAAAGACAAGGTTGTTCGGCAATTACTAAAATTAATCGTGGGTTTGATACAAAAATTGGGGCTTGTTTTGATAGACCAATGCAAGATTCTGCTTGTATTGGTTGCGGACAATGTACATTAGTTTGCCCTACGGGTGCCTTGGTTATGAAAAATAACATAAACGAAGTGCTAGATATACTAGATGAAAACGATGTAATTAAGGTTGCTCAAGTTGCTCCAAGTGTAAGAGTTGCAATTGGCGAAGAATTTGGTGGAGAGATAGGTGCTTTTGAAGAAGGTAAAATGGTTACATCACTTAAAGAGTGTGGCTTTGATTATGTTTTCGATGTAAATAATGGTGCCGATTTTACCGTTATAGAAGAAGGAAATGAACTTATACAACGATTAACCGAAAAGAAGGGTTTGCCTTTATTTACAAGTTGTTGCCCGGCGTGGTTTAGTTATTGCGAGAAATTTTATCCAGAATTTGTTAATAATTTAAGTACGGCAAAATCTCCAAACGAAATGATGGGGTCGCTTGTGAAGTATTATTTTGAGCAACAAGGCAAAAAAGTAAAAATAGTATCTATTATGCCGTGTACTGCAAAAAAGAGAGAAGTGATTGCCCATGGCGAGATCGATCAAAGTATTACAACAAGAGAACTTGCGAAATTGATAAGAATGAAAAATATCAATTTTAACACCTTGCCGGAATCAAAGTTTGATAATCCTTTTGGTGAATATTCGGGCGCTGGGTTAATTTTTGGCGTAACGGGTGGTGTTACCGAAGCGGCTTTAAGATATGCAGTTTATAAGCTTACTGGTAGAAAACAAGACGTTATAGATGCCGTAAGATATAGTAATGGAGTAAAGGAAGTAGATGTTTCTATAGGGGAACAAATTATAAGGCTTGCGATAGTGCATGGCACTGCAAATGCCCCAAGAGTGTTAGAAGCAATTAAAACGGGCGAAAAAATGTATGATTTTGTTGAGATAATGGCGTGCCCGGGTGGATGCGTAAATGGTGGCGGACAACCCCTTGTTGATTACAATGAAGTTTCGGTAGATGAAGTCATCAAAAAGCGTTCAGCGAGCATTTATAAAGCGGATGGTGATTGCAAATTTAAAGAAAGTTCTGAAAATGAAAGCGTAAGAAAAATTTACGAAGAACTATTGCATGGTGACCACGAATTAATTCATAAACTTTTGCATTATATACATGATGGCAAAAGGGTGTACTAAAAATGTAAGGTTAAACTAAAAAATATAGTTTAACCTTTTTATATTAATTCGACATAATTTTACAAATTCTACATACATTAAGAAAGTTTTCTCATACTAAATAATAATTAGGAGTACGGTATGAGTGTAGAATTGGAAAGAAAGTTTAATATAATTGGAATGTTAATTGGTAATTCATTATTGTTTATTTTGGAATGTGTTACAAATTATTTAATGTTTGCCGAAAACAAGTGGGCGTGTTTTAAGTATTATACCGATATAGCTAATGCTTTTGCTCTTTTTGTTTCGGGAGTTATGGTTGCGAGTTGTATAATAGTGCTTATTAAAAATAAACTATTTTTACCAAAGTGGGTTATGGTTTTTAAATTAATTTCAACAACAATGTTGCTAATTACATTCACAATAGTTGTAACGTTTTTGGCTCCGTGGTTTGGGACTGTTGGGTACTTAGTGTTTTTGTTCGGTGGTCCAATGCTATTCACTCATACTATCTGCCCGTTATTTTCCATTATTAGTTTTATGACAATAGAAAGGGGCTATAAATATAAATTTGGGGCAACAAGTTTCGTAATTTTACCAACCCTTGTATATGGTATTATTATGATAATTTTAAATATATTTTGTGTAGTTGTTGGACCTTATCCATTTTTTATGGTGTATAGGTTTCACTGGGTTATTGTAACGCTATGGTGTGCTGGAGTAATATTATGGAGTTATTTAATGTCTGTTATTTGTTGGCTTCTTTCGGGATCTAAAGCAAGAACAGTAAGAAGTTACAAAAATGTAGTTGTTGAGATAACTCCGGTATTTACCGATTAACAAAGGAGTTAAAAATTGAATAATATTGTAGTGGTAGTCTTTTGATTAACTAAATTCTTTAAGGAGATAAAATATGCCTACGCAAATAAACAATACTGCCACTGCGACATATAGATATGGCGAAAGTGGTAGTGCTACTGCAACAAGTAACGTTGCATCTACATCATTACTTTCACAATATCAATTAGAAACAACAAAAACGGCTTTAGTTCAAAATTATAGGCCAGGAGATAACATTCCATATATTGTACAAGTAAAAAATACGGGAACATCACCACTATATGCCGTTACAATGACCGATGATTTGGCTGGTGGTAATTTAATTTATGTCGGGAATAGTGTAAATTTGTTAAGGAATGAAACTATTTCAAGTCTTACTCCAACTACCACAAACCCATTAGTTGTAGAAATTGTTGATGAATTGCCAGCGGGCGAAGAAGTTTCGATAATTTACACCGCTAGGGTAAGCGCTAATCTTTCAAGCGAAGTTGAACAAATTACAAATAGTGCAACATTTTCAGCACAAGGAACCCGTGGCGGTGCATTAATTACTGACACTCCAACAAGCGAAGCTTCTATTACTCCAGAAGATTACGCTTCAATAGAAATGACAAAGTCCGTTAGTGCCGACCAAGTAACTGCAGGTGTTCCATTTGATTATGTAATTACGCTAGAAAATGCAGGAAATGCCGACGCAACGGGTATTGTAATAACCGATGTCTTGCCAACCGACTTTACTATCAATTCTATTACGGCGGTAAGCGGTGAAACTACAACTACATTTGAAACTAGCGATTATAGCGTAGATAGTTCTACAAACACACTGACGCTTCCAAGCACTTCTTCGTCTAAAACAATTAGTGTTCCAGCAAGGGGAGAAGGCAGTGTCAATACAACAACTATAACCATTAATGGACAAATTGGTTAGAAAGAAATTGTTGATAAAATTTCTTGAAAAACCCACAATTAGTTTTGGAAATATACACACTTTGTGATAAAATGACTTTGATTAAAGTAGAGGAAATACACTTATGGAAAAAGAAACCGAACAGTTTTTGTTGAGTTTAAATACTAAATTTGGAGATTGGTATAAGGGCGAAGTTGAATTACCTTCTTTCACACATTCGCTTTACCCTTATAACAGTCTTTTTTCGCCTATTGAAATCAATGGGGTTACCATTAAAAACCGTGTAGTTATGGGTCCAATGGGCAATATTAATATGTGCGAAGAAACGGGACGTCCTAATCAAAAAATGATTTCGTATTTTGAAGAGCGTGCATCTGGCGGGGCTGGACTTATAACAACGGGGCTTGTTCCGGTATCTCATAAAATTGACCCAACGGTTACCGAAAAGGATGGGCTTACGTATTTTCCAAGAATAGATAGATCTAGGACGGTTCTTGCGGGGTGGAGAGATGTTGCGTCGGCGTGTCATAACCATAATGCAAAAATATTTATTCAGCTAACAGCTGGTTTAGGTCGTGTTGGAAATCCAGAATGTCTAGTAAAATCTTTAAAATTCCCAGTTAGTGCATCTATAAATCCAAATTTTTATATACCACAAATAGCATCTTTAAGGCTTAGTGATTGTAAAATTAATAAGATTGTTAAAAATATGGCACAAGCAAGCGTAGACGCAAAAGCATGTGGAATCGACGGAGTTTACCTTCATGGGCATGAGGGTTACTTAATGGAGCAACTCACAAATCGTGCGTTTAATAGAAGAAAGTTGGGACAATTTAGAAATTGGCAGACATTTGGAATAAAAACCGTAAAGGCTATCAGAAAGCGCGTTGGCGAAAAATATCCAATTATGTATAGAATAGATTTATCACTTGCACTAAATGCGACATACGGATCTAGAATGGATACCGAAAAATCTTTAAAAAAGTTCAAAAATGAAAGACGCATTACTGAAACTTTGGAATATATGCAAAATCTTGTAAAAGCGGGCGTAGATGCGTTTGATGTAGATTTGGGCTGTTATGATAACTGGTGGTTGCCACATCCTCCAGCAAGTATGCCAGCGGGTTGCTTTTTGGATGTTTCTCGTTTGGTTAAAAACTTCTTTAATGATAATAATATCCGCTCAAATACGGGTAAGTTGGTGCCAGTAGTTGCTGTTGGTAAGTTGGGGTATCCCGATGTTGCTGAAAAAGCACTCCAAGATGGTTGGTGTGATATGATAATGCTTGCAAGACCATTACTTGCAGATCCAGATTGGGTAAAAAAGGCGTATGCAGGTGAAGTCGAAAAAATAACGCCTTGCATTGGTTGTCACGAAGGTTGCATAAATGAATTTGTAAATGGTGGGCACCCTCAATGTGCGGTAAACCCAAGGTGTGGGTTTGAAGATGTATTAAAAAAGGATATTGTCCCAGCGGAGGTTTCTAAAAATTGTTTGGTTATTGGGGCAGGACCTAGCGGAGTTACTGCTTGTGATGTGCTACTAAAACGTGGTCATAAAGTAACTTTAATGGATAAACAAAAAAAGGTTGCAAGTACATTAGATATTGCTGGCAAACCAAGGTTTAAGTTTGAAATCTTAAATTACAAAAAATACCTAGAAAATATGGTTGCAGGCTTTAAGAAAAATCCTAATTTTGTCTTAAAACTAAACACCGAAGCAAAAATAGATGAAATTGCCGAAAAATACGACTGTATAATCGTTGCAACGGGTGCTAGAATGGTTAGACCGGGGCTAGAAGATAAAGAACTTACCAAACTTGTTTCGGTAGAAGAAGTACTTAAAAAACCAGAAATTTTAAAAGATGCTACCGATGTTGCAATTTTGGGTGGCGGAGAGAGTGGTTGTGAAACGGCTTTATTTATAAAAGGCGAGCTTGATATAGATGTAACTGTTATAGAAGAGGGCAAATATTTAATGGCAAACGCTTGCACGGCGAATAGGGGACATATTTTGCACTATATGCAAGAAGAAGGGGTTGTTGTCCATAATTGTTCAAAACTTAAATGTATAAACGATGATGGTACAATTTCGATTTATAAAAACATTGATAGTGCTGTTCCAAACCCATATAATACTTGGTCACCAGTTTTACCTGAAAGTGTAAAAAATCCATTTGAAAAACCAATCAATGAAAAGTTGGAAACTATTAGAATTGATGCAGATTTCTTAATATACGCATACGGAAATGTTCCAAATGTAGAACTTTATAATGAGTTGGTGAAATCGCATTCAGCAAAGGAAATTTATAATATTGGAGATAGTATAAAACCGGGCAAAGTTTTCCAAGCGGTAAAAAGTGCTTACAATACTGCATTAAAAATATAGAAACTATTTTTAATGTAAATAAAAAAATAAAACACCGAAAGTTAAATTTTCGGTGTTTTTGTGTTCATTACAACTAATTTGTACTATTTAAAATCTTTTAAAATCTCGGCACGCTTCGCTTCGTATTCTTCTTTAGTTAATAGGTCTTTTTCGTACATTGATTTTAAGTTTGCAAGTTTTTCTTCGGTTGTTTCGGTTTTTGGTTCAATTGTCGCGGTATTTGTTCTATCGTTGTCGTAAACTAAATGTGTAACTTTTTTGGTTTCAATTCTTTTAACGACGGCGCTAGCAAGTATTACATAGCATAAGCAAAGTATAAATGGCACATATAGAGCTTTGTTTCCAAGAACGGATATTGTGTCGCTAATTTCAAAGGCTCCATCCTTTATTGCAAAACAGCAAATAAAGAAGGTTACAAAGAAATCTACATAAATGTGGCTTACATACATAATTGCTTGGACAGGAATGTATGATTTTTGATACTTTACAATGGTTGATGCGATAGTAGAAGCGGTAACAAATTGAATTGAAATAATTGCACATGCTTTAAAGAACTTTAATACTCCAATTAATTTTTGAGCATCTGCTTCAGTGTCTGTTGCTACAGATTCTTTACCAATTAAATAAAGTTGTCTAAACTCAAATACGCAAATTATCCATAATATACAGCATGCGGCAATTAGTCCAATAAATACCCAGCTTAATATCTTAAATTCGTTTCTTTCAAGTCTTCTAACCCAAGGTGCAGCAAGTAGACAGCATCCACAAATTACACCAATAACACCAACAACTACAAATAGACCGGATGTAAGCTTAAATACTTCGGTAAAGCCCAAAACCAAAATGGCAACGGCAGCAAATATACCAATTATAGCTATGATTTGCACAAGTTTATAAATGTTGTTTTGTTTTTGTTTTTCCATTAATAATTCTCCTATTTTGTTTCGTTTTTTGGGGTACCCCAGATTATAGTTAGTATTATACATTATAATTTACTACTTTAGCAACAAAATAAGAACGGTTCTTGGGATAAATTTCACAAATAATAAAAAAGTAGACAAGAAACTTGAGTTCTTGTCTACTTTGGGTTAAATAAATTATTCCTTTGTAAATTCATTGTTGGCGCAAGATGGACATGGTGGCATCTTGTCGTGTTTGCCAAGGTCTACATGGGTTCCACAGTTTGTGCAACTATAAGTTCCGTATCCTGGCTTTTCGCCTGTTTTTACAATTCTGCTCATAATTTACCTCCATAATTCTGATGCGGTTAATAATTTCCTAGGTGAATTTTTAACCACTAGTGATAGTTTGATTAAAATTGGTTAAATTATGTAATGAGTAATAAAGGTGACAAAACTTTTAGATATTTTGTACAAAAATTCAAAAATATTTTTGGTAAAAACCTGCAAAAGATATTGACAAGGTTTATGCCGTATGATAAAATATTGCACAAAGCGTGGTGTTGCCACGTTTTAATATATTGAAGAAATTATATATAAACTGGTGTGCGTTTGTTGTAGTTTTTGCAATATTTATTGAATCCTCTAATGGGTTGAACAGAGAATTCAGCACTTTTAACTTATTAATTAGGAGGTAGAAGTTAATGCCAACCACCCAACAGTTGATTAGACATGGTAGAGAAAAACAAACAGTTAAGCCTAAATGTCCAATCCTAGAAAAAAATCCACAAAAGCGTGGGGTTTGCCTATCTGTAACTACAACATCTCCAAAGAAGCCAAACTCAGCTCTAAGAAAGATTGCCAGAGTAAGACTTTCAAACAAGATGGAAGGTACAGTTTACATCCCAGGTATAGGTCACAACTTGCAGGAACACTCTGTAGTTTTGATTCGTGGTGGTAGAGTTAAGGATCTTCCTGGTGTTCGTTATCACATCGTTCGTGGTACACTAGATACAGCAGGTGTTAAAGATCGTAAACAAGCCAGAAGTAAATATGGCGCAAAAAGACCTAAATAATGTAGGTTGAATTCTAAATCAATTCCAAAATATTAAAGGAGGAAAATCATGTCAAGAAGAAATAAGGCAGCAGTTAGAGAAGTATTGCCAGACCCAATTTACAACTCAACAGTTGTAACAAAGTTAATTAACCAAATTATGTATGATGGCAAAAGAGAAACTGCTCAACGTATAGTATATGGTGCATTTGATGCCATTAAGGAAAAAATGAACCAAGATCCTATGGAAGTATTTACCCAAGCCCTAGAAAACATTAAGCCTGTACTAGAAGTAAAGGCTCGTCGTGTTGGTGGCGGTACATACCAAGTTCCAATTGAAGTTAGACCATCACGTCGTCAAACATTAGGATTAAGATGGCTAGTTAATGCTACAAGAGCAAGAAACGAAAAGGGAACAGACGCAAAACTTGCAGCAGAAATTATGGATGCATACAACCAAAGCGGTGGAGCTTTCAAGAAGAAGGAAGAAGTACATCGTATGGCAGAAGCAAACAAGGCATTCGCATCTTATCGTTGGTAAGATTAAACCTTGCTTGTGTAAGCAAACATTTAGACAAAATTACGCATTTTATGTAAAATCGTTTGCATTTTTATAACAGATTTAATATAATTTGTGTGTTAGCAGAGTTTATGCTAATAATTGTCCCTAATTTGGCAACAATTTATGGACAAACGAAACTAATTAGGAGAATTATATTAATGGCTAGAGATATCGCATTAGACAAAATTAGAAATATCGGTATTATGGCGCACATTGATGCTGGTAAAACAACAACAACTGAGCGTATTCTATTCTATACCGGTAAGACTCATAAGATTGGCGAAGTTCATGATGGTCAAGCTACCATGGACTGGATGGCACAAGAACAAGAACGTGGTATTACTATCACATCTGCTGCTACAACATGTAGATGGAAGGATCATAAGATTAACATCATTGATACCCCAGGTCACGTAGACTTTACAGTTGAAGTAGAAAGAAGTTTAAAGGTTCTAGATGCTGCAATCGAATTATTCTGCGGTCGTGCAGGTGTTCAGTCTCAATCTGAAACTGTATGGCGTCAAGCAAATAAGTATGGCGTTCCAAGAATTGCATTTGTCAACAAGATGGATAGAGATGGCGCAGACTTTTTAAACGTCGTTAACCAAATGAACGAAATGTTAAAAGCCAATGCAGTTCCTATTCAATTACCTATCGGTAGTGCGGATACATTTAAGGGTTTAGTAGACCTTGTAGAAATGAAGGCTATCATCTACGAAGATGAAGAAGGCAAAGTAATGGATACAGTTGAAATCCCAGCTGATATGGTAGACCAATGTAACGAATGGAGAGCAAAATTAATAGAAGCAGTTGCTGAACAAGATGATGCTCTATTAGAAAAATATTTTAATGGTGAAGAACTTACAGTAGACGAAATCAAGTCTGGTATTAGAAAGGGTGTTTTAAGCCTAACTATGACTCCAGTACTATGTGGTTCAGCTCTTTCAAACAAGGGTGTTCAGCCTCTACTTGATGCCGTTGTAGATTACTTCCCAAGCCCAATCGATCTTCCACCTGTAAAGGGACACAATATGGATGGTACCGAAGGCGAAAGAATCGCTAGTGATGACGCTCCACTAGCTGGTCTAGCATTTAAGATTGCAAAAGACCAATTTGGTACATTAACATTCTTTAGAATATACAGTGGTAAGCTTACCGCTGGTTCATATGTATACAACTCTACTAAGGATAAGAGAGAAAGAATTGGTAGAATTGTAAGAATGCACGCTAACAAGAGAACAGAAGAAGACGAAGTTTACGCTGGTGATATTATTGCTATCGTTGGTCTTAAGGATACTACCACAGGTGATACCCTTTGCGACGAAAAGGCTCCAATCATCCTAGAAAAGATGGACTTCCCAGAACCTGTTATCAGTGTTGCTGTAGAACCAAAAACTAAGGGCGACCAAGAAAAGATGGCTATTGCTCTACAAAAGTTAGCCGAAGAAGACCCTTCATTTAGAAGAGCAACTGATGAAGAAACTGGTCAAACTATCATCTCTGGTATGGGTGAACTTCACCTTGATATCATCGTTGATAGAATGAAGCGTGAATACGGCGTTGAATGTAACGTTGGTGCTCCACAAGTAGCATATCGTGAAACCATCAAAAAGCCTGTACGTGTTGAAGGTAAATTCATCCGTCAAAGTGGTGGTAAAGGTCAATATGGTCATTGCGTAATCGAAATGAGTCCATTAGAACCAGGTTCTGGCTACCAATTTGAAGACCAAATTGTTGGTGGTGCAATTCCTAAGGAATACATTCCTGCAGTAGATAAGGGTATTCAAGAAGCTAAGATGAGCGGTGTTTTAGCCGGCTACGATACAGTAGACTTCAAGGTAACACTTGTTGATGGTAGTTACCATGATGTCGACTCATCTGAAATGGCATTTAAAATTGCTGGTAGTATGGCATTTAAAGAAGGCGCTCAAAAGGCTGATCCAGTTCTACTAGAACCAATTATGAAAGTAGAAATTGAAGTTCCTGACCAATATTTAGGCGATGTTATGGGTGATGTTTCAAGAAGACGTGGTAACCTTCAAGGTACAAGCATGAAGGGTGCTTCACAAATCATCAGAGCAGAAATCCCAATGAGCGAAATGTTCGGTTATGCAACTGACCTTCGTTCAAACACACAAGGTCGTGGTTCTTTCTCTATGGAACTAAGCCATTATGCAGAAGTTCCAAGAAATGTTGCTGAAAAAATTATCGGCGACAGAAAGAAAAATTAATTTAATTTAGTTTATATTAATAATTAATATAAAAACAATAGAAAGGAGATTTAAAAATATGGCAAAAGCTAAATATGAAAGTAAAAAGCCACACGTTAACATTGGTACAATCGGCCACGTTGACCACGGTAAAACTACCTTAACAGCTGCTATCACTATGGTACAAAACCATTTCTTCCCAGGTGTTGGCGAAGCTAAGGATTATGACCAAATTGACTCAACACCAGAAGAACGTCAAAGAGGTATTACAATTAACACTGCACACGTAGAATACGAAACTGCAAATCGTCACTATGCACACGTTGACTGCCCAGGACACGCTGACTATGTTAAGAACATGATCACTGGTGCCGCTCAAATGGACGGCGCTATCCTAGTAGTTGCTGCATCTGATGGTCCTATGCCACAAACTCGTGAACATATCCTACTTGCTCGTCAGGTTGGTGTTCCAAGAATTGTTGTATTCATGAACAAGTGCGACCAAGTAGACGATCCAGAACTACTTGATCTAGTTGAAATGGAAATCAGAGAAATTCTTAACCAATACAATTTCCCTGGCGATGATACTCCAATCATCCGTGGTTCAGCTCTTAACGCTCTAGAAGCTGCTAAGGCTGGTAAGTGGGATGATGCTGCTATCACTCCTATTAAGGAACTTATGGATGCAGTTGACTCATTTATTCCAGAACCAGCTCGTGATAAGGACAAGCCTTTCCTAATGCCTATTGAAGACGTATTCACAATCACTGGTCGTGGTACTGTTGCAACAGGTAGAGTAGAAAGAGGTGTTCTAAAGATGAACGACCCAGTTGAAATCGTTGGTATCCGTGAAACACAACAAACAGTTGTTACCGGTATCGAAATGTTCAGAAAACTACTAGACGAAGCTCTAGCAGGTTATAACGTAGGTGTTCTACTACGTGGTATCCAAAGAACTGATATCGAAAGAGGTCAAGTACTTTGCAAACCAGGTTCAATTCACCCACATACAGAATTCTCTGGTCAAGTATACGTACTAACCAAAGAAGAAGGTGGTCGTCATACTCCATTCTTCAACAACTATCGTCCACAATTCTATTTCAGAACAACAGACGTTACTGGTTCAGTTGAACTTCCAGCAGGCGTTGAAATGGTTATGCCAGGTGATAACGTAACAATGAACGTTAAGCTTATCACTCCAATCGCTATTGAAGAAGGACTTCGTTTCGCTATCCGTGAAGGTGGCAGAACTGTAGGTTCAGGCGTAGTTTCTAAGATTATCAAGTAATTTGATTATTAGATTAAGGCTTTCGGAAAACCGAAAGCCTTTTTTAATGCATAAAATATTGTTAAAAACAAAAAAATCTCCACAATCAACTGTGGAGATTTTTGATTAATTAGATTCAATAACTATTGTTCGTAATCATATTTTTAATGCAATTAAATTACTGAATTAGAATACTATATTAATTTATTTTTTTATATGTTAAAACTTAATTTTTAGATTGTGGTTTACTTGACTAATAAATATTTTTCTAGGTTAAATAAGTTCCACATCTTTGCTTGTTCTGGTGGGTAGCAAATAAATCTCATGTGGTCTTTGGTAACTGGGTGATCAAAGGTTAGTTGTACAGCGTATAGGTTTAGTAACCCAGTTTGAGCGTTTTTACCACCATATTTTACATCACCATAAATTGGAGTTCCAAGTGATTTCATTTGTACACGTGCTTGGTGGCTTCTGCCAGTTATTAGGTTTATTTTAACTAAACTATATCCGTTTTCTTCTTCTAGTACTTCATAGTCTAATTCTGCACGTTTTGCTCCAACGGTACTTTGTGGAACAATTTCTACCATATTATTTTTTTCGTCCTTTTTAAGGTAGTGGAGTAGGTGACCCTTTTTAACCTTAGGAGTTCCAACAATAACGGCAAAATAAGTTTTATGTACGTCATCGGTTTTAAATTGTTCACTTAGTCTACTTGCAGATTTGCTAGTTTTTGCAAAAACCATTACGCCACCGGTAGGTCTATCTAATCTATGCACAAGTCCGCAATAAACATTGCCAGGTTTGTTATATTTTTCTTTAATGTATGCTTTAACCATATCTAGCATATTTTCATCGCCCGATGAATCGCCTTGGCTAGGGATGTTTTGCGGTTTTTCTACCACAATAATTTGATTATCTTCAAATAAAATATTAAATTTATTTTCCATTGTTATTCTCCTATAAACACCGAGCTATTTCCGCAAGGTAATATTAAGCCGTCTGTGCATGGTAGTCCAACTTCATAACTTTCGTATTTGCCCTTTTTACCGGATAAAGCAACCTTCAATACATTTTCCATTGCAGTAGCACCAAGGCCGGTGGTGTAACTATTAATTAACACAAATAATGGCTTGTCACTTAAAACTTTTTCGCATAGTTTAACAAAATCTGCAATATTGTCTTCAAGTTTCCAAACTTCGCCATTTGCACCACGACCATAACTTGGTGGATCCATAATTATTGCATCATACTTTTTGCCACGTCTAATTTCACGTTCTACAAATTTAAGACAGTCATCTACAATATATCTAACTGGTGCGTTTTCAAGCCCAGAAAGTTTTGCATTTTGTTTGCAACGCTCTACCATATTTTTTGCACTATCTACATGGGTTACGCTAGCACCCGCACTAGCACAAGCAACAGTTGCTCCACCAGTATATGCAAATAGGTTTAAAACATTAATAGGTCGATTTGCTTTTTTTATTAGGTCAATCATCATAGACCAGTTAACGGCTTGCTCTGGAAATAATCCAGTGTGCTTAAATCCCATTGGCTTTACTAAAAATTTTAAATTACGCCAGCCAATTTGCCATTCGGCAGGGATTTGCTTTAGGTATTTCCATTCGCCACCGCCAGTGGTTGATCTATGGTAATGAGCATCCGCTTTCTTTTCAGAAATCTCTTCGCCCCAAATAACTTGTGGGTCGGGTCTTAATAGTGTGACTTTGCCCCAGCGTTCTAGCTTTTCGCCTTTGCCGGTGCGTAACACTTCAAAGTCTGTCCACTCCGTGTTGTATTTCATTTTATTCTCCATTTTAATAATTATCTAATATAGTCTGCATATCAATTATGTCCGCTGTTACAATAATTCCGACTGGTAATTCGGTATATGCACCAGAGGGCGTTATGATGATTGTGGTTAATTTGCGATTTTGTTGGAACATATATAGTACATTGTCTATTGTAATTTTTTCGCTAACAACTTCATAGTGGTTATTACTATCTAGCACTGCAACGCTATCTACAATGCGTTTATTCAATAAGTCTGAAACATTTCCGCCACGAGATAAACATTCGCCAATAGCATCGATAACCATTTTACGATTTAAAACTCCCACAAGAGTACCCTTTAAATAAACTGGTACGTTGCTAAAACCTGTTCGATATAATTCTTTTAAACAGTCGCCAAGTTTAACTTCACCTTGTGCTAAAAAAACACTGCGGTTTACTACAGAGTTCATAGCTAGTGGTGGGGTGGTAACTTTACGTACAATTGCTTCTAGTTGCTCAACAACATCATCATGTGGTTCGGCTATAACTCGGTCGTCACTTCTGTGTACTATACTATTTCTTAGTCTGCCATAATCTATTAAATCATCTTCGTACTTTTTAATTACAGCATTTACAGAAGCACTTTTTCTAATAACATCCGAAAAACTAAGTGCTGGCTTAAAATTATATATATCTCTTATGCATTTGTCAAGACGGTTGTATGCAGTTATAAATCTATTTGCGTTAGACTTGTCCATATTATTCTCCTATTTGTTGGTTTGGGTTTGCCCACGACTCGTCACTCCGCAAAAAGCGATTGCGGGCGGACGAGCCACGGGCAATTCAATTATATTCAGTATAACATAAAATTACCGCCATTGGAACAATTTTTCAATTCTTATTTAAAATTTTTCTTTTTTTGTTGTTTTTTTTAGTGTTTTGGTATATAATAATTAAACCGTGCTAGATGGGGAGTTAGTGGTGCCCTGTACCTACAATCCACTATACGTAGGGTCGAATGCCTATATAGGCTTATAGTATGGAAGGCAGAACACAATAAGTGATGTTGATACCAAGGTCTTGTGCAATAGCACTTTGTGAACCATGTCAGAGCTTGACCGCAGCAGCATTAAGCAAAATCTGTTATGTGCCACAAGGTAGCTTTGGAGGAGTTGGCTGTTGTGTTACCGCTTCGGTGCTATCTGTCGAAATAGGATGCACGGTTTTTTTATTTTTTAATTTAATCAATCTAGAGTTTGAGTTATTAGAGTGACCCATACATGGGTTTACTCTAATTTTTTTTACTAAAGCGGTGCTATTGTGATTTGTAATATATTTGCTAGGTAATAGGTGGTTTAGCTTGAAAGAAGTTTATTTCGCTTTTTAGTTGATGAATATCGGTAAAGATTTTGTTTAGAATGAAGAGTATTAAAAAAATGACGAATTTTGTAAAAACAATGATTTTATTTGGAATAATTTCTTCAATTATTTATAATATATTTAACTTGAAGTTTGCAGATAAATTTTTATTTTTAAAGGATGGTTTACTCTTAATAGACATTACTCAATAAATAGTGAAAGTAATTATTGATCATTATTTTTTAAATTATGAAAATTTATTAAAAAAATTCGCAAACTAATTAAAACAAAAGGAGAACTCTTGTGAAAAAATCAAAGTTAAAAATTACATTTTTATCGTTAATTTTTGCGTTTGCAACATTTGTACCCGCTGTAAGTACGGGAAATTTTTGTGCGGTCGCAAAAACTAACAACTACAACGCAAATTACAAAAAAGAATTAACTAGTTTTGCTCTTGAAAAAGCAGATGAAATTAGTACTACAGCAACTGAAGGTCCTACGGGAACCGCTAAAAAACCAACATTGTCCGAATCCGAAAGTACATTAATCTATAATGGCAAGGAACAAACGGTAACTGTAACCTATAGTGATATGTTGACGGAATCGGGCACAAAGAGCGCTACAGATGTTGGAACTTATGAATTAACATATACCATAATAGATGCAAATAATTCATTTACAGATGGTACTAAAACTTGTACCCTAACGTGGAAAATTGTGAAAGCTGAGGATAACGCAATTACTAACTTGCAAATTACTGGTTGGGCTTATGGCGAAAAGGCAAACACTCCAACCGCAACTTCAAAGTATGGCAAAATTACTTATACTTACGAAGGTACAAATGGTACAAATTATTCTTCAAGTGCTACCGCTCCAACAAAGGCTGGTACATACAAGGTAATTGCTAGCGTAAGCGATACTGATAATTACAATAGTGCAACCGCTGAAAAAGAATTTACCATAACTAAAGCAAAACTTACAGCACCAACCATTAAAACGGGTGCATTTACTTATGATGCTTCAGTTAAGACCCTTGAACTTACTGGCTTTGATGAAACTACAATGAGTATAACTGGAAACACTGCAACAAATGCTGGAAGTTACACTGCAAAGGTTAGTTTAAAAGATACCGACAATTATGAATGGGTAGACGAATTTGATGGGAACATAAGTTGGCAAATTAATAAAGCAACAAAGGCTCTTCCAACACTTGGAAATGTATCTTATAATGGTACAACTAGAATTGCTGAAGTTGAAGAAACCGATGAATATACAGTAGTTACAAATAATGGTGGCGTGAATGTAGGTAAATATAACGTAACCATAAAAATGAGTGATGAACTATATAAAAACTACAAGTGGGCAACTACCGACGCTCAAGAAGTAACAATAACATTTGAAATAATAAAAGCAACCGATAATGTAATTACCGAAATTATATTTGAAGATTTTGTTTATGGAACAGACCCAACGCCTGCAACCGTAAAAGCAAAATATGGTGCCGATAATGTTAGATTTACAATAGATGGCGAAGAAACCGATTTTAGCGCCTTAGAACTAAAAGCTGGTTCTCATACATTAGTTGCAACTATTGCAGGTACTGCAAACTACAATAGTGCAACATTAACTAAAGAATTTAAAGTAAACAAAATAGTAGTAAAACAAAGTGATTTACCAACCATTAGCGGAAGTTATGTGTATAACGGAAAAGAACAAACCGTAAGTTTGGTTGGCGAAAAGGAATATTTAACAATTACAGGCGATAGGTCTGGAACTAATGCAAAGAATTATACTCTAACAATTAGTTTAAAAGATGATACAAATTATGAATTTGACACCAATGTAGTTACCACATTAACTTGGACTATTGAAAAGGGTGTAAATGAATTTACTACACCACTTTCTATATTGAGCTGGACTTATGGCGAAGCTATTAAAAACCCAACAGCGGTTAGCAAGTGGGGAACAGTTGTATTTACATACACTACAAAGGCGGGCGAAGTCGTTTCAGTGGATGCATTAAGCACTGCAAATGCTGGCGAATATATTGTAACTGCAACCGTTGTGGCAGACGGCTCAAATTACGATGAAATATCTGAAAGTGTAAATTTCACTATCAGTAAAGCAAAGGTGACTAAACCAACTGCGAATTCTTCTACCTTTACTTACAATAAAACCGAACAAACTTACACTTTAACAACTAATAGTGCTTATACAATTAAAAACAATATAAGAACAAACGCTGGTAGTCAAACGGTAATTGTTTCGCTAATAAATACAACTAATTATGAGTGGGGAAATGGTTCAGTAGATGATATTGCATACACATTTACCATTAATAAAGCAAAACTTACAGCACCAACCATTAAAACGGGTGCATTTACTTATGATGCTTCAGTTAAAACCCTAGAACTAAATGGCTTTGATGAAACTACAATGAGTATTACTGGAAACACTGCAACAAATGCTGGAAGTTACATTGCAAAGGTTAGTTTAACAGATGCTGATAACTACGAATGGGCAGATGCTTTTGACGGAAACTTAGATTGGAATATTACAAAAATACAAATAGAAGCACCACAAGAGAACCTTACAACATTTACATATGATAAAACCGAACAAACTTATACTCTAACTACTAACAGTGCGTATACAATTAAAAACAATACCAGAACAAACGCCGGTAGCCAAACGGTAACCATTTCGTTAGTAGATAAAACAAATTACGAATGGTCAAATGGCACAACCGACGACATTACTTACACGTTTACTATTGGTAAAGCTGTTGTAGATGTTATTCCGACAGTTAGTGGAAGTTATACTTATACAGGTGAAACTATTACACTGGTACTAAATAACTATGATAGCGAAATTATGTCTATTAGTGGAAATAGTGCAACAGTTGTAGGAAACTACAATGCAACAATTACACTAAATGATAATTATATGTGGGCTGGAGATTTTAACGGCAACATAAGTTGGTCAATTTCTAAAGCAAAACTTGCAATTCCTAGTGCAAATGTGGGTACATTTGTTTATACAGGTAGTGAACAAACATTAGACTTAAATAATTTTGATAGCACAACAATGAGTATTGTGGATAATTCAAAAACCAATGTGGGCGAGTATACCGCAGTAATTACATTATTAGATACCGACAATTACGAATGGGCGGAAGAATTTAACGGAAGTATTAGTTGGTCTATAACTAAGGCTTCTAACAAATTTAATAGTTTGGTTATTACAGGGTGGTCATTAGATGGCGAACCAAACGCACCAACATATAGTGTAGATTTTGGTACTCCTACATTTAAGTATATCGGAATAGATGGAACTACTTACGAAAGTGATGAAGCACCAACAGAAGTAGGTAATTATAAACTTATTGCAACCGTTGTTGCAACCGAAAATTATGATGGAGCAACGGCTGAAACTACATTTAGCGTAGCGGGTGCATCTAATGAGATTACCAATCTTTCAATTACTGGTTGGGTATATGGCGAGTATGATGAAGCTACAAATAAGCCAAGTGCAACCGCAAGGTATGGCGATATTAAATATTACTACGTACTAAGGGGCGAAACTTCTTACACTGAAGCAAACCTAGAAGTTCCAACTAATGCTGGTAACTACACAGTTATTGCAGTGGTAGAAGGTACTTCTGAATATGCAGGGGCTACAAGTTCATTTAATTTTACAATAGAACAAGTCGAAGTTTTAGAAAGCAATAAACCAACAATTAGTGGAAAATATACTTATACTGGAAACGAACAAACAGTGGTTGTATCTGGAAAAGCAGATTATATGTCACTATCGGGCGAAGTTTCAGGTACAGATGCAAAAACATATACAATTACTATTACGCTTGATTCTAACCACAAGTGGGCAGATGACGTAAATAATATTATTAATTGGGAAATTGGCAAAGCAACCGCACAAATTAGCGACATAACTATTAATGGTTGGGTATATGGTCAATTTGATGAAACAATAAACACTCCAACTGCAAACACTACATTTGGCACAGTAAGATTTGTTTATTTAAACGCTGAAAGCGAAGTGGTAAGTGATATTATAAATGCAAACGCTGGAACATATACCTTAAAGGTAATAGTAGATGGCACCGATAACTATTTAGGTGCAGAAGATAACACCAAATTATTTACTATAACTAAAGCCAAGGTAAGTGTTGTGCCAAGCGTTAAAGCGGATAAAACATTTACATATAATGCAGAAGAACAAACATTACAAATTACCGATCTAGAAAACTACAATGAATCTATTATGACTATTGTAGACGGCACAAATAAACATACTAATGCTGGAAACGTTAATGTATCAATTAAACTAGATTCTAACCATGTTTGGGCGGATAATGATACCGATACCATTACTATTGTTTGGGTAATTGAAAAGGCTCAAATGACAATCACAAATGTGTCTATTTTGGGTTGGGTATATGGCGAATATGATGCAAGCGTTAATACTCCAAGTGCCGATGCATTATTTGGTGCAACTGTTAGTTATAAATATTTCAATGGCGAAGGCGTAGAAGTTACTAGTCTTAATGGTCTAAACGCTGGAACTTACAAACTAGTTGCAATAGTAGAAGATGACGAAAACGCGAACTATTTAGGAACTTCTGCAGAAACCGAATTTGTAGTTTCTAAAAAGACAATTTCAACTCAAGTTACTGCCCAAAATGCTGTTTATACTGGCGAAGAACTTACGGCAATTCTTCAAAATTTTGATGATAGTTTTATGACTATTGTAGAAAATGCTAATAAGCATACAAATGCTGGAAGATATACAATTTCTATTGAATTAGATGGTAACCACACTTGGGCAGAAGGAATAAATGGAGAAGTTGAATGGGTAATTGAACAAAAAACAATTACTACCAACCCAACACTTAGCGAAACCGAATTTGTGTATAACGGAGAAACTAAAGAAGTTCAAGTTTTAGGTTTAGATGGTATTTTAGTAAGCGCAACTAATTTATCGGGCACAAATGCAAATACTTACACTGTAGTTATTACAATTAACTCTAACTACAAGTGGGCAGAGGGCTTTAATGGAACCTTAATATGGACTATAACTAAAGCTACCGATAATGAAATTGCTAATTTAACTATAACGGGCTGGAAGTTTGGCGAAAATGCAAATTTACCAACTGCAGCCACAAAATATGGCGAAATTACTTACACCTACGAAGGTATAAATGGAACTATTTATGAAAGTAGTTCGGTTGCTCCTACAAAGGTAGGTAACTATAAAGTTACTGCAAGCGTGGCAGACTCTACAAACTACAACTCTTGTACGGATAACTTTGAATTTGTAATCTCAAAAGGCAATGTAGTTGTAAATGAAACTCCACAAAGTAAAACCGAAGGCGAAGAAGGTGCATTTAATGTAGAAGTTCCAGAAAATTCGGGCGTACTTATTTATTATGCTCCAACGGGAACTCAAAACTGGTCTACAACCATTCCAACGGCAGTTGGTGTGTATGATGTAAAAGTTGTTGTAGAAAGCACGAATGACAACTATAACGCATTTGAAAAGACTGTTGTAGCAGGCTTTAAAATCTCTGCAAAGGTTGAGCAAACTCCTACAGAGCCAGAAAAACAAAAGGGTTTAACCAGTTCTCAAATAGGAATACTTATTACTGCAATTGCAATAGGGTTTATAGCCATTGCATTACTTGTTGCAATATGTATTCATCATAAAAATGCAAAACGTGCAGAACAGTTTTTAGATGAGCAAGACGAAGAAAATAGAGATAATTAAAAAAGTTTTAAACAACTTTTAAACATCTTGTTAAAAACCACCTATAATTTTAGGTGGTTTTTGCATATAAAACTGCAATTAAAATAGTTGTTATAGGTGGGTTGCGTCCTTGCACTTGTGCTAGCGAAAATTAATTTTAGTATTATCAAACCAAATAGTATAAAATTTTAGTTTTTAATTTAATTGTAATATTTTTGCAACTATGGTAAAATGAGTTCATGAAGAAAAGATTGGATGTTATTTTAACCGAGCGTGGACTATTTGAAAGTCGCTCAAAAGCAGTTATGGCAATAAACGCTAATATAGTAAGCGTTGGTGGTAAAATTATTGCCAAACCAAGTGAAAAAGTAGAAGAAGATGCCGAAATTAAAATAGTTGGAGAAACCTTAAAGTATGTGTCACGTGGTGGGCTAAAACTAGAAGGTGCAATAAAAGAGTTTGGGCTAAACCTTAAAGGTAAAACGGTTTTAGATATGGGTTCAAGTACGGGCGGGTTTACCGATTGTGCTTTGCAAAATGGTGCAAAAAAGGTTATTGCTGTAGATGTTGGTTCTAATCAGTTGGCGGATAAACTAAGAAAGGATAGTAGGGTAGAATGTTTTGAAAATACCGATGTTAAAAGTTTAAGTAAGTCCGTATTTAACAAGGTAGATTTAATAGTTGCCGACATTTCATTTGTGAGTATAGTAAAGATTATGGCAGGCATAGTAGATAAAATAGATACACAACAAATTATGCTACTAATAAAACCTCAGTTTGAATGCGGATTAGAAGTTGCAAAAAAGTGCAAGGGAGTAATAAAAAGTGAAGAACTTTCGCTTAAAATTGCAAAGGACACAATTAGTCAATTAGAAACCCTTGGGCTATCTCTCCAAGGGTTTGCACCTTCTCCAATAACAGGCGGTGACGGCAACCACGAATATATAACACTATTCCAGCTAAAAATGCCAAAACGAATATATCAGAAGACAAAAATAACGACTAGTTATATGTTTTTAAAGAACCAACAAAAGGGGATGTGACGATGAATCATGAAAAGCGACAATTAGTTAAAATATTAGAAGAAATTTGCAAAGAAAATCATTGCGATTTTGTTAGCTTTTCGGATGATTGGATATTGCAGATAAAAGCAAAAGAAAAACCCGACTATATAGTTATTGGTCACAAGTTTCCAAATAATAATGCGTCAGTTAGCAAACTTTGTGATGATAAGTCTGCCCTTTCTGCAATTTTAGAATCAAAAAAAATTCCATGCGTTCCGCACATTTATTTTGAAGGACCAAAAAGCTCAATGGTAGGTGATGAGGGTATTTATGGTAAACTTTTTGATATGTTTGATAGATATGGAAGTTTGGTTTGTAAAACAAATAGTGGGAGTGGTGGAAACAGTGTTTTCTTATGTAAAACAAGAAAACAACTTGAATCGGCAACTTTTGATATACTAAGATCTTCTAGGGGTATGGCGGTTTCACCAAAAATAGATATAAAAAACGAATATCGTATTATCGTTGAGAATAATAGGGCTTTGCTAGTTTACAGTAAGGAACGACCACATGTAATTGGGGATGGTAAATCTACTATCGGAGACCTTATGAAGACTATTGATAAAGTGAATAAATCTGATGAAATGCCAAACATAGATTATGAAAGCATCCCAGCACTTGGCGAAAAGGTAACAGTTGCATGGAAACATAATTTAGGGCAAGGTTCTTTGCCTATCTTAATAGAAGATCAAAATGAAATCTATAAACTTTCCAAGTTTGCGTTAAAATCGGCAAAGGCACTAGGGTTGCAGTTTGCTTCTATAGATATTGTAAGAGATAGTAACGATAACTACATGATTTTAGAGATTAATAGTGGCGTTATGATGGAAAATTTTTCAAAGCTTGGAGAAGACTATTACAAAACAGCAAAACATATTTACGAAAGAGCAATATATGATTTTTGGGGTTCAAAAAGAAGATTTAAGAAGAATATTTACGAACAAATATCGGAGAAAATAGTCAAAGGAGAATAATTTTGGAAAAAACAAGTTATGGAAATTACGCTTTGCCTGTAATTATAAAACTTGCAGAGAAATACAATGTAGAGTATTTATTAAACGATACTTATACTGGTAAATGCTTGATACTAATGTTTGATAAACAAAATGTTGCGTTGTGGGATTTTCCGTTTAACATTAACCATTCAGCGTCTATAAAGGTATGTACAAATAAAGATATTTGCACATCATTTTTAAAAAGACTTGGATACAAGGTACCTATTTCTGAAAATTTCACTAGGCGTTCTACCGAGCAAAATAGCGACCTAATTCCGCTAATGTATGAATTTTTGGGAAATCTTTCAAGTTATAATATTGATTATCCGCTTATATTGAAGCCGTCAAATCTTTCGCAGGGGACGGGAATTGTAAAATTAAGCAATTTTGAAGATGCAAAAAAGGCAGTTCAACACTTAAATGACTACAAGACTAAAACTTTTATTATTCAGGAATTTATTAAAGGAAATGATTTTAGAATAGTTGTTTTAAATGGAGAAGTAATTCAAGCATACGAAAGAGTTCCGTTTAGCATAACAGGAAACGGAACAGATAGTGTTAAAGATTTAGTATCCAAAAAAATAGAGCAGTTTAAAGCAGATGATAGAGATAAGCCGGTAGATATAAACGATGAAAGGCTTTGGAAATGTGTTGCTGGGGCAGGGCTAAAGCCAACCGATATTTTGGAATATGGTAAAACTATAAAGTTGCAAGATATAGCAAACCTTTCGCTTGGTGGAACAAGTAAAGATTGCACAAATACAATAACAGGGTACTTCAAAAACCTTTCAGCAAATATAGCAAAAAGTTTGGGACTGGAACTTTGTGGTATTGATATCTTGGCGGATAGTATTTCTGACCCACAAAAGACAGACTATCGCATTTTGGAAGTTAATAGCGCACCAGGCCTAGACAATTATTTATACAGCGACCTTAAAAAACAAGATGTTTATGTTGAGTCATTATATGAAAAGATTTTTGTATATCTTTTAAATAAGTATTCATCTCATAAAACTATAGAAGATTCCGAAGAAAAAGAATAACGGGCTTTGAACCAATAATAATATAATAAATTAATCAAGTAAAATTTTTTACAAAGAAAAGAAAAGTCAAATATTGGCTTTTCTTTTTGCTTTTTGGAGCGGATGATGGGAATCGAACCCACGCTATAAGCTTGGGAAGCTCATGTTCTGCCATTAAACTACATCCGCATTTAAGGAAATATATGTTTAGTATAGCACAAGGTTTTGTATTTTGCAAACGAAAGTATAAGATATGTCAATTTGGTAGGGGGTGGGTTTAATAAATAAATTATTATGTTTCAGTTCGTTGTAGTGTAGTCTTTCTATTTTGATAAAGTGAAATTAGTTTACTTTGAATAAATCTTTAATCGGTTTATGGGGTAGGGAAGGCTATCAAAAGGTGTAAAATGGCTTAAATTCGCGGTAAAACTGCTGGTGTTTTATAAGGCTTGATTAATTAGTCTTTCAATTGTTGCTGTGGGCTTTTTAGGGTAAAAGGTGTGCCGATTTGACAAATGTTTTTTTTATGTGGTATAATAGTGTCGGTGTTTTAAAATAAATTTTTCTATTAAAACACTACACATATTGATTTTGCACTTGTCTAGCAAAATCAACATAGGAGAACTTTTTATGGACAAAAGTTTTGAGACTTCCCCCAATTCGGTGGACGGTCGAGAAATGAATGGAGTAAAAAGCTTTCTGTTAGATATAAGAAATAAATTAAAGGAGAAGAGTACAGAGGTTCGATTAAGATTAATTCCCTTTACAAACTTTACCTTTTTGGAAGAGGAAAGAGAGGGCGTGGTTGTTTGTAGCGGTGTTGAGTTTTTGGACTACATGAAGGGAACAAGGTACAAACCCCAAAACGCAAAAGAATTTTTTTGCTGTATGTATGGGCTAAACGAAAGTTGCAAAAACAGCATTAAGCGTCACGGCGATTATTTTAGAGAAAAAATTATTAGTCAAGCACAACACAACGGCTGGAATATGACTGATACGCAAATCGCACTAGATTTAGCACTTTCTCAAATAGAAAAAACCAATAAAAATAATCAATCTAACAGCGAAAGTTTTAACTCCGAAGAAGAAAAAGAGTAACAACGGAACTCATTTCAACATTTGTTGAAGTGAGTTTTTTATTTGCAAACAACCATTGTAATATTTTTATCTTAATAAATGTGCTTATTATAAACAACTTTTTTGTTGTATGGTAAAGAGTAAAATAAAGATAAATATTTGCTAGCAATTTTTAGATTTGTGTGATATAATATTGACCTAAATTATGTAGGGGAATATGCTATGTTTAATGAATTAAC
Source organism: uncultured Clostridia bacterium (assembly GCA_934772525.1). GTDB lineage: Bacteria > Bacillota > Clostridia > Christensenellales > UBA1242 > UMGS1908. Next base: position 93,792 of record CAKVMI010000005.1, read on the forward strand.
TGAAGTAGATATTAAAAAAATGCAAGAAGAAATAGATTATAGGGATACTACTCTTCGTGCCGAGCTTATTGCAAATTTGAAAGATGCAAGGGAGTTGGGTGACTTAAGTGAAAATGCCGAATACCATATTGCAAAGCGTGAAAAAAATAGAAATGAGAGTCGTATAAGATATTTAAAAAATATGATTAGAACGGCAAAAATAATAACAACTAATTCAAATGCCAATGAAGTTGGTATTTTTGATAAAGTTGATTTATATTTTGAAGATGATGACGAAACTCAAACCTATATGATTTCTACAACACTTCGACGAAACCCCGACGCTAACATTATTAGTAAGGAATGCCCATTGGGTAAGGCAATTATGGGGAAGGGTGTTGGTGATAGATGTTATGTTTCGGTGAATGAAGATGTTGGCTATTATGTGGTAATAAAGAAGATTGAAAAGGGCAAAGACGATGATAGTTTGCCAATAACAAAATATTAAGAGTTTAGCCCCATAAAATTTAACAAGTATGGTTAAAAACCTATAAAAGCAATTAAACTCAAATTAAATACACTATTACGAAAATTTTTATCTGAACTAAAAATAGCCAAACATAATTTGTTTGGCTATTTTTTATAACTCGTTATTTTCTTCCTCTTCGTTAGGATACATATCTTGATTTACAAAGGCGGTTGCGTATGTGCCGGTAATGGTGGCACCAAGCGTTGATAGTATGGCAGTTCTTTCGGCGTTTTCCAATCTTTCGTTAATATTGTTGTATAAACTCTCCGAAAAGTCTTTCTTTTGTTTTAGTGCATCTATTTTACCTTTGTCATAAATAGGAGAAAGTTCAATTTTGAATTCGTCCATATGAGATAGTATATAACTTTTACTTTCATTATTAATTAGGTTTTGCACGGCATCTTTTCTTACATCTATTGGTTTTGTTGGGTCTTTTGCAATTTGTGAATACAATTTTTTTCTATAACTACATTCATCAGATTGTTTGTATACCTCAACAATGTAATTGTTTAGGTCATGCTCTGCTTTTTTCATATCTGCTTTAAAGTCAGAGGCTTCGCCTCGCATATGCTTAATGCCAATTGCAGATACCAGTCCGGCGCAGGTTAAAAGAATGGTTGTTCCGCCCAAAAATAATTTTATAATATCATGTGTACCATTCATTTGTTATTCTCCTTAAACCGTCAATTAGTATATCACTACAAGGTAAAATGTCAATAGGTAAAATTAAATTATTATAAAATTTTTCTTTAAGTATATATAAACAAAAAGAATGGAAAGCGGAGGCAGATTTTATGTCAAATTGTTTGTACATTTTGCACAAAATTTTGAAAAAATTCGGCAAAAGTCTAGAAAATTTGCGGGTTTGGGCAAAAACCCCCGAAAAAGTTAGATTTTTTTTGGAAAAACTCTTGACACGGAGCCGTGTGTTTAGTATAATGTTGCACGATGCATTATGGGATGATGCGGAAGGTTACTCACTATGGGTTTCCAAAAGAGATAACTTTCGCTGACAATAGCGCCAAGTAATAGGTGCGACAAATTATTCATCTTAGTAACCAATCTGTTTTGCATCCAGAAAGGTGAGTTAATTTGGGAAATAAAAAAGGAGAAGAAAATGGCTACACAAAAAATGAGAATTACTTTAAAAGCATTTGACCACAACCTAATCGACGCATCTTGCGAAAGAATTGTGGAAACTGCTAAAAAGGCTGGGGCTAAGGTTTCGGGACCTATTCCTATGCCAACTGAGAAAGAAGTTGTTACAATACTTCGTTCTCCACACAAACACAAAGATTCCCGAGAACAATTTGAAATAAGAACACATAAAAGACTTATTGATATCTACAATCCGTCTTCAAAGACTGTTGATTCACTAATGAAGATTGATTTGCCTAGTGGCGTTGATATCAAGATTAAGCTTTAATTATGGGCAGGAGGATGAAACATGAACGCAATATTAGGTAAAAAAGTAGGTATGTCTCAAATATTTACTAGCACTGGATTGGTTATTCCTGTAACCGTTGTTGAAGCAGGTCCTTGCTATGTATCTCAAAAGAAGACAGTTGAAAATGACGGATACAATGCAGTTCAACTTGCATTCGTAGACGCAAAGCCATCTAGAGTTACCAAAGCCGAAGTTGGTCACTTAAAGAAGGCAAACATTACACCTAAGAAATATCTTAAAGAATTTGATATTGATGGCTCTAACCTAGAAATAGGCGCAGAAATCAAGTGTGATGTATTTAAGGCTGGTGATATGGTTGATGTAACTGGTCAAACAAAAGGTCGTGGATTTACCGGTCCTATCCAAAGATGGAACCACTCACGTGGACCTATGAGTCACGGTTCTGGTTACCACAGAGGCGTTGGTTCTATGGGTTCTAGTGCAGACCCAAGCCATGTATTCAAGAACAAGAAGATGGCTGGTCAATATGGTAACGAAAGAGTTACAATCCAAAATCTTGAAATTGCAAAAGTCGATGTAGAAAGAAATCTATTGCTTATTAAGGGTGCTATTCCTGGTGCTAATGGAAATCTTGTATTCGTTAAATCAGCCGTTAAAAAGTAAGGAGATAAAACATGCAAACTAATGTATTAAATATAAAAGGTGAAGTAGTTGGTAAAGTTGAACTTAACGATTCTGTATTTAAAGTTCCTTACAACGAAGCAGTAATCCACCAAGTAGTAGTTGCAACCCTTGCAAACAACCGTCAAGGAACTAAGAGCACTTTAACACGCTCAGAAGTTAGCGGTGGTGGAAGAAAACCATGGAGACAAAAGGGAACTGGTAACGCTCGTCAAGGTTCTACTCGTGCTCCACAATGGATAAAGGGTGGAGTTGTATTTGCTCCAAAGCCAAGAGATTTCTCTAAAAAGGTTAATAAGAAGGTTAAGGCACTTGCATTTATGAGTGCTATATCAACCAGACTTGAAGAAGGTAACGTTATTGTTCTAGATGAACTAAATGTTGCCCCAAAGACCAAAGAGATGGCACAAGTACTAGAAAATTTAAAGGTTAACAAGTCAGCAGTTATCGTAACCGAAGATGTTAACGAAAACGTTGTACTATCTGCTCGTAACCTTGAAAATATCGAAACCTCAACCGCAGACATCATTTCTACTTATGATATCGTTACAAACGAAAAGTTAATCATAACAAAGTCTGCTATTAAGAAATTAGAGGAGGCTTACAAGAACTAATGGTCAATCACGATTTAATTATTCGCCCAATACTAACCGAAAAAACTTATGCGGGCATTCAATCAAAAAGATATACATTTGAAGTTGCTCCAAAGGCTACAAAAACTCAAGTTAGAGATGCAGTTGAAGCAATCTTCGGAGTTAAAGTTGAAAGTGTAAACATTGTTAATGTTCACGGAAAAATGAAAAGACAAGGCAGATTTGAAGGTCTTGCAGGAAACTACAAAAAGGCAATCGTTCAACTAACCGCTGACAGCAAATCAATCGCATTTTTTGATAGTTTAAGTTAATAATAGAGGAGTAGAAAAATGGCTATAAAAAGATACAAACCAACAAGTGCTGGTCAAAGAGGAAAGACTACTGCTTCTTTCGAAGAAGTTACTACCTCAACTCCAGAAAAGTCTTTGTTGGCAACCAAAAAGAAAACCGCTGGTAGAAATTCTTATGGTAGAATTACCGTTAGACACATCGGCGGTGGAAATAGACAAAAATATCGTATAATCGATTTTAAGAGAGATAAAGATGGTATCCCTGCAAAAGTTTCAACCATCGAATATGATCCAAACAGAACAGCTTATATTGCATTGCTAACTTACGCCGATGGTGAAAAGAGATATATCCTTGCACCAAACGGACTACAAGTTGGTGACGAACTAATGAGCGGTGCTACTGCTGAAATTAAAGTTGGTAACGCATTGCCACTAGAAAATATCCCAGTAGGTTCTATTATTCATAATGTAGAACTTAACGCTGGTAGAGGCGGTAAAATTGGTAGAAGTGCTGGTAACTCTGCACAACTTATGGCTAAGGAAGGTAGATATGCTACCCTAAGAATGCCATCAGGAGAAATGAGAAAGGTATTATTAACTTGCCGTGCAACAATTGGTGAAATCGGAAACCTTGACCATGAACTTGTAAAACTAGGTAAGGCTGGTAGAACAAGACATATGGGTATCCGTCCAAGCGTTCGTGGTGTTGTTATGAACCCAGTTGATCACCCACATGGTGGTGGTGAAGGTAAGAGCCCAGTTGGTATGCCTGCACCAGTTACTCCTTGGGGTAAACCTGCTCTTGGTATGAAGACAAGAAAGAAAAAGAAAGCTTCAAATAAATTAATGGTTAAGCGTATTAACTAGTTAGGAGGAAGAAAATGAGTAGATCAGTTAAAAAGGGTCCATTTGTGGAAGAAAGATTAGCTAATAGAATTGCTAAGATGAACGAAACTGGCGAAAAGAGAGTTATTAAAACTTGGTCACGTTCTTCAACTATTCTTCCTACAATGGTAGGTCATACAATCGCCGTTTACGACGGAAGAAAACACATTCCTGTTTATGTAACTACCGAAATGGTTGGCTTTAAGCTTGGTGAGTTCGCTCCAACAAGAACATTCAAAGGTCACAAAGGTACAAAGACAGTTGATGCTAAGGGGGGTAAGTAATAATGGCTACTAGACAAAGAGAAAAATCTGCAGCAAGAATTGCGAATCGTGACACTCGTCCATTCGCTACTGCAAAGTATGTAAGAATCACCCCTACTAAGGTAAGAATTATTCTTGACCTAATTAGAGGTAAAGATTATAGCGATGCTGAAGCTATTCTTGAATACAACGCTAGTCCTGCCGCAAAGACAGTTCTAAATGTATTAAGAAGTGCTGGTGCAAACGCTGAAAATAACAATGGACTAAATAAGTCTGAATTATATGTCGCTGAAACATTTGCAGATGGTGGCCCAACATTAAAGAGAAACCAACCAGTTAGCAAGGGTAGAGCACACTCAATTTTAAAAAGAACTTGTCACATCACAGTTAGACTTGATGTGAAAAAGGCTTAATTTAGGAGGAATGTTTAAATGGGACAAAAAGTCAATCCACATGGACTAAGATTAGGTGTCAACGCTGGCTGGAATAGTCAATGGTATGCGGATAAGAAGTCTTTTGCAGAATTCTTAAAAGAAGACAATGACATCAGAAAGTTCATTAAGACAAAGTATAAAAATTGTAGCATCTCTTCAATCCTTATTGAAAGAGGTGAAAACAAAGTTACCATTACTCTAAACACCGCAAAGCCTGGCGTGGTTATCGGTCAAAAGGGTGCTGGCGTAGAAGCTATGAAGAAAGAAGTTTCTGCACTAGTAAATGGCAAGAATGTTAACATCAACGTTGTTGAAGTTAAGAATCCAGACATGGACGCTCAACTAGTAGCTGAAAGCATTGCTTTCCAACTAGAACAAAGAGTTGGATTTAGAAGAGCCATGAAGCAAGCCCTATCACGTTGCCAAAAGGCTGGCGTTAAGGGTATAAAGATTATGGTTGGTGGTCGTCTTGATGGCGCAGAAATCGCAAGAAGCGAATTCTATCAAGAAGGTTCACTTCCACTTCAAACTTTACGTGCTGATATCGATTATGGTACAACAACAGCCCATGTTTATGGCGCTATAGGTGTTAAAGTTTGGATTTATAAAGGTGAAGTCCTAGGTAAAAAGGATCTTTCAATCAAAGGAGGAAACAAACATGTTGATGCCTAAAAGAGTTAAGAGAAGAAAGCAACAAAGAGGCAGAATGACTGGTAAAGCACTTCGTGGTAACACACTTACATACGGAGATTATGGCATTATTGCAACTACTCCTTGTTGGATAACCTCTAACCAAATTGAAGCCGCTCGTATTGCAATGACTAGATACACAAAAAGAGGTGGTAATGTTTGGATAAACATTTTCCCACACAAGCCTGTAACAAAGAAGCCTGCTGAAACTCGTATGGGTTCTGGTAAAGGTTCTCCTGAGTTCTGGGTAGCTGTTGTTAAGCCAGGTCGTGTAATGTTCGAAATGGGCGGAATTAAGGAAGAAGTAGCAAGAGAAGCATTAAGACTTGCAACCTACAAACTTCCATGCGGAACTAAAATTGTAACAAAAGCAGATTTTGAACAAAATTCTGTAAAACCAAAAGAGGAGGCTTAGGTAATATATGAACAACAAACAACTAAGAACTCAATCAGATAATGAATTAAGAAAAATGCTTAGCGACTTAAAGTCTGAATTATTCAACCTCAGATTCTCTAACGCAACTGGTCAACTTGCTAATCCAATGGCTCTTGATACTTGCAAGAAAAATATTGCTCGTGTTAACACCATTTTAAGAGAAAGAGAGTTAGGAATATCTGAATCAGTTAAGCCTCAAGAAGAAAAAAAGGCAACTAAAAAAAGCACCGCTAAAAAAGTTGAAACTAAGAAGGATTAAGGGGAATAACTTATGGATATTAAAAGAAATGAAAGAAAGACAAGAATCGGTGTAGTTAAGAGTAATAAGATGGATAAGACCATAGTTATTGAATGTGTTAACAAGAAGAAACACCCACTATATGGCAAAACCATCACTAAAACAGTATCTTTTAAGGCACACGATGAAGATAACATCTGTGACATAGGCGATACAGTTATGATTGCAGAAACTCGTCATTTATCTAAAGATAAGAACTGGCGTCTTGTAAAAATCGTAGAAAAAGTCAAGTAGTAATGGGAGATAAATAGTATGATACAACAGGAAACAAGATTAAAAGTTGCCGATAACACTGGTGCTAAGGAACTTTTATGTATAAAGGTTCTAGGTGGTTCTCGTGTTAAGAGCGGTAACATTGGTGATGTCATAATTGCTGCTGTTAAGGGTGCTGATCCTAAGGGTTCTGTTAAAAATGGTGAAGTTGTAAAGGCTGTCATCGTTAGAACTGTTAAAGGTATCCAAAGACCAGACGGAAGTTCTGTTAAGTTTGATGAAAACGCTGCAGTTATTATCGGAAACGATGGACTTCCTCGTGGAACTCGTATTTTTGGACCTATCGCAAGAGAACTTCGTGATAAGGGCTATATGAAGATAATTTCATTAGCACCTGTAGTTATATAGGAGGCAAATTATGGCAAATACACTAAATGTAAAAACTGGTGATAATGTAGTAGTTATTACTGGTAAAGATGCTGGAAAGCAAGGTAAAGTTTTGGCTTGCTACCCAGACAAAAATAGAGTAGTAGTTGAAGGCGTAAACATTGTTAGCCGTCACACTAAGCCTCGTTCAGCACAAGAAGCTGGTGGAATTATTAAAAGAGAAGGCTCAATCGACGTTTCAAACGTTATGATCGTTTGCCCAACTTGTGGAAAACCAACCAGAGTTAAGCATGCTGATATTGATGGAAAACATACAAGAGTATGTAAATGTGGTGCAGTTTTAGATACCAAGTACGAAAAGGCTTCTAAAAAGAAAGCAACCAAGACAACTGCCACAAAGGCAACAAAAGATAAAAAAGTCGAAAACGCTGAAGAAAAGGCTACAAAGAAGAAAACAGCTCCAAAGACCGAAAAGTCAGCAACAGCTGTAAAAAAGTCTACTGTTAAGAACAAAGCCGAAGGCGCAACAATGAATAGAAAGCAAGGAATGTAATTTTAAAGGAGAAAGCTTAAATGGAAAAGAAGACTGAACAAAACAGATTAAAAGATAAATACCTAAAAGAAGTAGTTCCTGCTATGCAAAAGAAATTTAACTACGCCAACGTAAACCAAATTCCAAGAATTGAAAAAATCGTTCTTAATATGGGTTTAGGCGATGTTAAGGATAATAGTAAGTCATTAAATCTTGCAGTTGAAGAATTAGGTCTAATTGCTGGTCAAAAGCCAATTATTACAAAGGCTAAGAAGTCAGTAGCTAACTTCAAATTAAGAGAAGGAATGAATATAGGTGCTAAGGTTACACTTAGAGGAACAAGAATGTATGAATTCTTAGATAGATTTATGTCTATTGCACTTCCTAGAGTTCGTGACTTTAGAGGCGTAAATCCTAACGCATTCGATGGCAGAGGTTCATTCTCTTATGGTGTTAAGGAACAATTAATTTTCCCAGAAATCGCTTATGAGAAAATTGAAAAGATTCGTGGTTTTGATGTTTGCATCGTTACTTCTGCAAAGACTGACGATGAAGCAAGAGAACTTTTAGCACTAATGGGTATGCCATTTAGAAAGTAAGGAAGGAGATAATTTATGGCAAAGAAAGCACTTATTAACAAACAACAAGGCAAGCAAAAATATAGCACTCGTGAGTACACAAGATGTTCTATTTGCGGAAGACCACACTCTGTTCTTCGTAAATATGGAATCTGCCGTATTTGTTTTAGAGAACTTGCGTATAAGGGTGAAATACCTGGTGCTAAAAAATCTAGTTGGTAAAATTTAGGAGGAAATAAAAATGATAGTAACAGATCCTATTGCTGATATGTTAACTAGAATTAGAAACGCACAGACTGCTCGTCATGAAACAGTTATCGTTCCAGATTCTAAAATGAAGAGAGCCATCGCAGAGATTCTTTTGGCAGAAGGCTATATTTCAAAGGTTGAATATATCGAGGACAAAATTCAAGGAAAAATCAAAATCACATTAAAATACACAGAAGACAACAAGCGTGTTATTAGTGGATTAAAGAGAATTTCTAAGCCAGGACTAAGAATATATGCAAGCGTAGACGAACTACCACGAGTTCTTAATGGTTTGGGAATTGCTATTATCTCTACTAGCAAGGGCGTTGTAACTGATAGAGAGGCAAGAAAACTTGGTCTTGGTGGCGAAGTTCTTGCTTATGTATGGTAGGAGGTAATAATATATGTCAAGAATTGGAAGATTACCAGTAGAAATACCTGCAGGCGTTACCGTTGAAGTAACAAATGAAAATGTAGTTAAGGTTAAGGGTCAATTAGGGGAACTTTCTCAAGAAGTTAACAAACTAATCACTGTTGAACAAACTACACTTCATGATAAAAATGTTCTTGTTTTAACAAGAGCTAACGAATTAAAAGAAACCAAGGCTATGCATGGTCTTTATAGAGCACTTATCCACAATATGGTAGAAGGTGTTACAAAGGGCTATTCAAAGTCTGTAACCATTAATGGTGTAGGTTTCAAGTGTGCTGTTCAAGGCAACAAATTAACTCTAAACATTGGATTTTCTCATCCAGTAGTTGTAGAAATTCCACAAGGCTTAAAAGCATCTTGTCCTAGTGCTACCGAAATTAAGATTGAAGGTTGCAACAAAACACAAGTTGGTCAATTTGCCGCTGATATTAAAGCTATTAAGCCAGTAGAACCATATCACGCATATGGAATTAGATACACAGACGAACATGTACGCAGAAAAGAAATTAAAAAGGCAGCTAAGAAGAAGTAAGGAGATAAGATATGATTAAGAAAATTGATAAGAACTCTGTTCGTGAAGCAAAGCATAAAAGAATTAGAGCCACTTTATCTGGAACAACTGAAAGACCTAGACTATGCGTATATCGCTCCCTAGTTAATATCTATGCTCAAGTTATTGATGATACTAAGGGTGTAACAATCTGCAGTGCATCTACCGAAGAAAAGGGAATGGATAAGAAGGTTGCTGGAAAAACCAAGATGGAACAAGCTTACATGATTGGTGAAGAAGTTGCTAAAAGAGCAATGGCTAAGGGCGTTAAGGAAGTCGTATTTGACCGTTCTGGTTACATCTATACTGGACGTGTTCATAAGCTTGCCGAAGGCGCTAGAAACGCTGGATTAAATTTTTAGGGTTTAGGAGAAGATATAATGGCAAAAGTTGAAAACAAAAAGAAAGACCAAGCACCAGAAAAGAAAGATGAATTCAATAAGGTTACCGTTGCCATTCGTCGTGTAACTAAGGTAGTTAAGGGTGGTAGAAATATGAGATTCTCTGCTCTTGTAGTTACCGGTGATGGTAAGGGTAAAGTTGGTGTTGGTATGGGCAGAGGTGCCGAAGTTTCAATCGCTATGGATAAAGCTGGCGTTGATGCTAAGAAGCACTTAATGCAAGTTCCACTAAAAGATACCACAATTCCACACGAAGTTGTTGGTAAATTCGAAAAAACCAAGGTTATTATGATGCCAGCCAAGAAAGGTAATGGTATTATTGCCGGCGGTAGCGTTAGAAGTGTTGTAGAACTAGCTGGTATCAAGGATATCACTACAAAGATGTATGGTTCTAACAACGCAGTCAACTGTGTTAAGGCTACTCTTGATGGTTTGAGCCAATTAAGAGATGCTGAACAAATCGCTAAAATGCGCGGTAAATCCGTAGATGAAATTTTATAGGAGAAGATATAATGGAAGAAGTTAAAACAAAAAAGACAACAACCAAGAAGGCTGAAACTCCTGTAAAGGAAGAAAAAGCAAAGAAGACAACTGCAACTAAGTCTACAAAGACAACCGCAGAAAAGTCTACAACAAAGAAAGCTACAACCGCAAAGTCAACAGCTACTTCTACAAAGAAGGCTACAACTTCTACAAAGAAGACAGCAACAACTAAGAAGGCTGAACCAAAGGCTGAAGTTAAGGCTGAAGCAAAAGCTGTTGAAACAAAATCTACAACCAAAGCATCAAAATCTGAAAAAATGGTTAAAATTACTTTGGTAAGGAGCACAATCGGTGCATTAGAAAAGCAACAAAGAACTATTCAAGCTTTGGGGCTAAGAAAGATTAGAAGCAGTGTAGTTAAGCCTGACAATGCTTGCACAAGAGGAATGATTTATGTTGTTCGTCACCTTGTAAGTGTTGAAGAAGTTAAGTAAAAATAATAGGGAGATTTAGTTATGAATATACAAAGTTTATCTCCAGCTCCTAACTCAACTTTCAAAGATAAGAGAGTTGGTAGAGGTATGGGTTCTGGACACGGTAAAACAAGTGGTAAAGGTCATAAGGGTCAAAACGCAAGAAGCGGTGGCGGAGTTCGTCCTGGTTTCGAAGGTGGACAAATGCCACTTATAAGAAGAATTCCAAAACATGGCTTTACTAACGTATGGTCTAAGGAATACACTGTTATAAATGTTTCAAAACTTAATAGTTTACAACCTAACACAATCGTTACTGCTGAATTATTGAAGGCACAAGGAATGATATCTAAGATAGAAAAGTTTGGTCTAAAAGTTATTGGTAATGGCGAACTAACCGTTCCACTAACCGTTAAGGCTAATAAGTTCTCTGAGTCAGCTATCCAAAAAATTCAAGCAGCTGGCGGTAGTGTTGAGGTGATTTAATGTTTAAAACGTTAGCAAGTGCATTTAAAAATAAAGAAATCAGAAAGGGAATGATAATAACTTTGTTGTTATTGTTCGTATACAGACTGGGTTGCTTCTTGCCAATCCCAGGTATTAATAAAGACGCTTATGGCTTAACTGTAAGCGAAGATAACCTTGGCGTTTTGAGTCTATTGAACTCGGTTACGGGTTCGGCTCTTTCAAACGGTTCATTTCTAGCACTTGGTATAACGCCATACATTAACGCATCTATTATAGTTCAATTATTGAGCGTTGGTATTCCTGCTCTAGAAAGGCTTTCAAAAGAAGGCGACGAGGGTAGAAGAAAAATGAATACAATTACAAAAGTTGTAGCATTAGTTCTTGCAATCGCTCAAGGTATAGGTACCGTAATTGGATTCGGTGGAAGCAGTCTTGTAAACCTATTTGGCAGTGCGCCAATTTGGCTTACTGGGGCAGTTGTTGTATTATTAATGGTAGCAGGTACTTGCTTTACAATGTGGCTAGGTGACCGTATTACCGAACAAAATATTGGAAATGGTATTTCTTTAATTATTTTTGTAGGTATTATGGCAACCGCAGCAACAGCAATAGCAAATGCATTCCAACAAATTTTTGGTGGAAACACCAGTGCATTGTGGGAATTATTAGGATTTTTGGCTCTTGCACTTGTTGTTTTCGTATTTATCGTATTTATGGATATGGCAGAGAGAAGAATCCCTGTTCAATACGCAAAACAAATCAAGGGCAGGAAGATGTACGGTGGTCAAAGCAGTTACATCCCTATGAAAGTAAATGCAAACGGAGTTATGCCGATAATCTTCGCTTCTGCAATTATTTCATTCCCAAGTTTAATTATGCAACTATGTGGCGTTACAAGAAATAGTGGCTGGTTCGCTAGATTCTATTATGATTATCTAGGAGCAGGCAGTGTTGGATATAGCATTTTAGTTGGTTTATTAATTTTAGGATTTGCATATTTCTATTCACAAATTCAATTTAATCCAGCAGATGTTAGCCAAAACATACAACAAAATGGTGGCTTTATTCCTGGTATTAGAGCAGGTAAGGCAACAACCGATTATTTGAAGCGTGTAAGCAACAGAATAACATTGTTTGGGGCAGTATTCTTAGCATTTATTGCTATCGTTCCATCAATAGTATTTAGTTTGGTTGCAGGCTCATCACTAGAATTATTAAACGCATTCACTGCAACTGGTATGTTAATCGTTGTTAGTGTTGCGATTGAATTTAATCAACAATTAGAAGCGCAATTAATGATGAAGCGACATAAAAATATTTTATAGGAGAATATTATGAATATTTTAATGATTGGGGCATCTGGGTCGGGGAAAGGCACTCAGGCAAAAATTTTAGTCGAGAAGTATGGTTTTTGTCACTTATCAATGGGAGATGTGCTAAAAGAACAAGTAAAACTTCAAACCGAAGAAGGCAAGTTAATTGACGAATATCAAAAAAATGGTAACCTAGTTCCACTAGAAATAGTTGTTAAGGCTTTGATGAATAAGATAGAAGGAACAAAGAATGTGAACGGCTACTTACTAGACGGTTTCCCAAGAACATTGGAGCAAGTAAAAGCACTTACACTAAATGTAGACTTAGTACTAGACTTTCAGAATGATTTGGAAAAACTTCGTGATAGATTAGTTAATAGAAGAGTTTGCAGTGTATGTAATACAAACGCTCATGTATCAAAATTAGATGACGGAAAGTGTCCAGAATGTGGCGGTGAAGTATATCAGAGAACTGACGACAATGACGCATCAATTTCTAAAAGAATTAATTTCTATAACAATGAAGTGTTACCAGTAGTTGATTACTACAAAACTCATGGATTTAAAGTAGTTACAATAGACGCAGATAAGTCAATCAATGAAGTTGCTAGTCAGATTGAAAATGCAATTCAAAGTGTGAGATAATGATTAAAGTTAAAACACAAGCAGAAATTGAGATAATGCGAGAATCTGGACAGATTCTCGCACGAACACTCAAATTATTAGAAAACGAAATTCGACCAGGAATTTCAACAAAATATCTTGACAAAATTGCCAATGAATATATAATATCATGTGGCGGGAAACCTGCATTTTTACATTTATATGGGTTTCCAGCGAGCATTTGCTCGTCGATTGATGATATAGTCGTTCACGGCATTCCCCGTGAAAGCGATATTCTTCAAGAGGGTCAAATTATAGGTATTGACTGTGGTGTAAAATACAAAGGGTTCTGTTCAGACGCGGCAAGAACTTTTGGTGTAGGACACATTAGTGACGAGAAACAAAAACTTATAGATGTTACCAGAGAAAGTTTTTTTGAAGGTATCAAGGGCTTAAAAGCAAATGACAGGGTAGGAGATATTGGCGCAAGAGTTCAATCTTACGTTGAAAAACATGGCTTTTCAGTAGTAAGAGATTTAGTCGGACACGGCGTTGGTAGAGAAATGCATGAAGATCCAAATGTACCAAATTATGGTAGAATGGGACTTGGTGTAAAACTTCCAGTGAATTGTACGATAGCCGTAGAGCCTATGGTAAATGTCGGTGTTCCAGATGTTGTATTTAATGGTATGTGGGACGTAAAAACGGCGGATCATAAACCATCAGCACATTATGAAAACACAATTCTAATTACCGAAGATGGCGTAGAAATTCTAACAATTTTAAAAGATTAGGAGGATAACAGATGTCGGCTGGCGATGTTATTGAAACCGAGGGAGTTGTAGTTGAGGCACTTCCGGGGGCTACATTCAAAGTACAGTTACAAAACAATCATATTATCACGGCATATTTAAGTGGAAAACTATGGAAGAACTTAATACGCGTATATGAAGGAGATACTGTCAAACTTGAAATGAGTCCTTATGACTTGACAAAAGGCAGAATAGTTTGGCGACAAAAATAAATTTAGGAGATTACAAAGATGAAAGTTAGACCAAGTGTAAAACCAATTTGTGATAAATGTAAAGTTATTAAGAGAAATGGAAAGGTTAGAGTTATTTGCTCTAAGTATCCAAAGCACAAACAAGTTCAAGGTTAATACTTAAAAATAAAACAATAATAAATAAAAAACAAAACGGAGGAATGGTATGGCACGTATTGCAGGTGTTGATTTACCAAATGAAAAGAGAGTCGAAATTGGCTTGACCTACATTTTTGGTATAGGTAGAGTTAAAGCTCAAGAAATTTTGGCTGAAACTAAGGTTAATCCAGACACAAGATGTAAGGATTTAACTGATGCCGATGTAAACAAAATAAGAGAATACATCGAAAAGCACATTGTAGTAGAAGGTGACCTAAAAAGAGATTTAGCTATGGAAGTTAAGTCACTAATGGAAATCGGCTGTTACAGAGGCGTTAGACACAGAAAAGGACTTCCTTGCCGTGGTCAAAAGACAAGTTCTAATGCAAGAACTTGCAAAGGACCTCGCAATAGTTCAATAAAGAAGAAAGGTAAATAAGGAGAAGGATAATGGCAGTTCAAAAAAAGACAGCAGGTAAGAGAAAGAAGATAACCACCAGTGTTGAAAAGGGTATTGTACACGTACATTCATCTTTTAACAACACATTAGTTACTATTACTGATGTTGCTGGTAACGTTATTGCTTGGAGTTCTGCTGGTAGTTTAGGGTATAAAGGTAATAAAAAGAGTACCCCATTTGCAGCTAGTCAAGCCGCAGAGACAGCAGCAAATGCAGCAAAAGAATATGGTCTAAAGAGCGTTGAAGTTCTAGTTAAGGGACCAGGAAATGGACGAGAATCGGCTATAAGAGCATTAGCTAATGCTGATATAGAGGTTACAATGATTCGTGATGTATCTCCAATTCCTCACAATGGTTGTAGACCACCAAAAAGAAGAAGGATATAGGAGGAGTGAAGAATGGCTAAGTATATTGAAGCAGATTGCAGACTATGCCGTAGAGAAGGTACAAAGTTGTTCCTTAAAGGTGAAAGATGCCTATCTAAGAAGTGTGCTATGGAAAGACGTCCAGTAGTTCCTGGTCAACATGGAATGGCTAGAAAGAAATTTACCGAATATGGCAAACAATTAAGAGAAAAGCAAAAAGTTAAAAGAGCATATGGACTACTTGAAAAGCAAATGCGTGCTTATTATGAAGAAGCTGAAAGACTTAATGGTATCACTGGTGAAACAATGTTAAGTTTAATCGAAAGAAGACTTGATAACGTTGTTTATCGTATGGGTATCGGTAGCAGTCGTGCAGAAGCTCGTCAAATAGTTAATCATGGACATATCTGCGTAAACGGAAAGAGAGTTGATATACCATCTTACCAAGTTAAAGCAGGCGATGTTATTTCTGTTAAGGAAAACAAACGTCAAAAAGAAATGTTCAAGGCCTTAAAAGAAGTTAAGGTTGTTATGCCTAAATGGTTAGAATTTGATGCAACTAAACTAGAAGGACGAATTTTAGAATTGCCAAAGAGAGATGATATAGATTTGGCAATAGAAGAACACTTGATAGTCGAATTATATTCTAGATAATAATAAGGAGGAGATGTAATGTTAGAAATCGAGAAACCTAAGGTTATCTGTGAAGAAGACGATAACGGTGCTTATGCGAAATTTACTGTAGAACCACTCGAAAAGGGTTTTGGTGTTACCCTAGGTAATGCACTTAGAAGGACACTACTTTCTGCACTTCCAGGAGCAGCAGTTACTGCTGTAAGAATTGAAGGAGTTCAACACGAATTTTCTACCATAAAGGGTGTAAAGGAAGACGTTGCTGAAATCATCTTAAATTTAAAAGGACTTGCAGTAAAAACTAGAACGGATGACATTTCATTCAAAAAAGTTATTACACTTAACCACTCTGGTGCTGGTGTAATAACCGCTGGAATGATTAATCCAGATGATGAAGTTGAAATTTTAAATCCAGATATGTACATTTGTACATTAGAAAGCGATGCCGTATTAAATATGGAAATTACAATTGGTAGAGGTCGTGGTTATGTTCTTGCGGATAAAAACAAGGACGTAAATGCTCCAATTGGAACTATCGCAATGGATTCAAATTTTACCCCATTGAAGAAAGTTAATTTTGAAGTACAAAGCACTCGTGTTGGTCAAAGCATCGACTACGATAAACTTGTAATTGAAGTTAAAACAAATGGAACTATGAGTGCGAAGGAAATAATTAGTCTATCTGCTAAGTTGGTTAATGACCATCTAAGACTATTTATTGATCTTGTAGAAAGTATGGCTAGTCAATCTCTACTTGTATCAAGCAAAGAAGATAAAGTTATCAAACTTCTTGAAATGAGCATTGAAGATATGGATCTATCTGTACGTTCATATAACTGTTTAAAGCGTGCTAACATTAACACTGTTGAAGATTTGACTAGAAAGACAGAAGACGATATGTTAAAGGTTAAGAACCTTGGAAGAAAGTCACTTGATGAAGTTATCAATAAGCTTACTGGATATGGTCTAAGTTTAAAGAGTCAAGAAGATTAATTTAAGGAGAACAAAATGAATACACAAAAATTAAGTTTGCCAACCGACGAAAGAAATGCACTTATCAGCGGTCTTGTAACTGATTTATTGTGGCATGGTAAAATTGAAACAACTCTAGCTCAAGCTAAGGCTGCTTCAAGAATTGCAGATAGATGCATAACCATCGCTATCAATGCTTGTGAAGATGTAATTTCTGAAGAAAAAACTGCAACTGACAGTAAGGGTAAAGAAACAAAGACTACTGTTGTTAAGGATGGTCCTAAAAAGCTTACTGCTCGTAGAAAGTTAATGGCTATTTTATATGATAAGCAAGAAGAAAAGGGCAAAAACGAAAAGAAGTCTGCATACAAAGCAAGAACCGAACAAATTCAACATCCACTAATTGAAAGAATATTCGACGACCTTGCTCCAAAGTATGCTAAGCGTGCTGAAGAATTAGGAACAAAGGGTGGTTACACAAGAGTTCTAAAAACTTCTTTACGCCGTGGCGACAATGCTCAACTAGCAATCGTTGCATTAGTTTAGTATTTTAAAAATTGTCACAGATTAGCTTTATAGTTGGTCAATATAAATGGAATTGATAAAAATTGTCAATTCCATTTTTCTTTTATTTAAAAATGTGGTACATTATTATTTAAAAGGGGAAAATAGTTATGGAAATTTTAAGCGGTAAAGAATTAAGTTTAAAAATTAGACAACAATTAAAAGAACAAGTACAAAAGGAATATATAAATTGCGGAAAAAATCCACCAACACTTGCTGTTGTGCTTGTTGGAAACAATCCTGCTAGTGAAATTTATGTGCGAAACAAAGAACGAGCGTGTGCAGAAGTTGGACTTAATAGTAAAACTATAAAATTGCCTGAAAATGCCACTATGCAAGAGATAAAACATACAATTGAGCAATTAAACGAAGATAAATCGGTTTCGGGAATTTTACTGCAATTACCACTGCCAAATAAAGATATGGAAGCTGAAATTGTCGAAACTATTAGCCCAAACAAAGATGTGGACGCTCTTACATTAATAAATAAAGGTAAATTGGCGTCAAATTTGGCTCAAATAGCCCCATGTACTCCGTGTGGAATAATTGACCTACTAAAAGAGTCAAAAACCGAAATAGCGGGCAAAAACGTTGTTGTTATAGGGAGAAGCCAGCTTGTGGGTAGACCAGTTGCAACAATGCTTACTAATATGGACGCAACGGTCACAATCTGTCATAGTAAAACTAAAGACTTAAAAGAAGTTTGTAAAAATGCAGATATTTTGATAGTCGCCATTGGTAAACCCAAAATGATTAATAGTGAGTATATTAAAGATGGTGCAGTGGTTATAGATGTCGGTATTAATAGAGAAAATGGCAAGGTTGTCGGAGATGTTGATATAGAAACTACCGCTTGTATGCAAGGAATAATTACTCCAGTGCCTGGCGGTGTTGGACCTATGACCATTACCGAACTT
Organism: uncultured Clostridia bacterium; assembly: GCA_934772525.1. Classification (GTDB taxonomy): domain Bacteria; phylum Bacillota; class Clostridia; order Christensenellales; family UBA1242; genus UMGS1908. The sequence continues at coordinate 112,013 of CAKVMI010000005.1, forward strand.
ATTAAGAACACAATAATTCTAGCAAAAAATCAAGAGTAAACTCTGGCATTTGTGAAAAATAGACAATTTTTAAAATGGGTATGGACAAATTTCAAAACTTGTGATATTATAATCTCGTAAAACATAAAAATTCATTAGACAAACCTATTTTAATTTGTTACAATATTAGTAGATTTTATTAGGGGAAGTTTTTATGAAAACATATGTTTATCCAGCAGTTTTACAAGATGATAAAAATGGCGAATACTATGTTAGTATTCCAGACCTTGGTTTGTTAACTGTTGGGGAGTCAAAAGAAGATGCGTTTGTAAAGGGAAAGAATAGTTTGTTGTCATATTTTGAATTGGCAGAAATGTTCAATACCGATATTCCAGAACCATCGACCTATGACAAAATAAAAGCTAATAATCCTAAATATGATGTCGTTATGCTTGATGTAACCACTAACAAGGAAACCGAAGAATTGCTCCAAACAGATGAAGCAGAAGAGTACAAAAAATTTATGAAATTATTCTTTGATGAAGGTAATTAGGAGGGTGTATGACAGAATATCAGGAAAACTTAGTTGTGCTTGCCGTTGCATTAGGGTTTGAAACGGTAGAGAAAGATGGAAAGGTCTATTTAGTTACAATAGACGAAAACCAAACAAAACTATTTCCAATAGACCGTAGTGTGGGTAATTCTCTACTCGGTAAGGAAAATGAAATTTTGGCAATCATTGACAAAAGATTAGGAATCGTTACCGAAAGTGATGACTTAAAGCGTAGATATAAGTTGTTTATGTCAGCAATGAGTGATCCAAACAACAGTTTTTGGGACAAGGCAAAGGCAAAAAAGCATTAATTTAATAATTTTAACTTAGGAGGGAAAAATTATGGAATTAGAAAAAATGTTAGAAGCTTACAGCAAAAATAGGGGAGATGCACTTACTAGGTCAAAAAATGTTCTTCCTGAACTTAAAGGTAAGGTAGACTCACTAATTAAAGCGATGGCTGTTGCAAACAAAAAAGCACAAAAAATTATTGGACAAGTATCAGCAAATATTGAAGCTGGCAAAAATACTATGAAAAAAATGGGTGAACCCCTAGAACAAATTGTAGGAGCTTGCATATAAAATGAATTATCTTCAAGACCTTGCACGGACTATTGGTTGGACTCTTGTAAATGACGATGAAGGTTTTTCGGTATATGAGTTTAAGGAAGCATTAAATAAGTATGAAACGGTTTCTCATATTGTAAAAATTTACGACCAACCTACCGAAGTAGAACTTTTTGATATTTTACAAACTTTAAAAAAAGTTTTACCAAGAAAACTTAATAAAAAAATTAACAAAATTTTAAAAGATGTTAAAATAGAAGACCTTGCGAATGTTGTAGATGTCGTAAGTTTTGCTGTGGAAGAATATGTTGCAAAAACTGACTTTTCAAAACTTAAAGAATATGGGGAGTTGGTTGGTGTAAATATAGAAAGTATGGGGTATAAGTTTAAATACAAATTACCTAAACGTGAAATGGCAGAAATAATCGCAAAGATTGAAAACAATGTACCAATAGAACAAGCACCAATTCTTGGAAGAATAAAAAAATTAGATTATAAAATTGCCTACATAAAAAATCAAAAAAATAGAACAATACAAGACGAGAACTAGTTTCTCGTCTTTTTACTTTAAAAATTAATATAGAAGATGTTTTTATTTACATTATAGGTTAAATTATTCGCAAATTAATTTACAAAAAAACACTGCATATTGGAGAATGTACAACTTGCAGTGTTTTTCGTTAAAGAAAACCACGGATCAAGGGCTAAGGCAATTGAAACTAGTGATAAAAAAGGGATGTCAATTTGACATCCCTTTTTTATAAGCTAAAGATAATAATCATAGTCATCTTCTTGTCCTTCTAATTTTTTCATCTTTTCTATGTATTTTTTTGTAACTTCTTCTTGAGTTTTTGAATGAAAATAAAGAGGTGAGCCATATTGTGGACAAGAAGACACAACGGTATCTGATATAAATGTAACTTCTTCCCAAGTAGATTCGTCTTTTAAATTTTTAACCATTATTTTTTGATCTTTACATTCTGGATGCTTTTTTATAAATTTACCTAAAAAATCATATAATTCTTGAATTGTCATAATATCTCCCTTTACTAAACTAATTCATTATAACATAAATAAATTCATATTTCAATACTTTTCAAAAATTCTATTAATGGCAGTTAGACGTGTGCTTGTCTTGATACAAGTGTTCTCGCTTTGCTCGAACAGACAAGCACACGTTTATAAACTAATTAAAGCATACAAAAAGCGAAAGTGCTGGTAACACATAACACACTTTCGCTTTTTGCTGTTATTTTTTCTCTTTTTATTATGGTAAACGAATATTCTTTGTTGTCAAAGTTAAAGTTTATGTCGCTATTAGCAGCAATCCTTGACAACTTCAGTAATATTTGTTTCTTTTTTAGTTAAGAGAAAGTAAAAAAAACACTTAATCTTTTATGGATTAAAGTGCTTTTATTTTGCTAGTTTCAAACAGTATTGACTAAACCCGTGGTTTTAATATTTACTTTATTGGCTTTATAATTTCTTTGCCACCCATGTATGGTTGAAGAACTTTTGGTATGCGGATAGAACCATCTGCATTAACATTGTTTTCAAGTAGGGCTATTAGTCCACGTGGGGAAGCGACTACTGTATTATTTAGGGTGTGTGCAAGAACGGTTCCCTTATCGGTTTTAAACTTTATACCAAGGCGTCTTGCTTGAGCATCTCCAAGGTTAGAGCAAGAAGCAACTTCAAAATACTTCTTTTGACGAGGACTCCACGCTTCAATATCGCATGACTTAACTTTTAAATCGGCAAGGTCACCAGAACAACATTCTAATTGACGAACAGGAATGTCCATATTTCTGAAAATATCTACGGTATATCTCCACATCTTTTCGTACCATTCTTTGCTGTCTTCTGGCTTACAAACAACAATCATTTCTTCCTTTTCAAATTGGTGAACACGGTAAATGCCTCTTTCTTCTAGTCCGTGTGCACCACCTTCTTTTCTAAAGCAAGGAGAATATGATGTTAGAGTAATAGGTAATTGGCTTTCATTTAAAATTTGGTCTTTAAATCTTCCAATCATTGAGTGTTCACTTGTGCCAATTAAATAAAGATCTTCGCCTTCAATTTTGTACATCATAGCGTCCATTTCAGCAAAACTCATAACGCCAGTAACAACATCACTTCTAATCATGAAAGGAGGGATACAATAGGTAAAGCCCTTTTCTATCATATAATCTCTACCATAAGCTATCATTGCTTCATGTAGTCTTGCTGCGTCACCCATTAAATAGTAAAATCCTGCACCACTGGTTCTTCCAGCACTATCTTTATCTAGTCCACCGATTTTTTCTAGAATATCTGCATTGTATGGAACTTCAAAGTCTGGAACAAAAGGTTCTCCAAATCTTTCTACTTCAACATTTTCAGAATCATCTTTTCCTATTGGTACGCTAGGGTCTAAAATATTAGGAATAACCATCATACGCTTTTTAACTTCGGCGTCTATATCGGCTTGTTCTTCTTCAATTTTTGCAAGTCTTTCGGCATCTGCTTTAACTTGTGCTTTTACTTTTTCGGCTTCTTCAAAATTCTTTTCCTTCATAAACTTGCCGACTTCGGCACTTAGTTTATTTCTTTCCGCTCTTAGGTTATCTCCTTCGGTCTTTAAAGCACGATTTTTTTTATCTAGTTCTATAACTTCATCAACAAGTGGAAGTTTAGCGTCTTGAAATTTCTTCTTGATATTTTCACGGACAAGTTCGGGATTTTCTCTGATTAATGCAATATCTATCATAAATGTTCTCCTAAAATATTAATGATAGTAGTATAGTACTTTTTTTAGGCTTTGTCAACTTGACAAAATTACATTTTCACATTTTATAGTTTTATGAAAAGCGTTAATAATTAAGTTGGAAATTTGCTTTTTAACAATGTTTAAACATTAGAGTATAATTATTGGATAATTTTCCAGAGTGAGTTTTGGTATGAGTGGTAAAACTTTGTTAAAAACCTATTTTTGAGTGAAAGCTGAGTATTAAAAAAAGAAATTTATATTTAATTATATATATAGTGTAATTCGGTAAATCTCTTGACTAAAGGGGGTTGTTTTGATATAATTACAACCGATATTATCCTCGGGGGAGTGTCATGCAAACTAAAACACAAGATAACAAAAAAATACCACAAAACGTTGCTTCTATTATGCCAAATAATGTAGAAGCCGAATTAAGCGTTTTGGGTTGTGCATTAATTTCCGAAGATGCGTGCATGGGCATAATAGGAAAACTTAATGCGTCCGATTTTTATTCGGAAGTTAATAGAAAAATATTTGAAGCAATGGGGGCACTTTATAGTCGAAACGTAATAGTAGACTATATCACATTAACTGATGAACTTGAAAAAACAAATAGTTTAAACAGCGTTGGCGGGGCTCAATTTATCATGAGTTTAACCAATGCGGTACCAAGTGCGGTGCGTTGGTCACAATATGCTGAAATTGTAAAAAGATGTGCAATAAATCGTAGTTTAATTAATTCGTGCGAAAAAATTGAACGAAAGGCATACAATGGCGACGAAGACACATTAGAAACGGCAGAAAAAGCAATTTTTGACCTGGCAGAAAACGGGCAAAATTCCGAACTAGAGAAAATTGATCCATATCTAGATTCCGTAATTGCAAAGTTTGAAGAGATTAATAAAACGGGTGGCGAAACTCAAGGTATTCCGTCTGGTTTTTATGCTATTGATGAAATTACTCGTGGCTGGCAGGATAGTGACCTTATAGTAATTGCTGCACGTCCAGCCGTTGGTAAAACTGCACTTTCGATGAACTTTATAGTAAACGCTGCTCTAAAAAAGAAGAAGTGTGCCGTATTTTCTCTAGAAATGAGCAAGGCGCAGTTGGTACAAAGAATGATTTGCTCGGTTGCTGGTGTAGATATGGGTAAAGCATTAAGCGGTAAACTACAAAGTGCCGATTGGTCTAAATTATTTGACGCTATGAATACATTAAAGGCGTGTGATATTTACATTGATGATAGTACGGCAAATACACCATCTACCATTAAAAGTAAGTGTCGTAAGTTAAAAAGAGAGCGTGGGCTAGACTTAATTATGATTGACTACTTGCAGTTAATGTATAGTGACAAAAAAACAGACAACCGTCAACAAGAAGTATCTGATATTTCAAGACAAATGAAAATTTTGGCAAAGGATATTAATGTTCCGGTATTGCTATTAAGCCAGTTATCCAGAGCGGTAGAAAATCGTACAAGCAAAAAGCCAGTTCTATCCGACCTTCGTGAAACGGGTGCTATCGAACAAGATGCCGACATAGTTATGTTTATTCATAAGCCAGAAGAAATGAAGGGAGTAGAAAAGGAAGGTGCTAGTAGCGATTATACCGCAGAAATTATTTTTGCTAAGCACAGAAGTGGTAAAATCGGTAGCGTATTTATTGGTTGGAAGGGTTCAAGAGTTAGTTTTGTTAACCTACCAAAAGATGGAGATGCTCAAAGTTTGGTTGAAAATGCTCCACCAGAATCTAAAAGAATTAAAACTCCAACACCAGTTGATGTGGGTGATTTTGATGATATATTTGTTTCGGAAGACAACTTGCCACCATTCGATATGCCAGACAATATGTCGGGTGATGGTTCGGTTATTCCGCCAGATGATTTAGATTTTCCGCCAGAAGAAGGGCAGTCGACACCAGTCGACCCTAACGGGGATATTTTTGATTAAAAAGGACAAATTGATATGATTTCAAGTAAAGATTTAAGAAAAACATGGTTAGAGTTTTACGAAAGTAAGGGACATGTAAATATAGGTGCCGTGTCACTTATAGGCGATGGTACTACAGGCGTAATGTTTAATGTTGCTGGTATGCAACCATTAATGCCTTACTTACTTGGTAAAAAACATCCAAGTGGTACAAGATTATGTAATGTTCAAGGTTGCGTAAGAACGGTTGATATAGAAGAAGTGGGAGATGAAAGCCATTGTACATTCTTTGAAATGATGGGAAACTGGAGTTTGGGCGACTACTTTAAAAAAGAAAAGACTGCTTGGACTTTTGAACTTTTAACAAAAAAGTTTGGTCTAGATGCAAATAAAATTTGCTCATCTGTATTTGCGGGTAATGAATATGCCCCAAAAGATGACGAAACTGCAAATTTATTGATGAATTTAGGCATAAAAAAAGAAAATATCTACTACCTTGGCAAGAAAGAAAATGGTAAGGAGAACAATTTCTGGGAACTTGAAGGTACTGTTGGAACTCCTTGCGGTCCAGATAACGAATGGTTCTACCCATTGCACGACGAAAAATGTTCAGACACATGTGATATTAACTGCAGTTGCGGAAGATATGTAGAAATTGGTAACGATGTGTATATGCAATACCAAAAAACTGAAAATGGGTATATTCCACTAGAAAATAAAAATGTAGATACCGGTTTTGGTTTTGAAAGATGTTTAATGTTCTTAAATGGGCTAACTGACGTTTATAAAACTGATTTATTTTTACCAGTTATTGAGTTATTAGAAACAAAAAGTGGCATAAAATATGGCGAGGATGAAAAATCTACAAGAGCCATGAGAATTATTGCTGATCACCTACGTACAACCGTTATGTTAATTGGTGATGAAAACGGAATATTGCCATCTAATGTTGGGGCGGGTTATATATTGCGTAGAATTATGCGTAGAGCAATTAGATATATGCGTTCATTAAATTTGAGTGCTGATGTCTTAACCGATATTGCAAAATTGTATATAGAGCAGATTTATAACGAAGCATATCCACTTCTTATACAAAAAGAAGATTACATTTTAGACGAAATTAATAAAGAAACCGCAAAGTTCGAAAAAATGCTTGTACAAGGTAATAAGGAATTTGAAAAGGTAATTACTGGTATTGAAAGAAAGCGTGAATTTATGCAAAAGCAAGACCCTACAGCAGTTGTAGAAAACGTTATAAATGGTAAATCTGCATTTAGACTATACGATACATTTGGTTTCCCTATTGAACTTACCGAAGAAATGGCTGGCGAACGTGGGTTTACAGTAGATAAAGCGGGTTTTGATGAAGCGTTTAAAGAACATCAAGAAAAGAGTAGAACGGCAGAAAAGGGAGAGTTTAAAGGTGGTCTTCAAGAAGGTGGCGAAATTGAAACAAAATATCATACAGCATGCCACTTACTACTTGCAGGGCTACGTAAGAAGTTCGGTACTGGAGTTGAACAAAAGGGTAGCAATATTACAAGTGAAAGATTACGTTTTGACTTTAACTTTGAACGTCCTTTAACAAAAGAAGAAATTGAAGAACTAGAAAAGTTTGTAAATGATTGTATAGCACGTAAAATCCCAGTTGAAAGATTAGAGATGACCTTTAAAGAAGCAAAAGAACAAGGTGCTTATGGTGTTTTAAAAGCAAGCGATGATGATGTAGTTTCTATATATAAAATAGGGGATGTAGATTTCCAAATTTGTGGTGGTCCACACGTTTCAAATACTAAAGAGATTGGCAAGTTTAAGATAGTAAAAGAACAAAGCAGTAGTGCGGGAGTTAGAAGAATTAGGGCTGAAATCGAATAAGTTAGGAGAGTAAAGCTTAGTGAAGAAATTAAAGTTAAACATTATACTTATAGTTTCTAGTTTTATTGCTTTAATTGCAGGACTTGCTGTTGTAATGGTAATTGCACCAGGGGCGGATATATTGGGATTAAAATATATCCGTGCCACTAGTGGTAGCATAGATACGGCAGAAAGTTATTATGTTGGAGACTTGTTGCAAGGCGATATTGTAGTTAATGGCGATAATATTTTAACAAAGGTAAACTTTGTGCAAAGTTATTCTTTTACTGTAAGGCTTGTAGATGTATATAATGGGTATTGTAAAAGCGATGCAGATCCAGACGTAAAAATGGAGATTGTGGACGGAATTATAAATTTTACATCAAACGAGTATCATCCGTTTGTTTATCATAATAGGTCGGAAGATTCGGCACTTTACATAAATATCCCAATATACTTAAAGGGGCGTGTTACTGTAAATTGCAAGTCGTCAAATGTAGTAGTTTGCGGTATGAGTGGAACGCTTGATGAATTAGTTATAAACACTTCGGGTAAGGTTACAGTAGAAGATGGTGCAAGACTAAATAATTTAAACATTAATGTATCAAGTAAAAAAGTCACAATTGGCGAAAATGTAGAACTTAATGGCAATGTAAGCATAAAAAGTTCTAACTCAGATGTTACAATTTTGTGTCCGGTTTCGGGCAATATTAATATGGAATCTAAGGGTGGTTCTTTAAAGTTTAAAAGTTGTAAAGACTTAACACTAAAGGCTTCTAGTACATCTGTTGGGTCTTCGTATGATGGCGTTAATATTGTAAATGGTACTACAAATATTGAAACGAATGATGATGTAAATTTGCGTCCAGTAGGAGAAGTAAACATTGTTACAAAGCGTGGTAAAGTTACCATTGGTGAAACAGATGGCGAGATTAATAGTAATGTAAATGTAACTACCAAAAGTGGTAAAATTACTACCATAGGCAAGTTTACTGGCGAAACAAATTTGACGACAAATAGTGGAGATTTTGTAATTTCGTGGCTTAAAAATTCAAATATAAAAACCACATATGGTCAAGTTGATGCAAATCGAATAGATAGTGGTACAATAAATGCTGGAAATAGCAATGTAACAATTTTGTTTGTTCAAGAAAATATTAATATAGTTACTCGTGGCGGAGATGTAAAACTTGGGTCAAAAAGTAGTAGTTTTGATGGTTCTGCAACTATTAAAACAATGGTAGGAGATGTAAGTATTAATAACGCAAAGGGTAAAACTTATGAAATCACTACTGAGTATGGAAATATTGTAATTAATGCGGTAGAAAATAATAAATCTAACCTTAAACTAACTTCATATCGTGGAGATATTACAGCAAATAATTGTTGTGCAGAAACCGAGATAAAAAGCAATGGTAAAATTAATTGCACTGTAATTTCCAGAACGGCAAAAATGGTGATTGAAGGCAAAAATAAAGAAGTTTGCGTAAAGTTAAAGTATAAATACGTTTATTCACTTCATTCTAATAAACTAAACAATATTTACATAAATGGGGTAGTTGTAGAGAGTGCAGAAGATGCAACCGAAAGTGTATACGACCCCGAACCTAGTTATGGCGGATTAGATAGATTAAAAGTTAGTACAAATAAAGGCAAAATTGTGATACAAGACGCCTAAACAAAAATAATCATATTTGAGATTTTCAAGTATGATTATTTTTTTACCAAAACTCAATTTTATATATAAAATTTGCAATTATTTCTACACAAAAAGTGAAAAAATAATTTAGACAAATATTTATTATAAATTATATTTATTTGACATCTAAAATTTAAGTTGCTAAAATTGAATAGGTATAAAGGGGGAATAGGAAAATTTGACCATTTTTGGTTTTTTAGGAGTAATTAATGGATAAAAACAACGCACTATATTTATTTCATCAAGGCACATATTACAATTCTTATGAATTTTTAGGGTGTCATATAGAAACCAAAAACGGCAAAACCGTTACCGTTTTTAGGGTATACGCACCAAATGCAAAAAGTGTTAGCGTTGTAGGAGATTTTAATAATTGGGATAAATCTCAAGGTAAGTGTACAAAATTGACTAATAGCGGTGGGGTTTTTGAGTTTTCTACCCCAAATGCAAAAATTTACGATAACTATAAATATCTAATTACCACAAAGGATAATAGAGAATTATACAAAGCTGACCCATACGCTTTTCATAGCGAAACCAATGGTGCAACTGCAAGCAAAGTTTATGATTTGTCTGGCTACATGTGGCACGACGAAGATTATCAAAAAGCAAAAGCCAAAAGAAATCACTACGAACAGCCAATGAATATTTATGAAGTAAACTTATGTTCGTGGAAAAGATATCCCGATGGGAATTATTATAGTTATCGCAAACTTGCAGAAGAATTAGTTCCTTATGTTGTAGAGATGGGTTATACGCATATAGAACTTATGCCACTAACCGAATATCCTTATGATGGTTCGTGGGGGTATCAACCAACGGGGTATTTTAGCGTAACAAGCAGATTTGGAACCCCGCACGATTTTATGTATTTTATGGATAAATGCCATCAAGCAAATATTCAAGTTATATTGGATTGGGTGCCAGCACATTTTCCAAAGGACGAACACGGACTTGTAGAATTTGATGGAACATGCTTATATGAGTACAATTCTTGGGATAGAAAGGAACATAAGTCATGGGGAACTAGAAGGTTTGACTATGGCAAAACCGAAGTTCAAAGTTTTTTAATATCTTCAGCAATGTTCTTTTTAAATGTTTACCATATTGATGGAATACGAGTAGATGCCGTAGCATCAATGCTGTACTTAGATTATGACAAGAAAAAGGGGGAATGGTTGCCAAATAGTTTAGGCAACAATAAGCATTTAGAGGCGATAGCATTTTTACAAAAATTAAATGGTGCTGTATTTAGCGAGTTCCCAAATGCAATTATGATTGCCGAAGAATCTACCGCTTGGCCAATGGTTACAAAGCCACCTTATGACGGCGGTTTAGGGTTTAATTATAAATGGAATATTGGTTGGATGAATGACACTTTAGAATATATTCAACTTAACCCATTTTTTAGAAAGGATAATCATAACAAAATAACATTTTCATTTATGTACGCTTTTTCAGAAAACTTCATTTTACCTATATCACATGACGAAGTTGTTTATGGCAAGAAGTCTTTAATTAATAAAATGAGCGGAGATTATGACCAAAAATTTGATTCGGTTAGGGCTTTTTATGGATACCTAATGGCTCATCCGGGCAAAAAACTGACCTTTATGGGAACGGAGATCGGTCAATTTGATGAGTGGGATAACACAAAACAAATAGAATACGATTTGTTAAGGTTTGAAAAGCATCAAAAGTTACAGAATTATGTAAAAGCGTTAAACTGGTTTTATTTAACACATTCTGAACTATTTGAAATTGATTCATCATGGGACGGCTTTGAATGGATAATTTCAAATGATACAAGAAATAATGTTGTAGTATTTTCAAGAAGCAATAAACAAAAGGAAAAGTTAATAGTTGTTTGTAACTTCTCTCCAGTAAAACTTGAGCATTATAGAGTTTATTTAGAGAAGGGAACATATAACGAAGTATTTAATAGTGATAATAGTGAGTTTGGTGGCAGTGGAATAACCAACGGAAAAATTAAAACAAAGGTAGATGAACATAATAGTAAAAGTAATTACTTAGAGTTGGTAATTCCTGCAAATTCGTGTATGTACTTTAAATTAGACCAGAAGAAAATAAAAAAATAAGGAAGTGAAAAATGAACGCAAAAGAAGCGAAGTCGGTTAAAATTACTATCGTAAAGAAGACTCCAAAACAAAATCAGAATTGTAATCAAAACAAAAGTGAAGAAAAATTAGTTTCGCAGAATTATGAGCCACAAAACAAGCCCATAGGACTCGTAAAGAAGGTCTTGTTTGTAGCAAGTGAAGCGCAACCATTTTGTGGTACTGGTGGTCTTGCAGATATTGCTTGTGGTTTGCCACGATTTATAAAAGAAGAAGAACCATCGGTAGATATGAGAGTGGTTATTCCTATGTATAGTTTTATAAAGCCGGAGTATAAAGATAAATTTACATATATTGGCAATACTTATGTTACACTTGCATGGCGTCATGAATATTGCGGAGTGTTTAAGTATGAAATGAATAACATAACTTACTACTTTTTGGATAACGAAAAGTATTTTAAGCGTGATAAAGCGTATGGATATGATGATGATGCCGAAAGATTTGCGTTCTTTTCTAAGGCAGTATTAGACGCTCTTCCTATAATGAATTTTTATCCAGATATAATCCATGCAAATGATTGGCAAACGGCACTTGTTCCAACATATTTAAAAACTCAATTTTGGCCAGATAAAAGATATGGCAATATCAAAACGGTACTAAATATGCATAATTTGCAATATCAAGGACGCTTTGGAATAGAATTATTAACAGATACATTAGGAATTGATGCAAAGTATAGAGGAATTGTTGAACATCAAAAGGATGTAAACTTCTTAAAGTCGGGCATAGTTACCGCCGATAAACTTGTTGCAGTAAGCCCAAGTTATTCAGAAGAAATTAAATATTCTAATAGTAGTTGTGGACTAAGCGAGATTATAAAGGAAAATTCTTACAAACTATCTGGTATTTTAAACGGGTTAGATTATGATTTTTACAATCCTAACACCGATACAATTATTTGGAATAATTATAACGAAAATAATTTCGAAGTTCGTGCCAAAAACAAAGAAAGATTACAACGTGAATTTGGGTTAAATGTTGACCCATCCGTTCCAATGGTTGCAATAGTTACTCGTATGGCAAAACATAAGGGTCTAGACCTTATAAAGCAATGTATGGAAAGACTTATAATTGAAGACAATGTGCAATTTGTTGGAGTTGGTGAAGGTGAAGGCGAGTATCACGACTACTTTAATTATCTAAATGCCAAATTTCCAAAGCAATGTCATGTTAGTTTAGGGTTTAGCTTGGAATTAGGTAAAATTATTTATAGTGCTACCGATATCTTTGTTATGCCAAGCCTTGTAGAGCCATGTGGTTTATCTCAGATGGTTGCAAGTAGATATGGTGCCGTTCCAATTGTAAGAGAAACAGGCGGATTAAAAGATAGCATAAAAGACTTTGGTTGTGTAGATGGCGGAAATGGTTATACTTTTGCAAACTATAAAGTTGATGACCTAGTTTATTCAATTAAAAGAGCAATAAATGATTTTAAAGATAAAGAAAATTGGAAGAAAAAGATTTATACTTGTATGACTACCGATTTTAGTTGGAATAAATCGGTGTTGAATTATATTAATATTTATAAAAATTTATAGGAGATTATATGAATAAGGTTTCTGAAAGCCAAATAAAAGAATGCAAAGAAGAGTTAGAAAAATATCTTCTTGGACGATACAATGTAAAATTGCAAGATGCAAATGATGAACAAATTTTTAGAAGTCTTGCGGGTATTGTAAATGAAAAGTTGTACGATATTAGAGAACTTAACAATGCAAGTGCAACAAATAGAAATTGTAAGCAATTGCATTACGTTTCTATTGAATTTTTGATTGGTAAGTCGCTAAAGTCGCATTTATTTAATTTAGGACTTGAAGAAGCCTTTGCCGAAGTTTTAAAAAGGGTAAATGTCCCAATAGAAGATATTTATGAACTGGAAGACGAGTCGTGTCTTGGAAATGGTGGGCTAGGGCGTTTAGCGGCGTGCTTTATGGATTCATTAACAGCCGAAAAATATCCCGCATTTGGTCATTGTATAAACTATGACTATGGTTTGTTTAAACAAAAAATTATTGATGGCAATCAATTTGAATTGCCGGATGAATGGGCTTTAAACAGTGAAGTTTGGTTAAACCCTAGAGGAGATGAAAGTGTAATTGTCCGTTTTGGCGGTCAAGTTCGTCAATGTATGGGTAAAGATGGCAAATATGATTTTGTATACTCTGGTACTCAAGATGTAGAAGCTTATCCATACGATATGTTGGTTAGTGGATTCGGTGGCAAAAAAGTGAATGTATTAAAACTATGGTCAGCAAAAAGTCCAGATAGTTTTGATACCAAAAAGTTCAGTCAAGGTGCTTACGCTGAAGCTATGGCAAATAAGGATGATATTGAAGCTATTAGTAAGGTTTTATATCCATCGGATAACCACGAAAAGGGTAAAAGTTTACGATTAAAACAAGAGTATTTCTTAGCTTCAGCTGTTGCTCAGTTTATAGTTAATAGCTTTTCAAAAACGGGTAAAGATATACACGAATTATCTAACACTTCACTTATTCATATAAACGATACTCATCCAGTGCTAATTATTCCAGAATTAATGCGTATATTAATGGACGAAAAGCGTTTAGGATGGGAAGAAAGTTATTCTATTGTAACCAAAATGGTAAGTTTTACAAACCACACACTACTTGCCGAAAGTTTAGCAAAAAAGGAATTAAATTTATTAGATAGATATATTCCTCGTATTGCTATGATTATTAGGGAATTAAACCGCAGATTAATTGCCGATTTAACCGAAAGGGGCTTAGATAATGGGGCTATTTACGATATGGCAATTATCCAAAATGGCATTGTAAATATGACTAACTTGGCGGTTTCGGTAAGTTACAAGATTAATGGCGTTAGTGAAGTTCATAGTGGTTTATTAAAGACAAGTTTGCTAAAAAATTATGCAAATGTATTCCCAGAAAAGTTTATTAATGTTACAAATGGCGTTACTCACAGAAGATGGCTTTGTATGTCAAACCCAGACTTAAATAACTTAATTACATCTTTGATTGGTGACGAATATTATTTGAAACCTGAAAAATTAAAAGAATTAGATAATTATGTAGGTAACGAAAAGGTAATAGAAGAGTTACAAAAAATTAAAACATTTAATAAGGTTGAGTTTGCAAGATATTTATTAAAGACACAAGGTGTTATAGTAAATCCAAATTCAAGATTTGACGTCCAAGTAAAAAGAATTCATGAGTATAAAAGACAACTTTTAAATGTTTTAAAAATCATTTATTTATATAGCGAATTAAAAGAAAACCCATCAAAAGCTGTTACACCACAGACCTTTATTTTTGCAGGTAAGGCTGCCAGCGGATATTATATGGCAAAGCGTATTATTAAACTTATTTATTGTTTGGGTCAAGACATTGAACAAAATAAGCAAATATCTAAAAAATTAAAGGTAGTATTTGTAGAGAATTATAGCGTTTCGCTTGCAGAAAAATTAATGCCAGCAACCGATGTTACCGAGCAAATTTCACTTGCAGGTAGGGAAGCTAGCGGTACGGGAAATATGAAAGCTGTTATGAATGGTGCTATGATGTTGCATACGGCTGATGGTGCAAATATTGAAATTGCTGAAAAATGCGGAGAGAAAAATTCATTTGTATTTGGTTTAACCCCTGAACAAGTAGAAGGCGTATGGCAAAAGGGTTATGACGCACAAAGTTATTATAACAATAGTCCAAAAATTCAGAAGGTTATTGGAATGCTTAGAGCGGGTTTTAATGGTGAAAGTTTTGCGGATATTGCATCATACTTACTAGGTCAATCGGCTTCTCGTGACATTTATATGTGTCTTGCAGACTTTGATAGTTATATCGAAGCACACGAACAAATGGATAAAATTTATAAAAACAAAAAGAATTGGTTTTCGAAAACATTGCATAATATTGCATGCATGGGATATTTCTCATCGGATAGAAGTATAGAAGATTATGTTGATAAAGTTTGGAAATTAAAAAGGATAAATTAATTGAATGTGTGAATATAAGTTTGATTTACTTTTAGATAAAGATCCTGTTGGTGCCATAGAGTGTGGTAAGCCTATGACTTATACCTTTAGAGTGGCACAAAATATTTTTGCAGATAAAATTATATTTTCAAGGGTACTGGATGGCACTTCTGATTGGGTAGAAACCGAAATGACGTTTGATAGTTTTGAAGAAGGTTATAAGGTTTACAAAACCACAGTTGTCTTTGGTAAAGTTGGGTTATATTGGTACAACTTTAAAGTTGTTGGTAAACAAACCTTAATTGTTCAGCAAGGTGAAGAAGAAAATTCACTTTCGGTTGGTGCAGAGCCCAATAATAGTTTTTCGCAAATTGTAACGGATAAAAAAGTTATTATGCACTTGCAAGAATTAGGAGGGGTTATTTATCATATTTTTGTAGATAGATTTGCAAAAAGTGGTAAGGTTGAATCAAGAAGTAGTTTAAACTTGAAAAATAATTGGACTGACCCAATGACAGATACCGAAAACTATGACATTATTAATAAAGAGTGTTATGGTGGAAATCTTAGGGGAATAATAGAAAAGTTAGATTACATTAAAAGTTTAAATACTAAGGTAATTTATTTAAGCCCAATTTTTTATGCCGAAAGTTATCATAAGTACGATACGGCAGATTACGAAAAAATTGATCCAATGTTCGGAAGTTCGTCTGACCTTGAAGAGTTGGTTAAAAAAGCGAAAGAACGTGGAATGATAGTTATTTTAGATGGCGTATTTAACCATGTTGGAAGCGATTCTAAATACTTTAACAAATTTGGTAAGTTTGTAGAGGTTGGAGCCTATCAATCATTAAAATCTAAGTATGTAGATTGGTTTAATTTTTACGACTGGCCAGATTCGTATGAAAAGTGGTGGGGAGTACCTACACTTCCTTGTATGAACGAGAGTAACAATGAGTTTAGAAAGTATATTTGTGGTAAAAATGGAATAATTGAACGCTATATGAAACTTGGTATAGGTGGATTTAGGCTTGATGTTGTAGACGAATTAACGGATAGTTTTTTAACAGAAATTTGCCAAAAGATATATTCAATGAATAAAGATGCTTTGATTATTGGTGAAGTTTGGGAAGATGCTGCAAAGAAAATATCTTATGACCACCGCAGACAATACCTTTGGGGTCATCAATTAAATAGTGTAACAAATTATCCATTAAGAACGGCAATTTTAGAATTTTTAAAGACTGGTAATGGTAATGAGATTGCAAATTGTATGGATATAGTAAAAGATGATTATCCTAGGTTTGTACAATATAACTTGATGAATCTTATAGGTTCTCATGATACTTCCAGAATAGCAAATGAAATTGAAAGTATAGATGCCGTTCATACAAAAGAACTAACCAAAATGGCGACTCTTTTAGAATATAGTTTTATAGGCATACCTACAATTTTTTATGGCGACGAAGTTGGTACAAAAAATTTAAGATACCATATTAGTAGAACCCCATACCCTTGGGGAAGGGGGGATGCTAGTTTATTGTATTGGTTCAAAAGAATTGGCGAACTTAGAAGTTTGAAATCGGTAGTAAAGGGTAGTTACGAAATCGTAGAAAACGCCGATGGCGTAATTGTGGTTTTGCGTCAAAAAGACGAAGAAAAAGTATATGTTATTTGCAATAATAAGGATAGTGAATATAAGATAACTATGCCAGAAAAATACACTGAAATTGTAACAGGTACAAGTGCTCCCAAAAAGACTTTTACCGTTCCACCATTTGGGGTTTTGGTTTTAAAGAATTATTTAAAATAAATTGAATTATAAACAAAACATCAATTCCGTAAATCACGAAATTGATGTTTTTTAAATAAAAATTCAGAGCATTCCTTTAAACTCAGAAACTTAGTTTTTAACAAATAAAAACCACCACACCTTGTTTTTAAATTCATTAAGGTTGGTGGATATATTTTATTGAAGTGATTTTAAAACATCGGAAACTAATTTCATATCAACTGAGCCGTTGTAGTTTTGTTTGAAGTGTTTCATAACGCTAGGGGTAGATTTGTCTGGTAATTCTAAAATTATATTTTTAATTTCATCTCCTGAAAGCATTTTTGGTAAATATACTTCCAAAATTGCCTTTTGTTCGGCAATGTTTTTAACTTGCTCGCTATTGCCCGCTTTTTCGTAATTCTCTTGTTCTTCGTTTAATTCTTTAATGGTTTTAGAAATAATATTAACCATATCGGCATCTGTAACTGTGCCACCAGAAGTTCTCGCTTCTACACTTGCTAAAAGGTGCTTATTCATAATTATACTATAAATTGTTCTTGCATTCTTATTTTTGTCTTTAATGGCTTGAATGTTAGCCGTTTTAATGGTGTCAATAATCATAAATTTTTCTCCTTAACAAAGAGTATTATAGCATATTTTTAGGTAAAATAAAAGTGTTTTTGCAAGTATTATAAAGAAACTTTTAAAGGACAATATTTAACTTATGTTTCACACAAAAATTATTGTACAAAATATAATGCTTATGGTATAATCTTTGCGTTAAAAAATGGAGAAGTATATGTTAGAACTTAAAGATATTACAAAAGTATACCAGACAAAAGACTTAAGAGTAGAAGCTTTAAAGGGTATAAATATTCAGTTCAGAAAAAGCGAGTTTGTTTCAATACTAGGTCCATCGGGTTGTGGTAAGACAACCTTTTTAAATATTGTTGGTGGTTTAGATAAATATACGTCGGGAGATTTAATAATAAACGGCAAAAGTACCAAAGATTTTAACGACCGCGATTGGGACTCGTATCGTAATCATACTATCGGTTTTGTATTTCAAAGCTATAATCTTATTCCGCATCAAACAGTTTTGCAAAATGTAGAATTAGCTTTAACGCTTTCTGGTATTAGTGGGGAAGAGCGTAAGCGTCGTGCTACTGAAGCCCTTGAAAAGGTTGGGTTAAAGGATAAATTAAAGAGTAAGCCAAACCAGTTGTCGGGTGGACAAATGCAAAGAGTTGCAATAGCAAGAGCGTTAGTTAATGACCCCGATATAGTACTAGCGGACGAGCCTACTGGTGCATTAGATAGTAAAACAAGTGTTCAGGTAATGGAACTACTGCGTGAAATAGCAAAGGAAAAACTTGTAGTTATGGTTACTCACAACCCAAGTCTTGCTGACCAATATAGCACAAGAATAATTAAATTTTTGGATGGTGAATTGGTTGATGATAGTAATCCATTATCTTCGTTTGAAAAGGACTTAATTAGTCAAAATCAAGAAAAAGAAACTTCGGATAATATCAACAAAACAAATGGCAAAAAAGTTAAAAGACAAAGAGTGTTCAAGCGAACTTCTATGTCCTTTTTTACGGCTCTTGGATTGTCATTTAAAAACCTATTAACTAAAAAGACAAGAACCCTTCTAGTTGCTTTTGCTGGAAGTATTGGAATATTTGGTATCGCTTTAATTTTGGCATTATCTAGTGGTTTTCAAGCATATATCAATAAAACCCAAGAAGATACACTTTCAAGTTATCCAATAACCATTACGCAAAGTAATTCGGATATGATGAGTATGATGATGTCAATCTTTACTCAAAAAAATGAAGTAATACATGAAAACGATGCCGTTTATGGCGGAGATACAATGTCGGGGCTTTTTGAAACCGCATCAAAGCAACTATCAAAAATGAATGACTTAGATGCTTTTAAAGAATATCTAGAAGCACACAAAAGCGAATTGGGGGATAATTTAAGTGCAATACAATACACCTATGAACTTGGTCTTGCAAGCGGTTCTAGTTTAGGGTCAATGGGGACTGGTGGCACAAGTACAAGCAGTTTGCTAAGTGTCCACTTACCAAATGGTTATGAAGTAAAGCCAGATTCTAAGGCACTATATGACCTAATAATTATGTACGCAGTCGTTTATCTAGAAAGTGAATTTCCTATGCAAGTAGAAGTTTCTGGAGAGAACTTTAATGTAGTAGTTACCGATGCTACAGATAAGAAATATTCACCAGATTACGCAAGAGGATTTTTGTATCAATATATAGAGCTAGCAAAGACAAGTATAACAAATGCCGATGAGAAAAAAAAGTCGGTTATGACACAAAACAAAGTAGATCTTACAAAGACCGAGTTTAATGCAATAATTGGTAAGGCGATGGGCTTAAATATTGATAGTTACCGCAAAATGAACTTAAACGTATTTACCGAAATGATAGATAACGAAACATTATTAAAGTCACAATACCAGTTGCTTGGAGATAATAGCAAGTGGGCAACTGAAAGCAATGAAACTATGCTTATTTTAAATTCTAATTCCGAACTTGACGACTATATCCTTTATGCACTTGGACTATACTCAACCGAAGATATGAATAATCACTTAAAGAGCATATTTACCGAAAATAAGTCAGTTATAAAAATAGACTATAACGAAGTTTTGGGTAAAGAGTTTAAAATACTATTAAACACCGATTATTACGTAGATTTAGATAATACTGGAACCCTAACTGATATTAGAACATTGTTAAAGTCAAGCGACGAAAGCGACAAACAAAGATATGAAACAGAATTTAACAAACTTTTAAATGATAGTAGCAAGGGTAAAACCATTAAAATTGTTGGCGTGGCAAGATTAAACGATAGTACGACTGCAGGACCATTAAATACTGGAATTTGTTACACTTCAAAACTAACAAACGAATTAATAGATTTATACAATAATTCTAGCGTCGTTACAAATGGCACTGTTGCATCTATTAGCAAAACACCAGTTTCAATTAGTTTTTATGCATCTACCTTTGAAGCAAAAGAGGAGATTGAAAACTTCATCAAAAAATACAATGAAGGGGTAGAAGAAGAAAAGAAAATCGAATATACCGATTACATTGGTCTTATGATGGGCGCAATATCTACAATCATTTCGGCAATAAGTTATGTGCTAATTGCGTTTGTGTCCGTTTCGCTAGTTGTTTCATCTATTATGATAGGTATAATTACCTACATTTCAGTATTAGAAAGAATCAAAGAAATTGGTATTTTAAGAGCAGTTGGTGCAAGTAAGAGAGATATAAAAAGAGTCTTTACAGCTGAAACTTTAATAATTGGTTTAATTGCGGGTTTAATTGGTGTGCTATTTGCTGGAATTTGCACAATTCCTATAAATATAATCATAAACAATTTAGCAAATATTCAAAATGTGGCTAGTTTACCTATTTTAGGGGCTGTTATTCTTGTGGCTATAAGTATGTTCCTAACTTTAATAGCGGGCTTAATCCCTGCACAAATTGCATCTAAAAAAGACCCAGTTATTGCACTAAGGTCTGAATAATTAGGTTTTAATGCAACACTCATTACAATATTAATAATTGCAAAACATTGAAAAAATCAATGAAATAGAAAAACACTAGAATTTATAATTTCTAGTGTTTTTTTGTTGTTACGGAAAACCACATGGTTTGCGATTTCACGTAATTTATCTATAAAAGTTTCTTGTTAATGTGAGTTTTACTAATGTTATTTAATAATTTGTATATGTTTTTATTACGAAATAAAAAAACATCAACTAATGAAGTGAACTTTTAGTGGAGTGCTTCGTTAGTTGAAGTATAATAAATTTGGTGTGAATAGGCAGATTTGAACTGCCGACCTATCGCTTAGGAGGCGATCGCTCTATCCAACTGAGCTATATCCACATATTATGGTTTGTAACAATGTTAATAATAGCATAGTTATGCCTAAAAAGTCAAGCATATAGGCTTTGTGCTTAATTTTTTTCATTCCTAATAATTAATTTGGTTATAACTCTAAAAAATCACGTGTTGTATTAAAATTCGTTTTAGAGCCATGAATATTATTTTTTGCGTCCACAATTTGTACGTAAATAATTTCTTTGAATACAGATTACAATGCAGTCAACTTAGTATTGCGCAATAAACTTGCCTTAAGACTGGAAAAGTAGTATATGGATTGTATTAAGGTATAAAAACTTGTATGTGGTTTTCCAAAAAAGAACTAAAACGGGTTAAACAGTGTTTGCATTAAATTAAAATGGAACAATCAGGTTTGTTTAAAAAATAAAAAATCGTAATGCGGTATGCTGGAAAAACAAAGTTAGTTATGATAAGTTGGCTTTAAAAACTAAAAGGTATTTTCTTTCTTCCGGTGGGGTAAAACCAAATTTAAAACTAAGCTAATCATTGTAAAAGTTGTCTTTTTAGCAAAAAAGTGTTTTATTGACAAAATTTTTAACAAATTTTTCAAATTTGGACGTAAACTATTGACATATAATTATTTAGGTGCTAAAATAAGTTTGTAAGTAAGAGCTTACTATTGTATATCGCGGAGTAGAGCAGCCCGGAAGCTCGTTGGGCTCATAACCCAAAGGTCAGTGGTTCAAATCCACTCTCCGCAACCATGAAACCCACTTATATAAATAAGTGGGTTATTTTTTTACTAATAATTATCTTTTAAAGGCATTCAGCAAAGTTTAAAAGATATACATTAACAATTGTTATTAAGGTCAAAAGTATGAAAAGTGAATAGGAAATGTCTTTTATTTAATGTAATGAATTTATCGTAAACATTAGAATAGTTAAAAAGGTAAGCAATAAAATTTTGAGCATTTTATATTTTTATTTTAAGTAATTAAGTTCCAAAATGTTTTACATAAGAATTGTATCATTGACTACTATTAAAGTAAATTATCTGCGATATTAAATAATATTTTGTATGCTAAAGCGGTAGTCTTCGCTATAATGGTCGCAATAGTCAATTAAATTATTTAATTCGGTATATGCTTCTTCGTAATTATTCATTTCGGTATAACTTGTTATTCGGCTAAGTCCAACTTCTACATCCTTTATGCCGGTATGCCAAACAAAAAATTTTAATATCTTAGTGTGTTCTTGCCAGTGAGAATGTAAGCCCTTTAGCGTTTCAATATTTTCTTCGGTATCTATTTGGTCGGGAGTCAACGAAAGAGTTTGCTCTATGTTTTCAAGTTTGCCAGACAATTCATCAAATGATGAAAGTATGTATGTGGACTCAAAAAAGCCTAAACCTACAATGCTGATTATAAATATAATTATTACAACTAATTTTTTTACCATTTCTACTCCTAACTTCGGTTTAGCAAATTTGTGTCGAGTTTAACCATTCTTTGGTTTAACCTTTTTTGCAACACCAATTTTTTCGTGATTACCAAAGACCATTTCCGTTGTAGTCTATTGTAAAACTTAAGGCGTCATTTTTATAATCTTGAATATAGACATCTCCGTTGGCGGTTATGGTCATAATCATTATATCTTTTATTGTTTTTGCTGTTGTTTTTGAAACGCACTCGTCTATTTGTTCTTCAGTTAGTTTGGTTAATGTAACATTCTCCTTCATCAGTTTGCCGTCCATAATTATTGATACTGGAAGACTTGCTGGTGGGGATGTAAGTTTTATATCTTCACGAGTTACCGTTTCTACGCTAGATTTTTTAATAACACAAAGTTTACCATTTGTTTCTATTATTGCGTACGCAACATCATCCAAATTGTATACATCTGAACAGCGTAACGCTTCAATTAAATCATCTAGGTTCATATTTAAAGATTTTAATTCTTTATAGTTTATACCAGAAGGATTTACAACAATGGCCGACCTTCCGCTAATTAAATACCTAGCTTTCATACTTTTTCTAGAAAGCAAGCAGATAAAATAGTGCATAATTATTATGCTAAATATTGGCACAATGCCGTGTAGAATAGGTACCGAAATTTCGGACATAGGAATTGTTGCGATATCTGCAATAATTAGAGTTATTACAAACTCAAATGGTTGCATTTCGCCGACTTGACGTTTACCCATAAATCTAATGGCGAAAAGTACAAACAAATATATTATTATTGACCTTACAAACATATTAACCATAATACTTTTAGTTTGATAGATTGAATAAAATATATTTAAACTTAAATCAAAATTATTTGTCGAAAAATGAATAAATGTTGGTTATAAAAATTAAAAATAAAAATGTTAAACTTTATATATTCTGAAGTTAAATGTAAAACGAAATATTTACTAATGTCGAAGTGTCATAAAAACATTTATTCGTATATGAAAGTTAAGTACAGTTTTATTTACAACATTATGAATAATAGGTAGAATGCCCATATATCAACAAATTACAATTTGTAATTTTTTAGTTTTAAAAGTTAGAATTTCTAATTCTTAATTGTTGCGGGTTGTTTTCGGGGTTTCTTATGAAAAAATTGTTTTATGTCTACCATATTAAAGGCAATAAGCATAATTACAAGAGAACCAACCGAAACGCTGGATGATGCAATAATAGATAACACGTTGCTCATGGTAACGCTTGTACAGATTCCATTTACAAAAAGGGCAAATAGGCAAGCAGGAATGCACATAAGCATATTTTTTATTAAAATTGTAAGCGGTTCACGAGTTAAAAATTCCTTAATTGCAAGTAAGTTTAAAATACTTGTTAGTACATTCATTGCGCCAAATCCCCAAAGCAAAGAGTATATCCCGCAAAATTTTGGAAGAATTAGAATGCATACTATTAGGGATACTGCACTAATTGCTTGAATTATAAGCCCACGCTTTTCTTTTCCTAGTGCGTTTAGTATGCTAGAAGTTATTTGTGATACGCCAAGTGGAAGCAGTAAAAAACTTCCGGCTTTTAGTAGCTCGCCCGAAAGAGCGTTGCCGTATAGCCAAATACCTATTTTATCTCCCAGAATAAAGAATATAGGGAATAGAATTAGCGATATCATAATGGAATAAGAAAGGGAACTATTTATTTGTTTCTTTATTTCGTCCGCGTTACCACTAGATATTTCGGGAAGAAGTGCCACTGCAATGGAGCCAATTATTATTCCGGGAACGGAAAGAAGTGGAAAGGTCATTCCAACGGCAACACCGAAATCTGCAACCGCTTCGTTTAAAGTACTGCCAAAATGCGTCAACATAGCAGGCATAATTACCGAAATTAGCATGGCTACAACGCTGGTTCCTATTCTAACCGTGGCAATAGGTATACTTTCTTTTAAAAGTGGCTTAATTAAGGTGGTATTTGGTTTTAATTTTCCACCCTTTTTAATGTAAAAGATTATTGCGACTATTGTACTAACAAAGCAAGCAAGAGTGTAAATTAATGCCGTTACAGTTTCGCCGTTTAGGGTTAGTAGTACGTTAAACAAAATTACGCAAAAGATAAACTTTGCAATTTGCTCTATTAGTTCTACCATACCAAGTTCAAAAAATTGTTTTTTGCCCCATAAACTTCCCCTAAGTGGAACATATATGGCGGTAAACAAAACGGCAGGAAGTAAAATATATAGGCAGTTCAACGATTGATGTTGTCCCCATATTGCGGAAAATAGGTTGGGGAAGCATAAAACCAAAGTAATTACAAAAGCGGTTATTGCAAGTGCAATTATTAGTCCGGCACCTACAGTTTTTGCTTCGGCAGAGTTGTCTTTTGCAACCCTTCTTGAAATTATTAGTGGAAGCCCAGAAGTTACCAAAGAACAAAGCAAAAAGAAGGCTGAAAGAGATATTTGGTAAAAACCAACGGCTTCCGCTCCAATTTTTCGAGAGATATATATTTTAAGTAAAAAACTTAGTATTTTTGTTAAAACGCCCAGAATTGTTGTAATAAGTACGGCTTTAAAAATATTTTTCATATTTAATTTTATTAAAAAAATACATCAATATGAGTCAAACGGTTGCAAATTTAATGTGAAATGTTTACAATTTAACCGTATAGGAGTGCAAAAATGATAGAAGTACGAGAAGTTAAAACAAAAAAAGAATTTAAAAAGTTTGTAAAATTTCCAACGGAATTATATAAAGGTAATAAATATTATGTTCCACCAATGGAGTTAGATGAGTTAAATTTAACAAACCCTAAAAAGAATGCGTCCTTTCATGATACCGATGCAGTTTATTTTTTGGCTTATGATGAAAATGGTAGGGTAGTTGGTAGAATTGCTGGTCTTATTTGTAAATTATATAATGAAAAAAATAATGCAAAAAGGGCTAGATTTTCTAGATTTGACCTAATAGACGACCCAGAAGTTGCAAAAGCATTGTTTAATGCTGTAGAAAGTTGGGCGTTATCTCGTGGAATGGTGGATATTCACGGACCATTAGGCTTTAATGATTTGGAAAGAGAGGGCTTGCTTACTTATGGCTTTGATACAATAGGTACTTATCAAGGGTCGTGGAATGCCGATTATTATGAAAAGCATATTTTAGACAATGGTTATGTTCCTGACGCTAAGTGGGTGGAGTGGCGTATAAGAGTGCCTGAGAAAATGGATGAAAAAGTTGACCGTATGGCAAAAGTAGTGGAAGACAGATATGGTTTTCATGAAAAGAAGTTTAAAAGTGTTAAAGAAATTGTAGATAAATACGGCAAGGAACTTTTTGAGGTTTTAGATGAAGCATTTGCTCCACTTTATGGAACAATGCCATTTAATGAGCAACTGGTAAAGCAAACAATAGATTTGTTTAAGTTTGTTGTAGATAAAGATTATGTTGTTTTGGTTTTTGATAAAGATGACAAAGTCGCAGGTTTTGGAATAGGGTACGCATCCCTTGCAAGAGCTATGAATAAATGTCATGGAAGATTACTTCCTTTTGGAATTTTTAGAATTTTACATGATATACGCCATCCAAAATATTTGGAACTTGCACTTGTTGGCGTTAGACCAAAATACCAAAAGATGGGTGTAACTGCAGTAATAATTAGAAATATGCTAGAAAGAATAATTAAAAATGGCATCATTTCTTGTGATACTGGTTGTCAGCTAGAAGATAACTATCCAGCACTCGCAGTATTAGATATGTTTGATAGAGAGATAGTAAGACGTAAGGTTTGTTATCTAAAAACCTTATCTCAAAAGTAAAATTGTTATGAATAAATAACAAAAACTTCACAATAATTACTTTGTGGAGTTTTTTTATGTATATTTTTATTAAAAATCAGACATTCTTTTATTTGTTCGGTCATGTGTTTCGCAAATGGGACGATAATATATATTTTAAAATGAAAGTATACAAAAATCTACATTTTTCTTGCCTCGAAATTTGAAAAATTTGTGATAAAATGGGTTTAATAAAAAAAACAAGGAGAAAAAAATGAATCCAATCAAAATTATGGTAGTTGAAACCGAAGAAGAATGTAAAAAATATACAAGAGAGTTTAAAGAGGTCGATTATATGGATGTTATTGCAACATCTATAGATGGTGAAAATGCTGTTATGAAAGCGGCACAAACAAATCCAGATGTTGTTATACTAGACATATTATTACCAGTTCAAGATGGATTTGAATTGTTTACAAAAATTAAAAACGAGTGTCCTAAAACCAAGATTATTGCAGTAAGTGCATTAAATTCATCTTTTTATGTAAATAAGGCATTAAAAATGGGGTTTGATTATTTTATGATTAAACCAATTGAAACCTATGTTATCGCAAGAAGAATTATGGAACTATTTGATAACGAAGGTCAAGACATAATGCCAATAGAAAGAAAAATTGAAGAAAAAATCACAAATATTTTCTTAACGGTTGGTATTCCTGCTCATATAAAGGGTTATCAGTTCCTAAGGGAAGCAATAAAACTAACTATTAGCGATCCATTAATTATTAACAATATAACTAAAAGATTGTATCCATCTATTGCAAATATTTATTCAACAAGTGCAAGTAAGGTTGAGCGTGCTATAAGACACGCTATTGAAGTTGCATGGAATAAAGGTAAAATTGAAAACATCAATGATGTTTTTGGTTTAAAGGTGTATGATACACACGAAAAACCAACAAATGGCGAGTTTATTGCCTTAGTTGCTGACAAAATGATTATCGAAGGCT
The DNA here is from genome assembly GCA_934772525.1 of uncultured Clostridia bacterium. Classification (GTDB taxonomy): domain Bacteria; phylum Bacillota; class Clostridia; order Christensenellales; family UBA1242; genus UMGS1908. The sequence goes on from CAKVMI010000005.1 coordinate 139,344, forward strand.
GTAATTAAAAAGAGCCTTTAGTCCATCCTCATTAGAAATAAATTGTTATGATTTCATAACAATTTATTTTTTGCTTATTTAAAAAGTTTGTTAGAAATAATTTAAAATGAATTATATTTTTGCGATACAACTTGCTATATATAATGAAAATATAATATATAGATAACAGTTTATGTAAAAATTTTAATGAATAAATTTATAAATTAGCATCTACTAAAATTAGTTTGGCAAAAATTTGCGGTAAACTTTGTCATTGTAAAAATAGTTAATTAAATATAAAAAATTAGTTGTATTTTTATTCCTTTTGTATATAATAGTTGGCAGTTGTGCTTAATAGATATTATTGGGCGTGACTTAATTTATATTGAATCAATGCAAAGGAGACATATTAATGAAAAAAGTATCCTACATCAAATGCCCAAGGTGCGAGTTGAATTATATTAAAAGCACAGAAAGGTATTGTCCGGTATGTATGGCAGAACTTAAACTTGCTGGCGAGGCTTTTGAACATTTTGAAGATGAGGACGAACTAGAACTTTGTCCAATCTGCGGTCAAAACTTTATTTCACCAGACCAAAAGTGCTGTGAAGAATGTGCTAGGGGAAGATGTGAAGATGAAGACGATGAGGAAGATGATAGATTTTCGGATACAGAACCAGAAGAGAAGCCAGAATCTTGGGAAGACGATACGGTTAATGTAGAAGATGATGAAGTAGAAATTGTTCCACTATCAACACTTGCAGGCGATGAGTTTGAAGATGACGACGATGAAGAAAGCGAAGAAGAAGATAGCGTTAAGCCGGGTGCATTTACCGATGAGGATGAAGACGACCTTGCCCTTGATAATCTTGACGACCTAGATGATGATGACATAGATGAAGAGGATGAAGACGATGACGAGGACGAAGACGACGAAGATGATGACGAATAATTGTCATATAGTATGTTAAAAAGGGTTTATTTGAAGCAATTTAAAAAATTTTGATTTTTTTTGAAAAAGGTGTTGACAAATAAAAACAAAGGTGTTATGATTGTTTCGCTGTCAACGAGAGAGCATAAAAAATAAACATTTAAATGTGAATTATATTGCTTCAAAAAAACTTTTGAAAAAAATTTGAAAAAATTTTGAAAAAAGTGTTGACAAACAAAAACAATAGTGATAATATTGTTAATGTCGTCACGGCAACCACAAATTGCTACGGTTACGACAAACGAAACTTCACAATTAAATAATTTGAATTGATAGGTTTTATACAAGATTCGTGTTGAAGAATTTTTCAACTTAAAAATCATGTCCTTGTCAATCGTGAATAATATTCACACAATTTTTTAAAGTTTAGCAAATACAACTTTATTACGTCAGTAATAAAAGTTCGTTAGTTAGAATAAAAATCTTAATTTTTTTAAGAGTTTGATTCTGGCTCAGGACGAACGCTGGCGGCGTGCTTAAAACATGCAAGTCGAACGAAGTTAATTTGGAGCTTGCTTCGGGTTAACTTAGTGGCGGACGGGTGAGTAACGCGTGAACAATCTGCCCTATACACTGGGATAACGTCTGGAAACGGACGCTAATACCGGATATGACCACATTCCCGCATGGGAGAGAGGTGAAAGGGTTTACTGGTATAGGAGGAGTTCGCGTCCCATTAGCTAGTTGGTAGTGTAACGGACTACCAAGGCGACGATGGGTAGCCGACCTGAGAGGGTGATCGGCCACATTGGAACTGAGATACGGTCCAAACTCCTACGGGAGGCAGCAGTTAGGAATATTGGGCAATGGAGGAAACTCTGACCCAGCAACGCCGCGTGAAGGATGAAGGTCTTCGGATTGTAAACTTCTGTTCTAAGGGAAGAAACAAATGACGGTACCTTAGAAGAAAGCCCCGGCAAACTATGTGCCAGCAGCCGCGGTGATACATAGGGGGCAAGCGTTGTCCGGAATGACTGGGCGTAAAGGGAGTGTAGGCGGTTCTTTAAGTTAAATGTGAAATCCTAAGGCTTAACCTTAGAACTGCATTTAATACTGGGGAACTTGAGTGTGGGAGAGGTAAGTGGAATTCCTAGTGTAGCGGTAAAATGCATAGATATTAGGAGGAACATCGGAGGCGAAGGCGACTTACTGGAACACAACTGACGCTGAGGCTCGAAAGCGTGGGGAGCAAACAGGATTAGATACCCTGGTAGTCCACGCCCTAAACGATGGATACTAGATGTAGGCGGTATCGACTCCGCCTGTATCGTAGCTAACGCAATAAGTATCCCGCCTGAGTAGTACGGCCGCAAGGTTAAAACTCAAAGAAATTGACGGGGACCCGCACAAGCAGAGGAGCATGACGTTTAATTCGACGCAACGCGAAAAACCTTACCAAGGCTTGACATCCGCAGAACACCTGAGAAATCAGAATGGTCTAGCAATAGACTGCGAGACAGGTGGTGCATGGTTGTCGTCAGCTCGTGTCGTGAGATGTTCGGTTAAGTCCGTCAACGAGCGCAACCCTTGTCACTAGTTGCCAATATTTAGTTAGGAACTCTAGTGAGACTGCCGTGGCTAACACGGAGGAAGGTGGGGATGACGTCAAATCATCATGCCCCTTACGCCTTGGGCTACACTCGTGCTACAATGGCAGTTACAAAGAGACGCAATACCGTAAGGTGGAGCAAATCTCAAAAAGGCTGTCCCAGTTCGGATTGAGGGCTGCAACCCGCCCTCATGAAGCTGAATTTGCTAGTAATCCCGAATCAGCATGTCGGGGTGAATGCGTTCCCGGGTCTTGTACACACCGCCTGTCAAGCCATGAGAGTTGAGAGCACCCAAAACCGTTAGCCTAACCGCAAGGGGGGCGGCGTCTAAGGTGAGATCAATGATTGGGGTTAAGTCATAACAAGGTAGCCGTATCAGAAGGTGCGGCTGGATCACCTCCTTTAAAGGAGTTGCTAATTAGATTTATCTTGTATAAAGCCTAATGCAACATCTTGTCGACTTATTGGTTGTACACCAATAATGAAGAACCTGTTATTCTGTAAAACCGACAGAAGTATCTGTGGACAGTAAACACACAGAGAAATATGTTACAAGGACTGAAGTATAGGCCTATCAATTCAAGTTATTTGATGAAGTTTGAAACCTTAGAGATTTTTCTCTAAGGTTTTTTTATGTGTTTTTTGAAAAATGAATTAAAAAATAAATTGTTATAATTTCTTATACTTTTGTAGGTAGTTTTAGTATTCAAGTTAAATTTTTTGCCCCTAAATTCGTGTAAATAGACAAAATAATTTTGATAATGTAATGGAAATCCTTGGTCTTTCAAATCCAATATTTGAGTACAACAAAGATGAAAATTTGTGGTCATTAAAAATGGCATTTGATGGCAATAACCAAAAGGTTACTTATAATGTAGATGCAAATACTGGTAAAATTTTACAATTAAAGCAATATGATGAAGCATATAAACAAGCGTCTTATTACAATGAAGTTCCAGAATTGTTTGCAGATATGTACAAAAAAGCATTTGAAAATATAGGTAACATATCTATGTTTAACATAATGCCTATGGTTGATGAACCTCAACAAAATCAATAATTAGTTTAAAATTCTTACAAAAAACTTTTAAATATGCAGAGTAAAAACTACTTTGCATATTTTTTTGTTTTAAAAATTAGCAAATATTTTTGTTGGTGCAGTCATATCATTTATTATGAGTTTTAATAATGAAATTGAAAATATATTTGGCGATGAATACAAAAATGCAGAATACGCACTGCATTGCTTTGGAGATAAAATCTTAGTTATAGAAGGCTATAAAAAGATTATTTCGTTTAGTGGGGTTAATATTAGTGTTAGACTCAGCAATAATTCAAAAATAATCATTGATGGGGCAAAAATGGTTATAAAAAGACTTGAAAAAGGCGAGTTAGTTATAAGCGGAGATATTTTATCAATAACCAAACAAGGGGCGTAAAAATGGGTAAAATTAGGTTCGAGATTGATGGTCTTAATTTGGATAGGCTCATTAATAAGTTGGAAGACAATAACATTGGCATAGAAAATGTCGAAAAGTCTGATTATAACAAAATGGTTCTAACTTGCAAAAGTAAAAATTTTGGCAAGGTTAAAGAGATACTAAAAGCACTTCATTTAGAATATACCATTATCGGCGGAAGTGGCTTATTATATTTTTTCAAAAAAAACTGGTTTAGATTTGGTTTGCTAATTGGCTTAATTTTTACTATTTATGCTTGTTTTTATGTGACGAGTATTTATTGGAATGTAGAAGTTGTTGTAGATACCGAAAATGCACAAATTCAAGAAAAGGTAGTTGAATATTTAAATAGTCAAAATCTAAAAGTTGGTGCAAAAAAACAGAAAATAACAGCTAGGGATATAGAAAGGAAGATTTTGAAAAATATTAATGAGTGTTCGTTGGTTGTGGTAGAGGAAAATGGCGTAAATATAAAGGTTTTTGTAAGACAGTCGGTAGAACGAAGTGGCGTAGCAGAATCTGACGTTGTAGCAAGTCGCAGTGGTGTAATTGAAAAAATTGATATAAAAAGCGGAAATTTGCTTGTAAATGTTGGAGAAGCGGTTGTTTCGGATCAGCCACTAATTAAAGCGGATAAAGTTGGGGATGTGTTTTTGGAAGCGAAGGGAGATATTTTTGCAAGGTGCTGGATAGCGGGCGAGAGTGTTGGTAGTGTAGAAAATAAGACTATTAAGCGTACTGGAAGGGTAATAACTATAGAATACATTACAATGTTTGGTCAAAAGTTGTATTCGTCAAAAAATACCGAAATAGACGCCGAAAATACCTTTTTAAAATATCAAACGGAAGTAACAGAAAGTAATTTAAGTCAAAATAATCTGTTGCCGATTAAAAAAATTTCAATTAACTACTATGAAATTGAAGAAGTGTGTGATATAATAAGTCATGAACAGTTAGTAGAAAATTTAAGACAACAAGCGTTAACAAATGCAGAAAGATTACTTCCGCAAAATGCAGAAAATTTGGGAGTTACTTATAAAGTAATAGAAATGGGGAGTATAACGAAAGTTGTTTGTAATATTGAAACTGTTATAAATATTGCAAAACGTGGAGAATAACAAATGATTGTTAATTTTTTAAATACCCTAAAAGTTCCGAAAAAAACTAGAGAAGAAATGAAACGTGTTATGGAAGAATGTCTAAAGTACTTAAACCAAACCGAGCCTACCGAAATTAATATAGCGTTTGTAACACCGGAAGAAATAAGGGAAGTTAACAAAAATCAAAGAGGAAAAGACGTTCCAACGGACGTATTAAGTTTTCCTTCAATAAACTTAAAAGTTGGGGAAATTATTGACCTTACAAATATGGATCATAAGTTTAATATAAACCCAGAAAATGACGCATTTTCGCTTGGAGATATGCTTTTGTGTATTGATGTTGCAAAAGCTCAAGCAAAGGAGTTTAAACACAGTTTAGAAACCGAATTGGTGCGACTAAGTTTACATAGTATATTGCATTGCTTGGGGTATGACCATATAAAAGATGAAGATTATGCAGTTATGCATAAGGTCGAAATGGAAGTTGGTAAACTTTGTGGATATGATTTTAGTGAATAAGGAGAAAAGTATGGAAAATCAAAAGAAAAAGTCAGGGTTTGTAGCGGTAGTTGGTAGACCAAATGTTGGCAAAAGTAGTTTAATAAACGCTATGGTTGGTGCAAAAGTGTCTATTACTGGACCAAAGCCACAAACCACACGAAATAAAATTCTTGGAATAAAAACGGGGGATAATTATCAAATAGTTTTTGTTGATACCCCAGGCGAAATCAACCCACGAAACGAGTTGGGTCAATATATGAAAAAGAGTATTGATACCGCAATAAATGGTATTGATTTATTATTAATTGTCTTAGATGGAACCAAAATTGGAGAAAAAGATTTTAAACTACTAGAAAAATATAAAAATGTTAAAGTTCCAATTTTTGTATGTATCAATAAAACGGATATTGCAAAATACGATGAAGTTTATCCAAATCTTGCAAAATTGAATGAATTGCCATATATAACAGAATTTATATCTACCAGTGCAAAAACGGGTAAAGATGTTGATACTTTAATTCAAAAGATTGTAGAAAGGTTACCAGAAGGCGAATTTATGTTTGATCCCGACCAAATAACCGATAAAACAATTAGGTTTTTAACAGCAGAAATTATTAGAGAAAAGGCACTACTATATTTACAAGAAGAAATTCCTCATGGTATAGCAGTGGATATTCCAAAATTTGATGAGAGAAATAAAGTTATAGAAATTGAAGCCGAAATCATTGCAACAAAAGAAAACCATAAACCAATAATAATTGGTAAAAATGGCGATATGCTAAAAAAGATTGGTATAAGTGCCAGAAGGGAAATAGAAGAATTAGTAGGGAAGCGAGTTAATCTACATACATTTGTTAAGGTCAGAGAAAACTGGCAAGATAACCTAAGTACTCTTAGAGATTTTGGTTACGACAAAAAAGGACTTTAAAAAGTTGAATTTCAAAATTATAAAATAGCAAAAAGTGTACATACTTACTATAAAAGTTAAACAAAAAGGATGTAGTGAGTTATGGAAAATAATTTTGAAAATGAAAAAAGTGCAAAAGAGTTAGCATGGGAACTTTTTAAGCAGTCGGGCAATATTAATTATTATAGACTATACAGTGATTTAAAAGAAAAAGAAGAAGAAAATAAGTAATTTTTAGGGTATTATGTAAGACATAATTACATTGCAGGAAATGGCTAGAAGTGTTTATATTACTCATTTTGGGCGTGGTATTATGTCACACATACAAAAGAGAAATGGATAGAGAATTAAAGGAAAACGCAATTTGTTTAGGTGCAACCGATATTGGGGAGTATGATAAAATACTAACTCTTTTATCGGTAGAGCGAGGGCTTATAAAAGCAAAAATTAAAGGCGTAAAAAAGCCAAAAGCGAAACTTGCATTTTGCAGTTTCCCTTTTTCTTTTGGCGAATACATATTCGTAAAAATAGGGAATTCAAATACCGTTATTAATTGTTCGCATTATGATAGTTTTTTTGAATTAACTTACGACTTAAATAAATATTATGCGGGTGCAAGTTGTTTGGAAATTACTAAGTTGATTGCAAAAGAAAACCAACCTTGCACGGGATTATTTGTATCATTATTAAAATCTTTGCAAAATTTATGCTATACCGATATTAGCGTGATTACAATTTTAACAAAATACTTTTTAGATTGCTTAGAGTTTTGTGGATTTACAATTAATATAGATATTAATTTAAAATTAGAAAAACCAATATTTTTTAATGCAGATTTTGGAATTTTGTGCAACACAAAAGATGAAAATTGTATAGAATTAAAGCAAATGGACGCCGAAGGTTTAGTGCAATTACTTTCTGGTGGTATGGACGAATTAAATGACCAAATTAAAACTAGTAAAAATCTACTAAAACTAGTCGTAACTTTTTTTGAATTAAAAGTTGATGATAGATTGACGGTAATTCATAAATTTATTTAAAAATTGTTTTCGTATTTATTTGTGTCAGAAAGTATTGGTGTGTTAAACTAATATAAAAGAGGTGGAACTTATGAAAATTTACGAGGAAAATTTGCCAGAAGGGTATGTATTAAAGGAAACTGTTGATTTTAAGTCTAAAAAAACAATGATTATTCTAAACATTGTAGCAACTATTATTATGCTTGCAGTGATTATTCCATCAACTATTTTATTACTTCCAAAACTTGAAGCAGTAGAAAGAATTCCTTTTTGGGTGTTTTTAATCTTTATTTTGGGTGCAATTATTTATATTTTTATGCACGAAGGAACGCATGCTCTTGCAGGTATGATGTTGACACATAAAAAGCCGAAGTTTGGAATTGGTTTTTCGGTTGCTTATTGCTATTTTGAAGGATTGTATTTGTATAAGTGGTCAGCACTAATTGTTGCTATTGCACCATTATTGGTTTTTGGTGTTGCATTTATTGTTCCAGCCATTGTTTGTACAAATGGAATAGTTCAATTAATGTTTTGGTGGCTTTTTGCAATGCATATAGGCGGTTGTACTGGAGATATTTATGACGCTATAATTATCTTATTTAAAAGAAATTCTGCTGATATGTTAATGCTTGATGATGGTGTAACTCAAAGGTTTTACGAAAAAGAAGATATAAAAACCGAACAACAAGTAAAAACCGAAGAACTTAAAGATGATATGGAAGTTGAAACTAAAAAGGGTGCGGAAATTACAATAGAAAGCAGTAGTACAAATTAAAAGTTAAATATTGTAATTATTGGTTCATCTAAAATTTGCGTAATAGAAGATATGAGAATCTATCAATTTTGAGATAGGTTCTTTTGATTTATATTAAGGCAATTAAAGGCATGGTTAATTTTTTGAACAATTTTTGAAATATGGTTGCAAGAGATAAAATGTGTGTGTTATAATACACTTTGTCGAAGACAAAAATATTTAAGGAGAAAATTATGGCAAATAAATACGTTTATTTATTTAGTGAAGGAAATGCCAAAATGAGAGAACTTCTTGGTGGTAAGGGCGCAAACCTTGCTGAAATGACTAAGATTGGTCTACCAGTTCCTCAAGGTTTTACTATCACAACTGAAGCCTGCACACAGTACTATGAAGATGGTCGTCAAATTAATGATGGTATCCGTGCTGAAATTATGGCTAACATCGAAAAGATGGAAGAAATTACTGGTAAAAAGTTTGGGGATAAGGAAAATCCTCTACTAGTTTCAGTTCGTTCTGGTGCAAGAGCATCTATGCCAGGTATGATGGATACAATCCTAAACCTTGGTTTAAACGAAGAAGTTGTTGAAACTCTATCAAGAAAGAGTGGTAACCCACGTTGGGCATGGGACTGTTATAGAAGATTTATTCAAATGTTCTCTGACGTCGTTATGGAAGTTGGTAAAAAGTACTTCGAAAAATTAATCGACAAGATGAAGGAAGAAAAGGGAGTTACTTTTGACGTAGATCTAACTGCCGAAGACCTAAAGACACTTGCTAACCAATTTAAAGCAGAATACAAGAATCAATTAGGAAAAGAATTCCCAGATGATCCAAAGGAACAACTATTTGAAGCTATTAAAGCTGTATTCCGTTCTTGGGACAACCCACGTGCAAACATCTATCGTATGGATCATGACATACCTTATTCTTGGGGTACTGCCGTAAACGTTCAAATGATGGCTTTTGGTAACATGGGCGAAACAAGTGGTACTGGTGTTGCGTTTACACGTAATCCTGCTACTGGTGAAAAGGGTCTTATGGGCGAATTCCTTATGAACGCTCAAGGTGAAGACGTTGTTGCTGGTGTTAGAACTCCAATGCCTATTCAAAAGATGGCAGAAGTTATGCCAGAAGTTTACGAACAATTCCAACAAATCTGCAATACTCTAGAAAACCATTACAGAGATATGCAAGATATGGAATTCACTATTGAAGATAAGCACCTATATATGCTTCAAACTAGAAATGGTAAGAGAACTGCTGCCGCTGCAATTAGAATCGCTTGCGATTTAATTGATGAAGGTATGATCAGTGAAGAAGAAGCACTTATGCAAATTGATGCAAAGACATTAGATATGTTATTGCACCCACAATTTGACGCAAAGGCATTAAAGGATGCTGACAAGAATAACCTTGTAGGTAAGGGTATCGCTGCATCTCCAGGTGCTGCTGCTGGTACTATTGTATTTACAGCAGAAGATGCTGTTAAGCATGGTAAAAACAAAGAAAAGGTAGTTCTAGTTCGTCTAGAAACAAGTCCAGAAGATATCGAAGGTATGAAATATGCTCAAGGTATCCTAACCGTACGTGGTGGTCAAACATCTCACGCAGCCGTTGTTGCTCGTGGTATGGGAACATGCTGTGTATCTGGTTGTGGCGATATTAAGATGGATGAAGAAAACAAGTGCTTTACACTTGCAGGCAAAACCTATCATGAAGGTGATGGAATTAGCCTAGATGGTTCTACCGGTAATATCTACAACTGCATCATTAAGACTGTTCCAGCTGACCCTAACAGTGGTTACTTTGGCAGAATTATGAAGCTTGCAGATAAGTACAGAAAGCTAGGTGTAAGAACCAATGCAGATACCCCTCAAGACGCAGAGCGTGCCGTAGAATTAGGAGCAGAAGGTATTGGTCTATGCCGTACAGAACATATGTTCTTTGATCCAGCAAGAATTGGCGCATTCCGTGAAATGATTTGTGCTGATACTGTTGAAGAAAGAGAAACCGCACTTGCAAAGATTGAACCAATGCAACAAAAAGACTTCGAAGGTCTAATGGAAGCATTACATGGTATGCCAGTTACAATTCGTTTCTTGGATCCACCTCTACATGAATTCGTTCCAACAAGCGAAGAAGATATAGCTGCACTTGCAAAAACACAAGGTAAGACCGTTGCACAAATTAAGCAACTAATTGCTGACCTTCACGAATTTAACCCAATGATGGGACATCGTGGATGCCGTCTAACAGTTACTTACCCAGAAATCGCTGTTATGCAAACAAAGGCAGTTATCAAGGCTGCTATCGCTGTTTCTAAGCGTCATCCAGATTGGAAAGTTGTTCCAGAAATAATGATCCCACTAGTTGGAGAAGTTAAGGAACTTGCTTTTGTTAAGAAGACTGTTGTTGAAACTGCTGACGCCGTTATTAAAGAAGCTGGCGTAGAATTAAAATATGAAGTTGGTACTATGATTGAAATCCCTCGTGCTGCATTAACCGCAGACGATATTGCAAAGGAAGCTGAATTCTTCTGCTTCGGTACTAACGACTTAACTCAAATGACATTCGGATTTAGCCGTGATGATGCTGGTAAATTCTTACCAAGTTATTATCAAAATAAGATTTATGAAGCTGATCCATTTGCAAGACTAGACACTGTTGGTGTTGGTAAACTTATGGATATGGCTGTAACTCTAGGAAGAAAGACTCGTCCATCTATCCATTGTGGTATTTGCGGTGAACATGGTGGTGACCCATCAAGTATCGAATTCTGCCATAAGATTGGTCTTGATTACGTTTCTTGTTCTCCATTTAGAGTGCCTATTGCTCGTTTGGCTGCTGCTCAAGCTGCTATTAGAGAAAAGATGTCTAAGTAGTAATCGAAAAGGGCGTTACCTTAATAAGGTAGCGTCTTTTTTGTTATTTAATTTAGATAGTTTATAAAAAATATGATAGTTAAAGTTTATTTTGATCAATTTTAATTACCGAGTAATTTTTTTTGGTTAGATATAAAAATGATGGTAATAGTTTAATTATAGTCAATTTTGACTAGTGAAAAACAATTTTGGGATGCTAAGTAAAAGTGATTTCAATAATCTATATTTTTTAGCCCATAAAATGGGCGTTTTGGCTGTTGATGTTGACAAGTGATTTCTCAGTCGGTATAATATGCTTATATGGAAAAATGTGTAATTTGCCCACGAAAATGTGGGGTAGACAGAGAAAAGACAAAGGGCTTTTGCGGTGTAGGTGACAAAATTAGAGTAAATTATGTTATGCTTCATCATTTTGAAGAGCCAATAATAAGTGGGGAATGTGTGACCGATGTGGGGTCGGGTGCAATATTTTTTGCTGGTTGCAACCTTAGGTGTGAATATTGTCAGAATTTTAACCTATCTCATAATGCGGTGGGGCAGGATATATCAGTGCTGGATCTCGTAAAAATTTTTAAAGGGTTAGAACAATTAGGGGCTTACAATATAAATTTGGTTACGCCAACGCAGTTCACTTTACAAATTATTGAAGCGTTGAAAATTTACAAGCCTAAAATACCACTAGTATGGAATACATCCGGATACGAAAAGCCAGAAACTATAGAACTATTGCGTGGGCTGGTAGACATATTTTTAACAGATTTTAAATATATGGGAAAAGATGCTGGAAAACTCTCTAATGCTGAAAATTACTCATACTATGCCACACATAGTATACCAGTAATGCGTGACATAGTAGGTTTAGATTTAATAGAAAACGGATTAATGAAGAAGGGATTAATAGTAAGGCACTTAGTTTTACCGAATTTTACTAACGATAGTAAAGAAGTGTTAGATTGGATACAACAAAACTTAGGGACGGATACAATAGTTAGTATAATGAACCAATATGTTCCAATGTATAATGCTTGCAAAAACCCGTTAATAAATAGAAAACTAAAGCCAATAGAATATAAGAGAGTTGTAAATTATGCCTTATCGCTAAGTTTAGAAAATGCTTATATTCAAGATAGTGAAAGTGCGGATACGATATATACTCCAAACTTTGAAGATAATAAAAATCTTCTAAATAAATTACTGGAATTAAAATTGTAAAATTGAGTTGCTCTCAGGGTTAAATATGCTTTTTCTTGACAGACTTGCCTATATCAAATTGTTAAATTTGCCGTAAGTTGGGTTGTCTTTTTTGGTATAACTTTATATTTTTAATTAATTAATTTTAATAAATATATAATTTTAATATTAAACATTTGATATATTTTTGGCATTGGTGTAAAATATAAGAGATAATTTTGTATCAAATTAAGGGAAAACTAATAGTGCGAGCATTAAAAAGGTTAGAGGCAATTTTATTTTTGGCAGTTTGTATGGTCTTGAGTATAGTTCAAGTCATACAAGTCATTTGTGCTGTAAACATTAGAGGGGGTGGAAGAACAACCGCAACCTATGATGTGTTTTTAAGTAATGACGATATATTAAGCGTGTACCAACCTGTAAATTCCGATGACCCAGCGTGGACAAAGTATGGTCGAAACGCTACGCTTAGTGCAGCGGCTACTAAAATAGATACCACAAATGTAACTGCACTTCAACAAGCGCTTACTAATAAGGATGCCGATGGCAATGCCGACCTAACCAAAATTAATGCAAATTTAACTTATGGCATAGATGACTACACAAAATCAACTACTCCAGTGTATGGCAAAATAGATATAGTAAATGTAGATATTAAAACGGGCGAAATTATAGGAAAACTTAGCGACCCAACTTACAACTTTGAATGGTTTGGAAGAGATGTAACAATTTCTGCTGGCACAATGCTTGCCAGTGGTAGAACATTAACCGCCGATACCACTTTTACCGTAGATTGTTACACATATTACCCAACTATGTACATAAGAAGATGTATAATAGACGGCAACCAATGGCTAAGCGTATCCGAAAAGGATTTTGCCGGTTCGGTAGAAGTGCCCGGGTATTACACTGCAACCTTTACTGCAACGGTATATAACCCAGATAAAACGCTTGCAAAAAACTCAAATGGTGTGATTGTTAGAAGTTATATAAATAACGATATGCCACTATCTTATTACAAATCTGCCTACTTAAATGAATATTACGCCGAAAATGAAACCGACTATTCAACAGAAAGCAATGTTAATAATACAACGCAAGCATATATGCTACAATGGTGCACCAATCTAACTAAGGCGTGGGAAACAGCACAAGCAAATGCTACATTGCAAAATTATACCTGTGCCAAAAGTTGCCAAGGTGAGGGTTATACCGCATATGTATATAATTACCTATACCTAATAAAATATGCAAATAACAACGCACAAGAAATGGTTGGAAGAGGCAACAGCCATTCTTTTGACAAGTATAACGCATTAAT
>CAKVMI010000006.1 GCA_934772525.1 uncultured Clostridia bacterium
GAGTAGTGGTTCGGTGTTTGAATTGGAGCGTGTAACGGGTAAAAAGACTGCACTTAATGGTAAAAATGAGTTAAGTGCGGGAAGCGGTGGGCGTGAAGGTGTAGACGGCGAAGTTGGAAGCGGTAGGCGTGAAAGCGTAGACGACAAAATGGAGAGTAGTGGTTCGGTGTTTGAATTGGAGCGTGTAACGGGTAAAAAGACTGCACTTAATGGTAAAAATGAGTTAAGTGTGGAAAGTGGTAAAAGTGAACGTGTAGATGACAAAATGGTAAGCGGTAAAAGTGAAAGGGAAGCCTTTGGGATGAAGAATAATGCCGAAATAAAAATTGGTGAAAGGGTAACAAAAGACAAAATAAATAGAAAAGGTGAGGCTTTTCTGGATAAGGTTTATCCCCCAGAAGAGAGTAAATGTAGTAAATCTAAAATAGAAAGTGGAGAAACTTTCTTGGGTTCTGACTTGGAAGAAGCGAGAGCGGATAGAAGTTCTCCATTTTGTGGAATTTTAGAAAGTGCCATGAGTGCGCTGGAAGGTTCGGTTGTCTCGGAAAACAACTTGGGCGAAGAAGAATTTTTAGATGAAAACATAAGTTTTGATGAAGGCGGACGAGAAAGTTTTAATAAAAACCAAAGCGAACATGAATGCATAAACGGATACCAAAGTCAAAGCGTAAAACAAACTTTTAACGGAAGCAAGCGTGAAAGTTTTGGCGGAAGTGGAAGTCTAAATGGAAATCGGAGCGAATGTGAAGATTTGAACAAACGTCAAGGCGGAAGCGGAAGCGAAAACGGGAGTTTTAACGAAACTGAAAGTTTATATAGACATCAAAGTTTAAGTGAAAGCCGAAGTTCCTTTAAAAACGGAAGCGAAGTTGAAAGCGCTCAATTGTTTAATCAAGGTGACAATCTAAAAGCACAAAAAAATGACTGGAGTTATGGAAACGATGAAGAAAGTAATATTAATTTCGGGAAAAATGAGACGGAACGTGAGGGAAAAATAGAAAATGTTCCGACTAATGTAAATGCGTCGAAACCCGAAAACGCAGTAATTGGCACAATGACTCCAGAATTGTTAGAATTGTTGCTTGAAAAGGCACGCACCGACGGGGTACAAGACTACATAAAAAGAGTTTTGGATAAAAAATCTAACTCGCCGAAACTTTTAGGAAAAAGCGTTCGGGGGGACGGACTTATCTTAAATTCGGGTGTAAAACCGCTTGAAAATATTCGTGAAGCGGGCAATTACATTTTAAAAAATTATTTTTTTGATTAGGTTGAGATTGGCTTTTGTGAAATTAATCATTAGGCTAGAATTTTTATTTAAACTTATAAACCGAAGTCAAAAAATATCAAAAAAACTTAAAAATCAATTAAAAAGGGAGAGAAATTGTTATGATTTCATTACAAACTGCCGATAAGGCGTTAAAAGATGTGTATTTAGGGGTTGTGAGCGACCAACTAAACACTGCGGTAAATCCGCTACTTGCTAGAATTAAGCAAACTACCAGTGATGTTTGGGGTAAAAATATTGTAAAGATGGCTCCATATGGCGTTAATGGCGGTATTGGTGCTGGCTCTGAAACGGGCGCACTTCCAACTGCTGGTGGCAATAATTACGAAAAATTTACACTAGAACTAAAAAACCTTTATGGTAAAATTGATATTTCGGACAAGGCGATTAGGGCTAGTATGAGCAGTGCGGGGGCTTTTGTAAACCTTCTTAATGCTGAAATGGAAGGGCTTATTAAGGCGTCTAGTTTTAATATGGGTAGAATGCTTTATGGCGACGGCAAGGGTTTACTTGCAAAGATTACCGATAACACAGCGACCGCTTCGGGCGTTACTACTTTTACTGTAGATGATGTTTCGGCACTAGCGGAAGGAATGCTTGTGGACGTTTTAACAAATGCGGGCGTGGCTAAGTCTACCGCTGTTAAAATTACCAACGTAAACCGTGGGTCTAAGGTTGTAACTGTTGCGGTTACTGGGTTTACTGCTAGCGAACTTAAGGTGACCACTTCTCAAACTACTCAATATTATTTTGCAGTACAGGGAAGTTATGGCAAAGAATTAACGGGTCTTGGAGCGATTTTTGATACAAATATTAGTAGTTTGTACGGTTTAAAAAGAGCGGACAACTCGTGGATGAATCCATATGTTAAAAACTGTGGCACAGCCGAAGCGACTGCGGGCATTACCGACATTACTATGCAATCTGTAATTGACTACCTTGAAGAAAATTTTGGTTCAAGCGTTGACTTTATAGTTTGCTCTAGCGGTGTAAAGAGAAATTACCAAAGTTACTTAAATACATATCGCTCGAATATTGACGTGCTTGACCTTGCGGGCGGTTTTAAGGCACTTTCGTATAATGGTATTCCAGTGGTTTCGGACAGATTTGCACCTAAAAATACTATGTATATGTTAAATACTGACGAGTTTAAGTTGCACCAACTTTGCGACTGGAAGTGGCTTGAAGGCGAAGACGGTAGAGTTATTAAGCAAAATGCTGGCACTCCTACATATTCTGCAACTCTTGTAAAATATGCAGACCTAATTTGCGATAAGCCATGTGGTCAAGCAAAGATTAGTTATATTTCGGAGTCTTAAAAATTATAGAAGGGGAAAATTTTCTCCTTCTTTTTTTTGTTTTTTTTGGGTCGGAATTTGATTGGATATTGGTGGGGTTTTATGGTAAAATTATTTTATACTAAACTAGGAGAAAAATAGATGGACAGAATTTATTACATAATTGGGAGAATTGTGCAGAAGACTCAAGAACTTGAAAAGAACCTTGAAAAGGTCGTTAAGTACTCCGAGATTGTAGGCGAGAGTGAGCGAAATCGAGATTTTGGCATTAAAGACTTTAAAATTGCGGTGGAGTCGGCGGAATATTTGGAACAGAAAATGGAAACTATGACGCTAGGACAACGCATTCACATAATTTGCGAAACCAGATGTTTTTCAAAAACCGAAGCGGACGAATTGAAGAAGGCACTTGAAAAGCGAAATTATTTTGCTCATGAGTACTTTAAGTATACGCCGTTTGAGGACTTTACGCCTGCGGACTTTGAAGACGAAGTAAAAGCATTAAAGGAGTTTTTTGATTCGGTTGTTGTGCTAAATAAAAAAATCTGCTTGTACTTAAATAAGTATGAAAGAGATTATAACGCCTTAAAAGTTAGGTTTGGGCGGTAGGTATGAAGCGAAAAATAAATACTGAAATGTATAGTAGTGAGTAAGAAAATGGAATTTCTGCTCATTAATATACTCCTACCATAATAAGTGATATTAAATAAAGTTTGATAGTAAAATTAAGAAATGCTTAGTGCTTTGTAAAAAAAACAAAAATTTAATAACTTTATTCCACGTTTGAAGCGTTTGATATAAAGCAATAAATTTCGACAAAAGTTTTGGTAATTTTTAAATGCAATTTACCTAAAATATAAGTAGAGAAAAGTCTTTAGATTTTTTCTTTACTTTTTTTGTTTAGGAGAGAATTAGTTATGTTTAAAACGGGTGAATTTGCAATTAAAAATGGTTTTGGAGTGCTTGAAATTGTTGATATAATTAAGCAAAGTTTTTTGGGTGGCGGAAGCGAAGACTATTATAAACTTGTGAGTATGGATAAAAAGACGGTGGTAAACGTGCCGGTTAGTCGAGCGAGTACGCTTATAAGACCGATTTTAACAACCGAAGAAGCACAAAACATTATTGAAAACGTCCTAAGTTTTGCGGTGAATTTGGATCCAAATGAAAAGGTTAGGCGAAAATTTTTGGAAGATAGGTCGGCTGGTGAACGGGAAGACACCTTGGTGGTTGTGGGGTCAATTATTAAGCGTTTGGCTATGGGTAAAAAACTTGCCTTTTTTGAGCGAACGGCGTTTGATGTTGCGGGGGATAAAATTTTTGGCGAAGTAGCCTTTGTTTTAAGTTCTACCAAAGAAAAGGTGAAACAAGAGTGCTTGAAGTCGGCTGGCGTGGAGATGTAAGTTAGTACAGATTGGATATTTTGCGGGTAAAGATAGCAAATTTAGAATATTTGGAGTGTAATAAGGGGGCTTTAAATATAATCGAATTAAGTTTGGAGATTATATTATTGGCATTTATTTTGCTTATTCCACTTTCAGTTTGCTTTAAAATATATAGTCTTTATTTTTAGTTTGGTATGATAATATTGGGCTCAGACGACTTAATATTTGACAAAATTTTTGGCGTATGGTAAAATATATGTAGAAATTTTAGGAGGGGTTTTTATGAAACTTAGTCCAAAAGAATGTTTGGTGGCAATTGAAACCAACAAAAATTATATTGATTTGCCAGACAAAATTGATTATAACGCAAACGGCAAAACTCACAGAACTCCAAGCGTGTTTGGTAGGGGCGTTGTGGCTGTCCGCCCATCGGATAGAGCGTTGCGAGTTTCATCATCAGACGCACAAACTTCTGCACATAATATAGAAAAGTAGAATAGAGATATATAACCGTAATGCGGGAAAGTTGGGTAGTTAAATATAATCGTAGTGCGGAAAAGTGGAATAGATTGATATAACCGCCGTGCGGGAAGGTGGAATAGATTGATATAACCGCCGTGCGGAAAAGTTGGGTAGATAAATATAACACGCAGTGCGAGAAAGTGGAATAGATAAATATAACACGCAGTGCGGGAAGGTGGAATAGATTGATATAACCGCCGTGCGGGAAGGTGGAATAGATAAATATAACTGAGTGCGAGAAAGTAGGATAGTTAAATATAATCGTAGTGCGGAAAAGTGGAATAGATAAATATAACACGCAGAGCGAGAAAGTAGAATATAAATTTATAACTAAATACACATTAAACTATGAAGTGATTTTAAGTAAAAGCATACAATAGAGTTTTAAACTAAAATTGGTTTAAAAATAAGATGATAACCGTAAAGTTTACTATAAAAATACTTATTGTTAAAGCGAACTAATGTATCTAAATTATAGGTGCAATAAATTTAGTTTTAAAGGAAAATCAAGGGAAAAGTTTCCCTTGATTTCTTTGTTTTCAAAAAAAGTTTACAAATAAATTTCAAAAAGTGACACAAATTTGTGCAAGTTAAAAAAGTGCCGTGTATAATTCGAATGTAAAATTTTTTAGGAGGGTAAAAATGAAAGAATTGACATTGGTAGACCAAGAAAAATACGAAAGAATAGATGACGATTTGTTTGGAATTGCTAGAAGAATTAAGAAAATAGACGACGGATATTTTTTACTTAGGAACAAGAAAACGGGTAAAATTGAAGTGCATAATGAAAAGAATGTGGGCGGAACACTTAGTTTGGTTTCGCCTTTTGAAACGCTAGATATTAGGCTTGTGCATCTGCTTTATAAAACTCGAGTTGAGCATTCTGACGACTTAATAAGAGAAATTGACGAAACAAACGAACGCATTGAAAAGAAACGAAATGACGAAGTACTGGATAACGCAAAAGAACGACTCAAAGTGGCGATTGATAAATATAAAGGTAGGTAAATTATGTTTGTAAAAGATGTAATAATGGTAGCGTGTAGAGAACTGGGGTTGGATGAAGTTATTGATGAAATTAAAGCGGTGAAACTTGCAAATACCCCGAGTGTTGCGGGGCAAAGTGCGAATGAATTGGTGATTGCTCAAACTGAAGGTGGGGAAAGTCAAGGGTCGCCAGTAATTGTTCAAAGTGTGAATGGTGAAAGCGAAAATACTAAAAACGAAAGTGGGGAGAGCGAAAACGCTGAAAGTGAAAACACTAAAAGTGAGTTTTCGGACGGCGTTAAAAAGGAAATTGAAAAACTTATAGAGTCTATCAATTTGGCGGTAGAAACTATTACATCAAGCGAAGTTTCTTTGGTGGCTGAAGAAAAGGTAACTTCGGACGCTGAAGGCAAAGTTAGTTTGGATGCTTTTAGTAAAGGCGTGTATGAAGTGCTTGACGTTTTCGACGTAAACTCGGGCGAATCGGTAGACTTTATGCTTATGCCATTCCACTTATACTTGCCACAAAAAAATGTAAACTATATTGTAAAATTTAGAGCGGGTAGCAAGCGAGTTTGTGGACTTGACGACCAAATAGAAGTGGCACCATTTATTGGTGTTGGAGTGCTTGCGCGTGCGGTTGTGTATGAATATTTGTTGAGTAAAAACTGCTACAGTGAGGCGACATTTTGGAAGGAAAGTTTTGAAGACGCTTTGGAAAAAGTTAAAATTAAAAATAGAAAATACCGCTTCAAAAGTTGTGGGATTATGTAAATTTTTAATTGATAAAAATATAAAAAATTTTAAGGGAATGAAAAATGAAAAAGAAAAAAATTCAAGATTTTAGGCGTTCAATCAACTTAAAATTAAACGAAAATTTAGTTGGCTTAAATGCGGGAAAAATGGCATATAATTTCGCGTTTTCGGGTGGTTCACTAAGGGGTGAATGTCCATTTCAGGCGTTTTTTGATAGGTATTTCGGAAGTTTAGGCGAGTTTGAACAAATACTTAATCCAGATATGGTGCTTGCTGGTGGGGTTTGTGTATACTACGAAAAGACGGACGAAAATGCGGGAACGAGAGCCGATAAGCTGGTCGTGGTAGATAAAAATAACAAGGTTTTTTACTTAAATTTGTACGACGCTGAGCCAAAATTTATTGACTTAAATTTAAAATTTACGTCCAAACCGACGGCGTTTTGCTATAATCATTACGGCGATGACTGTTTAGTTTTTTGTTCAAAAACTGATAATATGGTTGTGTGGGACGGCGTAAATTTGCCCGAGGTTGTAGTGGATGCACCGAAGATTATATCTAGCGTTATTCATAAAGAACGTTGTTTTGCTATTGTGGAAAACGACCCAAACACGCTTTGGTTTTCGGATGATTTGGATCCTACAAATTGGAGTGTTGGACTTCAAGATGCGGGGTTTATTAAAATGGCGGACGGGAGAGGTAGACTATTAAGACTTATTAGTTATGGTGGGTATTTGTACATATTTCGTGAGCGGGGAATTTCAAGGCTTACGGCAAACGGCAGTCAAGAGGACTTTTATTTGACGCACTTATTTGTGTCGAGCGGAAGGATACTTGATGACACAATTACGCTTTGTGGGGATAGAATTATTTTTGTGGCGACGGACGGCGTGTACGCTTTTGATGGGGCTAGCACGATTAGAATTTTGGAAACCTTGGGCGACTTGCTGGTTAAAAATTCGGGGGCGGTTGCGTGCTTCTTTAATGGAAAATATTATCTTACTTGCAAGACCGACTTTTTTGATACTCGCTATGATGATAAAAATTTTTACAGCAATATGCTTTTTGCGTACGACATCAGTTCGGGTGAATATGAGTTTTTTAGGGGCTTAAATGTGTATGACCTTGCGAGTGTGGTAGGTGGCGAATTTAACACTTTGCTTATTATGACGGACGAAAATTTTTATTGTTACACCGAAACACCAAATAATTTTTTGGCGGGTTTTAAAAGCGGGCTATATAATTTTGATGATTCTAAACGCACTAAAACGGTTAGAAAAATTAGCGGTTTCGTAAAAAATACCGACACGATTGACATAGTTTTATATAATGAGAAGGGCGAGGAAAAGACGTATAAATTTAAAACGGGGACTAACGAAATAAATGTTTGCTTTTCGGGGAAAGCAATAGGCTATAAAGTTTTTTGTAAAAATAGTGGCGAGTTGGTGGACTTGATGATAGAGTAAGTTGGCGGGATTAATGATAGAGTAGGCTAGTGGACTTGATGATAGGAAATCGGTGTCTAAATGAAAGAGTGGTGTGTGTTTTGTGCTATAGTAAGTTGATGAGTATTTGTAAAAAAATGGTGGCTTTGATGATATATTTTGCAGGACTATTTTGGTTGGCTTGAAGTGGTGGGTAGACTATTGACTTATTGAGGTTTGCGGAATAAAAGAATATATTTATATAATGAATAATATTAATCAAATAAACTATATTGAATTTTTGTAAATTGTGTTTTGTCTGGAAAAGAATAATAAATTTATCTTGAATACTTAAAAGTCTATTTTGATTTACCAAAATCTACCTTAATTATTAAACTTTATTAATTTACTTAAACTTAAACTTGATTACTTTAAAACCTATCTTAATTTACTTAAAAATTTATCTTTGGTTTAATTATTTGACTATGATAGAAAAAATGATTATAATAAATATATTATTAGTTGAGGTGTTGATGCAGGTATTGAAATAGTTTTAGTATGAGTAGGTTTTAATGGGTCTTGGGGTAAATCGTACAAAATTATATGAGTGGTAAAACTAATGAAATAATGTTTTGGGAGAAGGAACTATGGGAGATTTCTTTTTGTATGATGAAGGCAATATTTTAAACAAGCGTAACCCACTAGCGGATAAAACTATTGATGACATTAAAGAGAGTATTAGAAGGTACGAAATTCAAGTTACAATGGTTGAAAGTTTGCAAGCAGACTTAAATTTCGAGTATGAGGGTTTAAAATTGAAACTTAACCGAATGGAATTAGAGCAATCAATACTCCAAAGAAAGGTTGATGAGTTTGAGCATCGTAACGGATTGCAATTGGATGAACTTGCGCAAAAAACCAGAACGGCAGAAAATGTGCAACATTACCGCGAAAGAATACAAGAAATTATAGAGGGTAAACCCGAAGTTAAAAGGGAAATTAAAGAAAAGAAGCAAGATATAAAAGAAAATCTTGATAGAAAAAGAGAGGTTAAGTCGTGTATTGAAGAAGCCAAATTGCAGATTGAAGAGAAAATGTGTTTTTTACCCGAGTCTAATAGGCGTGCTAGCGCTATTGAAGTAACCAATAGAACAACCTTTAAGCGTTTGCCAAATCCAGATACCGTGGTACAAATTAATCGTGACCAGTTTATGTCAATTTGGAATAAGGTTTGGAATAGATTAAATATCGGCAACGAATCAAATATCTTTTCGGAAGTTGATGTTGCAGAAGTAAAAGAAGCCGACATTCAAAGCGGTAAAATACTTAGTATGGACGGCAGAATTTACCGAGAAGTTGAAGTTGTACCATTTGGTGAAACGGAGACGGATACAACAATTACCAATGTAAAAAATAGCGATTATTATGTAAAACTGGCGGATGGTAATGTTGTTGGATACAATAGTCGAAAGAGATTTTTGTTTTACTTGCAGAACATTTTTGCTGGGTTAAACGCTGAAAGAGAATTTTTTGACGATGAACCCGATGTGCAGTTGATGTCAGAACTTGTAATAATCATTCCGAAAGTAGTAAAGAACTTACCGCTTTATATTTTCAATAGTACAAAACTAGTGAATGTGCTTGAAAATAGTTTGGTAAAGGCTTTTGCAAAACTTCAAAATGACGATAAATACGCTAGTTACGATAAAGAGGTTGTTAATACCTATATTAGAGAAACTTTGGAGTTTTTTGAACAAAGAAAAAAGGAAGCCAAAGAAGCCCGCATAAAAAGATAGTTTGATTAGAGTGATCACAAATGTAGTTTGGCGTGGATGTTCTTTTGGGGTAAAAATCAAAAATACTTTTTAAATAGTTATAAAAATATAACAAAATAGATGTGGCGTGGTTGTCTTGCTTTGGTTTTAGGTTACTTAAAAATTGAATTTAACTTAGATACTAAAAGGCAAGAGAAGTTTGTTATGAAAATATAACAAAAGTCAAGTTAAAAAAGTGATGAATAGAAAAATTAGAAGTGTTTAAATAATTATTATAAATTCATAACAAAATTACAGGCAAAACAAAGGAAAATTTAATAAAGATGAAAAATGGAGAATTGAAGAAAAATCGGATATTCTTCATTTTTTGTGCAAAAAAAATAGTTTTGAACTGAAAAATTGGGGGTAAAGATGGATAAGGTTAAGTTTTTGGAAAGCCGAATTGCTGAACTTGAAGAACGGCTAAATGGAAGTACTAAGACGCTTGAAAACCTTGAAGCGGTTGATTTTTCGATTGAGAAAAGCACAACCATAAAAGTGAAAGACAAAATTGAACTTGCAAAGTTTGTGTCGCTGGTTTCGGGCGGGGTTTATATAAACTTTGATTGCTCAATAGGAGCTTCCGAAAGTGCAAGCGGAAAAATTCAAGTTTTGGTTAATTCTACAGTGGTTTCAGAGATTCCGTTTAGTGCGGTTGCGGGTGAAAACTCATTACACTTTGGCGGGGCGTGTCAGTGCGTTCAAAATGTTGAAAACATTTTAAGTATAGAAATTACGAATTTGACGGGTGTTACAAATGCTACACTAACTTCGCTTAATGGTGTGGTATTTGGTATGGCACTTAAAAATATGCGGGGGAAAAGTAGACTTTCTGCATACAAAGTGAACGAAAAAACGGTAGAGTTGATTACGGATAACGGCAAAATTTATTTGTACACGGGTACGGCTCCTGCAAAAAGTTTTGGAGATTTTTCGTATTATGCGAACGGCGTTGAAGCTGATTGTGTGATAGCGGGCGAAACCCCGATTGTTTACATTGCAAGGCTTGATACCAATAAAAATGCATTTATGAGTGCAACCGAAAGTGTAAGCGGAGAAGTGGTGGTGTCTGGAGATGTAGTTGACGATCTTGCGGTTGGTAAAACCTTAGACGGAATTGCGGTGTTTTATATAAAAGATGGGCAAGTATATTTTAGACTATTTAACGGCACGAGATTTTTGAGCGAGAAACTATTGTCCCGTGAAAACAAAAGGCGTTTTGTGGAAGTTGGTGTGGTTGGCGAAGATAAAGAACT
Source organism: uncultured Clostridia bacterium (assembly GCA_934772525.1). Taxonomy (GTDB): domain Bacteria; phylum Bacillota; class Clostridia; order Christensenellales; family UBA1242; genus UMGS1908. The sequence goes on from CAKVMI010000006.1 coordinate 10,731, forward strand.
TCTAGTGATTGCAAAGTCTAGTGACGGCGGAAATTATATGTATAATCAGGTGGACATAGAAAAGTCATATGGTGGTTCGGGTGAAAAAATAACCATAAAGGTAACCGCTGAAGTTAGTGAAGCGGTGTAATTAAATCAAGACATAAAATTTAGAACTCTTGCAAATTTTTAAATTTCGCTAGCGGAGTGTCTAAATTTTTTTCAAATTATTTAAATATATTGGCGGAGCAATTAAAACACTTCCAAATATTTTATTTGTATTAGCGGAGCATTTAAAACACTTACAAATATTTTATCTGTATTAGCGGAGCATTTAAAACGCTTTCTAAATTTTTAATTATATGGGTGGAGAAAATATAACTTTTTCTAGTTTTTATTTCGCTCTGGTGGAAAACTAAAACTTCAAAATTTACGCTTAAAACCTAAAAATAGGAGATTTTTAATGAAGATACATAATAAGTTAGAAATTATTACAAATGAAAACGGGGTAAAACGCTCTAGGGTGTTTTTTAACACGTTGCTCGCTGGCGTCCTTGGGGAAATTCAAAACTTTGAAGCGTACAATACTTATTTTGCGTTTGGGACGGGGACAGTTGATACCGTAAGCACTCAAACTAAGTTGCAAAACTTTTCGTTTGCGGTAGAAAGTAGTTTGGATGAATATAATTTCAACCCGTCGGCTGGAGATATTTTTGTTACAAAGATATATAACTTTGGCGAGAGTTTGCACGATGAAATCACCTTTAGCGAAGTTGGAATTGCGAGGATAAATGAAGATAACCCCGATATTTTTAATAGATTTGTAACCAAAAACGCTGACGGCGAAGTAGAACCCGTTCTAATCGGTAAAAATGCCGAAGTTATTGTAAAAATTACGCTTTATCTTGCTTTAGATAAAGAAAATTCTAATGTACACTTTTTTAATTGTCAGTCACCGCTTTTTGCAAGGCTTTTAGGTGTAAACATTTTAAATGCTTCGGCAACCCCTACACTAAAAGCTAGTGAGTGTTACATTGATGGCGGGTTTATGGATACCGACGCTCCCGCATTTAATATAAGCAAAGACCTTTTGGATGTTACGATTACTCCTACCATTTCGTCAAATAATTTAAAATTGACGCTTTCACTAAGCATTCAAAACAAGGTGGTAAGGGGTTTGGTTTTTACCTTTGGCGGTGTGTCGGTTTTTTATATAAATTGTTACAATCTTGCAACTATAGAATCTAAAACCATTGAAAATGTCGAAACGGATAAGGACCGAAGTTTGATGCTTGCGGATAAAAATGTAAAGGACGTTTATAAACTGGTCTATCACTTTGGAGATACCGAAGAAGACGATGTGGAAAGTAATATTTGGTATTATACGCCGTATTCAAAAGAACTGGGTGAAGTGGTCGAAAGTCCCTTTGGCGAGTACGATTACACAAATGCGGATGAGTTTATTAGTAATACCGAAGGTTCGCTGTTTTTGTTTAGGGTAAATGGAAGACTAGATGTGTATTATAGAACGGGAGCGGTGTTTAAAAAGGTGGACGCATCTAATATTCCTATAGTAAATATAAAAGAAATTAGGTTTGTAGATGAGTACATTTTTATAAGATATTTTAACCCCGAAACCGAAAAGTATTCAATGCTTGCGTTCTCGCTCGATGTTGAAAACTTAAAAATGGTGGACTTTGGTTTTAAAGATAGCCTTTTTCCTACAATGGAATGGGTCGATTGGGATATTTCAAAATGTAATGGTCCGTCGGTTGGTCACGGAATAATTATTCAGACGGCGGAAAAGTGTTTTGTATATTCTATGGGTTTTGAAGATGGCAAGTATAAAATTTTGGTTACGTGGACATTTGATTACCAGTTTACAAATGTTAAAGCCGAACATAGAAGTGAAGATGCGGATGCGATGTATTATGGTTTTACAACTAGTGATACGGGTGCAAAAACCACTTATTACATACGGGGTAAAGATAATGTTGAGATGAAAAGTAACACCAAGGTTATTCAGTATATTTTCTTTACAAGAACGGACGATATTACCTATGTAAATGCAAAGGGTTACACTCTTGCCGTGGATAATTCTTGCAAATACCACAACAATATTAGACTATATTTATCAAGTGTCAGCGTGCCACGAAACGCAAACTATACGGCGGGCGCTGAGTGTACAAAAGCTTTCTTTTCAGAAGACGGAAGATATATTGCAAAAATTTATGGTAACGACCGAATTGAGTTTGTTTTTACAATGTTTGATAGAATGAACCAATTTAACTTTGTAAATTCGTACAAAATTCCGACCGGCAAAACGGTTAAGCGAGTTATTATTGTTGGGCGTGTCGCACTTATTTTATTTAACGAAGCAAATACCAAAATGATTGCCATTCCGTTTGTGTGTGATTATGTGTATGTAGAAAATGTTGCCAACGTAAAATACACTCTTTACTATAACGTTGCAAAACTTTGCGGTGGCGAAAATAAAACGGTTAATTCGGCGGTGGATATGGTTGTTTCAATTTAAGCGCGGATATCGATTTTTATATTGGTGCTTCGTTTTTTAAGTGAATATTGGCGTTCCAGTTTGAACGGATACTAAAATTTTAATTTGTAGCAAATAAATATCTCATTTTTTTGGGTACGTTGTGCCTTAATTAAAGCAAATATTGATTTTTCTTGTTTTTATTGATACAAATGCTTCAATTTAAATTAATACGGGGTTTTAATCTAGTTTTAATATTAGCATTTTAAATTAGAACGGATACTAAATTTTATTTTTGTAGGTATCAGCAATTCAATTTTAGGGTGAATGCGGATATATTAGTTTAATTTTTAAAGGGGGGATAACTTATGACTTTTACAAAGCGACCGCTTAGGCTAGGCTCTGGCGAAAAGTACCACGGCAAACGAAACGGGGATACATTAAACCTTGTGTTTGTTTTGGCCGATGGCACAATGAAACTTAAAAACATTCAAAAGACGGATAGTGGGTACTCGTCGAATGAAACCACAATTCCGCTAATTGCAAATGAGGGCGTAATTTTGGGCGACGAAATTATTTCAATTATGGGTCGAACCATATCAAGTTATAAAATTTAATTTTAAGGAGATTTAAAAAAATGAAAAAACAATCAAGTATTTTTAGTAGTATTATTCCAAGTTGGATGAAATTTAGAAAGGTTGCTGAACCAATTAGAGTTAGAAAAATTAGAGATGTGCTAGATGACCTTTTGGCGGACGACGGCGAGGTAGATTCTAAAATTAAAAGGGTAATCAGTAAAGAAGATAGAGATAAAGAAACCCAAATTCAGCCACCAGTAGAAGAAACGCCCGACGCTCGAGATAACACTCACTACATAAACGCTGGAAGTGAAAAGAAAAAAACGCCTTCGGTATTAGATAAAATGCAAAATAAGATTACGTCTGTAAGTGATGATTTAAAATACAATCTTGCAAAAGATGCGGAAGAAAATGCAAAAAATAGCGAAAAAACCGATAAAAATGCAGAAAATTCAGGAAATTTAGATGAAAATACCGAAATTAAGTCTAAAGATAGTTCTACTCTTAAGTCATCAAATAATAGCGATAACGATTTAGAAAAGGACGAAAAAAGTAAAGAACTAACCGAATTTGAAAAGGAAATTCAAAAAATTCAAGATAGTTATAATGGTGTTACCGATTACGACTACTACAAAGATTTAATTCCAGAAATTAAGGATAGTTTGGGGCTTACCGAACTCGAAAACCCCGAAATAGACGAAGATGCTTTAAGGAACGAAATTACAAACCGACTAACTAAAAATAAAAATGAAGAAAAAAGTAAGCTAAAAGAAAGTGCCGAAGATAGCATAAATAAATTGATGCAGTCGCTAGCGTCCGAAAAAGAAAATGCTCAAGAAACTAAAGACAATCTTTCTAAGGTGTATGACGACGCTAAAGAAAACGTTTCTATGGACGCACTAAAGCGGGGTCTTCAACGCAGTAGCATAGTTTTGCAAAAGGTGTCCGAATTGGATAGTAAAAAAGCTGAAAACTTAATTAATATTCAAAATAATCTTGAAAAGTCATTAACTGAAGGTAACAATAAAATTAAATCATTAGAGCAAATGCTAGATGAAAGTTTAGCGAATGCAGATACCGAACTTGCGGAAGAAATTGAAGCGGAACTTGCGGGAAAAATCGAAAAACTAAAAGAAAAGAAACAAGAGATTGAGAAATTTAACAATAACGTTAAAAAACTTGAAGCCGAATATCAATTAAAAATTGCAAGCAAAAAGGAAGAAAATCAAGAACTTGAAAAGAAACTAGCCGAAGAATATAAAGGCGTTGCGTCTAAAAACCGCAAAAATGAATTGGTGGATGCGTGCAAGGAGTATTTTAAGAATAAAACCCGAAGCGAAGCCTTAAATGAATTAAAAAATTCGGAAGTTTTAAAAGACGTTTTAGGGGAAAGATACCACGACGTCTACTATTACATCACAAAAACTTGTAAGTAAATTTTGTGTTAGGGGGCAAGTGTATGACGGTAAAAAAGAAAACTCGGCTCACCAGTTATAACTTTTGGGTAAGAATTGTGTCGGCAGTCGTGCTAATACTTAGAATTATCCTTTCAAAGTTCGGCATAAACATAGATAGTGCATTTATTTTGGATATTGCAACGCTGGTAGCGGGCTTTTTGGTGGTCGTCGGTATTATTAACGAGCCGACGGGTATAACCATCAGTTATAAAAATGAATCGGGGGACGATATGGTAAATACAGAAAATATCAGAACAAAAATAGACGAAAAGTTAAAGGAAGTAGAAAAGATTTTCGCGGGTTTCGGAATTAAAGATAAGGCGGTTGTTGCTGAAAGTTTGCAAAAAATTGACGATTTTTTGGTAACTATTTTGCAAAATGAACTAAAAGATATCGAAAAAATGCAAAATGAATTAGACGGCAAAACTGACGAAGCGGGAAATGAAGAAACCGAAAAAAGCGGAAGCGTGGGAGCAAAAAGTGAAATAAGCGAATTAAACGAAGAAATGGAAGGATGCGAAACCGGGGTTGGCGAAGCCGTAACTGAAAACGTAGGAACTGAAGAAACCGAGAATACAAAAACTGAAAATGAAAACACAAAAGCGGAAGAACACGAAAGCGTGGGAGCAGTAGGCAATGAAACTGAGAAAGAGAAAAGCGAAGCGAGCGGAGAGACGGAAAAACCCGAATGTGAAAATGCGGAAGTCGAAGAAGCCGAAAGTGAAAATGCGGAAACGGACACTGCTCAACTTGAAACAATCGAAATCGAAAACGAAAAAACCGAACGTGGAGTTGCTGAAAACAAAATTAACGACGAAGTGGAAAAAGCCGAAAATGACGAGTTTAAAGAAACCGAAGTCGGAGTTTCTGAAACCGAAACAAGTGGTGAAGTGGGAAAATCCAAAGTTGAAGCAAGCGAAAACGGGATAAATGAAAAACCTGAAATTGGAGTTGCCGAAATCGAAATGAGTGATGAAGTGGAAGAAACGGATAGTGAAATAATTGAAAATGAAGAAACGGACGAAGACACATTAACCGCTAGCGAAATTGCGGAAACTAATTTACAAGAAGTAAAAGTTGGTGCGGAAAGTGATGAGAAAATTGTAGAAAATCACAACACTAACCAACAAGAAAATACCAACTTACAAAACACCGACCGCCAGCAAGGTGTAGACGTTCAAGACGCTAACCGTCAAGAAATTAACTTACAAGACGCCAACCACGAGCAAAATATTAACTTAGACAACTCCAACTGCGAGCAAGTTACCAACTTGCAAAACGCCGACCGCCAACAAGATGTAATCGTTCAAAGTACCGACCGCCAACAAGATGTAATCGTTCAAGACACCGACCCGCAACAAGTTGTAATCGGTGCGGACGCTGACCAAAGCAGGCAAGTTGTGGATGTAAATTTTGCCGACTCGCAAGGCGTGAGGCAGTCAGAAGATAGCCAATCTGCCATTGAACTAATTAAAAATTTGCAAGACGAGTTTTGCGGTGACGACCAAACTAAAAGGGGCGAATTTTGCGACCGCCTATTAAGTATTTTGGAAAACAATTTAGATAGTTTGGTATAATTTGGCGTAAACAAATTTAAACATATAGTTTTATGGGTTTAATCTCATAAATGCGAAATTCGGCGTAAACAAATTTAAACAGATACAAACAAAATTAAGTAAAATTAAATAAATTCAGATATTTTCCTAAAATCATCCGAGAAATTTCGAGAAATTTGGGTGCTTTTACATTTTTTTGCAAGTAAAGCCGTATTTGGTGTGCAAAAACCGTATTTTGAAACTTTATTGACATTAATTTGCTTGACAAATTTTTACAAGTGATATATATTAATTGCATAAAAACACTTTCGATTAATTTTTTAGTTTGATTTATTAATTTTTACGACATTGGATATAATTGAAGATAATTCAAAGAGAGAATTTTTAAAAGCAAAGTAGGCATCGAAAAAAATCAAAATCTTGCATTAAATTAAAAAATCAGGGTTTTATTTTTGTTTTGTGTTTTTTATTGAAAAATATTAATTATGGCAAGTTTTTTGGTTTTACCTTAAACCGCAAATTGCAGTATTGCGAGAATGTTGCGAGTTTAACTCCCAGCAAAACAATCAACTGGTGACGGGCGGAACCTAACACAACCCGCAAAACAGTTAAAACGTTTGACTTAAAAACCTTAGGTTTCGAGAACGTTACGAGCATAACGCTTATTACGAGTATAACGCTCAGCAAAACGACTGACTGATGACTGGGCGAAACCTAACACAACAGTATGCGTGATTGCTATGAAGTCAAAAACGACTGACTATTAGCGGGATAACTTTAATCAACCTACAAAAAGATTAGAGTGTTTGACTTAAAAAACTTAAAATTGCAAGTCTTATTTTTAGTAAAAAAATGGTTATTACATTAAATTAGAACTTGCCCAAAAGTAATAAATTAGTCAATGGTAACAAGTACTAGCCGTGTTCAAAATGCCAACAAAATTATTGCTGAATTAACCTAACGTATTTTGCTACTAAACTAAACTTATTATTGATGACTTAGACTAATAAATCTTATTGTTAAATTAAACCGACTTATCTTATTGCCAAACTAAAAGTTTAATTTATCTAGGGTAAACTTTTAATCAAAAAGTCCAATTTGTCTAGGGCAAAAAATTTAACTAAAAAGGTTAATTTACCTACAGCAAAAATTAAAAAGTCTAATTTATTAGGGCAAAATATTAATATTTTTCAAAAAACAAATAATCGATAGTGTGTTTTAAATAAAAAAGGAAAAAACAATATGAATATAAAAAATTCGTTTTTGGTCTGCACAAACAATTTTTTGTTGGTGCTAAAGCAGTTGGTGTATTCACTAATTATTGGTTTAATTGTGGCACTTTGCTTGTATGGTCTTACATCTCCAATTGTAAAAATATTGCGTGAAAGCGGTTGGGTAGCGGATGTAAAAAGCTTCTTTTCGGGAGTTTATACCGATCCTAAATCTATAGCAAATTCGTTTAACGACCTTGCAAGAAGATTTTTTGAAATCTTTATAGACAATTTCGACAAACTTTGGGGAAACTACATTTTTAGTATGTGCGTAATCGTGTTAGTGCCTATATTCGCTGGTAATTTATCTACCTATTGCTTGGGTGATGTGGTAAACGCCAAAATGAACTCGTGGGTAAACTATGGTTATGTAAACCGCTTCTTTTCAGGGCTAAAAAAGAATATTATATATTCGTTGTATATGGTTCTTTTTACATTGCCAGCACTTGCAGTTATTACTTTACTAATAATTGCATATGGAAACCTAAGCTCGTCGTTTTTGCTAGCAACGGCACTTTTACCAGTGCTTGTAATTGCGTGTTTAACCGTGCTTGCACTAAAAAACACCTTTACCATGTGGATAATGCCAAGTTGCTTAAATGAAGACGGAAGTGTGGCAAAGTCTATTAGAAAGAGTTTTGTAATGGGCTTCCAAAATTTTGGCAAAACACTACTTGCATCATTTTTGTTGTATTTGATAGAATTTTTCTTAATTACCTTTGGTGGAGTATTTACCTTGGGAGCGGGACTGTTTGTAATACTACCTGCAATCTCGGTAACAAACACCGTATTTGGGGTAATAAATTACTATAATGTAGAAAAATTGCGTTACTACATAAATGAATTTACAATAGTAAGCCCAAACGAAGAGTCTTTGTAAAGTGGGAAACGTTGTATAATTAGTCGCACGAATGCTCAAAGTTAAACTAAATAATTGAACTCGATGGTTGTACGAAATAGTTAAGTTGTTGAGTTTGATAGTTAAACTCAAATATTGCACGCTGTGGCTAAATATAACGGCACCTATGTACAAAGTTGCACACAATGGTTGAACTTAGAAGTTGCACGAAATAGTCACTACACAATGGTTGTAAAGCGTCGTACGAACGCTTAAAGTCAAATACACTAGTTAAACTTGAAAAAGCCAAAGCGACCAACCTTAGTTAGACTTTAAACCAACCAACATAAGTGGGTGGAAGTAATGTCGGGAACTTGAAACTTTAACCAAAATCTTAGTTTAACCTAATCTTTAAACTTTACTAAAACCTAACCCCCAAACGACAATTCGTTTTAAGGTTTTGGAAACCTACAACTAATACGGCAAAACCACAACAGATAACTTTAACCAAACCCAAACGAACGAAACTTAAAAAACGAACAAAAAATAGATAAATTACGAGGAAAAAATGGAAAATAATGAATTAAACAATTTAGAAAACAAACAGTTGCACGGAGAAGTTTTGGCAACAAAGGTAGAACAAGAAAACTATCAAAAAGCTGAATCTGAAAATGCTCCAAGTCCAGCATTTACAAAGTATACTCCATCTAGCGTTGGAGTAGAAGAAGGTGCAAAAGCGGGTGAGAACAAAACCAGTGAAGCATCTGCATTTACAAAATTTACACCAAGAAATTATGGTTTTAGACATAACTCAAGACCAAAAAATGCACCGCTAAGTGACGAAGCAATACAAAAAATTAAAGCATCTGCAGGGCTTGCTGGTTCTGTAAACTTAGGCGGTGGTGCGGTAAACTTTAGTAGTCTTGGGAACCCAAACGCTGACCCGCTTCCAGAAATTGCAAAGGCAAGCACTTCAAGAGTGCGTAACTTTACCGACGGCAGTTTAACGGGTGTTTATAGTTCGGCTGGCTACAACCCTAAAAAGGTTATGAACCCAGCAAGAAGAACGGGTAGAAAAGCAATGTGTCAAAGAAATTGCGAAAATAATGTGGTAACCACTGCTGAAACTACTCAAACCACACAAAATACACAAGTTGCTGAAAACTCTCAAACCGTACAAAATACCACCATTCCAGAAACTTATACGCTATCTAAGGTTGCAGATGCTGAAACCATAAATAAGCGTAGAAAACACCTAGAACAACGCCTGAACCCAACATCTCTAGACGGCATTAGATACTCCGACGATATGGCAAAGGAAAACTTGCGTGCCGTTCGTTCGGCTTCTCGTAGACCACGCAAAACCAGTGGCGAAGAAATGAAGATAATGTATCTTGGTGGCGTAGGTGAAATTGGTAAAAATATGACCGCTATTGAATATAACGGTGAAATTATTGTAATAGATTGCGGTGTAATGTTCCCAAGCGAAGATTTGCCAGGGATAGACTACGTTGTGCCAGATGTAACCTATCTAAAAGATAACGCCGACAAGGTTATTGCATTCCTAATTACTCACGGTCACGAAGACCATATTGGGGCAATTCCTTATGTTATTAAGAGTTTCCCAAAAGCAAGCATATATAGTTCAAGACTAACCCTTGCATTAATAGAAAACAAACTTCGTGAGCATAATATTAAAAATGTAAGTTTAAGAATTGCAAAAGCCCGTGAGCCATACAAAGTTGGTAATTTTGCTGTAGAATTTATTGATGTAAACCACTCAATTGCAGACGCATATGCTGTAAAAATTTCGACACCTGCTGGAACAATTTTGCATAGTGGTGACTTTAAAATAGATTTCCGTCCAATTGATGGAAAAATGATAGACCTTCCACGAATTGCCGAAATTGGCGAAGAAGGTGTAGACCTATTTATGTGTGAAAGTACCAACGTCGAACGCCCAGGTTATACAATTAGCGAAAGTGATGTCGGTACCAAAATTGAAGAGATATTTAAAGATAGCATAGGTAGACGTGTTTACGTTGCAACATTCTCATCAAATATTTATCGTGTTCAACAAATAATTAACCTTGCAATCAAGTACGGCAGGCGTGTTGCAACCGTTGGTAGAAGTATTGCAAATAACCTAGAAGCCGCTACTAAGGTCGGAAAACTAAACTTCACTAAGTCCGTTTTTGTAGATATTGATAAAATTAATAATTTACCAGATGGCGAAGTCGTAGTAATTTGCACGGGTGCTCAAGGTGAAACCGCAAGTGCATTAAGTAGACTTGCGAATGGAGATTATCCAGGTATAGAAATAGGTTCTAACGATACAATTATCTTCAGTTCGTCACCAATTCCAGGTAACGAAAGTATGATAAACCGAATAATTAACAACCTTTGCAAAAAGGGTGCAATAGTAATTCACGAAAACGTGCACGCTTCGGGTCACGCTTGCCAAGAAGAACTAAAAACCATCCATAGTTTGGTAAAACCTAAAAACTTTGTTCCCGTTCACGGTGAATATCGTCACTTAAAGCGTCATGCCGAACTTGCTGAAAGTTTGGGCGTTCCAGCCGAAAATATTATGGTTGTCGAAATTGGTAATACCATAATTTTAAAGGATGGGCAAATCACTCGTGGAGAAAATATTCCAGCGGGCGAAGTACTAATAGACGGCTTAGGAAAAGGCGATACCGCAAGCGTAGTATTGCGTGACCGTAGACAACTTGGCGAAGATGGTATTGTGGTAGTTTCTGCAGTTATCTCAAAGCAAGCAAAACAAATTGTTGGCTACCCAGTAATTTTAACAAGAGGTCTTGTTTACCAAGAAGAAGTAGAGAGATTAAATTCTGAAGTACAAAGAGCGGTAACCGAAGCCATTCAAAGCGTATTAAGCCTTCCAAAGTTTGATATAGAAGAAGCGAAAAATCTTGTACGTCGTCCAATTAGAGCGTATTTCAATAAGAAAATGGGCAGAACCCCAGTTATTCTTCCAATATTCCATATTGTATAGATTGCGTCAATTTCGGGCAAATTTTAGCGTTAAAACAATTGGTGCGGTACAAAGAATATTTTCTAAAAGACGTATTGAAGTCACTTAAATAGTACTAATAAGTACGTGTAAAATAAACGCACTTACTACCTGAAGTCATTTAATTTAAGAAAATGATCTACTAACAAGATAAAAATAAACAAAAGCAAAATAAAAGTTGAAGAACGGAAATTGTCTTCAACTTTTTGTGATATAAGCAAAAGTTTGTAATTTCATTTGTTTACATAGGTAATTTACTAGTGTCAAATCTGCATTTTTGTGAAAATTTGTCGAAATGTGTAAGTCTCTTATATTTGTTTGACTTTGCCCCACTAAATATATAAAATATAAATATAATAATTATGTGACTAGAATTTTTTAGTTTTGAATGCAAAATAGGTAGTTAAAATTTTTATTATTCTATAACAATTTTGCACTTAAAACTTACATTTTTGTTTAATGGAGAAAACCAATGGCACAAGAAATTGTTAGAAGTACTAGGGGATTAAAATCAAGGAGATTAAAGGGTCACGCAAGGCTTACCAAAAAAATAACTATTTGTCTTGCAAGTATTATCTGTTGCTTAAGTTTTGTAGCAATAGGCGTTTTGGCGTCAGTTACAAATCTTGAACTAAATATAGATAACGACGCTTATTACTACGCCACCGCTTTTAATAAAAATAGCGATGACGAGTTTATGATAACTTCATACGATGACTTGGTATTAATGAGCGAACTTGTAAATGGTGGGGCACTTATACCCGATACTAATGTTTATTACCGTGACGCAAAGTATCTTTTAACTACCGATATAGACCCTGTACAAGAAGCCATAAATTCTGGCATTAGCGAAACAGTTGCCAAGTCTAAAACTTACCCATTAAACCCAATAGGAACAAATGAAACTAACTCATTCCGTGGAGAATTTAACGGCAATGGGCATACAATATCTAACATCACTATAGCACTCACATCTGGTGGGTGTTATGGTGGTCTTTTTGGTTATACAGAAGGGGCAACTATTACGGGCGTTGGTATTGGTACTCCAGAAGACATAGCAGAAGACGGCACATATACAGCGGGCAAAAGTTGCACTCTTTACTACGACCTAAACGGCAAGCAATTTACAATAGGTGCATTTGGTAGTATCGTAGGTTACGCCGGTGCAAATTCAACTACTAATAAACTTACAACAATTTCGCAGTGTTATAATTATTCCGACGTTACCACCACTTCAGGCTTTACCTTTGTAACGTCTCCAATGGGCGTAAATGGTATAGGCGTTTGCGGAATTGCTGGTGTTACAAATGGTGCAACTATTTCAAATTGCTACAATACTGGTAACATTACAGTAAATGCTTCTGGCTGTATTCCAGCAGGTATTTCTTGCCAATTTTCTCCGCAGAATGATACCGTAAATTATTGCTATAGTACGGGTATTACTAGTTATAATAAAATTAAAGCGGGTTACGCATTAGTTGCAAGTCTTGCAACTAAAGCTTCTTCCGCCACCGACGGTAAGGGCTTATATTCCGTAGTTCAAGCGGGTAAAATCGATTCAAATGGTACGATGTCAGTCTATGAAGTCTACACATCTAGTTCGGTTAAATACGGGCTTAGTCTAGACGCTGTTTCGGGCGAAGATTGTTTAACTTCAGAGTCCGGTATGGCAAACCTTCAAAACCAAATTGATGGGGCAGACGTTTGGCACGCAACCAAAAACACCACCCAAATGTTTAAGTTACCACAACTTGCTATTTTTGAAAAACATAAAACTTCGGCTTCTGATAAAACCGAAATTGCAAACAAAACGGATAGCAAAAACCACCATGGCATAGTAAAGATTGTCGAAATTCGTGATTTCCATAATTTTCTATACGACCCATATGGTCTATATAACGAGTTTACAAGCGTAGACTCTAGCTTCCTTGGTGCGTGGTACCACTCTACAAATGGGGATAATTATTCTTACATTAGCCATACCGACCTAAACACTACAACCAGTAAGTTTGAAAAAGTGGATACACCTATCCATAATCTTTGCCCAACACCGGGGTCAAGTACGGGGGAAGGAGCAAATATCCGCTTAGCCTTCCAAATAAATAGCGAAGTTGTAATTTATGCAACCCCGCAAGAGGGCTTCGAAGTAACAGGTATTTTGCTTGTTAAAGAAAAAAATACCGATTACAGTTACCTTAATGATTACTACTATGCGTCAGATTTTAATTACTATTGGAAAAATAGCAGTAGCACTATAAACTCAAATAGTTCTAAGTTTAGTTATGTACCGTTATCTATGCTTACTACTGCTACTATTAATGGTAAATCGGCTTACGCACTAGGTCTTGGCTCCAATAAGCTTACTGTAGGGCGTGATTCATCGGGCGAAGGCGTACTAATGTACGACGGGCAAAACTACTACCAAGCCTACATTCTTTACGCTCCAAAATCTATTGATGAAAGTAAATTTTTAAATAGTTTTGGCACTCCAGGTATGTTTGGTAACTACTGGCCAAAAAGCGAAGAAGAACAAATGACTGCTTATAACAATGAAAAGTTTGCAATGGGCTTAAATTCTTCAACCTTTGGCGGTGGCATAAAGTTATCTCAAACCAATGGTGAAAATGGCGAAAGCGGTACCATAAACTTTAACGATTTCCAAATGAGCCTAACTCATGATATTACTAATACCAGTAGAATTATAACGCAAGATACTACCTTTGGTAACGCTGTAGGTTTTTACCATAATGGCTACATTGGTAGTGCAGGTAATGTTAACCAAAAATACCACACAATTAGGCTTAGTTCTAGGGTGCAGTATCATAACCATAACTATAGTTCTGAAGATGGAAGTACTACTTATGGTGAAGGCTATGGTGCGGATAGCACACTAAAGCCATACATTTTCTATGGTTTCTATGATGTATCTAATATGAATTCAAGTGGTTTATCCGCCATAAGTTCTGTAGTTCCAATAGCGGGTCCAGATGGTCGAAGCCTGTTTGACATATTGGATGTAGGAACGGATGCAAATGGAAACCTTACATTTAGTGCACGAGATAAAAATGATTATACCGCTACCACTAATGTTGCAACCCCAATTTCGGGTACCGATGATTATTATATAGACCTAGTACCATTTTTGGATGATAGTGGTAATGTAGTGTATAAGTTACTTTTACCAGATGGTACCCTAAGTTCTACTACTTACAAAAAAATTATACCTATTTATATAACAAACACCGTTACAATTACTTTAAAACTTCAATGCTTTGATGGGGATGTGTACACTGCTGAATATGAAATAGATATGGAAGCTCAAAACAGTGGTGGTTCATTATCTGATGCAAGTGGTGTACCTTCGTTTGTAAATTTTTCATATGAACAGAATGACGGATTTCTTATTGGTTTATCAAAAACACCTATGTTATGGTTTGTCCCTTGTCTGAGAAAATCTATCCCAATGCCATCTATTATAGATTCTACAGTTTATTTAAGAACAGATGAATATTACGGCTTTAACCTAGTAGGTTTCTATACCGAGCAGTATGGCACGGGTGGTAAGGTGGCGGAAGTCTCCGATTCCAGAACGGGCGAATCAAATTACGACCAAGAAACCCCAAGTTTTGCAAGAGCAACATACAAAGTTGATGCTTCTAACTTTTCGCCTTTTGATGAAATCACCTTTTATATAAGATACACTCTAAAGCAAACTAATATAAATATGCAAGCAGGTTGCTACGATGATGTTAGCGGTAAAACAACCGTAAATGCAGACGATATTACCAATGGTAAAAATACTATCACTGGTGCTATAGGTGCTACAAATTTTGCAACTAAAATTGGCTACTTTAAGGTAACTAGCGTAAAGTATATAGTAGGTTCTACCGTAGAAAATGGTAAAGTTGTTTGGGGCGATTATGTAGAAGGTACCTTTACCGGTTCTAATTATACAAACTTAGATATACTTGGTATTGCTAATAATAGTAGGGTATTATTCTCGGTTTACACTCTTCAAGGGTGGAAAATAGAAGGTTTTTACGGTAGCCCAGACTTTGCCGAGTCTAGCAGGCTTACCATAAATAGCGTTGGTAGTGGTACTAAGTCGGATACTTACACGCAGTATGATTACCGTGTAGCCATAGGCACAAAAGGGGTTAGGGATACCGAATACGCAAATATCTATATCAAGTTAGTTCCAGATAATTTAGAAGTTAATATTGGTACCGCTTATGAAGGTGACACCCTTGGACAGTTTGTGGAGCCATCTTCTGGGAATGGTGCAACCGCAACCGAAGGTGGAACAATACAGGCTTCTGGTAATATTTTTGGTAACTACTTTAACGAAGATACCTTTGTTGGGTATTGCGAGAATGTAGTCTCTAATATCTATTCATTAACTAAAGTGAATTTTGTAAATGCCGATACATATTCTACTCGTACTTCAGAATATTTATTTACACTAACCGCTTCTGCAAAACCGGGTTATACCTTTAAGGGCTGGTATGGCACCACTACCGATAGTGGAATATTATTAAATGGTGCATTAAATGGTACTAGTATAACAAACCCGTCTAGTACAGCAAATGTTTTAACTTGCTATAATAAAAATGGTAAAATTTGTGTCAGCGGTGGTACATCAACCGAGTTTTATAGAATTTACGCCGTATTTGAAAAAGACGCCGTGACCCTAGAAGACGTATTAAGAGTAGCAGTAGAAGATACCGAAAACACCATAGGTGGAACTATCCATAGCGGTGTAGCAGGTGTTACTGGAACTATCTTTAATGGTTCAAACCGCTCTCTTTTAACATCTACCACTTCAGCTAATAATTTATATAAAAGAGTAAGTTTTGTTGTGACCACTACAACTAGTGGCTCTACCGAAACAAAAAAAGTAAATTTAATAGTAGCAAACACATGGGTAAGAATATATATTTCATTTACTAAAAAAGGTTACAAATTTAAAGATTACTCCTTGTTCGCTAATAGTTATGATTCTATTTGCGCGAGTAGCCAACTAAATGAAAACACCGATGACAGCGGTAACGGCTTGGGTTCTGGGTTCTACATTTACGCTTACGTTGGGCTAAAATCTGGTAATACCAAAACTGACGACGGCTACTACATAGGTGCTATTCAAAAAATTGCCATACCGGTAGCAAGTGGGGACGCTGACGCTATAACAATTTCAACCCCGTATGAATCTAATATCACTACCACAGTAAAGGTAATAAACCAAACCGAAACGGATAGCGTTTACGCTAGGTTTAGTAGAATACCTATACTAGACGCCATCCACGCCATAAATGGCACGGCAGATTATTCATCTACTACATCTAAATTTGACCCACGAGAAGATAACCACGGCGAAGACGCCACCTTTGAGCCATCACTAAATGCAACCCTAGACCCAGCAAACTACCCAGCGGACATTATGGGTTATGTAACGGTTCAATACACCACAGGTAGACTTGCTGGTAAATCTGAAGTAATCTCTACATACAATGCAGATGGCACCTGTTCACACATTTCGCTATCGGGCGATATTGGGGATAAGTTTATTGTAATAGCCCATGTAAAAGATGGCTACAAAATTAAAACGGTGCGATATTACGTTGCTTCATCTTCAAATGGTAGCGTATCGCTTAATATGTATTTTTCATCCGAGCCATTTGAGTATGATTTTTATGAATCTACCACCGCAAAAAATTACGAAACCACCAATAATGTTAAACTCTCTGGTAAGTCTAATAATGAAAAATATTATATATTATTACAGGGTGCTAAAGCAAACTTCACAAATGAGAATTATTCAAACGGCGAATTCACAATAGGGACTACTCAGTTTGAATATAATTTAGGTATTGGTGTGACTTCGGGTAACTACATCGTCGTAGCCTTTGAACCCGACACCTACCAAATTACCTATGACGGCAACTCAACAGACGTATTTGGCGATACCTTGTTATCTTGGGAAACGGGTGCAACCACCCCAACCACGGGTGCGGACGTTGTGTATAAGTATAGGTCAACTTCGGGTACTGCAACGGTTGCTAACACCAACCACGCATACTCATATATTGGAGATTACGGCTTAACGCATAGTTACGTAAATAAGTACTTAGAAACAGTTGGCGTGTATAAAGCCAATGGTTACGACTTTATTGGCTGGGGAATGTACAATATGGCGGGCGAACTAACTACCGCTATTATTACAGACTCCTATATGTCAGGTTCAACCGTAGCCGATAAATTTTCTTACACCATTAAAAAATTGCTAAATGCCAACATTGCACCAAACCTATTTGTAAATGCTTCAAGTATAACTTCAGCGGACGGCAGTACAAACTGGTTTGATACCACTTACCGAAAACCAGTAACCGCAATTTCGGGCACTACCGTTACATTAGGTTCAAGCGTAAATTTACAAAAGGAACTATTCAAAAATATTGTTAGTACATCCTTAAATCAAATTACACTAAAAGCACTTTGGGTTCCAAAAAACCTAAATATTTATGATGAAACCTATTTGGTACTTCACCGAAGTTATGCAGTAGGTAATAGTGCAACTTCATACGTAAATTACTCAAATTACACCACTAAGGACTCCTACGGAATAGGTTACAACAAAGTATTCAAACTAAAAAACGGCTCCGCTTTTGAAATTGTTCAAAACGGCTCCGAAATATCTATAAGGCTTCAAGATACTGGCGTAACCACCAGTATTACATCTGAATTTAACAAAACGGGTATGAAACTAATAGGTTTCAATAATTTACTTGGCTCGGACGGTGGAACAGCCACCCAGTACGGCTTTAATATTCCAATAATTGTAGATGGCAAAAATATGACCTTGTCGGACGACCCATCCGCTACAACGCTTTATATGGATTTAAACCCTGAAACTTACGCCGACTTCACATCATCTTCTCCTAAGATTAACCCATATTGCTCTATAGAAAATATTGAAACCACCGATGAAGATGGTAATACTATCACCACTAAGGCGAAATTTTTACACTTGTACGCCGTTTGGCAAAAGGATGTAAACATTTACCAAGGTTCGGTAAGTTCAGACACCAATTTTGTAGATTTAACCGATGGTTCGTCTAATACTTATGGTACACTTCTTGAAACTAAGTCATATCTATTCAGATTTGACGCACTTACTCGCCAAACTCTAGATTTGGGTCTTAGCACCAATAATTTAGTTATGTCAGGGCTTGCGGGTTCATTTAAACTAGCGGGCTACATGATGGCATCCGACGTTATTGGTACAAGCGGAAGTTTTTCTTATAGCTGGTCAGGTACAAGTTTTAACGGGCTAAATAACGCCACGCTTTTAGGAAAACTAAAGGGTATAACTGACACTATTACCACCACAAACCAAACCGAAAACATCTGCTTAATTTACAAAAAGGACTTCACGGGTAAGTTTATAACGGGCGTATATACACAAAGTAATACAAGTAATTCTTTGGCGGATAAAAATAATTACAAGGGTTACGAACTTAAAGAAATTACCCTAACGCAATATTATTACATTGCAAAAACCACAACTGGTGCATTTACAGACACCCTAGTTTCACCATTCCTAAAAACCGACGCTGGTGACGGCTACATCTACATTTTAGACGCTAGCGGAAACATTCTTTCGGGCGTTCGTATGACCGAAGCCGATTTAACGGTAGAAGTAAAGGTTGTAAATGGTTCTTCTTATACCGGAAGTTTCATTCCAACTACCCTTAAGTTCACGGGATTCACTTATAGCACTACAAGTATACTAAATACAATTAACCGTGCTACCACCGAAAGCGAATTAACCCAGTTTAACGCAGATAATTCAACCACCACCGAAAGCGTTTACACTCTCGATAGCACATACTCTCCAGTAAGCAAATTCAATGGCGGAACGGCACTTTCACTAACCGCCGATACCACAAACTACCTAAATGCATTATATAAAGGTAATGTTCCATTTAAAGTATATTTCTATGTAGAGGGCAATAGTTCAAATTCAATAGGCGACCGCAGATATTTAAGTTATACCTATTTTGATACCGAACTTGGCGAAAAGTCTACGGGTACGATGGCGACAAACGGCGTTGCAACTCTAACCACGTCGCTTAGCATTCCAAATGGTAGCATAAATAATACCGAACTATATTTTGCAACAAATATGAATAGTTTGGGTACATCTAGTATGGATATGGGCACCCACAAAATTAATCTACCAGTAGTAGATAGAGAGCAAACTTTGGGTCGTGGGTTAACCACCGACGTTGCCGAGTGGGCAGACTACACCTTTGACGGCTGGGTACTTTTAAGCGGTACCAAAATTAGTAAAGTTTGGGATACCAACACTCGTACCGTTACCAAGTGGTATGGAAGCCAAGATAAAGATACAATTTCAGAAACTGGCGGTACTTCATCCGAATATATTAATAGGGAATATTACATAGATTACGATAATAGTGACGCCGAAAACTTCACTCAAGTACCAGCACTTGCAGGTCTTGGCGTAAGCGTATACCCAGTATTTAAGTACCATACATTAGAAGCGGGTGGTTCATCCGAAATCAACCCAATAGTTGTGGACCCAGATAGCAAAATGACTCTCGAAGACTTCCGTTACGACTTTAACGATATTTCCGACCGCTTCACTTACGATGTTTCTTCTAACCAGTTAACGGGACGAGCAACCTATACGGGTTCTGGAACCCCACTAACTAGTCTAGAAATGACTCTTTCAACCATTGAGGCCAAAACGCTAACTTTATTCACAAAAACCACAACGGTTTACTCGGGTAGTTACGATTGGTTAATTACCGCAAATTATACTATGTCCGATGGCACTACGGGTACCATAAATAAAAACAACACCACTGGTGCATATACCACAATAAATATTCCGGCAAATACATCTGTCACTATAAATCTTAAAGTAAACGTTCCAGTAACGGGTACAAGTACATTATCTAGCGGAAACTACGGCGAAATTGTATTTAAGGCAAGTTATACAGGAACCACTGGCACAATGTCACCACTATTTGTTCAAAGCGAAGGTCTTGTAAACACTTCTTTCATAGATTCTTCATTGGTGTCAAAAAGCGGTAGCGTCACTATTTCCGATACCAGTATAACCCTAACGGGTAAACCCGCAGTAAGTGCAAGCGTTATACTAAAGTTTGATATCCCACAAATAGAAGACGATTATGCGGTAACCATGATACTATTAAGCGACATCGCACCCGATGCTTATTATACAGTAACCTATGGCGAAGCCCTAAATTCTGCCGGCACAGATATAGAAAGTCCTACATCTCGTGACTTCGAAAAGCATACATGGTCCGAAGTTCAGTCGCCAGTAACATACTACGAAGGTAGTTGGATGTACAAAGCTAATGAAACTCCAACCACATTGTATGTAAAAATACTTGTAAACCCACAAACAAGTGTAAAAACGGTTAATATCCAATCTGCCGTTGTATACAAGTGGGAATATGGCCCAACAGATACTAGCCTAAAAGATTACAGCACCATGTACACCACGGGCGTAAAAGCGGGTGCGGTAAAAGAAGGCTCAACCGTTGGAATAATTGCAGGTTACACCGCTACTGCCAACACAAATAAAACAATCGCAAGTTGGAGCGTATACAACCAACAAACTTATTCAAGAAACTACCGTACTGGCGTTCAGTCAGGTAAAAAGTACACCGAAGATACCACTGCCGATTACCTAAAACTTGAAATAACCAACGACTTCCCAGCAAATATCCTTGTACTAGCGTCAAATGCCGACTTTAACGAATTTAAGGAAATTCACTTTGACGCAAACGGTGGGGATAACTTTACGGGAACTTTATCGACTTCTTCGTCCGATACCGTAAATTACACCTATTCAGCGTCTAACTCCGAATTCAATTCATCCGGTCAATTATTACGCTTCGGTATGTATAAAGCCATTACCGGTCAAACAACGCTTAGTGGCGGGGTGGTAACGCAACTAGCATCTACCGAAACCACTTCAAACCGCAAAGAGTACATTTCAGCTGTTAAAATGGGCTATGTATTCACTGGTTGGTACACCGAAGCAGTCGGTGGCGAAAAAATACTAGATTACACTGGTAGGTTTAATAAAGATAACGATTGCGTAGCCGTAGCAGGGTACTCAAGGTACGTTGGAAGTGTAGGTTATTGGGATTATAAAAATACAATTACTCTATACGCCCATTACGAAAAAGTGGGTACCACCGCAATAATTTGTAATAACCCATCCGAAAATGAACTTTACCACAACAAAATTAACGGCACCGAAACCACTACAATAGACGCCAATAATTTACCACATCATCACATATCTTCAAGCCTTGCAGATAGGGTAACCAAGTACACCACGGCTCCAAGCGGTGCCACCCAAACGGCAGATAACGCCTACCACGATAGCGCATACCCATATTGGACAATAAATAGAGACGCAAACGGAAACGTAACAAGTTTCGTTCCATTTACCGATAGTGCTAAAACCGCCCTTTGCGACGACTACGTAGTATTCATTAAGCAAGGAACAATGGGTCTTGAAATTTACCTAACTCAAAATGCCGACGGCAGTCTAACGGATAAAGTCGTAAGTACGTCTTCAAATGATTACTCTGGGCTTCCACTTCCAGTAGAGCGTGAAACCAACGGTAATTACAAAACTAATACTGACGGCACATATAAGTTCTTCAAAGGCTCTACTTGGAACTTTAATGGCTTTGTAGTAACTTCGGCAATTGGTGAGATCATTAAGGTTACTAACGCACTTGGTAAACTAAATACCGGCGTGGATATTTCGTCCGCAATAGAACTAACCGACAACTCACTCCCAGTAATCTACGCATCTTACACCCGCAACTCCGTCGAAATCGTCCTAGACGCTGCCACGAGTTACTCAGCGTGGCCGGGAAGTGGTTGGAAGGATAATATAGGTTCAGCAACCTTTAACGATGGTTCTACTGTAAAAACCTTGTACACCTACCTTGGAGCAACCAAGTTGTATACCGATAAAAACTGCTTAAGCCCAGTTACATATTCAAGTGCAGATTATGGCGTAACCCGTACTAGCACCGACCCATTATACACCCTAACTTTTGCGGGTTGGGTATACTATACCAATAATAGTTCCTTTGCAACCAACGCAACGACTAGCACAATAATTGGAACCAGTGTAGTATTTATGCCTACCAATTCTACGTTTATATTAGATGACGTCGAGTCTGGCGAAATAAAATGGAACTACACTGGCAACCTTACCAAAATTTATCTAAACGCAAACTTCAATTACGGGGTACCCGCAAGCCGAAGCAAGTTCGTTTTAAGTATGGTAGAAGGTACATCGTCAGTTACTATACGTAACACCAAAAATACCGGAATGAACATCACATTCGGTCTAAAATACACCACCGAAGACGGCATAACTTCAATGACCAGTTTCCGTACTCCAGATTTTGGCAAAGCATTTACCACAACGGTTACCGATATTACAACAAAGTATAATAACAACCCAAGTAGTTACAGTGATATTAGTACCGCAACGGGTGGGGTAACCGTATATTACGCTTGTAGCATAACGGTAAGGTTTGCAACGGGCGGTACAGCATTCACGTTCTACGGTTACATTGATGCTAGTCAGTACGAAGGAGTAATACTATTCAGTTTACCTTCACTAACCGACGGCTCAAATTACACCTTGTCTTACGGTACACTATCTATGTTAGATGATCACTACATAGTAGCCGAAGGTCCAATTTGGTTCACTAAAGATGTAAATTTCGCATATGGCGAACTAGGTTCAGATATCTTCTCAACCGATACTACTCTAAAAATTAGTTCGTCAGCACTTAACTCATCAATGTGTCACTACATCCAAACCAACGCCCAAATAGCAGTAATAGAAAATAAAGATGCATCGGGCACCGTCATTTCTCGTCACGCTTATCTAAGTCAAGCCCTAGCATATGCTAACCAAAATTCAAGCGTTTTTGCTATTGATTTTGCTAGAAAATCTGTTATTCACGAATATATGACGTGCGAAAAAAAGCAATCCGCCAATGCACACCTTCAAATTAATGGTAACAATTCAAATATATACTTTACTGGTGGAAACATTTATAACGGGTTAATAGTAGTAGGTGGTTCAAGTATTATTAGTGATTTATACTTCGCTAGAGGCTACCATAGTACGGGTTACGCATTCTCTGGTTCATCGGGTAATGCATGTATAAAAGTTCGTGGAGATACTTCACTAACACTAAACAATGTAGAATTTAACATTAGTTTAGGTGGTTCGGGTGCGGTAATTTACGCTTTACGTTGCGGAACCCTAAACCTAACTGGCGTTACTATTAATTCTAGTGGTGCGGGTTATGCATTATATACAAATAACATAACTAGCCTTGAAGTTACTAGTAATAGCACCATAAAACATTACGGAACAGCTTGCGACGCCGTGTATGTTTCAAATTGCACATCCGCTTCAATTTATGGAAGTAATATTTTCTCTGAAACCACCAATGGCGTATATATTTCAAGCACTCCTACAACCATTACTTCTAGCACATTAACATCTACTAAAGAGTCTGCTCTATATTGCTATAATTCTACAGTTACGCTTTCAGCCACTAACACATTTAAAGAAAGCCAATGTGGTATTAGCCTAGATAGGTCAACACTGGTTGTAAATTCAACTCCAACATTCACAAATAATAAAAGTTGGAATGGTGGGGATATCCGTATAATTGCCCTAACCAGTTACACTACCGCTCCAATTAAGTGGAATTGTGGTAGCCCAAGTGAAACAATGATGATTTATACGGGTAGACATAGTTCAGCAACCTTCCCATGGAAGATTGTGGAATGTGATGGTATTTCAACTGCGAATGCACTATTTGCCAAGGTTAAAACTGACCGATATATTACCGAGAAAAGTAGTAAATACATTACTCTAATAGACGCCGTAGAAATTGAGTTTACTAATAATTACTCCGGTTCAACGAGCACTATTAATGGCTTTGGGTTAATTAGTGGGGAATCTTTACTAATTTACCATGTTACATTAGTTGATGGAGTGGTTAAGGAACAACAATTAATTCAAATTTACTCCGCTTCATACAATTACCGCATAACCATTAATGGTGTTAAGTCAGGTTTATCTGTTAAGAATTCTGGTACAGTCACACTCCCAGGGAATGCTACCATTTATGATACTTACAAAGATAGTATAACAGGCTTTATCTTCCAATACCTTCCAAGAAAACCATATCTTGAATTCATAGATGATGTTCAAACCTATTTTGTAGAAAAACATGGTTCTAGTTACCAAAATTATCTTGCGAACAACAACCCAACCGATGCTGATTTAGTCGCTATCCAAAAGGCATACCAAAAGTTTCAAAATAAATGTAAAAATGATGGTTCGGGAAATTTTTCAGAAGACCTTTACGAGCGTGCATGGTTTGCATTTACAACCATAGGTGGTTATGCGGGTACTTTAAATGAATATTTTGCTGGTACCGGCTCATACCTTCCAAATCTCCTTTCATTTGTAGTGGATGATACCAATAATGCATTTAGTTATACCGAAGATGGTAAAATTCTACCATGTCAGGTTAGCAAAACTAATCCGGGATCAGACACTCCTATTTCGGTAACCGATCCAGTAGAAGTCGAGAGAGACTTCAATTTCTCTGTTATATTTGACCGAAGCATATTTGAAGCACCCAATAAAGTATTAATGGTTACCTTAGTAAATCCAAAATCTGCTTCATCCACAGTTGGTTTGTATGATATAAATACTGCAAATCTTTCAGGTGTTCAATCTAATGGCGTTATGTGTAAGATACCATTAGAAGATCTAAATACAGGTGCTAGCGATAATTTATACAATATTTTGGTTTTAATTTCTCACTAAATGTGTTTAAAACCACCAAATTAATTAACATTTCACATCTCAAACCTTGACAATTTTGTTGTTGTATCATATACTTATGGTACAATAACAAAATAGAGGGGTATAATATGAATTACACAAATTTAAAGCAGGAGTTAGCAAAAGCACTCTTGCGTTTAAGGGAAAATTCTAAAAAGAATTCAAAAGGAAAAGTAGTAGTAAACGAAGGAGAAGTTAAAAAAGAAATGAACAAATTCTTCAAAAAAGGTCTTCCACTTGCCTTAATTGCTGTAGTCACTTCGGCAATGCTTGCAGGTTGTGACCTAGAATCACAAACGGGTACACCGATGTCCGGTCCGTACGATTTCACCCCAAGTGTTACGGAAAGAGCCGAAGGTACCGATATTGTTACAGATAGCGAAGGCTACACGCATATAGTAGAAGCCGGTAAAACATGGGCTGAAGTAGCAGAACTATCTGACTGGACTAAAGGAAATTTGAGTGCATATTTTGCAGATAAAACTATAGATGATGTAATAGAAAAAAAATATACCACATTATTAAACCACAATCTTGAAGAAATTATTAGACAAAGTCAATGGGTAGGAACTCCAATGACGGGTGACTATGCACACGGCATAGAAGCCGTTCAAAAACATTTAATGGGTAATAACGCCGATTTTGCCGTTCATATTACAAACCCTCGTGATAGCGTTGGTGCGGAAGTTACCTATTACCGTAAAGGTGCCGATACTTCGGTATTTGTAATTAAAGTTAATGGTATTACCTACCTAAATGGTATTTACCAAGGGGAATATTATACCGATGGTGCGGAATTTTTACCAGAGAATTTTTCATACGCACTAACAGAAGAGAGTGCATCACTTTTGCGTCAAGCGGGAGTAACCGGTGCAGAATATGGGGATGAAATTGTAGCAAGTTTTATAGCCGTTCCAGATGCTGTGAGATATGCAGATGAAAGACCTACACCTGTATGGGAAAGCTCATGGGAAGATGAATCAGCTGAAAACTCTTGGTTTAGAGCTGCAGGTTATGGCAAATATGTATCTGAAGCTGGCTCAACTTACCAGTCTCGTGCATTCGTAGATACCTATGTAAAGTTTATCCGTGATGGCAGATTAGAATCTATTAAGTTTAGCGGAACAAATATTGACGCAGAAGATACTTATTCATTTGAAGCAGACCTCCTAACTGGTTATTTTGAATACCAACCACAACAATCTAAGATTATCCCAGACGAAACCCAAAAGTAACATATATTAATAATAGACATTGACCTTTGTAGTTTTTTTAGTACAAGAGATAGACTTTTTAGAATTATTTATTTATCCTTTGAAAATTTTTCTAAAGTTAAAACTATTTTATTATTTTGAATTTAAATTGAATTTACCTTATTAAAAAACCTACCGCCAGTAAAACGCTGGCGGTAGTCTTTTGCGTTTAAAATTTCGCTATACTTGACAATTTCTATTTTCCGTGTTATAATCACATTAACAAATAAAGGGAATGGGTTTTATATTATGAATAACACCGAAAATTTAACGAACTCTACCAAGAGTTCAAGTTTCAAAAACACTCTAACTCACAAAGTCGCACCTGTAGTTTTGGCACTATCTACTCTTTCGGCTCCTGTGCTTACAGGTTGCAGAGAAAAGGAAGTTATCCCAGCCGACCAAGAGTACCCAGGCGAAGACTGTATTTACTATGCAATGCGTGGGGGCAATGTAATTTTCACCAGCAACCACCAAGTTTCTAATAGGGATGCTTTTATTGGCTCCGATTACTACTATGTAAAAATGCCGGTTACATTTTCCGGACTAATTGTAGATTACCGCATTTTAGAGTTGAAAGGCAAACTAAATAACGCAAATTTACAAGCACTATTTAAACAATACCAATATGATTCTATAGGTGCACCGACTTGTTGGTACGCTTTCAGTAGGGATGTTCTAACCAATGCAGGGCTAGGTTACTCCATAACTACCCAGTCTATGCTTCATTACGCCACCGAAAAGGGAATGACCGCCCGCCAAAAAGTTACCATTGACAATAAAAGATACGATGTAGAGTACCCAGTGGCAGTAGATAAGCAACTATCCTTTGGCAAGGCTCCAAAGCAGTCTACCACTGACGCTAGTTACCCATCTAAAAAAGCCCTAGACGAACTAAATGTAACTTTCCCTGAACCCGAACTAGAAAGATAGTTTGAAAGGGTAGTATTTCAAAGAAAAAACCTTTAAATGCAATGCCAATGATACCACCTTTAAATGTAGCACCCAAAATGGTATTAGATTTTTTGTGGGAGTCACAAACTATTTGCAAGATAGAATAAGTCGTTTGTAAGGTGCTATCAATTATTTGAACATTACACCAATCACTAGCAATTAGTTTCTTTATTATGTAAGATTACTCTAACATTAAAATATGTCAATCTACTAAAAGTCAATTTAAAATGACCCGCTTTGGGTCATTTTTTATGTGCATTTTCTACAAATTTTCAAAATTTCTTTTAACTTCAAAAATATCTAATTTTTACATTTTCCAACTCTAGTTAATTCCTTGAGTTTACTTTATCACACAAATAACTTTCGGTTTTTTATACATCTTGCACGAAATTCCCAAATTTTTATATTTTCAATAACACTAAATCATTTTTTATTTCTCATTAACCAAATTTTACATTTTCTTACTTCAAGCAATTCCCAATCTTTTTTATGGCGGTCTTTTCAATTCTAGAAATATACGAGCGGGAAATTTTCAGTTTGTCGGCAATCTCCTTTTGGGTTAGGGGAGCCTTTTTAAATAGTCCGTAGCGGTAGGTCATTACAAAAAGTTCACGCTTATCTAAAACCTTTTCGCTAATCTCTTCAATTTTAAGTAGGGCGAGTTTTGTGTCGGTTTTCGTTTCGGCATCGGGGGACGAGTCCGCCAAAATGTCCGACAAACTCATATCGTTGCCGTCTTTGTCTGTGCCGATGGTGGTTTCCAAACTCACATCCGCCACGCACTTTTTCTCCGACCGAAAGAGCATCAGAATCTCATTTTCTATACATCTGGATGCGTACGTACTAAAGTTATTCGCCCGCAAGGGGTCAAAACTTCTAACCGCTTTAATTAGTCCAATGCTTCCAACGCTAATAAGGTCGTCGGCGTCACTGAAATTGCTTTTGTACTTGTTTGCAATGTGGGCAACGAGCCGAAGGTTGTGTTTTACCAGCATTTCCTCGGCTTCGGGGTCGGTTTTGCCATTTGCTTTTGCACGCACAATTCGGTCAAAATACTTCTTTTCGTCCTCTGCGGACAACTTTTTTTCAAAATTGTTTTTATTCCCAAGTTTCCCCGTAAACAAAAATATCTTAGATAAAAACTGAAATAACGCCTTTAAAAACATTCCTTAGCCCCCCAAACACATTTTTCTTACCCAATATTATGACATTTTCTCCCAATTTATGACACGACCTTTAAGTACTTTTAATTTTTGCTATTAAAATTAATTTGAATTGTCTTTTTTAGTTGAGTTGTTTTTGTGTTTTTTGAAACATCCTTATAACTATCAAATCAAAAATATAGTGTTTCACTCTACTTTAACTAAAACATTTTTTTAAATTCTTATAATTCCGTTTTTACGATTTGACGAGTTTCCCAAAAAACTTCAAGTTTATTTAAAATTTCTAAACCCGTCACGAGTTTTTATTATTTTATGTGTTTATTTTAATTAAGTAATTTTTATATTTTTTTTAACACTTTACGTTTTAAGTTTCCAAAAAAACTTCAAGTTCCGTCTATCATCAACTTTAGTTACATATTTTAATTTCGCTTGTAGTACTTTCCAAATTTCCCGAAAAAGTCCTTTTAACTCCCGCCCAAGTCCAATTCTTCAATTACTTACATTCGTCACTTGACTTTATATATTCATTTAATTATAATTATATCGATTAAATTAAAGGATAGATATAAATATGACAAACGAAGAACGCAAAGCCGAACTTGAAAAAAGAAGGACAGAACTAAAAGATTTTCCAATTATTAGGGTCGAAACCCAAAAACTTATAGAAAACCTTGTAAAAAAGCGTAAACCACAAATGGTGCTAGAACTAGGCTCGGGTAAAGGTTTCAGCGGTTCGGTTATGCTAACTGCCGAAGACTCGGTAAACCTACTAACCGTCGAAAAGGATAAGGATAATTACAACGATGCTATGCGTATGTATGCCGAACTCGACTTTTTTGATAGGGTTTTGCCAATCAATGCCGACGCCGAAGAAATTGTAGAAAAACTCGCAAATTCCAAAACGGGGCAGAAGTTCGACTTAATTTTGCTAGATTGCAACAAAAGTAGTTACAACCGAATGTTTGATAATGTCGTTAGTCTATTGTCTGACGGTGGAGTTTTGGTTGCAGACGATTGCTTGTACCACGGCAAAGTTTATGGTGAAGGCGAGATTCCCGAAAAAAAACACCGTACAATAGTTGTAAATATGCGTGAATTTATTGGCAAGGTTCAATCATCCGATCAACTCGAAAACGTCACAATGTACGAGTTTGAAGACGGCGTTTTAGTCGCCACCAAAAAGGTCAATAATTTGGAAGCCAACTTAGGTACCACAGACGGCTCAGACAACACAAATAACTAAGGCAATTCATAAACTTGATAATTTGGGCAACTCAGATAACCCAAACGACTTAGACGACTAAGACAAACTAAGATAACTAATCAATTTGCAAGTCGGCAAGGCAATTAAGTTAAATTAAGATAGTAGCAAAACAAGATAACTTGGTAACAATGGTTAGTTTACTATATAAGCAAATTCGCAAACTTTAACCAACTCTTTCGGGCTACAAAATAAATCAAACTACAACTATAAATTCATTACGGAGAGAAAATGACACAAAACGAGAAAAAACAAGGTAACATTTTCATATTCGTTTTTACTTTAGTATCGCTTGGCTTTCAAACGGTATTAACTTTTGTGTTGCTTTCTCGTTCCGCACGCAATACCACAATCGGCAAAATTACCACCATACTCTTCATAATCTACATAATTTTCTTTGCCATTTTCACTTTGGCAAGTTTAGGCACCCGCAAATACTCAAAAACGGCACTGGGACTATACAAAAAGTCCCTAAAGACCATAAAATACGCCCTAAAATTGCTCTTAATTGCCATTTCAATACTAAATATTATTTCGGCTTCAAGATTAGACCTTGTCGCCCTAATTTCTAGTATATTTTCGCTATTTTTAATAATTATTACAATTTCCTTTGATGTGTTAGTTGCCGAACTGAAATTTAAGTATTCCCGTTACCGCAAACGCAAAAAACAACAAAAATTGCAACGACAAAAAGAAGAAGCCGAACGCCCAAACGACCTTCGTTGGCTGGATGACTTTAGAGAGCGTAAAAACGCAGAAGCCGACCCAAAACCCCTAGACCTTTTTGCCACCAACGAAGCCGACCCCTTCCCAGATGCCCCAAAAGACGCCCCACAGAATAACGGCGGAACCAACGGCAAAGGATACCTAGAAGAGTAATCTAACCCCATCAATAATCTCCCTATAAACTCCGCATTTGTTGGAGTTTTTTTTGTTGTTTATTATGTGTAGGAAATCATTATCATTATGTATGGTAAATTTTTACATTTAGCCGTGTGAAACCTTTAAACATGTTGTTTTTTTGTGGTTTTCAAGTGTTTCAACCCCGCCAAACAAAACCTTTATGCTTCAATATTAACCCACAAATTTAGCCCTAAATTATCACACTTCTTACTATAAAAAAGGGTAGGGAAAAGTATCCACAATGCATTAAAGTAGCATCTCAAAAATTTCCCCCAAAACGTTCCCCAAAAGTAGAATTTTTACACGACGTCAAATTGAATTGCTAATTTAATTTCTCGTCCAAAACTCGCGCCAACTCGCTAGCGGAACTTTTTACTTGACATTGTTTTCGTTTCGCCATATAATTATTTGGTAAAAATTTATGAAATTTGGGAAAAAACAATGGAAAATAATTTTGAACTTTTAGCCCCAGCGGGGGATATGGAAAAACTAAAAACCGCACTTCATTTTGGTGCCGACGCCGTGTATTTTGCGGGCAGTAAGTTCGGTTTAAGGGCATATGCCACTAATTTTGCCGATATTAATGAGCCTATTAATTACGCACACAAAATGGGTAAAAAAGCGTACGTAACGGTAAATATTTACCCACGAAATAACGATTTGGCAGAACTTGAAACCTATTTTAAGGAACTTGAAAATGCGGGTGCCGATGGCGTAATTGTGTCCGATATTGGTCTTATGGATATGGTTCGCCGTGTCGCTCCAAAACTAGAATTACACGTATCAACCCAAGCCAACACTACAAATGTAGGAAGTGCATTAACCTATGTCAATAAATTTGGTGCAAAAAGGGTGGTTCTTGCAAGAGAACTCCCATTCTCCGATGTTGCCGAAATTACTAAGGAACTCAAAAAGCACGACGCCGAAGTAGAAGTTTTTGTACATGGTGCGATGTGTATTTCGTATTCAGGTAGGTGCTTGCTTTCAAACTACCTAACGGGCAGAGATTCTAACCGTGGCGAGTGCGTGCAAGCGTGCAGATATAGTTATAATTTAGTCGAGCGTGCCGAAGCCCCAGAAAATTGCAAGTTTGCTGAAGAGCGTAAAGGCAACGAGTACGAAATGCAAGAAGACGAGCGTGGAACCTACATTTTAAATAGCAAGGATATGTGCTTAATTGAGCATATGAAGGAACTTATGGAAGCCGGTGTAAAGTCCTTTAAAATTGAAGGAAGAATGAAATCTCCATATTACCTTGCAACCACCATAAATGCCTACAGAAGAGCCATAGACGCCGTGCTTTTAGGTCACGATGATGCTGATTTAAAGCCCGAAAATTACATATCTGAACTCGAAAATTGCTCTCACCGATTATTCACAACTGGTTTTATGTTTAATGATGGTAAAATTCGCCAAAACTACCAAACTTCTCATCAAGTGCAAAATTCTACCTTTTTAGGAGTTATTAAAAAGACCGAAAATTCCGATAAAACCACAACTCTACCAGCAGTAGAGTTACAAAATGCGTTACAATTCAGCACAAAAATTACTGTAGAAATGCGAAACCGCTTCAAAATAGGTGACGAAATTAGCATTCTTTCAACGGGCAAGGCCTTTGGCAAAACCTTCAAAATTTTAAATATAACAGATACCAATGGCGAAGTCGTTCCAGATGCCAAAAGGGTACAACAAACCCTAATTTTAACCATAAAACTAACTTCTGAAGCAACCGATACAACGCCCGAAGAAATCTACCAAAGTATTCTTCCTGGCGACATCATCCGTGGATAGTTTCCGTTCTACTTTAAATATAGTTTAATGCCACAGCACAAGACATTCTAAAATACTACCAACAATTAATACAGCGAATAGGAACCGAACATTTTTTAATTTACCCCGACGGCTCACTAGAATACAAGGTAAAGTAATTTTCCCATACACAACTTGTGTCAAATTTCTTGACAATGCGTAATAAATGGGGTATAATGTACTCGTTAGTTGAACTGCTACGCTTGAATGTGCTTATGCTGACCAGCGGGGCAAAACACCTAAATTTTATTCACTTTAATATATTGCTCGGCTCCGTTTAATATCCTAACGCCACCAATATTGGGGTTAATAGGTATCTAAATATTTTCGCTGAGCATTTTAATTTGTCTAATCTTTTTGTGTCTAGCACTCGCTACATTCAAATGCAACTAATTTTGTTTTTTTATCATATATTCTTCAAAAAAAGATTGTGGGGTCGAGCCTGCTTTAGGTTCGCCTGTGCGGAATTCAGAAACCCAGTTTCTCCCGCCGATACACAAGCATTACGCTCCAGCGTATCCTCAATTTTCCCCAAAAATATGGTAATTTTCAAGGTTTGTTTGTGTTTATATACAGCGATTTTAGCACATTCGGTGAGGAAAGTCCGAGCACCACTAAGAGTAGAACGCTTTCTAACGGAAAGCCGGGGAAACCCGAGGAAAAGTGCAACAGAGATATACCGCTATCAGGTCTTCGCCATAGATAGTAAGGGTGGAAACGTGGGGTAAGAGCCCACGCATCCGTTTGGTGACAAGTGGATGATGTAAACTCCGTTCGGTGCAAGATACGAAAGATGTAATTTTTTTGAAATTACGGGTTACTCTTACCTAAGTTCTTTCTAAAAATCGCAATAGAACTTATTGGCAACAATAAGTCAAGATAGATGGCAGTTTTAAACAGAACTCGGCTTACAGACTAACTAAACAAAAACCCTTTTTATAGTGTGAATCATCCCATCACATTATAGAAAGGGTTTTTGCATTGGCGTGGTTTTTTATTTATAGTTTCCATAGGTAGGTTTATATTTAAAACGACGGAGAATGTTTTTCGTTTCTAAAGAAATACAGGTGCATTTGCGGGAGTTTTTCGTCTGTTGTAGTGAAGGCTAGTATTTTGTACATTCGTGGGTAGATTTATATTAATAGTAGTAAACATTTCTATTTACAACACCGTAGATTTACTTTCACTTATTGTTTTTTCCACTAGCGTATGATTTACACTTTCATTGGCGGAACTTTCTATTTTCACTTGCTGGTGTATCGCTTTCACTTTTCTAGATTACATTTTCCGCTTGTGAACTAAAACTTTTGTTTCACTGCCATTTATTGTAAAAATTGCACCAAATAAAGTCTTTTTTGCCCATTTTTAGTCTTTCCGCCCGTGCCGAGATTATATTGCATCCCCAAATTTTTGTGAAAGATTGTCGAAATGTGTAAGTCCTTTATATTTGTTTGACTTTGCTCCACTAAATATATAAAATATAAATATAATAATTATGTGACTAGAATTTTTTAGTTTTGAATGCAAAATAGGTAGTTAAAATTTTTATTATTCTATAACAATTTTGCACTTAAAACTTACATTTTTGTTTAATGGAGAAAACCAATGGCACAAGAAATTGTTAGAAGTACTAGGGGATTAAAATCAAGGAGATTAAAGGGTCACGCAAGGCTTACCAAAAAAATAACTATTTGTCTTGCAAGTATTATCTGTTGCTTAAGTTTTGTAGCAATAGGCGTTTTGGCGTCAGTTACAAATCTTGAACTAAATATAGATAACGACGCTTATTACTACGCCACCGCTTTTAATAAAAATAGCGATGACGAGTTTATGATAACTTCATACGATGACTTGGTATTAATGAGCGAACTTGTAAATGGTGGGGCACTTATACCCGATACTAATGTTTATTACCGTGACGCAAAGTATCTTTTAACTACCGATATAGACCCTGTACAAGAAGCCATAAATTCTGGCATTAGCGAAACAGTTGCCAAGTCTAAAACTTACCCATTAAACCCAATAGGAACAAATGAAACTAACTCATTCCGTGGAGAATTTAACGGCAATGGGCATACAATATCTAACATCACTATAGCACTCACATCTGGTGGGTGTTATGGTGGTCTTTTTGGTTATACAGAAGGGGCAACTATTACGGGCGTTGGTATTGGTACTCCAGAAGACATAGCAGAAGACGGCACATATACAGCGGGCAAAAGTTGTACATTATATTACGACCTAAACGGTAAGGAGTTTACAATAGGTGCATTCGGTAGTATCGTAGGTTACGCTGGTGCAAACGCTAGCAACGGTAAACTTACAACTATTTCTCAGTGCTACAATATGTCAGATGTTATCTCAACCAGTGGTTATACATTTAATTCTTCAGATTTAAACGGCGTAGGCGTTGGCGGTATTGCGGGAATTACCGCTGGTGCAAGCATTTCAAATTGCTACAACACTGGTAATATCTCATCAAAGGGTGACGCTGTCGTTTCAGTAGGTATTTCTTGCCAGTTTGCACCACAAGTAGATATCGTAAATTATTGCTATAACGTCGGAACAATTACTAGTGCAATTGGGCTTTCTTACGGACTTGTTGCAAGTTTTAATCAAAAATCTTCTTCAGCGACGGATGGCTTTGGCTTGTACTCACTAGTTGACGCTGGGAAGACAGACGACTTTGGTAAAGTTGCCATTTACCCAACCTATCCAGAGTCATCAAGCGTAAAATACCTAATGGCTATAGATAAAATGTCTGGTAACACTTGTTTAACCGACGCTGATGGTATGTCAAACCTTCAAAACCAAATTGATGGGAAAAACGTTTGGCACGCAACCAAAAACACCACTCAAATGTTTAAGTTTCCACAACTATCTATTTTTGAAAAACATCAAAAATCTGAAACCGAACTTGATAAAATAAACAACCAAACCGATAGCAAAAACCACTACGGAACATATAAAACCATCGAGTTTGCAAACTTTCACAATTTCCTATATGACCCATATGGTTACTACAATAAAATTAATAATACCGAGGGTGCTTTCTACCACGAAACTAATAATAAAGGTGGAAACACCACAACCATTTTACATAAAGAACTTGCAGATGGCGGATTTAGAGATGTAAGTACCGTTATTTCAAATTGCCCATCTAATCTAACCAAAAAGCCATCATTCAAAATTGGCGATACATTCTCTATAACAGCCACTCCAAATTCGGGCTTTGAATTTGTTGGCTTTATGCTTATAAAATTAGATTCCGCCGATTATACAGATAGCTTGTATTTGTGGAACAATAGTTCTTTAATCCGTTACGATATTAGTTCAAACACAAAGTTTACAAATTCATCTGATAGCACGGGCGACGTTAATATGGTCGGAATTAAAAGGGATAATTCGCTTGTAACCTACAACGCTGAAACTGGAACTTACGAACTTGCAGGGCTTACTATGAACCGTGCAACCGATGGTTCCGCTGTAATTAGTTTCAATGGGGATGAGTACTTGCAAGTATTTGCGTTGTATTCTCCAATTTCCTTTGATTTAGATGTGTCGGGTTCCGTTGGGCTTCCATATATTTACGGTTGGGGCTTTAGTGATGCAAACGGCAACTACACCGAATATGATGAAACCTTCTTAAATACACTTCACTCTCTAGATTACACTGGCACGGAATACTTTATGGATAAGTTCCTTTTAGGTAACCTAAATGCTGGTGGCTTAAAAATCTTCCAAAGTTCATCAAGTGCCAAGTTTAATGATTATGCTTATGAAAGTTTACTAAAAAATGGCGTTCGTGATTCTAAAACTGGCGATATCATACTTTCAGCCGACCAAACCAATAAAAAATTGGCAGAAGATACAAAACTTGGCAATCACATTAAATTTTTCCATAATGCATACGTCGGCAGTTCACAGTATAACTCAAACTCAACTTACCACGCACTTACATTTGCTTCTAATATTAATTCGGTAAAGAACTACCTTTTTGCAGGTTTCTTTGATGCTTCAAATGTAACTGCAGGTATGTCTACCGAAGAAATGCTAAAGGCATTAATTCCAATAGCCCAAACGGGTGTACTATATAACAAATTGGGTTATGTCGAATTGCAAGGTGGCACGGGTATCCTAAAAAAGGGTACATCCACGGGTGCAACTGGTAGAGGTAATGTTTCCACTTCCGATTATTATATAAACCTAGTTCCAGTAGTTACTACTACCGAATCTGGCACTAAGGTCGGGTACGCTTTACTAAATGAAGACTCGAGCCTATCTGAAACAATTTACCATAATATCGTCCCAATTTACATTACTAATTCGGCAAGTGTTACCTTAAATATGCAAGCCTATGATGGAGATAGATACTCTGCAGATACCGCCGTAGACGCTTCAAGTATGATGAATGGCGTTGAAGCGGGTATGTTTCAAAGTATGGCATTATTAGGTAAGGGAAATATTAATCTTATTAATAAAAATCCTACTCCAATTGAAAAAGATATGGGATTTGTTACCAATATATATTCATTGTATACAGGTGGTATGTTGGAAGAGTACAATGGATCATACTACGTTAATTCAGCAAAAAATAGTTCTCTTCCAGTAACAGTACTTGGTGGAAACACTTTAATGGTTAATGTTGCAAACTACTTTGGTTTCAATTTTGAAGATATTTATGTTACAACGGGGGATGGAAATTACTTAACCATTTCCGACTTTATGTCAAATTATGGTACGGTGGATGTAACGGAGTCAGCATATGATGCAAGCATAGGTTCTCCCAAATCGTATGATTATGAAATTACATTTAATAACCAAGAAGAATTTGCCCTTGCTCTATCTTCCATTCAATTTTGTTTGCGTTATAAGATGGTTGCTCTCGATCTAACTTTTCGTATGGCAATCGCCGATGGCACTCCAACTACAGTGTCTGACTTGGTTTTTGATACCGATATGGCTTTAGTTTGGGGCTCAGATAATTATTTTAGAGATAATGTTGGTTATTTTACCATTGATAGCGTTAAAAATTTACTACCAGCAAACTATTCTAATATTCACGAAAAATGGGGTAATGGTTACACCACCACTCGTGATGGGGTAACTGGAACAAACCTAACTACCGCTAATGTTACAGTCACATCATGTGGTGTTCTAAATTTTAGTTTTAGTATTAATGGACCTTTAAGTTTTAGCAATGTAAATAATTGTTATGGCGTTACCGCTAGTGGTAACTTAGTTAAGTTAAATTTAAATAATAATGAAACTATTAATATTACCGCAAACGGTTTCGAAACTGTCGAAGAAACTACCGAACCGGTTACTAGTTTAGTTTTTGTCTTAAGTATCCCAGTAAGTACCGAATCTTTCACTAATAAATACGAAGATGATAGTAATAGTTTCGTTAGTCCAACCACCGATAAAACCAAAGAAAGTTGGTTTGAAGGCGGTATGCTTTATGTTACCTATTACGCAGTAGATAAGTATTTACAAAGAACTCAAGTTACCAAAGCCGTTTATACTCCTGCCGATATTTTGCTCCCTATGGTTACGGGTGGAACGGACGAAATGGGGTATATTAAACTTACTGCTGTCGCCCAACCGGGATATAGGTTTTTAGGTTTCTTTGGCGACACTGGTAAAATGTACAGCACTGATTTTTTAACTAATAAATATGGTGGCACACCAATGGTTCCGTCTGGAGTTAATGTAGATACTATGAGTGAAACTACCGTATATTTATACTACCAATTAAGCGATTCAACATATTATCTATGTGCTAACGGGGAAATATGTATTACCCGTGTTAGTATTGGTGTAGAGTTTGAACGAGATTATGTGCAAATTCCAAATTTTACTGCTACATCTATAGAAAAAACAGATTGTGAAACCATTGGTAACACCATAAAGCCAGCCATAAGCACAATGCTTTTCCCATATTTTAATTTTGTTGATGAGTATATTTCTCAATTTTCTCTAAAACAATATTCAGATTTAGCAACCATTACAGATGGTAACTTGGTAAACCGAGCGATTGTAAAAGTGGAAGGGGGACCCGCTGTAAACTATTTTGCTAAATATAAGCAGTGGATACGAGTAGCCACGCCTACACTTGATGGTTACACGTTTGATAACTGGTACCCAAGCCTAACTTCTGACACTCCAATTTTTGACTCAGCCGACCTAACGGGAAATTATATTTATGCAAGGTTATCTTTTAGCGGGGCATATAGTTATGTAAATATTACTGAAAATACCAACGATGGCGATGTTACATACAAAGTAAAGGTCTACGACGGGTTTGTATCTAATTTTGCGGTAGACACTACTGGTAGCGGTGGGCAAACTATTACATTTGGAAACACTGGCGGAGAAGATTCCAATGCAACAGTAAAAATCGTAAACAACTCAGTAGATACCAGTAAGTTATACGCAAGGTTTAAAAAGAGTCCAGTATTAGACTTTGGTCACGCTGGATTGACAGGGGATGAAGAAAATTTTACTAAGGATACTACCGATTCAGACGCTAACCACTCCCCATGGTTAAACTTGGGCTCCACCGAACCCGCCCCAGAACTAACTGGTGAATTAAATATTGTTTACACATCGGGTAGACTAAATGGCGTTACTTGTACTACAAATGCAAGAACCACCGACCGCGCCTGCGATGGTATAGATTTATATGGCGATGTGGGGGACAACATACTCATTAAAGTTAAGCATTACACCGGCTTTAAAATTAAGGGCGTGTATTTTTATGATAGTTCGGGCACAAAATATTCATATCCATTTACTACTTCCGATTTTGTAAATAAAACCAATTTGGGAGGTGGTGGATACACAGAAACTTACGACTTTAGTCCAGCGGGCACGGCAGTCTTCCAAGTTTCGTCATCTGGCGTATATATGTACAAAAACGGAGACACCACGGACACATCTTCAACAAATCTAATTCAAATAGAAAGACTAATGGCAGTCTTTGAACCAAACTTTGTAACCCTCAGATACAGAACCCGTGATATAGATATTTTTGGCAACGGCCTAATTTATTACGATATAAATTCAGGTACACACCAGTTAGGTTATGATTGCTTGCTTGCAAGTGGTAATAACTCCTATACAGAACTAGTATTCAACCCAGCAACCGCCATTGTAAGTAGACCACAAGTAAAATATTATTACGCTATGCAAGGTGGCGAAATTTTAACCAATGATAATTTCGTTGCGGGCGATAACTCGGTAGAACATATGGGCTTTGGCAGTAAAATCAACCCACAAACCAACGAATCAGCCTATACATTTGTAGGTTGGGGTATGTATGGTACCGAAACCGATACCAGTTTGCGTTACTGTATGCTTCTAGACCGAGAAGGCGAGGCCTACCAAAACGCCAAAAGTTACCTAAATAGTGCCGAAATTAAGTACGACACATTTGGAACAGGTGGCGACAACACAATGTCAGCCCTAATGGCATACAATTTCTTCCGTGCTACATGGCAAAGAGATTCTTACGTTAACGTATACGCATTGTGGTATCCAAATAACCATAACGCTTACGAAGGTAAAACTTATTTGGTATTGCATACCGATGGCGATGTGCAAGTAGGTAGTTCCACCGCTTGTAATATAAATACATATAATGAAAAGAATAGTAATAATAATTATAAATATGCGTCATTCGGTTACGATAAGTCTATTCCACTAAGCTATGGCGTTCCATTCACTTTGAATGATTATAGTGCATACCTTTCAGATGATTTCTTTACAAAATCTGGTTACACCTTTGCGGGATTCAACACGCATAGTTCTACCATAAAACACTCTACCGCTGTTAATAACACCGTGCAGTTTAAAATGGATAGCGTAATTTACGCCGATGGTGCAAATGTAACGCTGGATGATATTTCCACCGAAACTTCGGATTCCTTGCTTCTATCCGTAGTAATCAATATTGGTGCAACTAACGACGTCGTAAACCCATATTGTACCATAGAAACCGACCCAAATACCGGCATAGCGTATAAGTTTATTCACCTTTACGCCGTTTGGGAAAAGGATGTTACATTCTATTATGGCTCGGTAGACGCTAACAACAATTTAATAGATAACAAAAAGGGCGATACAACCAGTGACTATGGTACCGCTTACATCCAAAAGTATTACTTCTCTTATGAATTAAATTCGGATGAACTTACCGTTTCAATCCCTACCGAAGTTATTAAAGCAAGGGCTGGGTACCTTTATGCTTGCATTGTTCCAAAAGCAAACTTGTTTGATGAAAATAATACATTCATTGGTGACTCTTGGATGAGTGGGCCAATACCTGGAGGGGCTGATGCGTTTAAAGCTGAAATGCAGGATGCTGTATCTAGGGGTGATATAAGTACTTGGAGTGAAACTATACGACTTACGACTTCCGCCACTCAAGAGTACTATGTAGCATATTATAGAATTTTTACATTTACATATATAAGTAGCTTCGATGAAGATACTACAAAATATACCACATCCCATAGTGATGAGATTTATTACCTTTATTATAAGTTATCTGACACCAAAGAAATTACAACAGATAAACAGGCATCCGTAAAAGACATCCCAGAAACTATTGTCGGGGTAGATATAACTTACATCGGTTTAAGTAAAGGTTACTCTAACCCAAAAACTTACGAACCACTAAGTTACTACGCTCCAAATACTAGTATATATTTAAAGGAACTCAGAACCGACCTATTTGCAATATATTCAGGTAGCGTAAATGTTTCAGTTGTAAACCCAGCACAAGAAAGTTTACTCCAATTTAAAACAACTAATCTTTCTTCATCCGCTATTAGTGGTGGCACGGTTTCTATTACCAATAGTTCAACCAGTTACGCTACCGACATTTTACCAAGTACATCAATCTTTGCGGGTAGTGAAGAAATTACCGGTAAACCAATATACTTTAGTTGTACAGAAGAGTGTTTGGCTCAAAGTTATAGCGTAAACCTTCCACAAGTTTCTGCGCTTTCCCTGACTCCAACGGGTTCAAACGCCAATACCGAGTATAACTATTATACAATGGATGGTTGGGTAGAGTACAAGGGAGAGTTAACATCTACTATTAATAAAAAGGTACATAGAGACTGGAATTTTACCGAAAATAAGGTCATTCAATGGTTTAAAGAGTACGGCAACGGGCAAGCAGTAGAAATAGATGGCACCAAGTTTACAATGACCAGAGATTATTATGTAGACTACAATAACACTTCATCCGCTCAAACCGTTCAACTAAAATCTGCTCCGGGTTACACAACCAAACTAATGCCAGTATTTAAGTACCACACTATGTACATAGAAGAAAGCATGGGATATTTATTTTTCACAAATAAATTAGGTTCTCCACTTCGTATTACCGAG
This sequence comes from uncultured Clostridia bacterium, assembly GCA_934772525.1. Classification (GTDB taxonomy): domain Bacteria; phylum Bacillota; class Clostridia; order Christensenellales; family UBA1242; genus UMGS1908. Next base: position 52,658 of record CAKVMI010000006.1, read on the forward strand.
TTTGTAACTGTTGGTCAAAACGGTTATATGACCTACTTAGGTTGGGAAAACCGAATTGGGTTTAATGAAAATTACTCGCCAGTTAGCGGAGTTAATAAATTTGTAGGTGTACAGTTTAGGGTAAAAAATGTTTCAAGTAGCACCGTTTATCTAAATAACGCCATTACCTACACAGTTACTGGCAATAATGACAGTAACCCTGCAAATACCTTTAGTTACAAAAAAATTGAAGATTCCGTTTACACAAGTTTTGGTGCAGATGAAAGTATCGCACTAGAAGCGGGTGCAGAGTACGATGTGGTAATTACCTTAACTAATAGACTAAGTGCTTATACAATCAAGGCATTAAGTTTTATGCCAAAGTATAGTTTAACCGCAGACGGCGAATTTAAAGATATTTTAGCAACTGGCGAGATTGGTGACCAGTCTACAAGTGAAAATGATTCTAGCACTTTATATAATGGCTCCTCGTCTACCAAAAAAGAATGCGATATAGATGAAGCAAATTCTTCTAACTACAAAATTATAGGGAACAACTTCTACCTTGCACCAAATAGTAGTAAAGTAACATTTACCTATTATTCAAATAAAAAGTCTAATGCGGATGAAACGGCTGACTATGCTGAGTTTAAGTTAGTAAGACTTAGAACTCAAAGATCTACAACCGGTGCAGATGACTTCCAAAATTACGTATTTACTGCAATTTGTAGAGATGCCGACGGAAATGTAACCGGCACATACACAAATCCTAACGAATTATTTGTTATCAAAGTGGGTGGTTCGGCAACAGTTACATACGAAAGCACCAGCAATACCACCGTAGGTTTCTGCTTATGCTACAATAATAACCCTAGCATAGGCAAATATACTTGGAATGCAAATACTGTTCGTATGAATTACTTTGTAGGTCCAGTACTAGAAGGTGAAGACCAAATTATAGTAGTTCTAGGAGATGAAAATTTCACAAGCTATTCTAAATATTTCTTCATGGTATATAATAATGACGGAGGAGATCGCGCAGACGTAAATATTTATTCTAACATTGGCAATAGGGCATTATTTACTATCGAAAATTATTTCCCAGCAAATATAAATGTTTCGGGAAGTGACTTTTCGGGTTCTTTCGGTGACAACATTACATATATTGTATTCGAAACCAACGGCGGTGACGCTTTCTATATGCAACAAGTAGTAGCGTCAACCTTTGCCGATACTGGTTCACCAACTAAGTACACCACAAGTACCAACACAACCCTTGCAAATAATGATAAAAGACCATCAGGTGCAACGGGTGGTTACGTAATTAATAATAACTCCGCAAGTTTATCACTATATAGAGTATACGCATCAAGTTCAGACGGCAGAACGTTTTTGGGTTGGTTCACTGCTCCTTCGGGCGGGCAAAAAGTACTAGATAAAAATGGTAGATTTAATACCGATGATGGTTGCGTTGCCGTAACTGGCGTAATTAATAGCGATGGTAGTTGGGTACTAAATACCAGTAAAACGCTTTACGCTCAATACGTCCCAGCAGTAACAAAACTCGTAATTTGTACCGAAGGCAAGTACCACACGCATAACGGGTCATCTGCAAGTGAAATACCAGTTGCAAATATGACAATTTCAGATGGTGCAGTTACAAACTACATAGTCCCAAATGGCGTTACCGAATATTTAGTGTATTATCTTCAAAATGATGGATATTACCTAACTCAAAATACTGACGGAACATACTCAAATAAAATTAATAGTTTCGTCGTTCCAACCAAACCAAGTAATAGTTTTTCAGGCTTTGGATACGTCAATAAAGATGACACTGCAGAAGACCTAGTATTTACCTACACCGACGGTAGATTTGATAACTTCATTAGGGTAAGTAAGGTAGTAAAAGATGCAAACGGATTCGTATATGTTTACGCATTGTATACCCCAATAGTTACCAAGGTAATTATAAATATTAATGCACACCCAACGCTTACAAACGCACTTCCAGATAGTATAGGTTACGGGTATTATTTAGTAAATAACGAAACCATATACCAAATTGTTGCATACGCATTACATGGAGTAGATGGGAAGTTATACACCGACCCAACTTGCTCAACCGAACTAGATTTAAATAATTATGTCGCAAAGCGTAACTCAATTTTTGAAGGCGAGTTTGTGCTAGATAGCCTTGGAACCATTGACCTAACTACCGGCACATACACAAAAGTGTATAACTATAATACTTCGTCTAGTGCATACGAACTTTTAGGTGGTGTTTCAGGCGTTACAACGAGTGCGAGCGCTTGGGCGTTTGATGACTCTACCGAAGAGATTACTTTGTATGCAGAATTTAAAATTTCGACCCCATACCAGTATCACGGATACTTATTACAATTAGGACTAAATGAATTTGTGGTCTCAACCAATTCATATGGCGAAATTTTAAGAGTTCAACTTCAATATAGCGGAGCAACTCTTCTAACCGACCTGAAAACTCTAAATTATAGAGATATAGGGCTTGGAAGTGCACTTATGACAACTTCTACTGGAACCGTTAGTAGTTGCGCAGACTTAAGTGATATTGTAACGGGGGTTTCTTCAACCAATGAAATACTTTCAAAGTCTTATACTTGTTACACTATCAAGATATTCTCAGCAACAAATAGTTCAGAATTTAAGTACATAAAAATTTATGTTGTAGACCTAACAGCACTAAGCCCAAGCGGAATGTTAGTAATTGCAAAACTTCCTTCATCTGTTCGAACGGAAACTAGTAATATTCAGTACACATTCAGTTATAATACCACCACAGTAAATAATAAAGTTTACGGGGATGACGGCTTTAAGTACGGCATCAACCACACAAATCCAAGATTTTTAAATACAATAAGTTCAATCAGTTCAGTGTACAATTCCGACGAGAATTACACTTCACTGGCTCAAAGCATTTCATTTACAACGTCAAACAATTCAGCATACAACTATGTATTAATGCCACAAGTTCAACAAGCGGTTGTAAGATGCAAAGTAGGGGATTTGGTAATAAGTTACCACACCAACCTAGCAGAAGCCGTAGAATACGCCAATACTCACGAAAACGTTACAACAGTAGAACTTATTTCTAACTACTGGCAAGAGCGTGATAAGGTAGTTTGTCGTAGGTCTATGATAATTGAAGGTAATGGGTTCGGTACAACAAGTGATAGTGATGAATTCTACTTCACAGTTACATTTGGTACGGTAACCGTCAATAAATTAAGAGTAATAATTGTAGAAAATGCCAACAAGCAAAACGAATTTATTATAGAGGCAAAGGGTGCAAATAGTAAACTAATTCTAAATAATTGTACGATAAATAACGGTGTAGGCGGTGCTATTAAAATTAGTGATGGTGCAAGCCTAACTGTAGATAAACTGTATTCCGTGAATTTGGAATATACGATTTTCGCAGAAAATGCTGGTACAATTCATCTAGAAAATTGTTCAAGGTTACAGTCATCAAAAACCGATTCGTTGCATATTAATGGTGCAACCGAATTGTATCTTAGAAACTGTAGTGCATTAAATTATGTAGGTAGTGCAATCTATGCCAAAAACCTAACCAAAGTTAGTGTTATAAATAGTTCTAGCGTAACTAATTATTCGTACGGAGTTTACAAAACTTACTCAGCACATGTATTTGAATTTTATAATTGCGCTGATGTAATCTTAACTGGAATTTATCTAACTAATTACGACTCAGGCTTAGCTGACGCATCTGCATTGTATGTAGATAATTCAAGCATAAAAGTAGGTGGTCTTGATAGTTCACATAATTTCATTATATCTTGCTCGGGTGAAAATTACATTTACCTGAATGACAGTACATTAACTTTCGAAAACTTCTATCACGATATTTCGGCGGGTTATAAAACTTACATTTCGGTATACAATAATACCCCAACCAAACCAATTTACGTTTCAGCTACCGTTGGTGACACTACAACTCCAGATATAACAGTTTTCTTGAAATTATCTTCTTATACAGAGGGTCAAACCGTTACAGCGGTAAGTTTTACCACCGCTCAAGCATACACTTATGCAAATAGTTTAATTAGCATCAAAAACGCCAATGTAAATGTTTCAACCGATCTAAATAGCAAGTCAATAATCTTAACCGTTGGAAAATCGTTTAATATCAAGTTAGACCGTACTCCATTCCGTCCAGAAGCGTACGATACGGGCGGTGTAGATAAGCACCTAAATGCTGAAACTACGGGTATAAACTTTTATTACGTTCAATTAGACGACACCGGCAAAATTATCAATTCAAAGTCGCAAGTTGACATTATAAACGCTCCATCAAGCGGCCTATATTATAAATGGCTAACCTTTAAGTTTGAAACCGACGACGGCAATATATTTGAGATTAGGGTAAACGGCGACGCTAGTACAAGAGCGAAACTAACGGCTATTTCTCACCGAAGGACGGAAGGCTTATACCTAATTCAAGACGCCACAACCGACGGCACCAAAACCTATATGCTAATTACCGATAGCGGGGAAGTTTACACGGGTACTGGTACCCTAACACTTTTATCTGCAACGACCGAAAAATATTGGGACCAATACAATTTTGCAAATAACCTAGAAATTTCTAAAGAAAATGGCGACACCGCTTGGAACGCTTTCATGATAGAAATTACCGGCGCTACAAGAATATTTAATACCCCAGACGCACTTGATACAACGGGGCTAAAAAATGCAAACGGCACCGACTTTACGTGCTTAAATAAGTACATTATCTTAACTTACGAACAACTAGAAGCCAACGATAACTTACTAACGCTCTGGTGGAACTCTAATTGGCAAAATGCATAGTACATTGATTTGTAGGTAATTAAAACCAATAATAAATTATATCGACCCAAAAGCCAATTATCAGTTTACCTTGTATAAGAAATTAAGAACTATAATTTGCAAGCGTTACCAAAAGTTCAGTGGTAAAATAAGTACATTAATTTAACTATAAGTAACCAAAACACCAAAATTGCTTTCTTTGTAAAAAATGAGTTTTAGTCCTACTGAAATCTCTCAGTAGGGCTGAAACCCAAATTAAAACGCTTTACATAATTTTGTTTTTTTGATAAAATATAATTGTATAAAGGACAAACCAACAATGAAAATGAAAAAATATAAAAGTAGGTCCAACACATTAGTTTTACCTGCACTAATCTCTGCAGTGTTTTTCCTAATCTTTGGTTTGATTATTTGTCCGCTAAACTATAAAGGTAATACTCCAGTTATCAAAAAAATCACCGAAACCATTTACCAAAATGCAGGGAATGAGGAAAATAAAAGCCAAAGTCCCGAAATTGATTACAATTCATATTGGATACCAAATGAATTACGCACTCCGCAAGAAGACCTAAATTCGCCTTCTTACGCTTCGCCATTTGCGTGCTTCAATTTGCAAACCGCTATAGATTGTGATTATGCAAATAGGTTTTCAGATTATTATAATTACTTCAAAACAAGGTATGATAACGAAACCAAAAATTTTGGTATGGCAAGTGACTTAGTTGAGTTTTATTATATCCTTACTAAAACTCTTTTTGAAAAAACCAGTAGTACAGGCTCATACACATTAGATGTCTATTTTTACAAAAATAAACTTAATTCAACTTACACTCTTATCAAAGAGGGGGCAGATACCTTTGGCGTTGTAGTTACCGATAACTCGGGCAATTCCTACTATAATGGTTATTTCGACGGCACTCCAATATTTAGCGGGGCAGAAAAAATTGCTACCGACTTTTTGCCGATTCTAACCGAAAATGACGACTTTATACTATCCCAATTAGGTATAGAACACAAAGCACTTTACTACCAAAACGCCGTTTTAGGTCACATTTTAGATTTGGGAAGCGTAAAAGACCTTTCAGGAAGTCATAATTTAAAGACCATTTCAGAAAGGGTAGTGGAACTAAGTACAAGTGAAACTTCCGATGCTTTCATTAGCGTTGTTCAAAAGCAAAGCAAATCTTTCAAAATAATAAATAGTTCAATATTCTTAAATTTGGTTGCAAGTTATAGCCGTGGAAAAGTGAATCCCGAAACTTGCACACTTGAAGACGGCTCATTTAATATAAAAGCCATAGGTTTTTCAGTGCTTGCAAATGATATGCCCAAAACCAACCAAATGTTATCCGCACTAACTCTAGTCGGCTTTACAAAGCAA
>CAKVMI010000007.1 GCA_934772525.1 uncultured Clostridia bacterium
CCGGCGAAATTGTAGTATACGTGAAGATGCGTATTACCCGCGACTGGACGGAAAGACCCCGTAGAGCTTTACTGTAACCTGATATTGAATTTCGGAAATGAATGTACAGGATAGGTGGGAGGCTATGAAGCAATGGCGTCAGCTGTTGTGGAGCCATCCTTGGGATACCACCCTTTTGTTTCTGGAATTCTAACGATGTGCCGTTATCCGGGCATCGGACAGTGTCAGGCGGGCAGTTTGACTGGGGCGGTCGCCTCCTAAAGAGTAACGGAGGCGTCCAAAGGTTCCCTCAGAATGGTTGGAAACCATTCGTAGAGTATAAAGGCATAAGGGAGCTTGACTGCGAGACTTACAAGTCGAGCAGATACGAAAGTAGGGCTTAGTGATCTGGCGGTAGATAATGGAATTGCCGTCACTTAACGGATAAAAGCTACCTCGGGGATAACAGGCTGATCCCACCCAAGCGTTCACAGCGACGGTGGGGTTTGGCACCTCGATGTCGGCTCGTCATATCCTGGGGCTGAAGTTGGTCCCAAGGGTTCGGCTGTTCGCCGATTAAAATGGCACGCGAGCTGGGTTCAGAACGTCGTGAGACAGTTCGGTCCCTATCCATCGTGGGCGTAAGATATTTGAGAGGATCTGCTCCTAGTACGAAAGGACCAGAGTGGACGCACCTATGGTGTATCAGTTGTCACGCCAGTGGCATAGCTGGGTAGCGATGTGCGGAAAGGATAAACGCTGAAAGCATATAAGCGTGAAACCTGCCTCAAGATTAGATATCTCATAACATAAGTTAGTAAGACCCCTTGTAGACAACAAGGTTGATAGGTCGGGTGTGGAAGTACAGTAATGTATGTAGCTGACCGATACTAATAGGTCGAGGGCTTGATCACAATATGTTGTGGTTAGCAAATTTTAACTAAAAACCATAACTGATTTTCTATAAATTGTGCAGTTGTCAATGTTCATTTTACTAGATGAACATTAAAACTTAATTCAATAATTCCAAGTAAAAACTTGCAATTATACCATGGCGGTGTTGATGCCGAGGAGGTCCACCTGTTCTCATTCCGAACACAGAAGTTAAGCTCCTTAGGGTCGAGAGTACTAGTTTGGCAACGAGCTGGGAGGGTAGAAAGATGCCGTCTTCAATGAAAAGACATTTACGATTTTCGTAGATGTCTTTTTTTGTCTTTAAATTAAAAATGAACTTTAAAAACTAAAGTTCATTTTATTATTAGATAAGTTATTTATTAAACTAATTGATAGATATTAAGATTTAATTTCGGTGGTTTTAGCGTCGTATACATTCTAATCAAATAAACTCTCGACTTGATTTTTTATAGAATTCCATGATGCTTTTGTTCGCTCATAAGTAAGTTTGTTTTCTACTTCGTCAAAATTTATCCAAAGAGTTTCGTGAGTGTCAGTAGAAATGTTGTCACTTTTTCCATTGTCAACTGCAATGTACATATAGCACTTACAGTGCTCGCCACGAGGGGTAGTATAGCATTCTATTACAGGTTCAAACTTTTCTACAATCTTTGCGACTCTTTTTGTTTCTTCAGCGGTTTCTCTAACGGCACATTCTTTAAGTGTTTCATTCGCTTCTAAATGACCCTTAGGAAAGCTGAAATCATTTAAATGTTCACGATAAACCAAAGCGATCTTTTTGGTGGTTGTATTGACCAAATAACAACCTGCTTTTAGTGTTTCTTCCATTACTTTATCTCCTTTTCGTCTTATGATACTTCTTTTTTAATCAATTTGTCAATTAATTTTAAAGCATAGATAAATTTTGTATGCGTAATTAATTTAAGTGCAACAAAACATTATTTTAATTGATTCTATATTTTTATAATTAAAGTGTGAGAAAATCAGAACAATAACATTAACGGCAGTGATAATATAATTCAAACTAATGTAAAATCCTTTCCTTTTTGCATTTAATTTGTTATACTAATACAAGGAGGAAATATGAGCAATTTATTATTATCGGTTAGAAAATCACTTAACAAAGTAATTGTTGGAACATCACGCATTTTTTATGGCTTTGATAAAAGTATTCAAGGTGTTAAAAAATCTAAAATAGTTAATGTTCCAAATTATGAAAAGGATACAAATTTTCAAATTTTTTATCCTACTAATTTTGATGAAAAAAAATTACCAACAATTTTCTATTTCCATGGTGGCGGGTGGATAGAGTATGACAAAAGTCTTTATAATACTCTATGTAAAAGGCTTGCTAAAATGGGTAACATTGTAGTAAATATAGATTATCCATTAGCACCAAAGTACAAAATGCAAGAACTGCTTGAAGGTTGTATTAATATAATTAACTATGCGGAAAATATCGCCAAAGAAAATTATAATGCAAATGGAGACATTATTCTTGCGGGAGATTCTGCGGGCGCTCAAATTTCGGCTTTACTTGGAGGTGCACAGTCTGCGGGTAAATTTGGTGAGTTGTTTCCAAATTTGACACTTCCCAATGTCACAGAATTACTTTTATTTTATGGAGTTTACGATTTTGAAACTGTTAAAAAGACCGATTTCCCGAGTATCAAGTTAATGCTTGATGCGGTATTTACAGATGAATCGAATGCAGAATATCATAAGTATTCGCCAATCAACTATGTAACAAAAAATTTCCCAAGATGTCTAATTGCTAGTGGTGAAGTAGATAAATTGCATATTTTACAAACACTAGAATTTGTTAAAACACTAGATAAAGAAAATGTACCATATCAAACTATATATTTTGATAAGAGCCAAATTTTTGGATTACATGGGTTTATGGCATTTGATGATTTTGTGACAAACAAAGAAACTCGTGAAGCAATAGGGAACTTTTTGTCCAAAAATATTGAATTAAGCAAATAGAGTAGTATAATTTATAAAAAATTTAGGAGAGTATATGCTAACAATATTAATCTATATAGCAATAATAGGTGCAGTCGTTACTGTAGACCAAGTCACAAAAGTACTTTTATTGCATTCAGATTTTACTTATATACCGCATTTATTGTACAACACACCAACAATAAATGATGGGGCGGCATTTTCTATAATGGGCGGTAAAACAACCTTTTTAATCATATTTACATCTATTATTTTAGTGTTGGTACTTGTATTGTTGTTTACAAATAAGTTTAGTAATAATAAATTTTTCAAGTGTTCGCTAGCAGTTACTATCGGCGGAATTATTGGTAATTTTATAGATAGAATAGTGTTAGGTGCTGTAAGAGATTTTTTATTGGTTGAGCCGTTTGGTTTTATTTGTAATGTTGCAGATATTGCAATTTGCGTAGGAGTGGCGTTGATTTGTATTTATATAGCCTTCATACATAAGTTTAGAGATAATGGTAAGAAGAATAAAAAGAATAAAGAAATTAATAATGAAGGGAATAACAAATGAAAGACATTTTTGTTATAGATGAGGCATCAGTTGGGAAAAGATTAGATGTATTTTTAGACGAGAATATTCAAGATATTACAAGGTCACAAATTAAAAAATCTATATCCGAAGGTTTTACCACAATAAATAAAGAAAAAAGCAAGGCGGGAAAGCAATTAAAACTTGGTGATGTTGTAGAATTTGAAGAGTTGGAACAGGTGACCGATGTTTTACCAGAAAATATACCACTAAACATAGTTTATGAAGATGATGATGTAATAGTTATAAATAAACCTCAAGGAATGACCGTTCATCCAGCACCAGGAAATTATACTGGGACACTTGTAAATGCGTTACTATATCACTTTGGTGATAAATTAAGTAATACTGGTGGAAGTATTCGCCCGGGTATTGTACACAGAATAGATAAAGATACTAGTGGACTATTAGTTGTTGCAAAGAATAATTTTGCCCATGTGGAACTTGCAAAGCAGTTAGCAAATAAAACTTGTCATCGTCAGTATGTTGCAATTGTAGAAGGAATTGTAAAAGACGACGAAGGAATAATAAATGCGCCAATAGGCCGAAGTAGAAATGATAGGAAGAAAATGGCTGTTGTGCCAGATGGAAAAGATGCTGTAACATTATATAAAGTTTTAAAAAGATTTGATAATTATACGTATATGCAGTTTAATTTAAAAACGGGTAGAACTCATCAAATTAGGGTGCACACAAAGTATATAGGTCATCCAATAGTCGGAGATAAAACATATGGGTTTGCAAACCAAAGATTTAATCTAAACGGACAATTATTGCACGCAGAAAAATTAGAGTTTGTACATCCAACGACTAAAAAACTTGTATCGTTTGAAGCACCATTGCCCGATTATTTCCAAAAAATTCTAAAAATTTTAGATTAATTAATAATTTAATATTGTAGACAAAACATTTTAAATGTGGTAAAATTATAAGGTAAATCAAAAAGGAGTAAATATGACTTATATTGATGAAAGAGATGACACCATTCAATATGGTATAATTGCTGTATTTTCATTAGCGACGCTAGCTGTAGTTGCTTATGTAGTTTTTGGTAGTTCAATTGCGGCTTATTCTTCAATTTCATTATTCGCATTAGGGTTTATAGCTATTTGTTTGTTTTCAATTAGAAAAGTTTTCTTGGTTTTAAACTATAAAGAAAAGTTGGAAAATTACGCTACAGAAAATAGTGAAACTATTGATGACGAATTTAAGGAAAAGAAAAAGAACGCTGAAACAAGAATAAAATCTGTAAAGGCAAAAGAACTTACAAAGGCAATACTTTCAGGAATGTTTGCGATATTTGCCATAGTAGTTTTGGTATTATTTTAATCAGATAAAAGGAGAAACAAAAATGAAATATAAAAGATTAGAAAGAAAAGATGATGAAATCAAGGTTCAATTTGAACTTACAGCTGATGAATGGGAAAAGGAAGTAGAAGAAGCTTACAAAAACCATAAAAATCACTACAAAAAAGAAGGATTTAGAAATGGTAATGTTCCACGTGCAATTCTAGAAAAGCAATATGGTGAAAACTTATTTTATGAAGATGCGCTAAATGATTCATTTGGCAAGTATTATGCTGAAATGTTATCTAAGGAAAAGGATATTTATCCAGTAGATTATCCAAGACTAACTGTTGAAAAAATTGATAAAACCGGTGTTAAATTTACCGCTATTATTGATGTTATGCCAGAATTTAAGGTAGAAAACTACAAGGGTAACACTATAAAGAAGGATAAAGTTTCAGTTACAGTAAAGGAAATTGATGCAGAACTTTCACTTATGCAAGATCGTCATGCAAGATTTGTAGAAAAAACAGATAGACCAGTTAAGGATGGAGATTTAATTAATATTGACTACTCTGGTAGCGTTGATGGTGTTAAATTCGAAGGTGGCACTGCAGAAGATCAAGAATTAACAGTTGGTTCTCATTCATTTATTCCAGGGTTTGAAGAACAACTGGTTGGTATGAATATCGGTGAAGAAAAGGATATCAATGTTACATTTCCAACCGACTATCATGCTAAAGACCTTTCAGGTAAACTTGCAGTATTCAAAGTTAAAGTTTTAGGAATTAGAGAAAAGGAACTTCCAGCACTAGATGATGAATTTGCAAAGGAAGTTTCTGAATGCAATACACTTGATGAATACAAAAAATCTATAAAAGAAAGATTAACTGCTGACAAGCAAGCACAAGCAGACCATAATGCAGTGGATAAACTAATTGAAACTATCGTTAATGGTGTAGAATTAAAAGTCCCAGCAAAGATGGTAGATCGTCAATTAGATTATATCGTTAGAGATATGAACAATCGTCTTTCATCTCAAGGCATTACATTAGAAGCATACTTAGGTTACCTAAATATGACAGAAGACCAATTCAGAGCTGACAGAAGAAAGGATGCTGAAGAAAGTGTTAAAACAAGTCTAGTTCTAGAAGAAATTGTAGATAAAGAAAATATTACAGTAGAAGATAGCGAAATTGATGCAAAGATTGAAGAAATTGCAAAAATGTATGGTCAAAAAATGGATAAAGTTAAGGAAATGTTGACCGCACAAAACGCATTAGGTTCTATAAAGCAAGAGATTTTGACAAACAAGGTTATAAATTTCTTGAAAGAAAACAACAATATTGCATAAACTTTAATTAAGATTATTTGGAGGGAACTTTATGAAGGAAATGAATGCTCTTATTCCTATGGTTATTGAACAAACCAATAGGGGTGAAAGGTCTTATGATATTTACTCAAGATTGCTAGAAGATAGAATTATCTTTTTGTCTGATGAGATTAATGACCAAACTGCAAATTTAATTATTGCACAATTAATTTATCTAGAAGGCAAAGACCCCGACAAAGATATTATGATGTATATTAATAGCCCGGGCGGAAGCGTAGTTTCGGGTATGGCTATTTACGATACAATGAATTATATAAAATGTGATGTTAGTACTATTTGCGTTGGTATGGCAGCATCTATGGCTGCTGTGCTACTTGCAAGTGGTGCAAAGGGTAAGAGATTTGCTCTACCTAATAGTGAGATAATGATTCACCAACCATTAGGTGGTGCTCAAGGTCAAGCCAGTGATGTAGCAATTCATGCTGAACATATTTTAAAGACAAAGAAAAAATTGACAAAAATTTTATCAGATAAATCTGGTCAACCCATTGAAGTTATTGAAAAGGATACCGATAGAGATAACTTTATGAGTGCTAACGAAGCGTTAAAATATGGACTTATAGATAAGATTTTTGATAAAAGATAATTGGGAGAATATATGAGCGAATTAGAAATGCCACATTGCTCTTTTTGTGGAAGAAGCAAACTAGATGTTAAGAAATTAGTTTCAAGCCCAGACGGAAAAACATTTATTTGTGAAACTTGCGTAGCAGAATGTCAAAAAATGATGAGTGTTAGCAAGCGTAATGAAGAGAAAAACATTTTAGAAAATGAAAATTCACTTTTAAAGCCAAAACAAATAAAGCAAGAGTTAGATAAATATATAATTGGTCAAGACGAAGCAAAGAAGGTTATTTCGGTTGCTGTGTATAATCATTATAAAAGGGTAAACTTTAATAGTTCTATCCTAAAAAGTGATGACCTTGATCTGGAAAAAAGCAATATATTAATGCTCGGACCTACTGGGTGCGGTAAAACTCTTATGGCAAAAACGCTAGCAAAAATTCTTGATGTTCCTTTTGCTACAGCTGACGCTACATGTTTAACTGAAGCTGGATATGTTGGCGACGATGTAGAAAATATTTTGTTAAAGCTAATTCAAAATGCGAATTATAATATACAACAAGCCGAACGCGGAATTGTTTATATTGATGAAATAGATAAAATTGCCCGAAAGGGTGATAATGTTTCTATTACTCGTGATGTTTCGGGCGAAGGTGTTCAACAAGCACTTTTAAAGATTTTAGAAGGCACAATCGCAAATGTTCCACCACAAGGTGGAAGGAAACATCCAAACCAAGAATGCATCCAAATTGATACAACAAACATATTGTTTATAATTGGCGGAGCGTTTGTAGGGTTAGATAAAATAATCGAACAAAGAAAAGACAATGTAAATTTAGGTTTTGGTGGCGTTGTAAAGAGCAAAAAAGAAATGAGTGAATCGAATTTATTAAAAGAGTGTGAACCACATGATTTAATTAAATTCGGTTTAATTCCTGAGTTTGTTGGTAGAGTTCCGGTAACTGTAAGCCTAGAGGCATTAACTGAAGATGCTCTTGTAAAGGTTTTAACCGAACCTAAAAACGCACTTATTAAGCAATACAAGCAAATGTTTAAGATGGATAATATTGAACTTGATGTAGAAAAGGGTGCTATTGAATATTTTGCAAAGAAGGCAATGGAACTTAAAACTGGTGCTAGGGGACTTAGAAACATATTGGAAGATACTATGCTTCCACTAATGTATTCTAGCCCAAGCGATGATAGACTTAAGAAAATTATTGTTAAAAGTGAAAATTCAAAGATAGTTACTGAGTTGATTAACAGAGAAGATACCAAAGAAGATATTTTTGAAGGACAAAATTCAACAGATGAAAATAAAGAATGTAAAGTTTCTTAAAAGTGGAGTTGTTGCAGATGATACATTTGATCTTCCAGAAATTGCAATTGTTGGAAGAAGTAATGTAGGAAAGAGTAGTTTAATTAACTATTTAACAAACTCTAAAATTGCAAAGACTTCTAGTACTCCAGGAAGAACAAGACTTATTAATTATTTTGAAATTAATAATGGCGAGTTTATTTTAGTAGACCTTCCAGGTTACGGATATGCAGAGGCAAATAAATCTACAAAATCTAATTGGGGCTCAATGATTGAGCCCTATATACTTAATAATAAAAATTTAAAAAACATCTTGCTTTTAGTTGATTCAAGGCACAAACCAAGTGTAGAAGATAAAGATATGATGAAATTTTTGCTTTATTATAACTTGCCTTTTACGATTGTTGCTACAAAAATAGATAAACTATCCAAGGCGGAGTTAAATAAAAATTTAACAATGCTTGCGGTAGAATTAAAAGTTGGCGTTGGCAATATTTATCCAGTTTCAGCAACAAAGAGAATTGGTATGGATAACTTAACGGATAGAATTTCGCAATTTATAGGAGCATAAATATGAAGGTTTTTGCATTGTCTGACTTACATTTATCATTTCAAACTGACAAGCCAATGAATGTATTTGGCGAGAAGTGGGATAATTACGAAGACCGCATAAAGCAAAATTGGAATTTGAAGGTTTGTGCAGATGATATTGTAATTGTTGCTGGCGACATTAGTTGGGCTATGAATATTTCAGAAACCCAAAAAGATTTTGAATATATTGAGTCTCTTGCAGGTAAAAAAGTAATGGTGCGTGGTAACCATGATTATTGGTGGAAAGCGATTTCTACTGTAAGAGAAACCGTTCCGAATTCTATTTATGCAATACAAAATGACGCTTTAAAGCTTGGAAACTTTATCTTTTGTGGGACAAGGGGATGGTTGGTTCCAGAACGAGGTAAAGAATTAAGTGCAGAAGATAAAAAGATTTATAATAGAGAATTAATTCGGTTAGAAATGGCTTTAAGTCGCGCTACTGAACTCAAAACTGACGCCGATAAAATAATTTGCGTTTTGCATTTTCCTCCATTTAACTCAGAGTTAGAAGATAATGAATTTACAAGTCTTATTGAAAAGTATAATATTAAAATAGTTGTATATGGCCATCTACATGGAAAAACAAAATATCCTACAAATTTAATTGAAAAAAATGGTGTCAAATATTATTTGTCATCATGTGATAAAATAGGTTTTTCGCCAATTTTAATAGATGAAAATTAGTAGAAATTTTAGTCAAAAATATTTGACAAACATAAAAATTTTTCAGAACTTCACAAACTTTTATATTGTGGAGTTCTTTTTATTTATACAAAAAACTCAACAAACCCATTTAGTTACAACAAAAATGGTTATAATTTAATAAAAAAATTTTTAAGAAATTTTCAAAAAGTGGTCAAAAGTGGTTGGAATTAGGAATAAACTGGTGTATACTCTAATTAAGTTAAAAAGGGGGGAGTATACTAAAATGCTATTTGGTACTTATTCTCATCAACTTGACCAAAAGAATAGATTTAGAATACCTTCAAAGTTTAAAGCCAATTTGGGTGAAAATTTAATTTTAACTAAGGGAAGTGGCAAATGTTTATATTTGTTTTCTGCTTCCGAAGTTGAAAATCAAATTATCAACAAAACGGCAAATGTTTCTCTTTTTGACGAAACTGCTCAAAAGAGTTTAAGGCTATTACTTTCATCTGCATTTGAATTAGAAATTGATAATCAAGGACGTGCGTTATTGCCTCAATCATTAAAGGCGTATGCTGGCATTGATAAAAACATAGTTTCAATTGGTGTAGGTTCAAGAGTAGAAATTTGGGCTGAAGGTGAGTGGTTAAAATACTCAGAAGGTGCGGATATCGCTAAGGAATTATCAAGGCTTAAAGATTACGGAGTTTAGTTTATGGCAGAAGAATATCACAATCCCGTTTTAAAAGAAGAAGTAATAAACGGTCTAAATTTAGAAGGTAAGCAATTATTCGTAGATGGTACACTTGGCGGTGCGGGACACACTTATGAGATATTAAATAGGTTTAATTCTTTAAAAGAAATTGCGTTTGATAGGGATATTGAAGCAATCAATTATAGCAAAGATAGACTAAAAAATTATTTAGATCGAGTAGAATTGCTTCATTGTAATTTTAGAGAGATAACCAATTATTTAAAACAAAAAAATTTAAAAGCAGATGGAATACTTTTGGACCTTGGAGTTTCATCACATCAAATAGATGATAGTGAGCGAGGGTTTAGTTTCAGATTTACAGGACCACTAGATATGCGTATGAATAGAGAGCAATCTTTATCGGCGTACGAAGTTGTAAATAATTATGATGAAACTAAACTTGCAAACATAATTTACGAGTATGGTGAAGAAAGGCTAAGTCGACAAATTGCAAAAGCAATAGTAAACTCTAGACCACTTAAAACAACTGAAGAATTAAAAACGATTGTTGAATCGGTTGTTTCAAGATACAATAAAAGAGAAGTAAAGTCTAGTGTTCAAAGAGTGTTTCAAGCTATCCGAATTGAAGTTAATGGTGAAATAGAAGGTTTATATGACTTTATTTTGAGTCTTGCAGATGTTACCGCAGAAGGTGGCAGAATTGCAATAATTACCTTTCATTCATTAGAAGATAGGATAGTTAAAAGAGCATTTAATGAACTTTGTACAGGATGTGTATGCCCACCAAATCTTCCAATATGCGTGTGCGGACATAAGCCAGTAGCAAAGTTTGTAAATAAAAAACCAATTACGGCAACAGAAGAAGAGTTAAAAGATAATACAAGAGCAAGCAGTGCAAAACTTAGAGTTATAGAAATACTTTAAAGGAGGGGAAATGTATGGTTACATCATATGAAACAAGAACAAATCAAGAAAACCAAGTCGAAGATTCTTCGACATATTATGATGCGCCAAATATGACCACTAGGTATAACAGTCCAAGTTATACTTCCGAAGATGAAGATGTTCAAGGTACAAGTGAAAGTGTTGTAGATGCTCCACAGTATGAAAGCGAGTCTGAGTACAAAGATAATGAAGGTGGCTTACAAGAAGAGTCTGAGTACACAATTGTAAAGACTTTTATGCCGAATGTAGAAGCTACAACCAATTTTGCTCCGCCGGTAATAGAACAAAAACCAAAAACAACTACAAAATCTGTAATAAAGCTGAATGCACGAGGAAAAATATTTGCTTGTATGTATGGCTTAGTTGCTACACTGTTGGTTGCATTTTGTATATATAATGCAGTTAGCTTAGCAAATATAAATAAAAATTTAGAAATTAAAAATGCTGAATTAAATAGTATAAATAATACCGTTAATGAACTAAATGTAGAATTAAATTCAACCAAAAAGCCAAGCAGTTCAACAATACCTGAAGGCTATACAAAAGTTTCAGAAAGTAATACGGTTGTAACTCAAATAGATAAAAGACCAA
Source organism: uncultured Clostridia bacterium (assembly GCA_934772525.1). GTDB lineage: Bacteria > Bacillota > Clostridia > Christensenellales > UBA1242 > UMGS1908. The sequence goes on from CAKVMI010000007.1 coordinate 11,489, forward strand.
GTTATGTACAAGTGGAAGAATCTAGCAACTGGTTTGATAGAATATGTGAATTTTTCTCTAATTTGTTTTCTTAAAGGTCTAAAAACGAACTCTCCTAATACAATTAATTAGGAGAGTTTTTATGTATACAAATGTTTCTCTAAAACGAAGAATTTTAATTTTTGCTGTTGTTGTATGCTTTGTTGCAACACTGCTTGTTGGTAGATTGTATTATGTACAAATTTACAGCAGTAAGGACTTAAAAACTAAGGCACTTGATCAGTGGCTTAGAGATATTCCTGTATCTGCAAAAAGGGGAAGTATAAAAGACCGAAATGGCGTAGATATTGTAACTAGTGTTACGGCGTTTGATATTTATGTTCGTCAAGCGTTGGTTGAGAATGCAGAAAAAGAAGCAAGAATTTATGCAGATACTTTAAATTTATCTTATGACGAAGTGTATAATAAAGTAACCGATTATAAAATTAGTGAGAATTTGCTTATAAAGAATGCAAGCAAAAATCAAATTGATGAACTACTTAAAAAGGGCGTAAATTCGTTTGTTGCTAGCGAGAGTTTTGTAAGAAATTATAACTATGATAGTTTGTTATCTCAAATAATAGGAATAACAAGTACAGATGGCGAAGGACTCTCTGGACTTGAATACTACTATAACCAATATTTAAGCGGAGTAAAGGGACTTAGTATGGTTGATAGCGATGCAAGAGGTAAAGAACTCGAAAATGCAAATTCGTATTACGTTCCTAGCATTGATGGTATGAATATTACTACGACCATAGATATAAAAATACAAGCAGAAGTTGAAAAGATTATGGCAAATGCAAAATCTTCAACGGGAGCCAAAAGTGTTTCAAGTTTAGTTATGAATCCAAAATCTGGCGAGATTTTGTCAATTTGCTCGCTTCCAAGTTTTAATCTGAATGAAATTCCAAGGGATGATTTGGAAACATTAAATAAGTTAAATAGAAGCTTCTTAATTAATGACACATATGAGCCGGGTTCAACATTTAAAACTATTGTAGCAGTTATTGCGTTAGACTTAGGCGTTGCAACCATTAATACTCCGTATTATTGTCCGGGGTATAGAATAGTTGATGGCGTTAGAACTAATTGCCATAAAAAGACAGGGCATGGACCACAAACTTTAACGACAGGTTTTGTAAATAGTTGCAACTGTGTATTTATGCAAGTAGTTAGTGATATTGGTGTTGAAAGATTTTATGAATATGTAAAGAAGTTTCATTTCGATGAACTACTAGGTGTAGATTATACAGGTGAAGCAACGGCTATTATAATTGATAAAAACTTAGCAAAAACAAACGATTTTTTGCGTATGGGGTTTGGACAAAGTATAGCAATATCTGGTCTTCAACTTGCAAGCGCAATATCTGCTATTTGTACAAATGGGTATATTGTAAAACCACATTTTGTGAAAAATATTATGGATAATGATGGAAATATAGTTTATGAAAATAAACCTACAAAACTAAATAGAGTTGTAAAAGAATCAATTATAAAAGATATGCAATATATGATGGCGCAAGTTGTATTAAAGGGTGGCGGAAAGGCTTCAAGTGTAGAAGGCCATACCGTTGGTGGTAAAACTGGAACAGCACAAAAATACGAAAACGGAAAAATATCTACGGGTAATTATATTGGTTCATATATTTGTGCATCTCCTATAGAAGATCCAGAATATATAGTTTTGGTAGTAATTGATGAACCAAGGTCAAGTATATATGGAAATATTGTTGCAACTCCAGTAGCGGGCGAAATATTACGAGCAATTTATGGGATAACAGATAAAAGCACTGCAAACATAGAAGATATGATAGAAGTGCCAAATTTAATTGGTCAGACCTTAACCGAAGCGGGTTCTATGCTTGTAAGTTTGGGTTTATATTATGTTACCGAAGGCAATGGCGAAGTGGTGTCATATCAATCAATAAAGGATGGCACGAAGGTAGAGAAGGGATCGTCAATAATGATTAGATTTGAATAAGGGGGGAAAAGTAAATGCAATTAACACAAGTTGTAAAGGGAATAAAATGCGAGATAAAGGGTAAAGAAAAAGATATTTTGACTATAGAGCATGACAGCAAAAATGTAAACAAAGGTGCACTTTTTGTATGTCTTTCGGGAAGAACAACATCGGGCGAATTGTATGTTGCAGAAGCCATTCAAAATGGTGCTGTTGCTATTATGGTAGATAAAAATTGCAGTAAGCAATTAATTAAAGAGCATGTAGACAAATGTACATTCATAATTGTAAATACTCCTATACGAGAAAGTTTTGCACTTGCTTGTAAAAACTTATATTATGCAAATCGAACCATTCCGAAAATAATAGGTGTAACTGGTACTAATGGCAAAACAACTATTTCATTTATGATTGCTAACGGGTTAAGAGTTGCCGGGTATTCAGTCGGTATAATTGGAACAAGTGGCATTTTTGTAAATGGCGAACAAATAAGAGGTGAAGGTCTAACGACTCCAGATCCAGCAGAGTTGTATCAAACGCTAGCGTTCTTTGATGATATATTTGTAGATTACGTTGTAATGGAAGTATCGGCGCATGCATTATATTTAGATAAACTTTGTGGGTTAAATTTCGAATATGGTATATTTACAAATTTAACGGAAGACCATCTCGATTATTTTGTTGATATGGAAAATTATGGCAAGGCAAAAGCAAAATTTTTTAGTATGGTAGATAAAGCAATTTTTAATATAGATGATGAATTTGGTACAAAACTATATGACCAGTTTGTGGGTTATAAAAAATCAGTTTCGCTTTACTCGGGTGATTACATATACGAGAATAAAAATAATAAAACAATAATACATTACGAGAATAAAAAGATTATGTTGCAAAGCTACTTAAAAGGTGTTTATAATTCCACGAATACTACAGAAGCATTTGCCGTTTTAACAGAAATTATAAAAGACAATAAAAAAATAAAATTAGCGTTTAAAAATTTACAGAAAATTGATGGGAGATATAATGAGTTTGTTTCCAAAAATCATGGATTAGTGATTTTAGATTTTGCTCATACTCCAGACGGATTAGAGAAGATTTTAACCAGTGCAAGAACGCTTGTTAAAGGCAATGGAGTGTTATTCTCTGTGTTTGGTTGTGGTGGAAATAGAGATAAAGAAAAACGCCACATAATGGGCGAAGTCGCAGGTAGGCTTGCAGATTATACCTTTATATCAATAGACAACCCAAGATTTGAAGATGAAAAAATAGTAATGGCAGATGTTGAAAGTGGTATAAAAAAACTGACTAACAATTATACTATAGTAATGCCACGTAGTGTTGCTATTTTAAAAGCATATTTATCTAGCAGTAAAAATGATGTCATTGTAGTTTCTGGTAAGGGAACGGAGCCTTACTATGAAGTTATGGGCGAAAAAAGATTGTATAGAGAAGATTTGGTTATAAAGTCGATTATTGATAAATTTGACCGTAAGGGGAACTAATTAGTGTTACAAATATTATTTGACTTTCTATTTGCATTTTTGCTTTCGTTTGTTGTAGCGATTCCAGTTTACCGATTTTTATGCAAATTGAAGTTCGGTCAGCCAATATTAGAGTATGTAGATAAGCATTCATCCAAACAAGGAACTCCTACAATGGGTGGTATAATTTTTTTGATATCATTCATTTTAACCAGTGTATTTTTTATATGGGGATATGTAAAAGTAGTCTATGTATGTGTCCTTTTTGTATTTTTAAATTCGCTAATTGGAATGTATGACGACTATTTAAAAATTAAAGGCAAGAAAAATTTAGGACTAAAACCATGGCAAAAGTTGGTATTTCAATTTTGTGTTTCGGCACTTTATGGTATATTTTTATACCTAAACAAGTTAACTTTTTTGGTGGTTCCTATCTCTCATTATGTCATAAATTTAGACTTTTGGGTAATTCCTATCACAATATTTTTGTCTATTTTTTATATTAATTCTGTTAACCTTACAGACGGGTTAGACGGACTTGTGAGTTTAATCACATTGATGGTTACATGTTCAATTATGGCAATTTTAGGCTTAATTTTAAATGATACACTTTTAAAAATTACAAATATTGAAAATTTCGGCACCAATTTTGTGCTTTTGGTTGCAATTTTTTCTGGGGCTATTTTAGGGTTTGTTTTTTACAATTGTTACCCTGCAAAAATGTTTATGGGTGATACTGGTTCACTCTCTATTGGGGCGTTACTTATTGGTGTTTCGCTTGCAACGGGTACCGCTATTTACATAATCATTTTTGGTGTTATGTTTATGGTTTCTAGTGTGTCGGTTATATTGCAAGTGGCATATTATAAATTAACAAAGAAGCGAATATTTTTAATGGCACCAATTCATCATCATTTTGAATTGAAGGGTGTGCATGAAAATAGGATCACAGTTTCGTATGCACTAATTACAATATTTGTATCTTTGTTAATTTTGATTTTAGAGTTGATTTAGTATGAAAAAAATCTTAATAGTGGGAATGGGAAGTAGCGGTATTGCAGTTTACCATAACGCAATGCAAAATGGATTACTTCCCATTTTTTTAGATGATGAAAAATTAGGAGCGGTAAACATTGAGCCAATTATTCCACAAATTGATACAATAGTTGTTTCACCCGCAATAAAACCAAATCATTATATATTTGGTTTAGCAAAAAAATATAATATTCCTTTAATTGGAGAAATTGAATACGCATACATTAATGGGTTAAATAAAAAAGACATAATAGGTGTAACTGGAACAAATGGAAAAACAACCGTTTGTACAATGCTAAAATGTGTGCTACAAGAAGATTCTTTACTTGCAGGAAACATTGGACTACCCGCAACGAAAGTTATTGATGAACCGCAAGATAAATGCATTTTGGAGTTGTCTAGTTTTCAGTTAATGACTATTAATAAATTTAGACCAAGGGTAGCTTGTATTTTAAATATAGAGTCTGACCACATAGATTATCATGGAAGTATAGAAGAATATATAAGGTGTAAATTGAAAATTACTCAAAATTTAAAAGATGACGATTTTTTAATTATAAATCAAGATGACGATAATTTAAAAAACATTAAAACAAATGCACAAAAATTATCTTTTAGCGTTCTAGACAGAAATGCAGATTGTTATTTTGATAGCAGTAGCATTTTTGTAAAATGCAATGGCAAATTAAAGAAAATAGATATAAATATATTTGGCGATATATTGTTACATAATGTAAAAAACATTATGGCCGTGCTCCTTGTTTGCGTGGCACTAAATTTTGATTTAGATACAGCAATTAATAGGTTATTAGATTATAAATATGCTCCATATAGGATGCAATATGTGGGGCAAATTATGGGTAAAAAAGTTTATAACGACTCAAAGTCTACCAACGTAGCATCTACAATTTCTGCTCTAAAAAGTTTGAGTAATGAGAAAAATATTTGCTTAATACTTGGCGGAAGATATAAAAAAGAATCATTTAAAAAGATATTTACTGATTTTAATAATATTGGTAAAGTAATAATTTATGGCGAAAGCAAAAACGAAATTTATAATGACGCAATAAGTGTTGGTTTTATAAATCTTGTAAAGTTAAATAATTTTGAAGATGTTGTTATGACTGCAATTGGTCAAGAAGCAAGTTGTGTATTATTTTCTCCAGCGTGTGCAAGTTTTGATATGTTTTCATCGTACTTAAATAGGGGGGAAGTTTTTGATAGCATTGTAAATGCAATCAATACATAATAACGAAAAATTAGTCATATGATTAATTGATGAAAAAGAGATTTAAAGTTGATATAATACTTTTAGTGTGTGTAATTACTCTAATCATAATTGGTATAATTATGGTTCAGTCGGCAAGTAGTTTTGTCGCAGTAAAAAATTATAATGATAAATATTATTTTTTTAAAAAGCAAATAATCGGTGTAATAATCGGTCTTGCTTTTTTGGTGTTTTTTAGCTTTATTAATGTCGAAAAGATTAAAAAATTCAAATACTTATTTTTGGGCTTAAGTTTGATTTCCCTTGCAATATTGTTTATTCCGGGAATTGGAAAAACGAGTTATGGTGCAAACCGTTGGATAAATTTAGGGTTTATTACAATTCAGCCATCCGAAATTGCAAAGTTTGGTTTTGTAATTTATTCAGCAAGCGTTATGGCAGAAATGAAAAGTGACCCTAAAAAATTTAGGTCGATGCTCCCAACGTTGCTTGCTGGGGTCAGTATGTGCGTGCTAATTATATTAGAACCTAATATGAGTATTACCATTTGTGTAGGCTTAACCATGATAGTAATGCTATTTATCGGCGGGTCTAGTATAAAAAATATGTTACTTATCGGCATTCCAGCTCTTTTAGCGGTTCCACTACTAATCATTTTAGAGCCATATCGTATGCAAAGGCTTACAGCCTATTTAGACCCTTGGTCGGCACCGCTTGGTGAAGGTTTTCAGTTAATACAAAGTTATTATGCATTAGGTTCTGGTGGCTGGACGGGACTAGGCTATGGCAATTCTCGACAAAAGTATATGTTTTTGCCATTTGCTGAAAGTGATTTTATTTTATCAATAATTGGTGAAGAAATGGGATTTTTATTCTGCGTGTTTATGCTTTTATTATATGTAATTATTGTAATAAGGGGTTTAAAAATTGCAAAAAATACCGATACGAGATTTAAGTGTTACTTGACGTGTGGTATTACAGCGTTAATTGCAATACAGGCACTTATGAATGTTGCAGTAGTAACTGGTTCAATTCCGCCAACGGGACTTCCGCTTCCATTCGTTAGTGCGGGTAGTACATCCTTAATTGCGTTTTTAGGGTCTATTGGGCTATTAATGTCTTGTAACAAAAAATATTCTAAACAAGATAAACTTTTTATAAGATAGAAAAGGTATAGTGTAAGAATAAAGGTCTTTAACAAGTAGCCTTATATTTTCATAAAATGAAATATGAAATGCTAGAAGGTTGGTTTTTGTTTTATGGAAAAATATATTATCAACGGCGGGAAAAAACTTACAGGGACGGTAAAGATAGATAGTTCAAAGAATGCAATTTTACCAATAATCGCTGGAAGTATTTTAACAGAGAAAAAAGTTATAATTAAAAATGTTCCCGAAATAAGCGATGTTCAAAAAATGTTGGATATTATAGTGTGTCTTGGTGGAAAAGTAGAAAAATGCAATGGTTCAGTTTGTATAGATAATTCAAACATTAATAACTTCACGTTATCGGATAATCTCACAAAAGATATTAGGGCGTCTATTTTCATTTTAGGGGCTATGCTTTCAAAGTACAAAAAAGCGTGTGTTGCATATCCGGGTGGATGTGATATAGGAAGTCGGCCAATAGATTTGCACTTAGCAGGACTAAAGGCTTTAGGGGTAAAGATACAAGAAGAGAATGGTTTTATAAGTTGCGACGGCGGAAATATGCATGCGGGACAAATTTATTTAGATTTTCCGAGTGTTGGTGCTACCGAAAATCTAATAATGGCATCAGTTTTGCTAGACGGGGAAACTCATATTTATAATTGTGCTAAAGAACCCGAAATTGTTGACCTTGCAAATTTTATTAATGCACTTGGTGGGAAAATTTATGGTGCAGGTACAAGTGAAATTAGAATAGTGGGAGTGCGTTCACTGGATGATGCAGAATACACTCCAATAGGCGATAGAATTGTTGCAGGGTCGCTTTTGATTGCAACAACTTTAACTCGTGGGAAAATTGAACTTCAAAACATTAATCCAATACATCTTTTAGCTTTAATTGATAAATTGCGTAAATCTGGTTGCAAAATTGACTTTTTTAGTGATAAAATATTATTAGAGTCTAAGTCTAGACCTAAAAGTATCTCTTTTGATACGGCGACCTATCCGGGATTTCCAACAGACTTGCAACCCCAAATGAGTGTATTGCTTGCGGTGTCGAAAGGCGTTGGAGTTATTACAGAAAACTTATTCGAAACTCGGTTTAAACATTTATCTGAAATGTCAAAGATGGGTGCAAAGGTTATAACAAAGGGAAAGATTGCGATAATTGAGGGTATTAAAAGTTTACATGGAGCAAACGTTAACGCATTTGATCTAAGGGGTGGCGCCTCCATGGTTCTTGCTGGTTTAACAGCAATTGGTACAACCACTATTGAAAATATCAAATTTATTGATAGGGGTTATGCAAAGTTTGAAAATACACTTTTAAATCTCGGGGCCGATATTAAAAGAATAGATAATTAAAATGTTTTATTACTAACGAATGATAATTTTTTAAAGGAATAAGCAATGGAGCGAAAGAAAAGGCTAATAATTCTTGGTATTATTTTAACTTGTGTACTATTAATAGTAGTGCTATCTTCTGCTTTGTTTAGTTTTAAGGCGGTAAGTGTAGAATGCAGAACTAATATGTTTGTAATTAATGAAACCGACCATCAAAAAATAATTGAAAGTGGTGAATTTAAGTACGGCAAAAATATTTTATTTTTAAACTTTGATAAAAACATTGAAAATATAGAATTGAAAAATCCTTATGTAAAGGTTGTAAATATAGAAAGAAAGTTTCCTAATTACGCAATTATAAATATTAAGGAAAGAATGCCCGTTGTAAAACTTAACGCCAATGGCGGAACATATATACTAGATGAAGAATTAAAGGTGTTAAATTTTGTTAAAACGACAAGCGACTATAATGTTACATTAAATGAAGATAAACTACCAAATCTTATAATTGACGCCGACGCTAATTTAAATTACATTAAAGATAAAAAGGCGGGCGAATTTTTAGAAAATGAAGAATTAAAGCGTATAGTTTCGTCCTTTTATAATGGGGTAGTAACAACCGAAGAAATTGATGGAGAAAAATTGGCAAAAAGTTGCATTACTACAATTAAGGATATTACAGTTTCCTATGAGCCAACCAGTAGATTTAAGTGTTTAAAATATACTCTAACTTTTGAAGGAAGTAATTCTACTGCCATTATATACGATGATAGTGAAGATAGTTTAACAGATAATATTTATAAAACATTCAAAATGTTTGTTGATTATGAAGATAAGTATATTCAATTTATTTGTAGAAATGGCGAACTTACTGGAACCGAAAAAAATTCTTAGAAAGTAAGCAATAAAAAAGACTTGTGTATTAGGATATCCTAATTTGCAAGTCTTTTATTTTTTTTAATTAAACTGCTGGAGCTTCGGCAAGTTTGTAGTTAGCTGGGTCAATTACAAATTTGTAAACAGCTTCATGTTCAGCGGTTCCATCAAAGCTAATGTGCATTGTAACAGTTCTAACAGTGTTATCAATACCTTGATAGAAGTAATAAGTGGTTTTTGATGATTCAGGACTATCGGTTGTGAATGATTGGTGTTTAACCTTTTCATTTTCAGTACCTTTGTTTAGAATGTTATAAAAACCAGTGCCGTCTTCTTTGTTGTAAGAAACCTTTGTTACTTCGTCAGATGTAAACTTAATAAGTACAAAGTGTACTCTGCCGTCGGTATAACCCATTTTGTCAGCCGTTGTTTTGTCGTAAGCAATAGTTCCTTTTAGGGTGTAGACAGCGTCGAAACCATCTTTAGAAGATCGTTCCCAAGTAGAGCCTGCTACGCTGTAATTTTCGCCTTCAATATTTCCACTAAAATCAATATTGTAAAGCGATTTTTTGCCACAAGCGGTAAAGCCGATTGCACCAAGAACTAGTAGTGCGGTGCATAGAATTGAAGCTAAAATTCTTTTCATATAATTCTTCCTTTTTTATAAGCTTTTGCTTATTATGTAATAAATTTACCCAAATAAAAATATTTATGTCAAACAAAAAAGCATATTTTTAAAACATTATTAATTTTAAATTGTTGACAAATAAACATTTTTATGTTAGTATCACAGTTAGCTTGCGAGTTTTTACTCCTAAAATAAGTGGTAAATTGGAGAAAAATTATGAAACCATTCACGCAAGAAAAAGACATTAAATTTTAATTAAATAGGAAAATAGGGGTACCAAAATTTTTATTTTGGCACCTTTTTGTGTCCTAAAAAGAGGAGGTGAAGAAATGTCTAAAATTATACAATTTAATAATGTGTGTAAAGAATTTAAAATTTCAACACACGAAAAAGGCTTAAAAGGTGCAATTAAAGGTTTATTTAAACCGCAAAAGAAAACAATCTATGCACTACAAAATGTAAGCTTTGAAATTGAAGAGGGGGATATAGTTGGCTACATCGGACCAAATGGTGCTGGTAAAAGTACAACCGTTAAAATTATGAGTGGAATACTTACTCCGTCTTCTGGTGAGTGCCAAATCTTGGGGTTTACACCATGGAAGGACCGAAAAAAGTATGTAAAGAATATCGGAGTAGTATTTGGTCAAAAGTCGCAACTTTGGTGGGATGTTCCAGTTATAGATAGTTTGGATCTATTGAAAGATATCTATAAAATTCCAAACGAAGAGTATAAAGAAACACTGGAATTACTTATCAAAAAGTTAAATTTGTCCGAGATAATTAATCGTCCACTTCGTCAATTATCTTTGGGTCAAAAAATGAAATGCGAACTTGCGGGTTCTCTTATTCATAGACCAAAAATACTTTTTTTAGACGAACCGACAATTGGACTTGATGCAGTAACAAAACTTGCAGTTCGTGAGTTTATAAAGTTTATAAACAAAGAATGGAAGACTACAATAATTCTAACAACTCACGATATGAGTGACATAGAAGCACTTACGAACAAAATTATATTAATTGGTAAGGGACAAATTTTATACAATGGAAGTTTCAATGCAATTAAAGAAAAGTACGGCAATAACAAAACTATAGAAGTTGAATTTGCAAAAAGTTATCCAAATGTTGAGTTTTCTGGGTACGAACTAATTTCGCATAACAAAAACATAGCAACATACAAAAATATGTCGGATGTGCATTTTAACACATATGATTTCATTTCTTCAATTAGCCAAAAGTTTGATGTGATAGATTTTTCGGTTAAGGCTGTGAGTGTTGATGAAATATTGGCAAATATGTACAAAGACCTAGAATTATAAGGGAGGTTTTAGGAAATGAGTCAATATTTTGGATTTTTTAAAATGACATTTAAAGGTGAGTTGCAATATAGAGCAAAAGCACTTTCAGGAATAGCTACGCAATTTTTCTGGGGTTTGATGTATGTATATTTGTATACTGCATTTATGGGTGGCAAGGTAATAGATGGTTTTTCAGTGAGTCAAATGGCTACCTATGTGTGGTTAGGACAAGCATTTTTTGCCATGAGATATATAGGGCTTCCACGAAACTCAGCAAATGAAATAGAAAATGGAAATGTATGTTACAAATTTGTTAGACCAATATCAATTTATGATCAATGGTTTTCGGAGTATCTCGGAGAAAAGGTTGCTTCAACCATTTTAAGATGTGCACCTATATTGATAATAACATTCTTTTTACCAGCGGGTGTAGGAATGACATTGCCAGTGAGTTTTGGGGCGTTTTTAGTATTTTTATTGTCACTATGTATAAGTTTTTGCATTAGCGTTGCGTTTTCAATGTGGGCAGTATATTTAACATTTCTAACAAATCAATCTAAAAGTTCTAAAACTTTTATATCTGTTCTAGTAGGACTTTTTAGTGGTATGTGCGTGCCAATACCCCTTATGCCAATTGGCATTCAAAAATTCTTAAACTATTTACCATTCAGATTTCTATCCGACTTACCATTTAGAATATATATTGGAAATATCGGAGTTTTAGAAGGTTTAGTTTCGGTTTTATTTGGTGCTATATGGCTTATCGTTTTAATTGTGGTTGTAAAATTACTTATGAAAACAAGTCTAAAAAAAGTTGTTATACAAGGAGGTTAAATGATGTTATACAAACAATTTTTAGGTATGCACTTTAAACAAGCGTATCAATACAAAGTCAGTTCTTTGCTTGTAACAATTTCGTCAATGCTTGTATCGGTTGGAGAAATTATTGGCATTTGGTTGCTTTTCCAAAATTTTAATACTATTGGGGAGTGGGGCTTTTATGAGTCTGCACTTATGTTTGGGATAATAACTTCGGTATTTACGTTTAGTGAATGTTTTTTTAGAGGTTATGATGAGTTTCCAAATTTAATAAAAACAGGAACATTAGATAGATTACTTGTTAGACCGGTGAATATATATTTACAAATATTATATCAAAAAATTGAATGGACAAAACTTGGTAGAGCGAGTTTAGGACTTGTAATTTCAATTTTTGCAATTTGCAATCTTACAGTTCAGTGGACTTTTTTAAAGGTTGTTGTTTTAATTCTTATGTATATTTGTGGGGTTGCCGTAATTTTAGGGCTTATACTAATAAGTGCTGGTGTTACAGTATTTACCGTCGAAAATCTAGAATTTTTACACATCCTAACAAGTGGCTCTAAGGAAGTAGCATTTTATCCTATAAATATTTACAAAAAATGGCTCCGTAATATTTTTACATTTATAATACCGCTAGCATGTTTTAATTACTTACCATTATCATATATTTTAGGAGTTGGAAGTGTCCCTATGTGGCTTTGCGCTATCTCGCCTATACTTGGAATGCTATTTGTTGTCCCATGCTTTTTATTCTTTCGATTTGCCTTATCAAAATATCAAGGCACGGGCACGTAAAATTAAATTAATTCGATTATAAATATGTTTATATAGAAATTACAATAAAAACACTCATTTAATCTTTTAAAACGAAGAGATTAGTAAAGTGAATCCCGTAGGGGTCACTGAAAATAAAAAACGTTAGGAAGAAATTTTAAGTTTCTTCCTATTTTTTAAACTTTTTGTGTTGTAAATTATAAAACTTGTTCAAAAAGTTAGATTCATTACCTATTTATTAAAAATATATTTAAATTGCAAAAATATACGAATAAAATATCTTCATTATCAATAATAAGATATAATTAAAAACAACTATATTTATACTCAAGTTTTGTGATTAGTGCTAAAAAAGTTGATATATTTTTGGCATTGGTGTAAAATATAAGAGATAAATTTGTATTAAATTAAGGGAAAACTAATAGTGCGAGCATTAAAAAGGTTAGAGGCAATTTTGTTTTTGGCAGTTTGTATGGTTTTGAGTATAGTGCAAGTCATACAAGTCATTTGTGCTGTAAATGTTGGTGGTAGTGGAGATTTTTCAATTGTGTTTGAAACTATTGAGAATGAAGACGATATTTTGTCAGTTTACCAACCAGTAAACTCCGATGACCCAGCGTGGACAAAGTATGGTCGAAACGCCACACTTAGTGCAGCGGCTACAAAAATAGAAACTACAAATGTAACTGCGCTTCAACAAGCATTGACAAATAAAGACTCTAACGGCAATGCGGATTTAACAAAAATTAAAAGTGGACTATCCTACAGCGTAGACGATTATACAAATGCAAATACTCCAGTATATGGTAAAATTGATATAGTAAATGTAGATATTAAAACGGGCGAAATTATTGGAAAACTTAGCGACCCCACCTACAACTTTGAGTGGTTTGGAAGAGATGTAACAATTTCTGCTGGCACAACGCTTGCCAGTGGCAGAACATTAACCGCCGATACCACTTTTACAGTAGATTGTTATACATATTACCCTACAATGTACATAAGACGATGTATAGTAGATGAAAAACAATGGTTGAGCGTATCTGAACGAAACTTTCTGGGTGCAGTAAAAGTACCCGAATTTTATACTGCAACCTTTACTGCAACGGTATATAACCCAGATAAAACGCTTGCAAAAAACTCAAATGGCGTGATTGTTAGAAGTTATATAAATAACGATATGCCATTATCTTATTACAAATCTGCCTACCTAAATGAATTTTATGCTACAAATTCAACCGACTATTCAACAGAAAGCAATGTTAATAATACAACGCAAGCAAATATGCTACAATGGTGCACCAATCTAACCAAGGCGTGGGAAGCGAGTGCAACTAGCCTTGAAGGATACAAGTGTGCAAAAAGTTGCCAAGGAGAAGGTTACACCGCTTTTGTATACAATTATTTGTATTTAATTAAATATGCAAATAACAACGCACAAGAAATGGTTGGAAGAGGCAACAGCCATTCTTTTGACAAGTATAACGCATTAAT
>CAKVMI010000008.1 GCA_934772525.1 uncultured Clostridia bacterium
AAAAATTTTCAGCATTACTTCCGACCACTTTCATTGTTATACTTGTTAAATTTAATTTTTTGTATCCATTTACATCTGCAGTTGCTTTGTTTGGATTTTCATTATCTGAGTTATCATCTGTTGGGTTATTTGGTGTTACCGAACTAACTGGACTTGTAGAAATTGTAATCTTACGAATATCCGCCGTTTTAGATGAGCAACCGACCATAACTATACTTACAATCAATAAAATTGCACAAATTATTTTCTTCATTAGTAAAAAACTCCACGCTAAGACTTATCTATTTTAATACTTCCTTTAGTGCAACGCCAGTTAAACTATGTTTGCATTTTACAATTTGTTCTGGCGTGCCGGTTGCGACAATAGTTCCACCTTTATCGCCACCTTCTGGACCTAAGTCTATAATATAATCGGCTTGCTTTATAACATCTATATTATGTTCAATTAGAACTACCGAATTTCCGCCCACTACTAATCTATTTAAAATTTCTAGTAATTTTGCAACATCATGGGTATGTAGTCCTGTTGTAGGTTCGTCTAAAATATAAATAGTTTTTCCAGTCGCTCTTTTTGAAAGTTCGGTAGCAAGTTTTACTCTTTGGGCTTCGCCACCACTAAGCGTTGTTGCGGGTTGACCTAACTTTATATACCCTAAACCAACATCAAAAAGTGCTTGCAATTTATTTTTTAATTGTGGTAGATTTTCAAAAAATTTAAGGGCTTCTTCTACCGTCATATTTAAAACATCATTAATGTTTTTACCCTTATACATTACTTCTAGTGTTTCGTGGTTATATCTTGCGCCATTACAATCTTCACAAGTTACATAAACATCGGGTAAAAAGTGCATTTCTATTTTGTGTAGACCATCACCGCCACACGCTTCACATCTACCACCCTTTATGTTAAAACTAAACCTTCCACTATTATATCCACGAGCCTTAGCGTCTGGTGTAGATGCATAAAGGTCACGGATATTTGTAAATAGTCCTGTATAAGTTGCAGGATTACTACGTGGGGTTCGACCTATTGGGGCTTGGTCTATTACTACAACTTTATCTAGCTGTTCTACACCTAAAATATCTTCGAAATTTCCTTCTTTTAGATGAGTTGTAGGGTTTAGTACATTTGCTAAGTGTGGATACAAAATTTCGTTAATTAAACTACTTTTACCGCTACCACTAACACCTGTTACGACAGTCATAACGCCAAGGGGCACACTAACATCAATATTTTTAAGGTTATTTTGCTTACAACCCAAAATGGTGAGTTCGCCAGTTGGAGTTCTTCTTCTAGTTGGAACGGCAATTTGCTTTCTTCCGCTTAAATAGTCACCCGTTATACTATTGGTGTTTTGTGCAACTTCTTCTGGGGTGCCACATGCCACAACAGTGCCACCATGAACACCGGCTCCCGGACCAATATCTACCAAAAAGTCCGCACGACGCATAGTTTCTTCGTCATGCTCTACAACTAATACAGTATTTCCTAAATCTCGTAAATGCTCTAGGGTTTTTATGAGTTTTTCGGTATCTCTTGGGTGCAAACCTATACTTGGTTCATCCAAAATATATGTTACGCCTACAAGCCCCGAACCTATTTGAGTGGCAAGTCTAATACGTTGCGCTTCGCCACCGCTTAAACTTCCACTTGGACGCATTAATGTTAAATAGTCTAGTCCTACGTCTATCAAAAATGTTAATCTTGCTTTTATTTCTTTTAAAATTAAAGCACTAATTTTTTGCTCAGTTGAAGTTAAAACTAAACCATTTACCCACTCTAGTTCCTTTTTAACACTCATTTCGCAAACATCAAAAATAGTCTTTCCCGAAACTCGTACGGCAAGCGCCTTTTCGTTTAGTCTTTTGCCTTTACATTTTGGGCATTCGGTTTCTACCATAAATTTTTCAATTTCGGCACGAGCGAAATCACTGGTGGTATCTTTATGGCGTCTAAGCAAGTTTGGAATAATACCTTCAAATTTACCTCTGTACTCGCCCTTAAAATTAGCAGTTTGATAACTTAAATCTAGTTTTTCATCTGTGCCATATAGTAATGCGTGGTATGCATCTTTTGGCAACTCATTTATTGGGGTATCCAAACTAAAATTGAATTGCTTTGCAAGGCCTTTGTAGTACATTGTAGCCATACCCATATCGCCCCAACCGAATGTTTTGATAGCACCTTCGTTTAAACTTAGATTTTTGTTTGGAATAAGTAGATTTTCATCTATAATGGTTTGAAAACCTAAACCCGA
Organism: uncultured Clostridia bacterium; assembly: GCA_934772525.1. Classification (GTDB taxonomy): domain Bacteria; phylum Bacillota; class Clostridia; order Christensenellales; family UBA1242; genus UMGS1908. Next base: position 2,259 of record CAKVMI010000008.1, read on the forward strand.
ACAAGTTTCACAAGCACCAAATGGAGCGTTAAAACTAAACAATCTAGAATTTAGTTCGCCAAGTGTAAAACCACAGGTAGAGCAACAATTTTTTGACGAATACAATTTTTCGCCATCTTCGGTTTTAACAATTATTAATCCATCTGCAAGTTTTAGAGCAGTTTCGACGGCTTCAGTTAATCGGGTAGTTATATTTTCACGCATAATAAGACGGTCTACCACCACATTTATGGTATGTTTTTTGTTTTTATCTAGTGGAATGGTTTCATCTAGCGTATATTCTATGCCGTCTACATTTACACGCATAAAGCCCGCTTTTTTATAACTTTCAAACAGTTTTGTATACTCGCCCTTTCTTCCCCTAACGGTTGGTGCTAGCACCCAAAACTTTGTACCGCTTTGCAATTGTAAAATTTGATTTACAATTTGTTCTGCCGTACTTGAAACAATCTCCTTTTTACAATTTGGGCAAAAAACGTGACCTATACTTGAAAACAATAGTCTATAATAATCGTAAATTTCAGTGACTGTACCAACTGTAGAACGAGGGTTTTTGCTAGTGGTTTTTTGGTCTATTGCTATGGCTGGAGATAAGCCTTCTATATGGTCTACATCGGGTTTTTGCATCATACCAAGGAATTGTCTGGCGTAACTAGACAAACTTTCCATATAGCGTCTTTGACCTTCTGCAAAAATGGTATCAAACGCAAGTGAAGATTTGCCAGACCCTGACAAACCCGTTAAAACAACAAATTTATTACGTGGAATATCAATATTGATATTTTTCAGGTTATTTTCCCTTGCTCCACGTACTCTTATATATTCGTCTTCCACTTTACTTTCCTAATTCCTTTTCATATTCTTTTATTTTATCTCTAAGTTCTATAGCCTTTTCAAAGTCTAGGTTCTTAACCGCACTATTCATCTCTTTATACATAGCCTTAATAAGTGCTGGAAGTTCCTTTTTAGAAGCCATTTGACCTTTAACTTTTTTGCTTATTAACAAACTTGGAGCAATATCTTTAATGATTGTTTTTGGTGTAATATTATGCTCAATATTATAAGCATTTTGAATTTCTCTACGCCTTGCGGTTTCATCTATTGCACGCTTCATACTTTCAGTCATTGTATCGGCATACATTATTACTCTTCCTTCAGCATTTCGTGCTGTACGACCAATGGTCTGAATTAATGCACCTTCACTTCGTAGGAAACCTTCTTTATCGGCATCTAATATTGCAACTAACTTAACTTCGGGTAAATCTAACCCTTCTCTTAAAAGGTTTATACCTACAATTATATCTGTTTTTCCTTCTCTTAAACCATTAATTATTTCCATACGTTCAAGAGTGGTGATTTCGCTATGCAAATAGGTGACCTTAAACTTGTTTTCCTTTAGATATTCGCTTAGTTTTTCAGCCATTTTCTTGGTTAATGTCGTAACCAGTACTCGCCCGCCCGAGTCTATTACACTTCGCATTTCCGCCATTAAATTATCTATTTGATTTGTTGTTGGGCGAACTTCTACTAATGGGTCTAATAGCCCTGTTGGACGAATGATTTGCTCTACTATTTGGTCACATCTTTCCATCTCATATGGCCCTGGAGTTGCTGAAACGCAAATAAGTTGCGATATTTTATTTTCAAATTCATTAAACTTTAGTGGTCTATTATCGTACGCTGACGGAAGTCTAAAGCCGTAACCTACAAGGTTATCCTTTCTGGCCTTATCCCCGTTGTACATTCCCCTAATTTGCGGTATTGTTATATGACTCTCGTCAATCATCAATAAATAATCGTCTGGCAAATAATCAAAAAGCGTGTATGGAGCATCCCCTGGGTTTCTACCATCAAAATATCTTGAATAGTTCTCTATACCTGAAGTATAGCCCATTTCTCTAATCATTTCTATATCATAACTAACACGCTCTTTTATACGTTGCGCTTCAATGAGTTTGCCATTTTCTTCAAAATATTTTACTTGCTTTTCCATATCTTGCTCAATTTGCTTTAGGGCTTGCTCTTTTGATTCATTATTTACCGCATAATGTGTTGCTGGAAATATTGCAACGTGCTCAAGTGACAACAATTTATTGCCAGTTACTTGTTCTATCTCATAAATTCCGTCAACTTCGTCACCAAAAAACTCTACTCTAATAGTCTTTTCGGCACTGTTGCTTGGGAAGATTTCTACCACATCCCCACGAGATCTAAAACAACCTCTTACAAAATCAATATCATTTCTTTTATACTGAATATCTATAAGTTTTCGAATAAGTTGCTCTCTATCGAGGGTCATTCCCTTACGGATGGAAATTGCTTGTTTTGCGTATTCTTTAGGTTCTCCAAGACCGTAAATACATGACACCGACGCAACAATAATTACATCATCACGCTCAAACAAACTACACGTAGCACTATGACGCATTCGGTCGATCTCGTCATTTATGCTGAGTTCTTTTTCAATGTATGTATCCGAACTAACGATATACGCTTCGGGCTGGTAATAATCATAATATGATACAAAATAATTAACTGAATTGTTTGGAAATAATTCTCTAAATTCGTTGCAAAGTTGGGCTGCAAGCGTTTTGTTGTGAGCAATTACTAGTGTTGGACGTTGAACTTTGTTTATAATATTTGCCATTGTAAATGTTTTACCACTACCAGTAACACCTAATAATACTTGAGTAGAAAGACCATCTTCTACCCCTTTAACCAGTTTTTCTATTGCTTGTGGCTGGTCGCCAGTTGGCTTAAACTTGCTAACTAGTTCAAATTTTTTATGTTCCACTTTTTACCCTCACACTATTTTGCTTCATTATATATTATTACCAATAATTTTTCAATAAATTTATAGATTTTTCAATAAATTTATGTATTTACTATGTTTTTGTAAATAAACTTTTTGGCTTTTAGAACACACAAAAATCTATATATCCTCTACATATTATATGTTAAGCATAATACCCCTAAAAACCTTTAAAATACACGATTGTTGTGTAACATACCACTAAAAAAATGAGACAAAAAAATAGTCCATCCCATAAATGATGAACTATTATTTATGCAATATCACTAGTGTATATTATTAATTAAATACTCGACATTATACTTTCTAAGAAGACTCGTATTTTATTACTTTTCTCAAAAAACTGGCTCGTAAGTTACATTAAATTATTATTTTACAAGTTAACCTATTAATCACTCTTTAATAAATAAATAATTTTCGTCTTTCAATTTATTTTATGTATGTTTTTAATAATTCTTCCATAGAGATATTGTTTTTTCTATAAGATTCAAACTTGGTAAAATTGTCAATAAATTCATTAACATTCATAATTAATTTTTCACCAGTTGAATTGTTTTCCACTTCTATGTATCCATTATCTAGTGTTTTACCAAACACCGCAACATATGGCACTCCCAATATTTTGCTATCCTTGATTTTTGCACCTATTGATAAGTCATCTCTATCATCAAATAGTACCGAAACATTATTTTGAAGTAATTGTTGATATACAAGTAAACTTTGCTTCGTTTTTTCTTCATCATCAAGCTTTGAAATTATGTAAATGCCATAAGGTGCTAAATTTAAAGGCAAACTTATTCCATTAAATTCCTTTTTGTCATTATATTGGATACTTTTTTCATATATCATTGCTAATGTACGGCTTACACCTATTCCATAACAGCCCATTATATAATTTTGACATTGACCTTGCTCATCTACGAATGTTGCATTCATTGCTTTTGCATATTTATCTCCTAATTGAAAAATATGCCCCAATTCAACCGCTTTTCTAGTTTTAAGATTTTCTATATTTTCAATTCCATACGTATTTTTTAAATATACTTTAGCATCACTTCTTTCTAGTAATTCCGAATTAAATGCTATACCTGTAATTTCATCAAATAAAATATTGTCTTCGCCAATATCAGATACACACATAAATTCTTCAGATTTGTTTCCACCAATGCTTCCGCTATCAGCTCCTACTGGCTGAACCTTTAATCCTAATTTTTCGAATATTTCTAAGTATGCCTGCTTCATTCTATTATATTCGTTCGTTAAGTCTTCTTGATTTCTTCCAAAGCTATATGCGTCCATCATATCGAACGATTTTCCTCTAAGTAAATATCCCCTTACTCTTAATTCATTTCTGAATTTCGGTCCGATTTGAAAATATGTTACTGGTAATTGTTTGTATGAAACCAAACGACTTTTTGCATAACTAACAACCGCTTCTTCCGCTGTTGGTGCTAAACAGTAATTTCCTTTTTCTGTCAAACATCTAAACATTACGTCATCTGCTACATATTTTTCTAGCCTTCCAGATTCTGACCATATATTTTCTGGTTGTAGTAGTGGAAGTAAAATTTCAGAACAACCATACTTCGTTAAAACACTACTAATTATAACATCTATATTCTTTTTTACTAAATATGGGATATGTCCATATGCATAAACCCCACTACTAAATTGTTCTAATTGTCCAGTTTGTATAAGCATATCTTGAACTGGAAATTGTTCATCTAATTTTAATTTCTTTTTTGTTATTATACCAATTTGTGAAACTCTCATAATTTTCTTCCTTATTATTCATAATTTTAACATATTTTAGTTCTTTTTCAATTTTTACCTTGTCTCATTTTTAGTTTTTAAATAAATCTGAATTATTTAAAAAAACAATTTAGACAATATACTACTATCCATTATCCATTCTATTTCACTTTTTCCCTTCGCTATTTTATTTCATTATATATTATTGTTAATAATTTTACAATGAATTTATTGTTTTTTTAAATAAGTTAACAATTTAATCGTTTTAATTATGTACAAAATCAAAAGCACACAAAACACTAAAATTGAATAAAACTCGCTTTATTTTAAACATACTATGCGTAACATAACACTATAAAACCCTTTAAAATAAACGATTATTGTGTAACATAGTACTAGAGAGACCATAAAAAAAGAAGCCCGTTTAGGCTTCAATTAATAAAAGGTTTTTAAGAAAAAGATTCATCCGTTATTTTTTCAAGTTTTTGTTTTTCAGCTTCCTTTTCTTTAATATAATCATCTTGATACATATCTACATGACTTACATGATCAGAGAAATCTCCCTTCACTGTACTACGCTCCAACAATAGTTCTCCACTTTGAAGTTTTTCAATGTAACAACATCTATACGAGCCAACGCCATAAACTGACTTTACAAACACCAACTCTCTTTCTAGTTCTTCTTCAGATAAAGTGTGCACATAATTTTTCCAAATTATAAGTTGCTTATGTTCTATTTCGAATTCTATCTCTCTTTTTTCTTTTTCTAGACTGTCCTTTTTCTTTTTTAAAACTTCAATTTCATTCTGTGTCTTGCCAGAACGTACAAGTTCGCCTTCTTTATATGTCAACACCTGTTGAACGTACTCTCTTTGCATTTCAGTTAAGTTTTTATTTACAAGAAGAGTTTGTAATTCCCTAATATCTAATGATTCTACAACTTTGTTACCATCTAACATATATTTCCCTCCAATTATAGTTTGTTTTTTTATGATAACATTTTTAATTTAATAAAGTCAAACATTCCATTTGTACATTCTAACCGAAAGTTTTGTTTTATAAAGAATTTACTATCTATTTGTAAAATTTTTAATTACTTTACCAACTTTACAACTCTATATTTTAATAAAACAAAAAATCAGTCCAGATTGAAAATCGCTTTCAAGATGGACTGTTGTTTATTTAATTATTATTTTTTATTTGATTTTTTCTTTTCTTTACCAAAACTCATAGATTGTTCAATTACACCCTTTGCATCATGTATTTTAAGTTCAGCTTTTTCACGCTTTGCGTATGCTATTGCAACTTCCAAAGCTTCGTCTTTTAGTTCTACAAAAGCGTAAGGACTAGTAGATTTTGCCTTTTTGATAAAGTATCCGCCACTCTTTGCACAAGTTACATGGTATGTGTGATGTCCTTTACGTTTTACAACGTCTTCCCATGTTGCTTGTGGAATACTTTCTAGCGGAACAAAGGTCTCTACCTTACCACTAAACTTGGTTAAATCTAGCGTTACTTCTTCTTCTGGTAAAACCACCGTATTTGTAGCATTTGAAATTGCCTCTCTTGCTTCGGTTGGAGTGATATTCATCTCAGTTAAAGCACTCATAATTCTTGCGTATAATCTATCTTCTAACGCTTTCATTTCTGGGCTTCTTTCATCTATGTTTTCACTCTTTTCTTCGTTTTGGTCATTCAAGCCGATACCTGATACTATTGTAACTGGCTTTATAGAACCTTCTGGGCTAGTTTCTGTATTTGTATAGGTGTATTCTATATCCTCGTACTCTGGTTCTTCGTATTGCTCGTCATTTTCGGAGTTTGATTCATCTACTGAAATATATTTTTCAGTATTTTCTTTAAGATTTGGTTTTTCCGAAGACTCTCCAGCATCTACACCTAAAGGTATAATTACTCGTTGAACTTGCGATTGATTTGGTTCATTATTAGGTTCAGTGGTTGCACTTGCAAAATATCTAATAGGTTCGGTTGGTTGAACATTTTGAGCAGATTGATTATCCGCAACTTCTTTATTTGTTTCTGCTTCTACTGAATAATTTGTTGCATCAATTGGAGTTGAAGGTTGAACATATTGTACTGCTTGCCCTGCTGGTTCGGTTGGCTGAACTGGAATATATTGTTGAGTAGATTGATTTGCTTGCCCTGCTGGTTGTTGCACTTGTACATATTGTTGTGGGTTTTCTGCAACTGGTTGTTGAACTTGTTGTTGTGCATACTGTTGTGCTGGTTCTACAACTGGTTGTTGTGGTTGTACATACTGCTGTGCTGGTTGTTGGGCTTGTTCTACTGGCTGTTGCACTGGAACATATTGTTGAGTTTGCTCCGATACTGGCTCGGTTTGGGCTTGTGCAACATATTGTGGATGTACGTAACTAGTAGTTTGTTGTTCAGTTGGTTGTGATTGTGCAGACTGTGGATAATTTTGTTGCGGTTGTACTTGCTCTGGTTGTTGTACTGGGGCAAATTGCTGAGATTGTTCTGCTACCGGTTGTTGTGCATATTGTTGTGTTGGTTCTACAACTGCTTGTTGTGGTTGTGTATACTGTTGTGTTGGTTGTTGGGCTTGTACATATTGCTCCGCTGGTTGTTGGACTTGTTCTACTGGCTGTTGCACTGGAACATATTGTTGTGGGTTCTCTACAACTGGTTCAGTTTGGGTTTTTGCAACATATTGCGGTTGTGTATAGTTTGCATTTTGTTGGTCAGTAGGTTGTGATTGCACAACTTGCGGAGCAGATTGTGGAACATAATTTTGTTGTACTTGACTTTCTACCGGCTGTTGCATTGGCACAGATTGTTGTGGTTGTTCTGCTACTGGTTGTTGAACTTGTTGCTCCACTACTGGTTCAGTTGGAGTTTGAGCAACTGGTTGAGCAGTTTGTTGTACCGATTGTTGTTGTACTGGTTGAGCAATTTGATCTTCTGGTTGTTTCTCTACTACTTGACTTACACTTTCGGTTTTTGTAGATTGTGGTTGTGCAACTTCTGAAGTTTCATTTTGAGTTTCATGAACTTTTTCTTGATTTACAATTTTATCTTCTTTTGATTCTTCCTTTCCTTCTTCGGTAACGTCAGCTACTTTTTTATCTTCGTCGGAAGCTAAGGTTTCCACATTTTCTTCATCATTGTCTTCTATTTCTGGCTCTTCATCTTTGTCAAGTTCAGAATAGTCTTCGGTGGTTTCATCATCATCTTCTTCAGTTTCAGACTCATCATTTTCAAAATCTTCTACATCGCTTTCAGATTCTGCACTCTCTTCTTCTGAATTATCATCATAATCTTCTTCCGCTTCGCTATCGTCTTCAGCGTCTGCGTCATACTCATCATCCGCTTCATCATAACTATCATCGTCATCTTCATCGGAATAATCTCCGCTATCATCATTATTTATTTCGTCATCATCATACTCATCATCATTTTCATTATTGCCATCTTCATCATCGCCGTAATCTTCGTCGTAATCATCATCGTTAGCATTTTTGTCTTCGTCATAATCGGTATCGTCATCGTCAAAATCATCTTCGATAATTACTGGGTCGTCATCTTCATCATCGTCCACAACTTCTTCTTCTACTTCTTCTTCGACCTCTTCGGTGTCATCTGCGTCTGACTTGTTAGAACCGTCAGAACTATCTTCATCTTCGTCTTCTACATATTCAACGACATCTTCATCATCTTCATCGGCACCCAACAGATACTTCTCAATTTGGTCATTTTCTTCTTGGCTTAGAGTGTATTTTTCTCCTTCTTTGATAACACTTGTATTTTCGGGTTCGTCAAACGACATATCGGACAACGCGTCTGATACTTCTTTATGATTATTTTCACTTTGCGATACTTCGGGTGAACTTTTTACTTTATCGTTCTCAAGCGTTTTAAACTCGTTTATAAGTTCATCTAAGTCACTACTCTCTCTAACTCCGCTCACTACACCACCGCCAGCACCTATACTTTGATTGTTTGTTTGATTGTTATTTGGTGTAAAATTCTGCGAATTTTCCATAATACCTTGACCTTCCTTTGGGTTTTGTCGCAAGTATTATACCAAATTGAAAAACATTTTGCACCTAAATTCAGCACTTTTTGTAAATTTTTTGCAATAATTATTTATCCAAATAATAGGTCGCCGCCGTAAAATAAGCATAGATACTGGAAATTGCACTATTTTTTTCAAGTAAAGCATCTCTATTTTCTGACCAATATGAGTACATCCCCATCCCATTTTGCTTGCAAAATTCAGCAACTTGCTTGGTTTCTTGTACTGTGAATATTGGGTTTTGTGAGTTTTCATAGCCTATATCAACGGTTGCACCCATCAATCTATACGCCCATTCACTACTCATTTCAATACCAAATTCTTCAAATAATTGTACTAATTGGTAGTTTGCATTTTGAAGCGCTCTAATTGATGCATCACCAAAACTTTCGTTTGCACCAACTGCACTATACCCATAACACATAGTCATACTATTAATCATTTTTAATTCAACGCCCGCTCCAATGTATGCCCTAATTAAATTTAATTGTTTTGCATCCCAACCATAAGGCATAATTGGTATAGTTAGTGATACTTCTACCCCTGTTTTTTCTTGAACTTTTCTAATTGCTTTAGCGTTTGCAAAATTATTATCGTAACCTTGATTGCTTTCTTCTATGTCTAAATCTATCCTTTTTAGGTCATATGCATCTATTACTTCCAAATACATTTGAACTAGTTTATCTACATTTTGACTATCCGTCCAAGGACTGTTTCCTAACTGCCCACCAAAAGAAACTATAACGTCACCACCTCTACTTCTTACATCTTCTATCGCTTGCTTTATTCCTTCGTATTGATAACCATCATTTCCTTTTTCGCTTAAATCGTAATATCCACCCCAACCCCATCTAATGGTACCATCACTTTCGGTTGGCTTTGTGCTATCCGCTCTAATAAAACCCAAATTAAAATATTTGCATCCCGTTTCGTCGGATATTCTTCCAAGGTCGGGTGCACCATTGTTGCTATATTTTGAATTATTCACCCATGCGACCATATCCACAAAAGGTGCAAGCAGTGAACTTGGAAAATATTCATCTATTGTTTCCATATTTTCTTCATTCTTCTGTTTTACCTCTTCTATGCTTGTATCATTTTTCAATTCATTTTCTGGCATAGATGCGGTTTTCTTAGCATCTACGCAAATTATGATTATTGAAATTAAAAATAAAACCCCCGCTAAAATGTAACTTATTAAGTTTATTAACTTTTGTCTTTCCATAAATTATTCCTTTTCATATTTTATTGTAAAAATAGTTTGAAAAAATTGTTATAAATTTATACAAATATTTAACCATAGAATAAAGGAATTACACTTTAAAAGTTAAAAGTGCTTGACATCTCTTCTCTAATTGATTAGAATACAATAGATTAAAATTTTAATAATAAGGTGGTAATAAAAATGAATAAAAAGAATGTAGTAATATGTGTATCTTGGCCTTACGCCAATAATAATTTACACTTAGGATATGTTGCAAGTTCACTATCTGGCGATATCCTTGCTCGTTACCACCGAATGCACGGAGATAATGTCTTGATGGTTTCTGGTTCAGATAGTCACGGAACCAAAATTGAATTAAAAGCAAAGCAACAAGGCTGTACACCAGAAGAGATTGTTAATAAGTATCATGAAAATTTTGTAGAAGCTCTAAAAAAATTCAATTTTTCTTTTGATATGTTTGGTACAACCTATGACCCATACCATATAGAGCATTGTCAAGAAATCTTCAAGAAATTATATAAAAATGGTTATTTGTATGAAAAAACAATTCTTAGACCTTTCTGTGACAAATGCAACAAGTTTATTTCAGATACCGAAATTGAAATCACTTGCCCAGAATGTGGAAGAAAAACAAAGGGTGACAACTGCGATTGCGGACACGTTCCAAACGACCAAGACCTATCTCACGGAACTTGTTTAATTTGTGGTACTGAAACTCATTTAAAGGAAAATAAAGTTTTAGTATTTAAATTAAGTGCATTTAAAAATTTCTTAACTTCGTATTTAGAACTAAATCGTCCATACTGGCGTGCAAATAGTATCAACGAAACCGAAAAATATCTAAAAGATTTACAAGATAGAGATTTTTCTCGTGATCTAGATTGGGGCGTTAAAATTCCTATTGAAGGTTTTGAAAGTAAATCTGTTTGGGTTTGGTATGAAGCACTTTTGGGTTATTTAACCGAAAGTATGCAAATTTGCGAAGCAAAAGGACTAGACTGGCAAGATTTTTGGAAAACCGACCACTGCCCACAGACCGAAAAACTAATCTATATGTGTCACGCAAAGGATAATATTCCTTTCCACTCACTATTCTTCCCTGCTATGCTAGAAGGATTAAATGAAAATTTTGTAGCGCCAAACCGTATGGTTTCTGCCGAATATTTACTAATGAATAATGAAAAAATCAGTAAGAGTAAATCTGGCAATACATTTGAAGCACTTTCTTGGGCAAACGAATACAATACCGACACTTTGAGATATTTCTTTACTGTAAATGGTCCCGAAAAGAAAGACTGTAACTTCACATTAGATTTATACAAAGCGACACACAATGAAGTTGTCAACAAATTTGGCAACCTTGTTAATAGAACATTGAAATATAAAGGCTTAACCGAAATACCTGTTGGTAAAGTTGATGAAGAAATTAAAAAAGCTATTTCCGATTGCTACACCTCTGTTTCAAGAGAAATTGAAAACATTGAGTTTAAAAAAGCGGGCAACTTAGTAATGGATTTAATTGAACTTGGCAACAAATATTTTGACGATAGAAAGCCATGGGTACAAATAAAAGAAGATATGAATGGGTTTAACGATACTATTTATACTTGTGCATACCTAATTGCAAACCTTTCCAACTTAGTTGAACCATTTATGCCTAACTCTGCAAATGCAATAAGAACATATTTGGGCATCTCTAACGAACTAAAATGGGAAGAAATTACTTCTTTTAACACAAAAATCGATATAGAAAAAATACAACCACTATTTACAAGGATTTAATTTCAAATATTATGAACGATACACTTATAGCCGAAGAAATATTAGATTTAATAATTGGTTTTCAGTACTTAATGGAGTCTGAAAGCAAAGAAAAGTACGATATTAAACACAAAATTTTACATCTAGTTTCTAAAAGAGAACAAACTAGCCCAAACTATTTAGTAGAGGTGCTAAATATTGCTCGCTCTAATCTTGCTATTACTTGCAACCAACTAATTAAAGAAGGTCTACTTGAAAAGCATAAAGAAAGTGGAAGTAAAAAAGAAATTTACTATTGTGCAACAGAAAAGGGCGAAAAATTAATTGATGAAAAATTAGCTAGGACGGAAAAAACATTATCTAAATTAAGAAATAAAAGCAAAATAAGAAAAACAGCACAAGAACTAACAAAGATGTTTTAAAAGGAGAAAATATGCTAAAACTCTACGATTCGTTAGATAGAAAAATTGAAGAATTTAAACCAGTTAAGGATGTTGCTACAATGTATTACTGTGGTCCAACTGTTTATTCCACTCAACACATTGGTAATATGAGAGCATTCTTTGTGATGGATTCTATTAGACGTGCTTTACTTTTAAACGGAATTAAAGTTGAATCTACTATGAATATAACCGACGTTGGTCATATGACAAGTGACGAAGATGCCGGCGAAGATAAAATGCTTGTTGCAAGCGCGAGAGAACATAAAAGCCCATTTGAAATTGCCGAATATTACACAAAAATATGTTTAGAAGATATGTCTAAACTAAATATAATTCCTCCAACACACATTCAAAAGGCAACCGGTGTTATTCCTGAAATTATCGAATTTGTGTCTGGTCTATTACAAAACGGATTTGCATACGAAACACCAAATGGAATATATTATGATATTACTAAATATTCCGACTATGGCAAACTTGGCGGTATGGATCAAGAAAAAAAGCGTGCCGGTGCACGTATTGAAGTTGATGAGTATAAAAGAAACCCCGCCGACTTTGCTTTGTGGATAAAAGCCCCAAAAGAACACATAATGCAATGGGACAGCCCTTGGGGTAAAGGTTACCCTGGTTGGCATATAGAATGCTCCACAATTTGCCGTAAATTTTTTGGAGATAATGTAGATATTCACGGCGGTGGAATTGAACATAAATATGTTCATCACGAAAATGAAATAGCACAAAACTACGGAATTGCTGGCAAAAAGGTTGTTCAACATTGGATACATCACGAACATTTAATGGTTGACGGCGGAAAAATGAGTAAGAGTTTAGGCAACGTTTGGAACCTATCAACCCTTCAAGAAAAAGGTTTTAAGCCACTTTCATTACGTTATTTTTACTTAAATGCACATTACGCAAAGCAACAAAACTTTACTCTTGATGAATTAAAGTCGTGCGATACTGCCCTATCAAGACTTTACAGAATGGTTATAGAACATAAAAACGGACAAAACGATGTTAGTGAAACAACACTTGACAATTTATATAACAAATTTTTAGATGCCGTAAACGATAACTTAAATTTGCCACTTGCACTATCCGTATTATGGGACATGGCAAAAATTAAGGAACGCTCTAAAAAAGTTTACGATTTACTAATTAAATGTGACCTTGCCTTAGGTCTTGACCTAGAAAATGCCGAAAAACACTTAGCCGAAGATACTGAAGAAATAAGTGCAGAAATCAAAAAACTTGCCGATAAACGTTGGAATGCAAAGAGAAATAAAGATTGGGCAACTGCAGATAGTATAAGAAATGAATTAAAGAATTTAGGCTATGAAATTAAAGATACTCAAGACGGATACACTATTACAAAAATATAGTTTTTAACAATACGTTTAAAAATTGTTAAAAACTCAAAAATTACTCCACACCAAAATACCGGTGTGGAGTTTTATTTTATTTAATAAAAATTATGAAAAATGAAAAATTTATCTATATTCCCCACGCTTTTTCTCACATTTAGTCCAACGCTTATAAGTGAAGTTTGCAACCATAGTTTGTGGGGTAAATCTAGTAATAAACCACACAAACTTATTGAAAAATCCGGGTACATATTTTGCCTTGTTTTTCAATAAACAATTTACAGCACCATGAGCAATTTTATCGGTTGGCTCTAGCGACAATTTTCCACCAATACCTTGCGACTTAATGCTTCTCTTCATTGCATCATTAGTTGCAATACTACCTGGACAAACTGCAGATACGAACACATTTTTATCTTTCAATTCTCGCCTTAATGCAACACTAAAGCTTGTTAAGAAACTTTTACTTGCACCATACATCGCCATTTGAGGCATAGGGTAAAAACTTGCAAGACTAGAAACAAAAAGCACATAATTTCTCTCTTTTTCATCCCTTCTTTGCAAGAATTTATAAGTAAAATCTACCGTTCCAACATTATTTACTTCAATAACACCAGTTACTTCTTCATTACTACAACCCAAAAAACTACCCTCTAAAATATATCCAGCGCAATTAATTAATGTGCTTGGGTGTAATCCTTCTAATACTAAAAAGTCAAAAAAAGCATCCCGAGACTCTTTACTTGCAAGATTACACTCTTTCGCCCATATTTTAGCGTCTTTAAACTCCGTTTCTAGTTGCAACTTAAAGTTATCCGCTTTTTCTTGTTTTGTGCCAGAAATGACCAAATTATAGCCCCGTTTTAATAAATCTCTACAAAACTCTCCACCAAGTCCGCCCGTAGCACCTGTTACTATTGCCAATTTTTCCATAATCACTCCAAATAGTTATTAAATTAGTATTTTACTTAGTGTATATTATTGCATAAATAATTAAACTTGTCTACCAAAAATGGTTGAGAATTGTTAAAAATAGTTGTATAATAACCTTT
>CAKVMI010000009.1 GCA_934772525.1 uncultured Clostridia bacterium
AATGCTGAAAATTTTTACAAATGGGCAAAATTGACGCTTTTGTACTTTATTTTAAAGGACGGCAAAGATGGTGAGTCTGTAATAAAGTTAGAGTGTTCCAACTTTGCAAGAAACAATGCCGATTGCATTATAGAATCTCGCAAGGGAGTGTTGGGTTCGGTTAAACTAGAAGACGACCAAAGTTTGTTGTATTCAAAAATGTTTTTAGACGGGTCGTGTGGCAAGGATTATTTGAAGAATGAATCTATTGTTGCACCAATAGAGATGTTGTCGGATACAAAATGTCGGGCATTCTTTCGTTTGGTATTAGAAGACAATGTTCGTATAAGGGTTGCGTGCGAATTTGATGTTGAGTTTGTAGAATGCTTATAATTTATTTTAAATTCAATTCAAAACAATTGTGAAATGTTTCAATTAACATTTTTGGTGGGTAAAAAGTTTGACAATGGTTATAATATAGGATATAGTAAGTTCGGAGAAATGCAATGAAGAAAAATTTTAGACCAAAATTGTTAAGTATAATTGCCCTAAGTTTTGTATTGTTATTAGGTTCATTCGGTATTCAAAAAAATGCAAAAAATGTAGCAAATGCGGATATATTGCCAGCACTTTCAGATATTACCCTTACCGCAAAGGATGAAACTAGGGGTGGGGTAGATGCCGAAATATATATAATGGATGAAACTATACCATCTACCGCCAATATTGTGTTTGAATATAGAACTCTTGAAAGTGATGACGCCGAATACCAAAAATTTCAAAAAACGTTTAAAAGTAAATGGGGTCAGTCAAAAATTGGTAAAATAGTTTACTTTAAAGTAAGTTGTCCAACCGATGAAGAGATAAACCGCAAACTGCAAAGTGCTAGAAATGTAAAAATTAAAGTTTATATGCCAACATTTTTACTAAGTAAAAGCAATTACTATGTAGCTTACGGGTATTCAGCCGATGCATATTCTAATATTCTAAAAGACAATGTTCAAATAGAAGATAAAAATTTTGTGGTTGTAGATATGAATCTTGCTCAAGATGGATGTTATATCGCACTAGTTTATGATGGTTCGTGGGCAATTGTTATAATTTGTATAGTAGCATTTTTAATAATCTTAGGCGTTTGTATATATTTAAAGATAAGAAAAATGCACAATAGCGACCCCGAGTATTACGCTCAACTCAAGAAAGAAAAAGAACAAAAGAAGAAACTTAAAAAACAATATAATAATGAAATAAATGAATATAGCAATAAGTCTTCTAAACAAAATACCGCAAATACAAATAATAATTCAAATAAAAAGAATAAACCAACTCCAAAACAAGTAAAGCGTAAATATTAATTTTAATTCCGTTGACTAATTTAGTCGGCGGTTTTTTTTTTGTTCGCCCACGGCTCCCGACCTTTGCTCTCGGTCGCCACGGGCGAACCCTTTTTAAATAATACCCAACGAATATTTATATAACTAATACTACATAATATAATCAATGTGATGATATTTGCAAATTAATATTAATTCAATTTGCAGATACAAATCTATTATAGTTCACAGTTTCAATTATTATCTGTTGTTGAAAAAAATCGCTTTTGTGTAGCACAATAACAACTTCTGGTAATATAAAAACAAAATATCACGGAGATTAATATGAAAAAGTTTTTTTGTATAGTACTTGGCGCATTAATATTTGTTGGATTATTCGGTGCAATGGTTTTGGGGTCTAATGCAAAATCTCGAACCTATGCAAATTGTTATGAAAATATAACAACATCTACGATAAATGAAGAACAATTAGAATCTAACCCCGAAACCGATGTAAAAAACGCAAATTTAACACAAAAGCCACAAATGGCTATAGTAATTGATGACTTTGGATACGACCGAAAGGGCGTAGAAAAAATGCTTGCGCTTGATTGTACTCTAACGGTTGCCGTTATGCCGTGCTTGGAATTTTCGCATGCCGACGCCGAAACTGCACATAAACTTGGTCACGAAGTAATATTGCATATGCCAATGGAAGCATATGGCGGACTTCCACTTTCGTGGTATGGCCCGCTATTTATTGCAAATTCAGATAGTCCAGAAGTTGCTTACAATAAGCTTATGCAAGGAATAAATGATATTCCGTATTGCAACGGCGTAAATATTCATATGGGCACAGCAGTTAGCAAAAATAAAACTTTGATGCGTGAAATTTTAAAGGGAACTAAGGAACGCAACTTGCTATTTTTGGATAGCCGTACTATAGAGGGGTCAGTGTGTGAGGAGGTTGGAAAAGAAATTGACGCCCCCGTTGTACTAAGGGATGTTTTTTTAGAAGAACAACATGCAAATTATGGAATCACAACTTCGCGTATAACGGACGCCATTAATACATGTTTAAAAAATGGTAAATGTATTGCAATCGGGCATATTGGGTCGGTTGGTAGAGATATAACGGCGGAGTGCTTAAAAAATAATCTAGAGCGCATTAAGTCGGCAGGTATTGAAATTGTGCCACTTTCTGCATTTATGAAGTAGTGGGTTGGCTTAAAGTAAGGGGGGTCGGTTTGAAGTAGTGGGTAATACATATCGTTTAACCCTACAATAAGTAGTTTTTGCTTATTTAAACGAAAATCTAGTAATTGTATTACCGTAAAATCCTTAGTTGGAGCAACTAAATAAATTAATTTTTAAGTATAAATAACTGCAAATAATCAAAAACAAAAGATAATTTCGTTTCAGTGGCGAAATAATAGCCATAATAAACATGGTAAAAAGTTTCACTAATAAACCGCAAAATTTTCAAAAATTTTTCAAAAACTGCTATTTTTCGTTTGGAGAAGATTTTTTTAATTGTTATAATACTATCGTAATATAGTTAATGGGGGTTGTCCATACTAATATAGAAGGAGATGAGCAAAGCATGGGGTTTCAAACTAAAATTATCATTTGCTTTCTATCAATGCTGGGATGCGTTAGCGTTATGACAACCGGCGTAGTTGCTATATTATATCAAAACAACTTGCAGTTTGTAAATAATGAAACCATTAAGATGCAACAAGCATCTGGCAATTTGTATGTAATGCGTTTTGGTACAAATACAGGCGATATTTGTGATGCAGGCTCTACAAATTCTAAACAATACCCTTGTTTACTTTATAAGGATAGCGAGATTGTAGATGCCGAACTATTTAAAGATTTTACTCGTAGTAGCACATTCTCAGATTATCAGGAATCTTTGGGTGACGCTCGTAAAATGGAGTACTTGTTTAAATATGAACTTTCTTCTACTCTAACTGAAGAAACCACATATATAACCCTTGTAAATGCCGAACTAAACCAAATTAACCCAGTTACAAAAACCGATTTGGGTATAAAGTCAGATATGTACGATGTTTCATATCGTTACGCATTTAATTATGATGAACCCGATGTTTGGGATGATTCTACATCTAAGTCACTTAGTGAGTACACACTTACAAACAATACAAACACCGAAACCGAAACTAGAATACTAGAAATTAATAAAGAAAATACGGTAGTTTGGATAAGAGTCTGTTTATTTGTAAAAAATAGAAGTATAGAAAGTGGCTCGGGCGGTCAAACTAGTAGTAGTTCACCTGGTGGCTGGAGACCTGATGGTAGTTCTAGAGATTTTCAAGCAACCCGTTGGTCATTTACCCTATATTTCGGCAATGAACTAAATTCACTTCAAGAATCTCTATCCGCACAAGGCTAATACAAACATTTTTGGTGCTTGCCATAATTTGTGCAATCTATTACTCTCGGTAACAAATGTAATATTTTTAATAAACCTGTTTGTAGGCGAAGACAAATAGGGTATACAAAAGAAAATAGAAACATTGAGTTACATAAAAACAAAATTTCAAACAAATTTTATAAGGAGAAAAAACATGAAATTAAAAAGCAAACTAATTGCGACCATCGTATCTATGTGTGCAGCAATCGCAGTTATGGGTGTTGGTGTTTGGGCTTCTACATCTCAAAACTTTACAGTTACTGTAAAGAACGATGTTGATATAAAGATTCTTAATATTAACGCCGATGTTTATGGCGAATTTGCAGTTTATAGTCAGTTTGCAGGATCTTCTACAACCGATGCTACCCCTGGATATGCTACAAGAATTACAGGAGCTACATTAGGTGAAGCTTACACTAGCCGTGCTGGCTATGATCATGGTTATCTACTATATGCCATTGGTATTGGTGGTTATAACGATGGTAAAACTGGCGCATTTGATAACCACACAGATTATACTACAAATACAGATAAAGAATATGGTTATGCAAAATACATTAACGAAACTAAGAACAATGTATTCCTAGCAACCAAAAATGGTACACTTGCTAGCTCAAACACTACAACTACTGATTTAATGTTACGTGCTACTGGAGATGCTCCATTTGAAAAATCTTACAATGTAGATAGTACTACACATATTGCACAAGTTGCATATATGTACACAATTAACCAATGGGCAGCCGATGGTGCTAGTAACGCCATTTATGGTAAAATTAATGCCGCTTTAACACAATCAACTATTGATAAGATTGCTGCTACTGCTAAGGGTAGTGCATATAACTCATTAATTATTCCTAGCCTATACGCAGGAAAATTAAATACCGAAACTGGTGATACTGCATGGCAACAACTAACAATCGGTGCTACAGGTGATTCTTTATTTGAAATCGCAAGCACTAAAGGTGTTGAAGCAACTGACGTTGGTGGTACTTACTATATCGTTCTTACATTCACATTTGCAAGAAACAATGCAAACTTGGATTTACAAGAATTACAAGATTCTTTACAACATTCATTAACTCTTGTTACTGAAGATGAAAAGGCTACTTTAGGTGAAACATTCACTACAATCGGTGGCGGTACTGCAAAAGTTTACTCAGCAACTTCTGGTTCTTTAAGTAGTGCTAACGCATATACAGTTCAAGGTGCTGTTCTAAAGCCTGTTACAACTGCTATTAAAAACCAGGTTACTGGTGCTTACAACCAAGATAGATTAAAAAATTTCTTTGCTTATGATACAACATCTGAAGATTATACCAAGGATACAGATAAAAAAACTTATAAAGATTCCTTCTTACCAGATGGATTTATCTATTTAGCTGCTGAAGGTGGCGACTTAGATGCTACATTTAAGTGGGTTAAGGATCTATATCAAGGTGGTAGATCATCTCAAGCTCCTTACGGCGTAGCTGTAGCGTAGTTTGACTAAACTTGAAAACAACAAGTATAAAAACGTTTAAATAAAAAACAGGATGAGCAAGTATTAAGCAATTAATATTTGCTCCAAACCTGTTCTAAATTATAATTTAGAATAGTATTTAAAAAATTTGACCTTTTTAAAAATAATTCATTCTCATACTAAAAGGCACTTCCGTTCGCCCGGCAAGTGCCTTTTAGGTTTTTTATTTTTTTCTTTCCGTTTAATCTCCAAAATTTCAAGTTAATGGGGTAAATTTTGTAAATTTTTTACAATTATATATTCTTAGCTTTGGTTTATGTGTAATTACCCCAAAAATAAATTAACGAAGTTTATTTTGGTTGAAAAATTCTTCACATTTTGTAACAAAAAAATATTAAAAATTTTTCAAAACAACCTTAATATATTTGTTAATAAATTACGAATTATGGTACAATTACAATGTAAAAATAAAATTGAAATACAATTTGGCAAAATTTACCATTTTTTGTAATTTTTTGGTTTTGTTTGTACAAACTACTAGTGTAACAAAACAATAGTTACCTTTAGTTTTTATATTAAGTTATGCTTTAGTAATGGCAGATATTAGTTGATTTTTTGGTTTTCCGAACAAAAGAAAAACTATATTGTAAATTAAAAGCGTAGATTAATTATTTTTAGGTAAGTTAGATTTTTTAATATCCTAAAAGACGAAGTTTAATTATTGGTTCCGATAAAAATATGGTGATAGTATGTTATCGGTATACTAAATAAGTAAAATTAGTCAAACTAACAAAAAGGAGATTTCTCCAAAATTCAGGAAAAGTCGAAAAGAAAAGTCGAAAATTTACTAAATCAAATTTATACCATACAGTCTAAAATCTTAATCATTAATCGTAAACATAAGCCGAAATGTGATAGATTTATAGGTTAGGAGACTATGAGTAAACCAAGGAATAAGAGAAGTAGGGAGTCTGAATACTCTACCAAATGGTTAGAGTTACTAGATACCGTAACGAATATTATTATTATTCCGATTTTGGTGCTAAGCGTAATATGTTCTATTGTTATGATTAACGCCAAAAGGAGTAACAATGTGCCAAACTTGTTTGGCTATTCTTTGGTTACCATTCTTTCCGGTAGTATGGAAAATTCTGGTTTCCATGAAGATGATACGGTAATTGTTAAAGACATAAATACGTCAGAAATTGAAGTCGGCGACATTATAGCGTATTACACATATATAGAGAGTTACACGGACATAAAATCCGCTGCCCAAACAGCAAGTGCAATGGAGAAAACCGAAGTAACCGAAGAAAGTTATTTAAAAGACGGCGGTAAAGTTCCGCCAGATAAAAGTACGGTTTCATCGTGGAAATTGCAGTTAAATAAGATTTTCTCTAACCTTACATACACTGCAACCGAAGCGAGCGAAAGAGCGGTAAGAGCGAATAAAAAAATCACCTTCCACCAAGTTGTAGATGTGGTTGAATACCAAAATTCTAGATGGTTTAAAACGTGGGGAACATCTAACCTAGATAGCCATGGCAACCCAAATTACGACTCATACTGGATAAAGGAAGATTATATTATCGGTGTGTACACCAATACTAGTTTGGTAGTTAGAAGTTTCTTAGGATTTGCTAGTACCAACACAGGTATTATTTGGATGGTTGAAGTGCCTAGCGGTGTGCAATTAATACTTTCTACCCTAGAACTTATCGAAATTATTGATATGATGGGCAGAGTTAAGCACGACCAAATTAAAAATGGTACATATGTAGACCGATCAACATATCGACAAATGATACGAGAAAGGCGAAAGCTTTTGGCCACAGGTAATATTGATGTGGACACTTATAGAAGATTTTATCCGCCTTATCAAAATCACGAAATCAAAAACAATGATAGAGATAGACTAAAAACAACTATTACGGCAAATGGTCCCCCAGTTATGCAAGATGCTTCGGGTGCTTATGCACAGTCTCTTGGACGGGGACAACCAAATGACTTAACTTACGGAAGGAACGG
>CAKVMI010000010.1 GCA_934772525.1 uncultured Clostridia bacterium
AAATTCATTTGCCAAATTAAAACTATTGTGCTAACATACTAAGTTGTTTTAAGTGTCTTGTATTTGGGGCATAATAACAATAATAAATAGGATAAGGAGATAAATATGGATAAAGTAGTTTTAATAGGTTGTGGAAATGTAGGAGTTAGTTATGCGTACAGTCTAATCAATAGCAGTGTGCATGTAGATGAACTAGTTTTAATAGATTTATTTAAAGAACTAGCCGAAGGTCAAGCAATGGATTTAACCCATGCGTGCAGTGCATTAAATAAGCGTATGAAGATTTATGCGGGAAGATATAGCGATTGCGACAACGCAAAAATCGTTTGTATTTGTGCTGGGCGTGGTCAAGCCGTTGGCGAAACCCGTATGGATTTAATTAATAAAAATTACGAAGTTTTTAAGGGTATAATTACCGAGATAAACAAAACAAGTTTTAATGGAATTTATTTAGTAGCAACCAACCCACTAGATATTATGACGGCAATAACCCAAAAACTTTCAGGTTTTCCAAAAAATAAAGTCATTGGCAGTGGAACCACACTAGATACCGCAAGACTTAGAAGCCTAATAAGTAAAGAACTTGACCTAAACCCAAAGAATATCCACGCATATGTAATAGGTGAACACGGAGATAGCGAGTTTATTCCTTGGAGTAATGCAATAATTGGTTTAAACAAAGCCACCGACTTTATTAATAAAACCAAAAGACAACAAATTTTAAAGGACGTCCGTAATTCGGCGTATGAAATTATTAAGTTAAAGGGTAATACTTGTTACGGCATCGGCGTATGCTTACGAAATATTACCAAGGCAATTTTAGAAGACACCAACACAATTATGACGGTTTCAGCCTACGATAAGCACTCAGATACATACGTTGGTCTTCCAACCGTTGTAGGGGCTGATGGTGCTGAAAAGGTAATGTATCTTGAATTAACCGACGAAGAAACGGAAGAGTTTAAAAAGTCGGTAATTGCCATAAAAACCGCACTAAAGTCTTTAAAATGCTAAACTTATTAAATATTTAAGCCCTTAAAGCCTTATTTTTAGGGTGTTTAGTTTTTTAGAACTACAAATTAGGTTGTAAAAATGATGTTTTCTGTGTTAAACTAAAAATTGCTAAATACAATTACATTTGGCGGGAAATATTAGTTTATTAAGGAAATTTCTATATGAAAAAGATGTATGAACAAATTAGGGTTTATGGCGGACTAGATAGTAGAGAAGTTGAAGACCTAACCGAAAGCATAAGACAAAACAAGAGTTTCAAAACACCAACTATTCAGTCTATTGTGGGCTTAGAGTTTGTGTATTCAGGGGCACAATCGGCAGTAGACTCGGTAAAAGCGGGTGCTACAATATGTCAATCTTTAGCAGGCGACGGGGTCATCTGTTACGCTCCAAAGAAGTTAAGAGAAATTTATAAGGCATTACAGTCTTGTAAGCAACTTTCTCTCAAAGCCTATTGCAAGTGTTACTCTGCAGTTTCGCAAAAATATGTTGATATAGTTGTGCCAAAGGCAATAGAAGCAAATGAAATTAGCACCAAAAAATTCAAGGAACTTCTAAGAGAATACCTAAAAGAAAAGTTAGACTACAGTGAATTTGGCGAAAGGGTAATAGGAGCAGTGGATACAATTCCAGAAGAAAAGTAGGTTTGTTCAAGTTAAGTAATCAAACAATTAATTTAATTTATTTCAATTTAGTTTAAAACATATAACTGGCGGGGTTTTACCTGGTTGTTATATGTTTTTTTAAACCTAAATAGTAGTAAAATTTGGATATTTATAATAAAGAATGAAAATATATATTTATCAATTTGACAATATAAAACAAAATATGCTACCCTAAAAAATAGGAAATTTATAGGAGAAAAATATGCTAACAGGAAAAGAGATTTTAAAAAATATAGATAATGGAAACATCGTTATAAAGCCATTTAATATGAAGCAACTAAACCCAAATAGTTATAATGTAACTTTAAATAATGAGCTACTTGTGTACGATTGCGATTGTTTGGATATGAAAAAAACAAACCCAACCCGTAAAATTATTATCCCAGAAGAAGGCTTGGTGCTTCAACCAAATAAGTTGTATCTTGGTAGAACCAACGAGTACACCGAAACTCGCAATCTTGTTCCTTGCATAGATGGAAGAAGTAGCGTTGGAAGACTAGGGCTATTTATCCATGTAACGGCAGGGTTTGGAGATGTTGGCTTTAAGGGTACTTGGACACTCGAAATTCAATGTATTGAGCCAATAAGAATTTATCCAAATGTAGAAATTGGACAACTTCATTACGAAGTGGTTCAAGGCGAATGCACCGAATACAAAGGCAAATA